>JAVJSU010000062.1:0-111184 GCA_040219275.1 Aggregatilineales bacterium | reverse complement strand
CACCGAGGTTGACCGCACTGACCGCCACGACTTGAGTATTTTTCGCGTCGGCTGGGATTGGTTAGAACGACGATTCGTCTTTGATGATCCCATTCCTATTCTCTTCAGACCGAACTTCTGTTTGATGTCCGGTTGCTAGTCGTAAGTTAGATTTTCTTTTCGGGAGTCTATTTGGTGTCGGTTTTGTACTATTAGCAGTGACAATAATGCCGCTCCCGCTCAACACACCTCCGGTATTTCTGCTCGTATTTCTGCTCATGGCAGTTATTGTGATGGGGATTGGATCTATGCAGCGTCGCAACCATGCAATCAATTACATCCGCAAGAAGGTCGAAACGCGCCTGTTTGACGCGATGAGCACTTACGCCGAATAGGTCGATTGAAATCAGACCAGAATCCTTACCCCGTGACGCTGGCGATGAACAGATCAAGCGCCAGATCAGGCTTGATTCCGCCGATCTTCATGCGAAAGTCATAATCCTGCAAGGCACGATAAATCCGCTCTAGCTCCGGCACATCGAATGCGCGGGATTGGCGGGCGAGGTTCTGTGCGACGAAGGCACTCACGCCAATCGCCCCCGCGATGCTCCCCGGTGCGCCACCGGTGATGAGATGCTCCTTTGCCAGCAGAAGCAAGCGGAATTGGCGCGTAATCATGCTAAAAATGCTGAACGGGTTCTGATTTTTGTCGCTCAAGAGGCGGTGCAATAATTCCAACGCCAACTGACCGCGTCCCTCGGCGATGGCATCCACCATTTTGAAGATGTTGGCTTCCGGCACATAGGGCGTGAGCGTGGCGACATCCGCTTCGCTGATGGGAACGTCCTGCTCCACATAACTCGCCAATTTGACCAGTTCGTTATCGGCGAGGCGCATATCATTGCCGACGACTGCCGCCAGCGCCGATACCGCCCGATTGTCGATCTGCACGTTATAGTCGGTTTCCGCCCGTTGCTTAATCCAGCGGGTGATGTCCTTGGGTGTGGTGAACTTCTTCACGTAGCCATGCGGATCACTCAACGCGACTTTCATGGCGGCGTTGTTATCGGGGATGTTCTGCTGTTCGATCAAAATTAGCCGTGCGTATTCGGGTAGGGTCGGCAGACTTTCCGCCAATTGTTGCAGGGCGCGTTTACCGGTTTCGCCCGCGCCTTTACGGGTGATGTGCGTCAATAAGCCCTTGACCAGCGCCATCCGCTTATCCGCCAGAAACGGGTAAGACGACACGGCATTGATGATCTCCGGCACAGAGGCGCTCGTCCCGTCAAATTCGCTGATGTTCAACTCCGCGTTGGAATCCGTGCCCATCTGCGTGCGTAATTTTTTCACGGCTTCGGTGATGCTCAGTCCGTCGTCGCCATGAAAGATATAAAATGTCGCGCTTTGTTTAGTGCTCATAAGCCCCGTTGGAGATTCGATTTTTTGGATGGAAGATATTAGATAAGAGATGTTAGACAATAGAAAAGATTTAACCACAGAGACACAGGGCGCACAGAGAAATGAGATGAATTTTTTCTTTGTGCCTTCGTATCTTTGCGCCTTCGCGTGACGTTTTTAATCACTAACATCTAAAAACTGCTCTGTTGCAAAGTGCCGCCAATGGCTCAAACCCATTGGCTAATTTGATGGTAAAACCCTGCTGAAGCAGGCTCTTTTTCCCGAACATTTGTGAAAATAGCCCACTTCAGTGGGGTTTTAGAGAAATTCTAGCGATGCGTTTTAGCTCATCGCGGTAAATTGATCGAACGGATCGCCTTCACGTGACGCTTTTAATCACTAACAACTAATCACTAAAAACTCATCCTCATTGTATCCCCAACCCCGCCCGATGAAAAGCACCCGCTTATTCCACAGTTATTGCATATTATTGATAACGAGGCTGAGACTCAACGGTAACACGCGCACCACGTCCACGCGATCATAGTCCCAGCGCCAGCCATACCCCCACGAATCCATTCTGTCAGGTCGAAGGCGAGGATGATGGCGACCAGAATCGTCGCGAGGGCAATCCAACGAATGAGTGGCGAAAGGCGTGACAATCGGTTCATGGGATTATTGATAATTCTCTTTGATGCTGTTGATGTGATGCAATTCATGCCCGACGATTTGATAGACGGCGGCGCGGACGCTAAACGGACTACCACTCGCACGACCTACCCGCAGAAAATCGTCGTCGTTGAAGCTCGCAAATAGCGTGATGCTCGCCCGTCGCACGGAGTCGTATTCGGCGAAAATATCATCCAGCGTGCGTTCATTAGCGCGTGAATACGGCACATAATCATCCTGCTCAAAACCGGGCAATTCGACAGTATCTCCGCGTGCTATCCGCAACCCACGATAGGCGAAGACCCGTTCTGTGTCCATCACATGCACGAGGATTTCCTGCACCGTCCATTCGCCTTCCGCATGGGGCGTGGTGAGTTTTTCCGGCGGTAAGCTCCGCACGAGGTCTTGCATCACATGGATATTGTCCGCTAGATGTTGCATCACCATGCCATCATCCGGCACAGCGTCCACATACAGGCTGGCATATTTGGCAAACTCACCGACGGGGGGCTTCTGAATGTGTTTCATGGTGTGCGCGTCCTCAATAATGTCTATCGCTAGACCGATTATGCGCTATCCGGCGTGATTTTTGTATAGGGCAAGTGTAAATTAAACGTTTTTTTGCGTTCTTTAAGTCCCTGCAAGTTTTGAAGGCGGAATTAACACACAGGTGAATTAAACATCTCCCTTGATTGCTAGTCAGCAATTCAGCTAGTCAGTTTCATTCATTTAGCACATTACGACCTGTTTTTAGCTGAAAGGCTGATCGCTGAGACGCTAAAAAGGTCTTTTTTACAGGAGTTTCTGAAAAAATAGCGTTTAAGATACAACTAGCAATCAGCGTAAATCTAATTAAACATCTCCCTTTTACAGTGCTTCTATGACGCGACGTGCTTTTTTCATATTGTTATCAATGATTGCCCCATAAAATAGTTTGACCATGAAAGCGGGTGGTAATATCGGTGTAACCTGTTTGAGCAATTGAGCATCGAAACTGAGTTCATAGGTATATCTGGACTGAGATTCTCCCAAAGATTCAACTTCCCGTAAACATTTAAGCCATACATCCCCTGGCTTTGTTTCGACCACAATCTGTTTTGGTGGATCGAGTTTAACGATAGTCGTTGTAGCTTCAGTGTGAAAGAAACGGAAAAATGTCGCGTATTCGGTCATCTCAGTTCCAAGAGCAAGATCTCCTTTAACATCCATTTTCGCTACTTCTGAACGCCATAGGTGATCATTCATGGTATCACTTGTAAAACGAAAGACCTCGACAGCAGGCTTATTGATAATGACATCATGGCGCATGACAATACGGCTCATTATGAGTCTCCTATAGATTGTGATATATTTTATGTACAGTGTAGGATAAGCTACAAATGTAGTATATAGAAAGCTCATGGTACCTACCAATGACAATTATTGCGTTGTGTTCACTTAGAGGACAAAGTTTGAAAAATGTACGGAAACTCTAATCAAGATCCACGGGTTCGGCGTACAGAGCGCCTATTGCAAGTAACTTTGCAGACATTGCTAACTGAAAAACGATATGATCAGATTACGGTTAGCGAAATTGTAAAACGAGCCGAGGTTGCGCGGACTACTTTCTACGCCCATTTTGAGTCAAAGGAACAACTCCTAATAAGCCTCTATGAAGAGATAAAAGTAGCCCCTCAAGCCGAGCTGGATGCTCAGATTTCGCAAGGTACAATCGATTTGCATAAGTTGGCACTCGTTCTTTTTCGTTCAATGAAGACGGCTGCGCCACTTTTCCAGGCGTTGAAAGACTCTAATCTTGAATTGGTAGTTTCTGCGATTACGAGAGGATTGATTAGAAGGGCAATCATACAAATTCACGAATTCGAAGATGTTTCCGAATGGGAGCTTCAGTCTTACATTGACGATGTGATTGCAGGCGTGCTGTTTTCATTGACCCACCGCTGGGTGCAGGAAGGAATGATGATTTCGACTGAAACTATCGCAAAATTGTTTGCTGAATACGCACTGCTCACACGCAAAATTGGCTTGGGACGCTTTCTTGATGATCTGAATATCAATAATGTTCCTAAATGACGCAATCATAGGCAGAAAAGTGATTGCAGAAGGTCGAAAAGTGCCCAATGTCCCCACTTTTTTAAGCTGTTTATTAAATCTCGATCAATGCCAGTAATCCTGCAAATAGTTTCTTCATATTACAAATAACCTTTCTTTTTGTTTGAATTCTCTGAACTTTATCCCAACTATTCGACAGAGGTAGCAACGTTAAGTCAGCCTTAAGGTGCTATGAAAACCTTTACTTGCGTTATTTGCATTGTAATGAACTGAAATTTGTAAAGAAAATGAAAGTAGGCTTAAGGTCGCGTTATTTTTATGAAATTATGCTTTCAAATGAGGGGAGAGTGTGCCATAATCCAGTTAACAGAGCTTTCTCATTGTTAACTGCGCGTTAAATACTTCAATTAAATTTAATTTGGTTGTTTGTGCTTTCCATATTTAGACAAAGTTGAGGTGCAAGAAATGGCATCAAACTACGTTGTTTTGGAGGGTACTCATCGGACTGAAAGTGTACGTGAAATCGCCTTCGCAGGGGATACCGTACGACTTGCCGGTCAGATCGACTATCCCACAACACAAACGCTCACGACAGGCTTCCCATTATTATTCGTGATTCCACAAGCAGGCTGTAACACGCGTGATACCTACACGCATTTTGCACAGACCGCGCTTGATAGTGGTTTCGCAGTTTTTAGATGGGATAAACGCGGCACAGGGCGCAGTGGTGCCGGGGGACGCGGTTCTGCAACGATGGATGCAGTGCTCGCCTACGAAACCGCGCTCGAACAACCGCGCATTGATGGGAGTCGTGTGATAATCCTCGCGCAGGGTGATGGTACAACCTTACTCGGCAATGCGTTCGGGATGTTTGCTCGCGTGCAAGCGCCCCTCGCCGTGATTCTCGCTGGCAATATGCTTGATCCTGACATGGTGACCGCCATTAATGCCCGCCTGTATGTTGTTCAGGGTGATACCGATTGGAATGATTGGAAAATCTACGCCAAAGATGCCGTTACCGCACATCAAGCCCTCTATGATTACGGCGCATCGTATTATGTCGCCCGTAACGCCAACCGTCTGTTGATGGTCAATCAAGGCACGAGCGGTCCCTTCCACTTTGGCGCAAAGCAACAACTCAAAGAGTGGTTACGCGCTCAGTGAGCAATTTCAGCGTCAACTTCACCGATAAAACGGTCATCGTGACCGGCGCAGGAGCAGGCATCGGGCGGGCGGTAGCGTTCGCCTTTGCAAGCGCCGGGGCATCGGTGGCAGTCAATGACATTAACCCTGACCGTGCCGATACCGTCGCTGAGGAAATTACCGAGTCCGGCGGTAAAGCATTTGCATGGCAGGGTGATGTGGCTAACCGTTTTCAGGCTTCCGCACTCATCGAACAAACCCGCGACCACTACGGACGCATCCACTTTTTCATCAACACAGTTGGCATCTACAAACCCACCCCCTTTGGCAAAATTGACGAGTGGGATTGGCGGCGACAAATTGATGTCAACCTGACCGGAACATTCTTCTGTACACAACTCATTAGCCGTGTGATGACCGATGAAGGTGGCGGTGTGATCGTCAATATCGCCTCGCCCCTCGCAGAAAACGGTACCCTCGCTGATGGTGGCGCGGCATATATCGCCACCAAATCCGCCGTGCTCGGCATGACCCGTCAAGCCGCCCGTGAACTCGCGCCGGCGAATATCCGCGTGAATGCGGTCTGTCCCGCCAATATCAGCGAAGACGATATGCCCCAAACCTATAACAATTTCCTCAATCGCGCCGGAGTGCCGGAAGAAGTCGCCGAGGTTGTGCTTTTCCTATGCTCGGAGTCTGCCAGTTTCATCACCGGACAAGCCCTCACCGTCGATGGTGGCGGCATCGGCAACTAATCTTTCCCCCTGTAACGCCTATGATACGTTCTTGATATGGCAATCCGGTAAATTCATTGCATCGACTTCAAAAGTTTTGCTATGAGGAGAATCATGAAACGAATCATTGCACTCTTTCTGCTGGTGATGAGTCTGGGCGTGGTTGGTGCACAGGATGATGAGATCACAGGAGATGTCATCACGGCGGATAACGTCGCCAACCTGACCGAAATCGCGCATATTCCACTGAGTTTTGTCGACGGGACTCCCGGCACTCGTTCGGTTGCCTTCAGCCCGGATGGTACGCTGGTTGCGCTTGGAACACGTAACGGCACAGTCAAATTGGTTGATCTGGAAGCCGGTGAGGAAATTGCCACGTTGGAAGGCTTGAACCGTGATGTAAACGATGTCGCTTTTCATCCTGGCGGCGACGTGCTGTTTGCGGCATCTTCCGGCGGACTCATGATTCACGATTTGGTGGCAGAAGAAGATGCCACGCAGATACTCGACTTCACGCCGATTTCCATTGCACCGAATCCGGCAGGCGATCAAGTAGCGATCTTGTTAGAATTTACCGCCAATCTGTTTGTTGCACCGTTTGATCTTGAAACGCGCACCTTAGGCGTGGATGATCTGACCCTCACCGCACCCATGGACGAAGGCGCGGTCAAGCTCGCGTACAGCGCCGATGGGAGTCGTATCGCCACCGTTGGGCTTAATATGAGTTCGGCGAACCATATCATCAACGTTTTTGACGCAGAAACCGGCGAAATCATCCTCACGATTGATCCAGAGGACTCCCCCGGTGGTGGCGTGGCGCTCAATGAGGACGGGAGTATCGTCTACGCGACGGCAGGGCTGGGCAATAACCCTTATGTCGGCGCGTGGGATGTGGAAACGGGTGAGGAAATCTTTTTCTACCCTGACGTGAACGGATTTGGCGCGACATTAGCAAACGGCATTTTATTTGTCTCCGACGGCGCGGCTAATTTAATCCTCTATAACGCAGAGGACGGCACGGAAATTTTCACTTACGACATTGCCTATACCAGTGGCGACTCTATGTTCGTGCAGGTCTATGATGTGGCGGTCAGTCCAGATGGCACACGGATCGCCCTCGCGCAGGCACAGGAAAACGAGCTTGTCATCCTCGGCGTGAGCGACGAGTAGCGCAATACATATGCGAAAGTTCAAATGCCTGACCACACATAGAGTCAGGCATTTTTATACCGCCCTAATTCCCACAGATGAAAATCTTGAGGGTTGGTATACAGCGGTTATATAGAATAGAACGAATCTGACTTGGCAAGCCGTTTGAGGCGATCAAATAATGCGACGACTGTCTGGTAGAGTTCTCTATCTTCATCCAGCACCCTCGATTCTTGAGAGAAAAATGTCATCCAACTGAACTTCATCCGGTTGAACCAGCGGTCAATCGTTTCTTCCCGAATACTCGGCGCATCCCCAAAGGCTTCACACAATGTATTGATCACATCCACTGCAACCCAAACGTGCTCAATTTCCCAAAAACGAATAGTAGGCTCGAGATTTTCATCAGATAGATTGAAAACAATTGTTTTTAACATCAAACCATGAATCGCGCCCATTATAGCACCAGCAATAATGCGCTCTTTGCCAAGATGATTGGTGTAACGAAAGTAGGGTAAATCAGCAATTGGAACAAAGAGTGCTAGGTCATCGCTGTCATCTGCCGACCAATAGGTAGCGATTTCATCCAGACGATCAAACCAACTACTGATAACGTGCCGATGCTTGACTCGATATTGGTAGTCTCGAAAAGGCGCATGTGCATCCCCCCCTTCATCTTGAGACCAATCCCCGTCCCACACGTTAAAAAATGTGTCGCGCAAGCGTTTTATCGAAGGCGCTAAACGTCCCATATAAACGGTAGTGCCAACGTTGTGTACATCAAACAGCAACATCACTTCTACGATATTGATTACTTCTCGCAACCACGTCGTATTGTGGAAAACACGTTCCGGAGCCAACCGAAAACTTATTTCGCGTTCGATGAGATCCACAACTTCGTAAAAAAAGTCGAAGGTCTCATCGCTGTCGTAGAGCTTTTCGCCATCTCGTCCCACTATTTACCCTCTCCACACAGTTTATTGGGATCATAATGTGGAGAATCATCGTTTTTACTCATTGCTAGGCACTCATACCTCCCCCTAATTCCCACAGATGAGGATGTCATCCATGAAGAAGGCGGCGGGCGCGGCGGGTGCTGATCCCATAAAGGCGATGCGTCCGTTTTCCCATGTGCTATCTTCCACACTCTCCACATAGGTTCCGTTGATGTAGAAATCATAGCGATCATCGAAGCTATCCACGCGCAGATTGTTGACCGCGTTGTCTTCTGTGTTGATCGTATCGCTTGCCGTCCAACCGCGCGCGAGGTTCTCATAGCCGTCGCCGTTGTAGCGGGCGATCAAATAACGCCCATCACTACGGATCATAAATGCGAGGAAGTTGCTCTCATCCTGATAACGCACCCACAAGCCTGTACGGGTCTCATCGCCCGCTTCAAAATCTGAGGCGCGGATAGTCGCTTCTACGCTCACATCGTCGAAGACCTGCTGTTGCAAACTGCCCCACGAAGTCGCCGTGCTACCACTCGAAGGCGAATCGGTGATGCGGACGGTATACGCGCCGTTGCTGATGTCCACCTCAGAATCGTTCCCCGCGCCTGTAAACCAGACATACGGCGAGTTGCCGTCAAACCGCTCATCCACAAGGCTGTTCACGCAGATGGGCGGGATGAATGCCTCATCCAACACTTCGACAAAATAACTCTCGAAGTCCCCCTCAGCGACCCAGCCATCCAGCGCACCGCGTCCACCATAAGCGATCCAGAACCATGCGTATTCGCCGTCACAGGTCGGCGGCGACAACACGCGGAAGGTCTGTCCCACCTGAATTTGGTCGAGCAGTTCAAACGAGGTGCCGGGACCGCTCCGCACCCTGAGCGCCCGCGAGTCATCATCCAAGACTCTGCCCAATGAACCGGGGAACAGGCGTGATTGCGGCGCACCCGTGCATGTCGGAATCGCACTCGGCACGATGGTCGGCGTAGATGTCGCGGTAAATGTCGCCGACGGAGTCAGTGTAGCCGTCGCGGTGGGTGTATCTGTCGGTGTAGAGGTCGGTGTATGGGTCGCCGTCGCGGTGGCTGTGTCCGTTGGCGTTGATGTTGGTGTGCTGGTCTCCGTCGCGGTGGGCGTATCTGTCAGCGTTGATGTTGGCGTATGCGTCGCTGTGTTTGTGGGCGTATCCGTCGCCGTTGGTGTGTCTGTCGGCGTTGCAGAATGGGTCATTGTCGCAGTCGGTGTAGATGTATCCGTCGCCGTGTTGGTTGCTGTAGATGTGCGCGTCGGTGTGGGAGTCGCTGTGTTGGTCGCAGTTGCGGTTGGCGTATTCGTCGGCGTGGGCGTGACCGAAGGTGTGGAGGTCGCTGTCGGTGTGGGCGTATCGGTCAATAAGCCCGCAAACGCCATAAAATCCTGCCGCGCATTGTCATCGAATACTAAAAACGCACCAATCAGAAACAACATCGCCAGTATAATTCCCGCACAGCCAATCGCTAAGGTCTGGCGTTGCTTTTTGGATTGCTCCACGCGTACCATTTCCAGCGTGGTATGTTGTTGCTCCATCTTGATGCGAGCGAGGTCAATCGAGACATGCTGGCTTAAGCTCTCCGGCGTGGTGAATAAGCGCCGCACATGATTTTTCTCAATCCGTGCCTGAAACTCCTGCAACTTTGCCTGTGCATCCTCGTCGGCTTCTATATACTCTTCGGGCCACTCATAATAAGGATCAACCACATACATCAGCAGGGGAATGCCCTTTTTGACCGCCTCATCATATTCCAATTCGGTGATGGATTTGGTCTCGCCCTGTGGGATATAGCCATAACGTTTGGCGATAATGCCGATGAAAATATCCGATTTACGGACTTGTTCCAGACTGACTGCCAGCGCGTTGCCGGGGCGACTGCCGAAATATTTCATGTCATTCGGGAGCATCTCTAACGCGAGAATCGTGTCATGCACGGCGGTACGATGCAACTGTAAATCCATCGACGTTGAACTGATGAATACGCTTTTTGCCATTGGAATGCCCTGTGTAGGTCTCTATAGATGGATAACGGCGGTAGGTGCGCCAGAGTATACAAATTTTAGGCACGCTCCCGCAATACATCCAAGGTAAGGATATTACAACCTAAAGAGTCTTCCGGCGGTATATTCTTTCGATTGCATATCCTTGCACCTGCGGGGCTTTGCGTTATTTTGTTTTATTCCTATGGAGCGCACGTGTTTTTGGTGCTGAGGCATAGCACGGTGACGTTTAGCAATTTCATGATTACGCTTGTGGAATTTACAGAAGTCGCGCTCTGATCGTTCGCGTCCGATGCGCTGTCCTATAGCTTAAAGCTGGCGACCCTTTCGGCGGAGCAATTAAGGTGAGTCAGTCGGTGGGTTAGGATTGAGAATTAGATAACTTCACTGTGGCAAATGCTCATCGAATATGATGGGCATGTTTTGATTGAATTCAGAAGCAACCTTCCTCCCGGTTTGATAAATCTTATCAAAAATCTGTACCGTGACCTTGAGACCCGGTTAGGTGTAGGTGCGTTCCATCAACTTTTTGACCAATTCTAACAGTAAGAAGTTGTGCGAGATTTCCAAATCACTATAGTATATTAAGATAAAAAAAGACGATATTTAGGATGTTTCAATGATGGAAAATAACGACGACATTTCAAGCCTAATGGCTAATCTGGATGTTAGTCGGCAAGTATATGGATTGAGTACCATTGCGACTGATGAAGAAATGCCGGCAGAACACCGTGAACAAGCTAAAGCAATGTTAGGAGAGCTATATGAAACCTTGGTTCAAGATGAGAACCATGAGGAAACATTGCCCAAGCTGAAGATGTTCAGAGAAGGTGTGGTACCGCATGAAATAAGAGAGAAGGCGAAACAATTGGTGTCATTAAGAGACCAAGAGCAACGACTTGGGCATACCTACAACCTAAAACTATCGGATGACGAGGTGACCGACTTAATTAATCAAGTTGGTAGTGGTGACGACGACGAAGTCATTCAGCATATGTTGGTGCTAGATCGGAACAAAGTTCAAAATCCACTTTTGCGCACCTTCGCGAGCGATCATCCTAATTTACAAGCGGTTTTTGATCTTATTCTTAAGATGGAACCCTTAAGGCGCGGTATTATGCTAGCTCGCCTCGCTGGATACCTCAAATCCAAGAAAATATCAAATGAGTTCTACGATAAGTCTATAGCTGAGGTTGAGGGATTAGCGAATGCGTGGGTAGAACAAGGCGATGATGATGCCTACGATGCCTTAACGGAGGTCTATGGAGCGAGTGGTAGCTTGCCGTTTGCTCGTAAAATGGGCATGGCATGGCAAGAGATGACCAGTGCCCGAAGCAAACCCAAGCCCACGCTGGAGAGCAAACCTACCTTGCAAGTAGGTGATCTTGATGAGCTATCCATTGATGATGATTGGACAACTTGCGAATTCAGCTTAGAAAATGGCACAGACCGCATCATGACACTGATGCTAATGCTCACAGATGATACGAGCAGGCAACGTGTCATCATTAGTCCTAAGAATGCCACCGCGAACGGTGTGCGTGGCAAGCTGGTGGCGGCAGGCTTCAAGCACTCAGGTAGACGCACTCAACGCGAGTGGGAGTATGAAACCTACGAACGGTAGATACCCGACTTTAGATCAAAACTGGGTCAAGTGACGCAAAAGGTTGCGCCGCCACACCTCGCAAGGTTGGCGAGCCTTCCAACAGACATGAACACGTTTTATCTCTGCGTTACAACGGGTTTTAGCCGATGGATTTGGTTATGCCATCGGCGTTTAATTTCTGCGTAATGTCAGTTCAGCATTTTACTTGCTTGCTTATAGACGCACGGGTAAGGCTCTCATCCCATGCAAAAGCAGATTTTCCGCCCATTCCAGCGACTCTTCCGGCACGGCGAGGTCGATATTCGGGAAGCGTGCCAGTAGCGCATTGATGGCGATGGTGCCTTCCAGCCGTGCGAGCGGCGCACCGACGCAATAATGAATACCATGCCCGAAGGCGATATGTCGATTGGGGTCACGCGTGATGTCCAGCGTATTGGGATTCTCGAACATGGCGGGGTCACGATTCGCCGCGAGCAAAGACGGCAACACCATATCTCCCTTCGGAATGGTCACGCCGCTGATTTCCACATCTTCAAATGCCCAGCGCGTGGTTGGCGTTTCTACCGGACCGTTCCAGCGGAGCAATTCTTCCACCGCCGTTTTGATAAGCGCCGGATCGTTGTGCAATTTTTCCAGCTGATCGCGGTGTTGCATCAGCGCCAGCGTGCCGTTGCCGATCAGGTTGACGGTTGTTTCGTGTCCCGCGACGAGGAGCAGGAAGATCATGCTCAACAATTCCATACGATCCAGCGAATCGCCCCCTTCTTCCGCTTGAATCAGCGCACTCAGGATGTTATCTGCGGGCGTTTGCTGATATTCGTCGATTTTGGCGTTCATGTAGCTGGTGAATTCCATGATGGATGCCATGTTGTTATCCATGTCCGGATCAAACAGGAGCACCCGCGTCCACTCGCGAAATTTAATGCGATCTTCCGGTGCGATGCCGAGCATTTCCGCGATCACGGTGATGGGGAGCGGGAAGGCGAAGCTATCCAGCAGATCAACCTCACTTTTGCCTTCCATGTCGTTCAGCAAATCATCAGCGATTTCGGTGATGCGCGGGCGCAGATTTTCCACCATGCGCGGCGTAAAGGCTTTGTGCACGAGGGCGCGTAAACGGGTGTGATCCGGCGGATCGACATTCAGCAGATGGCGATTAATCACCGCGAACATATCATCCGGCGCGGGTTCCGGTCCAAAGGCGGCGGCTTCTTCCGGTGTGAGGTGCTTGCGGAACTCTTTGCCAAAGCGCTGATCTTTTAACACACTGACCACATCATCATAGTGCGTAAAAAACCAGAATGTGTTGCCCGTCATCGGACCAATACCCTTAAAAATGGGGCTGGTCTGGCGCATCTCTTCGTAAAACGCTTGTGGATTGGCGCGGACTGATTTTTGCCAGATCATCTCGCCGGTGATTACGTCGGTCATGCTTGCTCCTCGTGAATAATTTTGCCCTGATACGTTATACGCACAGTGTACACGTTAGGGTGCATATGTGAGTAAAAACTCATTTTACAGTTAGAGTATAGATTTTGTGTAGGAATTCACTGCATTGCTTAAAAGTATAGGTTTAGACCGCCATAATCACCAAACATCAATGCCTGAAACTCGGCGGTCAATCAGCCCATTTGTGCTAAGATGACTCTATCCAGTCAAGTTCATCAAAGCGCGGGAGATGCGTAATGCAAAACAACCTCCACAGAGACTATTATCAGGCGATTATCGACAAAAATGTAGACTACTTCGGCGTATTCTTTACCGGTGTGAAAACAACAGGCGTATTTTGTCGTCCGGGGTGTCCGGCACGCACGCCCAAATTTGAAAATTGCGTCTTTTATGACTCCGCGCAGGAGGCGTTGCTTGCCGGATTTCGCCCATGCAAACGCTGTAATCCGTTGTCAAATCCCAATCATGTGCCGGAAATTGTGCAGAAATTAGTGGACGCAGTCGAAGCTCAGCCGGAAAAGAAATGGCGGAGCGAAGATGTGCGTCAGCTTTACATTGACCCATCCACCGCCCGCAGACAATTCAAGAAGCGTTTCGGCATGACCTTCATCGAATATGCCCGCTCCCGTCGTATCGGCATGGCGATGAAGCACATCCGCGAAGGCGCAACCGTCATTGATGCACAGGTCGCGTCGGGGTATGAATCCGGCAGTGGTTTCAGGGATGCGTTCGCCCGTATCACAGGCTCTGCGCCGTCATTGGCGGGGAAAAATCAACTGCTAAAAGCCACATGGATTGATACCCAACTCGGTCCGATGGTCGCCATTGCTGATGACGAGGTACTCTATTTGCTGGAATTTGTGGATCGGCGCGGGCTAGAGCGCGAGCTTGAAAAATTACGTGAGCGCACCAAATCGGCGATTATCCCCGGTTGTACACCGCCCATCGAACACATCGAACGTGAACTCGCTGATTATTTTGCGGGAACGTTAAGCGACTTCACCGTCCCTATCGCCAATCTGGGAACGCCATTTCAACAACAGGTGTGGGAGGCGCTCCGGCAAATTCCCTGCGGCGAGACGCGCTCCTATGCCGATATTGCGCGGGCGATTGGCAATCCATCAGCGGTGCGTGCAGTCGCCCGTGCGAATGGCGCGAATCAACTTGCCATCCTGATCCCCTGTCATCGGGTGATTGGCTCTAACGGCGAATTGACGGGCTACGGTGGCGGGTTGAATCGTAAAAAATGGCTGATTCATCATGAAGCCCAAAAGTGCAAAATAGCTGACTAACTTCACCCTTCAGCGTGTTTTAGGGGATGGGTTCGGGCAAATAATTCGCATCATACGCGTGCTAAGCCTAATCTAGCCATCCCTCGCCGAGCTTCCAGCGCCGTTGCGTCCCATCCTCGAAGGTGTGAACATTTACGGGATCGACTCTTTCCGATTTTGCGATAGTTCTTGTCTCAGCCCCAAACTCAGCCAAGTCGCGTTCCGGTGACCAGTTTGTGCCGTCCGGTAGAATGGTTGTTTCGTCGAAGATAACGCGGCTGTAATTTGTCACAAGAAACGCTCTTTCGTACATATATTTGATGATAAACATACCCGTAAGATCGGCATCGGTTAAATCCGCTCCCGTGAAGGTAACTCGCTCAATATGCGTCCCACTCAAATTTGCACCCCGTAAATTTGCGCGCTGGAAACTCGCATCCTGTATATGGCTATTGCTTAAATTTACCCTATGAAAATCAACCTCAGTAAAATCATCTCTCAAGTATGTTCCTGACAGATTTGCACGCTTTGTATTCGGTGCATCCAGCCAGCCCTCGCCAAGTTTCCAGCGTCGTTGTGTGCCATCGGCGAAGGTAAACGTCTCTGCATCTGGATCATCTGCTCTAGTCTGTCCAACGATACGCCGTGCTTCTACGCCGAATTCTTTCAAATCTCGCCCTTCCGTCAGCAAAGTACCATCAGGTAAGCGCACATTTGTGCTTACGTCGAATAATTCGTCGGAGAAAATTGCGTCCGTAAGGTCTGCTCCCTCGAAATTCACATCGTCCATATAAAGAGAGCGCAAGTCTGCACCTTTGAGATTTGCGTAGAGAAAATTCGTACCGATTATGCTTGATCCATGTAATCGTGAGAATTGCAGATTGGCATTCACAAATTGCGTATTGGTTAATTTTGATTGAGCTAGATCAGCACCAGCAAGGTGTGCGCCACGTAGGTTGCCGTCTTGCAACCTTGCGGAAGAAAGACATGCTTCACTCAGATTACTGTTGCTCAGGTTTACGCCACTTAAGTCGACTTCTTTAAGATTTGCACCATGCAAATCAATGTTGGACAGATCAGCATTGATAAGGACACTTTTCTTATTTATTTTATGTAACCAACCAAGTCTTCGTAACGAGGACATAGCGTTAATTGCCGTCGCATGAACCGGACTCCCTGCCTGCCGGATGAGTTCTTCCTGTAAGCTACGCGTGCGCTGTTTTTCTTCATAGCGCCGGTTCACCGTGTCGATAATCAACACCGTGATAGCGATGCTCCCCAACTCCGCGCTGATGTTGGCATAAAAATCACCGAGGATGGTCAACAGGTCGAAATCACCGTGAACGCGAACATAACCAAACATCGCTGAACTAAGTGCCAGAAGCATCAGCAAAATGCCAATAACGCGAACATCCAGCCAGAAATCAAACGTGAGCAATTTGCGGGCGTGTGTGAGCATAATCAACAACTCCATAAGCGAACGTGAACATCATTGAAGTATAGACGGAATCAAAAAGCGCGAGTGATTAAATTGCACTCGCGCTTTGGATATGTATTTGGATTGGTTATGCGCTGGCTTTGTCGCCGAACCGTCGTTCTGTGCCGGTGAGCAACCGTTGAATGTTCTCACGGAAGCGCATCAACAACAATAAGCCCAGCACCATCGAATAGTGAAATACCTCTACCGTTAAAAACTTCTGTAGCACAAGGATGTTCAGCCAGATAATCGCTAACGTAAAGGCGATCAACACGCCCAGCGACACGTAACGGGTGCGGGCGACGATCACCAGACCGAGTACCGCCATCGCCACGATGACCTGAACCGGCGCGATCATCAGCAGAGTACCGAACGCGGTAGACGCGCCCTTGCCCCCTTTGATGGTTCCGGTAAAGACCGAGGCGAACAATGACCAGTTATGCCCGATGATGGTTGAAATTGCGGAAATCGTCGTCGCGGCGGCGGTGCTTTCTGGCATCAGCAGGCGGGAAATGGCAATTGCCACCACGCCTTTGAACATATCCAGCGCCATAACTGCCACGCCCCATTCTGTCCCTAAAGAACGGCTCACATTGGTTGCGCCCATGTTACCACTACCCACCTCAAAGATATTCACACCTTTGAGCTTTGCAATGAAATAGGCAGTCGGGATTGATCCGAGCAAATAGCTAACGACAACGACTGCGACCATACCAACATAATAATTTTCGAACATGATTGTCTACCAACCGTCCCTTTAGTTCAAATAACGACGAAAGTTTTGTTCATCTACTTATATATAACACTTATACTGCCAATTATGTTACGAGAGCTTAAGAATCTAATAAGCTATTTAAACTCAAGTATGCCACAAGAATGGGCAAAACTTTAAATAAGATTTCATAATCCGGCGAAATTCGTGAAAAATGGGGGTATTTCCTGCGTCTTATGTTAAGAAATCGCTCATCTTTGGAGAAAAGCAAAATTATGCCATTGTTAATCTGCTGTAAGTCCCTGTGCAGGATTCAGGTCGCTGATAGTCGGCGATGTTAATGTGATGATTGCCTGTGTGCCACGTTCTCCGGCGGTGTTCACGCTCAGATGACCGCCGACGATTGCCAGCATGGTACTGTGCAGGCTCAAGCCACCTCCCGCACCACCGCGTTCTGTAGAAGCCACAGCCAGCAAGCCTACACCATCATCTTCGATTTGCAGGGTCAATTTTTCGCCATTGGTCACCGTGATCGTCAAATTGAGCGGGGTGTTGAGTTCGTCGCCGCGTCCGTGCACGGTGGCGTTTCGCAGAATCTCCCGTACCGCGCCGATGACAATTTCATGCGCGAGCGGTTCGAGTGGCGTAGTCTCTTCTGTGTGCCATGTGACGGACGTAAACTCTCCGGCGAATTCTGTTTCGACCATCAACTTAAGCGCGCCAATCAGATCACGCGCTGTGCCGTTTTGTTTGCTCATATCCGGCGTGGTGTGGATCAACTCGGAAATTCCGCGATGCACATCAGACAATTCCTGAATGACCTCCCGCGCATCGTTCTCACGCGGGGCGATGGCGCTCAGGCGTAAAATCGAGGTGTGGATGATCGGCAGAATGTCATCATGCAAGGCGCGACGGGTGCGGAGATCCATAACGCGGGTTTCCGTCAGGCGGGCGCGTTGCAATTGCATCAATCGGCGCGTCATCTGCTCCCCCGCCAGCATATCGACGATGCGCTCTCCACTTGCGCGGGCAATGTCGATTTCCTCCTGCGTATACAAACCGCGATCTTGCTTTTCACCCAATAACAACACGCCGATCAATCCCCGCTCCGACCATAACGGCAACGCCCACAAAAATCCGCCGTACTCTTTTGGCTCCAACGCAAGCGCCGCGCCTGCATGATGATCGAACAGATGCAGAGGTAAATCCGGCGTGATAAGCTGTGAGGGGTCGTTGTCAGGATAGCGCAGAGGATTGCCGACCAACGGCGACAGCACGCCGACGGGCATCAGATGCGCCTGATGGGTGGTAATCACTTCACGGCAGACACTCTCGAAAAAGGATTTTGCGCGGGAATACGAATCGTCTTCGGGGTTAATCATCTGCGTGGTCGCGCCCTGACTATCCACAAAAGGACGCAAGCGTGAGATCAAATAATCCCGATGGACGAACGAGCGCCAACTCCACAGCGCATAAAAGACGATGGTGATTCCCGCCATAATCAGCAGACTATAAACCGGCAACGGTTGATAGACCAGCGACCAGCCGACGAAAATCGACATTGCCAGCGACAAAATAATCGCGTTGCGCCAATGCCGTAAAAATCCGCGTCGGGGCAGGGTTTTGCCGGTGAAGACCTCATACGTCACCACCGCCTGACCCAATAGTACAACAGCAATCCCGACCAGCGACGACAAAATCAGGTCAAAGCCGGAAAGCAGAATGATGCCGTAACGGGTAATGGTGCGTGAGGGGTAAAAGTCCGTCGTGGCGCGGTAGGAAATCAGCGCCAGAAAAAAAGTCACGGCAAGCACAACGCTCAAGAGGACGGCGGTTGTCCACAATAACCACGGACGTGACCGTTGCCGTGCGAGGTCGCCCATCATGCGGTGCGCCGGTTCGGGATTCATGAGCGCGTCAATCGGCAACAGAATACACGCCAGCGCATACGGCGGGTAGATGAGAAACAAAATCGGTATGCCAATGATGCTTCGTGCGCCACTCATATTGAAGTTAATCATCTCGGTATAGGTCGGCATGGGGCTGAAGAAAGCCACCAGCAACAGAATCGCCAACCCCGCGCAGACCGTCAACGCCACCCATAAGCGATGTCGCCGGAATAAGCGCGAACTGCGGTAATCGAAGAATCCGGTGTACCACAGAATCACCACATACCATGCCAGCGGCGCGAGAATAACCGGCATCCAGCCCAGCCGCCACCAGAAATTGAGATCATTGCTTTGCCAGAAAGGGGTGTGCTCGAAGCCGAGGATGACGGTATGCACGACGAAAAACAACGCGCCGAGCAACAACCCTTCCTCGACCATCCACACGCCCCATGTGCGCCGTTCCGCGGTGAGCATGACCGTCAAGCCGAGCCACAGCATTAGCATGGCATTGAACAGCGATACCGCGATCAGCGCCCAATCGAGCAAAAAAATCCCTGTAATCATGACACGTTGCGCCCCGCCTAGCTCACATTACCTTCATTCTACGTGTGCACGGATGCTTTGCAAAGCACCTGAGTGCGTGGCGGGCGCGTTGCCGTGATGATGCGATCAGTTCAACCGGAAGCACCGACTCATTTGGGATATAGTTGGGATAAATTTGGGTTATATCGCCACCAACGAAGATGAAAATGGCTTCACGCGCTGATGAATTCCATGCGATGGACTCATTGGACTGTCCCTTATATTCGGTGCGGTGTGCGATAATAATGACGTTTGATTATTCTTGATCGCTCAAGGTTTTTTTGAGGATAGTTTATGGGCGAATTTGCCGCCATCGGAGCCGCACTCGCATTCGGGTTTGCGTCTACTTTGTTTTCACTTTCCGGCAGAACCTACGGTCCGTTGCTGGTCATGCAGGGGAGCGTACCCATCGGCTTACTGTGTATCGCCATCTTGAATTTGCTGACGAGCGGTTATCTCCTGCCGCATGACACCCCCTTAGCCACATGGGTCTGGCTGAGTCTTTCCGGCGCGAATGGCTTCTGGCTCGCTTCGATTTGTTTGCTGAATGCCTTCAAGCGCATCGGTCCGCGTCTAGCGTTATTGATCGGGGCGGTTAATCCGATTTTAAGCGCCGTACTGGCATGGATTTTCCTTGACCAATCGCTACAAGCCATCGCCATCGTCGGCATCCTCCTGACGATTGTCGGGATCAGCATCGTCGTGACGGAAGGCAACATTATCCGTGATGGGATTGACCCGAAGGAGTTCCGCTTAGGGATCATCTTCGCGTTGATTGCCGCCAGCTTACAGGCGGGGAGTTTTGTGTTTTCGACGCTCGGATTAGCGGCAATTGTTGATCCTCTGCCCGCGAATCTGGCGACGTTATCACCCACATTTAGCCACATTCACGCGCTGATCCCCTTAAGCCTGAATCCGCTTTCCGCCTCGCTGATCCGTCTGGCTTCGGCGACGATTGTGCTGTGGTTGCTGGCATTGTTTCAGGGACAATTGCGTGAAAATCTGACGACGTTGATTCGCTTTCCGGTTGCCCTGCGCTATTTGATGGGCGCGGCGGTGATGGGAACGGTGGTCGGTGCGTTGCTGGTCTTAATCGCGCTCCAGAATGCGCCCGTCGGCATCGCCACCACTCTGATTAACCTCACGCCGATTTTCCTCATCCCTATCGGTTATGTGATCTTCAAAGAGCGCATCAGTTCCCGTGCGGTGGTCGGCACACTGGTCGCAATGGCGGGAATCGCAATCATTTTCGTGTGATCGCGCCGCGCCGGATTTTTATTGCACGAAAATCACAATCGTCCCGCTTTCAATTTCACTGCCCTGTGCGCTGGTGTTGCCCCGCGCAAAAATCACCGAGGGCGGCATTTCCGGGAACGCATTCCAGATAATCGAAAAACCATCGGACGGGTCACGGTCAACGCCGATCACATCTGCGCGGGGCAGGGTTGAATTGTTGCGATAAAACGTCACTTCGATCAAACCACTGATGGGCGGTTGCCAGCTAACCGTAATCGCTGTATTGGCTTGAATCCCGTAGCATCCATCAGAGACTGGCTGTGCGGGCGCGACGGTGGGCGTATTGGTACCGCCGATTGCTACGCCTGCTAATGATGTGCAATTGGGTGTGTTGCCGACTGCGCTGGTCGGCACGGTGATATTGCCACTCAGCAAACGCGGTACGTTGAGCGTTTGCCCCGCTTCGATCAAATTAACATCCGTCAGGCAATTCCCCTGTGCGATCTCGTCAATCGTACTGCCCGCGCGTTGGGCGATGCTACTGAGCGTGTCGCCTGCGGTAACGGTATAGGTCGACCAATTCGCTGGCGTGGGACAGGAGCCGTTTGTGGATTGCGTCGGGATGCTGGCGATAGAGGTGGGTTGTGCGCCACTGAGCGTTGCTTCTGGCAGAACGCTCTCACGGGGCGTTTCTGTAGGCAGAGGTGCCGTCGGCGTGATGTCATCGGTGCTGGCAAGGTTGCAGGCGGCAAGTATAAAAACAAGTCCAAGTAACCATACTAAGCGTTTCATAATGCACATAATCTCCATTCAGGTCACTCTATGATGACCCGCAAATTTGAGAATAATCCACTTTAACCACGAAGTCATCGCTTGTGCAAGCGTGAAAAGCCTTTTTGTGTTCTCTAGTTTCGGATTGTGACCGAATAATGAATCTGGTTATACTCTTAATTGGAGATATAGCTTAACGCCAAAGCCTCCGCCTGCTAAGTGGATGATTTCCGGTTGAAGTCCGGGATGTCTTCAGCAGAGATATAGTGTAACGGATCGCACGCCGCGCTACGGACGTGGTAGTTACAGGTTCAAGTCCTGTATATCTCTGCTTTATTCGTGGGGATGTAGCTTAACGTCAAAGCACTATGCCCTCCAAAGGTATAGAGTTCTCCGGTTAAAGTCCGGGGCATCCCCACCTTTTTAGCGATATTTCGAGACCGCTTATGACCGATATTTCCCGCCACTTCAACGGCATTATCAAAATTTTGCTACAGCCGGATAACCGTGTTCATTTGCGCGATGGCGTTCAGTACTTGTCGGAAGGCAAGTGGGATCAACTGCGGGCGTATTTGCCAGATAGCTATGAAGTCCCCAGAACAGTTTATCGCTTGGTCAAGGGAAAAAACTCCTATAGCTCTATGTTTGCCTCTATTCTCGATCTGTCCAAAAAGAAAAAGCGGGCAACCCCACAACAACACATTCACATCGACAGCGTTTTGATGTTACCCGTTATCGGGAATTTTCAACCGTCGACCTTTCAATGGGATATATTTTTCAACCAGACACAAGCAGTCAAATCGCTTAAATCCCACCCGAAAACCTCACAACTCAACTACCCCGAATTGCCACCTGTTAGCCAACGACATGACAAAATTCCAAAATATCGGTTGCCAGTGATTGTGTGGGTATTTGATAAAGTCCTACAAAGATGGATACCCGATATAGGGGATAAGAATCGTCTCCCAATATTCTTCTCACGTGATGAATACATCACCTTGCTCATGGAGAAACTTGATTCTATTCCCATCCATTTTCGCCCCGATTTCGTCTATGCGACGGGCTATGACTTGCTCTATCGCAATCCGCTGTTGGAGCAACGCCCCCTCACCGGCTATGACATCGGCTTGAGCAAAATCGAACCACTCCGCAAACCGCGTATGTGCTATCAATGCGGGGAAAAGTACTTGCGGGAACACTTCTTCTACGAACGGCTGTGTGTCCGCTGTGGTGACATCAACTATCGTAAGCGCCAGCAAACGGCTGATTTAAGCGAACGAATCGCGCTGGTTACGGGTGGACGCGTGAAAATTGGCTATCAGACCGCGCTAAAATTATTGCGTGCAGGGGCGCAGGTCATCGTCACCTCGCGTTTTCCGCATGATAGCGCCCGCCGTTTCGCCGCAGAATCCGATTTCGACACCTGGGGCGAACGTCTGCACATTTATGGGCTTGATCTGCGCCATATGCCGAGCCTGCAAGCCTTCATCACACACGTAAAAGCGCAGTATCCGCATCTGGATATGCTGATCAACAATGCCGCGCAAACCGTCCGGCGACCCCCTGCCTATTACAAGCATCTGATCGACTTCGAGACTCAGGAGCGTACAGCCCTGCCCGAAGCTCTGCAAAGCGTTATCAAAATGGTGGACGGTAATCCACCCGCATTATCGGACGGCGGTTCGCTACTGAGTCCGGTGATTCACGCAAATGTGAGCGCCCTTTCCGCCCAACTCTCCCAAATTCCGCTAGTCGACGGTGACGACGACACAGAATCCTTCCCTGAAAACCAATACGACGCGGATGGTCAGCAGATCGATAATCGAGTCAAAAATAGCTGGACGCTCCCGCTTGATGAAGTTTCCATTCCTGAAATGCTGGAAGTCCAATTGGTGAACGTGATCGCGCCGGAGATGCTCGTCAGCCAACTCAAAGTGTTGATGAGCAATAGCCCGTTCACGGATCGCTATATCGTCAATGTGTCTGCGGCGGAAGGGCGCTTCGGGCAGGGCAAAACGCACACGCACATCCACACCAACATGGCGAAAGCCGCGCTCAATATGCTGACCTATAGTGCCGCGCCCTATTACGCGGAATCCGGCATATACATGACGAGCGTTGATCCCGGCTGGGTAAGCGATCAAGCACCCATCAACAATGATGCCGAACGCGCCGAACGTCAGCAAATTATCCCGCTTGATTATGAAGATGGCGCATCCCGCGTATGTGATCCCATTTTTCTCGGCGTGGCATCCGCTGAATTTTTGCAGGGCGTGTTGCTCAAAAATTATGCTGTCGTCGCGTGGTGATATTCAGCAAATTTCCTATCGTAGACTCCCCTTATTTTCATCTTCAGCTTATCAAAATTGAACCCTTCTATTAAAAGTCGTGTCTATTCTGATAAGGACGGACAACACGATGACACGTCCCCAAAAAAAGCCAGTACCGCATCCTGTGAGATGTGATATGTACCAACCTGTTCGCGTTAAATGTAGTAAGGAGTGATGCGTCAATGAGAAAATTGTTGCTAATGATAAGTAGCCTCATGCTGTTGATGGTCGGCAGTCTGCCCGCTTTCGCACAAACTGAGGACTGGTCGGTTATTTTGTTTGATGGCAGTACCAATCGCTTGATTAAGGTCGATGCAGATGGCACGGGAACGCCGATTGACCTCGGATTGGATGCCAACACCTTCGCCAATGAATTCACTTTTAGCCCCGATGGTGGGCTGGTCGCGTTTTGCGCCAACCGTCCGCCGATGGGCGCGGATCAATCGGCAATCTGGAAGCTAGTCGTGCGCGATCTCGCCAACGAAAGCACCGTTTACGAGCAAGAATTCACCGATAATCAGGGCTGTCGAGCGTCTGCATTTAACGCCGATGCCTCTCTGCTGGCGTATGGTGTGGTCAATTATTTGCCGTGGGACGAAAATATCGACTCAACCATCCCCGCGTGGGAACTGCGCCTGATTGACCTGTCCGGCAATGTGGTCGATAGCCTGAATTCAAATAGTCCCGGTGTGGCAGAACTCAACCTCGACGAACAATTCCCCGTGATGCCGGATGTCGACGATTTCGGCGCGGACGAATTGACCGTCGCGGCATATCCCTGGGTAGGCATGGGCGGGATCAGCGATTTGCCCGGTTTTGTCTGGACACTTGCGGATGACTCCGTGATGCTTGCGCCGGATTATGTCGGGCGTTTTAATGATGACCGTCTGCCTACCGGTGAAACCGTGTGGAGCACGCTGGATCAAACTATCGCCTCCGCAGAGCCAAGCGGACCCGTGCCACAGGCGAATGTCGTGCGCGTTGCGGATGCTAATGGCGACGTTCGGACGATTTATCAGAATACCGAGTTTGTCATCATCAGCACAACCTTCGTCAATAACGGGCAAGACGTTCTGGTGCAATTACTGGAAGCGTTCGATCCCAACAATCAGCAACAAATCTACGGCTCACGCTTTGATCTGGTCAGCCGTGATGGTACCGTGACCCCGCTGGATGAACGCTATACGTCGTTCACGCAGGGTGTTGCTGTGCCGGATGGTTTCGTCATCGTCTGGGCGGAGCATGACCCGACTCAATCGGAACCGCCCATCAGTCATGTGGATGATTACAGCAGTGGCACAGCCGAGCGCATCTATACTTATGACATTCCCGACGGCTCACAGTTGATTACCATTCTCACGCCTGCATGGGCTACGCCGTCAACCATTCCTACTGATTTGCCACCCTTCACGGCAATCAATTAAGGTCGGCTAGGGCAACTTTCTGAATGCTATAGGAACAATGGATGAGGCGGTATAGAGTCGCTTCATCCTTATGCAAAGCCTAATGTAAAATATAGAACATGAGTTCTAATTATGTGCTATAATTGGAACGTAAGTTCGGAATTGTAAGGTAGTAGATCAACGGAGCAGATTATGTGTGAGGCGATCAACGGATTACGGTTAATCGGGGGGTATGTATCCCGCAACGAGGAAAAACGGTTATTAGAGACAATTGACGCACAATCATGGATGACCGATATGAAGCGGCGCGTTCAGCATTACGGTTATCGGTATGATTACAAAGCCCGACGCATCGACGAGTCTATGCACATCGGCGCGTTGCCGGATTGGGCGAAAACGCTCAGTTTACGCCTGCTCTGCGATGGATTCATCAGCAAATTGCCGGATCAGGTCATCATCAACGATTATCAGCCGGGGCAGGGAATCAGCCCGCATGTGGATTGTGTGCCGTGCTTTGAGGATACGGTGCTCTCGCTCACTTTGGGGTCTGGCTGTGTGATGACCTTCGACCATCTGCACTCAAGCGCCCACACCTTCCGTTATTTAAACGCCCGTAGTTTGCTGATTATCAGCGGAGATGCCCGTTATGATTGGAAGCACGGCATCCCTGCCCGCAAAACCGACGCGCTCAATGGCTTCAAGATCACCCGTGCGCGCCGAGTCTCGATCACCTTCCGCTCGGTGATTTTAGAATCCGCGATGGCAGAGATTGCAGACATGGAACGCGAGGCGGTTTAGTCTGCGTGAAGATAAAAAAGGGCGATCTAGCAGATCGCCCCTACGAATTTATACGATCTGTTGCCGTTAAAACGCCCCGTTGACCCGTGTCCATGTACCAATCGTGCCGGTTTGCGCGCCGGACATCCGCACCACGCCATACCCCGGAATTCGCAAATAGAACGCCGTGCCATTTTGCTCAAACTGAAGCGTATGCGTCTGGGCGTTGTCGATTCCGGCTGTCGCTCTACCAATCCCCGATGGACCGTACCATGCGCCGATGGTGCCGTTGGTATTGTTATATGCCCAACCGAATACGCCCTGTGCATCGAATAAGCCAGCTGGCGGTGCGCCACACGGACAGTTATAGGTGGTAAATCCATCCCACAAATTGTTATAAACGGCGTATTGACCGTTAGACAGGTTCAAGCCATACACGCGATTCTGCCCGTTGGCGTTGACGAGAACCATCAACCCGTTCTGGAAGGGCTGGTATGATCCGACTCCGCTGACTTCTACGCCTAGCGGACACGCGCCATTTGTGACAAACTGATTACCAAAGAACCACGTAATTGAACAGGGAATTGTCACGTTGATGGGGATAGATTGCGCCGCTTCTTGCCCACCACGTTGGACGACCAACCGATAATAAATCAGCGTGGCATCGCTTGGAATGGTGATGGGGATTTGTCCGGTAGGCACGACAGAGGTCGTTTCTACCACCGCGTTCTGGCTATTCAAACGCTGGATAAAAGCGGTATCCGAATCCGTCTGCCATGATAGCGTGATTTGCGTCCCCGCCGTGACCGATGTCGCGCTGGCGGTAAACGAGGTAATTGTCGGTGGCAAAGGCGTATTGGTCGCCACAGGAGTTAAGGTCTGGGTTGCTGTGCTGGTGTTGGTTGCCGTCGCGGTTGCTGTTGCCGTCGCCGTGTTAGAGGGAGTGAACGTCAACGTGGGCGTGTTGGTCGCCGATGCGGTCGCGGTATTGCTGGCGGTGGCGGTTGCAGTCGGTGTGTTGGTGGTCGTTGGCGTGGCGGTGACGGTTGGCGTGGCGGTTTCGGTCAACGTCGGCAAGCTCACCCGCGTGGGTAATTCTGCTAACTGACTGTTGCTCTGACCACAGGCAGTACATACACATAGGATCAAAAATAAACCGATGAGTCGTATTTGTATCATGATGTCCATCCCCCGTTGGGGCGTAATAATGTGTATAGCAATCATAACCTTAATCGTCTCTGCCTGCCAAGAGACTTCGGTACCACCCGCAGACCTGCCCACACGCGTGTTGATTCCCTCGGCAACAACTTTGCCCACAGAATTACCCGCGAATCCGTCACCCACAGCCGAAATCAGCATCGAATTCACAGAGACACCGCTAATCCCACCGACTCAGGTGCAAATTCCCGTCACGCTTACGCCCCGCCCAACCTTGAATATTTCCACGCCGACCGTTGCACCGCAAACCGCGCCTTTACCCTTTATTTCGCCTACACCCGCCCGTGCATTATCCACCGTCCCGCAGAGCTTTGTCTTCGGGCAATCGGCAGGCGGCACGAATTTACTGGCGCAACGACTCGGCACAGGTGACACGTTGTTGATGCTCGTCGGCGGGGTGCATGGTGGCTTAGAAACCAACACCGTGATGCTCGTCGCGGAATTGATACGCCATTTTAGCGCCAATCCACAGGACATTTTGCCGGGCATCAGCCTGATCTTCGTCCCGGAACTGAATCCTGATGGCATTGCGCTTGGACGCACGGTGAACGGACGCTTTAACGGCAACGGCGTTGATCTGAATCGCAATTGGGGCTGTGATTGGTCACGGGAGGCGGTCTTCCGTGATATTCCGGTCAGCGCGGGCAGTGCGCCCTTCTCTGAGCCGGAAACGATCAGCCTTGCGTCGCTCATAAATGATCTGCGTCCGGCGACGGTCTTATTTTATCACAGCGCGGCGAATGGCGTTTTCGCGGGCGATTGTGATACCACCGGACTCGGCAATATCAGCGCGGAGATGAGCGCCGTACTCGGCAATGCAACCGGCTACAGTTACGGGCAGGAGTTTAGTTCCTACGAAGTGAGCGGCACGGAAGCCAATTGGGTGGATGGTCTGGGTATTCCGTCGGCGGATGTCGAATTGGCGAGCACCGAATTCACCGAATTTGCGCGCAATCTACGCGGCGTGATGGCGCTTCAATGCTGGCTACTCGGCGAACGCGCCGTTACGTTCGCGGCGTGTGGGTAACCCTGCTACTCTTTAGAGAATACTTCTATGCAAGATAAAGTGTCTTTCAAGACGCGCTCCAGCATATTGACGTGCATTTCTATCCTGCGAAGTTTCATCATAATTTGGTCATACTTCATCTTTTCTTTTATCGTCTCATAGTCTCTGGAACCTTTCGCAGGGCGCATACAATTCCATAACGCAACTAAAGATTGTTGAAGCATATGGTTCGGCATTACATCAGCGTATTTCAGCACAAAGTCTTGCACAGGGTCTATCATAATGATGGGAATTCCCTTGCTGACTACAAATAATAGTGAGGCGTATTCTGGTCGAAGGCTTTCTGCCAATTTAATCAGCGTATGGATTAGCTCAATCTGCTCATCTTGTGACAGGTATTTATCATCAATCACAACACCATTCTTGAAGATATGTTTTGTACTATCCTCCATCCTGTACATGAGATCGAGGACGGCATTTTCACGGGCGGATGGGTCGTCCCCTTCAATTTTTGCAATCAAGTCTCTCACATCGTCTCTCATACCTTAGAATCTCCCTATCTTTGTGCCTTAGTCGAAATCCGTTGGCAAGGACGGATCGCGGTGAAATTCAAACATGCGATGCAATTGTTTGCGCGTCACACGTCCCAGCGAAAGGTCTTCGGTTGGCGGAAGCTCGTCCTCTTTAAAAAAGCGTACCTCCGATGTTTCCATGCTGATTGTCGCCTTGCCACCCGTAAGCTCACACAAAAAGAACATTTTGTAGACATATAAGAAAGCGGGCGGATGATCGTGGCGGGTTTTATCATAGACCGCCAATAATTTGACGGCGCGTGTCTCATAACCGGATTCTTCAAACACCTCGCGCACAGTTGTCGCGGCGGGTGAATCGTTGACATCCGCCCAGCCACCGGGGAGCGTCCAGCGGTTGTCATCACTAACCTCGCGCACCATCAGGATAGCATCATCTTTAAACACCACACCCCGTACATCGACCTTTGGCGTGGCGGGTCCGGTTTCATGATTGAGCACTTGCTTCACATGCCCCATATCGTAGATGCTATGTTCCGCGACAATCTCTGCGGCGAGGTCTTGAAATTTCTCGTAGCGTTCAATGTCGTAGGAATCTTTCGAATAGGCGATGCCCGTCTGCGCCCACGATTTAATCAGACGCGCCCACTGTAGCCATTTTGTATCCATAAAACCTCGATAATGAGCAATGAGTAAAAGACAATGAGTGTAGGGTGCGTCCTGATGATTGATAAAATAAATAGACAATCGGCGATGGGCGAACTGCCAGTTCGCCCCTACGAAAAACGAGCGCCTTTTGTAGGGGCGACCAGCTTGGTCGCCCGCCTGAATGTTATCGAATTAAATATTCAATCATCAATTAGGTCGCCCGTTTCGCTATATGCCTATTACAATCGCCTTTTGCATAAGACACACCGGATTAAGTGATGCCCTACACAAATCTTTTCGCTCATCGCTTTTTACCGCCCTCTAACTATCCACCATGATGTTATCAACAGCGTTGGCGAGATCGTTCAGCGTGTTGACGTAATGCACCCCATCGGAGGTGGCGGCATATTCCCACATATCGCTATCGCCCGTCCCCCAATGGCTTTGCGGCTCAGGGCAGAACCACAGCAAACGGCGCGATTTACGCTGAATTTCTTGCGTGATGTCGATGCGTGGATTGTTGTAATTGTTGCGCCCATCGCCGAGGATAATCACGGTGGTTTTGCCGGTGATTAAGCCCATGTACTCCTGACGGAAGGTGTTCAGGCTGTTGCCGAGATCGGTGTTGTAATAGCCCGGACGATTTTCGTTTAGCACCTTATACACGGCTTCCTGCGGTTCATATTCTTTAAATGCCATGCTGATGTCGGTCAGGTCATCAATGAAGATGAAGCTATTGGTGCTGGCGACCTGATCGCTTAATTCGTAGATCATCGTTAGCAAAAATTCCGTGCAATAGCGCACCGACGTACTCACATCGCAGATCACCACAAGGCGCGGCTTCACATGCCGATTGCGATGACGCAACTCAATCGGCGTGCCCCCATACCGCATATTCGCACGGATCGTCCGGCGTGGATCAGGGTCACCTCGTTTGGCTTTCTTCTGGCGGAGCGCGGCGCGACTGCGTAAACGGGCGGCGAGTCTGCGGATTTCATCGCGGATTTGGTCGACCTCGTTTTGCCCTAAACGTGAGAACGGCACGTCCATTAAATCCGGCTTGGGGAGCGGTTCTTGCGTCGCCATGCGTTGCGCCAATGACGCGCCGACGAAATTCGACAATTGCTCGGAGAGTCCCTCGGCGTTCTGGCGCATCATCTCGCGGAGTTCGTCCAGCGATTCCTGCCCCATGCCCATTTGCTCAAGCTGTTCGAGCAATTGTTCCAGCAATTCCTGTAGATTCTGCATCCCCGCCTGTTGCTTCATACGGCGCTCGAACCATGACCGCTGTCCCATCTCGTTGGCGTGGCTCATGCCGGATTGATTACCCATATCGTTCATTTGCTCGTCGCTGAAGGGCTGACCTTGCATCAGCTGTTGGAGCAATTGCTTAAGCGCATCCGGCAAACCCGCCAGCGAACGCAATGCCTGTTCCAGCATTTGTTGTTCCTGCGGCGTGAGGTTATCCGGGATATTTTGCATCGGTGGCTGGTTATTGGCGAAGAACAGCGGGAAATAATACTCGAAAATCCCTTGATCGTTCGCTTCTTTCACCAGCGTTGCCTTGAGGGTTGATTTAAAGTGGTTGGGATCATGAATGCCGATCTTATCAGTCCCATACATCGCATCCTGACTTTCCGCCAGAGAGATGCGGATGCCCGCCGCACGGAGCGCACGGATAAACTCTACCATTCGTTTTTCCATCAGGGTCTACCTTTAAAAACTCATCCAACAGGAGGCTGTTTTACGGAGTGATTGCGCGTTTATGTTTACTAGTACCATCATATCACTAAATGAACCGTCCGGCGAAATTTGAGTTTTGCCGTGCAGATGTGGTGATTCGTGATGAAAATTATTCAGTTCCCAAGAGTTCATTAAAGTCCATATAGATTTGTAAGAAATAGTTGATTTTAGGGACGGTCTGGTGTATGGTTTATAAAATAGTTATCAGTACACCGTTCTCAGTTTACAGCATAGTGCAGATATGCTTTTCGCAACTGGTTTGACTGATAAGTGCAAACTGTTGACTGTAAACTAAAAACAAAGGATGTTTTCGCATGAACCACTACAGCAGTACCATACCGTCGGGCGTTGAGGTCGTCCGCTCTTCTCTTATGTAGCGGCTATCGTTTCGATCAGTCGCGCCCCTCCGCTTACCTTTCTCACAACCGATCCGCAATTCAGCTTCATGGCTAGTCCGCTTATAATGGCTGGCATGAGTTCGCTTTTATTTGCATTTACACACCAAGATCGATCAACGAAGGAGAAATCGTGAGCGACTATAAACCAGAAAAAATTGAGAAAAAATGGCAACAAAAATGGGATGATGATGCCCTGTATCGTGCAGAAGTTGACTGGACGAAACCAAAGCATTACGCCCTGACGATGTTGCCTTATCCAAGCGGTGATCTGCACATCGGGCATTGGTTCGCCATGACCCCGTCAGATGCCCGCGCCCGCTATATGCGGATGAAAGGCTATAACGTGCTGTTCCCGATGGGCTTCGATGCCTTCGGTCTGCCAGCGGAAAATGCCGCTATTCAACGCAACATCCATCCGGCGACGTGGACGCACGCCAACATCGAACGGATGCGTAAGCAGTTGAAAAGCATGGGCGCGATGTTCGACTGGGAACGTGAAGCCGTTAGCTCTGAACCTGCCTACTATAAATGGACGGAATGGTTCTTCAAACAATTTTATGAGGCGGATCTGGCGTACCGGAACGAAGCGGTGGTCAATTGGTCACCGACTCTGCAAACCGTGCTGGCGAATGAGCAGGTCATCGACGGCAAGGACGAACGCACCGGACAACCCGTAATCCAGAAAATGATGGCGCAGTGGTTTTTCCGTTATACTCGCTACGCTGACGAATTGCTGGACTTCAGCAAAATCGATTGGCCCGAACCGATCAAGATTATGCAAACGAACTGGATCGGGCGCAGTGAAGGCGCGAAGGTCACGTTCAAGGTGGAAACGGGCGACGATGAAATCACCGTATACACCACCCGCCCGGATACGCTGTGGGGCGCGACCTTTATGGTGTTAGCGCCAGAGCATCCGCTGGTCGATAAAATCACCACCGATGCCCAACGCGCACAAATCGATGCGTATAAAGAAGCCGCCGCCAAAGCCACCGAGATCGAACGGAGCGCGGAAGACCGTGAGAAAACGGGTGTGTTTACCGGTGCATATGCCATCAATCCGGTCAACGAGGAGAAAATCCCGATCTGGATTGCTGATTACGTCATGATTACCTACGGGACAGGCGCAATTATGGCTGTGCCTTATGGCGATCAGCGTGACTTTGAATTTGCGCGTAAATTCGGGCTGAAGATCGTCGCGGTTGTGAAGCCCGAAGGCGCAGACAGTGTGCCAAATCCCGACGAGATGACCGAAGCCTATGCGGGATCGGGCGTGATGGTCAACAGTGGCGCGATTGATGGCACGGTGCATAATGGCGCGAAGGGGCGCAAAAGCCCTGCCGTTGATGCCGCCATCACCTATCTGGAAGCGCAGAAAATCGGCGAGGAAGCGGTTAATTATCGCCTGCGGGACTGGCTGATTAGCCGTCAGCGGTATTGGGGTAGCCCGATCCCGATGATTAAGACGGTTGACGGCACCTATGAAACCGTGCCGGATGGTGGCTTACCCGTCGAACTGCCCGCTGATGTGGAGATGACAGGCTTTGGTAATCCGCTGGCGAATCATGAGGAATTTGTCCACACGGTAGACTCACAGGGACGACCCGCACGACGCGAAACCGATACGATGGATACGTTTATGTGTTCGTCATGGTATTTCTTCCGCTATCTGAGTCCGAAATACAACGACGCGCCCTTTGATCCTGAAGAAGCCGCTTACTGGTTGCCGGTGGATGTCTATACGGGCGGGGCGGAACATGCCACCATGCACCTGCTGTATACGCGCTGGTTCAATAAAGCCATGCGTGATCTGGGCATGTTCGATGAAACCATCGAGATCATGCACGACAACGGACGCACGCCGGAAGAAATTATGTACGGCGAACCCATGCTGTTACTGCGAAATCAGGGTCAGGTGCTGGGCGGGGAACGTCCGGGGGATTACATTCTGGCAACCGGACGCTTCGAGGGCGACAAGCTGTTCGCGGATCGTGTCGAAGTCGTCAACGGACCGAATGCCGTCCCTGCTGGATTTGAGGGTGTGTTCGGTGAAATTACCAAGCGTACCGAGAGCATCATTCAGGTCGATATGGCGGGTGTGAATCATGTTGTCGAGGTTGTGCCGGATGCCGAGGTGATTATTCCGGCAATCGCGGGCGAGAACAACGTCAATCAACTGAAGCATCATCTGGAAATTCAGCGCATGTCCAAGAGTAAGGGCAACGTGGTCAATCCTGATGAACTGGTCGAAAAATATGGCGCGGATGTGGTGCGTGCCTATCTGATGTTCGGCTTTGACTGGACAAAAGGCGGTCCCTGGGATCCAAGTCAGGTTAGCGGTCCGCAACGCTGGGTGCATGATGTCTGGACGATGGTCACGGCGGGTGCACCGAACAGCGGCGGGGGCGATCCCGCAATCAACCGCCATGTAGAGCGTAAGGTGCATCAGGCGATTGACGGCGTGAGCTATAGTCTGGAACGCTTCAGCTTTAACACGGCGGTTTCTGCGCTGATGACCCTGCGTAATCAGATGCAGGCATTCATCAAAACCGGTCAGATCGGCAAAGACGCGTGGACGAACGCCATGAATGTTATGTTACGGCTGATGGCTCCCATCACCCCGCACATGGCGGAAGAACTGTGGGCGCATCTGGGATTTGACTATAGCATCCATCAGCAAGAGTGGCCCGAATACGACGCTGAAAAAGCGAAAGAGGACATGGTGACGCTGGTGGTGATGGTCAACGGCAAACCACGTGGTGAAGAGCCTGTCTCGCCGGAAATCGAGAAGGACGAAGCCATCAAGATTGCGCTGGCGAACGAAAATGCCCAACGCTTCATCGAGGGCGAACCGAAGAAGATCATCTTCATCGCCGGACGCAAAGGGCAAGAGCCGAAGGTCAACATCGTCGTGTAGGTAGAAATCTGACGTTTGCTTTACGCTTTTCGATCATAGATGAGCCTCCACATAAACAAAAAATGCCCGACAATATATCGGGCATTTTTAAATTCGAGTGTCTAAGATGAACAGCTTACACGCTTTTACCGTATTGGCGCACCGATAGCGGGATGAAGACAATGAGCATGGCGGCAATCCATGCCAGCGCAATCAGCACCTCTTCGGTTGTGCCTGTACCAGTGAACAATCCACGCACGGCATTCGCTACGGCAGTGACCGGCTGATTGTTGGCGAAGACCTGTAACCAATCCGGCATGGTATCCGGCGGGACGAAGATCGAACTCGCAAATGCCAGCGGGAAAACGAACACGAAGCCCGCGACCTGTGCGGTTTCGGCAGTTTTGACGATCAAACCGACCAGCGCGAAAATCCATGTAAACGCAAATCCGAATAAGATGGCAATGGCAACCCCTAACACCCCGTTCAAAATGCCATCCTGAAAGCGGAAGCCGATTAATGTGCCGACTGCAATCATGATACACACGGTAAACAGCCCACGGATCGCATCGGCGAGGGTGCGTCCGGCAAGCACCGCAGACCGCGCCATCGGCAACGAACGGAAGCGGTCAATCATCCCTTTGGAAAGGTCATCCGCCAGACCAACGGCGGTGTTTGTACCAGCGAACATGACCGTTTGAACGATGATACCCGGAAGCAAGAAGTTGATGTAATTGCCATCCGGTGTGTTGATTGCCCCTCCAAAAACAAAGGCGAACAGCAACACGAACATGATGGGCTGAATGGTCGCAAAGACGATCAATTGCGGTTGTCGGGTATAGTAGATTAAATTGCGCTGGGTCATCACCAGTGTATCGTTAATATTCCAGCGCAACCGTTGCATCACGTTGGTTTCTGCACGCACAGAGGCATACTGTCCTGTTATGGTATTTTGTGCCATCAGGGTTTTACTCCTTTTGATTTTCAATTATTGATCGAGATGTGAGTTGGATTTTTGCCATGCGCTAGGCGGATTTTTCCTTGCCTGTTAAGCTCAGGAACACATCATCCAATGACGGACGGCGCAGGGACAGATCAGCGATGCGGATATTCTCGCCATCCAGCGCACGGACTGCCGAAATGAGGCTTTGTGCGCCTTCCAAAACGGGTAGACTAATCACGCCTGTTTCTTGATCGACTTTCGGTTGATCGCTCCCGATCGAGGTGATCGCCAGCGATGCGCGGGAAAGATCGGCAAGATTTTCCACACGCAATTCAAGCATATCGCTCGCCATTTGTGATTTCAGTTCGTCGGATGTGCCGCGTGCCACCACACGACCGTCGTCAATCATCACGATACGATCTGCCAGCACATCGGCTTCTTCCAGATATTGCGTCGTCAACAGCAACGTTGTGCCGTCATGTACAAGGTCTTTAATCAGTTGCCATAAATCCATACGGGTGCGCGGATCAAGTCCGGTAGTCGGCTCATCCAGAAATAGAATTTCCGGGCGGGCGACGATGCTTGAAGCAAGATCAAGACGGCGACGCATCCCGCCGGAATAGGTCTTACTGATGCGGTCTGCCGCGTCTTCCAAAGAAAAACGGGCGAGTAACTCACGGGCGCGGGCTTTGGCTTCCTTACGGCGGAAGTGATAGAGTTGTCCGACCATCTCCAGATTTTCGCGTCCGGTCAATTGCTCATCGACAGCGGGATATTGCCCCGCCAGACCGATAATCTTACGCACGTTATCCGGTTCCTTGACGACATCAATCCCGTTCACCTGTACCACGCCGGAATCCGGATTGAGCAGAGTCGTCAGGATGCGTACCAGCGTGGTCTTACCCGCGCCATTCGGACCGAGCAAGCCGAGCACTTTTCCGCGTGTGGCGGTTAAATCAATGCCGTCGAGCGCCTTCACATCACCATAGGTTTTGATGACGTTTTCTACATTTATTGCGACATTTGATGAAGTCATTGTTTACACTCCTATCGTTCAAAAATGACACCGTTGTAATAAAATAGTTTATATATGAACTAATTACATATTTTTTGACAACATAAAATAACGGTTTCTTGCCTGATGGCTTATTCAGTTGTTGCCTACTAAGTGAATTAAGTACTGATGATCTATTCCATTTTCATCGGCGGAATAATTGCCGGCATGTCCATGGCATCTGCCAGTTTGTCTACTAAGGTTTTCAGGGTATCGCGTTCTTCCTGAGTAAGCGGCGAAAAGACCTGTTCCATAAGTTCACTCCGCAACGCTTCTGCTCGATTCATACGCTGTAACCCCTCTTCGGTGATTTCCAGAATCACACTGCGCCGATCATTTGGATTTTGCGTCCGTTGTACCAATCCTTCTGCTTCCATCCGATCAATCAATTGGGTGGCGTTGGATTTACCGGAGCCGATACATTCAGCCAGTTGGCTAATGCCCATCGGGTTTTCGGCGAAACGAATTTGCATTAATGCCCACATTTTGGCACGGGACAACCCGAACGCTTCCAATTCACTATCCGCCCGCAACCACATGCCATGCGCGATTTTGTGAATGGCAAACATCAGAAAATCATTCTGCGTATGTAAAGGTGGTATCTTCATGCTATTTTTGTTCATATGTAAACTGTACATCCATAAACTAAATTTGTCAACCAGTCTTTTTGGGTAGGGTTAAGCTGATCTATAGCGGAATTGCCACGAAAGGCGAACCTTAAGCTATTCCGTTACAATATATCTATTACAATAAAGTAAAGATACCACCGACAACCACATACACTCAATTGTGATTTTTCCTGAGTGCTGGTTGTAACTATGTATTTAGGAGGTTTTAACACATGGAAATAAATCAAAGATCAACCAAAGGGATTGACATTCTAACACTAGGGGGACGGTTCGATGCCTATGAAGTGCCGACCGTTGTTAGCTGGTTTGAAGACCATCCACAGCTTAAAAAAGTGGTCGTTAATCTGGAAAACGTGAACTTTATTGACTCATCCGGATTGTCCGCGCTGGTTAAGGGGCTAAAACGATGCCGCCAAAACGGGGGCGAACTCTACCTGTGCCATCTTCAGCAAGCCGTGTTCATCATCTTTGAACTGACTCGCCTCGATAAAGCGTTTAACATTTACGCGGATGAAGCCGCCGCTATAAAGGCATTTGAGAAGTAAATCGGCAGTTCATTTAGCAAATCACGGGTGGGGGCTAATGAGATAATCTAGCCCGCATCCGTTACCCGCCGACATATTCACGGCGGACTTTTTCCACGATGTCGATCAAATCATCATCGCTATACGGCGTATCATGGATCGTAAACACTAGCGCGGCAACCGCTACGCCCAGACCGTACTCGTAGCGGATGCCGTGTGTCTCATCGCCGACGATGACCGCGCCCAACCCCTCTATATCCATACCAGCGTTACACAGTTCCAGCAGAACGCCAGCAGGGAAACGCCCCCATTGTGGCAACGGGCGATTCAGCACAGTTTTCTTAAATTTTGCGGTGCGTAAGCTAAAGGTGGTGCGGGCTTCAAGATCAGGCACATGGATGGAGAAATCCACCGTATCCGTGCCAACAGCCGCCACCCACATCGAACGCCCCGGCACATAAATCAGATGCTCCGTTGAACGTCCAGAATAGGCGGCATTAAAACCCGCTAAAAGGCGAATGGGCGGGTTCATGTTTTGGGAAAGCATACGTTGGTCAAGACCTTTCGTGTCGTTGTCGGGCGGGCGCGATTATAAAATAGTCGGATACCTGAATAAAAATATGTTACATAACTGACGTTACGCACAGGTATGTACTACAAAGATTGTGCGTCGTGCTGAGCCGCCAATGGCTCAAACCCATTGGCTAGATTGATAATAAAACCCTGCTGAAGCAGGCTGTTCTCCCCGAATATTATTGAAAATAGCCCATTTCAGTGGGGTTTCGGAATTCATCCTAGCGTCGGGGTTTCAGCCCGATGCGACACCGCAAAACATATATCAAGGGCAATTCCCAATTTATTTTATCAAACGTCAAAAGATTTGCCGTGTGCCTAACTCACAAATCCCTGCCCCTGAGAAACGGTTGTCTGTAGTTCATCGGCTAAACGGGTCAAATTGGTGGAAACGGTCTGTACCGTTCGCATACTCATCAAGCTATCTTCGGTGATGCGATTGATGCGTGAAATATGAATCGAGATTTCTTCCAGTCCGTCTGCCTGTTTGCGGATCACATCATAAATTTCTTTGACGGACGCGGTGGATTCGCCCACGTTGCCGGTCAGCTTCATGATGATCTCGTCCGCCTCGCGGGATTTATCCAACCCATTTTCGAGTTCTTTCATACCGGCTTCGGTGGCGTTCATGGTTTCGGTGACGGCAGATTGGATTTCCGCCAGAATCGCCCGTACCTGATCGGCGGCAGTCGTCGATTGTTGCGACAGGTTGCGAACTTCCGTAGCGACCACCGCAAACCCGCGCCCCTGCGTGCCTGCCCGCGCCGCTTCGATGGAGGCATTCAACGCCAGCAAATTTGATTGGGTGGCGATCTCGCTCACGGAGGAAATGATTTCGTCGATTTTCCGCGTTAGTTGAACCAGCCGGACAATTGTTTCTGCGATGGCGTTCACCTGCGTGCGGATTTGCGACATGCCGCCGATGGTATCGAGAATGGCGCTCTGTCCGCTCCTCGAAAGTGCGGAATTCGCCTGTGCAGTTGATGACATCATGCGCGCCCGATCATGCACTTCTTCAGATAGCTCAAGGAATTGTTCCATCTTGAGTGTCGTCTGACGGATCACATCTGCCTGTTCCTGTGCGCCAACCGATTGCGCCTCAATCACTTCGTTGATCGCCTGCGTTGCGCGTACAACGCCATCCGCACTGGCATACAGGCGTGTAGAAAGCTCGCCGACTTCCTGAGACAACGCGATGGTCTCATTGGTATCGAGCGTTTCTACGGGTTTTGAGCCTTGCATCATCGCAGGGCTGGCTGGATCTTGCTCACGGTAGCGCCACCACAGCACGATCTGTCCGGCAACGATTAAGACCAGTGCCGCCCATGCGATGTTTTTGTCCGCATCTGGCGCAAGCAGGAAGAGCAGTAATGCGCCAATTCCCGGAACGAGCACCAGCCAATGCCACATCTCACGGGAAATTCTGGGGAAAGATGAGTTGAAGGAGTCAGTCATGAGTCTATACGTTCGTCAATTAATTGATTAGATCTTGAGTTAATCATAGTCTGTTCTTGGTATGCTCACAAGCAGGGAAAGGATTGTCTCTATTTTCAGGACATGCAAACCGTGTATTTTGACTGGTAATCACACGAAAATATTGCGGATTATCGCGCTAGCGTGAAATGCACCGTATCCTACAAATCAACAACAATCTTGCCGACAAACCGGAGTATACTAAGGAGGTGTACCGTTTTTTAAAACGATGGGAGAGAAACATCTATGCGTACCGTTAGACGTACCGTCACACTCGCGCTACTTATGATGATCGCGTTATCCGGTTGTGGCATCCTCGATGGTGGGAATGATGATAATAACAACGCCGCCTCTGATGTTGAGCGATCAGTTGTTCAATGGGATCGTGACCCCTCGACGGTTGTTTTCCGTGCGGAGGTTGTCGGTGGGGAGCAGTTCTTTACGAACAGGAGTCAGATTCCGCTCTGCACAATCTACGGTGATAACCACATTGTCTGGACAGTGACCAACGGCAGTAATGTCACACAGGTCTTGCATGATCGCCTGACTGACCAGCAACTTACCCAATTTGTGGAAGCCCTCACCCTCGCCTATCGCATTTATGATTATACGAGCGAGGCAGAAAATGCCGCTTCCGGTGATATTGCGCCCGTCGTGGAGCAACTCACGCTGAATGTGAACGGCATCGAACACATTACGGATGCGTTCGGCGGCTGGGATTACGAATATTTTGAATTGCTCCTGGACCGCTGTTCAGAACTTAGCCAATCCCCCGTGATTTACGAACCCACCGAAGCATGGCTTTCTGTTCAACAGGTTGAATATAATACCAATTCGCCCAGCCTGCGTTGGGATGGCGCTTCACGCGGGATTGATCTGCAAGCGTTAGCGGAAAGCGGTGAACCGCTGTGGATCACCAATAGCAATGTGCGCCTGCTGTGGAGCATTATTCAGGATAACCCGCCGGATGTGCAACTGGAACAGGGCGAAAACACCTATCAGATTGCGTTAGAAATCCCGAATGTTACCATTTCTTCTCCGCCCGCGCCGGATAATTAATCCACGCCTATTGCTATAAACAAATACGTGCCCGTGTTATTACGAACACGGGCACGTTGTTTTCTTTTTGGATGATGATTTACGCAGATTGTGCAGGCATCATCAAAGATCGCTTTATTTTGTGACACGGCATGATGGTGTATCCGCACAAGTCAGCCAAAAGTCGGATTCTGGTATGCCTTTTGCGCCCTGTTTCCCGTATGCGACATCTACGGGCGGAAGTAAGGGGTGTTATGTCGGGTGCATATCAACTCGTGACAGACGACCGCATCCACATATTCTACGGTGAATTTAACTGGAATATTATCGGGTCATAGTCTGAGAGAGGTATAAGCCAAGAGTGGATTTAGCGAAGATACGCGATTTTTGGGGAAGTGACTTGAAATTGATAAAAGACTCTAAAGTAATCAAGGATAACTTATCACCTAATTCTGTAACTTTTCTTGAGCAAGTTGGATTGCCAGCGCCACGAAGACTGTTGAAAGAGCGTTCTCACTATCTGAATAGTATAGTCATATCATCTAAGCAACATTATGATGATGAGACTGTAAAGGGGACTTTACCCTTCTTTGAGTTTGATATAGCAATGATTGCTACGTTCAATTATGAGAATGACATCTATATCAAAATTGGGCAAGACAATGTTGCTAGTTTGGCAATACATACTACATCGGAGGAAGTGTATTTCTTCTATCCTGAATCAACCACTAAGATTAACGGACTTCCAGATATGCCGGATAGACGATACTTAAACAAGAGTATTGAGCTTGCGGTTAGGTCATTGACCTGTGAGCTACTTTATAGAAAAGCGATGATAAAACCAATTCAGGAATATATTAGGTATATAAACATTGATGAGTCAGCTAAAGCAAATGAGCAACTGCCAAAAATAGATGAAATCGTCAATCAAATGGAGAACGAGTTAAGAAGAATTGATGATAGTCCGTTTCATCGCCCGAATAGTTGGTGGCTTATGTACCTCGATGATACAAAGCAGACATAATGCACATCACCGACTGAGCCACACATTGAGCAGGAACACGGCGAAGATGGCGAAGCTCATCACAAATTCCGCGACCAAACCTAGAAAATAGGTCGTCATGGCGAGTTGTCCGGCTTTCATGGCTTTGCGCGCATCGCCGATGTGGATAAATTCAAATGCCAGCGCACCCAGCACCGCGCCGATCAATGTGCCGCAAAAGGGAATCGGAATCGGGATGAAAAATGTGCCGACCAGCGCACCGATGATCGTCCCCATCGTTCCCCAGCACGAACCACCCTGCGCCCGCATCCCCAGAACGGGCATCCAGAAGCCCGTCGTTGAGCCGAGAATCATCAGCACAGTGATGAGCGCAAAGGCGACGATGTGCAGATTCTCGAATCCGTCAATCAAACCGAACGCCAGCGCCACGCCCCACATCATCAACGGACCGGGGACGAACGGAATAATCGAAATGACCATAATGCCGATCATGGCGATCACAGCAACGGTCACGAGGGCGACATCTCCGAGCATATCTGTTTTCCTGTAATCTATTAAACGTAAAACGTCATTATTGATGATGCTATGTGTTCGGTATACGGTGAGGTGGATTTTGGACGAGCAGGTTATCTGCGAAGAAATAAACGTTGTCAGTATAATAGCATAGAACGACTGATCTAACTTGAGGTGAAGTATCATGAACACACATGACATTGACGCACTGTGGAATTACAACGATCCCGTCGCCAGCGAAACCCGCTTCCGTGAACTGTTGCCGGACGCTGAAAACGGTGACGATAAAGGCTATCTCGTCGAAGTGTTGACACAAATCGCCCGCGCACAGGGCTTGCAGGCACACTTTGACGACGCACACAGCACGCTCAATCAGGCGGAGTCGTTGCTCACGCCTGAACTCGCACGGGCGACGGTGCGTTATCTACTGGAACTTGGACGGGTCCTTAATTCTAGCGGCGACAAGGCGCAGGCATTGCCATTCTTTATGGAAGCATGGGAAACGGCGCAATACGCAAACGAAGATTTTTACGCGGTGGATGCGGCGCATATGATCGCCATCGTAAAAGAAGGCAAGGACGCGCTGAATTGGCACATGAAAGCTATCGCTTATGCCGAAGCCAGTTCGCAACCACGCGCCCGTAATTGGCTAGGATCGCTTTATAACAACATTGGCTGGACATATTTCGATATGGGCGATTACTCGGCGGCGCTCGATATTTTCAGGAAAGCACTCGTCTTCCGGGAAGAAAAGAGTAACGTCGAAACTATCCGCATCACCCGCTGGTGCATCGCCAAAGTGCTTCGCGTGATGGGGCGTGTGGATGAAGCCCTCACGACTCAGCAGGCGCTTTTCGCCGAATACGAGGCAGACGGCGAAGAATCCGGCTACACCGATGAAGAACTCGGCGAATGTTTGCTGGCGCTCGGCAGAGCGGACGAGGCACCCCCCCATTTCGCCCGCGCCTACGCGACACTTTCCAAAGACATCTGGCTCGTCAAAAATGAGGCGGAACGGCTGGCACGCCTAAAACAATTGGGCGGGTTATAACGCAAAAGCGGAACGGTCTATCCCACACAGGCTGACCGTCCCGTTTCATTCACCCGCAATCACCGCTAAATAATGGCGATGAGCGCCCCCATAACCATGAAGATCACCACATCATGCGCGGCATTAATCAGCGTTAATCCCTGTGAGCGCCCCTCGAAGGTGTCTTTGATGGCGGCGGGAACAGCCGAGAATGCCAATCCCGCCAAAAATCCCGCCAGCACCCCGTCGCCCACATCGGTTATGCCCATCGTGTTGAAAAATACCGCCAGCACATACGCGGTGAACAACGCCCCGACCAGCGCAGAAAGGGGCTTGAGTGGCGAGGCTTGCCCTGCAACTTCTTCTGCGGATTTGCCGATTCCTGCCAGCCATTGACGATTAAACAGGAACGGCGCGTTGAACCAGAGCGCACCGATGATTGTGTTGGCGAGTCCGGCGGCGATCACCGCAATGATGTTGATATCCGAAAAATTCATGATGGTTAAAGTTCCGCTTCGATGGGCGCGACCATCACCGGACGCACCTCGATATGTCCGTGACGGGAGGTGGGGATGCGGGCGGCGATGGCGATTGCCGCATCAAGGTCTTCGCACTCAAACACATACACCCCGCCGAGTTGCTCTTTGGTCTCCACAAATGGTCCATCGGTGCTGACGGTTTTGCCATCACGAACGCTGACGGTGGTGGCGGTGTCTTCGCCATACAGGCGCTCGGCAATTTTCATCACACCTTCGCGCATCAATTCGTCATGCATGCCCATATGTTCCTGAAGGGCGGCTTGTGCGGCTTGCGGATCCATCGGCATTTGTACGGGCGGTGCATAAACGAGCATCATATAACGCATGGGGTTGTTCCTTTCAAAGAATTTACGGATTAACATTTTCTGAGCGCACCCTTTAATATTGATGAGTGGCGCGTCTATTCAAGTTACGAACAGCATCGCTCATTTTCGACAATTTGGCAGGGAAATTGCCCAAAATGGGTGAAATATCGCTGTTTTTGACCTTTTTTCGTAATATTCCGGTTTAAATTTGTAATGTTGTAAAACTTCTGATTTTTTAAGTTTTTACTTCGTTTTAACTCATGCTGGCAGTTAATACTATTGGACGTGAGCGACACCGCTCACAATTTTACCGATTTTTAAAAGATGGAGTAAACAAGTAATGCGTAAATTTTCTGCCATTTTTGTTCTGTTAGCCCTGATGGCGCTCGCCGTCGTCCCGTCATTTGCACAGGACGAAGCCCCCACCATTGTTGACATCGTTGTTGCCAGCGCATCCGCCGAAGAAGCGGAATTCACCGTGCTTTTGGCGGCGGTTCAGGCGGCTGATCCGGCAATCGCCGAAGCCCTGTCCGATCCTGAAGGTTCATACACCGTATTCGCACCCACTGATGCCGCATTTGTTGCATTGTTGGAAGCTCTCGGCATGACCGCAGAAGAAGTTCTGGGTAACACCGATCTGCTGAACGAAGTTCTGCTCTACCATGTCGTTCCGGGTCTGTTCTCTGCTGAAAATGTCGTCGCTCTTGATGGTGCTCTGCTCGGTACCGTGCTTCCGGGTGCGGCATTAGCAGTTTCCGTCACCGATGACGGCGCATTCGTCAACGACTCAACCATCATCAACACCGACATCGAAGCCAGCAACGGTATTGTTCACGTCATTGATGCCGTGCTCGTACCCGCCGCCGGTGACGAAGAAATGATGGAAGAAGAGATGGAAGAAGAAATGATGGATGAATCCGTGAGCATTGCGGAAACCGTCATCGCCGCCGCCTCTGCGGATGCTCCTCAGTTCACCGTTTTGCTTCAGGCAGTGGTCGCCGCTGGTCTTGACGGCTTGCTGACCGATGGTGGTCCTTTCACCGTCTTCGCACCGACTGACGAAGCCTTCGTCGCCGCTCTGGAAGCACTCGGCTTGACCGCAGAAGAACTGCTTGCCGATACCGAAACCTTAACCGCAGTTCTGGCGTACCACGTCGTCCCTGGCACATTCTATGCTGAAGACGTGCTTGCCGTCGCCGATGCGATGGAAGGCGAATTTGAAATCGCCACCGCACTCAGCGGAACAACCGTGACAATCAGCTTTGATGGTGAAAACGTGTTCGTCAATGACGCAACCGTCGTCGCCACCGACATCGAAGCCAGCAACGGCATCATTCACGTCATCGACAGCGTGATCCTGCCTCCTGCTGACGAAGAATAAATCTAAATACGCCCGTTAACTCTGCCAGTAACGGAACGTATAATACAAGTAAATCGAAAAGGTCGGGTGCACCATTGCCCGACCTTTTTTCTTAACCATTTTGCGGGTCACTGAATCGAACACAACGAAAGCCTTGTTCATCGCGAAAACCAGCCTGCCGAGAATACGTTGTCTTTCGTAGGATACTATCAACAGCTTCACCACCGCGTTGTACGCGCGAAAATTCTGTGCGCGATTCCACCCAATCAGTAAATTCTGTTTCGTCCCATGAATAGTATGGTTGAAACAAATCGTCCGTCCACTCTGCCGCATTGCCCGCCATATCATAAAGACCTGCCCAGCTTACGTTGAAAGAACGACTACCGACATCATATAATTCAAAACTCAGATAGTCAGGGTTATCAAGAAACTCCGAGTTGAATTCATTACCCCAAGGAAAAATAAAATTATCAGGACCACTTGCGGCGTATTCCCACTCTTCTTCTGTAGGAAGACGTGCTCCCCTTGCTACACAAAATGCGAGAGCTTCAGTCCATGTTAGTAACTGTGGTAAATTGCTGTTTGAACAATTGCCCATGTCAACGCATCTTTGATAACTAGTCTCATACTGGTTAGCCGTTACTTCATAGCGATCCATCCAGAATCCTTGCAATGTCGTTTCGTAGGTCTCAAATACGCCGTAATATCCCTGATTAGCGATTGTATTGATTCCTGACCCTTCACTAAATATGCCTGTTGTAACCAGATCAGTAAACAGGTCAATATCAATGCCCATTTCGACTGTTCCGCTTGGGACATAGACCATCTCAAAGCCAAGCCGGTCAGTGGCTATTTCGACCACAGAATCCGCGTCGTTCTGCGCCTGTAGATTACAGAATATAGGGAATAGCAAAAATATCGTTATCGCTAGTCGTTTCATGGATTTTTCTCCGCTTGTAGTACATCGCTCATTTATATTATGGGCGATAGGCGCTAATTGCCACAATCCCCGCCTGCAACGCAAGCAATCCCGCGCACGTATACAATGCAGGGCGTGTGTTGGTTTGAAGGGCTGGCTTTCAGCAGAGGCACGCTCAGGGTAAACTACATCAAAATGAACATTCACTGCGCGAGGTGATGATGCTGTTACGTAAATCTGACAATGAAACCCCGACTCAACTGTCTTATCGGCGCATGTTGACGATCAACCTGATCGGGTTGGCAGTGGTCTATGTGCTGTGGAACGTCCCCGCGCTGGATTTTATCGTCTATCCTTTGCGCCTGTTTGTGACTTATGTCCACGAAGCCGGACACAGCCTCATGGCACTCCTCACGGGCGGGCGTGTGATTTCGTTCGTGGTCAATTCGGATGGCTCCGGCTTGGCGACGACAGCGGGCGGAACACGGGCGCTGATTCTGCCTGCGGGTTATATCGGCGCGGCATTTTTCGGCGCGGCACTCTTCTACCTGACGAACACCTTCCGCAGACCGCGCACGCTGGCGTTTGGTCTGGGCGGATTGCTGATCTTCTTCACGCTGATGTATAGCGGCGTAGGCTCATCCGGCGCACCGCTGGCGTTTCTAGTTGGCATTCTCAGTGGCGCGGCGCTGATCGGCATGGGGTGGAAACTCAGCCGGGATGTGAATTTGCTGGTGCTCAGTGTGCTGGCGATGATGACCGGACTCAACGCCTTGCTGGATTTATGGTACATCGTGCAATCACCGAATGTCAGTGGCGCACAGGGCATGGTACGCAACGATGCCGCCGCCTTTAGCCAGAATGTTGCGCCTATTTTCCCCGCGTCAATCTGGGCGTTGATCTGGGCATTGATCGCTGTCGGGATGCTCGGCGCGGCGATTTATTACAGCTTGCTCCGCCCGTTGCTCAAAGATGCCGAAAAAGACGCAAGCGTTGGTAAGAAAGATTAAATTTGCCAAGACTCCCGTAAGAAAACAAAAGTACAATGGGTCTAAAATTAAAGTAAGTCGTATAGGATTTAGAGGTAGGATTTTACTATGAAAGCAATTTATAACGGAATCGTTCTCGCCGATGCACCGCGCACACAGGTGATTGAGGGTAATCATTACTTCCCGCCGGAAACCGTCAACATGGCATACCTGAGCGACAGTAACACGCACACCGTCTGCCCGTGGAAGGGCTTGGCAAGTTATTATTCGCTGATCATCGACGGTGAAGAAGTCAAGGATGCCGCGTGGTATTATCCGAAAGCGAGTAACGCCGCCAAAAATATCGAGAATCACGTCGCGTTCTACAACATCAAAGGCGTGAACATCGTCCCCGATTAGCCGACAATTTTTATAGCGCAATGAACGAAAAGCGACCCGTAACGGTCGCTTTTTTGTTGCGTCATGTTGCATAGGTCAGCCGTAGTGCAATGAACGCCCAATCATGGAGTTCTTTCCGCGCTGAATTTGCTATAGTCAGAGCATCACGACGGGAACAACATCGGCGGGGGGAACACATGACAGGGACAGAACTCAGAATCGCGCCGGTCACGGTGGATCATCAATCACAATGGGCGGACTTGCTGGCACTCTGTTTTGATCGGCAATCGGCACACATGCACCAGCTGTATTCATGGCTGAACGGCTTATATGATCTCATCACATGGGGCGCGTGGGATGGCGAAAAATTAGTCGCGCAATACACCTGTATGATGCGTCCGGTCAGCACGCCACAGGGAACGGTCATGGCAGGCATGAGCATTAACATGGCGGTGCATCCTGAGTATCGCGGGCGCGGCTTAGTGAAGCAGGTCTCCGCGCCAGTTTATGAGCAGGTGCGTGCTTGTAACGGCATGTTGGGCGTGGGATTTTCTAACGCGGAAGGCGTGCAGGTGGATCGCCATAGCAAAAGTTACGGCTATCAGGTCGTCGGGCGGATGCAATCCAGCGTGTTTCTTGTGGCGGGTGAGTCTGCGCCACCCCTCACTTTGCAGGCATCATTTCCAGATGTGCCATTCCGTGATATGTCATCCGCGCACAGCCGGACTCACTGGCAATTCCCCAAATCCCCGGACTATCTGCGGAAACGCTATGCTGACCATCCCTTTCGTGAATATCACTATGGCATCTGGCAAGAGGATGAGATGATTCGGGGGTTGGTGATTTACCGTCCAGTGCGCGTATTCGGGGTGGCAGGTGTGGCATTGCTGGATGTTTACGGTGATGATCTGCCGGAATTATTGGCGCGGTGGCGTGCATCACTCACAGGCGCGAGAGTTCGCTTCGTCCATGTGCTGGGTTCACCAACGATGCCGTTATATCAGGAGTTTCCGGCACGTCGGTGGATATTGCCCTATCTCCGCACGCCTTATTATTTGACAGTCAAGCCACTTGCCGACGACCTCTCTGTTGAGGCATTAAATTTACGCGCATGGGATGTCATCGGCGGCGATGTGCTTTAAGGGCAGGTGAAAGTGATGAGCGAACACGCCCCTAGCGCCGATTAATTTGCACCCATTGTAAGCCGATGATCGTTTTCGCGTCACAGATTTCGCCCGTAGAAATTTTCAGCAACGCCTCGCTGACTTTAATGGCAACACGGCGGATATTCTCGCCCTCGTGCACCACGCCGCCACCCTCGCCCGTCTGTTGAGACTCAGTGACCGTCGCATAATAGAGATGGATGCGCTCCGATGTACCACCCGGACTGACGTAAAATTGCCCGATGGGACGCAATGACCCGACTTCATAACCGATCTCTTCGATCAATTCGCGTTTGATGGTCTCGTAAGGATCTTCGCCTGTCTCGACCACGCCTGCCGGTAATTCCAGCATCCAGCCTGTGCCATCCGCGACAGTGGGATAGCGGAATTGTTCAGTAAATAGCACCGTGTCTTCTTTTATATTATGTAGCACCGCCGCCACACTATCGCCGCGCTCAAAGCTCATGCGGACGATTTCCTCGCTCATCTCGCCATCAAATTTTTCATGACGTAAACGCGCTTGCTTGATGGTGAAGATGTGTTCCTGAAAAATCGGGTCTTCTTCGAGGATTTCAACACGGCGGGACATAAGCACTATTCTCCGATCAAATCAGGGCATCGTTTCCACTATAGCACCGAACCGCATCACGAGAAAATACGTCGTTAAGCTCTCTTTTTATCAATCGCATGATAATTGTCCGATTATTCGTAATTTATTCAGATTTTATTTACGTCTTACCATAAATCAACCATTTGCAAACGGTTTGTGCAATTTGCACCGAAAGAACGTAAATCATTTATCAAAAGCTTCCTAAAAACGGATCGCAAACCGCCACGAAGTCCCTTCTTCATTGTATCTTACGCATGTGATTAGTTCGCTTATTAAATGTGACAGCCACTTAACAAAGCACCTACAAAATCGTAACGTCTTTAAGTGAATGTCCCTAACAATAACGGCTAATCCGTCTGGAGAAAACTTATAGTAATTTAGGAACAAATCTGGAGACTATTCATGAACACGAAACGTTTTTCACTAATTCTGACAGTCTTAACTGTCGCAATACTCGGCTTCGGATTACTTTCCGTGCCGCAAGGTGCGAAAGCCGCACCCCCGATTAGCATTAACTTTCAATTACTCGGTGCGCCCGTTCCCGGTGGCTATATCGCAGACACAGGTCTGGCGTATGGCGCACGCGGTGGTGGCGAAACATTTGGTTGGGTAACCCAAGCTACAGTGAATACAGCCGGTGCAGTCGGTGTGGATGTCAGCCTCTATGCGCGTGATCGTAACCGTGCCGGTATACCTCAACGGCAAGATACCCTCATTCATATGCAATTTACCACCGGACCATTGGCTGGCTGGGAATATGCAGTCGCGCAAGGCACTTATCAAGTAGAAGTCAGTGTTGGCGATGAGGCTGGTTTTGGTGGTATTTATGATAGCCAGCACACGATCAATGTTGAAGGTGTGAATGCTATCAACAACTTTCAGGCGACAGCCGCACAGGAATACTTTGCGAATACAGTCACCGTACCCGTCACGGATGGTCGTCTGTCCATTGATGCCATCGGCGGTAACAACACCAAGATTAATTATGTAATTATCACACCTGTCGCCACACCGGATACTGATGGTGATGGCTTTGATGATCTCAACGACGCATGTATCAATACATTCGGTGTTGCGCCTAACGGTTGCCCCGCCGTTCCCCCGCCTGATGCAGACGGTGATGGCTTCAGCGATATTGGTGATGCTTGCCCGCTCGTCCCCGGTGTTGCACCTGATGGTTGCCCCGCACCACTCGCACCGGTTGGCGGTGGCTCTGCGATCCCCACTGATGGGCGTATGAACGCCAATCACGGTGATTTAATCGCCGCAGTCTATGACATCAGTGACGGGATTAACATCTACTGCGTCAACAGCAACGCACAGGGCTTCTTCAGCTTCCGCGTTGATGCCTCCACCATTGCAGGCTTCCCGGCAAATCCCGCGTCGAATACGCTGGTTGCCAGTAGCGTACATTGCGCCGTTCACTTCTATATTTTGAGCAGTGGCGAATTCCAGATCAACATTGGACCGGATGCAGGTGGCGATGTCCGTGAAATGGTCTTCACCGGCTTCAATATGTCCAATCTGCGCCTGAGCAATTATATTGACCAATCCGGCGGCAACAACGGTGTACCAGCAAGCGCACCTGCCGCATCCAATAACAGTGCCGTCACAACATTGACGAACTGCCGTGTGACCCCGCTCGACATTCTGAACTTCCGTGCGACCTCCGACCCAACGTCGGCAGTCCTGACGATGATCCCCTACGATTTCACAGTAGAGGCAATCAATCGTACAGGTGATCGTTTCAATGTCATCTTCGGTGACGAAAACGGTTGGGTAAGCGCGAGTGAAGAGCATGTCACCACTGAGGGATCATGCGGGTAAGCGTAACGAACTAAGCGAACCCCGGTGAGCGAACATAATTTCAGGGGTTTACCTCCGCTCACCTGAATGTCTCTCTCCAGACAGCGTGAAACACAGCTTGCCGTGCACAGCGGGCTGTGTTTTACGCTTTCATGGGTGACTCTATCATGAGATGGTTTAGTGCGATTATCCCAGCAGATTACATCTCTCAATTACACCAAAACGCCCCAATAACCGCTACAATAGAGCACTTCACACAAACATCAAAAATTAGACTTTCGTATATGCGTTTACTGGAAAGGAACTGAATGATGGTAGAGAGTGCAAATAAACGCGGGCGACTGCGAATTATTGCCGGCGTGATTGGGGTCATTGTGATTATCGTCGCGGCTGGGGTCTATTTTGTGCTGGATAGTTTAAATCAAGACCCGATTCCGTTGGGTGCGCCGAGTGGGGAAATCGCTTACATGTCCGATGTGGAAGGCAATTGGGACATCTATCTGATTGATGCCGACGGAACGACAACCAACTTAACCGCACCGGCAGGCGAACAGGGCGATGCCGATTATTTCCCTAGTTGGGCGTTTAGCAGTGACATGATTAACTTCCTGACCAACCGTGATGGCGAATTGGGCGCGGGGCAGGTTATGCCGGATGGCACTGCGCTGGACACGTTGACAGTCGCGCAGGCAATATTGGCGACCGTCAGCAGTGGGCGTGTTGATTGGGACCCGATGTGGTCGCCTGATGGCGAAACTGTGCTGTGGGCATCCCTGCGTGATCTCAACCTTGAACTATATACGATGGTCAACAATGAATTTGAGAACCGTACACGCCTCACACAAGATGGCTTAAACGGACCGCGTGATTGGTTTATGACATGGTCACCGGATGGCAGTCAAATCGCCTTTTCGTCAGATCGCGACGGTGGTGAAGAAATTTATGTCATGAATGCGGACGGCACAGATGTCGTGAAATTGACCGATGCCGAAGGTGATGATACCCGTCCTGCGTGGTCTGAAGATGGCACGCAAATTCTGTTCGTCACGGAGCGTAACACCCCGTTAGAAGACGGGCTTGAACTCTATATCATGGATGCTGATGGCGGGAATCAGCGCCCGCTCGGTGAGGAAACATTTGTCGGCTGGTTGCTGTATTCCGCAGATGGGAGCGAAATTGTGTATATGTCCAACGAAGATGGCATCTTCAATATTTATGTGCGCGATGCCGACGGAAGCAATGTGCGCCAAATTACAGATAGCGAGGCGGACGATTTGTTTCCCGTCTGGCGACCCACCGTGCTCGAAGAAACGGAATAAGCGCCAACTATTCGGCTAAGAAGTCGCTTTATGCAATTAGTTTGTTTGATGCGATTGCGGTGGATACGCAAACAAGAATGTGGATAATACCCGCGAAAATCGGTATAGTAAACACAGTTTTGCGTCATGGTGATGCAAGACCATCTTCGCCAAAATAATATCTAGGGAGGCAACATCCGATGCAACTTGGTGCAATGGATATTACGATTGAATACTGCGCGTCTTGAAATTACGGACCCCGTGCCGTCAGTTTGACGGACAACCTGCTCAAGAAACGTGAACTCGAAGTGTTTATTCGCTCGTTACGCTTGATTCCAAGCAAAGGTGGCGCTTATGAAGTCACCGTCAACGGCGATTTACTCTATTCCAAAAAGCAATTAAAGCGTCATGCAGAACCCGGTGAGGTCGAGTCCTTGATCGAGAAGAAGCTCGATGAACTCAGCCCACAAGGTTACCCTCTGCCCCCACTACAGGACGACGATTAACGCTGTTTGTTACGGGTGAAATAGCTTTTTATTAGGTTACGGCGTTTTCCCATCCCCTAGCCCCTTCCCCGCTTCGCAATGAAGGGGAACAAGTCTCCCCTTACGCAGTGGGGGGAGATTTAGAGGGGGGACACTCACCCTCTAATTGGGTTGTGGTTGCCATGCAGGGGCTTCTTCTGACGCGTTATTGTCAAATGTCAGGCGCGTGAGGTTGCTCCCGTCTGCATCCATGATATACAGATCATAACTGCCATAGCGATTTGACGAAAACAGGATACGCCCATCCGGTGTCCACACGGGTTGGGTTTCTTCAACGGCGAGTGTGCCCGTGATGTTAGTCGCCGTACCGCCTGTAGCGTCGATCACATACAAATCCTGATCACCCGTGCGAACAGACACGAAGACGATTTGCTCGCCATCCGGTGACCATGCAGGGAACCAATTCTCGTCATAATTTTCTTCTGTGATGGGCGTGCCAGGATACGGATTGCTGAAACTACCTGTCAGCAATTCTTCTACGTTAGCGATATAGAGGTTCATTCCACCCACCGGATTTTCTACGGTATACACTGCACGTTTTCCATCCGGCGACCACATCAACCGGATTGCATTGCCCGTTTCGCTATAGGTGACCTGTGTCACATCTACGCCATCACGATCCGTCAAAAAGATGTTGTAAATCCCGCGTCCATTATTGGCGTGATAGGCGATATAGCGCCCATCCGGTGACCATTGAGGCATCGCTTCGTTATAGGCTTGCGAAATTTCCGACAGAGGGAACATACGCCGTCCGTTGTCGATGTCGTCGTTTAACGGTTCCAGTGGGGATTCTTCCGCATCGAATGGTGTATCGCTGAAATTTTGGTCGGGAAAGTTGTTTGTTGGCGGAAATTCGTTTGGCGATAAAATTTGAGTGCGCTCAAGCGGCGGCACGCCATTAATCAGGTCAATCGAATACAGATCATAACTACCACGCTGATTGGCATGATAGATAAGGTAACGCCCATCCGGCGACCATGAGGGGTAGCGTTCGTATTGTGTGCCGTTCGTCACCGGTTGCGACAGGCGACGATCAACATCCAGCAAATATATGTTCCAGTTATACCAGCCGGAAAAATTATCTGCGGACATATAGGCAATTTTCGGACCTTCCGGCAACCATTGCCCGATGACCAGCGCCGGAATCATCAACAGCATACTTAGAGCGCTTATTCCCGCCATGCCATACACTAAAAGTCGGGTCATCACCGCCGACTGTGACCATCCACGTACAATGCCCCATGCAGTTGTGGGCTTGTCTTGCATCACCATATACCAATAATCCATCTAACCCTAACAGTTATAACGTTCTCATTCTAGCATTGAATCCCGCATCGTTATGGAATCAGCGGGTGGAGGATTGTCAGCAATTTGTCGTGATTCGGTGAAAGGCGACAGTGTGAAACTGTGCTGAGATCAACACATGTCCACGATAGAGTTGCCTGCTTACGCTTTTCAGGCTATCTTGTGGATATGTTGACGCACCATTTTATCTACGATGAGACATCATAACACACGGAAAACCCTATGATTCGTTTTTTGAAGCGTATATCTGCTGATATTGTCGCCGGACGTAACCTCGATTCGTATGTCATCACGATGATCGCAGTGGTCGTTGCCCTGTTGAGCGTCGTGGAGGATGTTGTTCCACTCGACCTGCAAATGGCGGCGTTATTAGCAGGGATCGCCCTGTTAGTTTTAAAGACGACTGCGCCAGAGTCCACACAGGTTGATCTCGATAGCGTTCTGCGAGATCGTCAGAGTTTTAGCGCCTTCCGTGAATTTATCGCCGGTGGGCGGGAATTGCTGGTGTATGCACCTTCAGCTGTGAATGTGATGAGCAATTCGCCGGATATTGAGCGGGAAATCCTCAAGCGTGGGAAGATGCGCGTGCTGATTCAAGACCCGACCATTACCCATAGCGTTGAACACCTACACGAGCAACTTGACGAAACGATGAGCCATTTGCTCCTTAGTGATATTGAGCGTTCCGTCAGCATCCTTGACGGGATGAAGCGCCGGAATCTGAATGTTGAGTATCGTTATATGCCCTATAGTCCGGGATTTAGCCTCGTGATTGTTGACCCTGACGGGCGCGATGGGCGGGCGATTGTGGAATTGCTCGGATTTAATAGCGAGTCGATCAGTGACCGGATGCACGTTGAGATTCACCGTGTCCAATCGGTGTATTGGCTCGAATATTGGGAGAAGCAATTCGAGCATATGTGGGAAATTGCGCGTGAGCCAGATAAAAAGCAATGAGTTCTGAGCAAAAGCCACTGTAGGTGCGATCTGCTAGATCGTTTTTACCTCACCCCGACCCCTCTCCAAAAATTGGCGAGGGAGGACGGATTATGCGACTGTCTTAGATATTCGTTTTACCGTCGTCCGGTTGCGGCATAATCATCGTCGTCGTCGCGCAGGTCTTCGATGTAGCTATCGGTGAATTCGCCATCTTCGGTCAGGCGCACTCTACCCGCGGGCAGGTCGGCATCATCGTATGATGACTCATCGTAAAACATATCATTCTTGGCTTTGGCTTGAGACGCACCGTAGAGCCGTTCGCGTTCTAATTCGATCTCGCGCTGAATCATCTCTTCACGCCGAACCCGACCCGCGCCGTACTTGGTGCGATAATCCATATAATGGGCGAACATGCCGATGCCCCAGCCAAGTGTCACGAACATGGGCCACGGAAAGCCACCACCACTAAAGAGATATATGCCCCACATCATCAAATTGACCATGACATACGCGGCAAAATGAGTCAGTAACCCGTTACGTTCTTCGATGCGTTTTTCGACCTGCTTACGGATACGTTCTTCCGGAGAGAGCAGGGCATCCGGGATGGGTTTGCCACTAAATGAGCTTTCGGCTTCGGCGGCGATTTCCTGAATGCGTTTGCCGACACTTTCGCCCCATTGACCGGCGCGATCCCCCCAGCGTTCCCCCATCTTACCGGCATTGTCGCCAAAACGTTCGCCAAATTCACCCGCTTTCTGCCCGAAACGCTCCGCCCATTGGCTGACTTTTTCGGGGAAATCCGGCGAGAGCGGCGACGGAATCGGATCAAGCGGTTTAGGTGGCGATGGCACGATGGGCGGCGAAATAACATCCACCCGTTTGCGTTTGGGTGTATCGTCCGTCGATTTGGACTGTGGCGTGGTCGGTGCTTCTGCGCGCGGGCGTACATTGGCAACCTGCTCACCGCGCAAAGCACGTTTGAGATCGCTCACCATTGCATCAGGCGTATCGTAGCGATCCTGTGGATTTTTCGCTAATGCCTTCAGCAAAACGCGCTCCACCTGTGGCGTGATCGAGTCGTTAAATTCGCTCGGCGCGGGCGGTGGTGTGTAGATGTGGTCATGCACGATGGCATAGGTGGAATCGCCTCTGAACGGGACGCGTCCTGCCAGCAATTCGTACACAATGATGCCGAGCGAATAGACATCCGTGCGGGCATCAAGGTCGATTTTGCCCTGTGCTTGCTCCGGCGAAATATAATGCGGTGTGCCGAGCATCATATCGGCGCTCATGGTGGATTCGCCGGATTGGACGATACGCGCCAGTCCGAAATCGGTCAGATAGGGTGTGCCGCGCTCATCAATGAGGATGTTCGACGGCTTAATATCACGATGCAGGATGCCCTGTGCATGGGCATAAGTCAGCGCATTGGCGACTTTTTCCAGCAGAGCGACTTTATCGTTAACCGTCAGGGCGTTGTCCCGCGCATATTCCTTGAGCGTATCGCCTTCGATGTATTTCATGACGAGGTAGGGCTGGCCGTCATAATCCGCGAAATCATAAACGGGCACGATGTTGGGATGTTCCAGACGGGCGACGATGCGGGCTTCACGCTCAAAACGGGCGCGGAAGTTCGGGTCTTGCAGGAAATTAGGGTGCATCACCTTGATCGCCACATCGCGGGCTAAACGGTCATGATGCGCCTTAAAGACCGTCGCCATGCCACCGATGCCGACCTGCGCTTCTACCTGATATTGACCAATCGACTCCGGTAATGCCATAAAACAGACCCTCAACCCATCTTTCATACAGTATAACGTTATTGTACCGCACATCCGCCAATTGATTTAGGCTGTTTGCTAGCGAATCAAGCTGAGTGTGTGCGACTCCGCCGCGATGATTTCGTCTGCACGGGCGATCATGTCGTCGAGGTCGTCATCCGTCGCGTGGATAAAGCGTCCGGTGAGCTTATCCGCTTTGCCCGTTGCCAGCGCCACACAGAGTTCTGCGGAGCGTTCCGGTGATGTCCATTGTGATGCCGGAATGTCTTGAAATGCCGGAACATCGCGCGTCATATCCGTCAGCACCAAGCCGGGGCTAATCACAAAAACGCTGATGCCGAATTCTTTCGCCGCTTCTGCCGTGCTATCCGTGAGGCGCATCAAGGCGGCTTTACTGACCGCATACGCAGATGTCATCGGATTGGCGTGGATGCCCGCGTAACTGCCCATGTTGATGATCCGTCCGGCGCGTCGTTGCACCATGCGCTCTAGCACCGCTTTGGAGACCATGAACACGCCCTTCACGTTGACTTCCTGAATCTGCCACCACGCATCCACATCGGCTTCCCACGGCAATTGCCCGCCACCGCCGATTCCGGCATTGTTGACCAAAAGCGTGATCGCGCCGAGCGAGTCTTCGATTTGTGCGACAGTCTGCTCAATCGCTTCATACGATCCCGCCATATCCATGACGAAAACGGCACATTCCCCGCCTGCGTCTTTAATGAGAGCGACGGTTTCTGCGAGCTTGTCCGCATCGCGGGCGGTCACGGCGACCTTTGCCCCTGCCTGTGCCAATGCGCGTGCGACTTCCCGCCCGATTCCGCGACTCCCGCCGGTGACGACGGCGACCTGTCCTTGAAGTACGTGTGAGTCCATATCCATTCCTTTAGGCTGAGTTATTCGTATGGGTATGGTAAGCGTCACCCGCAGATCGCGCAAACCTGCGCTACAATGTGTATACGTGAGTAAGACGTTTTTAGTTGTTAGGTGTAACCGATGACCGACGGCACGCTTGAAAAAATTTGGACAGTTGATGATCTGATGGCACTCGGCGAAGATGCCATGATCGAAGTGATTGACGGGGAGATTGTGGAGATGAATCCAGTTGGTATGTTGCATCATTTAGTCGCAGGCAACGTTTATCGCATCGTGGATGGGCATGTCGTCAAGCACAAATCCGGTTATGTCTTCATGGATGGCTTGCTCTATCTACTCTTCAAAGAGGGCAAAGGCATCAAAGGCGCACAGGTGCCGGATGTCTCGTTTATCAGCCACACGGATATGCTGACCGGATGGGACATTGAGAAACCCTATCCCGGCGCACCAACGCTTGCCGTAGAGGTCGTTTCCCCCGGCGATGACGCGGACGATTTGCTCAAGCGTGTGCGGAACTATTTGAAAGCCGGCACGAGTCAGGTGTGGGTGGTGTATCCGCAGAGCAAAGAGGTGCATCAGTATACTCGCGACGAAGAATCCTTCCGCGCTTATGTGGGCGACGCGACCATGCAGGTTGACGCGCTGTTCCCTGATTTGACGCTCACTCTCAGCGCCATCTTCGACGTGCCGATGATCGGGTAGGGGACAAAATAGTTTGGGATAAATTTGACCGATGACACGATTCACTCTGAGGATCTTCTTAATAGTCCTGATTCAATTTGGTGCGCTGATGGTTTTAGCATCGCTTATGCCATCACCCCCCAAAGACCAGTTATTTGTCCATGCCGTTCATACGGATCCGTGGGGATCAACATTTATCGTCAATGAGTATGTGATAGATGTTTACAGCGGTTTGCAATTTGAAATTCCCCCAACCAGTTATTCCGAAGCATCTCAATGGCTCGGCGATCAATTGCTGATCTATGAATTCAAAGATTTTTCTACGTCTCACGAAGAAGATTATGAATTCCGGTATGTAATTTACGATCCCTTAACCGGCGCACGTCAGGACGCATATTATCTCAACGAGATTCATGCAACACAGCCAGCATTTTCGCCGGACTTGACTCAGGTTGTATTTGAATACGACAACGATCTGTCCGTACTGAATTTAAATACGCAAGAGCAAATCCAAATTACAGATTCACCGGAAAGGGGTGAGTTATCGCCCACATGGTCAACGGATAATTGCAAGATTAGTTATCTACAAGAAGAAAATATGTCCTATACACTGATGTTTTACGATATTTGTACGGATGAGTCACAAGACCTTTTGAGTGGTATCAATTATCCAGAATATGAACTGTTATTGTTTCACATACCCCTATCATGGTCTGCTTCAGGACATTACATCATGTGCGCCTACTGCCCCCTGAACACGGGAGAGGAAACGCAGATTATTGATACACGCACAAGCAACCCGATTGACCTCGATTTGTCAGACTTCTCGCCGGATGATTTCTCATGGTCGCCAACATCAGATCAAATTTTATTCAAAGGTCGTGAAAACTCCTATTCGGCAAATATCTTTATTGCGGATTTAGAAACAGGGGATATTGTGCGAGTCACCGATTTTGACAATTACACCTACTTTCCGACGTGGTCGCCGGACGGCAGACAAATTTTGTTTGGGGCGAATACCGCAATTGACAGTTGGGATGATCAGATTTTTTTGGTCAACGCGGATGGCTCGGATTTACGGCGTATGCACAAATATGAAAGGGCATTCGTGAATGAAACGGGTGATATTGTGTGGCTACCGTAAATGATTTTGGTCAATTAAAGTTCCTCTGCTATTTACTAGAATGTGACTCATGACTAACGAAAAACAAGTTTCTTTTATCCGGTATTTCGCTAAACAATGGTCAGCCATGCTCGAATTTGAGCCGCCAATTGAAGGGTGTACAGATGAAGAAATCGAAGACATCCGGCGTAGTCAAGGTGTGCCACGATTGCCTGCGCTCTATGTTGAGTTTATTCGAAAGTTCGGACGCAAAACAGGTGGCTTAGAATGGGAATGTGGCATGGACTTAACCTATCCCAAAGTCTGTGATTTTAAGAAATTTCCTTTACGTGTATTGCGGGATTCGAATGTCTTTATTTTTGGTATGAACGGATATGAAGATGCTTTATCGTTTTTCAACGTAGCCGAAGATGATCCTATCGTATATTGGGCTACCATTGATATAGATGTTGTCGAAGATATAGGTGTTATCAATACAGGGGAGTTTCCCCATTTAAAAAATTATAGATTCTCCGATTGGTTGATTGACTTCACAATCACTGAATCATAAATATTTTCCGATACCCTCATTTCAGGTTAAAATTATGAGACCATAACGTCTTATGTAGCGAACCACCTATCGCTAATTGATGAGGATGAAATTATGACGAAAGCAAGCACCTTCAATCCGGCTTTGATCCGACTGCAAAATGGACTTGGCTTCGAGGAAGCTGACCTTGCGGAGAACGAGGCGGGGAAGCTCTCCGCAAATCAGCGCGGCGTACAATATCGACGTTTGCTGAGGGCATCTTTAGTGTTCTGGCTCATCTTCATTGTACTCGGCGCGTTCATCGCGGTAGGTGTTTATGTCGCAGTTCCCCTCGAACTCACGCTCATATTGGTGGTTATTATGGTGGTTGCGTGCGGATGGCTCGGTTATCCGCTAGTCGTGCGCTGGCTGGACATCCGGCGCGGCGTGGTAGAGATGATCTCCGGCAAGCTCCAAACTGCCGTTGAAGGGCAGGAGATTGCTGTCAGGAATTCACTTGAAATAAAGGAACTCCATGAAGAATTTTTACCGGATAGCGTGACAAATAAATACCATGTGGTCTACATCAACGGTGTGACCTTCAAAGTGAGCCAGCGCATCGCGTTGTCGTTCCGCTCACAGATGGGCTACACGGTGTACTATCTGCCACGTTCCAAAACTATCGTTGCCGCCCGCGAGCATGAGAACCCGGCTTAGTAAGTACAATTGTTCCACTCCAAAAACCCACTTCACATATCAGAGCATATGTTCTACGAAATAGCCTCAATGAGACGCTATTTTGTTCTGTTCTGAGTAGCTGGCAGGCTGACCCACTGACTTACTCACTCCACCGTTTACTGAAAACTGACCACTGAAAACTGTTTACTCATCTGCCCCTTTGCGTTAAAGTCATAGCAAACACCTTTTTAGAGAAAACGAGGTCAAGAAGATGACCGTAAAAGAGATTTTTGAGACGATGGCATATAGTCCCGCGCCGGAAGATGCCTCGCCTGCCGACGCATGGCTGGATCGGCACAATCGCAAGTTTGGCTTGTTCGTCAATAATAGCTGGCTCGACCCCAAAGACGGCGGTTACATTTCCACCAGCCGACCCTCCACCGGAGAACCACTCGCACAAATCGCCGACGCAACCGCCGATGATGTTAACGCGGCAGTTGATGCGGCAAAAAAGGCGTTCGAGTCGTGGAGTGCGCTGAGCGGACACGTCCGCGCCCGCCACTTATACGCCATCGCCCGCAATGTTCAGAAGCATCAACGTTTGCTGGCGGTGGTCGAGGCGATGGACAACGGCAAGTCCATCCGTGAAACGCGTGATCTTGATATTCCGCTGGTCGCCCGCCATTTTTATCATCATGCTGGCTGGGCACAACTGATGGCGCAGGAATTGCCGGATTACGCCCCGCTGGGTGTGGTCGGTCAGGTCATCCCGTGGAATTTCCCGTTGTTGATGCTGGCATGGAAGATCGCTCCGGCGCTGGCGATGGGCAACACGGTGGTGATTAAGCCCGCCCCGTATACCCCGCTGACCGCACTTCTGTTCGGCGAAATCATCGCGGAAGCTGGTTTGCCCGCCGGAGTCGTCAACGTGATTACGGGAGGCGATAAAACCGGCGCGCTCATCACCGAGCATCCCGACTTTGCGAAAATCGCCTTCACGGGCAGTACCAATGTCGGGCGTATTATTCGCCGTGCAACCGCCGGAACTGGCAAGAAGCTCTCGCTGGAATTGGGTGGAAAATCGCCGTATGTGGTCTTCGACGATAGCGATCAAGACGCGGCGGTTGAAGGTCTGGTGGATGCTATCTGGTTCAATCAGGGGCAGGTGTGTTGTGCAGGGTCGCGTTTGCTGGTGCAGGAAAATATCGCCGAGACGTTTATCGCTAAAGTCCGCGCACGCATGGGCAAATTACGCGTCGGCGATTCGCTGGATAAAAGCATCGACATTGGCGCGGTGGTTGATCCGGTGCAATACGAGACGATTGACCGCTATGTGAAGATCGCTATCGAAGAAGGTGCGACTATTTATCAGCCGGACATCCCCATGCCGGAAACGGGCTGTTACTACCCACCGACGCTGATTACGAATGTTGAATCTGCCTCGACGGTGATGCAGGAAGAAATTTTTGGTCCGGTGCTGGTGGCGATGACCTTCCGCACGCCGGACGAAGCGATTGCGCTGGCAAATAACACCCGTTACGGTCTGGCGGCGAGTGTCTGGAGCGAAAATGTGAATCTGGCACTCGAAGCGGCGACCAAGATCAAAGCCGGTAGTGTGTGGGTCAATTGCACCAATATGTTCGATGGTGCGTCCGGTTTTGGTGGCTACCGTGAAAGCGGCTTCGGACGTGAAGGTGGCAAAGAGGGCTTGTACGAATATGTGCGCCCTAAATGGCATCCTAATCCCGCACCCACGCTGGATAACGATTCACTCAAAGCATGGGCGAAACATACGCCGGACGGACCCGCGCCACTGAATGGTGGCAAAACAAACGGCGCGTTGCCGTCGTTGGATCGCACCCCGAAACTGTATATCGGCGGGAAGCAAAAACGCCCTGACGGGAATTACAGCTATCCGGTCTTCAGCACCAAAGGCGAGGAGATCGGTCAAGCCAGCGAAGGCAACCGCAAGGACATCCGTGATGCGGTCAGCGCGGCGCAATCTGCACAGGCGGGTTGGGCGAAACGCACAGGACATAATCGCGCCCAAATTTTGTACTACATCGCGGAAAACCTCTCCGCACGGAGCGACGAATTTATTAAACGGCTGGCGACGATGGCTGGCGGGACGAAATCCGCGCAAGCAACCGCCGCCAACGAGGTTGATTGCGCGATTCAACGGCTGTTCACGTATGCCGCCTATGCCGATAAATATGGCGGGACGTTGCAGGAAACCGAGCTTCACGGCTTGACCATCGCGGTCAATGAACCGATTGGCGTGATCGGCATCGCCTGCCCGGACGATAGTCCGTTGTTGGCGTTCGTGTCGCTGTTTGCTCCGGCGATTTCACGCGGAAATAGCGTGGTGATTCTGCCGTCGCAAAAATTCCCACTGAGCGCGACGGATTTTTATCAGGTGTTCGACACGTCGGATTTGGCGGGTGGGGTGGTCAATATTGTCACCGGCAACCGCGACCATCTGACGAAGACGCTCGCCGAGCATGATGATGTGGATGCGATGTGGTACTTCGGCACGGCAGAGGGCAGTTATCATGTTGAGAAAGCCTCCGCCGAGAACATGAAGCGCACATGGGTCAATTATGGCGAGGCGCACGATTGGTTCGACGACGCGCAAAGCATGGGTGACGAGTTCCTGCGGCAATCGACTCAGGTCAAAAATATCTGGGTGCCGATGGGCGAGTAGGGCAGTTGGAAGTACTGAGCAGTGAGCAATGAGTAAAAAGATAAAAGCGATGAAGTTGGCAATGACACGACTTTTTTTCTCTGCCAACTTCTGGCATTTTGCACAGTTTTGAGGGAAAAATAGCGCATTTGTGGGATGGCAGTGAGTGCCACACTGCCAAGAATGTTGGCAGGATTCGATGATTTCCCCTGTTGTGTCGATGTGTTTCATGTTGCTCTGCGAGTGACTCCCGTGCGTGATTGGGTGTGTTAGTGATCGTAGCATAGATATTTGCATTGGGGTGCGCCAAATGCTCCGCCAAAAGGACTCAGTTTAAAGAAGCGATGAGCAATGAGTGAAAAGCTAAAAGCGTAACGCAGGGACGCAAAGTGCGCGGAGATACCGCAGAGGGAAAGTGATTGAATTTTCGCCGGATTGCGTTTGCGTCCGGCGATTTTTGTTTTACAATTTGGAAAATTCTATTCTGCAAGGTGCATATGGACACTGAAAAAGTCACAATCATTGGCAAGCATGGGAAACCGATTCCGCCTGATCAAATTAGCAAATTAGCAGATACTTTGGGAATCACCCTGCCCATCGGCTATGTGGATTTTATGCAGGCGTTCGGAGAAGGTCTATACGCGGATTTATTTCGCATCTATCCACCAGATCGTATTTTGAACGAATACGAAGAACGCCGGCAGTGGTGGCAAGACTCTAGCTATGAAGACCTGGAAGGTAACCGTCACTGGTTTTTTAGAGGTAGTGAGGACATTCTCAATCCAGATCAGCTTCAAGAATCGTTCATCATAGGGGATACGCTGGATGGTGATAATCTGGTGTTTTATCCGCCTGATCCTGACCACATCTATATTTTGCCACGACATGATGACCTGATTTTTACGACTGATAGCCATTTTGATAACCTGCACACACTATGGAATTTGGAAGGTGGACAATCTCTACTCCGTATCTTTCAGCCTTTAAATTCGCAAGAACACCTTCGTCGAAGTTCAGAAGACTACAACATCACACAAGCAATTTTACTTGCTCAAATTCAAGCTCAATGGGGAGAAACAGGTGTGCTGGTTTCTAGCAAAATAGCTGACGATTGGAGCTGGCATCTGGTTGCATTTGTTCCTACTGTGGGCGGGCGTTTTCAAATTCTTCATGATGAAGGTGTGACCCGCGAAATTGTGACCGAGTACGCAATAACCACTATTCATGGAAACGGACAACGCCGGATGGTTGTCACAATTGAATGTGGTGAAGATAGCGTCACTGAGATCAACACGTTTCTTGACGATCTGGAAAAATCACAACTTGTAAACTGGAAATTGTAGCCACAATATCCTTTTCGTGAGACGCATTAAGATTGCCCCTGTTTGATTTTACGTCGGTATCCCTTAGAATTTTCGCCGGATGGGTTTTGCGTCCGGCGATTTTTGTTTGAGATTAGGGTGCGCTGGTTGGCTGTTTGTAACTTCTGGTAAGGTTAATTCATGGTGTGGGATGATACATAATGTAGGTCGGGTTGTTTTGAGGCGGGGGCTTCGCGTGGGGGATTTAGATTAGAACAAAGCGTGTAATTAGAACAAAAATTTGACAATGAAACTTTTGTTCGTTTATACTTATAGAACAAATATACCATCTAAACAGGAAACACCATGAAGACCTTTGAAAAACTTTCCCCAAGACAGCAGAATATTCTGCGATTTATTGATCGGTACATTATCGACAATAGTTATCCGCCGACCATCCGTGATATTGGCGAAGCGACGAAGATCGCCTCGACTTCGGTGGTCAACTACAATTTAAATAAGCTGGTAGATGCTGGCTTTCTGGAGCGTTCCGCCTCGACCTCGCGCGGGTTGAAGCTGGTAAAGCCGATCCCCGGTAGCCGCAAGAAGGTCGCCAAGACCAGCCAGATTATGAGCGTTGCCCATGTGGGTCAAATCGCCGCGGGTGAGCCTATCGCCGTGCCGACTCAGATGCCCGACCCTGAAAATGTGATTGAAGTCACGTCTGATATGCTGGGCGGGGCAGACACTTCGGAAGTCTTCGCGCTGACCGTGCGCGGCGATTCCATGATTGATGCGATGATTCAGGACGGTGACATCGTGCTTTTCCGCACCGCCAACACCGCCAATAATGGCGAAATGGTGGCGGTATGGTTGGAAGATCGCGGCGAAACCACGATGAAATATTTCTACAAAGAAGGCGATAAAGTCCGTCTGCAACCGGCACATCCGACAATGGATGCGATTGTAGTGGATGCCCGCAATTGTAAAGTACAGGGCAAGGTGCTATCCGTCTTCCGCCGGATGAAGAAATAGACCCTAACGTTATCCCAAATTTGGATAAAAAATTCACTTAAAGGCAGAGTCACCACTCTGTCTTTTTGTGTTGGGGGCAGGGCATGGATCAGAGAATCGTTATTTTACGTTATATCGTATCTAAGAAGTTATTTTAAACTATTAAATTTGTGTTAAAAACCTCTCTTAACCGCTTATTACCCCCCTTTAGCGCCCTATACCCGTTATGACCGAAAAGGGTTTTCCGGGACTATAGGGCATCTTTACAGATGGGGTAGGCGGTGAGATTTAGGCGAACGGGTCGTGGATCACGTCGGGCAAGGTGATAATAAAGGATGTGCCCTCGCCTGCGGTGCTTTCGATCTCAATATCGCCGTGATGCTGTTCGATGATTGTCTTGACGATGGACAAGCCCAATCCTGTGCCTTCCTGTTTCATGTGTTCACGTTCACGTACCCGCGCAAAAGGTTGAAACAGCGTGTCGATATATTCTTCGGGGATGCCCAAACCTGTATCGCTGACTTTCAGGATCAGCATGGAGTCTTCCACAAAGGCGGAGACCATCACATGCCCGTCGTCCGGTGTGTACTTGATGGCATTAGACACGAGATTGTCGAGTACCTGTCGCATCCGTTTCGCGTCGATATTAGCGATGACTTCTTGTGGCGGCAAATCGGTCAGGAGTTCGATATTTTTCTGCTGGGCGGGTAATTCATATTGTTTGATAGTGCCATCCACGAAGGTGTGTAAATCCGTCAATTCTGGCGACGGGTCGATGCTGTTTTCCATCTGGATCAAATCCAACATATCGCCGACCAAGCCGAGAATTTTCTGCACGCCACCACGCATCGCATCCAGATAATAATTGAGTCCCGGATTGGACTGGAACGTCTCATCACTGCGGAGGACTTCTGTATAGCCGGTGATGAGTTGAAGCGGGTTTTTGAGATCATGCGTTGCGGCATGGATGAACTTCTCTCGCATGGAGTTGATCGTCTCAAATTGCTGGCGTTCTTGCTCGCGTAGGGCTTCGATCTCGCGCCGTTGCCGGATAAGCGTGAGGTGGCTTTCTACACGTTTTTGCACCTCGCGCAGTTGGAAGGGTTTGGTGATGTAATCCACCCCGCCGATGTCAAACGCAGTGACGATGCTCTCGGTTTCGTTCATGGCGCTGATGAAAATGATCGGAATGTCCGCCGTTTTCGGGTCTGCTTTGAGGCGACGGCAGACTTCAAAGCCGTCCATTTCTGGCATCATAATATCGAGAATGATAAGTTCCGGTGGTGCTTCGGCGATCATCGCCAGCCCTTCGCGTCCGCTTGAGGCAGTTGCGGGCGTAAAATTATTGCGCTTAAGCATACTCTCCAGCATTTTGGCGTTGGTTGGTGTGTCGTCAATAATCAGGATAAGTCCACTGTTAATCATGCTTGCCCCGCTGAACATAAGTGAATGAGATAATATATTATACCTATAGCTTAACTTACAATTCGTTTAGCGAAAAGCATGATTGTATAGTCCGTTACAGTAAGCACTAATTTTAGAAATGGTCTTAAAAGGTCATAATCGGCAATTGTCACGCTTGGGGTGCTCCGTTATAATCAAAAAATGTCGTTTAAATTTTTTTATAAGGCAAGTGCAGTCCCATGAGCAGACGTACACAGGTCTATCCTTTTACCGCTATCGTCGGGCAAGAACGCATGAAACGCGCCCTCATTCTGAACGCGATTGATATGCGAATTGGTGGTGTTCTCATTCGCGGTGAACGCGGGACGGGTAAATCCACCGCGGCACGGGCGCTCGCGGCGCTCCTGCCGGAAATTAACGTGATTGCGGATTCTCCGTTTAATGATGATCCCACTAACCCTGAAACATGGTCTGATATTTCGCGCGAACGCTACGGAAACGGCACACAACCGCCCGTAGAGCGTCGGCGCATCCGCTTTGTAGATTTACCCGTCAGTGCCACAGAAGATCGCGTGGTGGGGACGCTGGACATCGAAAAAGCCATCCAACGCGGGGAACGTCATTTTGATCCCGGTGTGCTGGCGAATGCCAATCGCGGGATTTTATATGTGGATGAAGTGAATCTGCTGGACGACCATGTGGTTGATCTGTTGCTGGATAGCGCGGCGATGGGCGTGAATGTGGTGGAGCGTGAAGGCATTAGCTTTACCCACCCTGCCCGCTTTATCCTGATCGGGACGATGAACCCCGAAGAAGGTGATCTGCGCCCGCAATTGCTGGATCGTTTCGCCCTCTCGGTGGAGGTGCACGGCATCAACACCGCCGAAGACCGTATGGATATTCTGGAACGGCACATTGCGTATGAAACGGACGCAGAAGCCTTTAGAGCAGAATGGCAACCGTCGGAAAATGAACTGGGTGCGCGCATTGCCGCCGCACAAGAGATCATCGACGATGTGCAATATTCGCGGGGTGATCTGCGGTTGATTGCGATGATGACCAGCAATATGCAAATTGACGGGCATCGCGCTGATCTGGTGATCCTTAAAGCCGCCCGCGCCCATGCCGCCTACGAAGGACGGACGAAGATTAACCGTCACGATATTTTGCTGGCAGTCGAACTGGCGATTCCGCATCGCCTGAAGCGTGGTCCATTCGCTGATGCACAGGTTGATCTCACCGCATTGAGCAACGAAATGGCGCAACTCGAAGCCGAGATGGGCGACGGAGAAGAAGCCGCCGATGGTGCGGAAATGCGAAACGAAACCAGCAGTGATGGCAAAAAAAAAGCCAGCCGGTAAATAACGCACCGGACGATCAAGCCGCGCCGGACATCAGTAATGCCCAACCCGCCCCTCAGGACATGTTCCAGAATCAGGACGCGAACTGGTGGGAGGGTGGGCAAAAAACGGAGACCGCCGCGGAATTTGCCCCGCGTAAACTCAATACCCAACTCGACCAACTGACCCGTAAACAGAGTGGACGGCGTTCGTATACGCGCACAGATCGCAAGCGTGGACGCTATGTGCAAGCGCGCCCTGCGGGTGATCGTACTGATGACATCGCCTTTGACGCGACTCTGCGTGCCGCCGCGCCTTTCCAGAAAGGTCGGACGGAGCAAAAAGAAGAATCCGGCATGGCGTATGCGCTGAAAAAGAGCGATCTGCAACGTAAAGTGCGGGTGCGCCGTACCGCCAACTTGATCCTGTTCGCGGTCGATGCGTCGTGGAGCATGGCGGTCAGTGAGCGGATGCAGGCGACCAAAGGCGCGATTATGTCCCTGCTGACGGACGCGTATCAACGGCGTGACCGCGTGGGATTGGTGGTGTTCAACAAAGACCGCGCGAATCTGGTCTTACCGCCCACAAATTCTGTGACGCTTGCCAAGCAAGCTCTCGCCGATGTGCAGGTGGGCGGCAAAACACCGCTCTCCGCCGGATTGATGCTGTCTTATGAAGTGGTGCGTAAAGAGAAGCAACTCCACCCTGATATTCTGCCGATGATTATTTTGCTGACCGATGGCGCGGGCAACGTGAGCATGAGCGATAGCCTCTCCCCGCAGGATGAAGCACACCGCATCGCCCGTCAGATCAAAGAGGATAATATCCGCACGGTGACGATCAACATGGAGCATGTGGCGTTCGATCAGGGGTTGGCGACGAAATTGGCGGATAAGCTGGGCGGTCCGTGTTATACGCTGGCGCAACTGCGTGCGGAAACTCTGCTGGACACCGTGCGTAAAGAGATGGAATTTGGTCGGCGGTAATTTTCGCTGAAATTTACGGGGCGGCGGACTGGTCGCCCTATTTTAATTTTCAGTATGGTCGCTCAGGCATTGTCTGCGTCCCGGCGAGGTGAAGGGGTAATATTGCCCCGCTTCGACGTAGAACATCCCCTGTTTTTCGCCATCGATGTACAAATCTCCGCCGACAGAACACAACCCGCCACGTGATGAGACAAACGTGCTTATGAAATGAGTTCCGCTATCTGGAATAGACGGTAAACGATTCGCATTCGACCACGTATGCGCCCCACTACATATCAACGCCACCACGGCGCACATGCCCAACAGCATTATCAAAAAGACCACCTGCTCACGCTTAGACGGTTTGTAGGGTGCGCGTTCGTAGCGTCTGATTTCCGGCGGTTTTGGCTTGACTTCGACGATGGGCTGAGGACCTAAATCCGCGAAGGGATCGTCCATTTCGGGGTTTACGGGCGCATCGTATATAAATTCGCCATCGTCGCCGATTGTGTATTTCATCGTTACGCCATTTCTGCATCGTTAACGTACGACATTTATTATCGCATTGATACGTCGGCTTTCGGGCATGAATTTACACTTTTGCGCGGGGAATTCATAAAAAAGGTGGATAGTGCTTGATTGACACCAGCAGGCGGCGAAACTGAAGGTTATCGTTACTATTTAATTTCAATGTGTCTACGGTTGCCCGACCTACTGCTGATTTACCGACGATCTTTGCAAGATCATCCTTTGACCACTCGAAATGTTCAGACCAAATTTGCGTGCGAGGATCGAATAAGCGGACAGTTATGCTTGTTACGGGGTCTACAACATCTAGCAAGTCACTCTTATGGTTGTTACAGCGTGGACATGCCAACCACAAGTTATCTTCGGTATCTTTTCCACCTTTGGCAGTTGGAATAAGATGGTCAATTTCCATCGGCGCATAGATAAATTGAGCGGAAACCAAACAGTAGCCACACCTATTTTGTGCTTGCTCGATAATACGTTTACGGAGTGATTCACTAATGGTCATGCCGCGCCGGATGCACGAAGTCCACGCTTGACCGCTTCAACTAATGCCTGAGTCTTGCGGATTTGTCCGGCATTATAGACCTCCATCAGCATGTGTAATTCAGCACGTTCTTCTGCGGTGATTAAGCCAGCTTGTTGCTTAAACTGTAACGAACTCATGCGATTACGATATGCCACATCCATCTGACTATCCGCTAAAGCCAGAATATCCTCATCGGATAGGGTTTCTATGGGTGTCATATCAAATTCAGAGGTCAGCGGAGGCAGGGAAAGTATGAGCATATCGGAAATTGCCGTTTCTAGCGTGCTTCCTGTTAACTCCGCAAAGCGTTGAGCACGCCGAAAAATATGCTCTGGTAAAGACACAGTCACTTGATTACTCATCATGAACATCCTGTATCACTAAAACGTAGAAATAGTTTACCATGACTCCTATAATCATGAACTTTTGGGTGTGAATTTACGTTTTTGCGCGGGGGAATTCGTTCCGAAGACGATTGGAAAATAGGCGGATGAGCACATTGGCTCATCCCTACGTTATGCGATTTTTTTTAAAGCGCGCTAGAAGAAATCAAAACAGGGCGGCGTGACCACCCTGTTGAATATGTTACTTATGGAGCGACCTGACTTAAATTTTAGTCGCGGTTGCTGACGGTACGTAAGCGACGTGCGCCGAAGATCACGCCGACCAGACCGACTGCGACCAGCGCCAACATCGCCATGCTATCTGTGCCGCCGATGTCGTCAAACAGACCGGTATCCGGCAATTCGTTGCTGGTGTTGCCACCACCCACGATTACGGCTGTAGGCTGAATTTGCCCGCCTGTGTTATCCACAATGCCACCTTCTCGTGTAGGTGTGGCTTCTCCGCCTCCCTGACCAGAAAAGAGTAGGGCAAGTGCTGTCGCGGTCAACCCAACTTCGTCAACATCAATATTGCCAACTTCTTCCGGCGTGGGGGTAGGTCCACCACCCGTGCCACCTTCTGCCTGCGCGGTGAGGAAGACCGCTGTTTCGGTTGCCTGTGCATCCAACGCTTGCTGACCGGCGTTCGCCTGATCTAACGCTTCCTGCGTCTGTGTGAGCGGTAATCCGGCTTCTTCGGTGAGGAAGTCTGCGGTGGCTGTCGCCTGCGAATTGAGCGCGACGGCGGTTTCCGTCTGCAACATAATTTCCGCATCTGCCGTTGAGATTAAGTCAACCGCTTCTTGCGTCTGTGTGAGCAGAACTTGTGTCTGCCGGGCTTCTTCGGTTAGGGGTGACGCGGTTTCCGTTTGTCGAATTTGCGCCACTGCCGTGTTGTTTTCGTCAGTGATTGCCGTCGCGGTTAGTTCGAGGTCGCTTGCGCCATCGCCACTGAGGGCGAGTACCAGCACCAACACCAGACCGATCAGGAAGAAGACGATCATAATACCGGCAAGGATAACAAACGTCCGGCTTACACCGCCGCCATCGCCATCGCCACCTGATCCCGCTTCAACTAGAAAGTCGTCGTCATATTCGTCAAGACTCTCATCGCCGAACAGGTCATCGTCATCATCAAGCCCGCCAGCGCCTAGATCATCGTCGTCGCCGAAAAAATCCGCCGCGTCTGTCGGGAAGTCGTCGTCGCTGAGGTCGTCGTCTAATCCACCACGTAGATCATCGTCGTCATCAAAAAAGTCAAAATCATCATCAAAATCAAAATCGTCGTCACGGTTGCTCATAAAAGCATCTCTCCTCTACTGCGGGAGCTTGTCCAAATTAATAGGATTGCATTCCGAGTACGGCTTAATAAGTAATGAGTATGACGGTGTTTGTAAAATTCCGCAACCGGTAACCCATCATTAGCCGCCCATCCGGTAAAATTCATTGCGTTGTTCATCTAAATTGCCGATAAATTCAACTAACGTCCCAGAATTTCAATGTTGCTGAGTGGGACAAATACCACTTCCCCTGTGCTTAATTCTACCTTCGCACACAGAACGCGCAAGCCATTGTCTAATTGTACCGGCAGTTTGGGAATTTCCACCACTTTTGCCGTCTGTCCTGCATAGGGTTCTCGGCTAACGCGAATGGTCATCGTCGAGCGTAATGCCAGCAAGGGATTTGGGCGGCGCGGGGGAGATTCCTCGCGTGTGGTGCGGTTAATCACGATTTCTGGATAGCGATTTTCCCAGCGTCCGGGCATGTAGGCATCCAGCGTGATCTGCTGTTCGTTAAATTTTTCAAACAGAGTGAATAATGCACGACTCATACGCATATCGCCGAAGCCTTCTGTGAGGAAAATCGCGCCGGTACTGTTTAGCGCAATGTCCATCAATGATACATCCATGCTGGGCGCGATGATGCCCACCAGATTTCTATCGTGCATGACCTCAAAGCTCCGCATCGTCAGCGTATTCTGAGTGATGACGACCACGCCTTTATAGCGCAGGTCAAGATCATCAGATTCGATGTTTTTCAGCCCACCGTCTGGCTCCATCCGCATAACAGAAATCACACGGCGATTGTTGCCCCACACGCCCTGAATTTGCCCGCCGCTGGCTTCGATCACCAGACCGCGCCCCGGTTCCACGCGCACTACGCGTCCGCGCACGCCCGCTTCTAAATTGAGGATTTCCGGCATTTCCTGCAAGATGATGCGCCCGTTATCGACTCTGGCGACGATCCCGCGTACCGGCGCAAACACGCGCTTGCCCCGTTTGGGATTTTTGCCCGCCAGCACATCCTGATCTTCTACGGTGTCACCCGGTTCGACTTGCATCAAGCCGAGCAATTCTTCTGGCTTGCGTAAACCTAAAATGTCCATTGCATCAATGATGATGTGGCGGGAAGGCATTACGCCCTGTGCGGCAACATCGCGCACATCGACTTTTTTGCCTTCCGTAATGCGGATTGTGCCTGTCGCCAATTCTGGCAACATCACCTCGCGCCGGATCACGGCATATTCACTGGCGAAGCGTTGGTCAGGATAGTATGTCACGGCGTAAATCTCCTAAATCGTCGCCAAAGGGATCGTCCCCGTTGTCTCCATCGTCATCGAACATGCTCAGGTCGTCTTCATCGTCCATGTGCATGAACGGATCGCCTGATGAGTCTGAGTCGTCGTCAGCGGCTTTGCCCCGCCCGAAGAAGCCCCGTCGTGCAGGCTTGGCGGCTTTTTCAGCCCGTCTACGCCCGCGTCGTCCTCTGGATTTTCCGGTCTCTGCGCCGACTTCATCTGGTGCGATGGCGACCAGTTCAACCTCATCACCGCCTGCTTCTTCCAGCCATGCGGGGTCAATTTCGATGAGTTCATCGCCCGTCGCCTCGCTGATCCATTGTGGCAATTGGGCGGCGCGTCCCTCTGGTGTATCGGCAAGGGCTAAAGGTCGCCCGCGTGCGTCGAAGATCAGCCCTAGTTTGCCACCGAGTACGGTAAATTCACTTTTGCGCTGTCCATTGACGTTCATATCGCCGGAACAGCGCACAGTAACTGTAGCGGTTGTGTTGGGTGGCAGGGCGAACGTCCACAGATGCCCGCCGTTGAGTTCGTGCTCATACACATCGTCATCGGTCTTGATGGTGATTTTCATGGCGGTGCGCCCTTCACGCGGGGGTTTGCCCGTTGCGCTAATTGCCGTGCCGAGTGTTTCCAGCGCGTTGCCTTCCAGCAATTGCACCACCGCTTCGGGATTTTCACCCGCTAGCGCGCCCATCGCCGGAATCGCGCCGTAAGGATCGGTTTCTAGCACGGTCACGCCGGACGGTTGAAAGACATCCAGCATCAACATGGCGCTATAGCCCGGATTGCCGAGATTGGTCAAGCCCGCGCCCGCGCCGATCAGATGATCGAAGGGCAACGGACCGATGGGCACACCCCATGCCGGACGCGCATCGGCGATCATGACTTCAATGGCGGCACGTAAAAGCGCGTGTTCGATATACAGACTGCGCAATGTCGCCGGAACGGTTGGCGGACGCAGGGATTTATTCGCCGCGTAATTGTAGAGTTCATTGGGGAGGGCTGGAAAGGGCAACCAGTTGCGGACTGCCGACAAGCCAACGGTATCCAGCAATAAGGTGGCGCTATGCCCCAAGCCGAGATCAGTGCGGATGCTGATGCTGGTCTGCTGGTTAATCGCCACGCCCAATAAGCCCGTCGCACTACCGACATCCACCGCCGCGATCTGATAACCGCGTGTTTTGCCGAGAAATTGGACGATGGTGTTGTAACTCTGGGCGGTAGGCAAGACACCCGTGTTGCTCATGGCGCTAATCACCGCGAAATCGGCACTACGGGTTTCTTTATACAGGTCGAAGGCTTCGCCCAATTGCCTGCGGGCAGAATCGAGTTGTTCATCTTCAAGCGATGGGCGCACATTTTGCGCGACAAAGACGGTGGTTAAATTGCTGAAAAGGTCTTTAATCTGTTCGGTGATGGCGTTATTGCCCGCGTATATCACCGTAGGGCGACGTTTTTTGGAGAACAGGGTTAATGCCAGCCGGACGACCCTGCACAATTCCAGCACGGCAGATTGTGCGCCGCCTTCTGTCCCGCCGACGATAAAAATCACATCCGGCGCGTTGAGCAAAATAGCGTTGAGGCGGTCTTCTTCTGAGCGTGAATCGCCGAGGGTTATTGAGTCCGCCACTTCGATATACGTTCCGGCGGTGGCACGCAAGGCACTGGCAACGCTGACATCGGTCATCAAGCCGACCAGCACAGCGCGTAAGGGTCTGCCGAGGCTGGCGGTCATGGCGATGCTATCTACGCCGGTACGGTCTGATTGTTCTGGCGTGATGATTTTGCCATCGGTCATCAATTGCCGTCCGGTCACATCGTTGATTTCCCGCAAAACACGATCCAGCCCGACGGCGAGATCATAGACCGGAAAGCCATCGGTGGTGCGCCCTGAAGCACGGGCGATCATGCGATATTCGCCATCGACGACATCGAAGACCACCACCCGCGTATTCACACTGCCAAAATCCACCGCCATTGCAGAGCCGGTGGCACGCGTTTTGTTGTCCGCATCCGGCGCGATTGGGTCGTTAATCACGGCGTTAACCTCCGATCTGAGTTGTCAATTGGGTCAAAATAAAGGCGATGCGTTCGCTAAAAATGGTCAGGCTGGTCACAATTGCCGCCGCATAAATCGCGCCGAGCGTCACGACGATAAAGCCCTGTCCAAGCGTGGTTAAGGTGGTCATGGTGCGCCCACGTCCCACATCACCTGTCGGGGTGCGGCGTGAGAGATATTGAAAGTAGAGCAAGGATGTGACCACGCCGACCAGAATGATAACCGCATTGATGATGTCTGTTGCTTCTTCTGCCCCTGCCCCCTCACCTGCTGTCAGCCGCGCAAATGGGATCAATGTGCCGATCAACGCGCCGACGACTGCTACCGCAGAGCCAACACCGATGATAAAGGCGATGCCCAGATTGCCGAAGCGGGCGATACGCGAGGTGGTCTTGAAGAGCAATAGCAGGACGAGAATAAACGGTAGAAAACCGAGTATGGCAGGACCGACTTCGCCACTGCCGACGGTACTTTCCAGCCAGGGAGTCAGCACGCTTTCAAACGTGACAATGGAGACATAACCCGCCGCCATGCCGACGAATACATACACCGCCAGCCGGTATAAGAAATTATCGCGTATTAAATAGCTATAGACCATCAAGGTCAGGACGAAGCCCGCCCACAGCCCAATTTCTTCTGTACTCACGGATTGATTGCTCCTCTGTTGCCAGTTTTCAGTTTTCAGTTTTCAGTTCACAGTTTTCAGCAAAACGATCTGTGACAACCCGATTTTTTAGAAATTAATCACATCACGAAAATCGGTGGGACGACCTAGCAGGTCGCCCCTACATATTAACCGCTTTATTTTCTTAAAGAGCGTCAGCAGAATTTTATGGGCGGTGCGCCAAAGTGCGATAGTCGTACTCACCGCCTACTGATAACCGTTTACTGTCTACTGACAACTATTCTTATTCCCCGCGCCGTCTACGGGCTAAGGCACGCAAGACGTTCAGGATAGTGCCGACGAAAATCACGACAATCGACGCGATCAGCCCCAATGTCATGGCGTACCAGCGTTCATCGCGGTAGTCAATATTGCCAAAGCCGAGCGACAACAAATTCTCATCGTCGCTGTCTGTGTCGTCATTATTCGCATCCACAGCGACGGCTTCTTCGGTTGCCTCTGCTGGTATTTCTGTGGCGGTCGGTTGGACTTCTTCAGTCGCCTGTGCCTCATCTGTAACTTCGGCGGTAGCGTCTGCATCATCATCCCCTTGCAAACGTTCTGGTACGCCATCGACGCGCCGTTTGCCGCTGGATTGGGTGGCGACAGGTGTAACCGGCACCATCTCGACTTCAACATCCAGCAAGAAGGCGGCGACCCAACCCGGCGTGCCATCTTCTAAGAGCACCTGATACCACGATGCGTCGTCGTTTTCGTCGATAATCAAGACACGGTCACGAGGGCGCAGAACCGCCGCCACGCTAGAGGTTGTGCTTGGTCCGCTACGAACGTTGATGCTCGTCGTGGAGTTGACTGTACCGAAGCGGATCAGTTCCACTGCCGGAGTCGGTGAATTTGCTGGAGTCGCGGTTTGTGTAGGTGAACTCATCGTTGTTGGTGTTGCCGTTACCTGCGTTGTTACGGTGGTTGCCGTTGGCGTAACGCGTGTCGCGGTAGGCGTATTAGGTGTGACGACGACCTCTTCGGTTTCGATGGCTTCCGTCGCGTCTTCGGTCACTTCCTCGGTGGCGATCACTTCTTCGGTAACATCCGCCGTTGCGGTGAAGGTTGGCGATGGCTCGATGGTCGGCGTTTCGGTGATTTCCGGCACGACTTCCACAGGGGTTTCTTCGATGATTGCGTCTAAGGCGGATTGACCGTCTTCCTGTGGCACGCCGAGCAGAGTCAGGTAGGTGTACGCATCACGATAGCCGACAATCAAGCCCGTAATGCCATCATTGATGCCAGATGCAAAACTGCCATTGGCGGCTTGTAGATAGGGTTGTGCCAGCGGTGCGACGGCAAAAGTGGTAATGCCCATCAACGGTGTAGTGGTTTCCGGCGCGACCTGTTCCGCCCAATTTCTGATGCCTTCGGAACGATCTGCTACGATCACGATCAAGGCGAAATCATCGAGCGAGTCAATATCCAGATTAGTAGACCGTCCCTGAGAATCGCTGGCGACGGCGGACGGAATGGTTTCTGTAAAGGCGCGGACACCGATGGCATCACCCACCAGATAGCGCCCGACGGTGTAATCTTGATTTTCGACCAGCGCCAGATCTTCGGCGATGTCTTCCAGCACGTTGCCCGCGTGGAGTAAGCCAACCGGATTACCACTCACGATGACCGGATAAACGCCCTTGCCCAGCATGTGGATCAGCATGGCTTGTAAGCCCGCGTCAAGCTCTGCCGCGGAAGTTGGACCGTATTCAGCGGCGATCAGGGCGATGTCTCCGGCGTTGAGGCTATCGACTTCGTTAAAGAACGCGATTTGTCCGCTTCCGGCTTCAAATGCGGGGGGCGGTAATTCGCCAACATGCAGGAAGCTCAGCCCATCGACAAACGGCAAAATGACCGCCAGCGCCAGAATGAGCAGGATAAAGAACCGCTCTACCACGCGCCCACTGAGTAAGCGTCGGCGGGCGGCACGTTGCGGTTGTTCATCGTCGTCCAGCAGAACGCCCACACCGCTCATACTGCCGCCAGCCAATGTCCGCAGAATGTTGACCTGTGAACGCTGTTCGGTGGACAGGTTTAACGGCGCGATCATGGCGGATTCTGTCACGCCGAAATCAACATCAGAGAGAACTTCGCTGGCTTCCGGCAGGATGGATTTAATGCCTGCGGTGACCTCTCCCTGTTTGCCGCGCATCTCCTTACCGCGTTCGTGCAGGGCTTGCAAACGATCCGGCAAATCTTCAATCGACGCGTCTTTTTGCCCGCGAATCATCGTACTGGCAGAAACACCGCCGACGTTGACGTTGACATCATCCAGCCATGAGGGGCGATCCGGGTTCGATTCACGCTCGAACTCGGCGGTGGCGTGCTTTTCCTCTTCGCCAATGTCGTCAATATCGCTATCAAACAGATCATCAAAATCAACATTACCCGACAATTCGGCGAGATCGCCTGTTTGTGGCAATGCCAATGAACGATTGTCGCCGAAGGTCGAGAGGTAATCATCCACGTCACGGAATTGTCGTCCGGCGGGGGCATCTGCATCGGGTTCAATGCCCAGTTCCGCGAGGAAGGATTGATCGTTGGGCATGGCTTCCGCATCGGACGCATCAACATTGCTCAACCAATCCGGGTCACCACTTTCGGCGGCTGAGGCTTCTTCTTCGCCGAACCAGTCAAAGCGGTCTTCGTCGTCGTCACTATCATCTGCATAATCGTCATTAACATCAAATAGACTATCTAATTCCGCATCGGACATCACGCCGGAGGGCATGGCTTCCGCAGGGGTGAATGCACCGTCTTCTTCTTCGTCGTTGGCGAATGTACCGAAGGGATCTGTATCAAACATCGAATCTGCGGGTACGGCTTCTGAGGGGGCAAATGCGTCTTCCTCTTCGTCGTCTCCAAAGTTGCCGAAAAGATCGTCTAATTCATCATCCGCCGCGTCTGTTGCAAAATCCGGCTTGGCGAAAATGGTCTCTCCACCTTCCGGTATCTGTTCAGCGTCGTCATCCATACCAAACAGGCTATCGAGATCCGCATCGGACATCACACCGGAGGGCATGGCTTCCGCAGGCGTGAACGCGTCGTCATCTTCGTAGTCTTCGTATTCGTCCGCGCCATCATCGTCCATGCCGAAGAGGTCGTCCAGATCATCGTCTGCCGTACCGCTTCCAAAATCCGGCTTGGCGAAGATGGTGGCTATTTCTTCATCAGCCTCATCATCATCCAGCCCGAAATCACCGAAAATGTCGTCGTCTTCAGCAACCGCGTTTTCCATGTTGGTCAACATGTCGGTCATGCCGCTGGATTCACCAACGCCGAGTTCGCCAAGCAGATCAAAGTCATCTTCGTCTGCGGTGCTTTCTAGCAGGGAATCAACATTGCCAACATCACCCGTGAGTTCGCCGAGTAGGTCAAATTCATCTTCGTCTTCAAGGGCGAAGTCGTCCTCACCGAACAGCGAATCAAATTCGTCCACATTGCCGATGGCGGCTTCTTCTGCCTGAGCTTCCTCAATCGTCTGATAGTTGAAATCCCCGCCTGTTTGTTGCTCACTGAGCCAATCAGGAACGGCGGTTTCTATATCGTCATCTTCATAATAATCTGCTTCACTTGCGTCAGAAACGGCGCTTTGCATACCACCGGATAACCACTCCGGTACACCCGCATCGGCTTCTTCGGCAAATTCGTAGGCTTCTTCTTCGTCCTCATCGTCGTCATAAACGTCCGAACCCTGTAGCCATTCGGGTACGCCACGCGCATCATCATGGTCTGCGGCTGGCGCTAGGTCGGCGGTGCCAGGTGAACCGGTTTCGCCTGTCGCAAGCCAATCGGGTACGCCCTGTACGTCCTCATCGTCGTCGACTGCTTCGTATTCATCATCGGACTCGTAGCCGTCGCCCCCACCGCTGAGCCAATCGGGGATGTCAAGCCCTCCGGTGGATTTTTCTTGCGCGGCAGGAACATCATCGTCCAGTGAACCTGTGCCTGAAAGCCACGAGGGGGCATCATTGGTGTCTTCAACCATACCGCCCAATGAACCCGTATCAGCTAACCATGACGGCGCTTCATCGGCGCTTTCTGCTACGTTGCCAATTGAACCGGTATCGGCTAACCAGGACGGCGCTTCATCGGCGTTTTCCGCCGCGTCGCCGAGTGAACCGGTATCGGCTAACCAGGACGGTGCTTCGTCGGAATTGACCTGTTCACCGAGTCCGCCCGTGCCAGAGAGCCATTCCGGTGCATCGTCGGGCAAGGGATCAGCATAGAGGTCGTCTTCGTCGTAGAGATCGTCCTCATAGAGATCATCTTCGTAGAGATCGTCCTCGCCTTCATCGTCGTCGAGATCGGGCATGTCCATACCCTGCATCCACTCCGGCAACGCATCATTTCCACCCGTGTCTTCCGCACTGGAATCCGACTCCAAAAAGGAGGAGGGGTCTATGCCTGCCGCGGATTCTGCTTCTTCGAGTTGGCTTTCAAATTCGGACTCCCGCGAATCACCTCTCCATGATAACTGTCCGGTGACTCCCGTCCGGCGCTCATCATCCCCTCGCGAGGATTTATCGCTATCCGGCACGGAGTCTTCCAGCCATGACAACTGCCCGGTTACGCCCGTGCGACGATCATCGCCACCCTGTGCGGGTGCATCGTTGCCGGAGTCGTCATCGCGCCACGAAAGTTCGCCCGTTACGCCCAGACGGTCATCCCGTTTGGCAGGTTGATCGTCGTTGTCGTCGCGTAGCCAATCTAATTCAAGACTGAGATCGTCGTCGTCATTCCGGCGCGATTCATCATCGTCGCCATCATCACTTAGCCAATCAAGGTCATCTCTGTCGAAATCATCACTCATAGGTTAGCCCTTAAGCTGTTCGCCGCTTGCTGTACGCTTTCAGCTTACGTTATCCAGAAATTCAATCTAGTATATTTTCATCATACGTTTTTAGCATTATTCACGATACGAGCGATCCTGACCGATCAACACGCGCATTCCGGCGACCACTGTTGCCAGCGCCACGCCCATCAAAAGACCGCGTGCGCCCGCGTTCACGGGGATGCTTAACACCCAATCGCGCACTTCGGTGATCGGCTCTAATTGGCTGAGTGGCAATGAGCCGAGCAACACCAATAATACCGCCGAGATAAATAATAAATTCCAGCCGCTGACGTGGTGACGCATCATACGATAAGCCCCATAGACCAGCGCGAAAAATAATAAGCCCGCCAGCGCAGATTCTACCGAGATTTGCACCGTTTCCAGCAACATCATGCTGGTATCACGATCCACTGCATACGAGACGATCACGCCGGTAAAGCTGACCACCAGCACAAGGCTATAGATCGCGCCGGATTTGCGCCGTCCGACCCGCGTGACATGCACACTGAGCAGGTTGATAATGCCGATGATGATAGTAAGCGCGATGGTGATGGTCGTCAGTTGGAGAAACACACCCGCGAAACCTTCAAACAGCGCGAAACGATCACCGAGCAATAAGCCGATGACGGTCAAGAAGCCTACGCTGATCGTTATGGCGGTGGCAAGCGCAGAACTAAATTTCAGTCGCATCTGCAATTACCTTCCGTTCAGGAAACCGGCAACAAAGCCGATAATCATAACAATAATTAACAGCCAGCGGAGCACATCAATGACGATGGATTCGCTGACCTGTACCGAACCACCTTCGAGATACGTGCCGACGGCGAAAATTTCCTCACCGATGAGCGCCTCATCCGCCAGCGCATAGGCGACTGCCTGCCCTTCTAGCTGATTGCTGTAGGCGACAATCGGCACATCACTGCGTTTAGAGGCATCCGTAATCAATGCCAGTTCCGCGCCATAACTGCCGCCCATAATACTCGCCGCGACTTTATCATCTTTAATCATGGTGCTGACGACGGCGGCAAAGACCAGCGAACGCGGTCCGTTGGGATACCAGCGCACATTGGTGGTGCTATAGCGTTCTGACAATCCGCGCTGATTATAGGCACGGCGCAGGGTATCCTGACCTAACGGGATGGCGCTTGTGTTGGAGAGGGTGAGGATGGGCGGTGCGTCACCGATGGCGGCGCGATTGGTCACCTGATAGGCGAGTTCCGCGCTGGTGATGGCGAGAATGGTTGATTCATCGCCGATGCCCGCGCTACCGAGCGAGATATGCAACGGACGGCTGGATTCAATCGACAATCCGACCAATGACGGAATCCGTTCGTAGGCGGGGATGCGCCGTAAAATGACGTTCAACCGCCCCCGCCGCACAAAGTTGGTGGTAATCAACACCAGAATCAATGTGAGCGCGATGATTAAACTAGCGAAAATTTGATTGGCTTCCACGTTACCCGTTCCCTCCCCCTGTGATGAGAAGATTAGCCTGTGTGCCTGGTTAATTTTGAAGGTGATAAATTTTTAGGATTGGTAGGAGCGCAAACTATCTGACACACCTCTACCGAAATATTATGCTAACCATTTTGATCCGGTGCGTTCAATCGCTGGCGAATCTGTTCGATGCCGTCCGGTGATTCTAAGGCTTCGGCGATGCCCCCCATCGCGTGACGGGCGTTCTCCCCACCGAACACGCCGAACAACGGCTGTGCAACCCAGATCAATTGTGCCCCTAATGGACCGAGTGGCGCTAAGGCATCAAGGGCGAAGGTTACCGCACCTGTCAGACCACGCGCTTTAATTTGTTCGATCCAATCGTCTGTCATCGTGTCCCTTTTGACGGACTCACAATCTTCATATGTATAGAATCGAGTATAACACACCGCACTAATGCACGAAACTTAATGCGCCGTTTGTATTGGGGTAGATTCGTACTATAGGCAATTGGCGTGCTATCATGCTTAAAATGGCAAATTTACGGGAGGAAATCGTCCATATGGCAGAGCATGACCGGATCCTTACGTTAGAAAACTTTTATATGCACGCATGGGTGGCGTTTGAAACCCTGCCTTACGATGGCTGGTTGTTGCGCTTCGCGGATGGTTACACCCGTCGCGCTAATTCCGTTAATCCACTTTATAGCTCGTCCTTACCGCTGCAGGAGAAGCTGGCGTTTTGTGAGCGTACATTCGCCGAAAGCGGGATTTCACTGGTCTATAAGCTAACCGATGCGGCGCATCCGGCGGATCTGGACGCACAACTGGAAGCACGCGGCTACACCAGAGACGATACCGTCAGCGTGCAACTGAGCGACCTGACGGCAAAAAAACCGATCCTGAGCGACCAGGTGTTTTATAGCGAACGGCTGACGGACGATTGGCTGGATGATTTTTGCCGTCTGAACATCGTGGCGGAATCACACTTACCGCCGATGCGCCGCCTGCTCGATGCAATTTTGCTGGATACCTGCTTCATGACGCTCAAGCAGGGCAGGCAGACTGTCGCTGTGGGCTTGGGGGTGTGTGATGGGCAGACGGTTGGCTTATTCGACATCGTGACCAGCCCACAACATCGCCGGCAGGGATTCGGCGCGGCATTGGTGGAGAGTCTGCTCCATTGGGCAAAAGCAAAAGGCGCAGAACAGGCGACTCTACAGGTCGTGCGGGAGAATCAGCCTGCCCGCGCCCTTTACGAAAATTTCGGCTTCAAAGAAGTGTACACCTATTGGTATCGCAACCCGCCAAAGTAGGCGGGTGCAAGATATTTTAGAGAACGCTTACCCGTTCCCATTGACATTGACGTTATCAATCACCGCAATAACGTTCTCACCGTCTTCATTGTAAAAACCGCCCAAAATAATCCGAGAGCCGTCCGGTGAAATAGCCATGCTTGCTAATGGTGTTCGAAGTCGGAGGAACTCAGGACTGAATTGCGGCTCCGGGAGGACAATGCCATTGCTATCGGTGAAATTAGCGAGTGAACTTGTCAATACCGCTGGCGTGTTATTCACGTTCATCACCCATGCAATGACATCGGCATCGGATGCCGTGGCGACAAGCTCAACGTCACGTTCAAACAGTGGGGTTTCTGTTCGGTCACGCATGTTTAGCAGATACACTGTTTCATTGCGAACGTGGTTATAGACGAGCGTTTCGCCATCCGGGGTGAGGTAAATCTTACGAATGTCAAAGTAGGGTAAGGTCTCTTCATCATCGCGTAGGATGCGTCGTTCGTCGGTGCTGATGTTCCATTCAATAATGTTGTTGTTTGCGGTCGAGACAATGACGGTTTGCTCATCCACCAGCACAACATCTATGATACTTTCCGGTGCGCGCGCCTCGCTCATGTAATCCATTAATTGCCCGCGACTGTTAAAACGCTCCATTAACATGGAGACAATCGCGCCTGTATCCAGATCCCACACCATAATCGTCGGTAAGAAACCAGTGACCGTTGTTTGTATCAGCAAATTTCTTCCCGGAATAAAGCGGAGAATCGCCGGACTTAATGGAATTGACGGGATTTCACGGATGAGTGTGCCATTGGTCATATCCCACAAATAAATCCACCCGTTGGGATGATAGGATGCGAGCAGACTGCCATCTTCGTTAAAGGCTAAACTTGATGCGTAATCCGTGAAACCCTCTAAGGTAAATATTTCTTCACGGCTCTCGCTATTGAACACATGAATCGGCAAATATTCTGGCAATACCTCGTCATTATGTATCGCACTTAATTCGCTCGTGGCAATAAGGCGCGCATCTGAAGACACCGCCATCAAATACCCTACGCTACGCACTGGGATAATCGAAATGTGGTCATTCTGCGCCTGAATTCCAGAGCCTGTCACCAGCAAAAAGAGGCTCAGGATGATCGTCAACACACGTAAAATCCGTTTCATAAGGGTATTCTCCATAAGTAGGTCGCTGACTGTTCATCCTAGCCTAGTTCTTCAGACGCGCAAGTAACCCTTATACTGTTGCAGGCGCGGTGAGTTTCTCGCGTAGGATTTTCGTGATTTGCTCGGTGTGGGAGATGTCGTGGGTGGCGACCTGCATCGCCGCATCGGTCATGGTAAAATATCCGCGTTCAGGGTGGATGCCGTCACGCTCCCATTCTTCATCGCTTAACCCCTCAAAAAAGGTGATGAATCGCTCGCGTGAGGCTTTGAGGTCTTCCAGCACGACTTTGAGATTTTGTTCATTGTAGCGGCGTTCAATGGCAAGGGCATCATGGTCATAGGCGGGTAGGTGTGGCGTAAGTTGCTCCAGCATCATCACGGCGCGGCCATAGAAGAAGGCGTCAAAATCGCGCACATGGCACAGTGTTTCCAGCACTGTCCAGCCGTCACCGCCATCCCGATAAGTCGTTGCGGTTTGCTGGCTCACATCCGCCAGAATATTGTCTATGGTCTTTACGGTTTTGCCCATCACATTAAGGGCGATGCGCCGTATCATTTGTGTATCCATAAGCATCCTCGTTGTTGTCATTCTGAACCATCAAGATTTACAATGGCGATGGTTGCGTTTTACCTAGAACCACCCGTGTTAACGCTTCTTACTTGCAAATGGCGCGTATAATAGAAAGTGTAATGAATGGTATGTTTGATTTTACAGAATTTCCCCGCATAGAAACCGAACGTCTTGTCCTACGGGAAATTGTTCCGAAAGATGTTTCTGCCCTGTTTCGCATTCGTGGTGACTATGAAGTGACCAAATATAACACGGGAAAAGCCTATGAAAATATGGAACAAGCGGCGAAGCTCATCGACGGAATCAGCGAAGGTTATGCCTATAAACGGGAGATTCGCTGGGGAATAGCCCTAAAGACCCATGACCAGATGATAGGGATGTGCGGTTATAATTATTGGGATCGTACAGATCAGCGCGGGTCGATTGGTTATGATCTGGCGCAGGTATATTGGGGCAAGGGCTTTATGCCGGAAGCACTGCGGGCGATTATTCGTTTTGGATTTACTGAGATGGGGCTGAATCGGATTGAGGCGGATGCAAGTGTTTATAACGAAGCATCCATCAAGGTATTAAAAAAGTTAGCCTTTACCGAGGAAGGTATTCAACGTGAACAATATTTTGAAGACGGGTCGTTTCATGATCTGGTATTGTTCGCACTCTTAAAAAAAGAGTTTGAAACATAGAAAGTCAACATCATGCGAGAAAATCTACTTACGCCCTTACAGGACATCAACCATACCTGTGAAGTGCTTTTATCAGAAACCGAACTCGACTTTATGAATGAGCAAATTGTGCAGTCCATTTATCACGTTGCACAATTGCTGACCGAACTCGTCATCAGTGTGACGGATTTTACAGGCGACAAAGCCCGTGAAGTATTCAGTTTTGAATCGCGCTCACATCTCGCGTCCATCATCGGCTATGCAGAGGTGCTACTTGACGATGATGACGCGCTGTTGAAGCCACCTCAGATTGATCTGATTCAGCAAATCCGTGATTCCGGCAAAATACTGCTCACCCAATTAACGCTATTAGAGAATTAATGGCGCGATGCAGGATTTAGCATCTTATACCAGCTGTATTCTAAGGGATGGCGGTCATCTGGAAGACGGCAATTTTGGCGAGTTGTCCCCCACCGCGCACAGTTATATTCGCAGTGTGCTCGGCTCTGCAAGGTTGATGCACACCATGTTGCAGGATGCTTACCGCACGCCCCCGCCGGATGTGAAGCTGTTTGTACACGATTTACGCTCTCCACTGAACGGCTTACGGGGCTTTCTTGAAATGCTGATTTATGATGACCATAACCTGACACAGGATCAACTGATGCTGGTGAAGCGCCTATTTTTCTATGCGAATCAGTTGATGGACGATACGGCGAAAATACTTAAACAGACCGATCCCCAATAAGCGGAGGCAATATTATGGAGACGTTAAAGTCCCATCTGGACGACATTATTCATCTTACAGACTACCTCCTCCACGAAACTGCACCCCCACTTACAGATGAACAACGCAATTTTACGCAGGTGATCCAGAATAACGTTAAACAATTCGCTGAGATGATTACGCCTATCCTTGATGCCCTGCCCGCACATCAAGACGGTGATCCCTTTCCCGGTGATATGCACGCGCTCCGTACGCCGCTGGTCTCGATCATCGGTTATGCGGATGTGTTCGTTGCCGGTGTGCTGGGTGATCTTCTGCCGGAGCAGGAAGCCAGCTTCCGCGAAATTGTCGATCACGGCTTGTCTCTGCGTGACCATTTGGAGACAATTTACGCTACAATCAAAACGCAATTATCAGATAATCCACTCATCGTATAATAGCGGATCGGTTGACCGCGTTCTGATGAGTGGTACACAGAGCGGAAGGTTTAATCCGACATGAGTTTACAGGTTTCAGTCGATAGTGCGCGTGTTGTTGATGAATTAGCGAGCCTCGCCACCTATTCCGATGTTCCCCCACCCGCGGTCACCCGTGTTTTATTTACGCCAGTCGAATTACAAGCGCGGGATTACATCCGTGATTTAATGCAGGATGCGGGCTTAACGATCCGTGAAGATGCCGTCGGTAATATTTTTGGGCGTTGGGAAGGTGCTGATCCGGCATTACCCGCTATCGCCACCGGCTCTCATATTGATGCGATCCCCTATTCAGGGCGTTATGATGGCACAGTGGGCGTGCTTGGCGCGATAGAGGCGATCCGTGCGCTAAAATCAAGTGGATTTAGCCCGAACCGTGCAATAGAAGTGATTATGTTCACGGCAGAAGAACCAACCCGCTTCGGTGTGGGCTGTTTGGGGAGCCGTGCGATGGCGGGCAAACTCACACCGGAAACACTTGTCAAATTACATGATGCTGATGAACAGGATTTTGAGAGCATCCGTAAAGCAGTCGGTTATACTGCCCCGCTGGAAAGTGTCCGCATGGAAAAAGGGCATTACGAAGCCTTTATCGAACTTCACATTGAGCAAGGTCCACGCCTCGAAAAAGCGGGTATTCCGCTGGGAATCGTCACCGCGATTGCCGCGCCAGCCACGTTGCGGGTGGTAATTCATGGAGATGGTGGACACGCCGGAACGGTCTTGATGCCGGAGCGCAAAGATGCCCTCCCCGCCGCCGCCGAGATCGTCCTCGCGGTGGAGCAAGCCGCCAAATTCAGCGAGAGCGCCGACGCAGTGGCAACGGTGGGCTTGTGTCAGGTCTATCCGGGCGCGGTCAATAGCATCCCTAGCCGTGTGTTGATGGAAATTGACATCCGTGATATTGACCTTGCCTCGCGTGATGGCATGGTTGCGACGGTGCAGAGCGCGATTGAGGAAACGTGTGCGCGACGTGGATTAACCGCAGACGTAAGCGTGCTGAATGCCGATGCGCCGTGTCATTCGGGAGAGGCGATTGTGTCTGCGCTGGTGGATGCCGCAGACTCGCTCGGTTTTGCCTATCAAAAGTTGGTCAGCCGTGCCTATCACGACACGCTGTTTATGGCGGATATTTGCCCGACGAGCATGATTTTCATTCCGTCCGCGCACGGGTATAGCCATCGCCCGGAGGAATACTCGTCACCGGAAGACATCGCGCTCGGCATTGAACTCTTAGCGCTCGGGTTGGCGACGTTAGCCTCGCGCTAATCAGCATTCAACGGCGCGAAGACGAAATTATCATAGGCGACAGCGAGCGGGCGTGAATCTGCGGAAAGCCCTAAATCGGACGCGCTGATTGTGCCGTCGTGCGTCAGGGTGAGTAAGCCGTCCGTGAGCATGTCCGGCGTGATCGTCAATTCGTAGTCATGCCAATCATCCGCCGTGACCGTGAGCGTTTCGTCGCCGATGGTCACGGTGCGGGTCGTGTTGAACGCCAACGCACGAAACGTCAGTCGGTAGGTCGTCTGCGGGTCTAAATCCACGCGCAAGGTCGCCGTTTCGCCCGCCCAACGTCCACGCGGTCCGCCGATGTCTTCCTGTGCATACCAGCCGCCCGCAATAAAGCCCCAATCTGCATCCACGCCCATATCAATCGTGAGCGTTCCCGATGGGGAGTCACCCTCACACCCGATTGTTTCAACGCGCCACCACACCAGCAAGCCATCCTCGCTGATTTCCGGCGCACACAAGCCATAACGGGTATTCAGCCAGCTAATCCACGCTGTTTGCTGATCGTCGCTCATCCATTGACGATGTGCGAACACATAGCCGATGTGCCATTCGTCGACTATACGCGCAAATTCTGCGTCGATCTGCGCCGGAGCATCGGCATAATTGAGCGTTCCGGCGAGATAATTAAACAGCGGGGAATCGGCGTAAATGGCATAATCGGTGAAGGCGATGCGCGACAGTGAGCCGTTGATCGTGCGTTTCTCATGCACGGGATTATAAAATTGGCTATACGTCCCGTCGCCCAACCCCGTCCAGCCATAATGCGTCCCGGTTGGCACATCCATGATGACGTAATCCGCGTTTTCTGCGCCGATGCGCTCGTAAATCGGATAATCGCGCACGGATTGCACGGGAAAGGGATCGAACGCGCCGGTGGTGAGCAGACATAACGCGCCGAAAATCACGATACCCGTATTTAACGCTATTTTGCGGCGTGGGGTGTTGGCAAATTGCGATTCGATGCGCGTAAACATTACCGCTAAAAATGTGACCAGCAACAACGAGGCAGGTAACATGAAGCGTTCCGGTGTGCGGTATTGCCCGTTAAGCGCCTCATGCAGACTCCAATAAGGCAATTTGATCTGTGTGTCACCGACGAACACATCCGCGCCGAGCATCAGCAGGAGCGGCGGGAGCGCCATCAGCAACCATACGCCACGCGGCGGGATATGTTTCTGTATGATCGTAGAGTCGATTTGTGCTGATTTGTGCCGGAAATTTCTAAACAGACTGAACCCGAAAACGGCAATCGCCAGCCACACACCACCCACGAACAACGCCCCAAGTGTGCGGATCGGGTCAGCATTGATGCCAATGAATGTGGACGGCGCAACTGAATAAGCGCGGATGGTGTCTAATCCGGCGGCAGGAAAATCGTAAGGATTGGAGGTGCTCTGCGCGAAAAATTGGCGTAGCGGGAAGATCAGCCATGCAAGCAATAGCGTGACACTCAGCGCGACCGTGCCCCAGAAAATCAGGGTTAGCCATGCACGATTTTTGCGGGCGCTCCATAGAGTCCACAGAGCGTATACTCCGAGCGTACAGGGCAAAAAGAGCGTGTATTGCAAATCGGTTAAGAGGCATCCCCACAGCACCAATCCGAGCAAAATAGCAATCACGGCACGACGCTTTATATTCTGTGATGTGACGAGCAAGCTCCATAGCAACAGCGTGAGGGGCACCCCCCATAAGCCGATGATGTTGAGGTGGGTTTTGGTGGCGGAAAATACGATATACGGTTGAAATACCAGAATCATCCCGCCGACGAACGCCATCGTTTGCCCCACTCCCAGACGGCGCAACCATGCAAATGTCGCGGTGCCGGTGAGCGTAAAGCTAAACAGGAGCATCAAATTGATCGCCGCGACGCGCCCGACGAATGGCTCTGTGATGGCAAAAAACGGAAACCAGATCGGCGTTAAGGTGTGCAGGCTGAGGTTATGGCGCACCGGATAGAGCACGAAATCGGTGTACCACGGCGAAATGCCCTGCTCCAGCGCGTATCTGATCCACCAATAATTCCAGATGAACTGCTGATAATCGGTGGTTTCTCCGCCCGGCACAACCACGCCCAGCCTTGACATCAACGCCCATAGCACCAGCACCGCCAGCAGAGTGTATCCCGCAAGTACGAGCGTATAGCGTAAAATTGGTTGGCGGAATTGGGGCATAAACGGGTGCGTCTTTCGTGCGTTATCAGGCGACGTACGTGATTTTACATGAAATCGGACATTCATGAAGCGGGTGATCTTATGAGAAAATCTCTCAAATTGATGTTAAACTATGGGCGATTGATTGTTTATGCAAGGTAATCCCTTCATGTCAACACTGCTGTATGTGGAAGATGAACAATGGCGTTTTGCGAGCTTAATCCGTATGCTCTCCAATGAATTTACGGTGGTGAGTGCACGGGACGCAGATCAGGCGCTGGCGGTGCTAGAAGCGCAGGGCAAAGATGCGGAGTCACCCACGATTGATATTATTTTGCTGGATATTAGCCTGCCGACCAGCAAACGCATTCCGGATTCCAACTGGGGTAAAACCTCCGGCATTAATTTCGCACGCTTCGTCCTCAAAGAACTCAAGTATGACATCCCCATCGTGTGTTATACCGCCCGCAATAACGCGCAGATTCACGAAGAATTGCTGGACGACATCGGCGTGAAAGAAGTCATCTCCAAGTCAAAATCTATGCTAGAAGTGCGCGACATCCTCAAAAAGTACGTAGGTTAATACAGCCAGTAGCCCAATCCAAAATATAATACAACGTTGGGTTTTGTTCTCTTGTGATGCGTATAACCAATACAAAGTATTCTCACAAATTCAAAAGTAGGTTTTTTGTAACAGCCCTTAACGCATCTTTTCGTAATATTCAGTTACACTTAAAAAATTCAGATGTGTTAAGGAAAAAATTATGTCAAAGTCAACTTTCTCTCTAGTGCTATTGCTGTTTGCCCTTGTGTTAAGCGCGTGTAGTTCTAATGACGCGACACAAGAAGCTGAAGTGGCTACAGAACTTATTCCAGTGTCCATTCAGTTGTCATGGACTCATGAATATTCATCTTCACCATTTTATTCTGCCGCGCAGAATGGTCACTTTACTGAACAGGGTTTAGATGTCACATTGATCGAAGGTGGATTCGGTGAAGCGGGTTATATCGACCCCATTGAACAGGTAGTGAGCGGGAATGCAGATTTTTCGTTGGCGGCGGGTTCGAGCCTGCTTCTGGAGCGTGCAAGCGGTCAGCCGGTTGTCGCCATCAGTTCGATTTTACAGCGTAGCCCCTTAGCGATTATCTCTATCGAAGGGTCTGACATAAGACGACCAGCCGATTTAGCAGGACATACCATTAGCGCGGCGAGTGGTGGTGCACAGACGACATTGATATCGTTGTTAGAGTCACAAGACCTCTCCGAAGACGACATTAATTTTGTCGAACGTACCTCCTTCGGCGTTGATCCGCTGGTCAATGGTGAAGTAGATGGTTTAGTTGCATGGATCATCAACGAGGGTGTAACCCTACAAGAACAGGGTCTAGTCCCTGAATTCATCATGATGAGCGACTATGGCGTAGATACTTACGACTTCGTGCTCATTACCTCCGAAACAATGATTAATGATCGTCCTGATGTTGTTCAACGGGTCATCAATGCGATGCGTGAGGGTCTGCAAGATGTGGTAGACAATCCCGCACAAGCCATTGAACATACGCTAATCTATAATCCAGAGCTGGTCGCTGATGAGCAGTTACGCCGTCTTGAAGCAACCATCCCGCTGATGAATGTTCCCGGTCAGCCACTCGGTGCGATGGATGAACGTGTGTGGCAATTTACGCACGATATTCTTATAGAGCAAAACATTCTAGCTGAACCAATTGCACTTGATGATGCTTATAATCTCACATTCATTCCCACCGAAGCAGAAGATTAAGGAGAAGCATTTAATGCAATTACTTGCCACACCTCAATTACCATTTTATAAACAATTACGATGGAAGTTGACGGCTATCTTCCTGATTGTCGCCATTGTTCCAATCGTATTCATTACTACAATCGTATTAAGACAGGTGGAAGATCAAAATCGTCGGCAGGTCTTTACCCAGCTAGAGTCTATTTCTGTGCTTAAGCGCCAGCAAATTGATGTGTGGATAAAAAACGGTAAAGACCTATTGAATATTATGGTGGCATCTCCGCAATTATCGACTGCAATGAGACTACCTATTGCACAACCACAAATGAACACGTTATTCCAACAGATTAGTGAAAGCAACGCTACGATTGCTGATATCTTTATCTATGATATTGACGGTAGAATTGTTAGCTCTTCAAATGAAACGCTGATAGATCGCATTGTTCGTCGTCAGCCTTATTTTGATGCCAGCTTGCTCGGTGAGCATGTGCAAGCACCTTATTTTGATGTGTCTGCTGGCGGGTTGGTGCTCGTTTCAACTGAGCCAGTCTACCAGGGCGACACAATCATAGGTGTGGCGGCGGTTCGCTATAACACAGATGAATTAACCGATATTCTGTTAGAGCGCGTCGGTCTTGGTGACTCCGGTGAAACCTATCTCGTGAGCCAGGAAAATAATTATTTTCTCACTGACAGCCGTGCAGAAGGCTACCCGCAAAATCGTGCCTATAGAAGTGACGGCATCAACTCTGCACTCTCAGGCGAAAACGGCCAGGACATCTATACAAACTATCAAACACCTGCCGTTCCTGTCTTCGGGAGCTACCGCTGGATTCCTGAATTAAATGCGGCGTTGATGACGGAGATCTCCGAAGATGAGGCACTGGATGCCGTGAATGATGCGCGGGGTATCATTATTGCGCTTGCAATTCTGGTTTCAGCACTTGCTTCCGGCGCGGGAATCTTCATTACTAATCGTTTAACCCGTCCCATTTTGCACATGACTTCCAGCGCCTCAAAGATTGGACAGGGTGATTTTTCTCAGCGTGTTTCCGTTACCCGTGATGATGAAATTGGTTTGCTGGCAAATGCCTTTAACAGCATGACACAGGCGATTCAAGATAGAACGTCCCAATTACAGACTGCCCGTGACGAAGCCCTCGCCGCACAACGCATCGCTAATGAAAACTCGCGCCTTAAGTCCGAGTTTTTATCCATGATGTCGCATGAATTGCGGACACCGATGAACGCGATTGAAGGCTTTACGGGCATTATGCTGAAGCGTATGGCAGGGGTAGATTACAATGATAAGACCGAACGCTACCTGCATAAGGTACAGTCCAATAGTCAGCGCCTGTTAGGGTTGATTAACGACTTTCTCGATTTGTCACGGATTGAATCCGGGCGGTTGGAACTCGCTTATTTGCCCATGTCCCCCGTTGAAATGGCGCAAAAATGGCGGGATAATCTGAGCAGTCTGGCGGACAATAAGCATCTGGCATTCGATGTCAATGTGGACACAACCCTGCCTCAGACCATTTACGGTGACGAAGAATCGCTGACCAAAATTGCGATCAATCTGGTGGGGAATGCCATCAAATTTACCGAAGCGGGTTCGGTCACGTTGTCCCTCATTAAGCGAGACAATCAGATGGAACTCGAAGTGAAAGATACCGGCATGGGTATTCCCGCCCACGCCCGTGATTTTATCTTCGATGAATTCCGTCAGGTCGATCAATCATCGAAGCGTGTTCATGGTGGGACAGGCTTAGGTCTGGCAATTGTGCAAAAACTCGCACGCGAAATGGGCGGAACAGTGTCTGTGCAAAGTCAGGTAGGGGCTGGCAGTACGTTTACCGTGTTGTTACCCATTAATATCGAAGAAGAACCAGTTTTGTACGGAGTAGGATAATGGATTTGAAACAAGAAATACCACAGGATTTGCTAAAAGGCTGGGATGTGGTTGTATTGGATGATGAGGAAGATAGTCTGGAAGTGGCGGAGATCATCCTGCTGGAATATGGCGCGAACGTCCATACAGCATGTAATGGTAAAGAGGGGCTGGATGTGGTTCGGGATGTCAAACCGCGGCTGGTGATTTCTGATCTGTCTATGCCTGTTATGGATGGTTGGGGGTTTATCGCCTCTATGCAAGCGGATCGTGAACTCATGGATATTCCGGTGATCGCCCTCACTGCCCACGCGATGGTGGGTGATCGTGAGCGCGCAATTACCGCAGGCTTTCATAATTATCTGACCAAGCCATTGACGGTGGATCGCTTTATGAAGGATTTGGTCACCTTGTTGGTTGATATTCCTGTCCTTGTTCAGTATCTAAACGATTAGGAGCATAGCTATGTCTAATAGACGTATTTTAGTGGTCGAGGATGATCCCGACGGTCAAGAAATGGTCACAACCATGCTTCAACACATGAAATTTGTCGTGGATACAGCCGATGATGGCGAAGAAGCATCAAGCATTATTGCACAACAGGGTAACTCCTATGATGCAATTATTATTGACCTTGCCCTGCCCGGTAAAGATGGGTGGGAATTGCTGAACGAAGTGTTAAGAAACCCGTCAACCGAAAATTTACCGTGCGTGGCAGTGACGGCTTTCCATAATTCAAAATTGCGCGAAGAAGCCCTGCGTGCCGGATTCATCGCCTATTTCCCGAAGCCGATTGACGGCACACAACTGGGTCGTGAGCTTGATCGGCTCATTGGTTAATAGCATTCTGGCAGAGGGGAATTGCCCGGTGATGGCTACCGGAACTATTCCCCTCCCGTTATAATAGCTGTATGGATAAAGTAACGTTTCACTTCTATGGCGACGTAAATTACTTTTTGCCCCCTGAGCGCAAAAACACCCCTTTCGTGCATGACTTTGATTGGCAAACGTCGATCAAAGATATGATTGAATCCTTCGGTCCGCCCCACACAGAGATTGAACTATTGGTGGTCAATGGTGTGTCCGTCGATTTTGAGTATCAGGTCATGCCGGATGATCGCGTTGACGTATATACTCGCGCTGAGTCGTGTGATTTAGCGCGCAAAGTGCCCCTGCGCCCGCCGTATCCGCTCATCCGTCCGCGTTTTGTGCTGGATACCCACATGGGCAGGCTTGCCGGTTATTTGCGCTTGCTCGGTTACGATACCCTCTACCGCAACGATTATCCTGATGACGAACTGGCGCAAATCTCCCACGATGAAACGCGCATTTTGCTGACGCGGGATATTGGTCTGCTGAAGCGGAGTATGGTCACTTATGGGCGCTGGGTGCGTGCCACAGACCCGCGCCAAAAGTTAGCGGAAGTGCTCCGGCATTATAATTTGATCGGGGATATTCGCCCGTTTACGGTCTGTTTGCGGTGCAATGGGCGCTTGCATCCGGTGGAGAAAGCCACGATTAGCGATCAACTGGAACCCCGTACCGCTGAATTTTATGATGAGTTCCATCAGTGTGCTGACTGCGCGCAAATTTACTGGCGCGGCTCGCATTATGTGAAGTTGCTGGCGTTCATTGATGAAATTGCGAATTCTTCGGCGCAATCTTCTATAGAGTCTTGAAATCAAACATGAGATGCCCCGACCACACAGGATCGGGGCAGATTTTTGTTTATTCGCCAATCGGCAGACTGCCCGTATAAGTCGAGAGATAGACACTTGTGATTAACCCGATAGAGGGATCCACCGTACCGAGTTCTTCATAGATAAAATACGTGCCTTCGTTGTAAATCAGACGGGTAAACCACACAGACCGTCCCATCGGCAGATCACGGAAATGAATCGGAAAGCGGTTATAATCAATCGTCCAGTTGATACCATCATCGCTGGTCGCCACGTAAATCATCGAGCCGTTCGCCAATTGCCCCACGCCATTCTTGAAGATCATCACCCAACCATCCGGTGTAAGTTGGACAGACGGTTGCCAGACCTGTTGCTGATTCTCCGGCAAATCGGCATTGTCCATGCTGTAGATGACGGGGTCGCTTTCTGCGTAGAGGTCTTCCGTTGTGTCGGGATCATCGTATTTAGTCCACGCGATGCCGTCGTCGCTGGTCGCCATGCCGATTCGTGCTGTCTCGCCATCCGTGCCCATATAGTGCATCACATAGCCATCATCGGTGCGAATCACGCTCGGTTGTGTGACGGCGAATGAATCCCATGTGCCTTCTGCGCCTTGCGTGAGCACAGGTTCAGCGTTCGCCGTCCACGGACCAATGGCTTCCGGCGCGGTGGCTCTGCCGATGCTGATGGGCGGGAAGTTCTCCTCTTCCGTCATCACATAGTAATACATGACCCATGTGCCATCATCATCGACAACGGCACTTGTTGCCAGCGCGGTAAATCCACCAAACGGCACATCGTCGATGCCGAAAATTGGCTGGTTGTCCACGCGCTCCCATGTGTAGCCGTCTTCGGAGATCGATAAATACACGCCGACGCGTCCGGGCCAGAAGTTAAAGCCATTGTGGAACATATAAAATGTGCCATCATGCACCACCACCGCGCCGGGGTCGGTGAATTGCAGATTGCGACGTGGCACGACTGCCTGCGGACTGTAGAGGTCGAAGTAGGTGGTTTCGGGGTCTTGCGCGAGGGCGAAAACCGCACTCATGCACAACATGGAAATAATCAGACTAAAGATGAGCCATTTTCTGTAAGCCATTGGTTGCGTTCACTTTCTACACGCTAAACATATATAGATACTCTATATATAGAATACCTATATATCAGCATAAACGCAACACGCTGGGCAGAAACTTTGCTTGATGAATGTCTAAATTTTAGAGATGACTAACCTTGTTAATCCGGCGACCAAGCCAGCGCCTAACAGAAGCATCACCACAGAACGCCAGAGCGGAGTTTCTCCGGTAGCGGGCAACGCAGAGACGGGCAATGCCGTCACGCATTCCAGCGTCGCTTGATTATCAGCAGTGACGCAAGCGGTATTATCGACAATCGAAACGCCGTCCAAAACCGTTGTTGTGATGACGATTTGCAGACTGTCACCCGGATTGAGTGTGCCAACATTGACGCTGACCGTTTGCCCGCTGACCGTCGCCGCACCACGCGTTGTCGTGACGTTATCCACACGCAATTCAGGACGGACGACATCCGTAATCAAGATGCTCGTTCCCGCCACGCTCGACGGATTCGAAACCGTAATCACCCATTCGAGCCGTTCACCTGTGATGCCGAGTTCGCCCGCACGCAAGAAGCCAATCTTACTAATGGCGGGGTCAAAAATGTTGATTCCGGGTTGATTGGCATTGCCGTTATCCGCGACGGTGACAGGCGGTGGCGGGCTATCATCATCAATAATCGTCAGGATATGAGTGGCTTGCGCGGGATTCAACACCGCTGGACCTGTCAGCGATAATCCGAGATTGATGGTTTCGTTCCCTTCGGGCAGAAGATCGTCAAGAATGGCAAACGACAGCGGAATCGTCGCGATGGTGCCGGGCGCGGGGAAGGTCGCCGCATCAAAGGTATAGACCGTCGGGATGGCTTGTCCGGCATTAAAATCTGATGTGTTCGCCGCTGTGCCGCCCTGGGTGATATAAACCGTAAGTGGAACGGTGGTCGGCGCGGTGAGGTTGCCTGCCGTGTTATCAATCACGACATTCACAAATTGCGTGCCTGCCGTGCCTTCATTATCAACCAGCGTTGACGGTGTGGCGAAATAAACGAGTGGCAAAATGATGTTATCGTCAGAAATCGAGCCGGAATCACACGAACCTACCGGACGCGGAACACCACGCTGATCGACCCCTAATAATTCCGCCGGACAATCTGTTGGCGTAAGATCAATCGCCGGACTGCCCGCCAGCAAGGGATAGGCGGTGCCGATGCTTCCCAGATTGCCCGCCGTGCCGAGTAGCGGATCTGTGGCGGTTAGATCAGTCGGATCAAGCGGGATGAAGGCACACCAGCGATCCGCCGGAATCCCACCAGACGGACCTGTTGTGACATTGAAACCGAAAGAGGTACTCGCATTGGTGGCGCTACAATCTTCAAACACATTATTGGCGATAATGTTTCCTGTCAGGGTAGCCGTCCCCGCGAAAAAATTCGTCCCGCCCACACTGTTCACAAATTGGGTGCTGAAGTTTTCGGCGATGGTGCTATGCACGAGATTGACCACGCCACCCGCATTGAGCGCAATTGCACCGCCGAGCAAGTTGGCACGGTTTCCCGTAAAGGTGCTGTTGATAATATCGGGTGTGGTCAGTGGGCTGGTAAAGAGCGCCCCGCCACCAAGCCCATCCGCAAAGTTATTGGAAACGGTGCTTCGCATAATCAGGAACCCACCAGCGTTACTCGGCAATTCATAGATGCCACCGCCATTGAGCGCAGTGTTGCCCGTAATCAGGCTGTCAAACACATTGAATGCCGCTAATCCGGTGATTAATCCGCCGCCAAAAGTCTCGCTGGAATTATTGCGGACGATACTGCCGAAGAGGTTGATTTCAGCGAGTTGCAAGTTGCTGATCGCCCCGCCAATCGCCGTGCCCGTAGCGCGATTGCCTTCAAAAAGGGAGGCGCTAATCTGCATCGTCCCCGTAAAGTTGGTGATCGCCCCGCCTGAAAGATTGGTCGCTGTGTTGCCGGTAAAGGTCGACCCGAAAATCTCAACATCATCGTTGCCGTTATAGATTGCGCCACCTTCCCCCGATGAGTTGCCGGAAAATGTGCTGTTATTGATCCGAAACACGCCACCTGCTCCACCAAAAGACAACAATCCCCCGCCATTATCCCCTGATGTATTGTTGGCGATAATGCTGTTGTTGAGCGTGGTGTTCCCCGTCGCATAAATGCCCCCGCCATTTTCCGCCGCCGAATTGCCGAAAATGACGCTATTAATCAGCAGAAGATCGCCCGTGCTGTAAATGCCACCGCCAAAATCGAGTGCGGAAGCGGGATCATCGGCGACATTGCCGGAAACGGTGCTGTTGATGAGCGTTGCGTTGCCCGTGTTATAAATCCCGCCACCGGAAGGAAAAATGGATTCCACGATATTATTTTGCACGGCGCTCTGATTCAGGGTGAGCGTCCCCGCGTTGAAGATTCCCCCACCATTATCAAAACCGGCATCCATCAGTCCGCCGCTGAGGATCGTATTGTTCAGGGTTAAGTCACCGCCCGCCGCGATATGAAAAATGCGAAACGGCGGCGCAACAGGGTTACGCGAGATGCGAAATCCAGCACCTTCAAGTGTGATTGGGCTGGTAATTGACGGTAAGCCAGTGGGTCCATTGACGTTGACGGCGACGGCATTCAGCACATTGTCACCCGTCAGCGTGATAGTATCTGCGCCTGCTCCGGCGGGACAATCCGCGTGGGTAGCGGCATCGTCATTGGCGTTATCAATTGCCTCGATCAGCGAACACACACCATCAACGGCGACGATAGGGTTATTGGTCGTCACGGTGATGGTCGCGGCGAAGATGGCTTTCTGCGGAATCAAAAAAAGCCCCGTCAACAGAGCGATGATGACGATGCGGGCGATCTGGCTTCGATGTGACATAACGATGCGCTTCCTACTTCAATACGAACGCCCAAACCCCTGTGGCTGACAATGAGAAACTAAAACGCGCGGGTAGACTAGGCAAGGCTTCTATTTATTACGATATAACACAAAGTTTAACCGCTGTTAACTAATCTCGCAAATTTGATAAATCGGGGCATCGTCGCGAATCCCAATACTTGACTACAATGGGATTGGCGCAGTGTGTACTTCGGCTTGAAATAAAGTGTTTAGAGTATAATGCTCCGGCTAGTAGGTTTATCAATAGGAGCTGAAAAACCTTGTCTAATAACTTAGATCTGGCAGATAAATCAGTGCGTCGTACTCGTAGTGGTTGCTTGAAATGGCTGTTGATTGCGATGGTAATTGTTTTCGTCGTTTTTGTGGTGCGTAGAATCTTCCAACCTGATCCCGGCTTCGAGGTCAACACGGATGGGAACCGCGATATGCTCTCGTACCTTACTAACGAAGGTCAACTTATGCTCTATGATCCGCTCACACGTACCCAAACGGTATTACTTGAGGGTGTAGACTCTTATGCGCTTAGTCGGGATGGTCGTGTCGCATTCACGAGTTCAGACGAAACATACTCAGATGTGTATGTCTATGATCCTGCCAACCCATCTGTTGACCCAATCAATATCAGCCAAGACCCAAACGTGAATCACAGACCATTGGCATGGCACCCGAATGGTCATTATCTTGCTTACATGGCGTTTTCCAATGTAAATGATACTTCCCGATATGTGTCGATGCGTAACCTTGACCATACCTTTTTGATCTGGGATGGTGAAACGACACGGGAGGCGACGCTCGAAGATGGCGAACCTGCGTTTAGTATCCTGAGCAATGTACAACAACTTGTGCAGTGGCACATAGACAGCGATGAAATTCCCGATCAGTCCTCATACTTAGAGGGGGACAAACTCATTGGATTAGTGGATGGAGGACAAGTTCGATTCTCTTTCAGGCTTGCATCAGGATTAAGTGCCTATCTTGTCGCACGGAATAGCGAGGGAAGTAGCCTTTTTCGGGCTGAAGTAGGCTCTGTTTCGTGGAGTGGTGATGGTTATCTGGCGTTCTGTCGTCTTGATGCAAACGGTTGGGTCTTATCGCTCTGGAATGGGCGGCGAAGCTGGGCTGTCGCCAGAACGAGCGAACAGCCTATACAGTGGCAACATGGTGACACCACCCTTTTTTGCACCTATGGTTAACATCCATCAGGTAGACAAAACCCATAAAGTACTGGATGTGATTTCGGCGGAGAAGTGACTTATCGGCGACGTTGAAGCAAATAATAGAGCGCGGCGGTGGAGGAAATCATCAAGACGATGACGAACGGCACGCCCCACGCTACATCGAAGGGGGGCCAGGTATGCTCGAAGTTCATGCCGTAAAATCCGCCGATGACCGCCATCACGCCAATGACGATGGTAAACAGGGTCAGGCGATTAACCGCCACATTCAATTGATTGGACACCGCCGATACATACAGGTTGATGAGTCCGTTGACGCTATCCCGCGACGACTGCACAATGTCCATTACCCGCAGAAGATGGTCACTGATATCGCGTAGATAATATTGGCTTCTCTTGTCGATAAAGACGAGTTGATGATGGGTGAGCACGTTCATGATGTCTTTTTGTGGCAGAATCGTCCACCAGATGTCATTGAGCGCGGTTTTTAGCTGAAATAGGCGCATCTGCATGGCTTTATCCGGCTTGTGGATCATCGCCTCGCCGAGCGAATCAATTTCGTGGTCAATGGCTTCGAGCATCGGCAAGTAACTATCAATCACGGTGTCCATCATAATATACATGAGATAGGTGGCGGAAATGGGGAAATGCACCCGCGATGGTTCGATACGCTTGCGGGCGGCGACGACTTCCGGCTCCGGTAAGTGATGGACGGTGACGAGAAAATTTTTGCCGACGAACACATCTAACTCACGGAATGTATAGCCCTCCGCATTGACTGGATTGAGGATGACAAACAGATAATCCGTGAATTCCTCAGCTTTCGGGCGCTGTTCCTGATTACAGACATCTTCGATGGTCAGCGGATGAAAGCAAAACAGATCGCGCATTACGGCGATGTCGGCTTCTGTTGGACCGAGCATATCCACCCATAACGCGCCTTCATTCCGTCCTAGATAGTCGGGAAGTTGATCAGCGGTGAGTGGTTCTACATGCCCGTCTTTATAGAAGATGATGTCCATAGATGTGTCTTTCAGCAGAGATGCTAGTTGCTCAATATGCCCACAGTATAGCGCAAGTCACCGTCGCTCGTGGGGATATTTTCTATCGCGCCATCAGTAAAGGTATAGACCTGAATTTCCACCGTATAGTCACCTGCGGCGAGGGTCTGCGCGCCGTCGGTGAGTGCCAGCCATTTGGGGTCGAAAATCACATCATCCGTCGACCAACTCAGCGTGGAACGTTCACCGAGATACGGCACAGAATCCAACTGAGCAACCAGCGCGCCGCTAGAATCAAAGAGTAACGCCGAGGTGACATATTCGCGGTCAAGCGGCTGAGTCGTCGACCACCACAGATCAACGCGCAGATCATCGGGGTCAAGCTCGACGGCGTTCAGCACCATGCCATTTTCAAACGTCACCGTCGGCGTTGCGGGGAGCATATCGTAGCGATAGAGATAAATGGTATTGTCGAGATGCTCACGGCTGGTCGTCATTGTGCGCACGTATCCGGAGGTTTCTAGGCGTTCAATGCTGGTCTGCTCATGATACCACCACGCCAGCCAGACCGTCGCCACATCGCCGATTTTATTCTCTTGATTCAGGTCAAACAATTGGGGCAACCACAGGTCGTAATAGGTGAACCAGTCGGTGGTCACGCTCATGGTCGGGTCGCCGAGCACGGGGAAGGTATCCACCCATGCGCCAGCGGGCATTTCACGCTCCCAATAATAGCGCATCGGGTATTGTCCGTTACCGACTTCGATCAGCGCGAGGTCGTTTTCTCCGGCATAGATCACCGCATCATTCGCCAGTTCGTCCCACGGTTCTTTGAGGCGATAAAAGTCGACATTCAACACGCCATAACCGAGAATCGCCACCAGCAGAATCGTCAAGGCGGGCTGTCGCAGATTGCCCAATCCGAAGGCGACCAGCAGAGCAATCGCCGGAGTGACCAGCGCGAGTTTGCGTTCGGTGAGCAGGGCGGCGTAAAAGTTGCCGAAAAACAGCAAAACGAACGGCAAGAGTATCCACATCAAGACGAGAAATGTGGGCGAGATGGGGCGGATGAAATTGCTGTAGGTGCGACCTAAATTATAAAGTCGAGGGCGACCTAGCAGGTCGCCCCTACGGAATTGTGTGCTCACATGCGGTGCAAAATTCATCAAGCCGACGAGCATGAGCACCAGCCAGATGACCCACTGACCGCGTGTGAGGAAACCATCCCGCAGATCAGCCAGCGTTTGCCAGTTGGACGGAATCGAAAATGGGATGTCGTTCTCGACGGCGTTTTGTGCCTGTGGGACGGTCACGCCGATAAACCACGGCGCGAAGATCAGCCCAACAAGGGACAATGCGCCAATCGCGTACAGGCGTTTGCGTCCACGCAGGAAGAGTAGCGCGTGCAGACCTTGAATCGCCGGAATAAACGCACCCTGATAATGGGTGTACATCAGCGCGACGGTAAAGATGATCCAGAGAACTAAGTAGCGCGTCCTGAATGCTGAGTGCCGAGTAATTTCAGTATCGGCTTTGTGTTCTTTGCGTCTTTGTGGTGAAGTATCGTCTATCCAGCGCAGATACATCCACATGCTGAGGCAGGCGAACAGCGTATAGAGCGTGTAATTACGGGCTTCCTGCGCGAGGTCGATTTCCGCGTCGGTGATGGCGAGAATCAGCGCGGCGACGATGGGTACGGTGAGCGCGATTGCCCCCGTCCAGCGCCTCTGCCGGACGACTGCCACGCCGATGCGATAGGTGACTGCCACGCTGAGGATGCCGAATATTGCCGACAGATAACGCAATGCCAGCGGTGACTCGCCCGCCACGCTGACCCATCCGCGCAGGAAGAGATAATACAGGGGCGGGTGGGTATCAGCGGCGATGCGCGGGAACATATCCGGCTGACGGATGATGTTCCACGCGAAGGCTTCGTCGAACCAGATGCTTTGTTGGGTGATGTGATAAATTCGCATCAGCGCGGCGGTGAAGATCACCAGCACCATCGCGCTGAGAATAATCGATTGGTAGGGAGAGCGTGTATGCGTGTTTTCCATAGCGGACGCATTCTAGCACAGCGCAAGACGAATCGGTATGCTGTGCGCTGTGAAATCGCTTCACGTTTATGCTTGGGTCAGGCTTTGCGGGCGGAAATCATATACGCCGGTGCGCTGAACGCCACACTGCCATCGGCGATCACAAAGGATTTCATTGACTCTTTCGCCGCGTTGAGTAAGGTTTCATACTGTTCATCATCCAACACATCCGCCAGCACCCAGCCTTTAATATCCGTAAACATCCACGACTCTATGGACGGGAAACGTGCCACGCCTGCATAACTTTTGATGTGTATATCAGCGATCCCCTCGACATCGAATATCTGCTGAAGTTGATTTTCGTCACCCAGAATATAAGGCGCACGGAGTTTATTGGCGGTTTCTTCACCAAACAATTTTTTCAGCAGGTCGACCATCGCCAGATAACCGGGCGTGTTTTCTAATGAGTCCCATACAGCCACCGCGAGATGCCCGCCGGATTTTAGGACCCGGAGCATTTCACGGATGGCGCGCTGACGATCCTCGAAGAACATCAGCGCGAATTGGCAGAGAACCGCATCAAAGCTGGCATCGTCGAAGGGCAACGCGTCTACCGTTCCCTGTTTCCAGTCGATGTGCGGAGCTTTGCGTCTGGCAACCGCCAACATGCCTTCGTTAATGTCCAGCCCGATCACCGATCCTGTGTTACCGACGCGCTCTGCAAGGGTGCGTGCCAGAATCCCGGTGCCACAGGCGACATCCAATACATTTTGACCGGATTGAACGTTCGCTAGAGTCGCCATCTGCGGTGACCAATCCGCGAAGAGTGCGGGGACGAAAAATTCTTCATAGACTTCAGCCGCGCTCGTATTGACCTGCCCTTTGTCAATCTTTTCCATGAATTTGTCTCCTATGAACTATGCGTACCTTCACAACTAGCGTATGAAAGTTGGTTGCGGATGACCAGTACACAAATTAAACTGGTTGTAGCGTTGATGAAGTGAAGGCGAAGGTAACCTCATGTACAAATACGGTCAATATTGCCCTGTGGCGCAGGCGCTAGAACTGATAGGTGATCGCTGGACGTTGTTGATTATCCGCGACATGCTGACGGATACACGACATTTCAACGATCTTGTGCGCGGTCTACCGGGGATTTCCCGCGCTTTGCTGGCGAAACGGCTCAAGCAACTTGAAGAGGCGGATATCGTTGAGAAGCGCGTCAATGAAACGGGACGGCAAACGACAGCATATCATTTAACGCAATCCGGGCAGGAACTTAACGGCGTAATTACCGCCCTGATGCTATGGGGCGCGGATTGGGCATTCAGCGACCCGACGATGGAGCAACTCGACCCGCTCCTGCTGATGTGGTGGATACATAATCGGGTGCGGACGGAACAATTGCCACAGGAGCGCATCACGATTCAATTCGACTTTTACGGCGCAGAAACCGCCACCTATTGGCTAGTGCTGACGCAGAAAGACGCGACCATCTGCCTGACCGACCCCGGTTATGAGATTAACGTGCTCATCACTGCGGACTTAGCGACGTTCTTCAAAGTGTGGCTCGGACGGATCGAATTTGCGGAGGCGCTTGAGAGCGGTGAGGTGAAAATTGATGGCATCCCGCGCCTAACACGGGGATTCCCTGAGTGGTTCATGTGGAGTCCGGCATCGCCCGCGATCCGTGCCACGCGAGCAAAAAGTGCCTAGTCGCCTGCGGATTATTAACGTCTTTTTAGACATCTCCGTAGATAGTTGTGGGTTCTTATAGAAAAGACCCGATATAACGAAGAAGAAAATGATGAATGATGTGACGATCAAACATGGTTTAGCGCCGGAACATCGTGGTAAGGCGGCTGAACTGTATTACACGGCATTTTATCAAAAATTGCATCCCATATTTCGCGATGAAGCACGCGGTCAGGCGGTTATCGAACAATCGCTCCAGCCGGAATATGCTATCGTCGCCATGATGAACGGTACGCTTGTGGGGATTGCAGGTTTCAAAGATTCAAATGGTAGCCTATTAGATATTCAGCCAAAAACCGTCACTGATGTTTATGGATTTTTTAGCGGATGGCTACGGTTATTGGCGCTCTCGATATTCTCGCGTGAGAAGCAGGAAAACACCCTGCTGATGGACGGGATTGTTGTGGATTCGCAAGTACGCGGACATGGAATTGGCTCACAGTTATTAGATGCGATGATTGCCCATGCGCGGACAAGCGGCTATCCGCAGGTACGGTTGGATGTGGTGGATACGAACCCACGCGCCCGCCAGCTGTATGAAAGAAAAGGCTTCGTGCCTACAAAGTCTGCAAACTACCCCTATTTGAAGCGGATATTTGGCTTTTCTGGTGCAACAACTATGCTAAAAACGGTCTAAATCGTGTCATCTACTTCCCACCATCAATGGAGATGACCTGTCCGCTGACCCATCCTGCGAAATCCGAGGCGAAGAAGAGGACACCATGTTTGGAAGGGATATCTGTCTCTTGTCCGGGACTCATTCTTTAACAGGCTAAATCTGAAAAATTGAATAACACGTAAAAAATCCACCGATTAACCATTTTGCGCCTATACTGTCTAAAACTATGGGCGACATTATGAACACAAAAGCATGGTGGATTGCATTAACAGCCTTTTTGACGCTCCTATTCGTGCAGATTTTTCGGGTGTCGACGGTGCTGATCCTCAACAACGTCGCGGAACGAAACGGCTACCCTGAAGCGGCGCAGGCAATGAGCTTGGTCGTGCTTGCCCCGCTAGCGTTAATTATACTGATCCGGTTTGTGCCGATTAAGCGCCTGTTTCTGATGTGCGTGCTGGCTTTGTTGATCGTCCGGCTGGGATTGCAATTCACGATGGCATCCAACACGTACGGCATCGTGCTCGTCGGAGTCGGTGTAACACTGGCACTGAGCGCATTAACACTGTGGATTGTGCTCATCAAAAGTCGATTTGAGTCCGCAGACAGCGCGTATATGATTGTCTCCGGCATCGTGTATGGATTCGTGCTGGATAGCGTGTTGTTAGCCTCATTTTTGACGTGGGACAGTATCTGGCAAACCGGACTCCTCCCTGCTGGTCTTGCCTTCCTTATATGCTTGGTGGTTTTAAGTCTTGTGTGGCGCATATGGACGACCATCCCACAAACTACAACCCATTTTAGCTGGCAGAACTCGCTCCCACTGATATTCATCACGCCATTGATTATGCTTCACCTGCTGATGCTCCACAACGCTGGTTTTATCGGCGGTGCGACGACTTTAGCCTTGCCAGAAATTTTGCTCCTGCTGGCGGGCGTGGATGCAATCGTATTGTTCGTGTGTCGTGGACGTGTACGGATTCCGTTTACGTGGACGCTTACGGGTGGGGTCGTGCTCATTGTGGCGGAATTGGCATTGCTTTACGCGGACAATTTGTTATTTGTGCTGATTCTTTTAGGTGTGCATCTGTTCAGTGTGTTGATCGTGCGGGCTGTGTTGACTATAGAGCATTCCGGCGCGGAGTCACCGGAGACTACCGAATGGGCGCATGTCTGGCGGGCGGTTGTGGCGATTGTCAGCGGAAACGTGGTGCTCGGTGTGTTGGGCGGCGCGTATTTCGGCAGTAGCACGGTACGATTACCCTTTACTGAGCCTGTGTTGATCGTGTTTTGCGCGATTCTAGCGGGCGCGATTAGCATTTTGCTCTGGCGCGTTGATCGTCGTGACTCATGGCGTTGGTCAGACGCGTTATTTGCCCTGCCTGCGCTGGCGTTGGTTGTGGTTGCGCTGGGATTAATTCTCACTCTACCCTCTGTACAGGTGGATGCTGACGACACGCAGACCTTCCGCATCATGTCCTATAACGTGCGCTATGGTGTGGATGCCGATGGTATGGTGGATTTGGACGCGCTGGCAGATGTGATTGAAGCGCAAAATGTCGATGTTATCCTTCTGCAAGAGGTATCACGCGGGGTGATGACGGGCGGTGGCGCAGATATGGCGACATGGCTTTCTGCACGCTTTGGCATGAACTATATTTTTTCGCCCACGCGGGATTGGCAAATCGGCAATGTGATTTTGAGCCGTTTTCCGTTAACCGCATGGGATTATCAAATGCTGGATGTGCCAGAGAACAAAACGCGCCGGAGTGTGCTTTCCGGCGACTATGAAATCGGTGGCGTGCAGGTGCGGGTGATAAATACGCATCTTTCGGTCAGTATTCCGTCTGTGGAGCGCATACCGGAAGTGCGGGGCGTGCTGGCACACTGGGATGATGCGCCGTTCACACTTATCGGCGGAGATATGAACACTTATCCTGAACGCGACGATATTTTGCTGTTTTTCGACGCGGGATTTATCAGCGCGCAGGATGATGTGGGTGACCCCGAAGCGACAACCTATAGCTCGACACGCTCGCTATTTCGTGTTGACTGGATTTTCGGCACATCAGATATAACCTTCGTCGATTTTGACATCCCACAGACTACCGCATCGGATCATCTGCCACTGGTTGCGACGGTTCGGCTTGGTGCTGAGGAGTGAGGCGGACAAAATCTACTTCCCGCCGTCGATGGAGATGACCTGCCCGCTGATCCATCCAGCGAAATCCGAGGCGAAGGCGGGAATGGATGCAAAGTGAAGAATAGTAGAATTCAAAAGGTTTTACGAATGAGAAGCTATCTAAGGTATTCAATGCAAATTTTCGTAATTACTACATTCATATGGATAAGTAGTTCAATCAGTTTTGCCAGTACTCAGCTCACTGTCGATCATATTATGGATTTATCGTGGAATTCGACGCGAACAATGCTTGCCGTCGCCGGATCACTCAATGGTAATGAGGGTATTCATCTATTTGATGCCAATGGCGACTATATCGACAGTTTGATCACAACAGATAGAGTATTTTCCGTATCCTGGAGCAGTGATGATACCAAACTCGCGGCATATACATCGGATCGGCGAATTTCGATCTGGGATGTTTCATCGCGCACAATAATCAATGATTTTGAAGAAGAGTTCGCCACTAAAGTTGACTATTCTATCCACTGGCACCCACAATCCGGCAATAATACGATTGTTACTCAATTGAGTAGTTCAGGTATGGTTTACGACTCATTAACTGGTACGTTAAATATCGTATTAACTGTTGAAAATCCAGTAGAGCCAATATCGACGTTGGTTTGGAATGAAGATGGAACAAGGATTTTTACCCGCAGTGATGATGATCGTATCCGAATATGGGATGTGGTAAATGATACGGTAGTTGATATGGTACATATAGATGGTTCAGAATCTTTACAGTTAAGTCCAGATGGTGATTTTTTGGCAGTTGGGAATTCTTATAATGTGATCACAATTTTGGATGCCGACACATTCGATGTCGTTGAGACTCTCCATGGTTTACCCGATATTGAGAGCCGGTTCTCTGCTGTGCGATGGAGCAATGATGGCACACAAATAGCGGGGTCAGGGTATCAAAGAATTATCGTCTGGGATGTCTCCAGTGGAGAGATTATCAATACAATTACTGTGCTGGATGAACCTTTCTCACTGGACGAAATCTCGGCTGTTCACCCTGAAGCTGTAGACTTTGGACCCGATAATATCCTGACGTATGTCAGCTATAGTGTGATTATCAACACTGATACGGAATAGTTACTTCCCGCCGTCGATGGAGATGACCTGTCCGCTGACCCATCCGGCGAAGTCGGAGGCGAAGAAGAGGACTCCGTGCGCGATGTCTTCCGGCGAACCGAGGCGCTTGAGGGCGATGCTGTTGATGATCGACGCTTGCTTATCCGCATCGTAGGATTGCCATTGGCGCTCGGTGGCGGGATTTGAGCGGACGAAACCGGGCGCGATGTTATTGACGGTGATGTTCCACTCGCCGAGTTCGTGGGCAAGCTGACGGGTCAAACCGATCTGCGCGGCTTTGGCGGAGGCATACGCCTGTATCCCCGTGAGGCTGATTCCCAAGCCCGCTCCGCTGGAAATGTTGATGATGCGCCCGTAACGGTGGGCTTTCATAGAAGGGGCGACTGCCTGCGCGAAGAAAAATGCCCCGCGTGTGTTGACTTCGTAGATGCTATCCCAATCGTCCTCGCTGATTTGCTCCAGCGGTCTGCCGACCTGTCCGAGCACGCCACCCGCGTTATTGACCAGAATATCGACATTGCCGTGTGCGGCGACAATTTCATCCACAAAGCCAAAGACCGCCTCACGTTGGCGGACATCAACGACGCGCACCTCGCATTTTCCGCCGGATCGGGTGCAGAGGGCGCGGGTTTCTTCAAGTTCGTCGGCGAGGACATCACATGCCCAGACGGACGCGCCCCGTTCCGCGAATGCCAGCGCGATTGCGCGTCCGAAACCGTGCGCCGCGCCCGTGACGACAGCGACTTTGCCTTGAAAGTCAATATTCATAGCTCTGGTTGATCCCGTTTTGGACTAGATACACGCCTAAACTATAGATCAACAGACATCACAAATAAAGGGATTCGGCGGATTTTAGGCTTTGCCTGTGTATTGGTTGAATTTGAGTTGGAGCGCTTCACGGCGGGATTGTGGCGTGGCGAGGTCTGCCTGTTTGCTGACGCTCTTCGCCGCATCCACCAGATAAATGCCGGAGCAATTCGCCTCTTGAATCAACCCGTCGCAGAAAGCGCAGGTGTCTTTTTTGCTATCCGGCAGGGTGTCGCCGCAATATTGGCATGTGCTCATGTGGTGTTCCTTTTATGCTTGATTATCGTCCATTATTGAACCACAGAACGCTTCGCACATCAAAGGGGAGGTTTGTATATCCGGTCTAGCAACCGGACATCAAACAGAAGTTCGGTCTGAAGAGAATAGGAATGGGATCATCAAAGACGAATCGTCGTTCTAACCAATCCCAGCCGACGCGAAAAATACTCAAGTCGTGGCGGTCAGTGCGGTCAACCTCGGTGT
>JAVJSU010000061.1:0-351718 GCA_040219275.1 Aggregatilineales bacterium | reverse complement strand
TTCCTCTCTTGTCAGATCACGTAGCGGGTCTTTACGGCGGCGCGTCATGGCAAATCACTTTTCACTTCATGGCAAGTTTGCTTTACAGTTTACACCTGATCCGTGTTTATCCATATCCCTATGCCAACTGACCCACTAGTACGTGAGAATTTAGGAAATTGGCAGTGGGTCGCTGTCGGGGAGTATCGCTATCAACAAGACGTATTTGCTGATTTTGGTAGTCGCATAGCGTTATTACGCGATAAACTTTGGGTTGCATTTGTGTTGTTTTTAGTGGGTGTTGCATCTATCAGCGCACCTTATCGCCCCTTTACAGATTGGCGACTATATATCTTTGGATTGTTTTACTGGGGTGGTTGGGTAATTGCCAACTATTTTACAAATGCGCCTAATTCATTTTTGAGCTTCACTGGTCTACTGATCGTGCCTCTGGCGTTTGTGTCTTGGTTTAGCCTATTTCAAATCGCAAACCACTACTACGATTGCTTGCATGAACGTCACGATACTCGGCGTATTTTTGCGATTGTGGCTGGATTTTCTCTGTTCGCATCCTGTCGGTATTTATTACCATACCTTTTCTGGCTGAATGGAACGATCCCACAGTTTCGATTTGCATGGGAATTTTCCATTATCTTGGCAATCCTGAGCGTTTATGCCTTCGGCACATGGATTCGGCGGCGCTATTTTGCCCATCTAAAGAAGCAACCACCGAAAGAGATTAATTCACGCACAACCCTTGAAGACCTTTTTGATCCCGATGACAGTGAAGCCTAAATGCAAATTCGCGCCTTCAACAGCCTAACACCTTCTGTGATTGTTTCTAATGGCGCAAAAAAGGGCGACTCTCTGCCAGAAAGTCGCCCTCATCATAGATTATGTAATGCGATGATTAGCTCTGTGGCTTACCGATTCGGCGTAATCCCTGATATTGTGGATTACCCTGAATCTGCGCCCAGCGTTCCGCGCCACCGTCTGTGTGCCACTCAACGACGTACATGCCTTCGGGGTCTTCATATTCCATCATCGGCTTCAAGTTAAAGAGCATCTGACGCAACACGCCGATCAGTTCCTTACGCTTTTCGCCGGTACGAAGGACAAAATACGTCCCCGGTACCCATTCAAAGCGTACGGGCATTCCGTTCCAGTTGCCTTCCATCTTGATTGGGGAAGTCGCCTGTGTGCAATTCATATACAACCCCTGAAGACGATTCTTCCAGAGTGTATGGTTGATGCGCTCTTCGATATAGTAAGGGCGCGGTTCTGGCGTGGAATAAAACCACTTACGTGAGTCAGTTGCCATATAAAACGTCTCCGGTGGATAGATTAGCCATCAATTCATGCCTCTAAGTTTACCTGAAATTAGCCACTTCGCCAGATGATTTAGACAATCCCGGATAATAATTCCCCCAACTTTAGATCGTTGTGCCGGGATTGCTACAGCTTTTATAGTATAAGATTTCATCATCAGATGGGCTAAAGCTCTGGAAAACCTTATCGAATAGTCCCATCAATATGATAAGACGATAGCAATTGAGGCTTCACGCTCATCGTTTGTACCCCATCATACATATACATTAACCCCGCAAACGGATGGAATACCCTGAGGATAAAATTCAGCGCACTCTCTTTCAACGCACTGGGCGCTAACGGTGTTTTCTCATTACTGGTAAAAGGCACAAGGGGTGTTCCTTCAGGCAGATTCCCCAATTCACGCGCCTTGATGAGCGCATCCCTTAAGCCACCAAGTTGATCGACCAGTCCGTTTTCTTTCGCCTGTAGTCCCGTCCAGACACGCCCACCGCCCACCGCATCGACCTGTTCGGCGGTCATGTTGCGTGCCTCGGCGACTCGTCCGACAAATTGATCGTAGCTGTTGGTGATGATCTGGCGCATCAATTGGCGCTGTACTTCACTGTATGGCGTGGATGGATCAAATAGAGTGGCGTTCGTACCCCGCTGAAAACCAAAGCGATTGACGCGCAATTTCTCAAAAATACCGCTCGTCACTGGCTTAACAGAGAGCACACCGATTGAGCCGGTAATCGTCCCCGGTTGTGCGACGATCCACTGGGCGGCGGTTGCGGCATAATACCCACCTGACGCGGCGACTCCGTTCATGTAAACCACAATCGGGAATTTCTTTGCCAGCGCATTTAGTGCGGAAGTCATCGCCTCGGATGCTGTCGCCGAACCGCCCGGACTATCAATATAGAGCACAACTGCGCCAGTCTTCTCATCTTTCATCAATTGGCGCACCTGCTGGACGAAAGTCGCGTCACCTGTGCGTTCACCACCTACCAGCGGAACGGGTACATCAACCGGCGGACTGGCACTATTGCCATCGACGATCATCCCCGTAATTTTCAGCAGGCTAACGACCTTATCCGTATTTTTATACTTTTGCAGGAGGAGCATCGAATCGGCTTTTTTCTGCGGGACGATGTGCTCAATTTTGAGTATGTCCAGCAGGTCTTCTTCGTTGCCAATGGCATCAACAAAGCCCTGTTCCATCGCCACACTATCGACATAGGGCGCACCATCTACAAAATCACGGACAGCTTGCTCGTCAATGTTGCGTCCTTCAGCGATTCCTTGCACCAGCATGTCATAACGCGAGTCCAGAAGCCATTCCATCTGCTCCTGTCCTTCGGGGGAAATCTCATTCCGTGAAACAGAATCGCCAGCACCCTTATACGGCGAAATTGCTACGACCTCAAACTTCACGCCAACACTATCCAGCGCATCTTTAAGGAACGCGGTTTGCTGCTGTAAACCAATTGTCAGCAAAACGCCACCGGGTTGCAAGATAATCTGATCTGCGGCACCGGCAAGATAATATTCTCCTGTCGTGTAGCTCGAACTGTAGCAGATGACCTTTTTGCCCCGTTCGCGTAAATGAAGGATGCTATTTCTGAGCGTTTGCAAATCTGCTAAGGGCATGGCTAGATTACGAAAATGCAGAATCACGCCTTTTGGACGCGGATCATCGGCGATCTGGCGAAAAATGCGGTCAATCTGGCTTAAGCTGAGGGGTGGATCGCCCTGTATACGTGACAATAGCCAATGGCGATTTTCATCTAATGTGGGGAGTGTTCCGCCGAGTGTAAAGGACACATAATCAAGGTCTGTTTCTTTCGCCCTGCGCCAATTCGTAAATGCAAACCAGCCACTTTCGAGAATTTCCAGGAAGTTTGTTTTGCTCACTACCTTAAGGGTTTGTTTTATCATTCCAATACAACCTATTCATACTAATGAAGGTTAAAGAGGCGCATAACTGCCTTTGTATGCCTGATGTAGGTGCAATCTTACCGCATGAGTTGGGCATATTGAACCATTTATAGCGGTTTTGTGTATAAATGACGTTAATTCTGACGGTTTAACGCGATCCCTCGACGACATAACCAATCAATAATTTTCATAGATGCCTCAACCATGCGAATCGAAGAATTATGCTAGGATTATAAGTGGAAATCACTTGATCGTTATGCGAGGATAGATCGTGCATTCGCCCACGAACACACATTTATTTCGTAGGATAAGCGAACGATGTTATGGGTGGTTGGTTGAGCCTGTCGTCACTGTTGACCCCGACACCCGCAGACAGCTAAACGTGCTGACGACCATTATCATCGCCGTTCTATTCGTCACTACAATTGTGTCCACGCCATATACTTTGTTCACCGTCACGGCTACTAGCAGTAGTTATGTGACCGCTGTCGGTGTATTTTCAATTTGCATATGCTATGTTCTGGCGCGGTTTGGTGTCTATCTAGGTGCATCATGGGGCATGTTTTGCATCATCTCAATCCTGATCTTTACACTCAGCGTTAGCGATACCAATCCAGAAAATATTTATTTGTTGCTCTATCTCGTCATCCCCATTATTTTAAGCGGTATGTTATTTTCTAAAACTACCATGATTACGATGACCACCGTGTTCATGTTACTTATGGCATTATTACCTCTTGTTTTCGATCATATTAGTCTCTCAAACCTGCTATTGGGTCCCCTCAGCCTGATTGGTATCACGGCGTTTCTTTTGATCGTTATTCAATTCATGTTTGATCTGAGGCGCGACCTAAACATTACCGCAAAATTAACGGATGAATATTCTGTATTGCGCCAACTCGCAACAGTGATGCCCTCTATGCTAATGCTACAACAAGAGGGGAAAATTACGTATATCAATGCCGCCGGTATGGATTTACTACAGGCGAATCAGTCAGACCAAATCATTAATCATCAACTCAGCGAATTTATGCCCCGTCGGGTGCAATTTGATGCGAACGTCCTGCTTGTGCGTAGCATGGTGAAGGATGAACATTTTAGCATTAAACAGCCTCAACAATTTGTCACGGTGACGGGAGACCTAATAAATATAGACGTTGTGATGCAACCGCTGATTCTGGCTGGTGTCTCTGCGACTCAAATTTTTGCAGAACAGGGACAAAGCGCGATTGACAATCTGGATTCGCTGGCGTTAATGGAACGTTTCTCATATCTGAGTGATGACTACACGCTCGTTTATCGGGATGATGGTCAAATTTTGCATATGAATGCCCCCGCAGAGCGATTGACGGGTATTACTAATAAAGATGTTCATCAACTGTATCTTAAAGATATTTTCCCCATGTTGTCTGCTGATGCGGATGTATCTGTAAATGGGGATTCTACTATTCCGCGTATTATGGAATGGACTGCCCTCAATGGTGAAAAGCATCTCGTAGAAGTTCGCACACAGTTAACAAATTCAGCGAATATACGTTTGATGGTCGCTAGTGCGTTTGCAAATGATGCTGTGCTACTTCGCAAATCACACGCTGGTATAGAGACACTCTTTGGGTCTAGCTCAATTGCACTCGTGTTGATGAACCGACTAAAGGGTCGTATATTTCGGTTTAACGAAAATTTCTGTGACTTAAGCGGCTATACACGTGATGATCTGTTAGGGCAGTCTCTGAGCAGTCTAGGCTTGTTCGATGAAGATCGTTTGGAGTTAATATCCGTTCAGTTGGATTATAAACGTGATCTCAACGAACAGGGATTTGAGCTAAAGACGCGGGATGGCGACATACGTAAAGTCATGTTGTCTGTAGAAAATGTAATGGTCAATGACTCTCCATCAATCATATTGATTTTGCATGATGTAACGGCAGAGTTGTTAACAATGTCTATTCTGGAGGAGCGCGAAAGTCGTTATCGCACGGTATCTGAGTTGATGTCTGATTATGCGTTTGGTTGGACGGTTAACAATGGCGAATTACAACTTGAATGGATTACCGGTGCGTTTGAACGTATCACGGGTTACACGGTTGACGAAGCACTCCATTGGAATGATTGGGAACTCTTGCACCCCGACGATAAACTTAACTACGAACAGGTTATAAGTGCTATATTCAAAGGCAATAGGGAGACAGTAGATTATCGTCTGCTGACGAAATCGGGTAAGTTGCGCTGGGTACGGGATTATTCCCGACCTATATGGGATAGCGAACGTAAGCATGTCATCGGTATTTATGGAGCAGTACAGGACGTTACCGCCCAATATGATGCGGAAAACGCCTTACACATACATGCGATTGAGCAGGCGATTGTCGCAGAAATTGGGCAAAAAGCACTCGAAAAAAATACGACTTATGAATTACTTCTGGAAGAAGCTCTACCGCTTATCACTCAGGTGATTGATATTGAATATTGTGTTTTGCTGGAGGTAGACAAATCAGGTGATTATTTAATTCCACGAGCGTCTTTCGGGTGGGATGCGCGCCCATCAGAGCGTATCAGTCTGCGTTCTGAAAATGGTTCACAATTTGCCCACACATTCTTGCTGAGAGAATCTATAGTGGTTGAAGACATGAATCGAGACATGCGATTTTTGCCTGAAACGCTTTTTCACAACACACCTGTAATTAGTAGCGTTACGGTGGTGATTCACGGGCAAACTGATGTTCTGGGTGTTTTAGGTGTTTTCTCAACGGCACCACACAAATTTTCGCTAGATGATGTGAACTTCTTACAGTCGATTGCCAATACATTTTCAGCCTATGTAGAACAACAACGCATTGCAGAATCAGAAACTAAACAACGCACCCTCGCGGAAGCATTGCGTGATACTGCCGCAGTGCTCAATAGTACGCTAGACCTTGAAGATGTGATTGATCGTGTCTTGACTCATGTCGCCAAGGTAGTTCCCCATGATGCCGCGTCTATTATGCTGGTGAATGCGGAGAATATTCACATCATCAAATATCAGGGCTTCGGAAAGTTTGCTTACACCACTAATAGTCAAAAATCCGGCTTAACGGAAATGAATATTGCTGACCTGCCTATTTTAGAACACATGGTTGCTACTCAGCAACCGATTGCAATTTCGAAGGTACGTGGCGACCCGCGCTGGCTTTATCTTCAGGATGAAACGAGTTGGATCGAATCCTACGTTGGTGCTCCCATTTTTTTTCAGGGTGAATTTATGGGTATTCTGAACGTAGATAGTTCCATTCCGGGGCATTTTACTGATGAGGATGCACAACGATTAATGGCATTCGCTAACCAAGCAAGTATTGCCCTCCATAATGCACGCTATGCGGCGGATTTACAGCAACGGGTTGAGGAACGAACCGCTGAACTAAATCTTGAACATCGGCGTTTGCAGGCAATTCTTGATGCAACAGCCGACGGTATTTTTTATACTGAGGACATGCAAATTTTGTATGTAAACCAGACGTTCTGCCAGATGATGGGTTACTCGCCCGGAGAGTTGGTGGGAAAAAGCACCAATGTACTCAACGGAACTACCCTGAACGCGAATACAGAGGATGAATGGCAGGAAGTTCGTTCTCTTTTACTGAAAGGGACGGTCATAAGAAATGAAATTAAGCTTCATCGTAAAGATGGTGAAACGTTTGATGCCGCTTTAACTATTTCTATGGCGGATGAAGTCAAAAATCGTGATGATCCCATTACAACCGTCACGCTTGTGCGTGATATTAGCCAGCAAAAAGCCTTAGATAAACAGCGAGACCGATTTATATCGAGCGCCTCTCATGAGCTTCGTTCACCAATTACCAGCATCAATACCCGCCTCTATTTGATGAGACATAAACCTGATGAAATGGAGCGGCATATCGCGCTATTAGAGCGAGTTGTCGAGCGTATGAATATTCTTGTTGAAGATTTGCTTGATCGTATTCGAATTGAACAGGGTATTATTCAACTGCGTCGTCGAAACTTTGTATTGCAAAATCTAGTCGAAAAAATTGTCGAAGTGATGCGTGATGATGCCTCTTTACAAAACCTAACACTCGTTGCCGAATACATCGATCAACCAATGCGAGTGTTCGCTGATCCTGATCGACTGTATCAGGTGGTGACTAACTTGATCGGTAATGCCATCAGTTACACTCCCGACGGCGGCTCTATTTATGTACATGTAGGCAAACAAGATGATGGAAACGGTCAAGTCTATGCGGTGGTTCAAGTGAGTGATACCGGGGTTGGTATTCATTCAGATGATTTGCCGCATATTTTTGATGCGTTCTACCGTGCCAATAAAAATGTTAAAGGTACAGGGTTAGGGTTGAATATCGCACGCGAATTGATACGTATGCACGATGGCGATATTCGTGTTGAAAGCCGTATTGGGGAAGGTAGTACATTCTCTATTTTGCTCCCCTATACCGATGATGGAATTGTAATTGAATAAAAGTTTGTAGAATATCAATAAGCGTCCAAACGAGGGGGAATAAGCGGTAACACGTTTGGCAAGCATATTTGATAATGCGCTACACTAAGGGCGCAGGAGAAAACATATGCGCCAAATGATTTTGTTTATCATCTTATTATGGGTTTTAGCCGCTTGTGGCAATTCCCCAACACAGAATTCGGCGATCTCTGCCACACCAACAGATGATCTTGGTATAAACGAGATTGTCGAAACCAATGCGGCGGCGAGTAGCCCAATACGGACGAGTGTTAGTGTAACCCGCACACCACTCGATGTTTCGCCACGTCCAACACCGACCCTTGCGTGTGATGAGTCGCCACGCACACGCTTGATCGTTGGTGAGCGTGGGCTAGTTAGCGACGATGATCCCGAACCACTCAATGTACGCTCTGGACCTGGAACGGGCTTTACGATATTAGGCATCGTGCGTACAGGCGACGTGTTTGATGTGATTGATGGTCCCCGTTGTGGAGGCGACTACGCATGGTTTCTCATTACAGATGGCAACTTGCGCGGTTGGATCGCAGAAGGTGATTTTGGGCTTTACTATGTAGAACCCTATCTACCGGGTTGACTTTTTTCGCCGGGGCATTACAATACACATAAGTTTGGGGCAGTGGCGTAAGGGTAGCCGCGGCGGTCTTAAAAACCGCTACCTCCGGGTGTGTGGGTTCAAATCCCACCTGCCCCAAAATACGATTAGGCACGCCATATACGGTGTGCTTTTTTGTTCTTTATGGACGGTTGAATTATATTTAATTTTAAGATCATAGTAAATTTGGGGTTCTTGATGCGAAACTACGACGAATATAGGGAAATCTTATATTTATGGGGCGCAGGGCATAACAAACTTCAAATCGCCAAACTTACAGGAATCCCTCGTCCGACAGTGCGCGATGTTATTGCCCGTTATGGCTCAGTTGACGGTCTTGAACAGCATTTACAAGTGCAAAATGTGCCAGAAAATTCTGCTCTCGCTTTAGAAGTGTTGAAATTGTGGGAGATGGGCAAAAGCAAGGTAGAAATTGGCGAAATTACTGGGTACACTCGATATATGGTTTCTGCCTGCATCGAACAGTTTCGCTCGTTAGCTGGTTTGCAAAATTACATCGACAAACATAGCAGCCTTGATGAAATTCTTGTCTCTAAACCACCTCGAAGAATTCAGGCGCGTTCCAGCAAATATAATGATGATGACTTAATTAATGCGGTTTCCTCAGCATCGAGTTTGCGTCAGGTCTTAATTCAGTTAGGTATCAGACCAGCAGGCGGCAATTATCAAACACTCAAGAAACGAATAGATAAATTAGGGTTGGATACGTCACATTTTCGCGGGCAAGGGTGGTTGAAAAACCGTAAGAATGTTTATACTCGTAAAACACCACTTGACGAAATACTGGTTAAAAATTCGACTTATGCAAGCTCGAATAACCTTCGACAACGCCTCCTACAAGAAGGTGTCTTCGATGCGATTTGTTCCTCGTGTGGATTAGAGACATGGCTAGACCAGCCCATTCCACTGGAGTTAGACCACATCAACGGTGATCGCCGTGATAATCGACTGGAAAATTTGCGCTTACTATGCCCGAACTGCCACGCACTTACCGCAACCTACCGCGGTAAAAACATGAACGTTGAAAATTCAGAAGATAAAGTCAGCACGCATTAAACGCGTGGTAATATTCTTAGCATCGAAATCACATGATCCAAATCGCTGAATAGATCATTCAGAAAAACGCCCTCAATTTATGCCTCGACAGTGCTAACGAACTTGTATGATATGTGAAAAACAATTGCATACCAATTTGGTTATAAATTGTTTGCTATCAGTATTGTTAGTGTCTATAATCTACTTTACATATTCAAAATAATACTAGAAACCTTCCTTCATTATTGAATCAAACCTTATTTTCTGGCAGAAATTCATTCTAAATTTCACAACTCTGGTGAGAAAATTTTATGTATCAAGACTTAGAAATTATTGATTTTCACACTCATTTTCCCACCACACAGCCGTGGTTCAAAGATATGGTTCAAAGTGACACCATGACATACCAAGAGCGTCGAGGCGAGCGTCGGGCTAAAATTGCCAGTGACTATGCCGGTGCTTATCGGGATGCGTGGCGCAAAGAATGGGATTCTGAACCGCCGGAGAACAATCCGCCGGACGATAAAACACAGGCAGACAGATGGGCGCAAGAAATTGAGAAGTATGGCTTGCGTGCAGTGGGCTTTGTGACCGGTGGTGGCAATGAAAATCTCGCCAAAATTGTGAATTATTATCCTGATAAATTTGTCGGGTTCGCTCATAATTATCCCTTTGCGGAAGATGCCGCCGATAAACTGCGCCACGCAGTCACTAATTACGGCTTTAGGGGATATAAACTCCTCGCGCCGATGCTTGATCGTCCAATTGAGGACGAAGCCGCTTATCCGGTTTGGGAAGTGTGTGCGGAATTAGACATTCCTGTACTCATCCATTTCGGAATTCAAGGCGGCGGGGGCGGAATTGCGTGGCATGAAAACATCAACCCCCTGAAGCTCCATAACGTCGCTAAAGATTTTCCAGACGTTAAATTCGTCGTGCCGCATTTCGGCTGTGCGTGGATACGGGAAACCCTGCAACTGTGCTGGGCGTGTCGCAACGTCCATATTGATACCTGTGGCTCGAATCAATGGGTGCGCTGGGTCGATGGCGATTGGACGACCAAAAAACTATTCCGTAAATATCTCGAAACCATCGGTCCAGAACGGATCATTTTTGGCACTGACTCAAGTTATTTTCCGCGGGGTTTCGCAATCCGTTACCTGCAAGATCAGATACGGGATTGTCGCGAACTCAATTTATCGCACGAAACCCTTCAGTTGATTTTTGGTGGGAATGCGGCTCGATTATGGAAGATTGACCTGCACAACGCCTGAGTATCATGTAGAAACTGCCTTCCCAAATATTCAGGAATTTCTGAGTACAAATCGCAAATCCATTACCTATTGGCTGTGGAAGGAGCGGATGCACTCATAAGAATTCACAATTTGACGTACACTATTGAGGAGATTTACATGAAAATTCGTAAACTTATTATCCTGTTTGCGCTCATTCTCGTGCCCATCTTGAGCTTTCAAGTGATTGCACAGGATGACGACGTGATCGAAATTGAGTATTGGCAATATAATTTTGAATCTCGCGTTACTGCAATGGATATGCTCATTGAGCAGTTCGAAGCGGCAAACCCGGATGTTCGCGTTATTCATAACAGTGACATCGCCTATGACAACTTCAGAACAGAAATTGCAACATCGTCTGCCGGTGGCGTAGGTCCTGATGTTGTTAGCCTCTTCTACGGCTGGATCCCTGCCTTTGTTGATGCCGGTTATCTTGTTCCCCTGCCGGAACCCTTTACTGAAGAATACATTGCAGAAAATTTCGTGCCAATGGTAGGCGAATCAGCAACTTTTGAGGGCGAAATCTGGGCAGTCCCGACCGCCGTACGTTCACTGGCGATGTTCTATAACATTGATCTGCTGGCGGCGGCTGGTTATGATGCACCGCCGCAGACACTCGAAGAATTTGTTGAGATCGCCCAAGCCGCAACCGTTTATGATGGTGATCCAAGTCTCGATAATATCGTGACAGCCGGTTATTCCACTGAAATGGCGGGGCAGGCACATCACTGGTTCCGTGAAGTGCTTTTGCGCCAATATGGTGGACAACCATATAGTGAAGATGGTCGTACTGTGATGTGGAACAGCCCTGAAGGTTGTGAAGCCTTTACATGGCTTACCCAGTTTGAAACTGAATTATTGACTGGAACAAGCGAAGGTATTGGTGGTACGGAGAATGCTAATAGTGCTTTTATCGCTGGCTTAGGCGCATTGCACATTGATGGCTCATTCCGCCTTGCCGCCGCGCGTGGCAACCCCGATCTGAATTTTGGTGTTGCTGAGATGCCCGCTGGACCCAATGGCGAACGGTATAGCTATGGCTCCTACTGGACTCATGGCATTACCCGTCGTGCCGCCACGGACGAAGCCCGCTTAGAAGCCTCTGCACGCTTCCTTCAATTCATTACTTCTCCTGAAGCTGGTGAATTGTGGGTAGAAATCGTTGGTGAATTGCCTGCACAAAGTGCCGCACTCGAAAATCCTGAACTCACTGAAGACCCGATTCTGGGTCCGTTCATCACTGGTCTGGGATATTCCTATGCGACCTTCTTCATTGATGAGTCGATCCAACGTCAGGTCTTTATCGACGCATTCGATCTCGTACGCCTGTCCGGTATGGATGTGTGTGACGCATTGAATGAAACCGCACAGATCGAACAAGATTTGTTAGATGAATTCTGGGAAAATCGCTAACCTATAGCGATTTGTACGATGTAATGGACTTCAGGGGGTGCGCCAAACGTACCCCCTATGTCATCAAATTAGGCACTCACAATACGTTGAAGAATTGCGTGGTGATTTATGTTTAACCTGACTTTAGCACGACGAAAAGTTATCTGGGCGTATATTTTTCTCGCCATACCCATCATTTTCTTCGCCTATATTCGTATCTACCCGACCCTCTTTGCCTTCCAGATGAGCTTTTATGACTGGAAACCAGCCGCGCTAATTGAGGATCAGGAATTTGTGGGGCTGGAAAATTATGCGGATTTAATTGACGACTTAGAAAACCCGCGCTCGGATACGCGCAAAGCCTTCGAAAACACCGGGCTATATGTAGTCATCGGAATGCCAGCGCAGTTGCTTCTGGGGCTTGGTATCGCGTTGATGCTTAATGAAATTCGGTTTCTCAGTAATTTCTATCGGGTAATTTTCTTTTTGCCGTTTGTTACGTCCACCATTGCCATTTCATGGGTGTTTCGTATCCTTTATGAGCGGCAGGGCATCATCAACACCTTTTTAGAGACCTTATCTCTACCAAGACAACCGTTTTTACGGAGTCCAGATCAAGCCTTGTATGCCATTCTTATAGTTGTTATCTGGCAGGGGCTTGGCTTTGCGGTCATCATTTTCCTCGCAGGGCTTAAACAAATTCCATCCCAATATTATGAAGCCGCAAAGATTGACGGTGCGAATCGCTGGCAGACCTTCTGGGGAATCACGTTGCCCTTATTGAATCCTTATATCGTGTATCTTATTGTTCTGCAATCTATCGGCTTTTTGCGGATGTTTGCGCCGGTGTATGCCATGTCAGTGCAGGGGAGCGGTGGTCCACTGAACTCTACAACAACCGTTGTGTTGCGAGCGGTAAGAGAAGCCTTTGATAGTGATAATATGGGTTTTGCCGCTACGTTGACCGTGGTTTTATTTGTCATCATTCTATTCATCACCGTTGTACAGCTTACACTCACCAGACGACGTATTGACTGAGGAATACAGACCGTATGACTATTCTGGAAGACAAACGTATATTTGAGAATAAGGGTCGCCCTAAGGTCTATAGAAGCAATGCTGATACCATGACCATGCTGTTTTCCTATGGGGTACTTACACTACTCGGAATAACGATGATAATTCCATTTCTATGGATGATTTCTACGTCGTTTAAACCGCAAGTCGAAATCATCTTTCCGAATTTTTTGCCGAATGATCCCACGCTGGATAATTACGTGTCTGTCCTAACAGATACCGAGTTGCCACGCTGGTATATCAACTCATTAATTGTCGCATTGATGAGTACCGTTAGCGTAGCATTCTTTGATTCGTTAGCCGGTTATGTGTTTGCTAAATACGATTTTCCGGGCAAACGGATAGTCTTCTTCGCATTTTTAAGTTCGCTAATGGTGCCGACGGAAATGTTACTTATCCCGTGGTTCATCATGTCGGCAAACCCGATTATCGGTGGCTCATGGATCGATACCTATTGGGGGATTGCCTTCCCCGGTGTGATTACAGGCGCGGGGATTTTCCTGATGCGCCAATTTATGCAGAGTGTTCCTGATGAATTGTTGGATGCCGCCCGTATTGATGGCGTGAGTGAATTTGGCTTGTTCTGGCGTATTGCCGTTCCGCTGAGTTTACCGGCGATTGGCGCACTGTGTATTTTTAATTTTCTCGGCAACTGGAACGCTTTCATCTGGCCCCTGATTATCACGTCCAAGCAAGAAATGATGACCTTGCCCGTTGGTGTACAGTTCTTCTCAACAGAAGCCGGTTCAGCGTGGAATTTGATTATGACGGGCGCATCACTTTCCGTAATTCCATTGTTGCTCATTGTGATTTTCTTCCAGCGATACATCATTGAAGGGGTTGCACTCACCGGGCTGAAAGGCTAATAAAGGAATAAACATGGCAGATTCGCCAAAATCATTTCCGCATCCGCTCTACGAAAAATATGTGCTATTGCCGTTTTTCGAAGATGCGCTCGTGTACTATCATCAACCGATGCTCGCCGCTAATAAAGCACACACCATTATGCTATATAAAAGTGGCATCATAGTCAAAGCGAACGCGAAAGCCTTGCTCTCCGCACTAAACACCATCGGCAAGATGGATAAAGTCGACTTTAAGTATCAATCCGGCATAGAAGACTTATTTTTTGTGATCGAGCGCAAAATCATTGACATGATTGGGGCTGAATACGGTGGGAATATCCAACTGGGGCGCAGTCGTAATGATCTGGGCTACGCGCTGACACGGATGGCATTGCGTCCTTTGCAATTGGATGCGATGAAGCAGTTATTAGATTTACGGCAGACCATCCTAAAATTTGCGCGTCAACATTTGCAGACGATTATGCCGGGTTATACGCATACCCAACCCGCACAGCCGACCACGATGGCGCATTATATGGCGGGTGTGTTGTCCTTCCTAGAACGCGACACCAAACGTCTGCAATTCGCCTATGAGACCAATAATCAAAGCCCACTCGGAGCCGCCGCGCTTACAGGGACAGGCTTTCCGGTAGATCGAGATTTGAGTGCGGAATTGCTCGGTTTTGATGGCGTGATGCCAAGCACTTATGATAGCATCGCCGCGTCCGATAATCTGACGGATGTCGCCAACGCGCTTAGCAGTTTGGGAACGAATCTTTCGCGCTTCACTCACGATATGCTCTTCTGGGCGACACAAGAAAGCGGTGCAATTCGGCTGGACGACAGCTTCATTCAGATTAGCTCCATCATGCCACAAAAGCGCAATCCGGTGGTGCTGGAACATCTTCGCGCACGGATTAGCCGGATGTTGGCGCAATCGCAGGGTATCATTACGCAATCGCACAGTATTCCATATGGCGATACACAGGATATTGAAGACGAAATTTTCCCGATGTTATTCGGTAGTCTGGAAACATCGGCAGAAATTCTCGATTTATACGGCGCGGTGATGGAGACATTACACGTCAACGTAGAGCATCTTTCTCAGCGGGCGACTGCTGGATTTACAACCGTAACGGAATTGGCGGATACACTGGTTCGCAAAGCCAATCTGCCGTTCCGTCAGGCACATAGCATTGTCTCCGGCATGGTGACCTATGCGCTGACCAACAAACTGTCGCCTGAAGACCTGACGAGTGAACTCCTGACGCATATTGCTCAGGATAAAATCGGTCTTGAGGTGCATCTATCTGAAGAGGATTTGCAAGACGCGCTGAATCCGGTAGCGTTCATCAACAAACGTACTGGCTTTGGTGGTTCGTCACCCACAGCGACAGCGGGCGTGCTCGATTTGCTTGAGGTGCAACTCACGGTGGATAAAACCACTTATGAGGGTCTTCTAAGCGATCTTGACTCCGCAAGTGAGAAGCTAAAATCCGAAGTAGAAAATGTATTACGCGATTAATAATCAATAATGGAGTAAATTCATAAATGAATGTTTTAGCAATTGCCGCACACGGCGATGATATCGAAGTGCAATGCGGTGGTACACTGGCAAAATGTGCCGCTCGTGGCGATAAAGTGTTTATGTGTGTGGTCACAGATGGTCGTGGACGACCGAAGGGCAACCCTGATGAAATCGCCGAGGTCCGCCGTAAAGAATCTCTTGCTTCGGCGGCTGTGATTGGCGCAGAACTTGTGTGGATGGCGATTCCTGATGGCGGATTAAAGCCGACTGACGAATATATGGCGAAGTTCGTCAATGTGATCCGTGAAATAAAACCGGATGTCATCATCACCCATCCGCCAGAAGACTATCATCCCGACCATCGCTATACCAATCAAATGGTGCTGGATGCGGCACAATTGGCGCGCGTCCGTAACTTCCCGTCGGATTTACCACCGCACCGTAATCAATTGCCCATCGCCTTCATGGATGGTGTGCTTGGATTGAGCTTTATTCCAGAAGAGTGGGTGGATATTTCCGATCATTTTGAACAAAAGGCAGAAATGCTCAGTAAGCATGTCAGCCAGATGATGCCCGATACCTACGAACCTGATTTTGAAGTTCCGTCACGCGACCAAAATCCGTTTATGCGGATGATTAAACTTCAGAGCGGCTATCGCGGGTTGCAGTGTGGCGTGGAATATGCAGAAGCGTTTATCTGGTGGAAGTCCTTTAACCGCATTTTGCCGTATCGCATATTGCCCTAATCAGCACATTCATCAGCCTATGAAACGAACAAAACCCGCCTCACATGAAGACGGGTTTTTGTTTTTATCTCGAGATTACTGTCTACAGGTTAAATCGTGTAGTATAACTTTGCCGCCATACCACCTTCATCAATCAACAGTTGCGCCGCTTCTCCATGAACAAATTCTACCTCGCCGCCATTTTGCAAGGTTTTATGGGCAAGATGCTCGACGATGGCTTTGTTATCAAGCTCTTGTTCCCACGGGGCGATCAGCAATTCGACACGCTGTTGCGTCAGAGCTTCCTCAATCGCGCCCTGACCGAGTGCACCACGTCCATCGGATTTTGCGAGTCCAATCACATCATCAACCAGTGTGACTTCTTTTTGACGTTCGTAATCTAGCGCAGACGGTAAGACACGTTTGCTAATTTCGCTATCATTTGAATCCATCGGGATGGGTAAGACAGCGATGATTTTCTCTTGCCAGTTGTTGGATAACATATCTTTTAACGCATGGGCTGATTGTTCACTCCCGCCGAGGATAATCCGTTTCAGCTTATCGCGCTTAAGAACAGTTTCAATCTCTGCGGCGACATTACGATAAAAGTGATCAATATGTTCATCCATTGTATCTTCAAAGCGATCTCGATTGCTTCCTTGCGTCACCTGTGTACCAGCATTGGCGACACTCGTCTGACGGGGCATTAATGTCTTTTCGCCGAAATCATAGGCAAATCGATCCGACTCTAATTCGCTTCTGGAGGTTACATTACCAAGATACATGGTCATCAATTGGGCTTTTTCAGTATCGATCAGCGTAATGAGATAGGGCTTATATTCATCAAGTAGCCACAACATCGGCGCAATCTGAATCTCCCCATAATTAAACGCATTTTCGCTGATCAGAATGGGTAGTTCATGAATTTGCTCGAACGATTGCCCGATAAATATGATGAGACTTTTAGCCGACGGTGTGTAATTATCAATGTAGGTATAGAGGCGCTCTTTGCGATCCTCCCAAATTTCACGTTTTGAATCGCGCATGTCACGTTCGGCATCACGCACCGCATTTTTTAGCCATATTCGCCACGCTGGATTATCTGCTTGATTTTCGCGTAAGGCAGGATCAATCCGTAAATAAACGGAAATAACTTGCTTGTCTTCTGAATTGAGTAATGTTTTGACATCATTAAGGTTTATCATCTGACTCCCTTATGTCATTTGAAAAATATCTACCTCAACCTTAACATACTGGTCTGAAATGGGGCTTAGCTGGATATGAGACTTAGAACGTGGATTTTGCTGGTTGCTAATGTTCCGCTCATTTTTCTTGGTATCTAAATTTATGGAAATTCACACTATTTATGAGGTATGATAGTGACGATAAAAAATCAAATACAAATTAGATTAATGAGGTTTTTACGATGCGTGAAGTAGTTATTGTTGATGCCGCTAGAACTGCATTGGGTCGTCGTAACGGCGCACTGCGGGAAACACATCCGGTTCGTCTGGGGTCATATGCCCTGTGTGAAGCATTAGCCCGCGCCAATGTCGATCCTTCGGTGATTGAGCATGTCATAATGGGGTGTGTCAGTCAAGTCGGCGAGCAGACCTTCAATATTGCCCGTAACGTGGCGCTAGATGCCGAATTGCCGATTAGTATTCCAGCGACGACAGTAGATTTTCAGTGTGGTAGTAGCCAGCAAGCAGTCCATATGGCGGCGGCGATGATCGCTAGCGGGCAGGCGGATGCCGTGATTGCCGGCGGCGTGGAAAACATGAGCCGTGTGCCGATGGGCAGTAGCATGGGCACTCAGCAACCGTTTACGGATCGCATCATGGAACTGTATAACATGATTCCGCAGGGGGTTGCCGCTGATGAAATCGCGCAGAAATGGGGCATCAGCCGCGAACAGGTGGATTCCATTGGTTACGAAAGCCACATGCGCGCCGCCAAAGCCACCGAAAACGGCTGGTTCTCCAAAGAAATTCTGCCGATTGAAGGCTTAGACAAAGAGGGCAACAGCATCATCCTCGATAAAGACGAGGGGATTCGCCCGAATGCAGATCGTGCAAAGATGGGGGATTTAAATACTGTCTTTACGGCGGATGGCGTGACAACTGCGGGAAATTCTAGCCAGATCAGTGATGGCGCGACGGCGTTAGTCGTGATGTCTGCTGATAAAGCCAAAGAACTCGGACTAAAACCCAAAGCGCGTATTGTCTCCATGTCCACCGTCGGCAGTGACCCGCACCTGATGCTGACCGGACCCATCGAAGCGACCAGACAGGTGCTTAAGCGAGCGGGCATGTCCCTGAGCGATATTGACCTGTTTGAAGTCAACGAAGCCTTCGCCGCCGTGATTGGTATGTGGGAAAAAGAAATCGGCGCGGACATGAGCAAAGTCAACGTGCATGGTGGTGCGATTGCACTCGGTCATCCGCTCGGCGCTTCCGGTGGACGCTTGATGACCACGCTCATTTATGCGCTGGAAACCCATAATCAGACGATTGGCTTGCAGACGATGTGCTGTGGCGGTGGTATGGGTACAGGCACCATCATCGAACGCATCAATTAGATGATGTGTTTGATCTAATTTAACTATGGAGGGGCGGTCAGCGAATTTGATCGCCCTTTTGATTTCGCTAATTTTGTGTTTGATAGCCAAAATTGATGACTGGCTTGAGCACATTTTCCAATAGAACTTCAGATTGCAATGACTCAAGGTTTAGTCGAGACAAATTCGGAAATAGGTACTCAATGCATTCTTGTAAGGCGCAATCATTATCCAGCATTGCATCTCGCCAGATCTGTCCATTAGGTATGGTAGTGAAATAAAGCTCTTGTCCATTTGGTGATAGTGTCATCCAGGGAATAGAGAAGTTATCACTTATGTACAACCGTGTTTCTTCTTGAGTTTCTATATCGAACCGATAAATTGCTACTTGATTGATGTATTCGTTACATGCTAAATACCAGAACTGATCGTTTTCCCAATACGCGTCTGGGATAAGCGGCTCATCACCTTCAATGCGAACTGAATAGTAAAAATATCTCTCACCATCGCTTATAAGTGCTTCAGGGATATGACTCAACTCAAACAATTCGGTTTGTTGTGTTGAAAGATTAACCATCCCGATCTGAAATTCGTAGCCGATTTTGAACACAATTTGCTCGTAATTTGTACTCAGGAAAGCAGAAGTCATTGCAGGTACAACTAGTGTTGTAGGGCCAATTGCTAATCGTGAACTTGATTGTGGGTCTGGATTATCGAAATAGGTAAGAATCCCATACGGGGTATCCGCAAGGATCAGCGGCGTGAGGAACGTTGAGCGTGATTCAATGATAGACATTCCATAGCTTGGACAAAGCAAGCCAAGATTGCCTCCTCCATCAAAACTGGCTTCATGAACTGTTGGAAGCGAGTGAGTGAGAATTTCACGTCTCGTCATACTTGGGATGGAAAACTCCTCGATCAAGAGCTTCCGTTGTCGCCACACGCCATAATCAACATTCGGAGGATTTGACGCATCGTACCATTCGCCGAACGTAGAATAAAGCAGGTTTTCGTTGTCAATTGTAAAGTTTAAGATAGAGTCATAATCAAGGTCTGAAACACGTTGTTGGATGCTCAGATCATCAATTGAAATTAAATAAAGTACAGTCTCATTCCCAATTTCTTGGTAAGCTAGGAGTTCACCATTCGTACTCCATATCGGTGTAGTACCTACGTCAAGTATCAGCGAATTTACGTCATTTCTCAAAATGAGAATAGGATCTTCAGTTACATTGAAGACGTAAAGTCCACCATCTGTTTGATAGGCGGCAATCGGTGGCAATCTTTCAATCGGGTTATCCTGTCCCATAATCTGCATTTGGCAAATGACTAACAATATAAGAGAAGCTACAAACCATCGAAACTTCATTTTTATCCTCAATTTCTCAATGATTTTTCTTACTATAAATTAGTCGCTGGCATTTTACCCGACGGCAAATATACAATTGGTCAACGATAGCTGAAAAATCATTGTCACTATGTCTCTTAACCAAAACCTCTCCCGCAAGACACTCTAATGCTTTCATCGCATATAATGACTCAATGAGAACGCAATCCTGGAAATGATACGATAGGAATAGTACGTCCTGAATTGAAGAGGGTATAGTGTTTTTATGGGAACTACAAAACTGAACGAGCAACTTCATCAAGAACGTATCGAACAGGTGCAACGGTATATCCGCCAAAACCTGAGCGAACCATTGCATCGTGAAATTCTCGCGGATGTTGCGGGTTTTTCGATACCGCACTTTCATCGTGTCTTCACGGCTTGCACAGGGGAAAGCGCCATCAACTATGTGCGTCGCAACCGTCTGGTGCGTGCCGGACAAAAGTTGAGGATGGGTGCTGTTGATATTATGGATGTCGCACTCGCGGCGGGTTATGAGTCGCACGCCTCATTTAGCAAGGCATTCAAGAAACAGTTTGATATCAGTCCCAGTGAGTTTCGGAAACTCAATTGTAAATCAGCAACAGCCTTACTCAAGGAAAGGATCGTATCATGAAAATTAGTGTAACAAGCGTTCCTGTGAAAGATCAGGGCAAGGCGCTCAAGTTTTACACGGAGAAATTGGGCTTTATCAAGAAGCGCGATATTCCACTTGGTGAAGCGAGTTGGTTGACCGTCGTATCGCCGGAAGCAGCTGAAGGGGTCGAATTACTGCTTGAGCCGAATAGCGATTATCCTGCCATGAAGGCGCTCAAGGAAGCGCTTGTAGCAGATGGCATCCCCTATACGACGTTTCAGGTTGAAGATGTCCACGCCGAATATGAGCGGCTACGGGCATTGGGCGTTGAATTCACGATGGAACCCACAAACATGGGAACGACCATCGGCGCTATTCTGGACGACACCTGCGGGAATCTCATCGGGATCCATCAGATTGTGGATATGTAAGCCGAAAAAAGATTTTGGTAAGCCAAAGTAACTCGTGAGGGCGATCAGTGAACCTGGTCGCCCTTTTTTGTATTTTACAAAACTCATCGTATACTCATCTTTGTTTGCTTGACTTCGAGTCAACTCTAAGATGTAGCATGAGGGCATGATGACACAAGAAACCACCTACACCATTCGCCAAATCACAGAAAAAACCGGACTGAGCGCCTACACACTTCGTTATTACGAGGACATCGGTTTGCTTGATCCTGTTAGCCGTGCAGAAAATGGGCATCGGCGCTATGACGAGGCGGATATGCGCCGCATCAATATGTTACAGAAGTTGCGCCTTACGGGGATGTCGCTGGATGATATTCGCCATATCATCGAACTTTACCGACAGGGGAGCGATACCGCATCCACTCGCCGCGAGTTGATGGAAGCGCATCGGGAAAAGGTGCAGGCGCAGATCAACGAATTGTGCGAGGTTTTGGAGTTCATCAATTACAAAGTCGCCCTATATAGCGAAGAGGAAAAAACAAACGATGAGCGAAAACGAAACGACCATGAATTATCGCCCGTTGGGCAGAACGGGTCTGCTGGTCTCTGAATTGTGCCTCGGCACCATGACCTTTTACGGCAAGGGCTTCTGGGAGGCAATCGGCAAGCAAGGGCAGGACGTCGCCAACGAAATTGTCGCCGTTCGTTGGATGGAGGCATCAACTTCATCGACACAGCCGATGTCTACTCGTACGGCGAATCCGAAAAGATGCTCGGCAAGGCATTGGAAGGTCGCCCGCGTGATAGTGTGATTATCGCTACCAAAGTCCGCGGACAGATGAGCGAAGAAGTCAACGATGTTGGATTATCCCGCCATCACATCATAGCATCCGTAGAGAAAAGCCTCAAACGCCTGAACACCGATTACATCGACCTGTATCAGATTCATGGCTTTGATGCGCTCACGCCGTTGGATGAAACGCTCCGTGCGCTGGATACTCTCGTGCAACAGGGCAAGGTGCGCTACATTGGTTGTAGCAATCTGGCGGGCTGGCAACTCATGAAAGCCCTCGGCATCAGCGATAAACTGGGCATCAGCCGATTTGAATCGATCCAATCTTATTACACCATTGCCGGACGCGACCTTGAACGTGAAGTTGTTCCCGTGGTCGAAGATCAAAATGTGGGCGTACTGGTGTGGTCGCCATTGGCGGGTGGCTTGCTAAGTGGCAAATTCAACCGTGATGGCACGGGACCGGATGGTGCGCGTCGCGTAAGTTTCGACTTCCCGCCCGTAAATCGGGATCGCGCTTTTGACTGCGTTGATGTGATGCGTGAAGTAGCCGAAGAACAGGCGTATCCGTCGCACAGATCGCGCTGGCATGGCTGTTGCATCAATCCGCCGTCACTAGTGTCATTATCGGCGCGAAACGGCTTGACCAATTGGAAGACAATCTCGCCTCGGTGAAAATCAAATTTAGCGACGAGCAACTCAAACGGCTGGATGAAGTCAGCGCTCTACAGCCAGAATACCCCGGTTGGATGATCGCCCGTCAGGGTGCGGGACGCGGTTAACGCGATGTAGGAAGTAAAATATTGTGGATAACTAAGGGCGCAACAGTTTGCGTCCTTTTTGTTGCTCGATATTGCCTCCAACCATACAATGGGATCATAGGTAAAAAACACAAGAAGGTGACACATGGAGACACGTATCAATCATGATTACGACCCTGAAAATTACGAGGATTGGATCAGTAAAAAGCCATCAGACCTATTGCGCCCTACGGTATCAATACAAATGCAATGTATTACGATGATTGAACGAATAATCAAGACAATTTATGACAACCCTGATATTGATACGGTAACGACATTTGATTGGCGTGAGGATGTGAGACTAAAAGACTTAATAGAAGAAATCATGGTTCAATTAGATTTGATGAAAAATATCACGCGTACTTTAGCCAGATATAGTAGGGCGAGAGACATTGAAAACAGTGCTGAATAACTTAATCTTCTTTTTTGGCTCGCTTCCGTAACCAGCCGAATGCGTTTGATGCAAAACGTTCTAAATCAGATTTTGCGTTGCTGGCGAGGCAATTTTCCATCTCTGCGCGTAAATCATCCTCAGAAAAGCCGTTGTGTGTGCCGATGACCACAAATTGCGAGTGCGGAAGTTCAGCATTCCAGCCAGTTTCGGAAATAGTCAGATGGGCGCGTTTGCCGACGACCTGCAAAATCGCCGGAAGGTCAGGTGACTCCGCCAGATAAAAAATCCCTTTTGCGCGATAAATGGCGGTGGGTAAATTTTCTACCGTGCGCTTGAGTGCTTTAAATGATAAAGGATCATCGCTCTGCCATGACCATGTGCTAAAAACCAGCGCGTGATTGTGGTCATGATCGTGCGTTTCATCTTCATCTTCGCCAATGTCATGGACATGCACATGCTCGGCTTGCAGACTCAATGCGCGGTCAAAATCATAATCACCGACATTGAGAATCAGATCAAGCGGTGCGTTGGCGTTCACGGTTTCCAGAATACGCGCATCTTTGCTGATCTCGCGGATATATTTGTGCACCCGTTTGCGTTGTGTCTCGTCAATCAAATCAACTTTGTTCAGGATGACAATATCCGCCATGCCGATTTGATTCATGGCAAGTACAGCATGTTCTTGCTCAATATCAAGAATTTGCTCGGCATCAATGACCGTCAACACGCTATCAATCCGCACATCCGGTACATGCTTAAAGGTCAGTGCCACATCAATCGGATCAGAAACGCCACTCGTCTCCACGACAATATATTCCGGCTTATCGGTACGGTTGAGCAATTTTAGCGTTGCTTCTAAGAAATCCCCGCGAATGGTACAACAGATACAGCCGTTCGATAGACTTACCGTGTCGTCTGCATCGACATCCACCACCAATTGCGAATCGATATTCACCGCACCGAAGTCGTTGACCATCACCGCGATTTTTAAGCCGTGATCGCCATGTAAAATGCGATTGAGCAGGGTGGTTTTGCCCGCGCCCAAAAATCCGGTCAATATGGTAAGGGGAGTGGGTGAGTCGCTCATCAAACGTGCTCCGTCAAACAATGCAAACAAGGATGACTATAGTGTAGAGTATGATGCTTATGTTTTTTGTTAGAAGTTGAAAAATGGAAAAGAAAAACACCATACACTCACCGCCAAAATCAGGGACTTAACGACCCTTTGTTTGTGGCAGAGCGTATGGTGTTGTAGCAATCCCATAATCAATAACTATGTTTAGATATTTTATGGAGAGTGCCTTAGTCTGAAACGAGGCTGTTAATCGAAATACCACGGCGTTTCAGAAACGCAACCAGACCAATTTTGTCGATTGTCCGCAGTTCAGCCGCAGAAACCTTCACACGCACGGTACGTCCCAAAGTTGGTACGTAAATACGCTTGGTTTGCATATTGGGGCTAAATTGACGGCGAGTGCGCTTCTGCGAGAATGATTTATTATTCCCGAACTGTGGCTTCGCGGCAGTCACTCTAGGTTTTGAGCGTCCCATTTCTGGTTTTCCTGTCTGTCTATATCAACATCGAAGCTCAGGCATTATATAAGATAATTCAGCAGAATACAGGGACAATTTTTAATTGCATGGCAATCGCACCCCGTATTAAATCGCCACTTCGCCGATGCGCTCCGCCGCTAGCCGTGCGCCGATGATGTTCCGCGCCACCGGACCGATTTCTAATTCCGCCAGCGCACCGGTTACATAAATGCCGTTCGACCAGCACAGGCTTTGATCGACAATCGGGTAGCCATCGTCCGCCACCGGAAAGTTGTATTGCACGACGGCATCATCCAGCCATGCGCCACCGGGTCTATCAGATGTAAAGCCCGTCGCCAGCACGACCTGCTGTGTTGTCAAACTGTGACCATCTGCCGTTTGCAGTGTAATTTTTTTGTCTGATGTGCGGGTAGCGATCACTTCGCCAAATTGCAGGCTAAGATTGCCCGTTTCGGCGGTTGCTTCTAACCGTTCCAAAACATCCGGTGGCATTGATCCTCGATTGCGTGCCGTTTTAATCATCTCCCTGCGTTTATTGAAATCCGGCTCTGCGTAAAAATCTGCCAGACATAAGCGCGTTACCCAGCAGGGATCGCTATCAAAGTGTGCCATGCGGAGCGGGTGACGGCTCAATAATGTCACCTGATGCCCGCTTTCTACCAGTGTAATCGTCAGTTGTGCGGCACTAATGCCACCGCCGATAATCGTGACGTTTTGGGGCAGGTTTTCGCGGTCAAAATCCTTGTCAAAAATATGCTGGATTGTCCCGCCATGTGATTGCGTCCATGCGGGGTAAAACGGTTGCTCAGTCGCGCCCATCGCCAGAATAACCCGTTTCGCGTCTAATCCTCCATCGCCTGTTTCGACACGCCAGCCATTTTCTAGTCGAGTAAGTCCGGTTGCCCGCCCTTGTAAGCGTAGATCATTGAGCTTGTAGCGTTCAATAATCAGATCGGAAAAGCCGTTAAAAAATGCTAGCGATGGACGCTCATACAGCGGGATGAACCCCGCGAGTGGTCGCCCGGATTGTGATTCTGCAAACGTCCGTGCTGACCACGGATCATAGTGAATATGATGCACCAGAGGTGAACGCAGATAAGGCATTCCGATATTGGCGGTGAATTGCTTCCAGAGAGCGAGTGGCTTTGCATGAGGATCAAGCACCCGAATGCGATCCCGTGCGACACCTTTGCGCGTCACCAGAAAATCCGAGATCGTTGTGCCATGTATCCCACCACCAATAATCAACCAATCCAGCATGAAGATCGCCTTACCCGACGAACAAACGGGCGTTATGGGTTTGCTCCAGATGGAAGGTTAAGCCCGCTTCTCCCTTAAGAAACAGCGCGAACGGAGCTTCGCCGCGCACATCTGCATACCCTTGCAACTCGTCATTGTCCGGCGGTAGCAGGTGAATTTTAACACCATTGATGTTGTACTCGCTGGCACTTTCGCCCATGATGCGCTCATAACGGCGGGCAAGATCATGATTGACGATAATATGTACACCTGAAACGCCTATGATCCCGTTGGGTTGCGTGGTGGATTCCATATCGTCGAGTACACGTTGATTTCGCGGTGTGAGGTCTTCGATGAAAAATGGCGACCAACTGCCCTCAATGCCAACCGATTGCCAGCGTAATTCCACGCCATCGCTACGGGTGCGCCCGCCCTGCTGAACCTGTGTGACGGATAATTCCCGTTGGCGCATCGCCGCTGAATCTGCTTCCAGATCATCGGACACAAAGGCGTAACCGACCAGCCCTTCGCCTTTTTCGAGCATACTCCGAAAATCTGCGCCACCTTCCTGCGGTAATTTTCCAGTTGGCGCGATCAATTCAAGATAACTACCATCCGCAAAATAGATGAGCGCGTTATGTGTCGTTCCGCCTACATGCTCCCCGCCGAAAATGGGATTAAATCCCAGTGCTTTATAGTCTGCCATCGCGCTTTCAAGATCATTTACCGCGATAATTGCGTGGTCAAATTTGAGTGTCATATGTGATTTACCGTCCCTTAAAATTTGCTTTACGTCGTTCAATGAAGGATTGTACCCCTTCTGCTGTGTCTTCGGATTTCATCAATGGCACCAAATCCGGCATCAGGCTTGCTTTTGCCTGTGCTTCGATGGCATCCATGATGATCCGTGATGATTTTAGCGTGGCATACACACCGAGCGGGGCTTGCTCGGCGATTGTCTCCGCGATTTGAATGGCGCGGTTGAGTTGTTCGCCGTTATCGACTACTTCTTGAATCAACCCCATGCGATAGGCATCTTCTGCGCTAAATTCATCGCCGGTGAGCAAATAGCGCATGGCATTGCCCCAACCAACTTCGTGCATAAAGCGGATGGTCGCGCCACCTACCGGATAAATACCGCGCTTGATCTCAATTTGCATAAAGCGCGTGTTGCGGGCGGCGATGCGAATATCACATGCCAGCAAAAATTCGATACCGATGGTGATGCAGAATCCTTGCAAGGCACACACGACGGGCTTACTCACTCGTTTGCCATTTATGCCGAGCGGGTCAATACTGTTTTCCGGCGGTTTAAGCGCATCACCCGCTTCAAACAGAGATGCCCACTGCGCCAGATCAATCCCACCCGTGAAGTGATCGCCATGTGCGAACAGCACCCCACAGCGCAGATCATCGTCATTTTCAAGTTGTGCATAGGCGTGGGCGAGTTGGTTAAACATTTCAATGTCAACGGCGTTGCGCTTATCCGCACGGTTCAAGCCCATAAGCAATATGTGACCGCGTTTTTCAACAGTAACTTTAATTTCTTCACTAGTCATGCGCTAAATCCTTAGTTGGGTCATTATTTTGCTTATTCTACCTTATGGTGTGTTACCTGTAGATGTGCAGAAACAAAAATCCCTGACGATTACTCATCAGGGATTAATGGTTCAGTTCTTGGCGTTATTGCGTTAATGACGACTATCTAACTGTCACCGCCTTCATCATCGTCACCTTCATCATCACCGCCAAATGGATCGGTGCTGAGATTCATGAATTGATCGCGGGTGATAGCGGGCGGGACATTAAACCAGACTTCATCAATGCCATAGCCATTTAATTCGCCTTGCATGGTATCACCGACATAGGTATAGAGCGGCATTTCGTTATAGGCGACCTGCAATGTGTCATCAGGGCGGGTGATAAGTGAAATTTCGCCTTCTAAGCGCAATCCATAGACCACATCACCGCGATTTACAGTGTAGGGGATAAACATTTCTGCACATTCGTCTAGACAATTGCTCGCGCCTGAATCATCCAACTGTGAAGCGTAAAGGGTACGGCGGTAGGCGGTTTCTAGCCACGCACCAGCGGCATCTGTGCCACCGAGAAATACCGTTTCCGGTGGGAAGATATACCATGTGCTTTCGAATCCTTGCCCGTTTGAATCGCCTACGTTTTCATCCGCAGAGAAATAATAGAGCGGTTGGCTGTTATAGGTGACTTGAAGCGTGCCATCGTCAGGGCGTTCGATTAGACCAACCTGACCGGGAACGTTACGCGCCCGCGTTAATTCAGCATCGGTTTCTACAGTGAATGGGATCCAATTTTCGAGGCAACCCGCTGTACAATTGCTGACATCCGGTTGGTCATTAGTGGAGACATACAACGTCATGCCTTCCGGTCCCACCAGGAATTTGCCTAGCTCACCGTTACCACCCACATAAAGGTTTTTCGGCTCAACAATAAACCAGACATTGCCAACGCGATCACCATTGATATCACCGACCTGTTCGTCGCCGCTAAAATAATAGAGTGGCATCGCGTTATAGGTCACTTGATTGATGTCGCCTTCTCGCTCGTAAATGCCCAGATTGCCCGGAATGCCTGCTGTTTTTGTAAGTTCACTTTCGTTGTCGACGGTGAGTGGCATCCATGCTTCTAAGCAGTCATCAACGCAAAGCGCATCATCCATTGAGAAAGTGTAGAGTGTCATGCCTTCAGGCCCGACAAGATAGCTGAATTCCGCATTTTCGCCAATGTTTACCAATGAGTCCAGAATCATCTCATCATTGTCGTCCTGCGCCATGAGCGTTACTGATACAGCCAAAGCTACTAAAACAACGATGAGCAATAATCTAACAGTGTTTTTCATACACGTCTCCTTAAAGGTTGTGTTGTGAGCATAAAGGATGGTTTGTATCTGTGAAGGGAACCAATTCATCCGTGCCCCTTCTATTATCGGATAAATCTTAACTTTTGTGTGCGATATCGGGGTTAATTTACGTTTTTTTTATATCCGCCCCAATTACATCACCATAATTTCATTATAGGCGTGTTTTGAGTTTAAGTGGAATATCGTGCAGAAGTCGTACAAAATGACACGGGCTTCTCAACAATCGAGAAGCCCGTGTACGCATACAATAAAGGAGAGGGAAGAAAGTGTTACAAATTACACACTACATCATCGGGGTAGCAGGACCCACGACGACGTTACCACCAATGGAGACCGGAAGGTCAGCGCCGTCAACAGTACCAAATTCATACACGCCAGCTTCGCCGGTATCATAATGCAACATCGGGAAGAGGGTGTCGGTGACATCACCATCAAGTGTGATGGCGATATGTGTGTTCACGCCGGGGGTCAACGGAGCGGCACCGAGTACCGGACCGGGTGAGCCACCATTATCTGCATGGATGACCAACCAACCGGGAGCGTCGATAATCGCCTGTGACACAATCAGCGTACCATCGTCGTCAAAGTGAATATCATAAACGATAGACGGGGCGGCATTGATCGGGAAGGTCAGGACTGCATCATTGACGCGGACAGGACCATCAGCACCTTCAACGGTACCGAATTCATATTCGCCTTCAACACCAGTATCGACATGGAGCATGGGCCACAATACTGGAGTGGCGACTTCTGGATCAAGCTCGATGGTGACGTTGGTGTTCAAACCAGCCTGAACCGGTGCAAAACCAGCCACGGGGCCGGGTGAGCCGTCATTATCGCTGTGGATAACCAACCAGCCTAGACCTTCAGAAAGTACGGAAGCCGCAGTTGCTGTCGGAGCCATCATCATGTCCATGCCATCTCCGTGCAGGACAACCTGATCTGCCATACGGACTGCTGGAACGGTTGAAACAGAGGAAACTGCAACTGTGTCATTGATGCGGACAGGACCATCAGCGCCTTCAACGGTGCCGAATTCGTATTCGCCTTCAACGCCAGTGTCAACATGAAGCATGGGCCACAGAATGTCCGTCATGCCGGCTTCGTCTAATTCGACGGTGACATCCATATTGATGCCAGCGGCGATTTGGGTCGCACCGAGTACTGGACCGGGACCACCGTCATTATCTGCATGGATGACTAACCAACCCGGTGCATCAACCGTCACAGAAGCGGCGGTATAGCTGTTGGCTTCCACGAATTGATCCTGTGCATTGATAACGGCGACTGCAAATCCGGGGGAAACCGGCGCACCATCAACAACAACAGGACCATCAGCGCCTTCAACGGTGCCGAATTCATAAACACCTAATTCACCACTATCAACGTGCAACATCGCATAAACTGTGGAGGTTGCGGCTGAAGCATCAATCGGCACAGATACGTTGTAATTTGCACCGGGGCTGAGGACACGATTACCAATAACCGCGCCAAAACTGCCGGAACCGTTATCTGCATGGATCACGATGAAGCCGGGACCCTCGCTAAATACATAATCAACGGTGACGTGACCATTGAGTACAACTTGATCGGAAACCTGTACTTCCGGTCCCATCATCTCTTGTGCGCTGACTGCGCCCACGAGTGCGACTAATGCCATAACCACTAACATCAGTCCTGTACGGTGGAATAATGCTTTCATTCCTTGTACTCCTTATAGATAGTTTTCAAAAGATAAATTTCTGTATGAATTATTCACATACATATAGCTATCGGGTTCTATACGATCTTTGGATTTATAAACTGTTTCTTCTCATCTAACACTTATGTTGCATCTCTAAATTTCGGTGCATTTATTGGGTTAGCAATTTTCATAATAAAGGTCTGTTTCGTGGTACAATCTCTGCTGGTTGGAGTTACATTTAGAGATTATGTTGGACTATTCCTCACTAGATGACAACACACTGTTAGCGCGTATTGCTGAAAAAGATCAGCACGCGCTAAACAATTTATATGAGCGATATGGCACGCCGGTTTATAGCCTCGCGTTGCAAGTTTTGCGTTCAGAGAAAAATGCTGAAGAAGTGACACAAGATACCTTCATGAAAGTGTGGAACAACCCCCAGCAATATGACTCATCTAAAGGACGCTTCATTAGTTGGTTGTTGACAGTGACGCGCTATACCGCGATTGATCGCTTACGTGCGGAGATGCGACAGGCAACTACCAATGCCGATGATCTGGAGTACGTGAACGTCGTTTCAAAAACTGGCATCCCTGAAGACCCGTTGCGCCGTGATGGGCAACTCATCCGTGAGTTACTCACGCAATTGCCAACCGAACAGGCGACGCTGGTGCAACTCGGTTTTTTGCAGGGGATGACACACCGCGAACTTTCTGAAAAGCTGGATATTCCATTGGGTACAGTCAAAACACGGGTGCGGCTAGGATTACAGAAATTGAAGGTGCTTTGGTTAGAGGCACATCAGAATATTGAGAATAAATAAATCCAAAATCAAATTTTGAGCGATACCTTAGCAGACAATGATGTAGAGTTTAGAGTAATTGTGAAATCGGATGAGTGGAGAACACAACATAAATCCACAATTCAATAAAACGGATTGTGAAACGTTAGCTGACTTGCTCCCTGCATATAGTATGGGTCTGACTGATGCTGGGGAAACGCAATTGGTAGAGCAACTTCTTGTACACTGCCCGGAATACCGTGATGAGTTGGAATCATACAAGGAACTTGCCTCTGCTATGTTATTCAGTGCGCCTCAGGTCAGCCCACCTGCAAGTATCGCGGCGAACTTGATGAAATTAACCGCACCTGTTTCCGCGCCGTCTGTTGATGAGAAATTGCCGTCAGCGACGACGAGCGCATTACCATTGAACGCGCCATCACAACACAGACCTGTTCTACATCCAACTTTTGGGCGAGGCGTTTTTGCAGTGGCAGGTATTGCGGCGGCGGTGATCCTCATATTGATGGCGATGGTCGGTGTATTGGTGAGCGAAGTCAACACCCTGCGTGAAGATCAAGATATACTGAATGCTGAATTGCAAACGCGCAACGCACTTCTTGAAGTTTTAGGGTCTGACTCGGTACAAACCACATTGGCGGCGCAACAGGACGGCAGTGATGCCAGCGGAATGGTGACATTTAACCCTGAAGGTACAGTGGCGATGATCCGTGTGAGTAACTTCACGCCCTCTGACGCGAGTATGACCTATCAGGCATGGTTAATTCAGGGTGAAGAGCGAATCAGCGCCGGATTGTTTGATGTCGATGGCATGGGGGAAGCGGTTTTTATCTTTACCGCGCCACAGCCACTAGGCACATTTGACTTGCTGGGCATCACACTAGAACCGGCGGGTGGTAGCGATGGCCCGACCAGTTCGCCTGTGGTTGCGGGTAGTTTAGCGACAGAATCGGGTTAACAGTATTTTATGGTATTGGCTTCCCGGAATGATCTCTTGATGCAGGCGTTCGATTTTACGTCGGATGACCTGCAACTGAATCGCGCAGGAAAAATTTCAGAACGCCAACACGCCCGCTTACAAGCAGGGAAATCGGTAGACCTCGCTGGATTATCTGGCGGGGTTTTTATCGTTGGCGTGATTGTCGTGGTCGTGCTCGGGTTGTGCTCATGGATGCTTAATCTGCGTGTGATTCTAGAATCGCAAGCGCCACTGCTTGCTATTGTGACCGTGATAATTGTTGTGATCGCTTTGCTGATGGCATATGCCAATTGGGTGGGAGCGCGGGAACGGAAAAACACCGGGAATTTCGGTTCAGCATTGGTCACAGAGGGAACGGTATCGCTCAGGGTATTGCAACGCGTAACCGGAGACGAGTGCTTCATGAAGATTGGCTACGACGAATTTGAGATTCCCACGTCTGCCTTCAACTTGCTCCAGCAGACCGCCGCTACAAGCCACTATCGCGTCTATTACGACTCGCAAACTCAGAGTGTACTCTCCGTCGAAATTCTGCATTCATAATCTACAAACATCGTCTTCGGTAAAATTTCCGCCATGAACAACGTCTAAAAGGTATATCGTCATTTATGGAGATTTTTACAATGCCTGAATTTGATGCACCTGTTGCCAGCACAGACAAAGAGATCAAGAAACTTTTAGGGCGCAAACAACCGGCGCTGATCTATTTTTACGATGGAAATAATCGCAATAAGCCCATTGAAGACACACTGAATCGTGAAGCAAAACGCAACGCCGATGAATTAATCGTCATAACGGTGGATGCAGGGCAAAATCCGGCGACCTATGAAAAATACGGTGCGCTCAATCTGCCTGCATTAGTGACTTTAACGCCTGCCTTCTTCGGGCGGAAGACCAAATCCAGCGCGGAAAATATCGGCACATCCGATGTGCGGGCGCATATCGCGCATTTGCTGACCGATGCGCCGTTGCCGGAAGTTAAATCAAAGGACATATCAGCAAATGGTAAACTTTCGTTAAGAGGCGCACGCCATGTCGATAACAAAACGTGGCGCAAAGAAGTGCTCAAGAGCAACACGCCCGTACTCGTGGATTTTTGGGCGGCGTGGTGCGGACCGTGTAATGCGATTGCACCCTTTATTGATGAACTCGCCGACAAATATAAAGGCAAAGTGAAGGTCGTCAAGCTGAACACCGAGGAAAGTAAGAGTATTGCCAGTCAATTTAAGGTGCAGTCTATTCCGACGTTTATCGTCTTTGATGGCGGTCAGCCAGTGTCACGTATGTCCGGCGCGAGTCCGCGGGCGGTGGAAAATATGCTACAAGAGGTACTCATCCCCGAATAGCGTGTGTGGCGTTGAAACAACAAAAAAACGGGCGATCCTGTACATTAGGTCGCCCGTTTTTGATTTAAAATGCCTATCCCGCAAGTTGTGGCGTACAGCCACCGAAACTTTGCAGGTCGATAATCCATAAACCGCCGTTGACCCCGTTTGCCGCCAGCGCGATTTTGCTCCCGTTGACAGTAAGCGCCGCCCATGCACGGCTTCCGTCATCAAGTTGGAGCGGGAGGGCGGTGATGTCATTGAGTTGACTGCTGACCGTATCGAAGCATTGCAAGCGCGGGACATCATCCACCTGACGGAACAGATAAATTTGTGCGCCACCTCCTTCAATCGGCACATAAATCGGCGCAGGAAAGTTATTACCGGGTGGTTCAGCCTCAAATAAAAGCTCCGTGTTAACGCCAATGGTGCTGGCAAGATAATAGCCTGTCACGCCGTCAATCGTCGTCGCCATTACCACACGCGCACCGTCCGGTGTGGGACCCGGAACGATCAACGAGGGTAGGGTGTTATCAATCGAACCGCTAATGCGCTGACCCTCCACGCTTGCCGTGTAATAGCGCACCGGATCGCCCGTCGCGCCGAAATAATAGGCGAGAAAGCGACCTTCTGGCATCCACAGAAAGCCCTGCAATGTGAAGCGCGATAAATCCTCATAAATCAGGCGGCGGAATGATCCATCCGGCTCGGCGCTAATCATCACATTGATTGGTGTTTGATGGAGCAGGCGGCGTGCTGTGGGTGAAAAGGTCAGGAACGAATGATCGAAGGCGTTGGGGTCGGCTATGCCAAGTTGGTCGCGTAATGCCTGCGTCACAAGTTCTGTATTCGGGTTGACCGTCGGTGCAGAATCGCCCCGCAGAGCATTGTATTGATACCAGTCATGTTCGGTAAAAACATCCTCATCACACCCCACGCCATAGCGCAATAAATTGCCTTCTTCATCCAGCCATTCCACGCTCACCACTTCTTGAGTGCTGGCGCGGGTGATGCCTGTAAACTCGGCTGGAAGGTCGCTTGGTGTGGGGTCGGTGGCGGTGCTCTGAATCGTGATACTCACATCTTCAATATCCGCATCGGCTTCAAAAATATCTAAGGCGATGCTAAACCCCTGCGCTGAATCCGGCTCAACCGCAAAATCTGGATTCAACCCGTTCCCGCATGTATTTACGAGATAGCCAAAACCTTCTCCGATAATTTCGCCGTCTGCGTTCAGCACATCGGCAAAAAGCGAGATGTTGGTATAGGCTTCTTCCGTATTATTGACGAGATTGCCGACTGCCATCAACTCCACCTGATCGAAGGCATTACGCCCTGCGGTGGTACGCACATCTTCTACGATAAGTTCATCGGCGGGGATATTTGTAGCGGTTGGTTCTGGTGTTTCTTCCTGCGCGATTGTCACAGTCAGGCTTAAAATGGCGATTAGCACAAAAATGATGCGGCGCATAGCATCCTCACATAGTCGTTTTCAGATAGGTGTCCAGTCATAATGCCTCTATTTGACCAGACTAGGTACAAAAAATATAGGCGCGGATAAGTGCGCCTATAGTGGGTATTCAATCAATAAATTCTTAGGCAGTCGCTAAGGCACTATCTGGTTTGTAGATAGCGCGTAAGGCTTCTTCTGCGGTGGGATAGGTGAACTCAAAACCCATCTCCTGCAATTTCTTCGGCACAGCACGCTGACCCTTCAATAAGATGACCGCCACTTCACCGAACGCGATATTAAACGCCGGAGCAGGCACGGGGATCAACGACGGACGACCCAATACTTTGCCTAATTCGCGCGAAAATTGTGCATTCGTCAGCGGGTTGGGTGCGCTAAGGTTAAATGCGCCGGTTGCCTCTTCATTGGCAATCAAGAAGCGAATGGCGCGAACTTCGTCCATCAGATGAATCCACGGGAAGGGTTGCTTGCCACTGCCTAACGGACCGCCCGCGAACATCTTGAACGGGAATGCCATACGGGGCAATGCACCTTCGTCACCATCCAGCACCACGCCAGTACGGATAATCGCACGCCGCACACCCATGGCTTCTACAGCTTCTGTAGAGGCTTCCCATTGCTTGCAGACATCCGCCAGATAATCATTGCCAGCGGGGGACTCTTCGGTAAGTTCAACCGTGTTGGGGTGCGTACCATAATAGCCAACCGCCGATGCTTGAATCAGCACTTTCGGTTTCACACCCGCTTGTTCAATTGCTTCGACCACCGCTTTGCCTGTATTTACACGGCTATCTAGGATGATCTTCTTGCGTTCGGGTGTCCAACGTGTGGGTAAAAAGCCATCACCGGCGATACTCGCACCCGCAAGTTGAACAACAGCATCAGCGCCATCTACCAGATGACCCCATCCCTCAGCGGTCTTGGCATCCCACGACGCAAAGTTAGCGTTCGCGGGCAGGGGTTGTGTTTGATGTGGATCACGGCTAATGGCGACCACCTCATGTCCATCATGGGCGAGGCTGGCAACTAAAGCTGATCCAATGAGTCCTGTTCCTCCGGTGATTACGATACGCATGGCGCTTTTCTCCCTTACTGTTGACAAAATATAAAGCAAAATGTGACGCTATTAACGAATAGTCAGTTCGCCTAATTCTAAATTATCGTCGCCGTTAACGGGCAAGCGAGCATTTGGATTATCTATATCGTATAAGCCGATGATGAGCTTGTAATTAGCTGAGGGTAAACCGTTGGGGATAATTACAGCATGATTGTCTGTGATGCGATTGCCCGTGTCCCAACTTGTCGTCGGGCGTGTACCACCAACAGGCTCGGCATCACGTTGTGCAACGAGAAAACCATCTGCGTCAAGAATCTGCAAGAAGACCTTATAACGCGTGTCCAATGGCGCATCCGTAGACCACTGTAATTGCACCTGTAGCACATCACCGACGCGTAAATCTTCCGTGCTGAGGGCATAACTTTCTAGAGTGATGTGGTTGCCAAAAGTGATCGTTTCTTCGAGTTGTTGCACGTCGGTAAATTCTACCGGCGTAGCATAGCGCACCAGCCGGACATCACCAAACCACTCGCTACTGGCTTCAAACGCTTCGCCGTCCAATGTGGATTCTACGATGTTGTTCGGGTCACGCTCGCCCGTTCCCCACAGCACCGCGTAAATGCTCCGATGCTGTCCGATGATGCTCAGCATTTCGGTGCGTGTGGCGCGGTCGTCCCCGCCCAAGCCACGCGGTAGCGGATAAATGGTGGCGTTGCCGGAATAATAATACTCGAAGACTTCTTGCTGATTCGGCGCGCTGAGGATGATGGCATCATTGCCGCGTGCATTGGCATTGATTTCGGCGACAATGGCGCGGTAATTGTCGCGTTGAAATGCGGGATCGGTATACAGTGGATTTAGTCCCTCAACCAGCCCGCTCAAAATCACGAAAACACCCAGCAACGCCGCCGCTTTCGGTGCGAAGCGCAAGATCCCGATGTTTTGCCGTTTAACGCGCACCGTCCACAATACCCACATCCCCCGCGCCAACCATAGCGAAAAGGCGATCTGTGCGGGTAGTAGAAATTTCAAATTAGCCTCACGGAACAATCCCAGTGCCACGAATATTCCGACGGAAACACTCAGCCACACCACCGGCACGAGGATGCGCCACCACGTTCGTTTTGTGTCTGGCGCATCATTAAAATCAAGCAGACCGAACAGTAGGAAGAAGGCAATGGTCACGGTTACGCCCGCTTGATGGGTGATGCCGAAGCTAAACCACGCGATAATCTGCGAGAGTGCCTGAGCGAAAGGGATGGTTTCGCCTGTGTTGGGCCAATTCGTGAGTTGCTCCCAAGCCGTTCCCATCCACGGTGAATACAGCACAATCGTCAGCACATTCGCCGCGACATACCAGCCAAGTAACTGTAGCATTGATTTGTAGGGGCGACCTGCTAGGTCGCCCTCATTATCGGAAGCCCGCCCATTGGAAAACAGCGACCACAGCCACAGCAAAAACAAAATGCCCTGCGCGACCATCACGAACGGAAAAGCATATTGCGTGTAGAGTCCGGCGGCGTTTATGATGGCGAGTAACAGGGCATAGGTAAGATAGTGTCTGCGTGAGGGGTTGTTTCGATGTGTGTTGAGGATAAGTTCGGCGAAGACCCACATCGAAGCACTCGCCCACATCGCCAATAAAGCATACATGCGGGCTTCTTGCGCGTAATAAATGCTGAATGTGTTCAGCGCGACGAACAGCCCCGCCGCCAATCCAGCCCACACGCCGATTAAGCGTTTGCCAAGCGCGTAGGTGAAAGCGATGCTCAACACGCTTGCAAATGCGGAGAGTGCCCTTAACGCGAATTCCGAGTCGCCTGTTAATTGTCGCCAGAGACTCAACAGCCAATAATAGCCGGGCGGGTGAATATCACGGGCGGCATTATCGGCGATGGCGCTCAGCGAGCGGGTGGCTTGCACATAGCTATTGCCTTCATCATGCCACAGCGATTGCGCCCCCAGCAGATGAAAGCGCACTCCGAAAGCGATCAGCAACACAAGAATCAAAAGAATTGGCACGATGTAGGCATGATTTTTATAGAGGCGACCTATTCCCTCAACATTACCATTATCTCCGTAGGGGCGACCTGCCAGTTCGCCCTTTTTTGTCGTGTTATCATTCACGCTCATCGCCCAAACCGCCCCATCAACCCGGCAATGACCGACAAAATCAGCCCACCGATGCCAATGACTGCCACCAGTACAACCCCGAAAAGATTCTGAGTTAAGCGATTGCTCACCGTGACCGAATCGACAACGAACGGTGTATCTGCGGAAATCGAAATTTGACTTGATTGTGGCAATAGCGATGAGTCGATTCGTGTTGTCTGCCATTCATCGCTATGTGACATGATAACCGTTTCATTTTCGTCATCTACCGCGACGGTCAACGAATCACCCCGCCAGCGCAGAAAAATATGTGTTCCATCTGCAACAAAATTGAGCGAGGTTGTTTGCATGGCTTCCGAGAATTGTGCATCGTCAGTTTCGACAATTTCAACGTTTTCGCCCGCTTTAATCGCCCAATTATTCTCTACTTGATGCACACCCGTGTAGAGTGTTGGAGTGAGTGTGTTGATGTATTCGCTCAATGCGGTATAGACGGGTAATGGCGGGAAGGGCGGGTCAGCATTTGGATCATAGTCAGGTTCAACCATGCGAAAATAATAAAATGCTTGATTGCTTTCCGTATCGTTCGGACGGGTGAAGAACCAGTAATTAATCACGCCCACCCACGACCATTCTTGCTGTGTACGCTCGTATAAGCCGACGATATACTCGCCTGCTTGCTCCGGTGTGACCTGCCCATAATTGTAGCGTTGGATGATTTCTTCGGGATGTTCGTCCTCGGATGGCACAAAATTCCACGCGGCTTCGCTCATCCAGATAGGTTTATGAGCATCTCCGTTAGCGACCATGAGATCACGGATATAAATATTTCTGGCGATATTGACCGTCGTCGGGCGCATCCGGCGATCTGTCGGTCCACTGAATAAGCCGTACCCCTGCACGGAGAGAATATCAAAACAATCGCCCGCGCCTGCGTCATACATACGTTGCAGGTAGATGAAATCCATTAAATTTGCGCCACTCAGATCAATCGTCGGGGCGAGCGCGCCGGTGATGACCACGATGTTCGGGTCAACTGCTTTGAGAGCGTCATAAGTTCGGCACAATAATTCAGTATAGCCCTCAGGATTGACGGGCAAGCCACCCCATTCAAAGGTTAAATTCGGTTCGTTCCATATCTGATAATACTGCACTCTACCACGATAACGTTCCGCAACAGCGACTGCGTAATTGACGAAATCCTGTGTGTCTTCCGGCGGGGCAAAATCACCGAGTTGTGGATTCCGTGCCCAGGCAGGCGGATTATCCAGCCGAACTTGAATATCCAGCCCATACGTGTCGGCTAGCTCCACAATGCGATCATATTTATCCCACGCGTTGATCGTATCCGCCTGACCATCGCCGTTGATGTCGTTACGGCTATCGGTGAATTGTCCGCGCCCGTCGACTTCAATTTCCGCCCACTCAAATTGCTGACGAATCCAGCCGAAACCGGCATCACTAATCATTTGCATTCCGGCATCAATTTTGTCTGGATCAGGTTCTAGCTGAAAGAATGTGTTCACGCCGAACGGGTTGACATTTGTGTGTTGGATGGGAGTCATGCGGGCGGTGTCCGGCTGTGGACGACGCAATCCGCTGACCCATTGCGCCACGCCGCGAATTTGCCCGATGGGGTCTTCCTCGCCTGTAACCGACCATGCGAAACGCCAGAACATTCCGCGATTCGCTAGATCAATCGCCAGTAAACCGGAGAGAACGATCACAATAGCGAGAATCGCGGAGAGGAATCGGATCGGTAAGTGACGTTGTGGTGTGTGTTTTTCGTTCATATTTTCACTCATGTTGGCAAATTATACCGTGTGCACCATGTGCGTCTATAGTGGTTTGCTTTAAGGGATGATCTTTGTAACATGGCTTGCAACTTTCTACCGAAAGGGAAATAATCATAGGGGAATACAAACACACGCTTAGATGAGGCAAAAATCACATGGCGAAAGATAATTCACAGAACGGCAAGACGGCAGAAAAAATCGCGGAAGATGTTAAAGAGCAGGTCGAACATTACGGCGGTGAATTGCTCGAATTTGCGGAGAAAGCGCGCAATGATGTTGTCAAGACGATGAAATCTGCGGCGAGTCGCATCCGCAAACAGGTGGAGAACAGCGAAGACGACGTGAAAAATGGTGCGGAAACAGTCGCCAAAAAGCTAGAAGAATCTGCTGAATTCCTGAGCAACATCAGCGCCAAACAGGCTGAAAAAGTGACGGAACAGGCTGAAAAAGTGGTTGAACAGGCAGAGCAGAGTGGTTGGAAAACCTTGCTGGTGGTTTTCGTAATCGGTCTGGTGATTGGCTGGCTATTGAGCAACGCAGGCGATTAATCTCGTGTAAGTCCGTATGTCTGCGCTTATTATGGCTACCGATTTTAAGGTATACTCGGCGCATTGCTTCCTAATGAACTGACAGTCACTGTTAAAGAGGGGTCTTTTGGCGCAGACACATATTGTTACAGGTGGAGCGGGATTTATCGGTTCACATATTGCTGAACGCCTGCTCAAAGATGGTCAGCGCGTTCGGGTGATTGATAATTTGCTCACCGGACGGCAAGAAAATCTCAATTATCTCAAATCACTCGGCGGTGATCTGGAAATTTTTCAGGTCAGCATTACCGATCTTGAGTCCCTGCGCCCTGCATTTAAAGGTGTAGATTACGTCTATCATCAGGCGGCGTTGCCCTCCGTCCCGCGCAGTGTAGACAATCCACTGGAAACACACGAACATTGCACAACCGGTACGCTCAATGTGCTTATTTCCGCCCGTGATGCCGATGTAAAACGGGTGATGTATGCCGCATCAACTTCAGCCTATGGCGAGACCGAGTCACCCGTGCAGGATGAATCACTCGTCCCTGATCCGATTTCACCGTATGCCGTTGCTAAACTCGCCGCAGAATATTACTGCCGTAGTTTTACGCATGTCTATGGGCTGGAAACGGTGTGTTTGCGCTATTTCAACGTGTTTGGTCCCCGTCAAGACCCGACCTCACAATATGCGGCGGCAATCCCGCTGTTTATCAATCTGTTGCTACAGGGCAAAACCCCCACCATTTACGGTGATGGCGAACAAACCCGTGATTTCACTTTTGTGGATAACATCGTACACGGTAATTTGCTGGCATCACAAGCGCCGGAAGCCGCTGGACAGGTGATGAACCTGGCTACCGGCGAGAGCGAAAGCGTCAATGCGTTGATCGCGGCGTTGAATCGTGTGTTAGGCACAAGTATCGAACCTGCGTATGCGCCAGAGCGTCCCGGAGACATTAAATTTTCCAGCGCCAATATTGACCGCGCCCGCGATCTGCTCGATTTTGCGCCTGTGGTGGATTTTGAAACTGGCTTGGCACGCACCGTTGCATGGTATCGTGATTCAGCGGAGTAGCCTCTGATGACTCAGCAATCACCGACGGATAACGCCCATCCCACGAACACACCTGTGCGGATTCTGCACATCACCAACCGCCTTGGTGTGGGTGGTCCGGCGATGTATGTCACGTTGTTGGCACAGGGCTTTAAGGCGCGTGGTTACGATGTAGAAGTGATTTGTGGTGAAACCGACGCGGCACATGGCGATATGACCTATTTTGCGGATCGTTATGGCATCCAACCGCGTATTTTTCCCCAATTGGGTGGGGTGGTCACCCCGCTTAACGACATTATTGCACTATGGCGACTCTACCATTTTATGCGTGAATATCAGCCGGATGTAGTCCATACCCATACCACAAAAGCCGGATTTGTCGGGCGGTTAGCGGCGTACTTGGCGCGTGTTCCGGTGATCGTCCATACATTTCATAGTCATGTCTTTGAAGGCTATTTCGGCAGTGCTCTCACGCGCTTTTTTATCCTGATGGAACGCCTCGCCGCACGGATGTCTGATGTGGTGTTGACCTTGACCGAAAGCCTACGGAGTGAACTCGCGGATGAATATCACATCACACGACGCGGGCGTATTATGGTGTTGCCGCTGGGTCTGGATTTAGCCTCCTTTGCCGATACACCGCGCAAATTAGGGACGTTCCGCGCAACGTGGAATATTCCTGCAGATGCACCGCTCGTTGGTATTATCGGGCGGTTGGTGCCGATCAAAAATCATAAGCTATTTTTGCAATCCGCACGGCGCATCATAGAAACCAATCCTCAGGTGCGCTTTGTTATCATCGGTGATGGCGAAGAACGTCCCATGCTGGAATCACTTGTCCATGACTATCATCTTGAAAACGCGGTGACGTTTACGGGCTGGCAATCAAATCTACTGGAAATTTATAGTGATTTAGATGTGTCTGTCGTCAGTAGCATCAACGAAGGCACGCCCGTTTCAGTGATTGAATCACTCTCGGCAACATGCCCTGTGGTCGCGACGCGTGTCGGTGGTGTGCCGGATTTGCTGAACGGTGGCGCATATGGCGTTCTTGTACCGCCGAATGACCCATCGGCAATGGCGCGTGCTCTGCTCAAGGTGCTCAATAATCCGCCGGATGTGACCGAAGCACAAACGATCATGCTAGAAAGCTACGGTATGGAGCGCCTCGTCAACGATATGGATAGCCTCTATCGGGGCTTATTGGCGAAAAAACGCCGTTAAGTTTTAATCAGTCTCTTGATGCCTGCCACAAAATCATTTTTTCCACCCTGCGCTGGATGTCTCACTTTTTCACAGGAAATGCCCATCGCCTTGAGCGTTCCCTCCGCAGTGTTGCCCACCGCGATAATCCGTTCAATCTCGAACAGGCTGACTAAACGCTTAAGAAAATGTTGACCGATGTCGAGTTCTGCTTTGCGCGGTTTACGGTTGGTCAGGGGTTTACCGGGCTGATGTGGATGAAAGGGGTAGCTGTTCCAGTTTAACGGTGGTGGGGACAGTTGGTGAATCGTATCCCAAACGATGGTTGCCGTTGCCTCTTTCCACGCGTTATTCTCTATGTCATCCGGCACTTGATATCCGTTTTCCGTGCCGAATAATGTGCCAACACCGTTCTGAATGAGATAGCGACTGGAAAACGGCACACCGGTTAAACGTGCGCCACGATACCCCGGTGCTTCTGCGACGAGCATCAGCACAGGTTGGCGTGAGCGCATTTGTTGCAGATAGCGCGTCAAATTTGCGCGACGCACCTCATTAGTGACATGATTATAGCCATATTGATTGAAGGAGTCCGCTGGGGCAGGTGTGATCGCAAGATCATGAACAAAATCGTGGAGGTCTTTCATTAGTAAGGGCATTCCTTTCGATACTTTAAGCAAGAAAAGTAAGTTTTTCGTTTGATACTCTTTTACGTGACTTTCCTGATAACTCAAGGTAACATATCATTGTTACATCAGGTGACCCTCTATTTACAACCAACCGGATAAAGACAATGTCTGATTTCGACGAATTTGATGATTTTAATGACAGCGCGGATGCGGATGCGTTGATCGAGCGGTTTGAAAAGCAAGTTGTTCGCAACATGAAAATAATCCTTTCGCGTAAGATGGATACCGCTAAACGGGTTGAAGCTGCCTACTGGCTAGGTGAATCCGGTGCGCCGAAAGCGATTAGTGCGCTCAGGAAAGTGTATCGTGGTGAAAAAGACCCGAAGGTGAAAGCCGCGGTGACCTTTGCACTCGGACAATTTAAGGCGATGGATTTGGCGATTGAGCGCGATCCAAATGAGCCGGTAGTCGATGCACTGGCACGTCCCGAAAATGAAGAAATCTATGAACTGCTGACTGATATTACGCTTAAAGGGAAATTCGGCAAAAGAAAACGGATTTCTGCGTCTGTGTTGCGCCGGTTAGCGATGTTCCTCACATTTACGCTCATCATTTTTGGGAGCATAAATTTACTCGTCTTGCTGTCAACAGAATCGAATACAGGCGTTCTGGCAAATCTCGGACGTGCAAATACCGGCAGTGTGGCGCTTGATACGCTGGCAGATTTGCACCTCTTGATTGATGCGGCGAAATTGGATGCAGAGGCAATCCAAACTGGCTTAAGTAATCCCACACCGGAAGGGTTACCCTCAAATTGTACTTATGTATTCGAATATGATTACGCTAATTTTAGTATTTATGAGGCTGATCCATTAATTACCTCTGCGACCTTCCCTCGCGTCTTTAACTTAAAAAACACAGTTAATTCAACACTTGGTCGTGTGAACAGCGCGTACCAAACCTATAAAGCGGCATGTGATAACGTTACGCCCCCAACACAAACAGATATTGATTTTGCGGTGAGTGAAACCAGCGCGATTCTGGAGCAGTTGCCAGATCTTGATGAGCAGATTGCAGAGCTTGAGGAGACACTGCAGCCCACGCCAACCCCACCACCGACGGAAGTTACCGAAGAGGCGACTCCTGAACCCGCCAATGTTACGCCATCACCGGAGCCAACCCCGACGATTGATCCAGCGATCTATACGGAGCATCGTCGCCAACTCGTCTCCATTATTAATCGCGTCAATGAGCCGACCGGGGCGCTTGTGCAATTGGAGCAGGTGTGGACAGATGCCGCCAACGCCGGACAAACCCGCGCTTGCTCGCAACCGATCCCCTTCATCGCTGAAGATTACATTGTGCCCGATGACGTTGTTGCCGAAGTGCCCCTATTGGGAGATGCGGCGCAACGGGTGAATAATCTTGGTCTGGCGCTCTTGCGTCAGGGATGGACATTGTTCATGAATTCATGCAGTTCTGGCACGCTGTCTCAGAACTCACAGAATGGCTTGATCTTCGTGGAAACTGCCAGAAGCGCCTTTGATGAAGCCCGAACGCTGTTGAACCAGATCAACTAAAAGTCAACTAATTGCTAAAATTCACATGAAGCCTGCCACAAATGGCGGGCTTTTTTTACTGGTGTGCAGTACACGGTATATCAACTTGCCTTTGAAGGAGCGTTGCTGAAAATCTGAAATGCTGACTCGCTGACCTGCTATATTCGTAGGGAAATCGTTTAGCAGGCATCTCGCACGAATCTTTTTCATGAATTAGAATCAACCTTATGAGACTAAAAACACGATTTAACTGGTTCAAAAAACGGTCACGTTTACAAAAAGCCCTGCTCGTGCTATCAGCATTGGCGGTGTTGTTTTTCGGCTTTGCTTATGTCTGGCTACTGCGGGACTTACCCTCCATTGGTGATTTAGAAACAGGCTTGGCATTGCCATCCACGCGCATCTATGATCGCAATGGCACACTGCTTTATGAAATTTCCGAGCCGGAGCAGGGACGCAATACCGCGCTCACCATAGATCAGATTCCACAACATTGTATCAACGCGACGATAGCCACCGAAGACGCGAATTTTTATAGTCATCCGGGCGTGGATATTGCTGGAATCACGCGTGCTGTGTGGATTAACGTGCGTGGTGGTGAAATTATCGCGGGCGGGAGCACCATCACCCAGCAAGTCGCCCGTAATTTATTGCTAGACCCTGAACAACGCGCAGAACGTACCGTGCGCCGTAAATTGAGAGAGATGATCCTCGCGTTGGAATTACAGACTGCTTACAGCAAAGACGAAATTCTTGAACTGTATCTCAATCAAAGCTACTTCGGCAATCTCGCCTATGGAATTGATGCGGCGGCGCGGGCTTATTTTGGTAAATCGGCGACGAATTTATCGCTCTCAGAATGTGCCTTGCTCGCGGGTTTGCTCCAGAATGCGGCGGCATACGATCCACTGACCAATCTCGAAGCGTCGCAGGCACGCCAAGCGGTGGTACTGGGATTGATGGCGCAAAACGGCTACATCACCGAACAAGAAGCCGATGTCGCCATGAATGACACATTACAATTCGCCGCTACACCGTATCCCATTGAAGCGCCGCATTTTGTGATGGCGGTCTGGACACAACTCGCGCGGGATTATCCGGATGCACTCTATACTGATGGGCTGGATGTGGTCACGACGGTGGATCTAAACTGGCAGAACATCGCACGGGACATTGTACAACGCCAATTAGACTATCTGAATCATCCCGCCTTAGGGGATCGTGTGCCTGCCAATGCCAATAATGCGGCAGTCGTCGCCATTGATCCCTATACCGGACAGATTTTAACCATGCTAGGTAGTCCCGATTACTTTGACGAGAGCATTGACGGCGCGGTGAACGCAACATTAGCACTCCGTCAACCGGGGAGTGCCTTAAAGCCCTTCACGTATGCGGCGGCGATGAATCCTCAACTTGAAGAACCGTATACTGCCTCGACGATGATCCTTGATGTAGCAACACCCTTCGTCACACGCAGGTTAGAAAGCTACACACCTGCGAATTTTGGTCTCGTGGAGCACGGTCCCGTCTTGGTGCGGGAGGCGCTTGCCTCTTCGTTTAATATTCCGGCGGTGGTGGCATTGGAGCATGTCGGCATTGATCGGCTGGTTGATCTGGTCACGGATGCAGGAATCACCACCTTAGCAAATAACACTGATGTCGACCTGTCGATTACGCTCGGCGGCGGGGAAGTCCGCCTGCTGGATATGGCACAGGCGTATAGCATTTTCCCGAATGGGGGTTATCGCGTTGAACCCACATATATTCTCAGCGTAACCACCCGTGATGGCGACGTGCTTTACGAATGGACACCGCCAACACTCAATCAGCGTGTGCTGGATGAAGGAATTAGCTACATCATCAGCGATATATTGAGCGACGAAAACGCCCGCATTCCATCTTTCGGGCAGAATAGCGCCCTCAGCATCGGGCGACCTGCCGCCGCCAAAACCGGCACCACCACAGATTTTCATGATAATTGGGTCATGGGCTACACGCCGAATCTGGTCGTCGGGGTGTGGGTCGGCAATGCGGATAATACGGCAATGGTCGATGTGACCGGAATCACTGGCGCTGGACCGATCTGGAACGCCTTTTTGCGCGATGTTCTGCGTGGACAGCCGGAAGTTGACTTTGCCGAACCTGAAGGCTTGCTCCATACGGAAGTATGCGCGCTTAGTGGTTTGTTGCCGACTCGTGCCTGTGAACGTCGCCGGATGGAAGTATTTTTGCCCGGCACTGTGCCGACGCAGGAAGATACATTTTATCAAACGTTCGAAATTGACCGCGTGACGGGTTTGCTTGCGGATGACTCCACGCCGGATGATCGCCGTGTTGAGCAAGTATATACCGTCCTCCCGCCAGAAGCGCAGGATTGGGCGGCACGCAATGGTGTTCGCCAACCACCGCCGGATGCGACGACTCTGGTCTCTAATATGGATGGGGTGCGCTTACTCTCGCCCGATCCGTATACGATTTTCCGCATTTCGCCCATCACGCCAATCGAGACGCAACGCGTTCGTTTGAATGCGGCTGTTCCGGCGAATACGCAATTTGTGACGTATTCGTTAGACGATGTGGAAGTCGCCCGTGTGAACTCCGCGCCGTGGTCGGTGTGGTGGTCGCTTGAGCTTGGCACGCATGAACTTGTCGCCACGGCACATTTAGCAGATGGCACACGCGAGATGAGCGATTTATTGACGTTCACCGTCACCGAATATGAAGAACCCGCCTCTTATACCGTAGAAGACGATCAACCCTAAATAAAAACGGGCTTTGTCTGGTTAATCAAAGCCCGTTTATACACCTGTTTATTGATTGTTTCTGTCTAACTGTTAGCTCTGGGGCACGCTAGACGCATCTGCCGGGGCGCTGGCAGTATCCTGACGAATCCACCCGCCACTTTCCAGCATCCACCATGTAAAGCCACCATCACCCGCCCGCTGACCAACAATGGTTACGGTTGTGTTGGGGGACAAATTGCCAATGACGGCAGAACTGGTCGTTGGTTCTTCGCGTACATTCACGATCACATTATTGGTTGTAACGGTTGAACTGCCACCTGAACTGCTTGAGCTTGATCCGGTATCCATCGCCGCGAAGGGCAGAATATCGCCAGTATAGCCGAGCGCATCCGCTTGAGCGCGAATCGCCGCAACCTCATCATCGGTTGGTGCGGAGACCGGTCCGATAAAGCCTTCACCGGAGCCATCAAGGAACGGTTGCAGAACGGGTACAGCATCAGAGACATTGGCGAATTGGAATTCCTGGTAAGAGCGATCATTTGGGAGCAACATGCCAATTTGACGGACAAGGGCGCGATGTTCCGCTTCTACGCCAGCGATCTGCGCCGTAGTGACGGCGAAGGCAGTTTGTCCCATTTCGACGAAGATGCGGGTTGCGGCAAGATAGGCTGAGACAAAGGTTGTTTCTGCAATTTCGGTGATTTGTGCGAACAACGCGACATCACTGAACAGACCCTCCGGCACGTAGAATTCGGTCACGACGGGGACTGCGCCGAGTGAAACCAGCAAGTCATAGTGATCGCGTTCGGCGAGAAATCCGGTTTTTAAGTAAGAAAGTTGGATGTCATCCAGCGCCAGGTCACCACTTTCTACCGCGTTGATCGCCGCCAGATAATGGGTGCAGGCGAAGAGTTCCGCAGTGGATGCTAAATTGAGGATGGTCTGCACATCGTCGTTTTCGCCTGTGGTTTCCTGTGCAAAAGCGCGGCTGATCCCGAACATTTGTTGCCAACCCAGCAGGCTAGCACCAGCGCCCACCGCACTCCCTTTAAAAAAGTTACGACGTGAAACATTGCTATTGAACATATTTTTAAACATGAATTATCTCTCCTTTAAAGGGCGGCGAACGGTAAAATGGCGCTGTTATAGCCGAGATCACCGGCTTCGGCACGAATGGCGGCAACTTCGTCATCAGTCGGCGGGGCAACCGGACCTACAAATCCATCCCCTGAGCCATCGAGGAACGGTTGTAAAACAGGTACAGCGCCGGACACATTGGCGAATTGGAATGCTTCGTAAGAACGATCATTCGGGATATTCATGCCAATCTGACGCACCAATGCGCGATGTTCCGATTCCACACCGGCGATTTGTGCGGTAGTTACAGCAAACGCGATTTCGCCCAATTCGGAGAAAATTCGGGTTGCGGCAAGATACGCGGAGACAAAGGTCGTTTCCGCAATTTCAGTGATTTGCGAGAACAGTGCCACATCGCTGAACAAGCCATCCGGTACGTAAAATTCGGTTACAACGGGTACAGCACCCAGAGAAAGGAGCAGGTCATAATGGTCGCGCTCGGAGATAAATGCCGCTTTCAAGTAATTCACCTGTACGTCTGCCAATCCAAGATCACCATTGATGGCGGCGAGGTAATGCGTTGATGCGAACAGTTCTGCTGTCGCGGCGAGGTTGATGACTGTTTGAATATCATCATTTTCACCGGACATCATATCTTGCGCGAATAAACTGCTAATTCCGAATAGTCCATGCACACCGGTGGCAGAAACACCCGCCGCGATGGCACTTCCTTTCAGGAACGAACGCCGCGATAGCTTTCCCATGATATACTCCCATTAGTTTTTCAGTAATATAAAAGTTAATTTTAGAAACACAAACATATTCAACTTCAAAATCAGTGTGAATATTTATAACATTACATAGTGTATGAGAGGTATGTTTGCTGTTTCTATTGGACTATCGACACCAAAGCTGAAAAAGATTTCCTTACGGGGTGATCCTCATGATTTACTCATCTTCATACACAGAATATGTGTCTCTTGAGTTGCTGACGCGATGAAAAGGCATATACCTACCGCGCTTTTTGCGTAGATTGATAGCCTAAATTGCACTTAAAATAAGCGGGCTAGCATACGGAAACGTCTATAGTTCGGCGATACTCTTTATCTCGGATCGAACCTATTTATCCGTGCCCACGTTCCGCGAGTAAGCTCTTAAGCCGGAAATGAAGTTCGTGCAGTCTTGGGAAGGGCTTGTAAAGCAATAAATCCGCGCCAGATATCTTCATGATTTCATTTTCTTCAGAAACTGATAGCTTGTAGGCAGTCATCAGGGCGATCACGGTTTTCTTTAGTTGTGGGCTTTTTCTCATTTTCGCCGCGATCTGTGTTCCACTGATGCTATCCGGCAAACGAATATCAATCAGGGCAAGTTGGGGCAATTCCCCTTCATATTCTCCGGCATTGACCGCATCAACCCACTCTGCCGCTTCTTCCCCGGTAGAAAAGGCAACACCGCGCAATCCGAGCATGTCATACATCATGAGAATCATATCGTAAAGATCGGGTTCGTCTTCCAATAACATCCATGTTGCCATAAGTCTCTATCCCTGAAATATTGTAAATAATTTACTTCGGTTAAATTCTAACCCCTAGTATACTAAAAATACGATAGAAAGATTGTTATAAACCTGTTGCAGAGTTTTCACTAATCGGATTTCGTAACATGCTCCACAAAACCATCCATGCCAATAGCACATAAGCAGTCAAATAGTACGGGTAAATGCAATTGCCACGCCGACAAACAACCATTTGAATATCGGATGATTTTCGATTGTATCAATCATCATATGCGGGGTTATTCCTTATGTAAGGTCATCAGGTTTTACTCTTTGTAAGCAATGATTTGATGTCTGATCGTTGAAAATTGATACAAATTTTACATTTCGCAGGGCAATCGTGGTGGAATTCACCGGCTGATGCTCTTATACTGAAGGTGTACGTGACTTGATGTTAGTGAGGTATTATGCGCGTTCAGCGTAATTACAATCGACCATTTTTCAGTAACCGTCGCCGTGGACTAGGCATTCGTTCGATCTTTTTCGTCGGGCTTTTCCTTGGAGCGGTGTTGGTTTTGTTCGCGTTACAATATGATCGGATTCAGATTGCGGCGTTGGATGCGGTTGGTTTTGCGCCGACACCTACGCCCTTGCCGAGTAATATTGCCATGCAAGGAAGCGTTCTGTTTGTCGAAGGGGACGTGCAAGCCGCCGCCCAATTATTCGGGCAGGCGATGCAACAACAACCGGATAATGCCGACTATCTCTATGAATATGGCACCATCTTGATTGAAATGAATATGGTGGATGAAGCCGTGCCTATCGCAGAGCAAATGATTGCGGTTGCGCCGGAAGACCCGCGAGGATATGCGCTTAAAGCCCGCACGTTGATGTGGGATGCGCCCGCAGAAGCCATTCAAGCCGCCATTTTGGGCATTGATATTGACCCGAATTTCGCACCACTCTATGCCGCGTCCGGTGTAGCCTATACCAATCTAGGGCGCTGGCAAGAAGGATTGCGAGAAGGCGCGCGCGCTATTGAGATCGACCCGATGGATCGTTTTTCCCTGTTTGCCTATCAGTTTCCGCTGACCTATGTCGGGCGCTATCAGGAAGCGATTGATTATCTTGAGCAATCCATTGCGCTGAACCCCAATCTTGCCGAACCTTACTTTTATCTGGCACGTTTATACACATTACCCGGTGTCGATAATCCTGAAATGGCGATTGCCACCTATTTCCGCATTCTTGAAATGGAACCGGATAATGCCAAAGCCAATTTACGTCTGTGTGAAACCTTTGCCGGCGTGGATGAAGCGGATTTCCGCGAAGCCCAACCTTATTGTGATGAAGCCATCCGCCTTGACCCAACGTATGCCTCGGCATATCGTCAGCGTGGGCAGATGCAATACAATCGGCGTAATTACGAAGGGGCAATCGAGTCGTTTGAACGTTGTATCGCCCTGGGATCAGAAGAAATTGAGTGCTATTACCTGCGCGGTTTAGCGCATTACTGGCTCGGCGGTGAGGATTGTCCCGCCGCGTGGGATGTATTGCAAGATTCCCGCACCCGCGCACAGGCACAGGGAGAAGCCGAATCCGTGCTTAATGCGATTCAAATTGGTTTGGGGAATATTCAGGCAAATTGTTCTGGCTACGCGAACGTTTCCGTGCCGACGGTGCCACCACCGACCTCAATTCCGCCCACGCCGATTGGTGGAGGTTACGGCTAATTGGCGATCTCCACAAGTCCTTGAAATTTAAGATGAGCTTTGCGTATGCAAATCAAGCGTGATTATTCGCAACCGTTTTTTGGCGAGGGGCGCAATCAGCGTAATCGGGTAAAGTCAGTTTTTTACTTCCTGACATTTATCGGGCTGACTCTTGCACTCGTGTATGTCAACTTTGATCGGTTGCAGGGCATGGCGATGGAAGTTGCCGGAACCGCACCCACAGCCACGCCATTTCCTAGTGAATTGGCGACCCGCGCCACTAGTCTTGAGCTAGCTGGCGATTTAACAGGCGCGGCACAATTGTGGGAGTCCGTGCTTCGTCAGCGCCCGGATGATATTGATTATCTATTTGAATATGGGCAATTGCTGATCGACCTGACCGATTATGATTTTGCGCGTCAATTAGCAGATCGCATCATAGAACTTAATCGAACTGATCCGCGTGGCTATTCCTTAAAGGCATTAGCGTTAGAATTTGACGGTAGCTCATCAGAAGCCGTCACGGTGGCGGTCACTGGCTTAGACTATGACCCGAATTACGCGCCGCTTCAAGCCGCGTTAGCACGGTCTTATGTCGGCGTTGCCCGCTATGCTGATGCAGTGGATGCCGGTTTCCGTGCGGTGGAGCTTTCCCCCTACGATGCCGATATGCGTCGTGCTTATGCCTATGCGCTGAACTGGTTCGGCGAAAACTTAGACGCAACGACCCAACTAGAGCAGGCAGTTTCATTAGACCCGAATCGTATCCCGACGTATTTTGAATTGGCGTTTCAATATCTCGCCCAGAATCGCGATCAGGAAGCGATTGATATTTACACACGAATCCTGTCCATTCAGCCACGCAACGCCCGTGCAATGCTACGCTTGTGCGTTGCCTACCGTAAGATCGGCGAATTTCAGCGTGCGCTCGGTCAATGTGCTGATGCCGTTGAAGTGGTCGAACCTACCGACCCCATTGCCTCCGACGCATATTTTGAATATGGGCGGATGCTCTATAACGAAAATCGTGATTGGGCAGGGGCTTTGCAAGCCTTTGAAACCTGCTCAGAATACGCGCCGGAGAGCCTGAGTTGCAACTATTATCAGGGATTGACCCATTATTACATGGGAGATTGCGACACAGCGTGGAATATCCTGCGGGATTCGCTGGTGATTGCCCGTTCGCGTCAGGGTACGGACGCAATTGTCGTCGATATTGAAGCCGGCTTTAATGCGATTGCACAAACATGCCCCGGTTATGCCGGATTGGTCAGCGGGCTTGATCTTGGCTCAAGTGGGTCAACTGAACCGCCCGTGCAAGACATAGGAGGATCATAAGTATGTATTTGAAAACACCTAAACGCTATACCTCTGGCGGAAGGCGACGGGGTATTATTTCGTTACGGAGCATCCTGTTACTCGTCATCACACCGCTGGCTGTGCTGGGCGGGATGTACATTTACGAAAATCAGGCGCAATTTGTACCGCCTGTGAGTACTGCTGTGTTTGATTTGATGAACCGGGCGGAAAGCGGTGTATCAACAGCGAGAGCGCCACAACCTACGCCTACGCAAAATCCTGCCAGTAATATCAACCGCGCCAATGATGCGTGGATGCGTGGATCAGTGGAAGACGCGGTTGAACTTTACGACGAAGTTATTTCTGCTGTTCCGAACGATTTACGTGTGCATTATCTTTATACACTCGGCTTGATTATGTTAGATGAAACAAACAAGCTAGGGGAAGCGGCAGAAAATACCGTCACTGCCAACCCATTTGACCCGAACGCGTGGACAATCCGTGCACAGGCGTTTATTTCTACCGGAGACTATGGCGAAGCGATTGCGAGTGCCTTGCGTGCCTTAGAAATCGCGTCTTCAACAGCGGTAGATACTAATCCGGAGATCATGGCACCGGCACGCGCACGCGCATTCGCCACCCTCGCAGAGGTCTACTTTGAACTAGAGCAATATGACCGTGCGTTGACCGCTGTCAATCAGGCGTTGGATGTCTATCCTGATAGCCCTGAAGCCTATTATGTGCGCGGTCTGATCAACTGGTTTAGTCTCGCTATTTTTGATCGTGAGGCGGCGATGGAAGACTTTCAGATTGCCTATGACATCCAGCCCAGCTATCATTATATCGCTGTGAGCATGGTCTTCTTAAATAGTGAGCTTGGCGGGGTAGCACTTAGAGATGGTGAAACTGCACAGTCGGAGGCTTATTATAATGAGGCGCTTGCCCTTTCCGAGCAAATCCTAGAATTGAATCCCGGTTATCCGCGCATCCTTCAATTTCTAGCGGATTACTACTTCCGGATTGTCGGGGATGATAATCAAGCGTCCGATTATGCGTCGCGCTGTGTGCGGTCCAACCCGACTATCGATGGATGCTATTATCTTTTGGGACGTGCACAGATGCGGCTTGAAAATTATAGTGATGCCCGTAGTTCATTCGATAGCGCCATTCAAAACGTAGTTACCCCGAACGGGGACACACCTTACTATTATTGGTGGGCGGCGAGGTCAGTCATTTTGCTTGATCCGGGCGATTGCAGTACGGTGCTTAATTACCTGCGTCCCGGTTGGGATATCGCACTTGAGCAGGAGAACGGCACTCTACTTAGCGATTACTCTGATTCGTTTCAAGATTGTGGCGCATCCGTGGGCTTAACCCCCACGCCCTTACCCGCCTTAGAATCCACCCCCAACCCCGACGCATAAACAGGTAATTTTTAGAGGCGCATTGTGTTAGCGCCTCTATCAAATCATCAAAATCGTTGAACGAATGCGTTATGTTTTGTCTTTGATCTAAAATCTATCCTCTAATATCTTGCTACTTTCACGGACTCGGCTCGGCGCAATCCGGCAATTCGCCCAGACTCCGCGCCCAGTTGCGCCCGTAAAATTCCAGATATTCAGACACATGCGCTGACCAATACTCATTGCTATGATCGCCCACCGGGTTAATGATGTAGGTATGGGCAATGCTCCGCGCCCGTAACCGCTCGGATATATCACGCTGACTGCTAGCGGCAGAATCGGATGCGCCGTTATCCAGATAGATGCGTAAATTGGCTTCTGGCAACAAAGACGAATTTTCCGCGATCTCCAGCGGGTTAAATGCGGCAGGGACTTCGCGTAAATCGTCGGGGAAGACCGAACTATGCCCGCCGAGGATGCCGAAAACATCAGGGTGCCGGAATCCGATGCTAAATGCCCAGAACGCCCCACGAGAGATTCCACTGAATGCGCGATGTTCGCGATCATTCCACGTACAAAATTCAGCTTCCACGGCGGGGAGCAATTCATCGAGAATCACCGTTTCGTACGAGGAATCTGGCGGGAAAGTATTCAACGCGCCGATGCTCCCGAAATACGGCATGACAAGGATCATCGGTGGCAACACACCCAGCCGAATGCCTTGCTCTAATGCGTCTATCACGCCAATATCTTCCCATTGTTGTTCCCGATAGCTCAACCCATGGAGCAAAATTACATAGGGGAAGCGCTTCTGGCTTTCCGCATAGCAGGGCGGGATATAAACATTGTAACGCAGATTTTCTCCGCCTGCGGTTGGACTGCGAAATTGTGAGATTTCCACCAATTCGCCACCGTCGTTGATGCACGGTGGAATGGTCGCCGTTGGCAGAATATTTTCTGTGGGTGTAGCCGATGGCGTATTCGATGGACGCGGGGTAAGCGTTGTCGTCGGGGTAGGGGTTGCCGTCGCATTAGATGTCACAATCACCGGAAAGGGAGTCGGTTGCGGTGCCATAGGATCACAGGCGATAAGCGTAAACAGTGGTAAAAACAGGATGAGACTAAAACGCCAGAATCGAGTCATGAGGTGTTTGTATTGTCCATTAGATTCAAACAAAGCACCCATTATACACACGTAAGGATTTTGTAGCATTAACAACCGGATAATCTAAACTCTACGGTAATAATTCGGTTTGATGCGTTTATATCAGGTTTGAATATGCAATTTTCAATCCAGAAATCTCCTACAATGAAATTAACTAAGATGATTGGGGATAAACATGAAACGATCAAAAATAGTACTAATGATCCTTATTTTTGTGATGCTATTTACAGGTGCGACCCTAACTAGCGCACAGGATGGACGGGCAAACAACAGCGCCGCAGACCGTGTGGTTGCTTATTGCCGCGCAAACAGTATCGAAGTTTGGGGCACGGATACATTGGGCGTGGGATTTTATATGACCACCATCAGCTATGTTGATTTACTCGCGCCGGGCATGGTCGTACGCTTCACGCGCTATGGGCAAGTTCGCGCAGATGCCACACCGGATGGCTCGATTGATGTATTCTGGCTCGGTGGAGAATTTGGCGGTACGGGTTCGGGGGATTTCGCAATCTGGTTCGAGTGCGCTGTGCCGATCATCGTTACGACCACGCCTGCCACAATGACCACGCCACAACCTGTCGTGAATACCACTACAACAACGACGACGACCACCACGACCACCACAACAACGACAAACCCGATAACGACCACTCAAAACTGCAATTACACCCGCACACATACGGTTGCTGAAGGCGAAAATCTATTTCGCATCGGGCTACGCTATGGGGTGAATTTTACAACTTTGGCGGCATGTAACGGTATTTCTGACCCGACGCGCATCTATGTGGGTCAGCAAATTCGCGTGCCATAATTTTTCTATTCAAGTCAGGCATAAGCAGGCGTTGTTGAGGAAATCGCAGAACAACGCCTGTTTTTATCTTTTGTATCAACGCTCTATTGGGGGCGATTGCGTATGACTTCTTGAAGTGCCTCAGGCTGAAACTTCCCGCGTAGAATACTTTCGTCAATGGTGATGGCATCCACGCCCAACGAGACAACTGCTTCCACATCGTCCATCGTTGTCAGGCAACCTAATGGCATAATGCGTGTGTTCGGCGGGATGTGGGGCATCAATTCACTGATTAGTTCCAGATCACGGTCTTTATCAAAAATATGATGATCGCCGATGGCAATGGCGTGCGGACTTAAACGGGTTATATCTGCTAATTGATCCAGATGATTAACCTGTATGATCGCTGTCATACGCCACCGCATGGTATTAGAGACAATATCGCGCAGTTGGTTGTAATCCAGATACGCACTATAGATCACCAATCCAGAAGCTCCAGCCGCGCGCACCTCTGCAACATGATAGGCGTTCAAGATATAGTCCTGTGCGACGATCCCTTTGTTAATGCCTTTGGAGAGAAATGTCAGGTCTTCCATGCCCCTGCTATAAATCCGGCTATCCGTGAATAAGCTGACGGCATCAATCCCATGACGCATGAATCGTAATGCGGAGCCGACCGGATCGTAAATTTCTTCGTGCCGAATTTGCCCGATGACCTTAACAGGATCGTCATAGTTGGTAACTTCTGTGAGGATTGACTGGCTACCTTTTTGCATATTGGCGAGCGCAATGACCGCATTGGCTGGCGTTTGATCCTGACGCATGGCGAGTCGTCGCCGTTTCGCTGTGATGATCGTATGTGCGTCTAGTTCCAAATTTTTTGTTGACATAGGATTTTCTACAATTTTCCAGTAATATTCCTATTCTAAACCTTTTCTTGGATTTGCGACGACCCAAATGCACCAAATAGGTTTATTTTTCGTTTGCAGAATGATGCTATAATAGGGGCAGTTAGTCGCAAAGCGCATAAATTAAGGATAAGTTTATGGAATTATCGCACGAACAGGTTCGTTCAATTGCAGAACTTGCTAAACTTGACCTAACAGATGACGAAGTAGCGATGTATGCGGGACAGTTGAGCGACATATTGGGATATTTTCAGCATTTAGAAGGGGTAGATACCTCTCATATTGAGGCGACGGCTTCTGTGCTCCCGTTGACCAATGTGCTTCGTGAGGATGTCGTCGGGGAGCCACTTTCATCGGAAGCTGTCATCGCCAATGCTTCAGATTCTCTAGCAAATCAATTCCGTGTAAGCGCGGTTTTAGACGAGTAAACGACCTACTACGGAGGGAGTGAGATGGCTAACAACCGCTTGCTATTGATTGAAGACGACTATGATGTTGCTGAAATGCTCGTCATGTATTTTCAGTCAAATAATTACGAAGTTTATCATGCGGATACCGGTCTTGCCGGTATTGATATGGCGCGTTCCCGCTTTCCTAACCTTATTTTACTGGACGTGATGCTCCCGGAGATGGATGGTTATGATGTGTGCGTCAAATTACGTAGCATGTCTTTAACCAAGTATATCCCGATCCTATTCCTGACTCAAAAAGACGAACGTGCCAGCAAAGTACGTGGCTTAGAGCTGGGCGCAGACGATTACATCACCAAGCCGTTTGATATTGATGAATTGCGTTTGCGTGTGCAAGGATCAATTAATCGTGCCACGCGTGAAAATTTGCATGAATCTCGCACCGGTCTGCCTACAGGTCCGATGGTCGATGATGAAGTGAATCGCCGTTTAGGTTCAACAGATCCGTACACCATCCTCAATTACACCATCAATGGCTTCGAGGCGTATCATGAAGTTTACGGATTCCTCGCGGCGAACGAAGCGATTCGCCACGCCGCTACCACCATTCAACGCACCGTGAGCCAATTGGGTACACCTGATGATTTTGTCGGCATTTCTACGGATGACTTTATTGTGCTGACCCACGCTGATGCGGTTGATGACCTTGACGAAACGATTAAAAAGACTTTCGCTGAGGAGGTAAAGGCGTTTTATACCTTCGTGGATGTCGATCAGGGTGGGGTCATCCTGAACATTGGTCAGCCTGATGAGAAATTGATCGCGCTGATGGAATTCTCGTCCACAAGAAGCTCACTCGCCAAATCAACACGTTAAGCAGAACACGACGGCTAAGGTAATCTTCGATTTACGCTTGAAAACATGCCATAAGATGATTCGTCTTGTCCGCGATTAGTAGACAAAACGGGTGTTACTTCGGCTTGTTGACGAACCGCTAATAACTAAAAACTTACGACTTCTTGCTAATGTGTGTTATAAATTGCGCCATACTTTAGTGAGTAAATCTTATGGTGCTTGATCGACCCAAATTGCTTTTAAAAGCTAAAACGAACCGTCGCCGATATTTTCGTCGCGCGCTCTGGCTCATATTGGCGCTCGTTGCCGCCTTCGCCGCATGGATCGCGCTGGACGAAGCCATTAGCCGTGATGTGTTTGATGCTGATGTGTTACGCATCGGGCAGTGGGTGGCGGTGATTATCAGTGCGTTGTTTTTCCTACGTATCCTCATCAACCTTTATCTCTGGCTCAGAACCAAAAACGAAACCGTCGCCATTTTTGATCGTGGTTTTCAATGGGAAAAGGGCAAGAAGAAGTCAAAATATAGCTGGTCACAGTTAAAAGAATATCGAGACACATCCGGCGGAATTAAATTTCTGCACTGGTATCTGTTCCGGCGCGGTGGCTTGAATTTCCTCATGCGTGATGGCGAGAAATTTCGCTTAACCGCCAGACATGGTGATTTAAATAAACTGAGGGCGGATATCGAACCGATTGTTGCAGACATCACCGGAACAACCATCGGCAAGGCACTCCGTAATAGGAAACAGGTGAAGCTCCATTCTAAACTTGTGATGAGCGCGGGTGGAATAGTCACAGGCAAGGAAAAACTACGCTGGTCAGAAGTCGATGTACAGGAAAAGAAACGGCATGTCGTCATCGCCCGCATTAGTAAGGATGGAAAAACCAAGACCGTCCAAAAATTCAGAAAACAGGATGTGATTAATCTACCCGGCTTCCTCGATATTGCGGAGAGTACGATTCGCAACCATCAACCGGATCGATTTAATATCAAGACATATAGGACAAGCTGATGACAGGACAAACCGTGCTCAGTACACATCGTCTGCCGCAACCTTACCGCGCTTTATTGATGGTATTCTGGTTGTTGCCCATCGTATTAATCATCGGAACAATCCTTATCGTGAAGGGGATGTCAGCGGCATTTTTTGATCCGCGTTTTCTGCTGATGCTGGTGTTGTTAGCACTTCCCGCGCTGTATATCTGGCAAGAAGGGGTGGATGTGCTGGAGGAGGGCATTCGGACGCGTATCTACGTCCCGCGATATTATTCATATTCTGCGCTCAAAGCGTGGCATCTGGGTGAGCAAGCACAGAAACGGGTTTTGACCATCTGGGATGATGCCGGACGCACAGTGCTTCAATGTCATGCGGCGCACCTTACAGAATTTGCACGCCTAAAAGAAACACTTCAACAACGGGTGATCGTTAATAATGGACTACATTGAGCGTAATTTTTGAATAAGGCGGGAAAGTACACTTTGTTGCCGAGCGTGACGTTTCTGGATGAAGGCAAGGTCTTTTAATCGGCTGATTTCACTCACCATCATCGTGTGGTGGATCATTTCACCATTAACTTGATACCATTGATTGCCGATGTAATACACTTTTGGTGATTGTCCGTAAACATCATGGTAAGCTGTGTTGTATTCATCAATGTATCGTTCGGCGGGATGCGTACCCGTTGCCATACTGTGAACCTACCATTCGAACGTGTTAATAAATTCAAACCCTATCATAACAATATGCGATTTTAGGCGTAATTAAAAGATACTGAGTACACATTTTTCTAAAAATTAGCTAAATTTTACTTAATTTAGATCATACGCACGTTTGATTAACTGTTAGTAAATTGTTCAGCTTATGAATTCGAGCACGAAGAACCATGTTTTCTGATAGAATTAAACCATATTCAATGACTTATAAACGCGTTTATTAAACCCTATGAGCTATTTAATCATGCGTCGCGGACCCAACCCCAATACAACTTATCCTTTAGACAAGGATGAGATGATTATCGGGCGCGGGAGCAAAAATGACATCATCATTCATGATAACGAAGTTAGCCGTGAGCATGTTGTGCTTCGTAGGTCAGAGGACGGCTATGAACTTGAGGACTTAAGCTCTAGTAATGGTACGTATGTAAACGGGCAACCCGTAGATGGCGTATGGGTGCTCAAATCGCGTTGTATTATCGAATTGGGTGATTCAATCACTTTTGAATATCATCTTGGTGAACCCAATGACGAAACTACGGAAATTAAGCCCAATGAGCTTCAGATTGGTGATGCACCCACGCTTGCCCATTATCTGATCGTCACCTTAAATTCTCAAAATGAGCCATCTATTTATCCCCTCAATGAGGCAAGTATCAAAGTTGGGCGGGGTGTGACGAACGATATTGTGCTTGTAGAACCGGAAATGAGCCGCGAGCATTTTATGTTGACCCTCGCCGGACGCAATTACAAGATTGAAGACCTCGGTTCCACAAATGGCACGATGGTTAATGGTGAGTTACTCACTGATGATCGGATGCTTACACCCAACGACATCATTCAAATCGGGATGATGGTGCAAATGCGCTATTCCACCTCGGCGGATCAGGCGATTGCGAACGCACCCACGCGGTCGCTCGATGATACGGATGAACTCCCAACCCGCTATATTACCGATACCAAAAAACAACGGCGTAAGACCACCACACCGGAGCAAATGCCTACGCTTTCGATGCAAAATCAGAACAATGAGACTGTACTCGGAACGGGTTTGGAACAGACCGACCTTAAAGACCAGATACTCATTACCTATGCACGTGAGGATTGGGAAAGCACGGTTGCCCCATTGCTCCACAGCTTGCAAGAAGACAAGATCGGCGCATGGGTCGATCAATACCTGATTAAAGGCAGTAATGATTGGCGAAATGCGGTAGAACAGGCGCGTCTTGAATGCTGGTTATTACTCGTCATTATCACCGAGTCCTCGATGGATTCTGACCTTGTGCGACGCAATTGGCGGCATTTTCATAATCGTGAAAAGCCTGTGATCTTACTCGTGCGTGATCTGGTCGATCAACTTCCCATCGGATCAGATAAACACGTTCAGATTGACTATAATCCAGCCTTGCCACAGGTCGCTTTTCAGCAGGTGATTGCGGAAATTCAGCGGCTAAAATCGTAATATGAATTGACACTATAATGAATTTTTAAAGAAATTCGTCTGAATGTGTAGCATCGGGCGAATTTTTGCTTTACCATGAGTGGATATTTGCTAAATATTCTTGAGGGCAGTATGACGGATCATCAGTGGGATTTTGAAGCACTTTATACTTTATCACGTATGTTGCACGATCAACGGCTTGATAAATCTCTGATTCTTCAAAAAATGCTCACAACCATTGGTGATATCTTTGATGCCACATATGGCTGTGTCGTCACCTTTAAAGATGATGACACGATTGAAGAAGCCTTCGTTCTGGATATTGGGAATCAGCTTAAAGAAGATTTCTGGCAGACGCTTGTCACGCATGGTCTGTTGGGTTTTGTCTATCATAGTCGCCGAACGGTCAATGTTCACAGCATAGCATCTGATCCGCGCTGGTCGTTTGTTCGCAGTGGACCCAAAGACGGATCCGCAATCGGCGTACCTCTCAAAAATGATTTTAACGTGTTCGGCGCGCTGATATTGATGCACCCCGCAGTCGAATATTTCACACAATCCGATATACATATGCTGGAAGAAGTTGCCTCGCTTGCGTCCATCGCCATTACCAACGCGACAAATTTTAACGCCGCCCAAACAGGGGATACCCGCTATGAACATCTCTTTGATGGGTCCGTAGTGCCAATGTTACTCACATCATTAGACGGCACCATCCTTGAGGTGAACCCGAAAATGTGTGATTTTCTGGACTATTCCCGTAAGCAACTCCTCAATCAGCCAATTTCCGTCGTTCATGGTATCAGCGACTCCCTTATGCTAAACGGAAAATTGGAAGGCGTAACGTTTGAGCAGGAACATAGCTATAATACGCTTGCAATTAAGCAAGACCGCGCAGAAATTCCGGTGAGCGTGCGTGCGCGACGATTGCGCTTACGTGGGCGTGAATTGGTCGAATGGGTGCTTCATGATGCGACCACACAGATGGAACTGGAGCAATTGCGTGGTGATCTTTCTGCGATGGTCTATCACGATTTGCGCGGTCCTCTGCATACGATTAACGGTAGCATCAACAAATTAGGCAAGGTACTGGCAAACCATGAAAATCCTGCCGTGCTGACTCTGCTCCAAATTGGTATCCAGAGCACACGCCAATTACGCCGACTGGTTGATAGTTTGCTGGATGTTCGCCGCCTTGAAGAAGGCAAAGCAATTTTGGACCAACAGCCGATGGAATTGCGCGTCTTATTAGCAGACGCGGTGCAACTTGTACAGCCCATCGCCTTGGAGAGCGGACAGAAAATCCGCTTCAATCTGGACAACAATTTGCCGATGGTGATGATTGATGGCGATATGATGGTGCGCGTGGTCATCAATTTGCTAGAAAACGCCAGCAAATATACCCCTGATGATGGCGAAATAATCCTGAGTGCGAGGCTTGCTGAGTCAGACAATGGGGCAGAAAAGCATGTCCTCATCACAATTGCAGATTCGGGACCCGGCATCCCCCACAATATGCAACAACGCATTTTCGACAAATTTAATCGCGTCAAATACAAAGATGCGCCACGCGGCATCGGCTTGGGGCTGGCGTTCTGTCGCCTTGCAATCGAAGCGCACGGTGGCACCATCTGGGTAGAAAGCGAACCGGGCAATGGCGCAAAATTTATCTTTACCTTGCCGTTAGAAATCATGCCCCATACAACAGACTCGTCCGAAGTGGCAACAGTTTAGCCACATAAATCAATTGCGCTGGTGTAAGTCGTTCAACAATCCCTGACAGGCTTTTTCCAGCTGAATTTCCAGATCTTTCAGACTTTCCGGCGTGGGCTGATAGACAATGATCCGTAGGTGGCGCAAATCAAACGGAATATCCTCAATATCCTGCACAATCAAGATACTTGGTTTGCCAATTGCGTGGGCGATGCCGAGTTCATAATACACATTCGGATTGCGGTCTGTGCATTCCGCAACCACTATTTTTGAGTGATAAATTGCCGCCCAAATTTCATCAACAATCGCGTTTTCAGAGAAGAAATCATCCCCACGAATAATTTTTAAGCCACCCCGTTCCATCGTTGGTTTGATATGGTCGCCATAGACCGCCATAAATTTTTCCCTGAACGGCATAATCATGAACACATCGCTTTTGAATTGGTCATTTTTGAGCGGCACGCCGAAAACAGATTGTACGGTCATCGTGCCGTCATCACGGTGCATTTGCTCAATAATTTGATGCAGTCCGCTCATCACCTTGACCTGTAAATCGTCTTTAGTGGAAAAAGTATTGTAGACTGCTTCGTGATGAATACGGTTTTTGAACTTCGCCAACCGTTCTGCGCCTTCACCCCGATCAATCAGATTTCCTTGCCACATCGCGCCGGGATCAACGAAAAAGAACAAACTTTTGAGCTTGTTTTCCCGTGCGATTTCATATTCCATTTCGATCAATGATTTATCCCATGCGCTGGAAATTGAGCCGTATTGATGGGCATAAATGCCGATAAACACCTGTGCATTTCCCATTTGTGAATGTAGGAATTCCGCGCTGGCATCGTTTGCCAATCCAATTTCGTCCCGTGCAATCGGCAACATCCCTAACTTTACGACGGAATCAACAACTGCATCACGAAAATCATGTAAATCGTCATGGGTGCTACTGATATACACGCGATAAGTTTTGTTCGCCATGCTTGCTCCTCGTTTGTTTTGCGTGTACTGGAAATAATTATGTGCTACGAACGTACCAAATCCTCTATAATAGAAATGTTATCGTTTCTAATTTACACTCATCTCAGTATATAGGCGATTTTGAGCGTCGTGCATTAACCATATCAACTATGTTACGCTAGTTTCTATTCATCATCACAACAAGAATCGGTGACCTTATGAGCCAACAACCCCTACTTGCACAGCGTTACCAGATCGAAGCGACTATCGGCGATGGTGGCATGGGCGTGGTGTATAAGGCATTCGATACCCGTCTGAAACGCCACATGGCGATCAAGCAATTAAAGCAAGAAGTTATTGATGAAGACGACTCCATTTTGGAGCGTTTCCGGCGAGAGGCACAGGCACTTCGCCAACTCAACCATCCCAATATTATTAGGGTGATGGGGTTGTTCGAGGAAAATAACAATCATTATATTGTAATGGAATATGTTTCGGCGGGATCATTGCTTGATGAGCTACAGGTCACCAATCAACTCTCGCTTGAGCGCACCCTTGCCATCAGTTTAGAATTGTCCGACGCGCTGGCACGGGCGCATCATCTGAATATCATCCACCGCGATATAAAACCGGCGAATGTCCTCATCGCCGACGATGGCTCCCCCCGTTTAACCGACTTTGGCATCGCACGCATTGGCAATCGCAGTCGTGTCACGCAGGCACATAGCGTGCTTGGCACACTCGCATACCTCAGCCCCGAAGCCTTAGATGGGCGTGATCTGGATGCCCGTACAGATATATGGGCGTTTGGCGTGCTGATTTATAAAATGCTTACGGGTGTGTTGCCCTTTGACGATTCCACATCCAGTGGCATGATTATGGCGATCTTCACTAAACCCGCGCCACCGATTCACGATTTGCGCCCCGATGTGCCTCCCGCTTTGATTGATTTGTTGGAACGAATGCTGGAAAAAGATGTCAATAAGCGGATCAATAGTACGCGGCAGGTCGGTGCGGAACTCCACGCGATCATCAACCATCAGCTTATTACTCCAGTATCTTCCGTATCGCTAGGCACGGATTCTACGATATTGCTCAATTTTCTCGACGAAGTGCGGTCTTTGGTCACGGCATGGGATTCTCGCGCACAGGAAGCTCAGCGTGTCCTCAAAAATGCCACAGACGGACAAACTCTCTATTATCAGCGGGCGATTTCCAATACCTATAAGACGGTAGTCACGGAAATGCGGGCGATTCTGAAAAACATGGAGTCTGTTGCTTCGGGGCAAGGGGAGTCTTACGCGGATGTGAGCCGTGAGGATGTTGAAGACTTGCTTCGTAAAGCCGGAATGCGCTTTAAAGACCTATACGAAGACAATGGCTATATCTTCACGGTCATCTTCCCCAAAATATCGATCATACCCATGCACGAACGCGTGGATAAATTACGCAATATCGCACCACAATTCATCGAATTAGAGAGTGGAAAATTGCCCGATAGCGGCGAACCTTATCTCGATTTTGCCTTCGATTCTCCACTGTAAAACCAAACTCTGCAAAGAAACGTAGACTGGTCGAAATCGCTGGTCGCTTAAAAGTGTAGAGCCGCATGTTTGCACACACGGCTCGAGGGAGAGTATGAGAGAATCAGACTTGAAGATCAATATTCCGTGACCTTCACTTCTACTCGTTATATCGTCAAGCACTGCTGAATGTTGCAAAATTCGTTGAAAACACTTGACATTTGCTTTTTTTAGTCCAAAATGTATGCAAGTAGTTACTTGCATACATGGAGAGTCTATGCCCGAACCTGCGACTATAGATACCACGCTTGACACACGCCAACGCATCATCGAAGCCGCCGTTCAGGTCTTGCTAAAGGTAGGATATGCCCGTGCCACGACCCGTCGGGTTGCCGCCGTCGCTGAGGTTAATGAAGTGACGATCTTTCGCCACTTTGGTAATAAAGTGACTCTGATGGCAACGGCAATTGATGAATATTCTGGCAATCCTTTGCTAGAGCGCCTCATCAATGAGGACTTTACTGGTGATTTAAGATTAGATTTGAACCTTCTTGGCATCTATCTCGTAGAGAAAATTAGTAAAGGGCATGATATTATGCGCTTTATGATGTGCGAGGGGCATCAAGTACCGGAATTGCACGAAAAATTAGCACAAAGTGGCGCGCATCGGCGTGAATTATTTCAGGCTTACTTCGCGCATCAAATCGAAAACGGTACGATCCGTGGTGATCTTGATACGGCATTACTGGCAACCGCCTTCACGGGCATGATCTTCAGCTATGGTATGAATCCCAAAACGAAGGACGACACGCACGAGGTTATCGAAAATAAAATCGGGCAACTTGTCGATCTATTTTTGAACGGTGGCGTGCAATCACGCTAGCGCCATAAATCACCACTACACTCAGATAAACCAGCGTATAACTTCAATAAATACTTAAAGGGGATACAACTTGCAATCACAAGCCATGAACGGACGGCAATCTACCGCCGGAGAGCCTAATAATGGATTGCGTCGTGCCATCCGCTATTTAGGCAACCAGAAGCGCCCGGTCATTATTGCCTATGCGTCTTTAGTCGTCGCAACACTCGCGCAACTCGCCGTGCCGGAACTCATCCAGAGTATGCTCAATTCGGTGCAGGATGGTGCAATCGCCAACCAGCTACAGAGCATCCCGAACCCGACTGCACAACAACAGATCGTCCAGCAATTCGGCGACGGACAAACGCTCGAACAAATTTTGAGCCGTGCGGATGTTGCTGAAACCCTGTTGATTAACTCGGTTATTTTCATCATCCTGTTTTCAATCGCCCGCGGGTTGTTCTCGTTTTTGCAGACATACATGGCAGAAACGACCTCGCAAGGGTTGGCGTTCGATATGCGTAACCAGATTTTCTCCAAGCTACAGCGCCTATCGTTCAGCTATTACGATCAAAACCAGACCGGACAACTCATGATCCGAGCAACGGACGATGTGGAAAAAGTGCGTCTATTCATCGCACAGGGCTTAATCCTCACGGTGCAGGCGTTCTTATTGCTGTTCGCCACGTTGATTATTTTGTTCGCCACCAATTGGCGATTGACCATCGTTATTCTGCCCATTTTACCGCTCTCGGTGATGCTTTTTGCCGTGTTTGGCAAGGTCGCGCAACCCTTATTTATCGAAATTCAGAAGCGCCTTTCCCGCATGAATACGATTTTGCAGGAAAATGTCGCCGGTATCAAAGTGGTGCAAGCCTTTGTGCGTGAGGCGCAGGAACAACAGAAGTTTGATGCCTCCACCGATGATCTCTTTGACCAGCAAATGCGCGTGGGTCGGATTTTCTCCGTGCTCTTCCCGCTCATCTTCTTGATGGCAAACATTGGTAGCGCGGCGATTTTGTATTTTGCCGGACGATTCATTCTGGTGGATAACGCCCTGACGCTCGGCGAATATCAGAAATTCCAACTCTATCTGGTGTATATCTTCTTCCCGTTGGGGCAGTTGGGGTTCATAATTTCCCTGATGTCTCAGGCATCAGCTTCTTCACAGCGTATCTTTGAAATTCTGGATGCTGAAAGCGATGTCACCAACAAAGAGGGCGCGGAACAATTGCCACCCATTACCGGCAATGTCGCCTTCAGCAATGTGACCTTCCGCTACTTTAATTCATCGGATGCCGTGTTAAGCGAGGTCAGCTTTACCGCCCATGCAGGTGAGACAATCGCCCTGTTGGGTTCAACCGGAAGCGGTAAGACGACCATCATCAACCTCATCCCGCGCTTTTATGATGTCAGCGAAGGGGCGGTGCTGATCGACGGTCATGATGTACGTGATGTGACGTTAGACAGCCTGCGCTCGCAAATCGGCATTGTGCTACAGGAGACCAATCTTTTCGGCGGATCTATCCGCGACAATATTGCGTTTGGTCGCCCTGAAGCCACTGATGACGAAGTGATTTCCGCGGCGAAAGCGGCGGCGGCACATGACTTCATCATGGAATTCCCGGATGGGTATAACACCTCCGTCGGTGAACGTGGCTCCACACTCTCCGGCGGGCAAAAACAGCGTATCGCCATCGCTCGTGCGTTGCTCTTAAGTCCAAGCATCCTCATTCTGGATGATTCGACCAGCAGTGTGGACTTTGAAACCGAAGCCCAGATTCAAGCGGCATTAGACTTATTGATGCAGGGACGGACGAGCTTTGTCATCGCCCAGCGTATTTCCACCGTGAAAAACGCCGATCAAATTCTGGTGCTGGATAAGGGTAGGGTCGCCGCGATGGGCAAACATCAAGACTTGATGGAAACCAGCCCGATCTATGCCGAAATCTATAACTCGCAATTGGTGGATGATAAAAGTTCCACTGCAGAAATGCGCGCCGTAAATCTTGATGCCGCAGGGGGAAATTAAGCAATGATGGGATTGGACGGCGGTCGCCGTTTATTTGAACAGGAAACGATAAAACCACGAAATCTACGTGAGACATTAAGCCGCTTTAGCACCTATTTCCGGCGCTTCTGGGTCGGTCTTCTGCTTGCAATGGGGCTAATTTTAGCCGGTGCATGGGCGCAGGTACTCGCACCGGAATTGTTGGGTCAGGCGGTAGATTGTTATTTATTCGTCACACCCACCAGCGGCGAGTCCTGCTGGTATACGGATGTCGCGCAGAACATCAGCGGCACGGAACGCCTGACTGGACTCGGTGGTTTGGTGCTGGCATTGGTCGCGCTCTATATCGGCTCGTCAGTGCTGAACGGCATCGCGTTTTATGCCATGAACTGGACGGGTCAAAATGTGCTACGGATGATGCGTCAGCAATTATTCCGCCACATTCAGCGCCTCTCCATCGGTTACTATGCCCGCAATGAAGCCGGTGATATCATGAGCCGGGTGACCAATGACACAGATACCATTCAGCAGGCGTTCAGCTTTGCCTTGCTACAGGTAATTTCTGGCGTGGTGGTTATTGTGTGGATTTCTGAGCGGATGCTTGCCGCCAATGTGCCGTATGCCTTGCTGAGTCTAGCGATTATGCCCGTCATGTTGCTCGCCACGATTTATTTTTCCGGTCAGGCGCGTAGAGCGTTCCGGCGTGCACGCGTTGAACTGGGTTCAGTGAATGCGGATTTGCAGGAAAGTATTGCGGGTGCGCGTGAAGTGCAGGCATTTAACCGTGAAGAAGAAAGCATCGCCCAATTTGAGCAATCGAACGAAGCCAACCGTACCGCGAATATCCGTGCGGCGGTTTTCACCAGCGCCTTGCGTCCGGTGCTGGAAGCTCTGGGATTTGTCTCCTTGGGGATCGTCGTGTTGGTCGGCGGGTTAGCCGTTTTACGCAATGAACCTCTGCTCGGCACTTCCATAATTTCACTCGGCACGGTCTTTGCCTTTATCGCCTATGTGCAACGCCTGAATCAGCCGATTTCACAGATCGCCATTCTCTGGACGAATATTCAGAGCGCCGTTGCCGGTGGAGAGCGCATCTTTAATCTGCTGGATGAAGCTGTGGAAGTGCAGGATAAACCGGATGCCAAGCCTTTGGCAGAAATTCAGGGACGGGTGGAATTCAAGGATGCCGCCGCCGAATACATCAAAGGCGAACCTGTGCTGAAAGGTGTGAACTTTACCGCTGAACCAGGTCAGATGGTGGCGATTGTCGGTCCGACGGGCGCAGGCAAGACGACCATCATCAACTTACTGCCACGTTACTATGATGTGACGGACGGCGCGGTGTTGATTGATGGCATTGATGTGCGAGATGTCACCCTCGCTAGCTTGCGTGAGCAAATCGGCATTGTGTTGCAGGATACCTTCCTGTTTTCGACCACCGTGCTGGAAAATATCCGCTACGGACGGCTGGACGCGACTGATGACGAAGCGATTGCCGCCGCGAAAATGGTCGGCGCACATGACTTTATCGAACGCTTGCCAGAGGGGTATGCGACCATTCTCGGTGAGCGGGGTAGTGGCTTGAGTCAGGGTCAGCGCCAGCTAATCGCTATTGCCCGTGCCGCCTTGATGTCGCCGCGCATCCTGATTCTGGACGAAGCGACATCTAGTGTGGATACCCGCACGGAGCGCGTCATTCAATCGGCATTTGAGAAATTGCTAGCAGGGCGCACCAGTTTCGTCATTGCCCATCGCCTCAGTACTATTCGTAACGCTGATCTGGTAATGATGCTCAAAGATGGTGAAATTATCGAACGTGGCACACACGATAGCCTGATCGCATCACAGGGCGCGTATTATGATCTATATATGAGCCAGTTCAAGCAACAGGAAAAGCCAGAAGCGCCAACGGACACGAAAACCGAAGCTGATCCGGTTACTGGCGACTAAAAGCGTAAATGAAAAGCCGAAGAGCGTATCACAGCGATGCGCTCTTTTTGAGTCTGATTGACCATATGAATTATCGAGTAGCACGATTAGACTATGACGAATGAATAAAGATTTTAAAAAGGATTTAGGGTTTATGACAGATCAAAAATCAGATTTTGCACCCATTAATGGCGCGGAAATTTATTATACATTAACGGGTGAGACGCATAGCGAAACAATGGTGATGCTTCATGCGGGCATTTGCGATCATCGCATGTGGCAACATCAGATCGCGCATTTTTCTGAGCGTTTTCGTGTGCTGGCATTTGATATGCGTGGTTTCGGGCAAACGAAGATGGTGCAGGGCGAATTTTCATTTATGGAAGACCTTCGCGCCTTGCTCGATTATCTGGATATTCAAGACGCGTGGCTGATGGGCTGTTCTCAGGGCGGTAAAATTGCCATCAATTTTGCGCTAACGTATCCTGACCGCGTGAAAGGCTTGCTTTTGGTCGCACCTGCGATAAGTGGCTATCGTTATGAGGGTGACCCTCATCCACTGGAAGCGAGTTTTGATGAAGCCGATGAAGCCGGAGACATCGCCCAAATCTGTGAATTAGAGATGCAGGTATGGGTGGATGGCACAGGACGCAAACAAGAAGATGTTGACCCAATAGTACGCCAATTGATATACGACATGAACTTTATCCCGCTTCATGTCCCTGATGAATTGTGGGAACAGGAAATTGAAACACAACCCCACGCCATAGACCGTCTGGAAACGATAGATAAACCGACCTTGCTCGTCGTCGGGGATTTGGATGTGCCTGCTAGTTTAGAGCGGGTGGATATTTTGGCGGAACGGGTCAAGAATGCGAAGAAAGTCGTCATGCAGGGCACGGCACACATTCCAAACTTGGAATATCCTGATGTGTTTAATCAAATTGTAGATGACTTTTTGCGTGAGCTGTAACTAAAAGCAAACGGTGCTCGAAACTGTCTCGCGGTTGAGTAAGACAGCCCGAACACCTGTGTCGTCGACCTAATCATCACAACGACAATCCCACGGTGAATGAAAAGGAGAATGTTCAGGTATCATAGAGTCTTCAGGTCACATCAGTGTTACAGCGCGGTTACGATCCCTTAATCGTCCAGATCCGTATTTGTATCGCCGATTCCTGCCTGTTTCAGGATGGCTTCGGTATCTTCGCCATAATCCGGCACGACATTTTCAATCAACGGGTCGCTGTTGCTTAACCGGATCGGGCTTCGCATAAAGGGTGTGCCATCTTCAAATGTGCCGAGCATGTTACGCGCCTTGAAATGGGGATCATCGGCGATTTCGTCTGGCGTTTTGACGAGCGTAAAACAGCAGTCTTTATCAGCGAGCAGGGAATTCCATTCGTTGGCATTTTTTTGCATGAAAATCTCGCCAACCGTTCGGATGAGTTCGGATTGTCGCTCCGGTACCAGATAATCCTCGATCAAATCGGTGCGGTTGAGCGCATTGCAGAAATTCGCCCAGAACTTCGGCTCTAGCGCACCCAATGCCACCGAGCGCCCATCCTGCGTGGTATAAACGTGATAACAGGCTTGCCCACCACTCAACGTACCTTTTCCCGCTGGTGTACCTTCTGTCAGGGCTTCTACCCAATTATAAAGCGCAAACGGCAATGCAGATTCTGCCAGACTTGTATCGACAAATGCGCCTTCTCCGGTGCGTTCCCGCCGGAAGAGCGCCGCTAGAATGCCCGCCACGCCAATATATGCACCGCCAATATCCGCCACCTGTCCGCCCATGACCTGTGGGGTTTCCATCGCGCCAGTTAAACCCGCTATCGCCACATAATTTAAATCATGATTACCGGACATGGCATACGGACCATCCGCACCCCAGCCGGAAAGCGCGCAATAAACCAGCGTCGGGCTAATCGCCTTGAGTGTCTCATAATCGCAACCAAGCCGCGCCATCACCCCCGGACGAAAGCCTTCAATCAAGACATCGGCTGTTTCCACCAACTTTTTGAGTGCAATTTGTCCGTTTTCAGTTTTGAGGTCAAGAATCACACTGCGTTTACTACGGTTGTTCATACGGAAGTACACACTTTGCTTATCGATTTGCGGACCCATCCAGCGGACATAATCCCCGCCATTGGGGTCTTCGATCTTGATCACCTCCGCGCCAAGATCACCGAGCATCATCGTACAAACACCGCCGGGGAGCAAGCGGGTTAAATCCAGCACGCGAATGCCGACTAATGGATGAGAGGATTTATGATCGTCCATCACTGTCTCCTTGTTAAAAGTTTATACAGTTTAACCAAAAAGCTCAAAAGTTGTGGGCTTTAAAATTGGTATGTTTCTTATGGTCGCATCGCCATTTTGTAAGATTTACATAAGAATTTACAGGGTTCTTCGACAAAATCGCGGAAATTACAGCAGATTATTGTTCTGTTATTTGGATTGCAACATGATATATGCTATAAACGTGATTCACCACCGATACATGAAATTACCTCAATGTATCCGGTATGGGGGAATTTTCTTTGAGTAAAAGGATAAAGTTATGAAAAATCGATTTACACTTGCAGTTTTCCTGATGCTGGTCATGGCATTGGTCGCCATTCCAGTAAGCGCACAGGATGGAAACGTCTTTAGATTCGGTGAATTCGGTAATCCGATTCAGCTGGATGGCGCTGTCGTTACGGATGGTATCTCCTTCCGTGTGATTAATCAGGGTTGTGAAGGCTTATTGACATTTGATGGCGCAACAACCAATCCAGTACCCTTGTTGGCAAGCAGTTGGGAAGCCAGCGACGATGGTCTGACATGGGTCTTCTCCCTCGTTGAAGGCGCGACCTTCCACGATGGCACACCTTTCAACGCAGAATCAGTCGTCTTCAACTTTGATCGTTGGCGCTTCACCGACAACCCATTCCACTTTGAAGAGCAAACCTTCGAATACTACGAATATATGTTCAGTGGTTTCGATGATGCCTCCTTTGTTGCTAGCGTAGAAGCAACCGGCGACTACGAAGTGACCTTTGTTTTGCGTGAGCCAAATGGTTCCTTCTTGAATACACTGGCAATGTCCATGTTCACCTTCGCCAGCCCCGCGGCTATCGAAGAATATGGCACCGCCTATGGTACTCCGGAAGTCGGTTATGTCTGCACCGGTCCGTTCACCTTCGGCGAGTGGATCAGCGATGATCGCGTCGTGTTGAACCGCTATGCAGATTACTGGGGTGACAATCCCGGTAACGTCGATACTATCATCATGCAAATCATTCCTGACAACGCCGCCCGTTTCGCCGCCCTTCAGGCTGGTGAAATTGACGCATTCGAACAACCAAACGTGGAAGACCTTCCCGCGATTGAATCTTCGGATGATACATACCTCGAAATGCGTGGTCCGTTGAACGTGATGTATCTGGCATTTAGCTACCGCATTCAAGAATTCCGTGATCCGCTCGTACGCCGTGCGATCTCCATGGCGTTTGATCGTGATGCAATTGTCGGTGCTTTCTATCCTGATGGTGCAGTTTCCGCCGCAACCATGCTCCCGCCCACACTCTGGGGCTTCAATTCCGATATTCCGGTCACCCCCTACGATCCTGAAGGCGCGATGGCATTACTAGCAGAAGCTGGTTATCCTGATGGCTTAAGTGAAGTTAACGTGCTTGGTCTTGCAGAAGATGGTGTGACTGTGACTGACGAAGTTGTGGACACCATCTCGATTGATCTCTTCTTCCAACCCGTCACCCGTCCGTATAACCCGGATGGTGAAGGTATTGGTGAAGCGATGGTTAGCTACCTTGCCGACATCGGTATTGATGCCAACCTTACCAGCGCAGGTGACTGGGCAACCTTCCTTGATCGCCGTGCAAATGGTGATTTGATTGGTCTGTATCAACTTGGCTGGACAGGCGACAACGGCGATCCCGATAACTTCCTCGGTTACTTCTACGCCGCTAGCCCGCGTGCAACTGAAGGTTATTATGACAATCAGGAAGTTTCCGCTCTGCTGATGGAAGCCCGTGCAGGTACTTCACAGGAAGTCCGCGCACCGATCTATCAGCAAGTCGAAGCAATCCAGAATGCAGAAACCGCACGTGTCTATATCGCACACACCGGCGTGCCGCTGGCATTCAGTAGCCGCGTCTCCGGTTATGTCACCAACCCGCTCGGTAACGAATTCTTCAAATACGTTTCCGTCGAATAGGGTGCTTTTTAAAACCCTTATATGGGATGGACTCAACTCTGAGTCCATCCCATATTTTCTATCAGAGACAACGCAATCATCTATAACTTTTGACCACTAATCAAACACTGACAACTCTATGGGCAAATTCCTTATACGACGATTATTAGAATCAATCCCCGTACTTTTCGGTGTTTCGGTTCTCGTTTTTTTGCTAGTACATCTTATCCCCGGTGATCCCGCAATCGCACTTCTAGGCGAGCGTGCCTCGCCAGACAGTATTGCGGCGATCAACGAACGGCTCGGTTTAAATAAGCCTCTGCCGGAACAATATTTGATCTGGATCGGCAATGTCTTACAGGGTGATCTTGGTAATTCTGTGCGCGGTAATATTCCAGTAGCCAGTGAAATCCGTTCACGCTTCCCCGCAACCATCGAACTTTCTATGACTGCCTTATTTTTGGCGGCGATTTTGGGTGTTCCGATTGGTATTTTCTCGGCTGTAAGACGCAATTCATGGTTCGATACGACCAGCATGTTCGGCGCGTTGCTCGGTGTCTCCATCCCGATTTTCGTGCTCGGCTTGTTGCTCATCTTTCTGGTTGGGGTGGAATTTGGCTGGTTGCCTTTTGTGGGGCGGCTCACCGGCACGATGTCGATTGAGCGCATCACAGGTATTTATATTATTGATGCGCCACTGACTGGCAATTGGGAAGGCTTTAGGGATGCTTTAGAACATCTCGTCTTACCTGCCATCACATTAATGACCATACCCCTTGCCGTGATCGCCCGCATTACACGTTCCGCCATGTTAGAGGTCCTCAATCAAGATTACATCCGCACTGCACGGGCAAAAGGCTTACGTGAGATTTCGGTCATTCGCATTCACGCGCTTCGCAATGCGTTGTTGCCTGTCGTCACCATTATTGGTTTGCAACTCGGCACATTGCTTTCCGGTGCGGTGCTCACGGAGACGATTTTCTCCTGGCCCGGCATCGGTAAATGGCTTTTTGACTCCATCGTTGCAAGAGACTTTCCTATTGTGCAAGCCGTGACATTGCTCATCGCGCTGATTTATGTGCTGGTTAATCTTGGTGTGGATATTTTATATACGGTCTTCGATCCACGAGTAAGGAGTGGTTAATCCGATGGCAACAACTGCGAAATCAACAACCCTCCAATTAAGCGAAGAACAAGACTCGCCACGTTACTCATTTTATAAAGACATCGCGCAACGATTGTGGAAATCACCGAGTGCGCGTTTGGGTGGCTTTCTGGTTATCATTATCCTCGTTATAAGCATCGGCGTTCCGCTTCTGGATAATTATGATGCCCGCCGTGACCGCAACTTGGGCGCACGCTATGCAGAGCCGGATTGTGTGATCGGCTTGTTTAATGGCGCTAATGAAGAATCTGCATTTACCTGTGATTATCCCTTCGGTGCGGACAAAAACGGGCGCAGTATTATGCGGCGCGTTGGGCAGGGCATGTCCGTTTCATTGGTAGCAGGCTTATTCTCTGTTGCGCTTGCACTCAGTGTAGGTACAGTGATTGGTCTGGTCTCCGGTTATTTTTCCGGCTGGGTAGACAGTGTGTCAATGCGATTAATTGACGTATTATTGGCGTTCCCATCGCTTCTGCTGGCAATCGCCCTCGTGACCGTTGCCGGACCGGGCTTGAGGAATGGTATGATCGCCGTTGCCATTACGCAAATCCCTATCTACGCTCGATTATCGCGCTCTATGGCAATTTCTCTGCGAAATTCTGAATTTGTTCTGGCGGCGCGAAGTGTCGGTGCCGATCACTTTCAAATCATCCTCAAGCATATTATGCCGAATAGCCTCGCACCGTTGATCGTCCAATCGACGCTTGGCTTGGGAACAGCAGTGGTAGAAACCGCCGCATTAGGTTTTCTCGGCTTGGGTCAGCAACCGCCGTATCCTGAACTCGGCAAAATGCTGGCTGATAGTCAGGAATCATTGGCTTCCGGTAAGTGGTGGGTGATGCTTTTCCCCGGTCTTGCGATTGTCTTGATGGTGCTCGGCTTTAACTTGCTCGGCGACGGTCTGCGGGATGCGCTTGACCCGCGCTTAAGAGGCAGTGATTAGCGCTTTAGCCAATTGTTGAAACGATATACGCAAGAGGAGCATCTGCACTGTGGATGTTCCTCTTTTTTTGTCTTGGGAAAGTGTGCCACTATAATTTTAGACTAAACACCACAAATAAGGGGCTTAGAATGCGTATCAGGTTAAAATCCATCATCGAAAATACGGATACCACCGCCGGTCGCTACTTTGATATGACAGTTCAGGGGTTGATTATCCTCTCTATGGTGTTACTCACGCTTGAAACCGTACCGGAGCTAGCACATCTATTTCCCTATTTTCAGTTCTTTGAATATCTGATTCTGATCTTCTTCAGCGTGGAATATCTGACGCGGGTTTACGTTGCGGATCGTAAACGCGACTATATCTTCAGCTTTTATGGCATCGTTGATTTGCTGTCAATCCTGCCATTTTATCTGACATTAGGGCTGGTGGATGTCCGTTTTGCGCGGGCGTTTCGTCTGTTCCGCCTGTTGCGGCTCTTTAAGCTCACACGGTATTCTAAAGCGATGCGACGGTTATTGCGTGCCGTTGCTAAGGTGAAGGAAGAACTGATCCTTTATGGTGCGATTAGCCTGTTGTTGATTTATCTGGCATCCATCGGCATTTATTATTTTGAAAAGGATGCCCAACCGGAGGCTTTTAGCTCCATTGTTGCGTCCATGTGGTGGGCGATTGCGACATTGACAACCGTCGGTTATGGTGATGCTTATCCGGTTACAATGGGTGGGCGGTTATTTACCTTTGTGATTTTAATGCTCGGTCTGGGGTTTGTTTCTGTGCCATCAGCATTATTGGCGGCATCGCTTTCTGAAGAGTTCAAAACCGTTGATGATGAGGAACAAACGGCTGAGGAATGACCCGACCACACCGTTTACGTGGATGCGACTAATATCTGGCGTAACGCGTTAAGCATTAAATAATAAATAGGCGCATCCATGACGAACCATGGATGCGCCTATTTTTATCGCTGATTGCTCAAAACTGCTTTTACCAATCTTTTTCTACAGCAACCTCACCGTAAGAAATCACAACCTCCGCCAACACTGTCGCAAAACGTGCCGTGCGCTGATAATTGCCTTCGCCGATGTCATGCGTCAGTACCTGTGCCGTATCAGCGTCACTATTTAATTTCACAGTGATCCACTGAATGCTCCGCACGCCTGTAAAACGCAAGGTGAAGGCTTTTTCTTCCGGCGGATAGCGATAGACGGCATCAACCACCACTACACTACCCCATTTTTCAACGCGTACATCGTTTAATGCGATATTGCCGGTACGAATGTCTAACAATTCAAAAACGTTGGTTATCATGGCGGTTTTGCTTTCTTCGTTGCTGTATAGGTCGAGTGTTTCAGTTGCTTTATGGACTATGCAAAGCGTCGAGTCATAGAGCAGATTGCCCCTCTCCAAAAATTAGAGAGGGGTGGAGGTGAGGTATATTCTGCGCCTAGCCTGATACCGTGAACGGAATTTCGTAAGGTTGTTGCAGATGGTTGCTATCCAGCCCGACGACCACCAGACGCAGACGGTAATTTCCCGGTTGCAACCCCGGCGGACCCGGTAAGATTTCCAGTTGACCGTTCACCACACTGTTGTAATGAATCTCGCCGATGGATGTCCAGTTGGCGAACTGCCCGCCAACAATATCTAGCTTATAGAATTGAGCCTGTTGTGGCGTAAATTGCACGGTACCGATGATTGGTGTTGCCTGTGTGATCGTCGAACCGGGTGCAGGTGAGGTGATGACCGCCGTGACGACATTCGGAGAATAGCCTGCGCCCCCGCCGATGATTTCCGGCGAACAGTCAATCGTGGGCAAAAATGCCAGACCACGCGCCCGTGCATATTGCTCCGCTTCAACCGCATCCGCTTGAACAGGGGGTGGTGCGATAAACAATTGCTCTGCCGCCCCCGGTGTGGAGGCGATCAACTCCGCTGGTACACGGCAATAGAGCGGTGTCGGCGGTTGCAGTTGACCGGGCGCGACATTAAAGCTGATGCCCGCCGCGAAGTTCGGGTCAAGCCGTAGCACCACACTTCGATACACACCCGGCTCTGCTTCCTGCACAATCGCGCCCGTCTGTGGGATCGGTTGAACTTGATTATTCGCAGTCGGATAATACAGTCCGCCATTGCCATCCGGTAATCCAGCGGGGCTATCAAGGAACCACTCGTTCACACGCGCTCCACAGCTTGCGGCGGGGTCTTGCAAGGCACGCACATCGCAGATTCGTTGTAGAGTCATGCCCGGTGGCGGTTGCAATTGATCGGTGCGTAATTGCCCATCGACCGCGAATTCACCGAGATAACTCTGGTTTTCGTAGATCATTGTCATCACCCGATTCCAGATTGGCGCGGCTCCCGTCAAACCGGAACTATTGACCAGCGGATCGCCGTTATTGTTGCCTACCCATACACCGATAACCACATTATGCGAATAGCCCACTGTCCAATTGTCTTTTACGTCGTTGGTTGTGCCTGTTTTCACCGAAGTGGTGATGTTGGGGGTAAACAGGGCGCTTGTCGTTCCCATCGCAGGAGCACGCCCGTTAGATGAATTATCCGCCATTACATCGCTAATGTAGAAGGCAATACGCGGATCAAGCACCTGCGTACCTAAGCCGGTGCGGGCGACAGTTTCTGACGTAACATTGCCCCGTGGACAGCCATTTTCGTACTGATAAATGATGTTATCGTCGTTATCCAGCACACATAATATCGCGTGTGAATCCACCAGTGAGCCTTGATTGGCGAAAACACCATAAGCTCGGGAAAGCTCCAATGGGCTGATGTCACCGCCGCCAAGCGTCAATGACAAGCCATAAAATGACGCATCCTGACCGAGACTATCCACGCCGAATCGCGCCATAATATCCAGCAAAGGTTGCACGCCGATGCGTCGCAAAGTTTGAACCGCCGGAATATTATAACTATTGGCGAGTGCCTGCCGGATTCTCACCGGACCGTGGAACGTACCATCATAATTGCGTGGTACATATGGCGCTTGTCCGGGTTGGTCAATGCTGATGCGTGTATCCCAGATGACATCGCCGGGGGTCATGCCCATTTCTAGCGCGGCGGAGTAGGTGAAGGGTTTCATCGTACTCCCCGGTTGGCGCAAACCTGTCGTCACATTAAAGCGCCCGTCAATGGCATTACTGTTGTAATCCACACTGCCGACCATCCCCAGAATTTCGCCTGTTGTCGGGTTCAGGATGACCACCGCCGCATTACTGACGTTGTTGCCCCGTGCGCTAGCGACCTGTTCCGCCGCAATTTGGCGCGCTTGTTCGTCGATGCGCGTATCCACCGTCGTATAAACCTGCAAACCGCCATTGGCGATCTGCTCCGGGCTATAACCGAGTTCACCCATCAGTGCTTCTAGCTCATTCTGTGCATACACCGTGAAGTGTGGTGAACGCAACGGCACATCTTGCGGATTAAAGCGCAAACCTTCCGTCAGGGCTTGGTCACGATCTGCCTGTGTGATGGAACCATCGTAAACCATTTCATCCAGCACCTGCAACCAGCGCACCTGCACGGCAGATTGCACGGTTGGATCGGCGCTTAACGGGTCAAGATTTGCCGGTGATTGCGGAAGACCTGCTAGCAATGCCGCCTCACCGAGCGTCAGATCAGTCACGGATTTGCCAAAGAACACCTGAGAAGCCGCTTCCGCACCATAGGCGAGGTTGCCGTAGTAAATCTCGTTCAGATACATCTCAAGGATTTCATCTTTGCTCAACCGTTGCGTCAGGGCTATTGCCAGCATAATCTCTTCAGCTTTACGCTGGGCGCTTCGTTCTGCGCGATATTCATAATCGAACAGCACATTTCTCACCAACTGCTGGGTAATCGTACTACCGCCTGCGGTGTTTTCGTCTGCACTCGCACCGAGAAAGCTCATCAATGCAACGCTGGTTGCCGGAATATCAATGCCGATATTCTGATAAAACGAATCGTCTTCAATGGCGATGGTCGCATCAATCAGGAAATCAGGCATTTCTGTGATGCTGACATTGGTGCGCCGACCTTCACCGAAAACTTCATACAGTTGCACACCGTTGCGATCATATAAAAATGTCGATTGGAAGTTGGTGTAATCCTCAATTGGATCAATCGCTTCATTCAGCAAATCGCCCACTCGTGCATAGGCGAACACACCTGCCACGCCCGTCACGAGCGTCATCCCGCCGCAGAATGTCACCAGAATGCCGATAAAAATGGCGACACAACCGGGATTAAAACGCCGTTTTTTGCGCTTCGGTAAGCCCCGTTGTTTTGGATTCACGGCGTTTTTACCGGAGGGCGGGGCAGGTGGTAATGCGCTCCGTTGTGGCATCGGACTCTGTTGTGACGGTTGCTGTACCGGACGGCTATAGCGTGCCGCATCCTGTGGCGCGACTCTTTGATGTTGCATCGTCGCGTTGGATTGGGGTTGCTGATGCTTCAAAAAGTCAGGATTCGGGTCTAAGCCACCACTCCCCGGTAAGGTCATATCTGCGCCACGCACTGCTTTTTGGTTCGGCATGGTTACATACTTATTCGGTAGGGGCGCATCCTCACTTTTTTCATTACCAGATTTCGGCAATTTAAACGGTACATCGCTATCATCCAGATCACGCGAATCCTCCACAAACGGCACATCGCCCGTTTGCATTTCACGCGGGAGGGTCTCTGCGATGCTATCGTCGTCATCCATGCGCGTTAGGGGTGGGTCGGCGGCATGGAGCGCGTTAATCTCGTCAGTGGTTTCAGGACGATTTTGTGCCGTGCTGTCTACCACAAAGGGGCGTTCTACCGCGAACGGATTTTCAGGAATATCGATTTCGTCAGTGTCTTCTTTATGAATGTTTCCGGCGATGTGATCCGCTTTCGGGAGCTTAAACGGCACATCATCGTCGTAATCCGGCTCATCAGGTACATCGTTACGTTGCTTGTCGTCAGGCATTTGTTTCTCCACTAAACACAGTACATCTTCTGTGATGGGTTAGCATTTATTAAAGTTGATAGGTTTGAATTTTAAAATGATTGTTTTCCTGTCACTATTGTATATCAAGTCTGGCGCAGACGAGTAAACATTGACCACCTCCCACCTGACGCTTTCGATACGCTTTGCGAACGGGCAACCTTGAAAAACCACTTATTTCGCGCTATCGTTACGCGCCTGTGCCTCCTGCATAGATTTGTGGAAGAAGACTACCTTGGGAAATGTGCTAACAATTGACGAAGCCATCGTCCGCAGAGAATCACTCAACTGGGACAAAAAAACGCTCGTCTTCACCAACGGGCATTTTGATCTCCTCCACATCGGGCATCTTGATTATCTGGAAAAGGCGCGGGCGCTTGGTGATGCGCTGTATGTTGGACTCAACGGCGATGCCAGCACGCTCAGGCTAAAAGGCGAAGGGCGACCCCTCGTTCCCGCGACAGAACGGGCACGGTTGCTGGCGGCACTTCTCCCTGTAGATGGGGTTATTATCTTTGAAACGGATACCGCCCAACCCTTGCTGGACAAATTACGCCCGGAGATTTACGTCAAAGGGGGCGATTATGCCAACAAGACGTTGCCGGAACGTGCTTTCGTAGAAGGCTATGGTGGGCAGGTCGCGTTGATTGATTATCTTCCCGACCACAGCACTTCTGCACTCATCCAGAAGATTAAAGCACTCAATTAGCTAACTTTACTAAATTCACCGTTCCACGACGAAATGTAAACGACCTTATGACCGTAGACAATTTACCTGCCGATAGCATCGAACCCAACCCGATCATTGACCCGCAAATCACCTCTCAGGCGGAGACGAATGCTGGCGTTGCACGGGCAACCGGTGTGCTGGCGCTCGGCAATGTTGGCAGTCGTATTCTCGGTCTGGTGCGGGAAATTGTCATCGCTAACCTGTTCGGTGCATCAGCGGCGGTAGAAGCCTTCAACGTCGCCATCCTCGTGCCGAAAAACGTCTATGATTTACTCATCGGTGGGCATGTCAACGGCGCGATCATCCCTGTCTTGAGCGAGATCGTCGAGGTCAAAGGCAAAGACGAACTGTGGCGGCTGGTCTCCATCCTGCTCAGTATGGTCACCATCGTGCTGGCGCTATTGGTGCTCCTACTCGAACTCGGTGCGCCTTTAGTCGTCAGTGTGATTGGCGCGGGCTTTGATGAATACACCACCAATCTCGCCATTAATTTGCTCCGCATTACCTCGCCCGCCCTGATCTTCATGGGTTTATTCGCCATCATCAGTGGTGCGCTCTACGCGCTAAAAGTCTTTTTGTGGCCCGCCTTCGCCACGATGATGTTCAACGGCGCGATTGTGGTGATTGCGTTGTTGTTTTCGCCTGCGCCTCGCTTCGTGCTTGCCGCCTCCGCCGATGCGATCCATACCTTGCCCGTGTGGACATCCGCCCGTCCCGGTAGCGGAATCGTCGTCGTCGCAGTAGGTTGGGTGATTGGGTCGATTGCTTATCTTCTGCTCCAATTGCCCGGCTTACGTGATGCGAAATTGCGCTTCACATTGATCTGGCGCAATCCTGCCCTTCGCACGATCGCCATGCTCTATGTGCCGGTTATGTTTTCGCTGATTCTCGATACGCTCGTTGTGCGCTTGTTTAGTTACAATCTTGCCAGTCGTTCCGAGATTGTCGGCGCGATTGGCATTATGAACTGGGGAACGACGCTGATTCAGTTTCCGCAGGGCTTGGTCGCAACGGCAATCAGCATCGCCATTTTGCCGACGCTCTCACGGCAGGCGGCACTCATTAACCAGAGCGAAACCGCGCACGAGACCCTTTCCGACGAAAACAAAGTCGCCTTCAAAGAAACGCTTGGCATTGGCGTTCGGCTGGCGCTGGCGTTAATTATCCCTGCGGCAGTAGGCTTATATGTGCTGGCGACCCCTATCATCGTGCTGATTTTCCAGCATGGTGCGTTTAACGCAGATGCGACTTTCGCCACGACCATCGTCCTGCGCCTTTATTTGTTCGGCTTGCCCTTCGCCGCGATTGACTTACTACTCGTCTACGCTTTTTATGCCCGTCAAGATACGCTTACACCTGCGGTTGTCGGCTTCGGTAGCTTGACCTGCTATATGTTGGTTGCGATTGCACTATTCCCGCGCTATGGCTTATATAGCTTGATGATTGCCGATAGTGTGAAGCACGTTGTCCACACATTGACGAGCGCCTATTTGCTGAATCGCCGTGTCAATGGGTTAGGGGATCGCCGCTTATGGCTGACACTGACGAAAACGCTATTCGCCGCGATTATTATGGGCGGGGTCGCCTATGTTTCGTTAAATAATCTGGACTCCGTTTTTGATGGTGGTGGCTTGCTGAACGAACTTCTGCTCGTTGTCGCTTGTGGTGGATTAAGCGGTCTGGCATTTGTGGTCGTAGCATCCATCCTCAAGGTAGAAGAGTGGCGTTGGATCACCAATCTCGTCCTCAGCCGTTTGCGTCGTTAAGCAGGATTAGAATTTACTGAAAATTGCCCGATTTCTGAACTGCCGCTCATAATTTTATGCTAGAGTATTGGCAATTTCATATTAATTAACAGTTTCTCATCCCATCTATGAACAGGTTTGCTGTATTTTTACTTGTACCGATACTTGCCGCTTGCGGTGTGGTGTCGCAAAATCAATCAATTTCGACATCCGGTGAATCATCTACCAATGAGATCACCGTTTTTTCGTCACAGCGATCTGCTGATCCTGTTGCCTTCACCGTTGATGATGTCGCCGTACAATTGACCCCGCCGACAGAATGGGCAGTGAATACCACACCTTACGGGGTGCTATTGACGGAGCATATCCGCTCGATTGCCACAGAAGGGCAATTAGACGGGATTTTGCTCCATACCTTTGTAGACCCACTGGACGATGTGCGCGTTTCCATCAGCGACACCACTAGCGAATCATACAATCCTGCCCTGCAAATTCTTAGCCAGATCGTAGCCGATACGGCGTACGTGGGCGATTCTGCCGTGACTTCACCGCTCCCTTTCGAGTGGAATGGCAACCCTGCCGCCTATTATCTGCTCACCAATCAGGATGAAAATGTGTCGCTGGTTTTGGGCGTTATCGCACCGGAAACCACACGCTTACTCACCCTGACCGTGAGCGCACCTGTAAATCAAGCCTCGCGTATCCGCACGCTGTTGCCGGAACTACTCTCATCACTGTCTCTGAATGGTAATTTGCTTGACGCGAGTGCGCTGAATGGCTTGCCCGATCCATTAGAATTTCCCGTTCCTTAATCTTCACATTGTTCATCAAACTGATTTTTGCGTTAAAATAGCGTGTATTCTGCACGTAATTTGTGCGTAATCAGTTTGGTTTATGCTCTCCAACAGAACGGTTGCAGATGGTCAAATCGGACGCAACCGTTAAATTAAACGCCTATCTAATCACGTTAAACATGCTGGATAGTGCCAATAAATACGAAAGTGGTGGTTAACTGAGGATAAATTATGACGGCATTTCCCGCCCCAAATAACACAAATCAACGGGCAGAATCGACGATCAACCCGTGGTTTATTCGGATTCCGATGTTGTTCATCACCGGCGGTATTTTACTGATCTTGATTCTACTGGTGGCTTTGATCGCCTTTCAAACAGAATACCAAGACAAAATCGCCTTCGGTGTGTCCGCTAACGGGGTTGATCTAGGCGGGATGACTCGTGAAGAAGCCCTGATCGCGCTGACGGGTAATTTCACATACGCAAGCGATACCGTTTTTACCTTTACTGAAGGCGACCAAACATGGCAATTGACCGCTGATGAACTCGGCGTTTCTTTTGATGCAGAGGCAACGGTTAACGATGCGTTTGCCGCCGCCGATGGTGAAGCCTTGACGGGACTAATTGAACGGGGCAGCGCGTGGTTTAATGGATATGCCGTCGCGCCGGTCATCCATTACGATCAGGGGATTGCCGCGCAACGCCTTGCCACCATCGCGGAACAGATTAACCAACCCGCGCAGGATGCCACCCTTACGCTGAACGGTACAGAAGTTTTCACCACACCCTCGCAAATCGGGCGGGCTGTGGATATTTCCGCCACGCTGACATATCTTGATAATGTCATTCTCAACCTCGGCGAAGGGGAAACCCTCCCGCTGGTGGTGTATGAAGCCGCGCCGACCATCTGGAATACGGATGTCGCCGCTAACCAACTCCGCGCCGCGCTCTCCGCACCGATTGAGCTGGTCGCTGTAGACATCAACGGCGAGGCACTCGGTCCGTGGACAGCAACCGTCGATCAAATCACATCACTCTTAAATGTCGGTCTGGTGGATAATGGTGACGGCACACGCAGTTATCAGGTGGATGTGGATGTCACGGCTTTTCAGGATTTTCTGGAAGGTATCGCACCCGGTCTGGTAACTCAGCCTCAAAACGGACGTTTCCACTTTAATCCGACCACTGCCCAGCTTGATGTGATCCGTCCGGCTGTGGATGGACGCGGGCTAAATGTTGAACAAACGCTCACACGGTTACAGGAGGCGATCTTCCGTTATGATAGCCGTACCGTGCCGATGGCGTTCAATTTTATTCAGGCGGATTTTCATAATAACGTGAGCGCTTCCGAACTCGGCATCACCCAACTCATCGCCGAAGCGACCACCTACTACACTGGATCGCCGACCAATCGCATCCACAACATCACCGAAGGCATTTCCCGCTTTGATGGCATCATCATCGCGCCGGGACAGGAATTCTCGTTTAATTATTGGCTCGGTGACATGAGCGAAGAAGCCGGATTTGTGCAGAGCCTCGTTATTCAGGGTGAGCGCACCGTGGATGGCGTTGGCGGGGGGATTTGTCAGGTCAGCACCACCGCTTTCCGCGCCGCTTTCTTCGGCGGGTATCGCATCATTGAGCGCAACTCGCACGCCTATCGGGTTGGCTATTATGAACTGAATGCTCCTCCCGGCTTAGACGCGGCGATCTGGACACCGGATCGTGATATGCGCTTCCAGAACGATACCGATTATCATTTGCTAATCGAAGCGTCTATCTATCCGGCGCAGAATGCCATTCAATTCCGCCTCTATAGCACCAATCCGGGGCGGCAGGTGGTCATCGAAGACCCGATCATCCGCAATCCAGAAAGCTCGCCACAGACAATTTACGCGGTCAATCGTGACTTAAATCCGGGTGAAGTCCGCCAGACGGAATGGGCGGCGGAAGGCGCAGATGTGACCGTACAACGTCAGATTCTGGATAGTGCCGGCAATCTTATCAGCGAGGACAGCATCTACACGCATTATGTGCCGTGGTCGGCGATGTACGAAGTTGCTCCGGGCGATTCGCGTGCATCTAGCTAACTTGCGCGTATAAAAGAAAATGCTGTGTAGGGCGCAATATTTTGCGCCCTTGAGCTTCTCTAAATGTCTTCAATACCTACTCAGGTCGCTATGCTCAAAATTTTCCGCTATGCCATTCTGCCATTATTTCTGCTCCCGCTGATTATCTTCAACGCGCAGGATGATCTCCCGCCACCGTTATCAACTTGTCCACAGGACATCATCGACGAGGCATTAACGAACATCGGCACATATACGCCATCAGATGCCGTCGGCTTCATCACTTTAGCGGATAGCCGTTTTACGCTGAACGATCAGCCATTTATTGTGCAGGGCATTAATTATTATCCGTCAGCTTATCCATGGCGACGCTTCCTCGCCGAAACTGACCTAGACATACTCCAGACTGATCTCGCGTTGATGCACGACACGGGATTCAATACCCTGCGTATTTTTCTGTGGAATACCGCGCTCTTCAACTGTCCCGGCAGTGGGGCAGTACCGAATTGGGGCGTGTTCCAGCGTTTAGACGGCATCATTCGCACCGCGGGCAACGCAGGTTTCCGGCTGATCGTCACGCTGAATGATCTGCCCGATATGATTGATTATCCGCTCTATGAAAATCCCGTGCATACCCAACTCCAAACGACATTCATCGTGGAACGCTATCGTGATGAAGCGGCAATTCTGGCGTGGGATGTGCGGAATGAGGGTGATATTGATTATGGCTCGAAGCAAGGCTATATCGGCACGGAGTTTAACCGTGAGAGGGTGCTTGCATGGTTGGGCGATACTGCTGATTTGGTGCGCCGTGTGGATGCCAACCATCTCATCACGGCGGGCTGGTTAAACGATGCAGAAGCCACCGCACCTTATGTCGATTTTGTTAGTTTTCATCATTGGGAGGATACGGACTCGTTCCGCAATCGCTTGAACACCATCCGCGAAGGCACGGACAAACCAATTCTTGTGCAGGAATTCGGTTATAGTACCTTTCGTATGTCGCCGGAAGAACAGGCAGAGAATATCCGCCAGATCATTCTTGAAAGCCAGACACAGGACTTGCTCGGTTGGATGATCTGGACAGCGTTTGATTTTCCGTTAGATCGCAGTTGCTTCCCGTCGCCGTGCCTCAGTGAAGACAATGCCGAGCATCATTTCGGCATCTGGAACAGCGACTATGCGCCCAAACCCGCGTTGGACGCGATTGCCGATCTACTAGTAGACTAGAACCATTAGCTCCCTACCGCGAACAAACCGCTCTCAGTCAATGCTAAAAATCCGCCTGCCAACAAGATCAAAATAGCCCAGCAGATCACCACAATCCCCGCACTGAGGAACACGCGTAATTCCACGGGCATACTACGATCTCGCGCCACCTGTCGCACACCTGCCGCGCCACCGAAGCCAACCGCGCCGGGGATCGCTCCGCCGAGCGATACAATAGGGACGAGCATACACCCCGCCACAAACAGCCAAGCCCAGATCGGTGTAGCATCACTTGTAGCATTGTTGCTTTTCTGTGGCTTACTATTTTTCTTCTTCGATTTGTTGTCAGTCGATTTTTCTTCTTCGACGACAGATTTCGGTGCTTCTTCTGCAAAGACATCATTTGCAAATAAGGGTTTTTCGTCAAACCAGCCACCGCCAGAAAAGCCCGCCGGATCGGTGTCTTTCTCACCATAAGTATCGCTACTATAGGCATCGTCGTCTGCAAACGGATCATAATCGTCTTCGGCATATGCCCACGCAGGTGTATCGTCCTCTAACGGCTGTGTAGAAATCAATGGATCGTTATTGAAGCGATTAGTACGGGCTGGTCGCGCCGGAGCTTCATCGGTGGGGGTGTCATCATAGATTGACCACGCGGGTGTGTCTTCAATCGCCACACTTGCTTTGGAGGCACTTCTTGTAGATAGATTCACGGTATTGGTATCCAGCAATTTACTGATGCCCACGCCGGAGGATTGATGTTGTTGCCGCTTTGCCATCACCTGCCGCACTAAGGATGGACTCCCCGCGCCGATTTCCGCGAGTTGACGCGTATCCGCTTCGCTGATTTGCGTCGCACGCCGCTTTCTGAGCAGATCAAGCGAGATGCCGTTGATGGTCAGATCGTAGCCGTGTTCTCTGACGTAAATCGCCAGTGCATATTCGCCGAGATAAAAATGATGCACACTTCCATTCTCAAAGCGTATATTCTTTTGCCGATGGAGCGTCCCATTCACCCAGATGCCACCCTTGCCAGTAGCGGGCATATGCGCGACGGCAACTTGATGTTTCCGCCCGCCTAATTTAAATGTCCATGTTTTTTTCGCCATGCGTCTGTAATCTCACCTATTTGGATAAATCGCGCTCGTTAAAGCGTCATTCGGGCATTAGTGTACAGGGTTATGGGCAGGAATTCAGTTAAAACGGAGTTGGTTTTGTGTAATTCAGGAAAATTTCAGAATTTATTAGGGGATGGGTATAAATTTTCTATACGTTTTTTCTAAATGATGTAGATTCTTAATGATTTACAGCGCCGATTTGATGATTTCATCCATCAGCGCCAAAACGACTTGTTGCACAGATGCTTTATCTTTAGCGACACACGGCAAAATGGGAATGTTCGTCTCAACCTCTAATTGCTCAACGACCTGCTCAAACGTGAGAAGGCTATTTCTACCGCCTGCTGATGATATGGATGGGGCTGTGTCCCAAAGATTCACCGCAACTAGATATGGGATATTTAATACCATCAACGTAGATTGAATAATGTTGTTCGCTTCTGGAAGTGAGAATTCCGCGTCAATATAATTCGAGGTAATAAAGATTGTGCCGATCCAATTTGTGATGTGTTGGTTTGTACTGATGTCAAAAATTGTCGAGAATCTCAGTGATGGCGGTGGTTGGTATAAGCACAACGTTGTATGGTCATCGAGATCAATCCGTCCATGGGGTGATAACCATTTACCAAGCTCTTTCGGATAATCCGACATATCCCATTCATCGTATTCTGAGATTGAACGGATAAATTCCGTTTTGCCGACACTAAATCCACCTGTGACCAGAATCCAGTATTCGTTAATCTGGTTGCTATAGATCGGTGATAGCGACATTATCTCACCTTTACCGCAAGCTCACCGAACTACCCGCGCTGGTTTTGTCTACGACGATATGCACGGGGAAGCTATCGCGCAGTTCATCAATGTGCGTGATAACCAGAATCAGGTCGAAATCTTCCTGAATCGCGGTGATCGCCTCCACCAGTTTGTTACGTCCGGCTTCGTCTTGCGTACCAAAACCCTCGTCTATAAACAACGTTCGCAGATGTGCGCCCGCCCGCCGTGCCAGCATCTTCGAGAGGGCGACGCGAATGGCAAAATTGATGCGGAAGGCTTCTCCGCCGCTGTACATTTCATAGGCGCGTGTACCCAGTTCGTCGGCGATTTCGATGTCTAGCGTCTCCTGCACGCCACCGGTAATTTTCTCACGCTGAGTATTCATCGACAGGTGCATTCTGCCGTCGGTCATGCGCGACAGCAGATCGTTCGCTTCGGATTCCAGTTCAGGGATTGCCGTTTCGATAATCATAGCCGGAATGCCATTTTTGCCGAACGCCCGCCGCAATTGATCGTACATCGCCTCGTCATAACGCGCCTGTTCGCGCTTATGTTCAAGCTCAACTTTACGCGCCGCCTGCGATGCTAGCGCGTCCAATTCCTGCTGTGCCGTCACCATGCGCCCATACGCGTTTTGTTCCCTTGTGCGGAGCGTGCGGGCTTCTTCTTCCCGTGCATTATATTCCTGCACCAGCACGGCAAGGCGGTTGATCTCACTTTCAAGTTCGGCGATTTCTTTGTCGATGTCGGCGATATGCTCGTTCAAGCGGGTCTTTCGTGCCAATCCACCTTGTACGGCTTCTTCCAGCGCAGGGAGCGATTCCTGCGCGATTTTGAGTTGCATCTGCATCTGCTCATAGCGCATATTAGAATCGATCTGTTGGCGCATTTCATCATGCGTGGATTGATCGTAGCCGAGTTCGTCCTGTGTGGCTTCCAGGGCATTGAGTAGCTCACGCACGTCCGCCGCATAATCATCTTCTGCGAGTTGCTTCTCAATCGCTTCTAATCGGCGCATCTCATCCGTAAGCCGGGTCTCCGCCTGACCGGAGGCTTCCACCTGAGTTTGCAACGCACCAATCCGGGCATCCAGCGCAGATTTTCCCTTCAGGTCCGTATCAAAACCTTTGATCTCCGCCTTAAACGCCTTCATCTTGGCTTGCATGTCGGTGATTTGCGTTTCATTCTGGCGATAAATCTCGCGCTTAAATTCGATTTCCTCGTTGAGTTGCACGACCAACTGCTCGCGGTGTTCTTGCGTTAAATCCTGCCCGCATAACGGACAAACCGCTTCCTCGGTCGCCTCTAATTTTTCCAGTCGTTCGCGTAACGCCTGCCCCTCCGCCGTGAGTGTTTCCTTCAGCGTAGCAAACCGTGAGAGGTCTTCCCGTCCGGCATTTTCTTCTTCGCGCAAAGTCTCCCGCTGAATTTCAATATCTTGCAATGCGTGGATTTCCGCTTGAGTGGATTCTAGCTCCGCGCCAAAATCATTTTCCAGCGAGGTTTCAAGCTCATTGATCGTCCGGCGCAGATTGTCCGCTTCATTTTCCAGACGTGCCTTCGCCGAGCTTAACTGACTTTGCAGATCGGCGTGTTGCTCGTCCAGTGTACGGAGTTGGCGCAATTTATCACTAAATTCCTGATCTTGCTCGCGTGCGGATTGCAACGCCGCATACCCTGCCTCAATTTCGGTCTGAGCGGCGATGACTGCTTGATAGCCCGCGATTTGCCCGTGTTGTCGTTCGATCTGTGCATCCACCTCGCCGATTTCACGCGTCATGTCGAGCTTGCGCCGTTCACGATCTCCCTTGTTGCTGTTGGCATTCCGCAGTTCCGTCGGCGCATGTTCCACTTCTTTGAGGCGCGCTTCGGCGGCTTCTCGTGCTTTTTGAGCCTCTTCATGGGCGGTGGTCGCGTCCGTCAATTGCTTTTCGAGACCGGGTTTACGGGCGAGTTCGCCATCAATCTCCGTAATCCGCCCCTCAATGTAAATCAATTGTTGTGTAATGCTCTTGAGCCGCTCCTTGACTGCGTCCTCGTATTTTTCCCATTGTGCCAAGCCCAGAATATCCGAGAGGATTTGCTTACGTTGTGCAGGTGTGCGCGTTGTGAAGGCATCTGCTTTGCCCTGTTGTAAAAATGCCGAGTGAATAAACGTTTCATAATCCAGCCGTAAAATACGATTGATTTTGTCCTGTGTGATGCGGATAGCGTTTTCAGATTGCAGGACGCGTTCGCCATTTTCTTGCAGGATAAACAGGTCGAGCGTGCTTGATCCGCGCTTGCCCGCAGAGCGTCGCCGCAAGACGCGCCACATCACGCCTTCTTGCTCAAAATCCAGCTGAACGTACATATCTTTTTGACCGAGATGTACCATTTCATCATCACGTTTGGCACGCGCCCGTCCCCACAACGCCCATGTGATGGCATCCAACAGGGACGATTTCCCCGCGCCGTTCGGTCCGGTCAGGCAGGCGAGGTGAATCCCCTCAAAGCGTAGAGGGTCAGGGGCGCGATAAGGTAAAAAATTCCGCAGTTCAAGCCGAATAGGAATCATAAGGTATCGTCTAAGGTTTCTTTATTAACAGGGTAGATGAAAATGTGTCGTGGTCATTTTCGCACGTCTGCGTGAGGGTCGCAAGGTGTTGAGTGGATTGTTTGGAAAAATATAATAAAAAAACCGATCTGTTGAGATCGGTTTTTGTCTGCGAGCCTGGAGGGATTCGAACCCCCGACTTTTGCGTCCGTAGCGCAACGCTCTATCCACTGAGCTACAGGCTCGTACTGATAGACATATTAGCACACCGCAAAGGCACGGTCAAGACCTGAACCTGAAAAATTAGTTGTCCTCAGTCTGCTCAATAATCGCCAATTCAAATGTGCCTGCTCGCCCTAGAAAGTCAATCACTTCGATGGTGAGCACTGCGTTTTCCGCCGCCTCATATACAAGGCGCGAATCGTTGGCATTCAGGTTCAGATGATAACCTGCATGATCGTCATTCTCTGCGATCACGTCGCCGGATTCAGACCGTAAACGCAATAGCGGGTCAAGTGTGCCGTTCAGGTCGCGGATAGTCAGGACATACGTACTTCCTGCGATGGTTTCCAGCGAAGTGGTAAAGGTCTGATAGCGGGGTAGGGTCGCCTCAATGATACGGGATGTCTCGTCATCGCTGATGATCTCCACCGCAAATCCATCTACAACATCTAATTTGACCTGTGCCTCTCCCGCAAAAATGCCGCCGTAACTATTGACGCGAATGATATAGAGTCCGCTCATCGGCAAAATCAAATTGACGAAGGCGGGATCGGTTTGGGCGAGGGCGATGCTTTCTATCTCCGTCAAATGATCGTCATTGAACGCCAATCGCCGACCATCAGGGCGCAAAATCTCCATGACAAGATCAACCGCATCGCCGTCGCTGACATCCTGCGCGGTCAATGTGATGACTTCTCCGGCTTGCCCGTCGTAAGTCAATAAATTGGGTGCAATGTTGCCTTCCAGCGTGATCGTCACGGTTTCCCCATCTGCTAAAATCGGAAAATCCGCCTCATCCTGCGCGGAAATCCGCCCGAAAATCGGCAAAAATACAATAGCGATGAGAAAGCGTAGTCCAAAAGTCATGTTTATATGCCTGTCGAAAATGGCGCAATAGGATAAAATAAGGGCGAAATCTAAGTGATGCTGTGCCAGATTACTTTTTCTACACGATATTTTACACGGCATAGCATACCGAATTTAGAAATTGCATTGTTTACGAAGTTATGGATTGTGTCAACACTATGCGACGATTGACGCTTATACTTATCGGATTATTGGTGCTAGCGGGCTGTAATAGTAGTAGCTCAAGCGATGATTTACCGCCGACGGAGACACTCGCGCCGATTGTCAGCCGTACGCCACGCCTGACCGCGACACCCTTTACCAGCCCAACGCCTTTGCCGACCCGTACCTATACACCGACGATCACCCCGATTCCGCCGACGGTGACTAACACCTTCACACCGACTGCGACTCAGCCAGTGGTGGGCAGTGTGAATTCACTCCAGACGGTCAATGTGCGTGAAGGACCAGGCACGACCTTCTCCGCGATTGAAGCCCTCGTACCCGGCACAGCGGTGGAAGTCATCGGGCAGGATAACCCTGATGCCGACTGGTTTGAAATTTTGCTCGAAGATGGGCGACGTGGTTGGATTTCTGCGAATTTGTTGCGTTTACAGCCGACGAATACCCCATTCCCGACCTTCACACCGTCACCAGATTTAACTGCATTGGCGCTCGGTACACCCTTACCCACCGCCGTCTTGGGTGGCGGCACGGTCACACCGACTCCGCCGCGCTCCGTGATTACGCCATCGCCTGCAGGATCGCAAACCACTGTCGCAAATGCCTCCACACAAGTCACAAATGCGACGACTGATCCCAATGTGACAGGCACAGCACCCTTCCTGCCGATCCGTGACGTGACGGCGTTGTATCAAACTGCAACCGCGCTGGCAGGCGGAATCAGCATCATCACACCGCGCCCCAATCCGCAGGCAACCATAACACCAACGGGGCAATCGCCGAATGCACAACCGACCAATAGCGCCGGCACGACCTCGCCGACGCAACCAGTGAATACACCGCCTCCATCCGGCAACAGCACCACCCGCGACGGGGTTGATGTGTTCGCGCTCTGCAATAATCCGGTATTTGGATTAGGCGCACCGACCAATCTTGCGGCGGGATCGTCAATTGATATTTTCTGGGCGTGGTATATGAGCAGTCCAGAGTTGATCGATCAGCATCTGAACGCCGTCACCTATGAAGTCCGCATCAACGACCAATTATTGGATTGGCGACAATACGGCATCGGTACACGGCAGGAGGGCGGTAGCTGGGTGAAATACTGGTTTGTTCCATTTGGTCCACTGGCGGCAGGCGATTATCTCATCACCTATCGCGCCACATGGAGCACCGCCATCACCGACGGCTTCGAGCAATTCGGACCCGGCACACGTAACCCTGTCGAAGAAGGATCGTGTACGTTTAGGGTGAATTAAATGTTGATGGGGCGTGGTTTTACGATCACGCCCCATTTTTTAATACGCAACCTTACGAAATCACGCCGAGTTGTTTCCCCACCGTTTCAAAGGCGGCGAGTGCCTGTTCGATGTCGGATTGCGAATGGGCGGCGGTGTTCATCACACGGATGCGTGCCGCGCCCTGTGCCACCGTAGGGAAGCCAATCGCCATCGCAAACACGCCATTTTCAAACAGACGCTTGCTAAAATCACGCGCTAAGTGGGCATCACCCAGCATGACCGGCACAATCGGCGTGACGCTATGCCCGATGTCAAAGCCAAGTTTCGCCATTTCTTGCTTGAATAGCGCGGCGTTGCTCCACAGCCGATCTACCAATTCCTCGGATTCTTCCAGCATATCCACCGCTTCCAGACAGGCGGCGGCATCCGGCACGGTCATCGCGCTGGAAAATAAAAATGGACGACCACGTTGTTTGATCCAGTCAATAATCACCTGTTTACCGGCGACAATCCCGCCCATCACACCGAACGCTTTGCTCATCGTGCCCACTTCGACATCCACTTTGCCGTGTAAGCCAAAATGATCGACAATCCCACGCCCGCCCTGACCGAGCACGCCTTCACCATGCGCGTCATCAACCATCAGCAAAATGTCGTTTTCATTGGCGATTTCGTAGAGCTTATCGAGCGGGGCAATATCCCCATCCATGCTGAAAACACCATCACTGACGATCAACGCACGGCTGTAATTGGCTTTATGTTCGGCGATTTTGGCACGCAGATCGTCCATGTTATTGTGTTCATAGGCGATGATTTTGGCACGACTCAGGCGACACCCATCAATGATGCTGGCATGATTGAGCGCATCGGAGAAAATCACATCATCTTTGCCGACCAGCGCGGGAATCGTGGCGAGGTTCGCGGTAAAACCACTCTGTAGCGTGACGACTGCTTCCGCATGTTTAAATTCTGCTAATCGGCGTTCAAGTTCATCGTGCAGGGTCATCGTGCCTGCAATCGTCCGCACCGCGCCCGGTCCGATGCCGTATTGGTCAATGGCATTTTTGGCGGCCGTTTTCAGGCGGGGATGATTCGCCAATCCGAGGTAATTATTGGCGCAAAAGTTGAGCACTTCTTTGCCATCAATGACAATGCGCCCATCCATCGCGCTTTCAATAGTGCGGATGTGATTAAATAAGCCCTGTTGTTTGAGATCGTCAATCTGTTCTGCTAAATAATCGGTTTTACTATCCGTTTCATAAGTCATAAAAAAATCCCCTAAAACATCGGTTTCAGGGGATTTTACCATGTGCTTTCGTTCGCCGTCAGCACCATTACAAACTTCGTTGTGCGTCCGCTTAAATCAGTCACTTAAGCGGACTTTCGCCGTCCAGCCATTATAGCCGTGCCAATCCAGCGGTTCTTCAACTGTAATGACTCCCTGATTTTGTAAGTGGCGTAATTCCCGTGCGGCGCGTTTGAACTGTGGATTTGATGGATAGAAAGTCACTTCTGACCAGTCTTTATCCGCATCAATCGCGCTTGGGAACAGGTTATGCGTATGCAGGAAGAGTTGCACACTTTCACGCAATTCACGGCGATTCTCGCGCAATTTCTTTTCCTGATAGATCTCAAGATAATTGTTTTCCGGTGCGGTCTCTGCGCGATATTCGGATCGACCAGAGGTTTCCGCCATGAGTTCTTTTGTGTTTCGTTTGAATAATCCGAACATCGTTTTCAATCCCCTTTTTCCTTACATACTTATATACGCGTTAGACACAGAAAAGTTACAGAAGTTCCCAAAATTCCATCAAAAGTCGGAGACTATTCGGTAAAACGTCCCGTAATCGTTAGCGATCAACATTTACAAACCCGACTATCAGGATTAGAGTCAGGCGATGTTATCAGCAAAAATAGAACGGAGCACGTATGGATCTTCAACCCATCATCGCGGCAGTGCGTCAGAGCGTGGCATTATGCCGCGAAGTTCAGAATAGCCATATCGTCCGCAACGACAAAGTCGGTAGAGAACCCGTTACCATCGCGGATTATGGCACGCAAGCCATTGTGAACCGTGCCATCATGTTGCACTTCCCCGATGACTCGATCATCTCGGAAGAATCCGGTACGCAATTCGCGGAATTAGTAGACGCGGAACAACAAGACCTGATCGTCAAATTGGTCAGTGCGATTATCAGAGAAACCGTAACCGTCGACGACCTGATTCTCTGGCTCGATCATGGCAAAAGAGCCGATGCGGACTCGGTCACTCAGCCGCGTACATGGTTAGTTGATCCCGTGGATGGCACAAAAGGCTTTATCGCGCTCCGCCATTACGTGATCGGGGTGGGCTTCCTGCAAGATAGCCAGCCCACAGCCGCCGTGGTCGGCGCACCCGCCTATCCAGACAGTGCAGGGGTGATGTTCCACGCGGTTGACGGCAAAGCCTACATGCGCTTTCTAGGTGGCGGAGCATTACAAGAAATCAGCGTCACACAGACCTCGGATGTGCCCTTGATCCGTGCGCTAGAAAGCGTAGAAAAAGGGCATGTCGGGCATCAACGCCTCGCCCGCGTGCGTGAATTGTGCGGATTTCCAGAAGAATATGTTAAACAGGCGGATAGCATGGAAAAATATTGCCGTGTTGCCGCCGGAGATGCCGAATTATATTTGCGCCTATCCCGATTGAAAAGCACCCGTCCTCACATGGTCTGGGATCATCTGCCCGGTGCGCTCATGGTCACCAATGCAGGCGGAACGGTCAGCGGGTTAAGTGGCGAACCGCTAGATTACTCACGGGGTAAAGTCCTGCACAATGAGGGTGTCATCGCCACCAACGGGCAGATTCATGATGAGGTGGTGGAAGCCGTCCAGACCTTGCTTGAAGAAGAAGCACAAGTCGCGGAGGACTAATCATGACGAACGATGAGCGCAAGGCACCACCCGCCGCACAGGGAATGCGCCAGAATTGGACGGACATCCCGCAGAAAATCCGTGATCTGATCGAGGCGCAATTAGGCACGCAGGTTGTGAATGCTGAAACACAATCCGGCGGTTTCTCGCCGGGGGTCGCCGCTCGTATATATACAGCAGATCATCAGTGCGTCTTCCTGAAGGCAATCGGCACGGAACTTAATCCGACAGCGGTCAGTTTTCATCGTCGGGAAGCTAGGATCAATGCCCAATTGCCCGAAAATGCTTTTGCCCCCAAACTCCTGTGGTCTTTTGATGATGCCGAGGATACAGGGTGGGTTGTCCTGCTATTCGACAATATCGAGGGCAGTAATCCACAAACGCCGTGGCAAGAAAATGATTTACAGCGCGTGATGCAGGCGATGAGTCAACTATCCAGCACGTTAACACCGTCACCCATCGCGTCCGATTCAATTCCTAGCTCAAGTGATTACTTTACAACCCGCATTTACGGCTGGCAAAAGATTAAAACAGGCGATCCAAAATACTTTGACCGCCTCGATGAGTGGTCGAAACGTCACTTCGACGCGCTCTGCGAATTAGAGAAAAACGCGCCCAACGCAGTCGCGGGTAACACTCTGGTTCATTTTGATGTACGCGCCGATAACATTGTCATGACAGAGGATGTCGTCTGGTTTGTTGATTGGCCCCATGCGTCAATCGGTGCGGAATGGCTCGATGTCATCTTATTTGCGCCCAGTGTGGCAATGCAGGGCGGTTTGCTACCGGAAGACCTTCTGCAACTCAATCCAGCCTGCCAGCGAGCAGACCCCGATGCGCTCACAGCGGCGATTGTGTCGATGACAGGGATGCTGACCTTCAATGGTATGCTCCCACCGCCACCGGGATTACCGACATTGCGTGAATTTCAAGCGGCACAGGGCGAAGTATCGCGCCAATGGATCGCTCAACGAACGGGATGGGAATAAGCTAGGAGTCTTTACGCCCGCAAAAAGCCGTGAACGTGCTTGCGGAGGGTATCAATCTCGTCTTCATCAAGCGCGGAGAGTGTGCCAAGCGCGATACGTTCGCCGGAGCGCAGGACGAGCCATAACCCATAGGCGCGAACATCGCTATTTTCTTCAATATGCAAGTGCGAAATGCCGTAAATTGAATGGGTGATGTAATTCATACGGAACAAACCCATCCGTTGGAGTTTCATCACCTCTTCCGTCTTATCGAGAATAAACGTCACTCCGCGCCCAAAATGTAACGTCACTATTGCCAGCACAAGCGTGAACGCCACCCCGAAACACACGAAAATCACAAAGGCGGTGATCTGCAATGCGTGGATTTGCTCACCATTTCTAAAGCGCAGGATAAACGTATCAAGTCCTTGACCAATATTGAGCACAACAGCAAAAAAGCTCACAACGGTAAAGAATGCTGTCATCACAGCAATGGTTTTATGCTGATCCTTGAGCACCAATTTGGTAGGTGTTTTTTCAGTTACTTTAAGCATCAAATGACTTCGCCATATCCCATGCGAATATGATACACTGTCCATGTTAATCATGCCTTAGGAAACAGCACCCATGACCGACCCGATTCGTGTACTGCATTTTGCCGATACGCATATTGGCATGGAGAATTACGGCAAGACCGACCCTACCAGTGGCTTAAGCTCTCGTGTGGTCGATTTTTTGCACCGCATGGATGATATTTGCAATTATGCGAAGGAACAGGACGCAGACCTGATTGTTTTCGCCGGAGATGCCTTCAAAACCCGCGCTCCAAGCCCGACCTTTCAGCGTGAATTTGCCTATCGTATTCGTGATCTTGCAGAAATCGCGCCGGTTGTGCTGTTGATCGGTAATCATGATCTGCCGTTAACGCAGATGAAAGCCTCTAGCGTAGAGATTTTCGCCACACTCGACGTGCATAATGTGCGTGTCGCATCTGAATATGAAACATTTGTCATCAACACCAAACGCGGTGATGTGCTGGTCGGTACGGCACCGTATCCTTTGCGGGCGCGCATCCTCGAAAATACCAAAACGAACGGCTTAACCATCGCGGAGACGGATGCCCGCTTACAGGAACAACTCGTCCACATCCTCGAAGAAATGGCGGAGCAAGCAGACGCGCAGGGCGACATGCCACGCCTGTTGACCGGACATTTCACCGTTGGCGGGGCGTTGGTGGGCAGTGAGCGCAGTATCATGCTGGGGCGTGATGTTAGCGTACCGCGAGATTCATTAGCGGATTCACGATGGGATTATGTGGCGCTGGGTCATATTCACAAACATCAAAACCTGACCGCCGGACGCGAAGATGTGCCAGCCATCGTCTACAGCGGAAGCATCGAACGTATCGACTTCGGCGAAGAGGGCGACCCGAAAGGCTTCTGTTGGGTAGAACTTGCCCGTGATGCCACCACATGGGACTTTATTCGGCTCGAAAAGGTGCGCCCGTTCGTTACCTTGCGGGCAGATTTACGCGACGATGAGCAACCCACGCGCACAGTTCTGCAATTAATCGAAAAGCATAATTTGGATAACGCTGTAGTCCGTTTTATTCTGCAATTTTCCCAAACGAGTGAAACCCGCTTTAACGAAAACGCCATCCGTGATGCTCTAAAACGTTCCGGTGCGTTTCATATTGCGGGCATTCGCAAAGAAGTGGAGCAACCCGCCCGTGCACGACTGGGTGGCAGTCCAGAAGGCATGACTCCCGATCAGTTGTTGGAACGCTACCTGCAAAGTCAGGAAATCCCGCCGGAACGCCGTAACGAACTCCTGGAAGTTGCGGAGAGTATTTTCGACCAATTGAAAGATACGTAGATAATTTCGCGTATAATAAAGACTGATGTAGTCTATAGAATCAGAGATTATGGTGAGTTACCCGGAGCGTTATGTAAAATTATTGGTGGAAGGTCCTTTCCCATCGCGGATTGATCTGTGGGCAGAGGTTGGCTATTATTTTCACCAGATTCATAGTGGGCTGATCCATCAATTATTAGAGCAACTTCAACCGCGCCTACTTCATCTCGGCTATATTGCAGGCAGAGAAGCCAGCTTGCAGATTGCTGATGGACGCGAACCGGATATTTATGTTCAACGCACGATGGATTCTCCTTTTGCACAAACCAGATGGGATTATGCCCTTGCGGCGCAGGAAGTGCTCGCCGAAGCTGGAATTGTTGTCGAGGGTGAGTTTCAGTTAGATGGGTTGCACATCAAAGAAGCGGCTACTGGACGCGTCGTGACTGTGGTTGAAATTGTTTCCCCCGGTAACAAGACCAAACCGGACTCCATGCGTGATTACCAGCACCGACGTGAACAACTTATCATTGAACGCGGTATTAACGTTGTCGAGATGGATTTTACGCGTTCGATTAAGCGGTTAAGCGTGGTTGCATCAAATGACGGGTCTCCCTATCACATTATGATTTATATACCCGGACAGTCCCCGCGATTTATTGGCATTCCGATAGCATCAGAACTGCCGCGTATTGCCTTACCCTTAAAAGAATCCGTGATTGCGGTAGATGTGCACCCGGCATACCAGCAAGCCTATCGTGTTTCCACAATTGCCGCGCAAATCCATGCGAATCAGCACTATACTGGCGAACATTTACCCTTTCCAACAATATTATCAACACAGCAAAAAGAGTCTGCACAGGCTAAAGTGGTCGCATGGCAAGAAGAACTGACACGATTGAAAACATTACCGGACTAACCGCTTTTGATGCGTCTCAAAATTCGTTCCTATCACAAACAGGCTCAAATGATGACTGATAATCCAAAAACCGAGCGACGGGCGAATTATCCCCATTTCCTGACCATTCCCACCCGTTGGCGTGATATGGATACCTATCAGCACGTCAACAATGTGGTGTTTTATGCCTATTTTGATACGGTCATCAATGAGTATCTCATCAAACAGGGTGGGTTGGATCATACCGACGGTCAAACCGTGGGCTTTGCAGTAGAAACGCACTGCCAATTTTTGAAGCCTATTCAATTCCCTGATGTGTTGGAAGCGGGCTTGCGGGTGAGCAAATTGGGGAATTCGAGTTGTCGTTATGAAGTCGGCATCTTCAAACAGGGCGACGATGAACCCTGCGCGGTGGGCTATTTCGTGCATGTGTTTGTGGATCGCACACAGAACAACCAACCTACGCCCATCGCCGGAAAAATGCGCCAGGCGTTAGAAAAACTCGTTATTCAGGAAAATCAATAAACGCGATTGGCACGGCTTTCACCAGATAGTGTTGCGGTTCTGGATGATAAAATTCCAGCCCGGCATCATGCGCGTCTTTCGCTCGAACGTTGAGGATAATCGCTTTGCCGTGTCGTCCGGCGACATTGACTGCCCGTTCGGTGTGTGTGGAGAGATGCACATATTGGCGTTGCTGTGCGGTCAAACCTTCTTCGCGGATGGATTTTAGAGCTTCCGGCGTAGTACCATGATACAGAATTTCTGGCGGTTGCACAGCTTCATACTTAATTTCCCGTACCCCACTATGCCCATATAATGCCCTGATGCGCGTGCCGACCCGCTCATAACGTTGTTTTCCGGCTTCGGTCTGGCTCAGCAGGGCATCAAGATCAGCCCGAGTGTACTGTGTGCCGTATTTCAGCGTGATTTGCTCCCACACAGTGTCAATATCTGTAAAACCGTTCTCGTCCAAACTCAAGCCAAAATCAGCCGCTTTGTGCCGGAGCATGAGCGACATAAATTTCGAGAGCCGGACGAGATCAGCCATGAGCCTAAACTATGCGAATTCGCGGGCAGGTACACCTGCATACTCAGCGAACATTGCCATCACTCGCTTTGTGTGTTCGCCGGGTGCACCGCCGCCGATGATTGCCTCATCCACTTGCCGGATGGGGAGCACTTCTTTTACGCTAGAGGTCAAGAAGGCTTCATCCGCGTTATAAAGTTGTTGAACGAGGATTGGACGTTCCTCGATTTCATAGGTTTCTCGCGCGATCTGCATGACTACATTACGTGTGATTCCGGGCAAAATACCATCATTCGGCGTGGTGATGAGCTTGCCGCCGGAAACAATAAATAGGTTATTGGTCGTGCCTTCCAGCACATAGCCATTATCATCTGCAAATAACGCATCAATTGCATTTTGGGTGTGTGCGTGTTTTAAGGCGATAATCGCCGGAATATAATTGATGCTCTTCGCACCGGGCAAATAGCGATTGTGATTAAAGGTGATCAGCTTTACGCCATTGGCATAATCTGAATCAGGCAAGATTGTCGCCGGATCAACCATCACGATCAAACGTGGTTTACCAGCAGGCGTGATTCTGCTCGGAGATGTGCCACCCGTGACGACAATGCGTATATTCGATTCCGTAAAGTCATTTTTGCTCAGGGTTTCGTTTACGATGTCCGTAATTTCCTGCGGAGTCCACGGCATATCCAGCAGAAGCAATTGGGCAGACCTGAACAGGCGGATAATATGTGCTTCTAGCTCGAACGGCACGCCGTTATATGTCCGCAAAAAATCAAATGCTCCATAGCCACGCAATACCGACAAATCATCTGCCGGAATTTTCGCGTCTTCCGGTGCGACAAATTCACCATCAATATAATAGGTACCCATGATAACTCCTAGAATTCAGCAACATCATTGATTGTACGGTGTAAAATATGATGTCGTTATTGTAAGTCACGCCAAATTTTGATGTACAGTCTGCCTAAAAATACAACATTACATCGCCACCGTGCCGCCATCAATGGTCAGCGCGTGTCCGTTCATAAAGCTGGACATATTTGACGCAAGATAAAGAACACCATCCGCGATTTCTTCCACCCGTCCCAATCGACGCATCGGTGAGGCGCGCTCTGTACCTTCTTTCATGCGGGGGACTTCGTCAATCATATTGGTGACCATCGGCGTTTCGGTGAAGCCGGGGCAGAGTGCATTCACCCGAATCCCTAAACGGGCATATTCCAGCGCGACGGATTTCGTGAAGCCAATCACGGCATGTTTACTCGCTGAATACACAGCATTACCCCGAAAGCCAATCAGTCCGGCGACGGAAGCAACATTGATGATCGACCCACCGCCGCGCTTGAGCATTTCCGGCAGTTCGTATTTGGTGCACAGCCACACTCCCTTGACGTTCACATCATGCACGAAATCCCATGTATCCTCGTCCAGCTTATCCGTATTCATCATCGCGCCACCGACTCCGGCGTTATTTAGCGCCACATCTAGTCCGCCAAACGCCTTGACCGCTTCCGCGACAAAATTTTCAACTTCTCCGGCGAAGCGCACATCACACTTCACAGCAATCGCCTGCCCGCCGACGCTATCAGCGACCATCTGTGCGGTCTCTTCACAGCCTTCTAAATTAACATCAGACAGCGCCACCTTCGCACCTTCTTTTGCGAGGAGCAGGGCGCTCGCCCGTCCGATGCCCGATCCCGCACCGGTAATTAATGCCACTTTATTTTCTAATAACATCACTATCTCCATGAGATTTATAAAAGGTGTATTCAATTTCAACGCATTGTACCTGAAAAACAGTGGATTTCGCGCCTTTACTGTTCTATTTTGACCAGACAGCCCGCTTTGGTCGGATGATCGCGCACGAGCGTCTCCGCCGGAACGTTCTTGATAATCCACAGCACATACACATCCCCCACAGCGGCAGAAATCATGAACGAACTCAACAGCATCAGCGCGCCATGACCTATAAACAGCGCAATGATTGCCGGTACAATTCCCGTGAGGAGTCCCGGCATCGCCGCGCCAATCCGATAAGCGAAGGCTTTCATCGGTACGTCTGCATGAGCATAGGGACTCAATGTTTTGCGATCTATCCCGAAGGACATAAAGCGCCAAGAAAACCCGCCGAAAATCACCCATGTGATCGCATGGACAAATTCATGGGCGATAATCGCCACCAGAATCGCCGGAACAGCCAGCGCGAGGTTAAGCGTTGTGAAGGTAGTATCCACAAAATGTTCTGAAGTGTAAATCAAGAAATACGGAATGAGCGGGAGGATCATCAGAATGATGGCTAGGGTCGTGCCATGTGCCATGACTTCTTCAATCGACATGGCGACATCCGCATATCCGTCCTCATCAACCGTGAGTGTCTCATCGTCAAGTCGTGGCGCGGGCGGAAGCAGATTCTTACCTCGCGTCAAAATCACATAGATTGCCCACATGCCGGCGATCAAAACGACCAGCCGCGTGTTCTCCACAAACAGATAACCCATTGCCGCAGAAAACAGCCCGATAACAATTGATTTGAGGATGTTCGATTGATTTTGCATAGAGTCCTAAACAATTGTGGTGAAAATGTGTAAAATACACGGGATATAATTATTTAATTGTCACTACCCACTAAGAGTATAAATCCAAATCTCTGTATAGGAGATTGGTTTCAGATTAAGAAAGTGAGCTATGACTTCAATAGAACCGACGGAAAAACTCCAGCCGGATGCCGAACGCCTGATTAGCGATCTTGAAACGCTTAAAGTGTATTTTGATCCCATGCGTGCGCGTATCGTCCGCACGATTGCCCATGAACCGCGCACTGTGCATGAAATTGCCGACGAACTTGGCGTGCCGTTTACGCGCCTGTACTATCACATGAATATGCTGGAAAAGCACGGCATCATCCGCGTGGTTGAAACGCGCAATTTGTCCGGCGCGGTAGAGGAAAAATATTATCAAATCGCCGCACGTATGTTCACGGTGGATCGCTCTTTGCTCACGGTGCATCCCGGCGATGAATCCAGTAAGGGCTTGGAAGTCGTCATGCAGACCGTGCTGGAAAACACACAGCGCGATATTCGCCATAGTGTGCAGGATGGGATGATCGACCTGCAAAAAACCTCGCCTGATCCCGCTTCGATTTTGCTACGGCGTGGCATGGTGCGGATGTCAGAAGCCCGCGCACAGGAATTCCATGAGCGTCTATTAGGCTTGCTATCCGAATTTCTGGACGAAGAAGTTGAAACTGACGGTTACTTCGGGCTGGCATTGGCATTTTATCGCAGTTCATTGCCATTCCACGACGAAGATGAAGACGAAGTGATGGATGATGATGACAACGGCGCTAACCTCAACGCATAATCACCACATGAATCAAAAAACGGGTGCAAGATAATCGCTTGCGCCCGTTTTATTATTTTCGCTATGATCCGCGTTCGTCTATGAATGCCTGTAATGCCTCGATCATGCTTGGCTGATCCAACGGACCGAACCACCGCCGCACAATCTCATCATTTTCATCCACCAGCACATATTCTGTCCGCCCACGAAAACCATAATAGTCGCGGGTGCGCTGAGTACCGGGGTCGTCTATGTTCAAGTTGACGAAATCAATCTGCTCGCCGAACATCGTTGAAAGCCTATTCACGATAGGCTGATTTTCACGTCAGGTAGGTCACCAATCAGCATACGCATTCAAAAATTGTGGACGGCGCACCGCATCTGATTCTTCCGCAGGCGCGTTCTGGTCATCATTGCTGGTCGTCGTTGGGGTCGTTGGTTGTGTGCCACCTCCACAGGCGGCTAACCCCAAAACCATCAGCGCAAATATGAACCCGACTTGAAATACCCGTCGCATAAAATCGTCCTGAATAACAATCTATATGTTGAAGTATAGTCACAATTGTTGCGAATGTGTTACGAATTTGATCCTACGTCATAAATTCGCGTGACTCTGCGTGTTGCTTCCAGCTTCCATCGTCGAGAATGTCGCCAATCGTCGCAACGACGCTCCGCACTTCATCATCAGTATTGTAAAAATGCGGTGCAATGCGAATGCCTGCATTTTCACGATAGTCAATTTTGAATTTTCGCGCTAACAATTCGCGGGTTACGTTGTAACTTTCCGGCGGGTTGAGCGTCACCGTGCCCGCTCTAAATCGGCTATCGCGAGGAGAAACAACCGGATACCCTTTTTCATCGGCTAGATCAATAATCAGAGATGTTTGCCGGATGGATTTTTCGCGGATATTCGCTACGCCCACCTGCGTGATAATGTCTATGCCGGGTTGGATGGCTTGCAATGTGGCGATGCCCGGTGTGCCGTTCATCAGGCGATAACTGTCTTCACGTAACTCCAGATGGTCTACGTCGAACTCAAACGGTTTTTTATGCGCGAACCATCCGGTGACTTTGGGATTAAGCGTCGTCAGCAGGTCAGGGCGGACATACATAAATACCCCACCGGTGCCGCCACACATCCATTTCAGCACACCACCGATATAAAAATCAATATTGAGCGCGGTCACATCGACCGGAATGATGCCGACGCTGTGATACCCGTTCATCACCACCTGCGCGCCGACGCGGTGCGCTTTTTCGATGATTTCTTTGGCGGGCATAATATACGCGCTACGAAACAACACATGCGAAATACTCACTAGGCGGGTGGTTTCGTCAATGGCATCTAAGATTTTGTCTGTGTCGATGCTGATGCCGTCGTCGGTTTTGACCATCTCAATCTGCATATGCTCTGGCAACCAGCGACGGAGCACATAAATATCCGATGGAAAGTCCATATCCGTGATGACGACTTTGTTGCGTTTAGTATCGCTAAAATCCAGCGCACCAAAGAGGATACTGTTGGCAATGCTCGCATTCTGATGCACGAGTACGCTATTTTCTGGCGCACCCATCAATGGCGCGATCTTGTTGCCCACCTTGCCATTGAGTTCAAACCACTCCACGCCCCATGCAGACACCCCATGCTCCGCCCACATATCCGCGTAGTGAGCGAGGCTATCATAAACACCGCGAGGCATCGCACCGAGACTGTTGCTAATCAAATAGGTGCATTTTTCAAGAATAGGGAATTCGTCCCGCCATTGTAGTAATGAGTCGTCGCTCACCTTAATTTCCTTTTTCCAGATTACGGTTTTGAAAGAGTATAGCATGGCTTGACGACCCATTGGTCCTATGGAATCAATGCACCGCGATTAGCACAATTAGGCTGTTCACCGATGATAGGTCTTTAACACCTCATCTATAAACCAGTTTGTATGTCGGGCGGATTCACCCGTACTCGGACACGTCCCCGTACCTAATAATTCGGCGATAATTGTTTCGACAAGGGGCTGATGCACGTGTTCTGGATAGGCAAGATCAAACGTTTGTACGCCTGCGTCAGTGGTTAATGTAAACGGCGTAGGTTCGAACACAGCAAACTTCAGCGCCCCTTTAGAGCCGACAATCGTCGTTTCATCAACAGTCGTTCCGGCGGCAAAATTCCACACGCCAGACCCGATAATGCCGGACTCAAATTTGAATGAGGCGACTGCTGTATCCGCCACCGGATACAAGCCAGCGCGGTTGGTGGCATAGCCTTTAACTTCCGTTATATTGCCAAAGTAGTAATTCAGTAGGTCGATTTGATGGCTTCCTACGTCGACAAATAGACCACCTCCTGATAGTTCCGGATGATAACGCCACGGTAGATTTTCCGTTGGTGTATGTTCCTGTATGGGTGTCGAGTTGGATAATTGTATGGAAACAGTACGCACGTCACCGATGGCAGTATTGATGAGTTCCTTGATTTTCAAAAAACGGGGCATTGCACGGCGATAGTAAGCGATCCACAGCGGGACGTTTGCATTAGCGCAGGCATCAATCATTTCCTGACATTCAGCATGAGACAGCGCCATCGGCTTTTCGCAATAAACAGGTTTTCCTGCGGCGGCGACTTTGAGCGTGTAGTCTTTGTGGGCATATTGGGGTGTGGCGATATACACAACATCAACATCCGGATCATTGATAAGCGCGTCTCCATCATCGTACCATTTCGGGACGTTATGGCGTTCAGCATAATCCTTTGCTTTTTCACCGGATCGACGCATGACTGCAACCAGCTCAGAATTCGGCGCTTTATAGAAGGCGGGGCCACTCTTAACTTCCGTGACATCCCCGACTCCGATGATTCCCCAACGAATGGTTTTCATGAGCTTATTTCCTGTCACTTAGTCTACGAGGACTTTTAAAACAACCTTCTTTATCGTCGTAGGCTGACCAATTGCTACCCGCGTTTTGTGAATATCATGGGGGAAGAATATGGTAAACATGCCTTCATGCACGGTAATAAAGTCCCCTGTGCCCTCAAGATGAAAGAAATCATTTTGCGCATTGTATTCGGTGATTGCGGTGAATTGATCTTGTTTGCCGTAGCCTATGCGTTCCACACCAGAAACCACATATTGAATATCGGTATAAATGCGATGCGCTTCCCACTTAGCCGTAGTCTCCGCCATCGTTTCTAATTCTTGTACGTGCAAGTAAAGCATATCTTTTTCTAACTCATAGATGCCGGTTGCTTTGTCTTTCCATTCATCACTTTTCAGATAGGCGATGCCTTTGGCAATCATCGGGTGGATTGCGCTATATAAGCCAGCTTTCGTTAAGGTGTCAAATATCATAAAGTTAATTTCCTATGGTTTTTGTATCCCGCTTGTATTGAGCGTGATCGCGTAGAGGGAAGTTCCAGCCGTACATCATGAAGTCTATTTTTCTTAGCACCAGCGAACGCACAATTTGAAACTGTCTCCGGTATGAGTATGCGCCCTAATTTCTCGCGTGCCAGAGTATACACTTGAATGCTGTAGATAAACGCAACTTTATTCAAATTGCCTGCCTAATTATGCTTTGGGCAAACAAATACAATCACATAGTATTCGCCTTTGTTAATGGTCTTGAATCTCATTTATGTTAGGGATCGGATGCGAAGAAATCAGAAAGTGAGGTAAAGCTTGATGAACAACTGCGTTCATCAGAGTATCGGGTGTTCCGAGAGTCTGTTACAAAGGTGCGATTTTATCGCTAATCGCACCATCGATATTCCGTTATTCTAAGCGACTGACATCCGTTACACGCCGGCATTGCTCATGATGTTGATTGCACGGCTCATTGCGGCGGCGATATTCGGGTAGTTATCTTGAAATGTGGTCTGCGCTTCAATTAAACGTGCCAGTAAATCGTCCCCTAAATCTTCGCCCTCATCGCCCAATTGCTGGATAAATGACGCTATTTGCTTACGTATAGTTTGTGACTCTTCATGTTCAACTTTGCCGAGTTCTTCGTGTAAGTCCTGCAATGAAGTTTGCACTTCTCTGGACATAACCTTTAATCCTATTCTTAATGGACACGATAATTATATCACGTTCAATTTTACACACGAACTTGAATTTTAGTAAAAAAATAGTTTTTGATAAGCAGACCGTGAGTAACCTATTGACTTAAAAAATAGTCAGTGATATTCTACCTACTGAAAGTTAGGTAGGTTATTCTATGGTCGAAGAATTCAACGAAAGTGACGCACGCGAACGTGTACTAAACGTCGCTGGAAGGCTATTTACAGAAAAAGGCTACAAAGCTGTGCGTTTGCGCGATATAGCTGATGAGTTGGGCATCAAGCAAGCCTCTCTCTATTATCACGTCAGTGGCAAGGAACAGCTTTTCGTTGAAGTAACCGAGCGTGGCTTTCATACCCATCGCAAAGCTTTAGAATCCGCCGCCGCCGAAGCCGGAGACGACTTAAAAGCACAGTTGAGCGTCATGGCACGCTGGTTACTGAGCCAAACACCGCTGGATTTCGGGCGTATGTTCAGTTCCGATATGCCCTCTATCAGTGAAGAACACGCTCACTACTTGATGGAAATCGGCTATCAATCCATGCTCATGCCATTTGAGAACGTGTTCAAAGCGGCGCAAGAACGCGGTGAAATTTGGCTACCACATATCACCTTAATCGCCGGGTCATTCTTATCCATCATCACGAGCATCGGGCAAATTCCTGAACCAACAGATTACGACCTTGCTGTACGCCGTGCAGATGAAATGATTGAGGTGCTTTTGATGGGCTTAGTGAAGCGATAATCTACTTTCCCGTATTGATTTTTTAGAAAAAATGTTCTATACTTTGCACCACTATATAACTTATACGAAGCAATAAATTTTTTTGGATTATTGCCTACCTAATTTTTGGTAGATACGCCGAAATTGAAAATCGAAGATGAAAATGAGGAGTGTGAAATGGCAAATCGTGAGATCGTCGCAGAAAATTTAGTCAAAAGATATGGGGATTTCGCCGCTGTTGATGGCGTGTCTTTTAAAGTTGACGATGGTGAAATCTTCGGGTTTCTCGGTCCTAACGGCGCAGGTAAGAGCACAGCCATCTTAATGCTCACCACATTGGGCTTACCCACAGAAGGGCGAGCGACAGTTGGCGGCTTTGATGTTGTCTCTCAGGCGGCTGATGTGCGTCGCGTCGCCGGGGTCGCGTTGCAGGATATCGGGCTTGACCCGCTCATGAAATCTATGGAACTCCTCACGATTCAGGGGCAGTTATTTGGTCTCAGCCGCCGTGATTCACAATCTCGCGCCAAAGAATTGCTGGAAATCGTCAAGCTTGCCGATGTGACAGACCGTCCCGTTGGCAAATACAGCGGTGGTATGCGTCGCCGCCTTGACCTTGCCATGGCGTTAATTCACGAGCCGTCCATCTTATTTCTCGACGAACCGACCACGGGCTTAGATCCCGCCAGTCGCCGTGATGTCTGGACGGAAGTCCGCCGCCTGAACAAAGAACAGGGCATGACCATCTTCCTTACGACCCAATACCTTGAAGAAGCGGACGAACTCGCAGATCGTATTGCCATTATCGTCAAAGGCAAGATCGAGGCAGAAGGACAACCTGCAGAACTCAAATCAGGGTTGGGTTCAGAATCCATCAATGTCATCTTTAGTGACGTTGAAACAGCAGAAAGCGCCCAGAGCAAATTATCCGATATGGTGGAGCGCACCCAGCTTGACCGCAAAACCCTCCGCCTGTATCTCAAAGATGCCGCCACTCGCATTCCGGCAGTGGTCAACATACTTAGCGAGTCAAATATTCAACCCGTTTCCCTGACGTTGACACAACCAACGCTTGATGATGTGTTCTTACAGGTCACCGGCGAACGTTTTGAAGAAGAGACCAAAACTGAAGCCGAACTCGCGTAACCCATCTCTACCGTAAAACCGTCCAGTAAATTTGTGAAATTGAGGAGTTAAATTAGCGATGACAACCCTAACAAAAGACACAACATCAACATTGTCCGCGCAGGGCAATCAACAGAAAACCATGCCGTTTTTGGCACAAGTATCCATGATGTCATGGCGCAGTATCGTCACCCTTGCGCGTACACCTGCCGCCGTTCTGCCATCTCTGTTCATCAGCGGTTTCTTCCTATTCATCTACGAAGCCACGCTTGGCAATGCCGCGGATAGCATCCCCGGTCTGAGCAGTGGGGGCTATCTTGCCTTTATCTTGCCGCTGTCCATCATTAGCGCGTCCCTCAGTGGAGCAGGCGTGGCAGGGCAGAACCTCGTCCGCGACATCGAGAACGGCTATTTTGATAAACTTCTACTCACCCCCATCAGCCGGAGTGCACTCTTGCTTGGTCAAATTATTGCCGGTGCGATGGTGCTTCTGCTCCAAACGCTGATCATTCTCGGCGTGGGCTTGCTCATGGGCTTGGATTCTGCAACCGGTGTCGGTGGCTATCTTGTCGTCATAGCTTTTTCCGTCATCCTGGGTACTGGCTTTGCTGGTTTTTCCGTTGGTGTGGCGCTCCGTACCAATAGTGCGGCGGCGACACAGGGAGCGGGCTTCATTTTCTTCCCACTCACCTTTCTAACGGCTACCTTTGTGCCAGTAGACTTGCTCGGTGGATGGCTTAAAACTGCCGCCCAGTTGAACCCCATCACCTATATTCTGGAAGCTATGCGTAGTGTCCTGCTGACTGGATGGGACAGCGAAAAATTACTGACTGGCGTGCTGGCATGTGTCGTGATCGGTGGCATCCCCTTCCTCTATTCGCTGACCAGCCTCCGCGCCCGCACCCGCCGGAAGTAACGGCTAATCAGTCTCAATTAAGATCCACTCATCCCCCTAATCAATGGGGGATTTTTATTTTTAGTGCGGGTGTACGATAAAAGGGATTGTATTGTTAGAAATTGGAAACTTTCAGTATGAACATACAAACCTCCATGCACGGTAAAACCTGCATGGTCACAGGCGCAACTTCTGGAATCGGACTGGCAACTGCGGAAGCCCTCGCTGAACGTGGCGCAAAAGTGATCGTCGTCGGGCGCAACCCTGCGAAAACGGCGCTCGCAGTGGAGCAAATCAAAGACGAAACCGGCAATTCTGACGTATCTTGTATGATTGCTGATCTTTCGATTCAGGCAGAAATTCACGAATTATCGGATGATTTCCGCCAGAATAACACGCATCTTGACGTGCTCATCAATAATGCAGGCGTGATGCGTCCACAACGCGAAGAAACATCCGAGGGCATAGAGATGACCTTCGCGGTCAATCACCTTGCCTATTTTTTGCTGACGACTCGCTTGCTCGGTGTGTTAGAGAACAGCCCATCTGCCCGCATCATCAATGTCGCCTCACAGATGCAGACCCGCCTCAATTTTGATGATCTGCAAAATAAGGAGCGATATCGCGGTTGGGAGGTCTACGCACAGACCAAATTTGCCAATGTGCTGTTCACGGTTGAATTGGCGAAACGTCTACAGGGCAAGCCAATCACGGTCAATGCCTTGCATCCGGGAGTAGTCCACACTAATCTATATCCGCATGGCATGTCACCTGATGAGGGCGCAAAGACCAGCATCTATCTGGCAACCGCCGAGGATGTTGCTGGCGTTACCGGAAAATATTTCGTCAAATGTCGCCCAACGTCGCCCATGTATGCGATTGATCCCTATGAATCTCGTAAATTATGGGAAATCAGCGAGACGTTGACGGGAATGAACACGGCTGTCGTTTAAGCAAATGGCATCTAAATCAAGCGCAAAAGTGCACGAAAACAGTCGTTTTTTGACCGCATTCCGATTGTTACAGCTAACTTGACAAAGCATCTGATTTTGCCGTATGCTCATGGTTAGTAATGTATCGGATTGTCCGCTGTAAATTGTTAAAACCGTTTACACCGAGGCATAAATTGAGGTTCATAAAATGACGGAAAATGAAGTAATGAGCGATCTTCGTATGCCCAACCATGTTTGGATTGAGCTTCATGCGGATGATAGCCACGCACGGGATGTCATCGTCGAGATGGAAGACGGCGTGATGTATACGGCTGTATTTGTGACGTTGCCTTACCTTGAGCGCCAGATGGAACTTACACGCGAATTTTGTAAGCAAGTCGCCGATAGTGCGCCGTCATTATTTGCCGCGCTGGATACACCGCATATTGTGGTTGCTGATCTCGCACGCGAAAATATCGAAGATACCATCGACAACCTCATTGCGATGGGTACTTTTACGAGCGTCTTCACACAGGTGACTGAAGACGAATCCGACACCACTACCACCACTACCAACGGCAATGGTCGCCGTGCAACACAGGAAGTGGCGGCTGTTGTCCTTTCGGATGTCCTCGTGGTCGAAGAATAGGTCTTAACCAAACCAAATCGAACAACCAACCCTATACGGTTAGCGAATAGCAAGGACGCGAGGGCATGACCAGTACACACAGTGTACTGAGTTTGCTTTGGCGTACCTTGCATTTTGCGTTTAACTCAGGTATACCCGTTGCCGGACTCATAAACGGTTATCATCAAAGGCGGGTATATTTAACATCAATTCTGGATAAGCCAACGATCACGGGTAAAGATCATTTCGTGGGTAACGGACGTGAATGTTGGAAGCTCTTGGCTCTTAGCTTTTAGTAAAAAGCGGTGATTTTCAAACTAAAAGCCAAAGCTAACGGCTAAAAGCTATTTTCACGAACATCTGCCTTAAACAGAATTCAAGTTGTTTATCTATCACACACATTAACTTGACGAACAGACTCTAGTGCCAAGATACAGGAGAAATCATGTCAGCAGAACGTTACGAAGACAGTCAACTCTATCGCATCCGCCATTCTGTCGCCCACATCATGGCGCAGGCGATGCTTGAACGCTTCCCGGATGCCAAAATCGCCATCGGTCCACCGATTGAAGATGGCTTTTATTATGACTTTGAACTGCCGGAATCCCTGTCAGAGCAAGACCTTAAAGACATCGAGAAGCGTATGAAGAAGATCATCGGCGGCAATCATAAATTTGAACGCCGTGAAGTGGACGCAGACGAAGCCCGTTCCATCTTTAAAGATCAGCCTTATAAGCTGGAATTGATTGATGATCTGGTCAATGGGCGCGTGGACGAAAACGGAAACGAAATCGCCAAACCTGCCGAGACGCTCTCGATATATACGCAGGATAAATTCACGGATTTGTGTCGCGGTCCGCATGTCGTCAGCACAAAAGAAATCAGCCCGAAAGCCTTCAGCATTACGTTTAAGCCCGTCGCGGGTGCCTATTGGCGCGGTGACGAGAAGCGCCAGCAATTGACGCGCATCTACGGCACAGTGTGGGAAACGCCGGAAGAACTCAACGAATATCTGCATAATCTGGAAGAAGCCAGAAAGCGCGATCATCGTATTGTCGGGGAAAAACTCGGCTTATTCGTGATTGATCCACTTGTAGGCAAGGGCTTGCCCCTGTGGAAGCCCAAAGGCGCGGTTTTGCGGGATACGCTGGAACGCTGGTTGCGTCAGGCACAGATTGATAGCGGTTATGATCCCGTCATCACGCCACATATTGGCAATCTGAACCTCTACAAAACATCCGGTCACTATCCGTATTATAGCGATAGTCAATACACGCCTATTCAGGTTGACGAAGAAGAATTCTTGCTCAAGCCGATGAATTGCCCGCATCATTGCATCATCTACAAAAGCGAGATGCGCTCGTATCGGGATTTGCCCGTGCGTTTGGCGGAATTCGGTACAGTGTATCGCTATGAACAATCTGGTGAATTGCATGGCTTAACGCGGGTGCGTGGCTTTACAGTCGATGACGCGCATCTTTTCGTCACGCCGGATCAATTGCTGGAAGAATTCATCAAGGTTGTCAAGCTCATCCAATTTGTGTTCAACACACTGGGCTTAACGGATTTCCGTGCGCGTGTCGGTCTGCGGGATCCAAAAAGTGATAAGTATGTGGGCGGGGATGATCTGTGGGATAAAGCCAGCAAAGCCATCCTCCAAGCCTGTGATGAAATCGGCATGAATTACTTCGTAGAAGAGGGCGAAGCGGCATTCTACGGTCCGAAGCTGGACTTTATCTTCCGCGACGTGCTCAAGCGAGAATGGCAACTCGGTACGGTGCAGGTTGATTACAATCTGCCGGAACGCTTTGATCTGGAATACGTCGGCGATGATAACGAACGCCATCGTCCGGTGATGATCCACCGCGCACCTTTCGGTAGTATGGAGCGTTTCATCGGCATCCTGATCGAACATTTCGGCGGGGCTTTCCCCGTCTGGTTATCACCCGTGCAGGCAATTGTCATTCCGGTCACGGATAGTCACGTCGAATATGCCTATCAGGTCGCCGCGAAACTCAAGGATATGGGCATTCGCATCGAGGTCGATATGGGTAAGGCGCGTATGGGCGGTAAAATTCGCAACGCCCGCGCCAGTCACATTCCCTATATGCTGATCGTCGGAGACCGTGACATCGAAGCGGAAACGGTCAGTGTGCGCCTGCGTACAGATGAAGACCTCGGCGCAATGTCAGTGGATGCCTTCGCCGCTCACATCAAAAATGTGATTGACGAGAAAGCAATGGAATTGTCGTAATTTCTACAACGTAGTGCCTCTGAATCAACAGGACGGCGAAATAATCAATCTCGCCGTCCTGTTTTTATAAACCGTTTTTTGTAATTGGTAGCTATTTTACAAAAAAGGGCGACCTAACATATCGCTCCCTACATAATTGGTTACGCTTTTGCTCATTGCACTTACGGCAGAATCGCCACCGTCTCAATTTCGACCAGACCATCCAACGGCAAACGGGCGACCTGTACCGCAGAACGTGCGGGTAGGGGGGCGTTAAAAAATGTGGTATAGACTTCGTTCATCGCCGCGAAGTCATTCATATCGTGCAAGAAGACCGTCGTTTTCACGATATTATCCATTGAAGTTCCCGCCGCTTCCAGCACAGTCTTGATATTCTCCAATGCCTGACGGGTTTGAGCCTGTACACCCCCTTCTACGGGTGCTTTTGTTCCGGCGATAATCCCCAATTGCCCCGCCGTAAAGACGAAGCCATTTGCGATGATTGCCTGTGAATAGGGACCGACTGCGCCGGGTGCGTTCTCTGTTTTTACTGCTTGTTTGCTCATGATTTGCTCCTTTTTATAAAAGACTGCGCCAATTTTAACCCAATATGCTATACTTCGATGGATTTTACAGGAGGTTTTGGATGAATAAAGTCATAAGTTGGGTGATCGGTCTGACAATTGGGGGTACAGTTGGGGCGCTCGTCGTGATGTTGCTCGTCCCTATCTCCGGTGAAGAGATTATCCGTCGCCTTAAAACTGGCTATCAGGAAACCATGAAAGAAGCCCGCCTTGCTAGCGCCAAACGGCAAGCAGAACTTGAAGCTGAGCTGGCGACCATGCAAAAACGCCGTCAATTGCCAGAAAAAACGGGCAAATAATCAGCATTTCGCGTAGGGGAGACCTGTCAGGTCGTCCTTTGACATAGAACAAAAAAAAGAGGGGTGGTTCGTTGCTATAACGCCCATCCCTCTTTTTTTTTATCGGAAACATACCCTAATAGACGATCAGGTCTTTTTGACCTGACCGTCCCCTCTCCAATTTTTGGAGAGAGGATATAGGGGTGAGGTCATAATCTTATTGCATTGCCGCGCCGAGCGTCACACAGGCACGGCAACTGCCATCAGGACGGATGATCGCATAGCCTGCCGCCGGATCAGCACCGTAATTGGTGAAGTCCACGTTCCAGACGATCATCATACGAATACGGCTATTATTGCGTGAAAGGGTTGCCGCTTGTGCAAGCCATTCCGCCTGTTCCTGTGCGGTAGTGTTCGCCGCCCAGTTGAAGTTCCCCGGAAGTGGACCATAACCTTCACCAGTCAGATAACCTAACTCGGTAAAGCATAACGGTGTGTTCGGGAAGATGCTGGAATACAAGCTGACCATTGCTGGATAGTAACGGCTATAGAAACCACTGTTACCACGCGGGTCGCCACTGGTCGCAGTCGGCGGGAGGATACCTTCGTTGTAGTGAATGCCGAGGCAATCCATGAAGCTCGCCGCGCCTGCACCCGCCATCTGACGCAGGAAGTTATCATCATTGACAACTGCGCCGGGGAAAGCAGATTCCGCGCCTGTCGGAGCAGGTGCACCACTGACCACGAGGATGTTCTGGTTCACACCCTTAACTGCCTGATATGCCGCGCGGAGCAGGTTGGTATAGTTACCACCACTGATTTGTCCGGTGGGCCATTCACGGTCAATGTTCGGTTCGTTCCAGACTTCAATGCCGTCAGGACCAAGCGCCGCTACTCCTGCGAGGAAGTTTGCGAAATCTTGAATGTAGCTTTGTCCGCCTGCCGCCAATTGTGCCGGATTACCAACAACGCCCAGCAAAATGTTAAAGCCATTGGCGTTCGCTTGATTGATCGCACCCTGTGCAATGCTGGCAGGATCACCCTGATTGTAGCGAATCTGTCGTTTTACCCAGGTCATACCCGCGCCACGCATCTGGTCAGGATAGGCGAAGCTATCAACATGCCCACCAAGCTCAAAGCCGGTGTTCGGCAATGGGTTCGGATTTGGATTGCCACCCGGAGGGGGTGTTGCTACAGGCGGAGTTGGGACACTGCCACCCGCCGGAATGGTCAATACCTGTCCGGGGAAGATCAAGTTGACATTAACGATACCGTTGGCTGTTGCAATCGCCTGCACAGTCGTACCAAAGCGGCGTGCAATCGAGCCGAGCGTGTCTCCACGTACAACCGTGTAGGTTGTGGTTGTTCCGCCATCACCATCACCCGGCGGCGGAGTTGGGGTTACCGGGGCAGGTCCCGCACCAGAAATGACCAGTCGCTGACCGGCGTAAATGAGGTTCACGTTGGAAATATTGTTGATACGGGCGATTTCCGCCAGTGGCACGCCATAGCGTAGCGAAATACGGAAAAGATTTTCACCAGGGCTAACCACATGGACGACTTGCTGGTCTCCCTGCGCGCTGACGAAGTTGACACCGAAAACCAATGTCAGCGCCAACGCACTCAAAATAAGAATTATACTGCGGCGCATAGATGCTCCTTTATATGTGTGCAACAAGGACGAGTGAGTATAGTTTAATATGTTACGCGATTTTACGCTAAGAGCAAACGTTACCAAAATCTTGATTGTGCAGTTATTCTCCTTTTCCGATAACTAGCATACCTTTTGTACAATATGACGGTAAATCGGGCTAAATGGTTTCAAATTTAGTTATTATACACAATAAATGGCGCAGTAAATTAGCTAATATTGACCCATTATGTTTAGTTCAATTATCCATATAATCGCACCATGCGTTTATATATAGTGATATTCAACAAAGGATGTGACCTATGGGACGATATATGTTGCCAGATAGTGCTAAAGAATCAGCGGACGCACTACTCGCATGGGCAAAAGAAAATGATGTTGCTGAAGTGGATATCCGCTTTATCGACTTGAAAGGCGTTGTTCATCACTTCAGTATGCCTATCAGCGCCGTTGATGTAGGCGCATTTGAAGATGGCTTCGGCTTTGATGGGTCGAGCGTGCGCGGCTTTCAGGCGATTAACGAATCCGACTTGATTTTGATGGCAGATCTTAGCACTGCGTTTATTGACCCCTTCTTTAAGATGAAGACACTCGCTTTCTCCTGCGATGTGTATGATCCAATCACCCGTGAACCTTACGGACGTGACCCGCGTGGCGTGCTCCAACGTGCAGATGCGTATCTCAAGAGCACCGGCATCGCTGATACTGCCTACTTCGGTCCTGAAGCGGAATTCTTCCTCTTCAGTAACGTACAGTACGAAATTGGCTCCAACGTCAGCATGTACCGCGTAGATTCTAACGAAGGTTTCTGGAACACCGGGTCTAACGATCCTTCAATGGCATATCTAAACCGTATCAAGGAAGGCTATTTCCCGCTTCCGCCGAACGACAAGACGCAGGACATCCGTGCCGAGATGGTCGATATTATGGTGAATTGTGGTATCGATGTCGAAGTACATCATCACGAAGTCGGTGGTGGTGGACAGGCAGAAATTGATATGCGCTTCATGCCGATGCAAAAGATGGCAGACAATCTTCTGCTTTACAAATACATTGTCAAGATGGTTGCGAATAAATATGGCATGGCAGCAACTTTTATGCCCAAGCCATTGTTTGAAGACAACGGTTCCGGTATGCACGTTCATCAAAGCCTCTGGAAAGACGGCAATACATTGATGTATGGTGATGGCTACGCCAACCTAAGCCAATTATCGCTCTGGTATATCGGTGGTATCCTGAAGCACGCGCCGGCAATTCTGGCATTCACCAACCCCATTACCAACAGTTACCGTCGCCTTGTACCCGGTTACGAAGCACCGGTTAACCTTGTATATTCTAACCGTAACCGTTCTGCGGCGATCCGTATCCCGACCTATCTCAACAGCCCGAAGGCGAAACGTATCGAAACCCGTTTCCCTGATCCTTCCGCAAACCCGTATTATGCCTTCCCCGCACTGTTGATGGCAGGGCTTGACGGTATTAAGAATCAAATTGATCCGGGTGATCCGGTAGATGTGGATCTGTACGAAGGTCACGTAAAAACCGCCATGGTTCCGGGTAGCCTGAAAGAAGTACTCTGGGAGCTTGAAAAAGACCATGACTTCCTGCTTGAAGGTGGTGTTTTCACCAAAGACATCATCGAAAGCTACGTCGAATACAAGATGACGGAAGAATCAGACCCGGTCAACATGCGCCCGCATCCGTACGAATTCCAGCTCTACTTCGATATCTAAACATTCCAGCACTTTATCCTCCATATTGTGTGTACAAAACGCCGTGCAAAATTGTACGGCGTTTTGTGTTCTGTACTTCCGGACAGGGACATACCCATCATCGTATGTTTCAATAGTCATACTGATTTTCCTTAGCATTTGGAGGCAATCTTGTGAAAGAAAATAACCTACCTACTCAGGGATTCAAAGTTCAGCAAATTGACCATATCGAGTTAAACGTCACGGATCTGTATCAAGCCGCGGCATGGTACAAAAAAGTTTTCGGACTAGAGGTCATCAACGAACGTTGGGCAGATGTCGGCGGACCCTTATTTGTGTCCAGCGATAGTGGCAGTACCAATCTCGCTTTATTTGAGGGAGACATCCCCGGTGATCGTAAACTCGTCGGCGATTTTCGGGTGGCATTTCGTGTGGACGGTGAGGGTTTTCTGGCATTCCTCGAACGAGCAGGGGCGTTACAACTCAAAACACGGGACGGCGGATTTCTTTCAGCAGATGATTATGTCGATCATGATGAATCGTGGTCAGTTTACTTTACCGATCCCTACGGCAATCGCTTCGAAATCACCAGCTATGATTACGACATCATCAAGCACGCGTTGGTACGATAACTGGAAACAAAAAAGAGGCGTTATCTCATGACAACGCCTCTGCAAAAGGTTCAAACTTGAATGTCTAGCCCTAGCCGTTGATGGTACTTACCGATTTACCCCATTCGCTCTCGAATGCGATAGATGCCAGCGGTTTACGACTGCGTTCGTTTAATTCGCGCTCACGCAGATCATCCGGCAAATCGTTTGGATTACCCAGATACCCGACTGCCAGCGCCACCACCACTTTATGCTCGGCGGGAACATTGTAAATCTCGTGCGCCTTTTCTGGATAAATCCCACCCATCTGATGCACAAATAAATCCCGCGATTGGGCTTCGGTGGTCAAGTTCTGTACCGCCAGACCCAGATCAAACAGCGAGATTGTGCGCGTATGGGCATCATGGGCAACCGCCAGAATCAGAAGTGGTGCGCTTGCCGCCCACCGTTGATTGCCTTCTTTCAAAACACCCAGCATTTTCTCATATTCATCAGCGTTATCACGTGTCGCCACGATAAACGACCACGGCTGAGAATTCCCCGATGATGCAGACCAACGGGCGGCTTCTAGTAAACTACCAATTTCTGCGCTCGGAATGGCTTTATCTGCAAAGGCACGCGGACTCCAGCGATTCGCCAGAAATGGGTGAATGTCGTAGTCGGTTTTTGCCGATTTATCTAAAGTAGATGATGCTGTCATGTGGTTATTTCTCCTGTAAGGCAAACATTAAATGGTTGTTCACTTGTAATAAAATTAGGGCTAATCATTCTCCCCAAAGCGTTGCCAGCCCATGCCTTCATGCCCGCAGTTGAAGTCATCTGGATGCAAGATTTCTGCCAATATTTCTAATGACTCAGCTAAACGTGGACCCGGACGGTTAAAATATTGGTTGCCATCGGTGATAAATACTTTCCCTTCACGGACAGCCCGCAAATCCTGCCAATCTGCCCGTTCGGTGAGGGCAGGCATCTCGCGCAATGCAGTCGGCATGTCATAACCGCACGGCATCATTACCAGCACATCAGGATCAGCCGCTTTGATCTCGTCCCACGTCACCCACGGAGAATGTTGCCCCGCTTCGCCAAACAGATTTGTACCGCCTGCCATTTCTACCAGCGTTGGAATCCAATTTCCTGCCGCCATCAAAGGATCAATCCATTCGATACAGGCAATCGTTGGTCTCGTGAGCAGTACATGCGTTCGCGCCGCCACATCCATCATTCGCGCGCGCATCTGTAGCACCAGTGCTTCTCCGCGTGCCGGTTCGCCCAATGCGTTCGCCACGCGCTGAATATCCGCAAACACATCTTCCAGCGCATTCGGCTCCAGCGCCACAATTTCTGCCGGTGTATCGAGCCATTCACATGCGACGCGCTCAACTTCTTCCAAACTGACTGCGCAGACTTCACACTGAGATTGCGTAATCAAAACATCAGGGGTAAGGGATTTGAGTAAGTCCGCGTCTATCTTATAGACGGAAACTGCTTCCTGCAAAATCGCCTTTACACGTTGGTCAACCTCATAACTTCGCCCATCCGGGTTAAATTTCGGGGCGGTCACAAAGGGCAAAGTCTCCACACCCGCCGGATAATCGCATTCATGAGAACGTGCCACCAACTGATCCTGAAAGCCCAGCGCACACACAATTTCTGTACTACTCGGTAATAAAGAGACGATACGCATAGTTACCTTTTCCTGTGCCATATATCGGACGGACTACAGTCCGTTTATCTTACTATTATTGGCGATCATTTTGCCACACTTTTAATTGTTCTAGCCAATCGTTCGCTTTTGGGTCAATATTACTCGCAAAAATTAGGGTGCGTTTGGCGATCATCGCGTCAACATCCAGACTGCCCGCCGTTGCCAGATCATGCTCAATCGCTTCAATGAGCAGTTGGCTGTAATGATAATCACCCAGCGCGACCATCAGCGACGATCCCGCCGAGATTCGCACTTCTGCGTTGATTTTTTCGTTGGCAACATCCAGAAATTCTGCCGTGGTTTGCCAGTTGTTCATCGCGTTCATATCGGTTTTGAGGGATTGCCCGAAGGTTAAGTCCCAGTTCCCGAGCACACCAATGCTTTCGATGATGATCTCACGAAGCGCCTGATTGATCGGAGTTAATTGCGCGGGGTCGGCTGTTCTTTGTGCGACGTGTTCGCCCAATTTCTGCATATCACTATCGCTGAGAGTTACGTCACGGTCTGCCAGCAATCGCTTAAATTGGCGCAACAAAATGGTGACTAATTTATCAAACTCCCAGTTTTCTACGTTTCCCGCACGATCAGGGAGCATAAGGTGTACCTTTCATAGCGGATAAGTTCGCTTATTGTATACACGGTTTAGTAAGTTTTGGGCATGTGGCGAAATCTGAAATACAAATTGGCACGAATAATTGAAAACTGTTTACTGATAACTGAAAACTTCTTATTATTTTAACCAATGTTATTGCGAATTTCGCACAAAATTCAAATGTCTTAATGTGATAATCATGGTCTGCGTTTATAATAACTAATGATTCATGAGAACTTTTGTACATCGTGGATGTGGTATTGTGTTGCTAAATGGTAGAAGATAAACTGTATATCAACACACAAGTGGAGTTTGGATAAAAATTATTGCCTTAAAGCATCCGTCGCTTTGCATTCTGGGTCACGAAAACAAAAGTCATTTTTACAAAAAAGGTGAACCCACCTCTATCAATGCAAGTGAATTAGGAGGTATCTCCAAATGAGTGAAGATACGAGCTTCCAGGTTAGTCGGTTACAAGGTATAAACAGGTTTCAGAGCGCACGTATGCGTGCCTTCTGGAAAGAAATGATCAATCATCTCCGTGGTAAACCCATTGAGCTACTAAGTTTCGAGGATATTAAACAACGTCTACGTCTGCGCGAAGAGAGCTATAAAGGGATGCAATATGTACCTTTAGAGCAGATCGTCGGCAGTGTGGGGCGCTATCGGGAATTTACGCGTGATTTTTTGCCCAAGAGCAATAATATGCAGGAACGGTGGAGTCGCGTATATGCTGTGGCGGAAAGTCAGCTAGGTTTTCCACCGATCGAACTCTATAAAGTCGGCGATGTCTATTTCGTGCGTGACGGCAACCATCGCGTCTCTGTTGCCCGTCAGTTGGGGTCAGGGAGCATCGAAGCCCATGTTACCGAACTGCCGACCAGCGTAGAAGTTCACCCCAATATGTCTGAGGAAGACCTCAACAATGCGACAGCCTATGCCGCCTTCCTCGCTGAATCCGGTCTTGAACGCGTGCGCCCACATCATCAAGTCTTAAAACTTAGCGAACGTTGGCGTTATGCTGATTTAATGGGTCATATTTATCTCCATAAATATGTGATGGAGAAAATGACCGGAAAAACTGTAAATATTGAAGAGGCGGCGGGTAATTGGTACGATAATGTTTATCGTCCGGCGCTCACGCTCATCCAGAAATACGATGTGCTACAACAACTTGAAGTTCGTACCGAGACAGATTTATATCTGTGGTTGGTAGATCATCTGCGTGGCATCCGTGAGCAATATGGCGAAGAAGCACCATCACGCAAAATCAGCCATGCACTGATTGATTTTTTGTCAGATCGCAAAATTCCCGTGCCGGAAGAGTTGCATCAGGAAAAAGATGATTCAATGATTCTGTCTCAAACGCAGGTCATTGAAGCCTTGCAAAATATCCCCGCACATGAGGATGCTTCGGCACTATTTGAAGCGAATGAAGAGGAAAACGTTCACCTCTAAGCGTTCACAATAAATCGAGTACAAAATAATCGGCGTAGTGGCACAGACCACTTCGCCCTTTTTTGTGCTTGATTTTTGTTGCATCATGGCGATTGCCGTTTTCTCAGTTATTTCAAATCAGTCGATAATTAAAATCAGCAAATCAGGTAGGTACTTGTGAAGAAACAGCCCTTAATTGTTATCCCTATTGAAGCACCCGTAAAACAGATCGCCTTTGATCTTGTTCAGACCATTATTGATATGCTTGAAGCAAACGAAACGACCCTACAAGACGGTGATGTGCTCGCCGTTTCCAGTAAATATGCCGCCATCAGCGAAGGGCGCGTTGTTGATCTCGATACTGTAGAGGTCAGCCCGCGTGCAGAAGAAATCGGCGTTCGCTTCAATATGAACCCGCAAATGGCGCAGTTGGTGTTACAGGAAGCCGACCATGTGTTCGGTGGCATCCCGATGGGCTTTTTGCTCACCGCGAAAGATGGCATCATCTCCCCGAATGCGGGTCTAGACCGTTCAAACATTCCTAGCGGCAAAGTCGTCCTATTCCCCGCGCATCCCTACGAACTCGCCGCGACCATCCGCCGTGAATTAGAGTCCCGCCTTGGCGCAGATGTCGGCGTGATTTTGACCGATAGCTGGTTGATGCCCGGTAGGTTAGGCACAACGGGCGTGGCGCTGGCAACGGCTGGCTTTAAGCCCGTGCAGGATGAACGCGGGAAAATCGACCTGTTCGGCAATCCGATGCAGGTAACCCAACGCGGCATCGCTGATTCGATCACGATTGCGGCGCAGATGGTCATGGGCGAAACGGCAGAAGCCACCCCGATTGCCATCGTCCGTAATACGGGTGTCGAACTGCGTGATATGGCGCTCGGCGTGGATGATGTCGCCATTCCGTGGGAAATGTGCATCTATGTAGAATCGCTCACAATCGGTCTACTCGAAGACGGCGCACCCAAACAATCCTTCACAGCAAATTTGCCAAAACGAGACATCGCTGGCATGTAATCGTTGTGCGTTTCCCGCAGGGTAGTGGCATAAATTCGATTGTGTCACTATCTTGCCCAAAATTGTTTCCCCATCTTCAAAAATCGCCAAAAGTTTTACATGACTTATTGTATAAATTTAACCGCACTTAAAAAAATGTATCGCATGAATGAGAAGTACATTACTTTTCTGAAAAATTGGGTTTAAAATCCAACAAAAGTTCCAGACATAATGGTTAAAACAGGCTATTCTTACCTCAATGAACCCTAATTGCAGTAATTATTGTCTTGAGGAGACCCAACAATGACTCATATTATTACCAGCCTGTGCCTGCGTGATGGTGCTTGTGTCGAAGTTTGCCCTGTAGAGTGCATCGTCCCCGGTCAGCCGGAAAACGAATGGCCCTGGTATTTTATCGACCCCGATACCTGCATCGACTGCGGCGCTTGCATCCCTGAATGCCCGTACGAAGCCATTTTCATCGAAGAAGAAGTTCCTTCCGATTATGAAATGGCAGAAGGACAGGAACGCATTGACTTTGGAACCAAGAAACTTGCCGCCTACGAAGGTGGCGAAGTGATTGATCTGACCGTAGACATTCAACCCAACTACGATTTCTTCGCAGAAGGTCCTGGCTACGACGCACTCGGCTAAATCGCCTGATTGCACACAATACGCTAGAAAACAAAAACTCCCCGTCACTTGACGAGGAGTTTTTCATTTGCATCAAAAGACCAAATATCTTGTAGGGGAAAACTGCTAGGTTGCCCACTTACTGCATTACTTACGACCCGCGTACAACACCGCCACCGTATTCACCACTACTATATACATACACATAATTGACGATTTCACCCGTCCCCTGTGTTGCAGTGGGTGTTGTCTGCTCTTGCCCGCGTGTCGGGTTAAAAATTGAACTTGGTGTCACAGTCAGTTCTGGCGCAGATTGTGACGCAACCTGTGGTTCTGCTTCTAAGAACCACTGATAGACATAACGCGCATCGCTGATGGTCAAATTGACACAGCCGCGACTTTGCCGGTAGCCGAATAAATCATGCCAGTAGGTGCCGTGCAAGCTAATCGAATCATCGAAGTACATCACCCAGGGCACACTCTGCAAAGCATAGGCATTCGGCGCACCGGTAGCGCCGGACATCGCATCGACATCAAGACGCGCCCAGACTTCAAAAACGCCTTCGTTGGTTTCGGTGGTCGGTAAACCGGAGGCAATCAGCGTGGCGAAAACCGGCGTATCGTCTTCATAGGCGATCAGCGTTTGCTCATACAGATCAATAGCGACCCAATGCCCGCTCACACCTTCAGGGCGTTCCGTCGGTTGAACTTTGGCGACAAACGTCTGCTTCACCCATTGGTTCGGACCGATCATGTACCAGCGCCAGCCCTCAGCATCAACGGCGGTATCAAAAATATTCACCAGTTCATAGCGTCTCAGAAAACGCCCTGTTGCCTGTGAGGAGGGACCCCCCGGAACTTCCGATACGAAAATCTGGCTTAAATCCAGCACCCACGCAAAGGGATGATCCTGCCAGCCTTCAAGGATAACCCCGCTATAAAACGAGGGCGGGTTATAACTGGTATTATCGCGGTTGATCCAGCTACCGCCTTCAATCTGTAACCAGCCATCAACGCTGGTATCAATCGCGTTTACATAATTAAACCCTGCGGCGATTTGTCCGTTTATGCCGCCGCCGGGGGCATCATAGGTGTTCACGGCATCCGGACCTACACGCCAGAAACTATAGGTGCTCAGGGTGGTGCGATCCTGCGGGATGGCTTCAAACGGTGGGAGGGGGAACGCTTCGATCATCGCCAAACAATCTGCTGTGAGCGCATCCAATTCCGATGATCCTTCACAAACCGCCGGATCATAAACAGTAGGAAGGGTCTGGTTGCTGTCCTGTGCGCTGATCGGTAATGCCAGCAACACACCAAAAATTACGATAAATAGAGGCAATACACGATATTTCATGAGTGCCGAATTCTCCAAGATCACTCGCTTTTCGATATAAGCGTGGCATGATACCATAATTTCTATAAAAATCACCTGATGGTTCACCTACGATTTTGGAGTGTGCAGTGGGAACGTTGTATATCGTACCGACCCCGATTGGCAATTTAGAAGACATCACACTACGCGCACTTCGTATCCTCAAACAGGTCCGTTTAATCGCCGCCGAGGATACCCGAACAACCAGTGTATTGTTGCGTCATTACGAAATCCTTACCCCGCTGACCAGCTACCATGAGCATAACAAGATCGGCAAGTTGGAGTCAATCTTTGATGCGCTGGCAAATGGCGATGTCGCGCTTGTCTCCGATGCTGGAATGCCCGGAATCAGCGACCCCGGTTACGAACTCATCCGTGCCGCACTCACGCAGGGTATCCGTGTGGAGCCATTACCCGGGGCGAATGCCGTGTTACCAGCGCTTGTCGGGTCTGGCTTACCAACTGATAGTTTTATTTTCGCTGGTTTTATCCCGAAGAAGTATCTCGCGCGTCAGCAATTTTTCGAAGCCTATCAAGACGAAACCCGCACTGTCATCTTCTATGAAAGCCCCCACCGTCTAGTCGATTCGCTCACAGCAATCGCAGAGGTGCTCGGCGAGCGTGATATTTGCGTCGCCCGTGAACTGACAAAACTCTACGAAGAATTCACACGGGGTAATGTGAGTGACGTGCTCGCACATTATCAGGAAACTCCTCCACGCGGGGAAATTGCCATCGTGCTCGGCGGTAAACCGACTGATGCTGACGAAACATGGGATGAAAACCGTGTACGCCTCGCGTTAGAAGCCTTACTCGACGAAGGCGAATCGCTCTCACGCGCCGCCAAACGCATCGCCACACAATCCGGTTGGAACAAACGCGATGTCTATGCGCTAGGCAATAGCTAGTTCAGTTTGGCTCAGTTTATGCTAGATGTAAAAATCACCCTAGAAAATTTACATAGGACGGGTAGAATAACAGTCCATTATGTCTAAACACCAACGGACTTATTCCGTTATATAGCTAAAAGGGTTTTGTATGGCATCATATCACGGTCCAAAGGCGAAGGTACAACGCCGCTTCGGTGAAGTATTGATCCCGCGCTCAAAATATCAGAAGGTTCTTGAAAAACGTCCGTATCCGCCCGGAGATCACGGTAAAGAAAAACAATTCCGTTCCGGTCGGCGTAGTAACTATAGTTTACAGCTGGACGAAAAGCAGAAGTTAGCGTTCATCTATAACATTCGTGAACGTCAAATGCGTAATTACTACAAGAAAGCAGATGCAACCCCCGGACGTACCGGTGAAAACCTGCTCATCTTGTTGGAACGCCGTTTGGATAACATCGTCTATCGTTCTGGTTTCGCCGCAACCATCTGGGCGGCGCGTCAGATCGTCGGTCACGGGCATGTTCTCGTCAACGGGAAACGCCTTGATCTACCGTCCTATCAGGTCAAACCCGGTGACGTGGTTACATTGAACGAAAAAATGCGTAAAAACGTTCATGTCATCGAATGGATGGAACAGGGTGTTTATTCACCTGCTTATCTGAGCGTCGATCCTGATAACTTCAGCACCACCTTCATGCGTTATCCGGAACAAAAAGAAATTCCGGTGCCGGTGGATGTTCAACTGATCGTTGAATACTACAACCGCCTCACCTAATAATTTCTGTGGATTTATTCCAACAGAAAACACGACGGGACTGTGTATCATTCACAGTCCCGTTTTTGTTTACTTATTGCGCTTTAAGAAAATTAACGGACGTTTTGTAGGGGTGAGCTAACGTGCTCACCCGCTTATTTCTCTACGGCAACGGCAATAACGTCCGGATGCCTTCCTCCGGCACACTTTCCACCACCCAGCCGATGATGCCATCTTCGCTTTCAATCTGCCACCACACCAGCCCCGTCCGCGTAATTGGACCGTCAAGTAGGGTGACAATCACGCCATCGTCAAGGCGAATAGTTTGCCCCTCTGCGGTGATGAGCGGTGTTTCATCCGTTCCCGGTCCTTCACGCACATTCAGCGAGGTATCAATATTGACGACTGCTTGCCCGCCAATTGTCAAGCTCACTTCATTCGCAGGAGTCGGCGTTAAAGTCGGGATCGGGAAGGGCGTTGTCAGCGGTTGATTGCCTTCCGCATCACACGGAGTCAAACGGAACAGGTCACGTTCTGCACAGGTCGCTACATCAACAAAGCGATTCAGATACACCCAATCGAACAAATCCCGAATCTCGATCAATACGCGCCATGTGCTCAGAGTCGCATCACTCAAACCCGTTAACACATTGCGTCCATCGCTGGTAATGCTCAGGCTGACGATGGGCGTTCCCGCATTATAGCGTCGTACTTCCAGCCCAGTGCTAATATCCCACACGCGCAGGGTTTCGTCCTGCCCACCCGTGATAATCAAGCTGTCGTCCGGCGCAAACGTCACGGAGTTCACGCTCCCCACATGCCCGGCAAATCGACTGATAACATCACCTGTCTCGGTTTCCCACAGAATAACAACACCATTCACTGGAGCAGACACAAACCGCGTACCGTCGTTATTAAAATCAACAGACATGACGGTACTTTTTTGGTCGCTATATGTCCGGACAATACTCGCATCAGCAATCGTCCACAAAATCATTGTTTCATCGCTAGATGCACTCAAAAAATGTTCTCCGTCCGGGTGCAACACAATAGCGTTGACCGATTTTGTATGCCCCGCTCTTCCCACGCCAAACCGACGAATCTCTTGCCCGAAAGTCGCCGATGCCGGATCAATATCCCATTCGATGATACTGCCATCCGCCGCACCGGAAACCGCCCGCGTGCCATCCGGCAAGTAACTGACCGTCATAACGGCTGTTTCATGTCCTGTCATACGTGTAAGTGATGTGCCCGTTGTAGCATCCCACAAAATCACCGTGCCATCCGCAGATCCAGACAGCAGGGTAGTCCCATCCGCGCCGAAAGCGACATCATTGATCGCACCTTCGTGCCCCTGAAAGACTTCAATGGTCAGACCGCTGTCCACATTCCACAGCCGGATGATACCATCCTGCGAACCGGATAAAATCTGCGAATCATCCGCGCTATAAATGCCGATTGTGTCGCCACCATTTAAGCCATTAAACTCATGTCCGGCAAAATCTTGTGCTCGCTCAGAACTGACTGTATCCCAGACGCGCACACTTGTATCACTTGATGCCGAAAGTAAGCGCTTATTGTCACTTGAAAGGGATAACGAACGAATGCCTGCTGTATGCCCGTTAAAACGTCCAGCCACCTGATCGTCTTCAAGATTATAGAAAATAATACTGCTATTGTCCCCTGCGGAGATCAATTCCGTGCCATCACTCGTATACACCAGCGAGTTAACCGATGCGCCCCCATGTTCATTGATTTGCCGATCAAAATCACAGCCACTGGTCGCGCTAGTATTCCACAGCCGGACGATGCCATCGTCGGAACCCGTCGCAATGCTGGATTTTGTCGGGTTAAAGGCGACCGTGTTTACCGGACCATCATTCTCAAATGTACACACGATTCCGCCATCCCGCGACCAGAGTTGAATCACGCCGTCTTCATCCGCCGTGACGATTCGCGCCGCGTTATTATTAAAGGCGACTGCATTCACGTTGGCTTCATGTCGCGTAAATCGGGTGGTCTCGGTCAGCATAGTGGTATCGGCATCAAACGTCCACAAAACCGCGCTATCATCGGCTGATCCAGACAGCAAATATGTCCCCGATGAGTCAAACTGAATATCCAGTACCCGCCCTGTATGCGCCTGCATCTGCTGGAGCGATGTGCCGAAGGTCGGTGAGGCAGGATTTACGTCCCACAATACGATTCTGCCATCATTTCCTGCGGATGCGGCAATCGCACCATCGGGATGAAATACCACCGAGCTGATCGGCTCATCGTGCATGGCTTCATCTGTATTAAGTGTACGGAGCACGCTACCTGTCGAACTATTCCAGAGTAAAATTCGGCTACCCGATGTTGAAAGCGCCAGATTGTTGAGACTGTTGAGCGCCACATCATTGATCGCCTCGCCAGTTTCAGAGAAGACAAGTCGCGTCCCCGGTGCATAGGCGACTTCCGCAAGTGTCCGCCGTGATTGAGGTGGTGAATTATCAATCTCGTTTGCCGCCAATGCCAACACTAGCGCCAGATCGGTGTTGTTATCCGCAAGAATACGTGACGCATTTGCCGCCAGCGCCAGACTAGACGCTTCACCCCCGCTTCGCTCTGCGGTTGATAAGGCATTCGCGGCGGCGGTCAACGCGACATTCGCACGGTTGCCCTCACGCACTGCCACCCCCTGCCGGTTGATCGCATACAGCGATAGCGCAATTGCAACCACCAGTGAGACAATCAACACAATCACAAAATTCCTGAGTCTTGCCGCAGAACGTCTTTGCAATTCTAATTCGCGTTCAGCCTGAGCATCTTTTTCCGCTTCCCGCCGATCATTCTCCTCAACACTGGCGAGGATAAAATCACGTTGTAGATTGGTCGCGTCCGCATCCTGTAGCCAGCTTTCCGCCCGCACCAGACGGTTACCCGTTACCAGATAGGCTTTATCACGGTTGCCCTGTCGCCAATCTGTCGCCGCTTTCAGCAACTCACTCCCATAACGCAAACTCTCAATATTGTCTGAAACCCAGCCCTTAAAGCGATCCCATTCACGGATGAGCGCCTCGTGGCTAACCTCAATCCATGTAATCGGCGGGGTGGTGATGTCATCGCTGGCTTTAATTTCACGGCTGGTGATGAGTAAGCGCGAACTTGGCGCGGTCATCAAGTCGATCAACTGCTGTACGGCTTCGTCATCCATATCGCGGAAGCTCAAATCAACCCGATTCACACGTCGGCGGGTCGCTTCGCCTTCTTCGGTGATTTCTACTAGCCTCAGCAAAATGCGTCGCATAATCGATTGTTGCGCGGCGATCAGGTCGCTATAAATTTCTTCTGCATGGCGGGCAAGGGCGCGTCGCACACCGCCAATCTGGTCATACGCCGCATTTGCCAGCAAACTCCCGTCACGGCGCTCGTACAGTTCTTTAAGGGCATACTGCAATAGGGGCAACGATCCCGGTTGGCTCAAAACATCATCCAGAATACGTTGGGCTAACCCGTCTTCATATTTCAAGCCTACTGCTTCCGCCGGACCTTCAATAGAGTGCAGTAATTCTGCGGCGGTCATTTCAGTGACGATAATCATATTCTCTTGCTCGAAAAACTCCGCCAGTTTTGGATATTGGCTGAGTCTATCGAAGAAGTCCGCCCGCATCGTGAGGATGATCTGCGTATTGCCACCTTTTACACTGGCGGCATGATGAAGTTGGTCAAAAAATATCTGACGCTCTTTTTCGCCTGCGCGGGTGAACGCTTCTTCAAATTGGTCAATCACCAGCACCAACCGCTTATCGTCACCGCCACCACTGCGCTCGATAATCTGTTCGATGATGTTATGTAAAGAGGTCGGTTCATTCAGAAGTTTCTCGGCGATCTGGCTGGATTCCATATCAGGCACCAACGGAGAAAGACGTTGCGCCAGTGCATCAATTGGCATACCCCCCGGCGTGAAGATCGTCACATGCCAGCGATCACTCCCCGCTATGGCTTCTGCACGCAATTTCGGGATAATCCCCGCGCGTACTAGCGAACTCTTACCGCTACCACTCGCCCCGACCACCGCCAATGAGCGCATCCGGTCTTTTTGTTTCAGGCGCTTCAACCCGCGTTCGATCAGCCGATCCCGTCCGAAGAAAAAGTGTGCATCGGTCTGCTGGAAGGCTTCCAATCCTTTAAATGGATTCGGGATTTTCTCCGGCGCGAACACATCATACACGCCCACTCTGCGCTTACCGGGCAGGGCGTTCAGCAGTTCGGGGAAGGCTTCTTCATAGCGACTCTCAAAATTGATGAAATGCACATCCAACAACCACTTTAAGACATCGGTTTCTTGCAGGTTGTTATACGCGTTAATCGCCATCACCGGAATAATAAATTTTTTCTGGTCGCGGGCGGTATTGATCTCTCGTTGTACCCATTCACTGCCCACAGCATCGGGGGATAGACACGCCACCAGAATATCAGACCGCTCAATCCCGCGGAAAATCTCATTCTGCCATAATTCTCCAGCGTGAATTTGTCGCCAATCGACCCAAACATCAAGACCCGCATCGCTTAAGTCTCGCGCGATTCGTTCTGCAAAATTTTTGTTACGGCGTGAGTACGACACGAAAACGCGGTTCATAATTTAGTCCTATGGGTGTTCAGTCATTACTTTACAATTTCTATTATAGTCGTACTTTGAACCTGTACCGGAAAATCGTGGGGCAAAAGGCAAATTATCACGGACTTGTTATACGGTGGCGCTTGCTTTTCGTTAGGGGAGGGTTACAGGTGTGTTGATGCGAACACGGGAAATAAAAAAGGATGTGATACATAACCACATCCCTGAATAATAGCCCATGCCCCGCTATAAATATAAGATCGTGGCACATAGCTCTCTCATGCTTTATGACGCAATCACACTCTAGTGAGCAGTTTTACTATCGTCTTCCGCCCATTTTTGCAAGAATACGATGAACGGGTCGGCGAGTTCATCAACATTCACCGTGTCCATCTCCAAAAATACCCGATTCGCCAACTCAAAATCATGATGAATCCGCTCAATATCACGGATTTGCGTCGACGATGGCTCATTCTTGAACGACACAATCACCGTCGTTGTCTTGGCGGGGAAAAACGCTAGCCATTGGCTCGGCTTTATTTGAACAATTTTGCGTTCAATATACTCACCTGCACGGCGACTATTATCAAATTCCATCAAAGTCACGGTGACCGAGGCGGGTGGGACATCAAAATTACCCAGCGTCTCAATGAGCTTACCGCTGGCATCATGATAAATCACCATGCCCATCGCCCGTCCCATATACGTGTCCCGCACCATAATCGTAGATGGACCGCTCTGTGCGATTTTGATAGCCTCAGGATTCCCACTCATCAATGCTTGTGTCGCAATCGAGAGTCGCCCATTATAACGCTCATACAACACTTGAAATTGCTCACGGCTGAGCGTGCCTTCCGCAAATTCTTCGATTAATTTGTGGATTTTACCTTCGATTAAGGCTTTGAATGCTTCAGCCTCTGCTCGTGCTCTGCTAACATCAACTGACATCTCTCATAACCTCTTATAAAACTATCCCCTGATTACATACTCATATCATAGCACGAGGTTGGTGCAATAAAATAAACATTGAGGACAATTGTAAGGAAACGTAATCAATTCGCATGATGAATTAACCAGAACAAAAATAGGACGGGCAAGCGCCAGTCCTATCTCAATGAGCGTTGAATCCTGTTAAAAAATCAGATCAGCAATCACATAGATAATTGCCAGTCCACCAATCACCGCCAAAATATTGACCACTATCGGCGGTAAGGGCAGTTGAAATCCCTGAATATTCCGCCCTTGTTGTTCAAGATTGACCGTCTCCATCGTCCCACGCGTATTCTGCTTGGGTTGCATTTGGTCATGCCGTTGTTTACTCAGCAGTTCATTCGGATCATTCGTATTCATTGTAAGATCATTCCCCCGTGAAACACCGGACCAGTGACAGTGATTATAGCACCGCATAGCAGTTCACCAATAATTTAAAGATAGTGAAACGTTTAAATCTCACATAGCTTCCAAATTTGCTAATTATTTCACCCTTGAGCTGTGTTATGATCTTTATAGAACCGTTAGTGATTAAGGACTAGTTATGCAGATTAGAGTCGATGATCCAGAAATCGGCACAGAAAAACATTGTGCACTCATCCTGCGTGCCTTACCGCAATGGTTCGGCATCGAAGAGGCGACTTTACATTACATCGAGAGCATCCGCACCATGCCCACCGTGCTCGCATGGATAGACGACCAGCTTGCCGGTTTCCTGACCATCCAGCACCATAGCCCCTATTCTGCGGAAATTTATGTTATGGCGGTGTATCCACAATTTCATCGTCATGGTGTGGGTAAGGTGCTTGTCCACAAGGCAGAAGCGGTATTACTGAAACAAGGCATACGGTTTTTTCAGGTAAAAACCCTCTCCAGCAAACATGCCGACCCGAATTATGCCCGCACCCGCCAATTTTATGACTCCCTACACTTCGTACCGCTGGAAGAATTTGATGACCTGTGGGGAGCATCCAATCCCTGTTTAATGATGATAAAATATCTGGAGGCAGTACAATGAACCCGCTTTTCGTTGGTGAAAAAGTCCGCCTAACCTCCTTCAACAAACATGATATTACCCATGTTGAACGCTGGTATACCGATAGCGACTTTCTGCGTCGTTATGATGCCTTGCCCGCCGTTCCTCAAAATCATGACCAGCTAGAGAAAAATTTTCAGGAACGCATCGACGATAAAAATGTATATCTGTTCGCTATTCGTCCCACAGACGGCAAAACGGACGATCTGCTCGGCTGGCTAGAAGTCGATGGCATTATCTGGGCGCATCGCGTCTGTTGGATTAGCATTGCCATAGGTGACTCGCAACAGCAAGGACACGGCTACGGCTACGATGCCATGCGCTTAGCCCTTAATTTCATCTTCGGCGAACTCAATCTGTATCGCGTTCAACTCACCGTGTTTGACTATAACACCCCCGCCATCGCCCTCTACGAAAAGCTCGGCTTTACGCACGAAGGCACATTCCGCCAATTCCTACAGCGTGATACCGCTCGCCATGATATGCGCCTTTATGGTCTACTGGCTGATGAATGGCTCGAAAAGTGAGTTGGTGAATATCGCTGGAGGTGCATAGAATGTTTGGAATTCTTTGGTAAAGTCTCAAAACCAAAAACTACGAACTAACAACTGCGCTTCTTTACTTTCCTCGTTCAAAATTACGAATAAATTCATATCGAATATTGCGAATCGTGTTATCGTTTATCTACTGATAAATGTTATCTTAAATTAGATGTAATCGCCCGTAAGTGAAGGGGTAAACGCCATGACACAACTCGCAATCAATTATTCCTCACAGGCGGCACGCTTGTTGATGGATAGGGAAATTTCAGTCGATTTGTTCAAGGTGCTCAGTAACCCTGATCTCATCGAAATCGCCCACCAAGATGCAGATGTCTATGTGCACTTACCACTTCGTGCCGGGCAAGGTAACCTCGAAATGGTTGATTGGGCATTCATTGACGAAATGCTCCATAAAACCAACACACCATTTGTCAATTTATATCTCGCGCCCCATGCGCCAGATTTTCCTGAGCTTGAACTTGATAGTAATGATCCCGTCTGGCGTGGTCGCTTGATCGAGCGTATGATCCGCGATGTGATGTTGGTCAAAGAACAGTTCGGCGCAGACCGTGTCATTCTTGAAAACGCACCGTGGGATGTCACCCCCGGTTATGCCGTTCCCCGCGCCGCCATTGAGCCGGAAGTTATCCGGCAGGTCGTCCATGAAACAGGCTGTGGACTACTGCTTGATCTCGCACATGCTCGTATGTCTGCACTTTATCTCGGCATGGATGTTGAAGACTATATTCACCGCCTGCCTGTGCAATCCCTGCGCGAACTTCACCTGTGTGGTGTAAAATACGATCCAAATATCGACGCATGGCGCGACCATTTTGAAATGTCCGCCGATGATTGGCGCTTAGCGGAATGGGCATTCTCACAAGTCCATCAAGGCAAATGGGCAACACCTGCTATCGTCGCGCTAGAATACGGTGGCGTAACACCCCGCCTCGAATGGCGCAGTGAACCGTCTATCATCCGCAATGATCTGTGTCGCCTCAGCAAATTGATGCACCGCCAAATTCCCATGCCACAGAAAATGCTCGCCTGAGCAATCCGTCAAAATCTTAAGAAAAATTTAAACCGACTACCGTAATTGAGTCGGTTTTTTTATTTGTACTTGCGTTAGAATGAATCTGTTTTGTGTTTGACTAATGCTGTAATATGAGGAAATGATGCCGATGCGCTTTGCCATGCAATATTCACCACAGGCGATTGCCTTACTGGAATCTGGTCAGATTACCATTGATCTGTTTAAATGCCCTGATTGGGATGATTTGATCGCCCTTGCCAGCGCACATCGCCCTGTGTATGTGCATTTCCCGTTGATGGCGGGACGCGGTTTTGATAATGTCGATTGGGATAAGCTGGAAAGACACCTGAAGCAAACAGGGACGCGTTTTGTCAACATGCACCTCGGACCGTATACAGCGGATTTCCCCGACAAAACGGTTCATGATGACGATCCTGTATGGACGGAGCAACTCATCGAACGTATGCTCACCGATATCGTCCTCGTCAAAAATCGTTTCGGTGCAGAGCGCGTCATTCTGGAAAACGTTCCTTATGATGCCACGCCCAGATACCAGATTCCCCGTCCTGTGCTCAAGCCGGATGTGATTAGGCGTGTTGTTAAAGAATCCGGTTGTGGATTATTGCTCGATACCGCTCACGCACATATCGCCGCGCTCTATCTTGGCATAGACCCGCTCGATTACCTCTCGCAATTACCCGGCGAATTGATGCGCGAACTGCACATCACCGGTGTGCGTTACGATGACACGCCCAGATCATGGGAAGATCACTTTGAGCTAACCGCCGACGATTGGCGACTCGCAGAATTCACATTCGACAAAATCAAAAGTGGTGAATGGTCAGCGCCAGATATCGTTGCCTTTGAATATGGGGGCGTAGGGGAAAAATTCGCGTGGCGTAGCCGTCCAGAAGTCATCTCCCATGATGCCCCGCGCATCTACGAATTGATGCAATCCGCACAACAGGAACTTATTAGTTCATAAGCAGGTATTTACCGCACATGGGGCGCAAATGTTGCGCCCGAATCAACGAGAATTACTATCATTGCTTACGGACCAAATAATGTCGCCGCAGTCAACAAAATTGGTAGGGCGAAATGTTCGTCCCATCTGCTGGCATCATCCGCCAACCGACCAAACACATGCAGATGCAAATTGCGGAGCATCGCCTGTTGCACGGTGTCATTGAGCATATTTTTTTCCGGGATCAACCACGTAGAAACCGTTTCTGGAACATCTTGCGCCAGCGCGGCATTAAAATTCGGTGCAGGGTAGGGCACAGCATGGCGTTTTGCCGCCTCATGATAGCCTGTTTCTGCCACTTTAAGCGGATGCCCGCCCATATAAACCAGAGTCAACGGTTCGTTGGTCAGGGGCAATTCTGTGACGTGCAAAGCATCCACATACCCGCCGATACGAATCACGCCATCCCACGCTAAATTGTCCACCTGCCATTGCAATGCCGCTAAGATCGGACCATTCTCGCCACCCCAGCGCAAGGTGAGCGACCTCGCCGGCACAGACAGCGTAAACAATCCATACGCGCCTTCGGTCTGTACGGCTTCAAATTCCGTGACCAGCCACAATGCCGATTGTGCATAACTTGGAATCACCCAATCCGAAGTCAGTTGTGCGCTCAATTCATCATTCATAGGCTTGTGTTCTCAAAAGTTATCCAAAATATCCACAGAGTTCACGTAGTGTTTTAGTATTCAATAACTGTCACAATACTTTATAACGAGGCTTTTGCTTTTCACTAAAAACTAAAAACTAACCACTATTCACTTAACAATGCATACCAAACGTTCAATAAGACTTAATGCACGTTGTGCTATAGTTACGATACACTATAGTGTAGTGCGATCATTCGCTTTACGAAAGCACCTGTAGAGAGATAAAAAATATGTTTGATCGAATTTCCGTAAATTATGAAATTTCATGGGCGCGGATCGTCTCCGATGTCCTCAGTCCGCCGATGGTCTGGGCGATTTTATCGATCCCGATTGCTCTGCGTGACGCACCCACCACCGCCCACGGCATCCAGTGGGCATCCATTTACATCTGGTTTGTGTGCATTCTGCCGCTGATCTATATTGGCTTTATGGTCAAACGTGGCTACATCACCGATATTCACATGAAAGTCCGCGAGCAACGCATCCGTCCGTTTGTCATTTCCATTGCATCCACGTTGGTCGCCTTCTTCGTGCTTGATCTCGCCAACGCGCCCGATGTGATGCTCCTGTTTACGCTATTCACGCTGATTCAACTCGTCATCATCGCCGGAATCACGCTCATGTGGCAGATTAGCTTTCATGCTATCAGCATCGGTGGCGCGACGGTGGCATTATGGGTATTGTTCAGCGCGGTGCTTGGCTTACTGACTCTGCCCCTCGTGCTGATCGTCGGCGCGGCACGGCTCAATCTGAATCGCCACACGCCCGCACAGGTACTCGCCGGATCATTGCTCGGCATGGTTATCCCCGTGCTGATGTTCGCCCTATTTACGTAGAGTTTGGCTTCTATTAACTGGTTTCAAATGCGTAGGTGAGCGCGTCGATTCTCAACATCAATGTGTAAAAAAAACTCGTCCAACCGATTTCCATTCGGACCAATTAGAAATATACCTTGATCCATTATTTCATCATATAGTCGCTCAAATTCACCTTCGTCAACTTCATCCCATGCTTTGCGGAATAGCGGGGCAATGATTGCAAATTCTTCTTGGGGTGAAAACTCACAATGCATCCAAAACATTTCGACGATTTCACATCGATGGAGCATCCCTAGCAATTTCTCTCCTTGCATGAGCTTATAATCACCTGTCATATTGTATTCTCATCACCTAAAATCTTTTCTCTGTGCGCTTTGTGTCTTTGTGGTTCATCCAGCCCGCTAACACCGAATCTTCCCATCTTCCACTTCCCATACCGCCGCCCGTGACAAAAATTCCGGCGTGAAAATATCCATCTCCGTCGTCGTGAGCAACGTCTGCGTATCCCCCTGAATCCGCGACAGCAAATACGCCCTACGGCTGGCATCCAACTCCGCGATGACCTCATCCAGCAGTAGAATCGGCTGTTTGCCCGTCCGCGCTTTCATCCAGTCCAACTCCGCCAATTTCAGCGCCATGACCGCCGTCCGTGCCTGCCCGCGACTGCCATATAAGCCTGCATCGCGTCCGTTAATCAGCAAGCGCAATTCATCCCGATGCGGACCGCTTAACGTCACCCCGCGCTGAATCGATTCCCTCTGCTCAAGCCGGAGTTGCTCCTCAAATTGTGGCGCGATCTGCTCCGGCGTGAGTTCACGGTGCAAATCCAACCCCAGCACGCCAAACGACATCTGCCCCGTATCCCCCGCAGAAGGCGTGAAACTCGGCTGATATTGCAGAGTCAGCGTTTCCTTGTTGCCCGTCAAATCCCCATGTGCACGTTGCGCGCTGATCTCTAACTCGCGCAGAAATTTCTGCCGACCAGAAACAATCGTGCTCCCCGCCTCGATCAACTGCGCGTCCCAATACGCCAATTCATCCGTGCTTCCGTGATTCTCCGCAATCCGCCGGAGCAGGGCGTTGCGTTGCGGCAAGACCTTCTCATATTTGTCCAGCGCGGCGTTATATTCCCGATCCACCTGTGACAGCGTCGTATCCATAAACCGTCGCCGATCCGCCGGAGCGCCATCCACCAGCGATAAATCCTGCGGCAAAAACAGCACCACATTCACCAACCCCACCACATCCATCACCCGCTTATCCACGCCATTGAGCTTAATCACCTTGCGATAGCGCCCATTTTCGACCATCAGTGTGATCTCGATGCGGTTCATGGCATAGGTCTGCTCATCGTTGATTTCCGCCACAATCCGCGCATACGGCAGGGGATCATCTTCCGTGCGCCAGTGGATCAATTGACGGTCACTGGTGGTATACGGCGATTTCGACGTGGCGACATAATACAGGGCTTCCAGCAGGCTCGTTTTGCCCTGAGCGTTCGCCCCGTGTAGCAGAATCGGTTGTTTCGGCAAGCTCAATTCGAGCCGTGCGTAATTGCGGAAATTGGTCAACGACAGGTGTTCAATAATCATCAATCGTGGTGGCTTTTAGGTTCGTGAAGGGTTCGCCCTATTGTACCCCACCGCACCCATTCCTTGAACCGTGAAGGTGGGTAAATGTACCGTGTTGGAGTGATATTTTGGCTTCCTTTTTCTTTCTGTTCGTCATCCTGTTGTATAGTTAACTTTGATGATGAAGTTGTTTCATCCATTCTGGACAAATCAGAGCAGGGTATCGGAAGGTAGATTAAACGTGTTGAACTTTAGCGAGATTGTCTTTAAATCTATCGGTTACACGATTGCCTATATCATGTTGTCGATTGTGATGGTCGCCTTGTCAACGCTTATCACGCGTGAGATTGTACTCAGTATCAGTGATTGCAACGGCATGGGATGTCTTGGAGAGGGATTCTTAATCATCATCATAGGCATTTTATCAGGCTTGGTCGTGTCTACTGTGATGATGTTCTTAGTCTATCTGAGGCTAGAGATACATTATGAAATTCGGCAGGTGGCGCAGGAGGTAGATGAGGAGCAGAGTGAAAGGAGTTCGGTGATTTTTTGAGTAGCGTATTTATCTTGGTTGAAACACCCATTAAATTGAATAAGGACAGAATAGCGATGAACGATAACGAATCAAATCAATCTGAGCCTAAATTCAGACCTCATGAAAACCCATGTGATATTTGCGACTCTTCAGATTTTTATTGGGGGGAAATGTTAACAGGGGAGAGCGGTAATCGCACATTAAAGTTGTGGTTTCGTCCGTCCCATTTTGCGCCAGACGATGGGGATTATGTAACTGAAGCACGCCTATGTAGGGATTGTGGCAATATCAAACTATTTGGTTTTATTCCCTAACCGCATCCATTCCTTGAACCGTGAAGGTGGATAAATTAACTCTTACGTCGAAGTATCACACGTTAATTCCGGCGGTTGAGGAAAAATGGTATGACGTTGTGAAGTAATATTTTCAAATCCGGTCGAATTCCAAGTGTTATTTGGCTGTAACTCCATTTTGTAGAATATACGCCCACCCCCAAATTGTCTGCCTGTAGGGGCTATCCCTTGGTAGGCGACTAGGGTGATGACACAAGTTGGTTCGTACTCATATACAGTCAGTACTTCCCCTTGGAAAACAGTGCGGAATGCTTCGTTGTAATAAGGTTGAGAATTAATGCGTATTGCTTCCTCGTTCATAATCCCAACAACCTCAGAGCGGTGATTAATCGTCAGTAGAATGTGTTTCATGTTGATCGATTGGAAAGAAAAAACCAACACTCCAAATAACATTACCAGCGATAAGGCGAGTGTGCTACCAAGTATCAGTCTGAGCGTCCTAATCTTGTGTTTGTGCTCATGCGGCGATGTCCACCAGGACACAAACCACATAATAAAGGTGCCACATAAAATCAGAACCATGATCATTGAAGCCCAATTCACCGGATAGACATGACCATAGTCGAAAATCTCATCGACAAACGCACAAATAGCACTGTCATCACTATAACAAGAAGATTGTAGGTTTACCGGAATAATTTTCCGTAACGCCAATTCATGTTGAATTGCGGAGTCATTCCCGTCTTGATAGTAAAGGGCGGAACAATATTCGGTTGGGGAGTTTGTGAAAGGTGATAATCGGCAGGCAAACATCACATCATAGTGAGTGTAGGTAGCGGTACCGATGTAAACAGCTACAACAATGAGGAATACCAATAAAGATAGAAATCCAGCCACAACCAACTGCACCCGATGGTTCTGCATCGCACGCCGAAAAAGGGGGCGAATTAGGAGAGTCATTCCCACTAAGACACTGAAAATAAATGCTAAAAGTGGAAAACACACATTGCTATAAAGTTCGTCGAACAATTTTCAGCACCTTTAATCCACCATGTCCAGACAATTTCTTTGCTCTTCACCACCGCATAAAATATTTTGACTGCTCTTCTTTTATTTAAAATCTAAAATCTAATTTCTTTTCTCTCCGCTCCTTTGCTTCGTTGCGCCTCCGCGCTACGCTTTTCCCGTCTAATATCTAGCATCTAAAATCTAGCATCTCCCTCCCCGCTCACTTCAACTGATGCCACGTCACCGGCTTCTCCCATTTGGGGCGCACCGTGCCATCTCCGTTATACATCGGACCCGCCGGAGCATCGCCGGATTTCCGCACTTTCTCGTGCGTCCGCTCATCTTCGATAAAATAGCGCGCCCCCCACTGACCCTTGTAATCCACCACCCACGCTAGCCCATCGAGGCACACCGGTTCTGCCCAATCGTCCGGCGCAAGCGTGATATTTCCCGGATGCCACGGCTCGGAACTCAGAAACTCTCGTAAATTGCGTAAGGTATACATTGGCGCACGCACGCTACGGAACAAAAATCCCCACCAGCGCCACAAATCGTCCGATGGATACGACGCATGAGAGCCTCCCCCCACATACACCACCGGATGCCCATTGTCCTGCTCAACATCCCGCCAGCGCCGGATATACGCGTGCTCATGCGCGGAAAATCCGATATACACAGGCGCATCGTCGTTCAAATCGTCGAAGAATAACTGCACCGTCTCCCAATCCGCTTCATGATCGTTCACCCCGCCAAACGAAAACGCCCAGTCGTTATACGCGTAGAAATACCAGTATTGCACCACATGATAGCGCTCGCCGGAAACAACCCTGTCCACCACGCGATAATAATACGTTGGCGGAGTTGCTTCGATGCCGCCATAATTCTCCACCGCCTGAGTCAACACATATTCCGGCAAACCCGCCTGTAGCACCTTGCCCGTCAGCTTGCGGAGTTTCGCGATGCTATCCTCAACCAGCGTACCGACCAACTGCGATTCAAACTCCTGCGCCTCGTCCGCATCAACATAATTCTGATAATCGGCATACACCAGAAAATGCGTCACATCAGGGTAGTGCGACAGCAAATTCAAAGACACATACCCCGGCGGAATCAGCATCCGATGACTATCCACGCCCTCGCCGCGATGCAAACTACATCTGGAAATATACGGCTCAACCGTCATCGGGAAGAATCGTTCATCCCGCGCAAATTTCAGTATCGGCGCATGACGCTTGGCTTTTTCGTGCAGAGCTTCCGGTGTCATCACAATGCCTTTCCACACTTATCCATCGCACATCTACAAATATACCCCAATCGTCGTTTTTCGGCGGGCATCGTAAGCTCCAGAATCTCAACAGCGTCTATATTTGAGAATGGAAATTTATTGGAATGCGGATAATTCATAACATGAACACAGGCGTACAGAAAATCATCAACGAAGTCAGCAATTGGAATGGCGTAACCACGTCCCCGCATCGCTTCGGCGGTGTGGAGTTCACCATCGGCAAGGTGGAAATCGGGCATATTCACAATCACGGCATGGTAGACATCCCCTTCACCGTCGCCCTACGGGAGCAACTCGTCGCGGATGGCGAAGCCGGAGTACACCATCTCCTCCGCGAGTCCGGTTGGATCACCTTCTACTTAGATCGCACCGGCACAGTCTCGGATGCGCTCCGCCTTTATCGCCTCTCATATCTGCAAAAGACCGCCCGCCGCAATGCCGATCTCGTCGACGATTTCGCCACCGAGCTTGAGTCGCTCAATTTCAGCGCACCTATCAACGACATCCTCAAGCGACTCGGTGGAATCAAAGTCTCTTAGACTCAAAAACGGCGACCCATCATCGAGTCGCCGTTTCAATCGCAAAATTGTCTATGAATATTTCTTGCTAACGTCGAATTGCTTCGGACGGGGGTGAGGTTTTACTATCCCTCGTTCGTCGCTGTCGGTTCAACCTGTGGCGTACTTTCCGGCTGACTCGTAATCTCGACAATTTCGAGTTCTTCTACGCTGAAAAATGCCGCACACTCCAGATCAGTCCGCGCCGACCAGCCCACAACGCCACCCGGCAATTGTGTCCGCAACCACGCGCCACTATCATCGCGCCCATCGACGATCAACACCGTCCCGGACTCCACCGACCCCACCACATTCGACGAGGTATCCGGCGAGACATAAATCGTCGCGTCAGAGCGTGTCGTGCATTCAGGAATGGTCACGTCAATATTGACAACCTGTTCCGCTGTATTGCCCAGCGCATCTTCACCGACCAGCGTCAGGCTGAAGTTATCCGCCGCAATACCCGATACCTGAATATCACCTTCCGCGCCGAAGCTCGGCTCCAGCACCGTCGTCATGCTAAAACTCTCCAACCCCTCCACCCGCGTCGTCGTCGCGCCACGCACCCGCCATCGCACGGAGATTGTCTCCACCGTGTTCCGCACGATCACGTTCGGTTGCACTTCAAAATAATCCACCACCAGCGGCAATTCTACCGTGATGTTCAGCGCCGCCTGTGCCATGTTATCGTCATTGATTGCCTGCAAAATCACGATGATCTCACCGTCATAGCTATCCGTCGGCAAATTAAACGTTGATGGTTCCGGCGCGACATCTTCCTCAACCACCTCACCATTCACGCTAATATCCACATGATCCGCGTCCGTCACTTCCCAGTTGAGCGTCAACAAATCCCCCTGCGTGATGGTCGTGCTCGTCGTATCGAAGCGCGTAATCTGTGGCGTTGGGGAGGGCGTATTCAGCACCAGCAAAAGCGCCAGAATCGCCAGAATCACAATGCCAATCCCCGAACCGACAATCGTCAACGCCGCCCACGCAGGCATCAGTGGACGCTCCGTGACCGTCCCCGGAACTGCCGCAATATACGCCGCCATATCGCGTGAGTGCACCACCAATTCAAACGGATGCACCTTCTCACTGCCGATCAACCGCGTGCGCGCCGCCTTAATCTCACCTTGAATCACCTGTCGCTGACCCGCACCGAGCATAATCTGTGGTGTGGGAATGCCAAAACGCAAATTCTCGCCTTTGCTCCGCCCACTGACCGTAATCGGTAGCGGGGCGCTCCCTTGATTATGCACATGCAAACGGAACGGTTCATTCGCCGTCAAACGCGATGACCCCAGCGCCATCCCGAAGCCCGCATACGCCAGAATCGTCGTGCGAACTTCCGCTTCAAGCCACATATCCGGCTCATCTTTCAGCGCGATTTTCACCGTGACCGAATACACCCCCGGCGTGCTCTCACTCCGGCGTATCGGCTTGATGCTTAATAACACCGACGCAGTTTCGTCCGGCTCAATTTCCAGCTGAGGACGATTCACGCGGAACCAGTCACGTTGAGGGGCTTCATACGTCACGATAAAAACCCGCGCTTCACTACTCCGATTCGTGATCTTGAGTTCCGCCGAGGTGTGCGACCCCGGCGGTACGGCAATTGCCGGTTCACGCACTTCTATCGTAAACGGCACGGATTCACGCTCAATCCGTTGCGTATCTTCAACCATCGCGTCCATCGGTAGAGTCGGAATGTCCTCCGCCGCATGGTAAATCATCCGCAAATGCCCGATTTGAATTTCCTCACCGCCACGCAACTCTCGCGGATCATTACTCTCGATTCGCACCCCGTCCACATATGTCCCGTTGGCGGAATCCATATCCGTAATCGCCACCCGCTGATCTTCCAGCGTAATACTGACGTGATACCGTGAGATCGTATCCGTTTCCAGTGGGATCGTGTTGCCAGTAGAGCGCCCTATAGAGATGCTATTCGCCACCAGCGAAAACGTCTCAAATTTGCCGTCAGGCCAGTAGACATCCAGCCGACCGTAAGCCATATCTATCCGCTCTCCCGCGTTAAACCTAAATCATACCTGTATTGTAGCCGTATACTGAACAACGGCAAAATATCGTCAGGTGGACGGTGGATTGAGGCGGGGCAATAAGGGTGTATTATGATTAAAGAGTTTCTAAATGGGAGCGTTTTATGTCATCGGAATATGCACAGATCAAATCGCAAGACGAATTAGACGAACTCATCACCAACATAATTTATGAAGAAGATGCCTACATTCACGAGATTCATTCCCTGACGCAAATTGGCACATATTCCAATCCTGATGTGCAGATGTTTATTCATACCGCGCATGAGACTCATCCCGTGATTGAACTCATTTTCGTGAATTGCAAAATGTTGAGCGTTGGTTTTAATTCACCTTTAAAAATTCATGGGAAAGTTCTCCATTACAATATGACTGTCGAGATTTATTTCAGCAATACGTTTAGTCCGTACAATCCCGACCTAACTGCAAGGGCGCTCTACTACAGGTATCTCGATGACGATATAAATACAAGAGATCATTATGGTGTCGCCGAAGCGTTGAAGAAGGTCAATATATCTTTCGACCCTTAACCCATGCTGTGTAGGGATGAGCCAACGTGCTCATCCGCTTATGTTCATTTTTCACTACACAGATAAGCTCTACAAACTTAAATTAGCGGAATTATAGAGAGGGGATTTTTCCCAAAATGCCAAAACTTATCGTTGAAACGTATCCTGAACTTATGGCTCTGCACAAAGCGCTGTTGCGCGTTCGTTTTGCCGACCCGCCGATTGATCCCCTAATTCCTGCCAGCCCCTATCTCGCAAAAATCGCCAATGAAATCATAGAATTGCTCCACCAGCATGAAATAGAACGCAACCGCTTGGATTTCATGGACTGGCATGTAAAAATCGACCCAAATGGGCAGGTATGGACAATCGCCAAAAGAAATGTGATAGATGCCTGCGGGGAATTCTGGAATTCGTGGACTTCTGAGCAAAAAAGAGAAAATTCACGTATCTTCCTCAGCCCATTTCAATATTCAGAGGATGTTTTAGACAAATTCGTTCGTGAAATAGATGAGCTTACGCGGGACGAACTTAAGTTCACTGGATTATAGTGGGGGATTTTTGCTAACTTTGAAAATTTATGGGAGTGATGGATGACCACAAAAGATTTTCGTGAGTTAGATAAAATTTATCTGCATGATTCAGGAATCATTTCAATACAGCATTCCGAGCGCGATAGTCCTATGATATTTAAACTGAATCTCATAGTCGATGAAGAAACGATGGAATTAGGACATGGCGAAATCACATTTTATGACGTGAAAGACGTTTCTTCTGATCCTGACTTGATGAAAATGTCTTGGCGAGCTATTTCAGTGAGTGTTGCCGAAGTGACCTATACGCAACACAGTGACCGTTGGGAGATCAAATGGTATGTTTCTGTATACGAAGGGTCTCAACAACCTTGGAGTAGTGTGATTAGTTTTAGCACCACGAGCTTTAACTATGTAGAAACAAAGAACAACTAAGACCCAATTGCCTCCAGAGTTGAAAAACGCTAATCTCAAAACGAGAACAAATGGATTAAAAAAGAGAAAATCTGAAGTAAAGTCATGGATATGAATGATGCTGTCTACTTGCTATTTAAAAAATTCAGCACTCCCGTCTCTTGCCGCGTAAAAAAGTTTCTCGCACCACCACCACGACTAGTTAGCGGCAATCATAATTTTTTGTGCCGCCGCCGCTAATGCCGCTACAAAAAAACGGTGAGTCGATTTTGACTCACCGTTCAAAAATTCGTTTATTGGAGAATTGAGGAACTGACTTACTGAAATACTGACTAACTCAATCCTACGTCACGCGATGGCAAGCGACCCAGTGACCGGGGGAGACCTCGATCAAATCAGGATCGGGGGGCAGTCCACACAGGTCAAACGCAACTGGACAACGCGTGTTGAAGTTACAGCCTGCGGGCGGGTTCGCCGGACTCGGCAAATCGCCTTGCAGAATGATGCGGGAACGGTTGTCTTCCACTTCAGGATCAGGCACCGGCACCGCAGACAACAGAGATTGTGTATACGGGTGCAACGGATTGTCATACACATCATCTGTCGTACCAAGCTCGACAATCTTGCCCAGATACATCACCGCAACACGGTCACAGATATGGCGCACCATACTCAGATCATGCGCGATGAACAAATAGGTCAGGTTCAATTCTTCCTGAAGATCTTCCAGCAGATTGACCACCTGCGCCTGAATGGATACATCCAACGCGGAAATCGGCTCATCCGCCACGATGAAGGTGGGGTTCAATGCCAATGCGCGGGCGATACCAATACGCTGACGCTGACCACCGGAGAATTCATGCGGGTAACGGTTGATATAATACGGGTTCAAACCGACGCGCTCAAGCAAACTTTCCACATATTGTTGACGTTCCTTGCGTCCCATCACATTGTGGATGAGCAGGGGTTCGGAAACAATATTGCCCACTGTCATACGCGGGTTCAGCGAGGCGAATGGATCTTGAAAGATAATCTGCATCCGCTTACGCATCTTACGCAGTTCTTCACCCTTCATAGTAGTCAGTTCTTTGCCTTCAAAGACCACCGAGCCTGCTGTCGGGCGATAGAGTTGGAGTACGGTACGTCCGGTCGTGCTTTTACCACAACCAGATTCGCCCACCACACCGAGCGTCTCGCCTTTATACACGTCGAAGGAAATACCATCAACCGCCTTTACAGCGCCCACCTGACGTTGCAAGATCAAGCCTGCGGTAATGGGAAAATGCTTTTTCAACCCGCGTACACTCAGGATAACTTCTTTGTCGTCTGTTTTTTTCTTATCTACCTGTACGTCCGGACTAACCATTTTGAGCGACCTCTTTTTCTTTTTCCTTCTTCAGTTCAGCGGGCAGATCATACCATGCGGCAACATCATGATCGGGATGACCGTCTTTCACGGGTGCAAGTGGGGGCATTTCTTCCCAGCACCGTTCTGTGCGATAGGGATTGCGCGGGGCAAACGGGTCGCCCTTAGGCTCGATACGCATATCAGGCGGTGAACCTTCAATCTGTACCAGACGTTGATGACCTTTCTTCATATCAAGGCGGGGGAGTGAATTCAGTAAGCCAACTGTATACGCGTTACGCGGGTCTTTAAAGACTTCCTTAATCGGACCGCGCTCAACGATACGTCCGGCGTACATCACCTGAATGGTGTCGGCGATGCCCGCAACCACACCGAGATCATGGGTAATCCACACAATCGCCATGCCCAGCTCGGCTTTGAGTTGCTTCACCAATTCGATGATCTGTGCTTGAATGGTCACATCCAACGCGGTGGTTGGTTCATCAGCGATCAGCAATTTCGGATTACAGGACAAGCCCATCGCAATCATCACGCGCTGGCGCATCCCACCGGAGAATTGATGCGGGTAGTTGTCCAGACGGTTACGCGCATCAGGAATGCCGACCATATCCAGCAATTCAGCCGCACGGTTGTTCGCCTGTGTTTGGTTCATGCCGAGATGCAATCTGAGTGATTCCGTGATTTGTGTACCGATGGTCAATACGGGATTCAATGAAGTCATCGGATCCTGAAAGATCATGGCGATTTCTGCACCACGTACCAGTCGCATTTCTTCGCGGGAGAGTTTTAACAGGTCTCGCCCCTGAAAGAATACTTCACCTCTTTCAACTTTACCGGGAGGTGAGGGGATCAACCCCATAATGGAGAGCGAATGAACACTTTTACCACTACCGGATTCACCCACCACACCCAGCGTTTCACCCTCATTGAGTTTGTATGAAACGCCATTTACGGCATATACCACACCTTCTTGTGTATAGAATCTTGTAACGAGGTCTTTGACCTCCATTAGAACGCCCAAAAGACATGCCCTCCTGAATAATTGGTTGCTGTCTGTCTGATTTGTCTATTTTTACCTATGCCCTAAGGTTTAAGAGTTTGCAAAATTATTGTGGGCTTGTCAAGCAGAACAACAAACACCCTTAAACTATAGAAATTTGTAAAAAGTGAACAATACCCTTATTTTTGCGTCAAGTTTATATCTTTTTGTGACGGTGCGCTACGATTTAAATATTTTTTTACGAACTTCCACAAAAAAATCCCCCACAATCTCTGCGGGGGATGGGATATTTCTTCGTGAATTTGATCTTAACCTTCTACAGGGGTACTGACCGGAGTGACCATCCCTTTAAGCAAACGTTCCATTGCCATTGTGTTACTGCATACACTATGAGTCTTAAAATAGGGGTTATCACAATCCCATGTGCCGTTCTCATAGCTGATGTGATACACATTGTGTCCACCCTGAAAATTCGCATCAAAGGAGACAAACGTGATGCGATCTTTTTCTTCTGCATATTGTTTTGATTTTTCGACATCGCTAACCACATTTTGACCGCTTGCATAAGCGAGTCGATCTCGTTTTAACATCGGACTCAATAAACGTTCAAGCGTCATGATATGCGGGCAAATGCTATACTTCTGGAAGCCGGGGCAGGTGCAATGCCATCCTTCAGCGTTAAGCGTGATTTGATAGGTGTTATTGCTCCCCCGAAACTCCACCATGAAACTGTTGAAGGTCACGCGTTCGGGTTGTTCTGCATATTCTTTGGCTTTTTGAATTTTGCCGATCATGCTGTAATCCATAAGAAGCATCTCCTGTTGAAACTCATCGGATTATTGTAAAAATAGTCTAAAAATAAAAACACGCGGCGCAAGGTACGTCCGCGTGTTCTATATCCTATGATAGATTATTTTGCAGGGTATTTTCATGTGATGTAAACAAACCCCTCGTTCACTGATGATATGTCATAATAAGTATAGTTTAAGCCATCTTTAAATGGCTGTCAAATGAAGAACGGCGTAAATATTCGTGATTGTTGACATGGGTATATTGACGAAGAAATAGGAGATATTATGGGCGCAACAGATCATCATGAGCTTGCCGGAAACAACCCGATCACCGTAGCAATCGTGACCGTGAGCGATACCCGCACGCCAGAAACAGACGGAAATAAGCACTATCTTGAAGCCCGTTTGGGCGAACTTGGTCATCATGTCGGCGCATATCGGCTGATTAAAGACGAACCCGATCAGGTTGAAGCAGTCTTGGATGAACTCGCATCCATGCCGGAGGTGCAGATTATCCTGTTTAACGGCGGAACGGGCATCTCCCCGCGTGACACCACCTATGATGTAATCGCCCGTAAACTGGAAAAGACCTTGCCCGGATTTGGTGAAATTTTCCGCATGATTAGCTATGAGGATATCGGCGCGGCGGCAATGATGAGCAGGGCGACGGCGGGCGTGTATCGGGGGAAATTTGTCGCGTCCATGCCAGGGAGCACCAACGCGGTCAAAACGGCGATGGAAAAGCTGATTATTCCCGAACTCAATCATCTCGCATGGGAGATTACGCGTTAATTACACAAACCAACTAAACAGGGCGCTTTTACAAGAGGTATCGATGGGGAACCTTCAAACCTCACTCCCCAATCATAAGGTTGATTCGGTTGTGTAGGTTGATTACCAAAGTAACCATAACAGTCATAATATGCATGACCATTAGCCTCATGGTATTCGCATGTGGCTGTCTCATCCATCATCCAAAAGGTCAATAGATGTTTACTTTCGCCTAAAATTGCGAATATCAGGAATCCCCAAAAAATGACAAATGCAACAATCATGGCGATATGTGATTTGCGAAAGATAAATTTTCTGAGGCGCAAAATCAGAATCGTGGGGGTCAACCAGAGTAATTCGCAAACGATTATATATAAGTAAATCGTATTCCAAGTGTTGACATCTGGTGGTGCAAGCCATGTGGGCATGAACACGGCAAGTCCAAACCCGAAAAGCAAGGGAGTCCCGATTGTAAGAATCATAAGGATATAGACGATAAATTCATGTATCAGGGTGCGTTTGGGAAGTTCTGGATTTTCTACCACAAAGGCTCCTCCTCGCTGAATTAATGAATTTCTATAGTCAACTGCCCGCGTTCACAACACCCGTATACCAGACAAAAGGCAAGCCTTCGCGTCCTTCAAAAGTGTAGTGAATTTGGCAGGCGTAAGTTTCACCATCTTCTCGCCACCAGAGGATATATACATCACATTCCGTAGTGAACTGATGAGCAACGCAAGTGTAGGTGATATGACCGTTGTCTGCACTTTCAGCAGTACAATTCGCACGGACATCATTAAACTCACTAAATGTCAGATCAAAGAAAACTTTGTTTGTACCCAAACCACCGAAAGTTAACAGAAATACGAATCCCCATATGACGGATAAGAGGTTATAGCGCACCGACCACTGAATCCATGTGTCGGATGTTGGTTTCAGTTTCCATCGCCTAAACAATATCACCGGCACCGTACTCCAAAGCAAGCAGGGAGATAATATATACATCAGAAATGTCCAGCCGAGCATTTCCTCCGGCGGGGCAAGCCAGAGCGGAATATATGCACCAAGTAACCAGCCGGGAATCATCGCTAATACGGAGGCAATAAAAATAATGAGTGCACGATTTAGAGTTACTGCTGGCGTGTTAGAGTGAGTTAAATCGTTTTCACTCATTTTCAGCCTCCGGCGTGGGTATGATTTCGCCCGTATACCAGACGAAAGGCAAGCCTTCGCGTCCTTCAAAGGTGTAAGGATGGGGTAAACTGGGCCAGCAACCAAAATCATTACATTCACTTGTACAAATATATGTAACGTTCCCGTTTTCCGCGTGGGTGCTAAGACATTCTATTATAGGTTGACTGAACACGAAGTTATAAAAATTAGGTTCTTCGTGCCATTGACTAAACGTGTAAAAGAAAATGATTGACCATGTGACAAATAACAATACATAGCGAACCATCCAGTTATTCGAATCATCCGCACTGAAGCTAATTTTCCAACGACGGAACAACATGAAGGGTACGCATCCCCACAGCACGCACGGCGCTAATAAGTAGAACAAAAATGTTTTGCCGAGATGATCGACGGGTGGGGCGAACCAGAGCGGAATATGAGCACCAAGTATCCAGCCCGGAATCATTGCTAACATGGAGGTAAAAAAAATGATGAGCGCTTGTTTGCGAGAGAGGGTTGGATAGGTGGCGTAGGTTGGCTCAATCGGTTGTGAGGTCATGGAGGATTATCTCCTAGCGATGATGAATTATAACTCCACCTTAAAAGAGATTTGGGGTATCTGTAAAGCACTCAGGTGCGTGATGACGAATTGTAAATAAAAAGGGCGAACTGGCAGTTCGCCCCTACAGTAGATCGCCCTTACAAGAGATTGTTTCTACGCTTATTTTTCGATGTTATTCGCTGATGACTTCGTAGGCTGTGCCATCAATCACGACGATGACGTTCTCACCGACTGAGAAGTAATCCGCGAGGTCGGGCATTTCGGTCAACAGGTCGAAGTATGTGTCGCTCAGGAAGACGATTTGCGTCGTTTCCATGTTGTCCGGCTGGAAGGTGGTATCCGTCCAGATGCCGTTTTGATAGACGAAGGTCTTATCGTTGACGTTGACCAGCGCGTTTTGTGGGACGAATTCGCCGCCGCCTGCGCCATCATCGTCACGTGCTTCGTCGTTACTGAAATAGCCTTCTTGTGTAGATTGTGACATCGGTGCGCTTGCATTTGACATGCCACCAATCCCATCGGATGCCGCCACAGCATCTTCACCTGAGACTGTGCCTGCGAGTGATTCCGCTTCTTCTGCAAATGCCTCTGCCGCACGGTTACGTCCCTGCTGGGTGAGGATGTCGTTCTCTTCGATCAAGAAACTGGTATAGGGTGTGATGATGCCATAACGCACGCTCAAATCAACGATGCTATCGACCAATTCAGGATTTTCACCGTTCAAGCGGATGCTATTGAGCATATCGGCGATTCTGCGGGTTGCCCACAGACGGGCGATGAACGATTCCCCACCAGCACGATTGCGGAATTCCAGATTGCTATAGACGAATGTTTGCGATTCCCCGTTGACCTCGCCTGTCAGTGTGATATTGATGTTTTCTGCGCCGTCACGGTAGCGTCCGACGATGGTGAGTTGCTCGCCTGCGAACAGATCGGAAAGTTGCGTCGGGTAGACCCAATCGGTGGTTACGTTGCCCAGATCAAGCGCAATGTTGGTCAACACAGGGGCGCTGATTTTGTTGAACAGGCTGGCGACTTCTTCGTCAATGCGTTCGCCAGTACGGACATATGATCCCGCACCGTTGAAATCACGCACGATGCTATCCAGCAGGAAGGTATCGATGTTATTACCCACGCCAAAGGTGAAGATGCGGACGTTTTCCTGTTCGATCTCGCCGACATTATCGAGGATGTCTGCGGTGTCGATGATGCCTTCGGTGGCTAGACCGTCCGTCAGGAAGATGACAGTCGTGTTGCGGTCAGGATTCGCCATTTCGAGCGCGTTGGTCAGGGCAAGGTTGATGTCCGTGCCACCGTTGGCGAATTGTTCGTCAATCCAATCGACGGCTTCTGGCACAATCCCGACATTTTCCATCTGATCGCTATAGATTCTCACACCCGTGCTGAACATAATCACGTTAAAGCGATCTTCTTCGTTAAGATTTTCCAGCACATAAGTTGCGGCGGCGCGGGCTTGATCCCACTTGTCGCCCTGCATACTGCCGGATTGGTCAAGTACGACGATCACATCTTTGGGGAGGATTTGCTCATCCGGTACGCTAACGGGCGGTTGGACGAGAAGCATGAAGAAGCCGTCGCTATTGGCGCTTTCACGGTAGGTCAGTAGATTGATGTTGATTTCGTTGTTGACCAGCGCATAGAACATGCTAAAGTCGCCGTCCGGTCTAAAATCGAGTGCTTCAAATCCGGCATCAAAACCGAGGTTGTCATCCTGACGAACGATGGCGATTTCGTGCGAGGGTGAATAAACATTGCCGATCTCGTCGTTGCCTTCAACATGCACACTGACGCTCATTTGCTCGATGATACGTCCACTCACAGTACGTGAGCTATTGATGGGGTAAGTGTAATTGATTAATCCGTTATCGACTTCCAGCACCTGTGCATAAGTAATTTCAATTCGACGGAAATCTCCGGGCGGGATGGGGAAGACGTTGGCTTGAATGGCGCTCGTGCCGACGAATTCCAGCAGAGCGGGATCACGGTATTGGCGCACGATCTCGTCATAAATTTGGCGGGCTTCGTCTGCCGGTAACACCCGCGCTTCAATCGCTTCGCCGTCAATGTACATAATCAATTGGTCGACGGTTGCGCCTTCGGGTAGCGGGAAAAGGAATGTGCCTTCTGCGAGAGCAGTACCTTCATTGGTGAATTGCATATCAATGTTGGTGGTGGCGATCTGGTTTTCAATGTTGACCCGCACGCGCTGATAGTCAATTTTCAGCCAGTCGGGATCGGTGAAGACACCACAACAGGGGGGTGGATCCGGGAGGATAATTTGTGCCGCCGCAGGAGAGACGACAAACAGTAAAATGGTTATGAAGAAGCTAAGTAAAGACAGTTTTCGTAACATGATGGTAAAGCCTCCTAAATTATCTACGTACTGAGATAACGTCAGAGGCTTTACTTAAGTTCCCGACTAGCGTTGAATCGGTTCGCAATTACTGTAGTGGGCGGTTGATAACCGTGTACGGTGGTAGCTCATCAAGGTCTTCCGGCGTTTGCTGAATGATGAACTCAAGCTCAGGGAGTGCGCCACAGGTCGATTCGTAATCAAATGAAAATTCATAATTGGGCGCGTTCATTTGAAGCTCACCGGAAGTCAGCATCCATAAGCTCAAGTCGTCATCGCTGGCGATCATCTGATTAACGGATAGGTCTTCAAACGCGAGTGCGACATCTGCGGGGGTGACGCGAAACGCAAATTCGCCCTCGGTGGCGCTTATAATCCGCCAGACTTCAAAACTGCCATCGGGTAAGCAATAGCCCTGCATGGGAGCGGTGTTGCCGTTAAGTGCGGCTAAATTCAACAATTGCACCAATTGTTCAAAGTTTGCCCATGTGTAAGTGACCCCACCAATTGTCATGGTGCCGCCATTCGGGTTCGCGGCAAAAATTTGATCTGCCCATACAAGGAGTTCTTCATAATTGGATGAGGAAATGTCGAATTCCAGCGTATCAAAACCAGCGTCCCCATTAATTAGACCATTGACCACACCAAAGTTACTCAGGGCGACGTAATCATCCCCGCCGCCAGCTTCAATCCCACCATTGACCGTACCACTGTTGATAATCAGGTCATTGCCTGTACCATTTGCAGTCTCGCTATCGCCATAAATTGTGCCGTTGACCTGTCCATTGTTGATGATGGTATCGTTGCCGGAGCTATCCTCGAACTCGCTATCCCCAACAATGTTTTGCGTGACGAGTCCATTGTTGATAATGGTATCATTACCCGTGCCGGATCCTTCCGAATTATCGCCTGTCATCGTCGTGTTGACGACCCCATTATTCACAAGGCTATCGTTACCATCGCCACCTTCAATGGCGCTATTGATGGTACCATTATTGATGATCTGATCGTCACCCTCAGCACCAAAAACGTATTCTGCATCGCCATTATTGATGACGGTATCGTTGCCACCATCGGCGTAAATATCATAATTGACCGTGCCGTTGTTGATAATCGTGTCATTACCACTGCCGACACCATCGGTACTATCACCGAGAATGCTCTCAACTGTGCCGTTGTTGATGATGGTATCATCGCCTGCACCTGCGCCCATATATTCATCACCGACAATGAATAAATCGCCTTCCACACCAGTTGCACCCGGTTCGATGATGATGGTGTCGTTACCACTATCGCCCACAACATCGTAGTCGTTGCTATTTTCTTCCGTACAGACGATGGTATCGTCGCCTGTGGTGGCGGGTTCACCTTCACATTGCGCCTGAGTGCGAGTAGATACAAATAATCCTGAAGCGATTAATATCAGTATGCTGATGAGGAGTATCCAGCTTTTCATATGGTTATACCTATGTTAATTGCAGTGTGAATATTATTTTACTCTAATTAATAGCGCGGAGAGGTTATATTCAGGTTTATATGCTGTTTATTCAGAATTTTTTACGAAGTTGGTAGAAAAATATCCGGCGTGGCGATGTATCACGCCGGATATTTTTGTATGCTGTAGGATTATCTATCCCCCACAGGTGGTTCTATATTCGACGATGTTGCTTTCTAAGCCTTCGCTATCGGAGATGCTGATGCGGAAAAGGGCTTCTATGCCGTCTGTTCCTTCCGTACATAGGGTCTCACGCGATAGTGTTGCACCTGCTTGTTGATCTTCCGGCGCGATGTTGATGGATGACCCCTCAAACTGGAAATTGATGTTCGGGTTGGAAATATCAATCAGTGAAATGTTGAGCGTGGTCGCATCTCCGTTGACATCTGTGAAGAAAATGTCTTCACGGGTGCTGTCTGTTGAAAGGCGAGAGCGAGAAATGCGCTCAATCACGGGCGCGTTCGGGTTGGGTTCAAAGGCGGGGGGGATGACAATAGTCGCACGCTCCAATAGGCGAATGGGTAAGGAGACATTACGTCCATCATATGGCATCGGTATGCCGGGTTGACCTGTCGGGTTATAGTCTTCGTCCAATGGCACCTGTAGCATCTGCCCTGCACGTAAAAATTGTGCTACGCCTTCAGATTCAATACGGGCGTTGCCTTCTACCATATGAATATTGAATTGAACTTCCCCATTTTCGTCAACACCTGCCGTCAGATACATCGTTGAGCCGAGTTCAACATTCACGCCGTTAATTTGTAGATCGACAGTGAATGCACCTTCCGGTGTCTGGATAATCATGCCGCTATCCGGCGCTTCGTTGCAGGGTGCATCGCCGATGCCACTGCGGAAATAAAAGGCTTGCATGGGACCGAATTGAGTCCGGGTGGTGGCACTCCCCGCGCCTGAAAGTTCAAGTTCGTTGATGTCGCCGTCAACATCCAACAGTGAGGCGGAAATCCAGCCGGTATTTACCCCGCTTGGAAGTTCAATCCGTAACCAATCGCCCGCTTCGTTGCGCCCATTGACGATGATTGCCTCGTTATTTGTCAGGCTATCAATGACAAAGAATTCCGTTCCGGGACCGCTTCTTACGTTGGAATTTTCTTGTGTAACAGCATTTAGCACAGGCGGCGGGGTTGCATCTCCCTCATAACCCGCATCTTCGATGACGACATCGCTGAAGAGTAGAAATGTCACGTTTGATCCCGGTAACGTGTCCGGTAAATTCGCCTGAACACGTAGCAGTGCGACCCCCCATTCGTTGCGGGCGACATTCATGGTTGCTAATTCAAGGGACTCGATATTGGAGACTTGCACAATATCGCCGGAGGTTTCAAACGTTGCGGGTACACGGGTTTGTGCATTGATGACAAGGTTGCCGTAGCAGGCTTCGTTTCTTGAGGTCGCCCTACAAAGTTCATCGGCGGCGTTCAACGCGGTTTCGACTAGAATGGGGCAATCTACTTCGTCCGATTGTGCGTGAGCTTCCGGCATATTCGAAAAGGTCAGGATAGCAAATACAATCAATAGGAGCGGTGTAAGTCGTCTCATGTTTCATCTCTATTCGTACTCTTTTCTTACAGCTTTCGTCAATCGTAATGTTAAACGTGATTCTTGGCAACAGCATTGCACCCTGATGCTCGCCCGTCACTATACAGACTTCAAACCGTTCTGTAAGATGGATTGTGATGACCTATAGCTCTAATGGAATAAACATTGACCAAACGTGAACAAAAACAACAGGTGCTAGAACGGCAAGTTTTACGCCTGCAAAAGAGAATAGATGTGTTGGGTGCAACCAATGATCGTTTCATCCGCTGGCGTACTTTCAGTGTAGTTCTTACTTTCGGCATGGCGTTCTTCGGATTTCAGATTTCAGATGCAATCGGCTGGGTGATGATTGCGCTAGGGATGGGTGTTTTCGTCGCTCTTGCGCGGATTCATGGACGGGTAAAAACCACCCGGATGCAATTTCAAATCTGGCGTGGGATCAAACGAACGCATCTGGCGCGGATGGCGTTGGATTGGGCGCAGATACCACATGGTGACGGGCAGAGTCCAGAAAATCACCCGTTTGCTGTTGATCTGGACATCGTCGGTCAGCGATCTGTGCATCAATTACTAGATACGGCGGTGAGTTCTTCGGGGAGTGCGCGTTTGCTGGCGTGGTTGCTGACCACCGTGCCTGATCTCGCGGAAACGATGCGACGACGAACGCTCATTCAAGAGTTGATTCCACTGGGTGCGTTTCGAGATCGTTTGGCGCTGAGTGCGGAAATTGTGGCGGGGCAGAATAAAGGGCGCTGGAATAGTGATGGCTTGGTGTATTGGCTGAACGACGACGATACAGACATTGATCCTAAGCGGTTACGGGCTAATCTGGTGATCGTTGCGGGTTTGGCGCTGTGCAATATTGTGTTGTTTGGACTCTATAGTTTCGGGGTAATTCCGGCATACTGGATGATAACCTTTGCCGTCTACGCGTTGCTTTCCGGTTTACAATGGCGCAAATTGGGCGGATTATTCGATCAAGCATTGTCTATTCAAGCACAGTTGATGCGGTTAGCCGCCATTTTCCGTCACCTTGAAGCCTATGAATATAGCCAACAGCCACAGCTTAAGCAGTTGTGTGTGCCGCTTAAACAAGCCGAAAGTCAGCCCTCGCGGTTGTTACGGCGCACTTCATGGATTGCCGCCGCCGCGAGCTTGCAACGCAATCCGGTGTTGTGGATTACGCTGAATTTTATTATGCCGTGGGATATTTTCTTCGCCTATCAATTGGAGCGTAATAAAACACAATTACGCCTGACCGTACCTGTGTGGTTGGATGTGCTGTATGAACTAGATGCGCTGAATAGTCTGGCAAATTTCGCGGACTTGAATCCTGATGCGGTGTTCCCGACATTTGAGCAAGACGTGGTTTTCAAGGCACAGGCAATCGGGCATCCATTGATAGCCCATTCTGCACGGATTAAAAATGACTTTCAGATGGAGGAATTGGGGCAAGCGATTATCTTGACTGGCTCGAATATGTCCGGTAAAAGCTCATTTTTGCGGACGCTCGGTGTTAATTTGCAACTTGCTTATGCAGGTGGGGTGGTTTGTGCGGATGTGCTGAACACGGGTGTTTTTCGGGTGTTTACGTCGATCCGTGTGAGTGATTCTCTGGCAGATGGCTTTTCTTACTTTTATGCGGAAGTGCGCCGTTTGAAGATGCTTCTTGATGCGGTGCGAGAAGAGGATGCGCCACCCCTTTTCTATCTGATTGATGAAATCTTCAGAGGCACGAATAATCGGGAACGGTTGCTCGGCAGTCAAGCCTATATTCGGGCGCTGGTTGGCGCGCACGGGGTCGGCATTATCGCCACCCATGATCTTGAATTGGTCACATTGGCAGAGGAATCGTCGCTCATCAGTAATTATCATTTCCGCGAGGATGTGATCGACGGCAAAATTGTGTTTGACTATCACTTACGTGTAGGACCTTGCCCGACGACAAACGCGCTCAAAATTATGGCGTTGGAGGGCTTACCCGTTGACGATGACATGGTTTGAGCTTACAGATGACGACATACCGATGAACTTGCTATAATGATGCACAGACAACCGATTGGTCAAAAGGGTGCATGATGGCACGGACAAATATTTATACCGTATGGGTGAAAACTGGCGACCAAACCCTCGCCGGAACTGATTCTAATGTGTTTATTCAGATGTTTGGTACCACCGGGCAAACGGCATCAATTCATTTGCCGGCGCAGGATGTTTTTTCCTTTGAAGCGGGCAGTACCGATAAATATGTGCTCGAAGTGCCGGATATTGGCGACTTAACGCGGTGTTGCATTGGTCATGACAACGAAGAAGGCGATTCCGGCTGGTATGTGGTGGATGTGCGCGTGCAGGATGATGAGACAGATCGGGAGTGGGTGTTTACGTTCGATCAATGGCTTGGTGTGGAAGAATCGGGAAAATTGTTCGCATGTGTCGATCTCTAGGGCGGATTATTGCAATATTATGCTTGTTGTTGCTAGCAGGTTGCACGCTGACGGATTCCGCTGGAACACCGATTGCAACGCCGGATTTGCCGCATGTGGAAATCCTATTCCCTGAAAATGGGCAACAGGTGGTAGAAGGATTCGATCTCACACTTGATGTTTTTGCGGAGGATCAGACATCCGGTATTGCCCGCATTGATGTCTTTGTGGATGGTGAGGTGCTTCAGAGTGCTTCAGTTGAAGGTGACGAGCCAGTGCAAACGCAATTCAGGATAGAAACGAATTGGATCGCGTCGAGTATTGGACGGCATCCCATTTCTGCGATTGCCTATCGTCTGGACAATACATCCAGCGATGAAGTAACGATTGTTATCGAAGTAGTGGCATCCGGGGATGAATCGGAAACTGGAAATTCAGGCTCGTGAGAGGTTTATTGGAATGACATTTCTACAAAAGATTAACTACCGCCCGACCACAGAAAAATTGAGCGAGACTGATGGGCAGTACATCGTGAATCACTTTGACGCGTATGGCTCAGAAATAGTGATGGATGGTCAAGCTGTGGCGTGGCATATGATTGAAGAAGTTGAAGTTGTGGTTGCACCTCATGCGGCAGGACTGGCGGGTTGGATCGTCAAGAATGTGTTTCTGCGCGGTGAAGAACGCTATCATATCGGGGTGTATTATGGCAGGCAAGAGGCGATTTTGCCGAACGTGACATGGGATGTTGCCCGCTACGTCGTAGAAAATATCGCCTATTATGCCAGTCAGAAGATCAAATATGCTGGACCGGAAGACCTTGTTCCCCTGACGGAAATTTAACAACGTATGCGATTGTTGTACGCGCTAATTTTGGTTATTTTGCTGGCTGGTTGCGGCGCAAATACGCGTGGCAATGGTTTGCTAGCGCAGAGTGACACAATTCCCTCCCGTGAATCACGTTGGGGGCAGGTTATCACCCTCGCCGATGCAGAACAACTTGACGCGCCCGTGCTGGCTGTTTCGTCCGCGGGCTTGATTGCCGTATGGGTGGGCGTTGATGCGGAAGCCGATAATGATGAGGGCAGTGTGTATCTGGTGGAGCGCAATATCAGCGCGCAGGGAATTACAACCTCTCTTCCGTTGCCCATTCCTGTTGCCTATCCCCATGATTTGCAATTCGTTCCCGTCACAGCCGGCGGTGGACATTTATTCTGGATTGATGCGATCTACAATCAGCCTGAAGGCGACGCGTTGCTGTGGATGGCACGCCTAAATGAAAACGCGGAGATGCCCCGTGCACACATCCGACTTGCTGATATTCGGGCAGAAACTTTTGATGTCATCGCTGATGGTGATGGAGGCGCAAGGGTACTGTGGACGGGTGGATCACGCGGAGAACCGACGCTGTATTTACAGGCAATAGATGTAATTGGGCGACCAAATTTTCCACAACGCCTGACAACTGATGCGCGTTTTCCGGCGTTTATCACGTTGGATGATGGGTTGGGCGCATACTGGTTGCGAGCATCCGATCATCTGGTGATATATGGCGATCTTGTGAATGATGAGCTGGAAAATATCACGTCAGCAATAGATAGCCCGCTCATCAGTCCCGCAGATCGTATCGTTGATTTTCATGCGCTTACAGATTCCGTGACTACTTATTTATTCTGGATGATCGTTCGTGGGGATGGTTCTGCGGAAACGTGGTTCGCACATCGCCCGTTGTCATCGGAAAATTGGTCAGCACCGGAGCGTTTAGGGATCGGCGAGATGAGCGATACTCGCTACGAAACGACTTTTAACGGCGGGAGTGCTTTCCTTACCTCGCGTGGTGAGAATTGGCTACAGTGGTCATCCCCACTATCAGGCAATTTCGATTTTGTGACATTAGCAGGTGAAATTGGTGATGAACTGGTCATTATGTATCTGGCAGAGGGTAGTGTGATTGCGGTTCAACCTGTCGTCACGCTGAATCATGCACTGATTGGTGCGCCTGCTTTAGTTACAGACCGTGACCGTCATCTGTACCTTACCTGGAGCGAACCCACCTTGAACGGTGCGGCACATCAGAATTTCACATCCACGAAGGATTTTGAGCTTACAGGAGCAAATGAATGAGTTATGTGTGCATCGGTGCGCCCTATTGGATCGGCGAACGTCAATCTGTCTCCGCTGTGGAGGCGATCAAGCATAGTGGAATCGCTGAATCTATTGGTGCGGAGTGGGTGGATATTCAGCCAGATTATGCGGCGTATCCCGATCATGTTGTCGCCGTGAATGTTGCGCTGGCAAACGCGATTAAAGCCCATGAGGGGAAAACGCCGTTAATTTTCGCAGGCGATTGCGTGTTTGCTCTGGGCGCGCTTAAGGGCTTAGAGGCGCACGATCCGGCAATCCTGTGGTATGACGCACATGGTGACTTCAACACGCCGGAGACAAGTCCGAGTGACTTTTTGGGCGGGATGCCACTCGCCGCCATAGTTGGACGGGGGAATGAAGCCTTGATGGCAGGTGTGGGCTTATCACCACTTGCTGAAAACGATGTCGTAATCACCGATGCGCGTGATCTTGACCCTGAAGAAGCTGAAGCTCTGCGGTCAAGCGCACTGACACATCTCGAAAATATCGACGATTTACTGACCGTGCCATTGCCACAAAAACCCCTGTATGTCCACTTTGATACAGATGTGGTGCGCTTATCAGATATGCCTGCCATGAATTATCCATCAGTCGGTGGTCCATCGTTGGCGCAGACTATTGCTACATTGGAACGGGTGACACACGAGGCACAGGTCGCTGGTATTCTGTTCAGTTCGTGGAATCAGACGCTCGAAGGGGCTGATCTGGCATTAGACAGTACGCTTAAGGTGGTGCGGGCGTTTGTTGCTGAAAACGCTAAATGAGGTGAAAAAATGGACGGGAAATCTAAACAATCATCCCGTCCATAAATAGCGCATTTAATTTGGACGGAAGACAATCCGATAGGATCGTAACGCCTGTTGTCCGGTTTCTGTGTTGCAGGGTTCTGCGGAGAGTGGTGTGGGTGAAGGGTCAGATAGTCCTGGCATTTCGATTAAATATTCTCGACCTTGTTCCATCTGGAAATCGGCATATTCAGCGCCACGCTCTGGTTTTAAGCCTGTAAAGAATAAACTTTCCCCACTATTCCAACGAACCCGAATCGGTTGACCGGGTAGGGGCGTACCATCAAAATCGAATACACGCACCTCGATGAGTGCTGTCAATTCAACATCACAAAACGTACTTTGTACAAAATATTCAAATTGGCGCGAATTGGTGCTGGTCGGGATTTGGAAGCTGGACGCGGTTGCCGTTGGCAGATCGGGTCCGATGGGCGTGGGCGTTTTGCTGGCGGGTGGCGCAAGTGTGGGGGTGGGGACGGTGATCTGAACCACTTGTGGCAATGGTGTGCTGTTTGCAGGCAGTAATTCATCCGCACAACCTGATCTTTCCAGATTTTGGTAGAAGCTCATCATCACGCGAACCGCCCGTAAACCACTGCTACTACTCGCATAGCCCGTACTGACCAGATCACAGGCGATTTCTGCAACCTGTTGAATGGGATCATCACCGGGCAGATTCAGGTCGATAAGGCGTTGAAGCGCAGTATCGAGGTCGTTGGTGATGTTGTAGTCAAGCATCACGGCGACAACATAATTGGCGCGGTCTTCCATGCGAAGTTGGCGCGGTACGGTGTCAAATTCCTCAACCGGCGCGACATTCCATGCGAAGAAAACGCCACCGACGATGCCAAGCGCCACGCCGACGATCAGCCATGACCACGAAATATAGGTGCGAGGGCGCGTATAACGACTGCGCTGACGTAAACGGGCTTCAGACGTTTTTCCGCTGTAATTTTCGTAATCGGACACTATTGCCCCTCCGGTGCGACAATTTCCAGATAGGGTTCCATAATTGGCGTGAGCCTGCCCAGCGCGTTTGAAAGGGCAACCAGCGCGACAATATCCTCTACGACGCGGGAATTGGTGATATAACGCTCGGCGGTTTCCTGCACATAAACGGGCACATTCTCTATGCCCAATATGCGAAGTCGCTCAATCGCACCTTGCACATCACTATCCCCACGATAGCCGTTGGCAATCATGACAGTATATTCGTCTTTATAGCGGGTTGTGAGTGAACTGGCGGGACTGTTTACAAACTCGACTGGAAATTGTACCCAGCCGAGAAATAATCCTAGAATTGCGCCGATCACTAAACCAATGATGATTGAAATGAAAAATCTTGACATACGATCTTTATCGATTGAATTTGTTGATAGGTTGTTATCTTATGTCGAGTTGCGTTTAAAGGAAAGTCAGAATACGGTAATCGTCGGTTAAAAATCATAAAATTTGCCAATTATGTAAATTCTGATAAAGAGCGTTGGCGGGTATTTCCCCTCAAACGTATAATGACGCGTAATAGTTGTCGCAAGAAAATCTTGTATCGAGAGGAGACAAGGTGCTCAGAATTTTATTGTTAGGTCATCCCCGCATCACATTTGATGATGAAGACGTTGAACTTAAACGACGCAAAGCACTGGCTCTACTTGCTTATTTAGCGGTCACGGGTAAATCACACAGTCGAGATTCATTAACAGCAATTTTCTTCCCGGATCAGGACGAGAAGCAGGCGCGTTCCGGCTTGCGTTTGCTCCTAACGGATTTGAACAAAACTCCGGTAAGTGATTTTCTAGTGGTGGATCGTAACATCATTTCTCTGCGTGAAGCCGACGATTTGTGGATTGATGTCGCGCAATTTCTTGGTCTTCTGCAAAATAATCCGACGACTGCCATGATGCACGATGCGGTTGCGCTGTATGACGATCATTTTATGCAAGGCTTCACGATCTCTGGTAGCGCGGAATATGACAACTGGCAATTGATTAGCACCCAACATCTTCAGAAGAAGTTTATCGGCGTATTAGAGCAGTTGGTCAATCATCAATTACTGACCAACGATGTTCATGGGGCGATTGAGACATTAGAGCGATGGCTAACGATTGACCCTTATTACGAGGTTGCACAACGTCAATTGATGCGTGCTTATAGCTACATCGGTCAGCGGGCAATGGCATTGCATCAATATGGACATCTGCAAAATCTGTTAAAGCAAGAATTGGACGAAAGCCCGCATCCACTTACGCTGGAATTATATGAAGCCATTCAAGGAAATCAGACGATCCCGTTATTTGAGACAGAAACGCCGATTTATGGCAATTTACCGCCCGTGCCAGATTTGATTGTTGGGCGTGAAGATGCGCTTCAATCCATGCAATCCAGGTTGGCGGCTCTGCGTGATGCAACAACGACAACTCCCAAGATTCAAATTGTGCAGGGCTGGCCTGGAATTGGCAAAACCACACTCACCGCTATGCTGGCACATGATCCGTATGTGCATATGCTGTTCCCTGATGGTGTGTTGTGGACATCTTTAGGCGAAGCGCCGGACTTATTCTCTGAATTAACCGTATGGGCGAACGCGCTGAATGTGGATATAAGTGGCGTAACTACAATTGAGGCGTTATCTTCTCGCGTAATGGTGGCGTTAAAATCTCAGCGCATGTTGATTGTGGTCGATGATGTGTGGGATGTCGCTCATGTGACTCCGTTCCGTGTGGGTGGTTCCCAATGTGTGATGCTGATGACAACCCGCCTGAATAGTGTGGTGCAGTCGGTGGCGGTGCGCCCGCAAGATATTTATAAGCTCCCCATTTTGAGTGATATGGATTCAATTGCCTTATTAGAGACACTTGCTCCGGTTGCTGTGCAAGAAGCGCCTGATGAGATACGGGCGCTCGTCCATGATTTAGAAGGCTTGCCATTGGCGTTGCAGGTAGCAGGGCGCTTGCTCCGTGCTGAGGCAAGCATGGGATGGGGCGTGAAAAAATTGCTGAATGAATTGCGCCATGATGCCCGTTTATTGGCTGAAAACGCACCCGCAGATCGTCAGGACTCGCAGGATGAAGTGCCCTTGACGGTAGAAGCGCTGTTACGCAAAAGTACCAATTTACTGGACGCTGAAAGCCGTGAACGGTTCGCGTTATTGGGTGTTTTTGCGCCGAAGCCCGCTTATTTCGATGAGGATGCCTTACAAGCTGTGTGGGCGGTGGACGAGCCTCGCAAGACGATTCGGTTATTGGTGGAACGTGGGTTGCTTGAACCGGCAACACAGGGACAATTTCAGATTCACGCTTTGCTGGTGATGCACGCGAAATCCATGTTTACGACGTAATTTCAGTAGTGAGTTTACAGCTATCACTGGATTCTTGATTCTTTGTGAAACATTTTTGAAGCGATCTTGTAACGCACCTTTGTTACTGTGTATTTGTGGCTGTTTATTGGACACGATGCACAGAATTGAAGGGCTTATGACAGGCACGCGGGTGGAAGCGGAGCGTTTCTTTGATAGGATAGCACATAGCCTGACTTTGCAGATGAAAATTGCTGACTTTGCGCCTACAGATTTGATCCGGTTGTGGCGGATGGCGTTGAATATGGGCTACACACTTGATTATGCAGAGTTCCTCGCATTTTGTCGTACCTTAGATCGCGAGTCCGTTGTGCCTGCGCTATGGCGCATTATCGAACCCTTGCAACATCGGTCCGAATCCTGATGATTGAGCTATCATGCCATGTAAATTAAAATAGAAACAAAAAAAGTACCTGTGTAGGTACTTTTTTTTGTGCCGGTGGTGGGATTTGAACCCACACGCCCGAAGGCAATCGATTTTGAGTCGATCATGTCTGCCGTTCCATCACACCGGCTATTAATAGTTTTGTATGAGATGTTTTGTGGTAGAATGTTGTGTCTAACACTGGTGAGAATGATAGAAGCAAGTGGCGCAATTGTCAATGGCGGAAGATGACGCACAATTAATCCGTGACGCACAGGCTGGCGACCTTGAAGCGTTCAATGCACTGGTATTACGCTATCAGGATGCAGTGTACTCGGTGACGTTTCGTATTATGGGTGACCCTGCCTCTGCGGATGATGGCACGCAGGAATCCTTTCTCAATGCGTTTCGCCGTTTGGATACTTATCGCGGGGGGAATTTTCGCGCATGGTTATTACGGGTAGCAACCAATACCTGTTACGATATTTTGCGTTATCACAAACGTCGTCCGGCAACAGCACTGGATGACCTCCCCGGTGGTGAGTCTGATGATGGACCACCTCTGCCGGATCAGTCCAAATCCCCTGAAGAAGCGATGCAAGAAACAGAACTCAGTGACGCAATTCAATCGTGTATCAATGGACTTTCGGACGATCAGCGTGTTGTGATCGTGATGAGTGATATTGAGGGGTACAACTATCAAGACATTGCAGACGCGATAGACACCCAATTAGGAACCGTAAAATCACGCTTGAGCCGTGCGCGTAACAATATGCGGAAATGTTTGCAGGCGTTTCAGGAACTTTTACCGTCCGAGTATCGTTTATCTAATGAGTAGTAAGTTTAGAGTGTAATGGTTGGCTTTTTAATGGTAGTAAACATTTTCAATCACATTTTCGATCAAACGCAAACAATGAACCCGGAATTGGCTTTATCATAATGACCGAGCAAGACTACGAACTCCTTTCTGCATATCTTGATGAGATGCTAACCTCATCCGAACGTGAGGCGCTAGAAGCACGCCTGAGCATAGAGCCCGATTTGCGCCGTGAACTGAACGCGCTCCGGCAGACAGTGGCTTTGATGCGCCAATTGCCTGTGATGAAAGCGCCAAGAAATTATACGCTGACCCCTGCAATGGTCGCGGATATTCGACGCGAGGCACAAAGTTCGATAGCGAAGAAGCCCACATCTGGGCGGATTATCACGTTCCCATCCTTACCGTTGATTAGCGCGTTGAGCACGGCGGCGGCGGTTGTGTTGATCTCGTTGGGGCTGATTTTGATGTCCACAAATGGATCACAGGATGCGGCGGATAGTAGCGCGGCATCAGAATCAATCGTGGCGGCGGCACCAACAACTTCGGCGATGATGACAGCAACTGTCGAAACGTCGTTTGCCAACACAGGTGAACTTTCTACGGCTGAACGGCTGACGGCTTCTGCACGCACTGCGAATGATCTTAGCGACACGGCAGAAATGGCGGACTCAGATGCAGAAGAGGCTGATCTGGCTGAAGAACCGAATGCAAACGCATTTGATACTGAGGCAAGTGGTGGCATGGCGGCACAGGCAACTGCGATGCCCACACAACCCGGCACTTTCGCACCACCTATAGCGGGGGCGATTCAAGGGACGGCGTTATTAGGCTTTAGCGGTACAGCAGATGAATCGAATACTCAAGATGAAAGCGGAACAAATACTGGCGGTTTAGGTGGCGAAGGCGCTGATGATCGATTTGCTCCGGAAGAAGAGATGGCGGAGGCGGTTGTTGCACCGATGACATCAGACCAGACAATACTTCCATCATCGTCATTGACGAACGAGTCACAACTCTATTTTGACACAGTTCCGGCGCAGGAAGAAGACGCGCAAATGCTGAATCAACAAGTACAGCCGAGCGCGACCAATAACGCCGTATACCGAACCGCGACGCAACTTGCCCAAGAGGCAATCAAAGCGCAAACACAAACGAGTTTGGATAGCACCGAAGTGGCGGTTAATCGTGAGCTGTTTAACGCCCCAGAGGATGATAGCGTTGCGGATAATGATGGGCAAGAAGTCGGTGTGTTTGAACAGCGTAGTGACACGAATGAGAGCGAACAGGAGTCTCAGCAAACTGCCGCGATTGTGTTGATTATCGCGGGTGTGTTGGCGGCGGGTGTGGCGATTTTGACCTATTTGCAAACGCGGCGAGGTTCAGCTTGAGCATCAAAATGCCGATAGCGGGTTTTTGCCCTGCGTGTGGCTCACAGACGAAAGAAAACGACATTCATGGCAGACAACGCCCTCAGTGTACCTCATGTAGACATATCGTTTATTTTGACCCCAAAGTAGCGGCGATTGCGCTGATTATTCGTGATGGTCGGATTTTATTAGCGCAACGAGCGAATGATCCCGGCAAGCATAAATGGGGCTTACCGGGTGGTTTTGTCGAATTTGGTGAACATCCGCGGGATGCGACAAAACGCGAAGTGTTGGAAGAGACCGATCTTACCGTAGATATTGGCGACGTGATTGATGTGTTTCATACCAGCGGAGGCACAACCATCACGATTGCCTATCACGCGGAAATTATCGATGGGATTCCTCGTGCGGGTGATGATGCTGAGGCGCTTGGTTGGTTTTCACGTGAGGATATTCCTGAATTGTTTTTTATCTCGACAATCACGGTAGTAGATCGCTGGGTCAAAGGTGAATTGCGCTAAACCCCGCTGATTTTTCGGGTAATGTTGATTTGATTAACCCCGAATGTAAGCGGCGTTAAGGTTGTTTTGGTGGCGACCTGCATAAATGCGGGCAAGCCAAACATGCCGAATTGCACAATCTTGGGGATTATCGGCAAATAGGGCACATCCCATAAGCCATCACCGAATTGCTTAATGACCTCAAACCCATTTTCCTCGCTCCATTGTTTCCAAACCGCAGGCACATGACAATTAATGTGGGTTTTGTCTTTGCCGATGGCATCATTTTCGCGGTCTTTAAAACGGCGGAAGCTGTATTCGGGGTGGGGCGTGGCGAATAGAAATATTCCGCCGGGTTTGAGTAAGCGGTTGACCTGTCGGATGGTCTCCTGTGGGTCGGGTAGATGCTCCACGAGATGCAAGGCGACGACCACACTCAGGCTATTGGGTTCAAAGCGGTCACCGATTTCGCCCACATCCATTTGATAGGCTTCGGCTTTGGGCGCGTTGATGAGTGTTTGTTCGATGCTGTAATCAATAAGATCAATGCCGATGCACTTAAAATCGTCCTGCAATAAGCCGAGCAAATGCCCTAAACCACAGCCCATTTCTAACAATTTGGGGTCAGATTCATTTTTAGGTGCATACCGCCGGACGAGCGATGCGTAATAACGGCGGGCGAACCAGTACATGCTAAAGCGCCCCATACCACGATCTGCATAATTCCAACGTTGGAAATATTCCCGCGTGTAGTGCTGACGATAATCTTTGTTCAAATCTTCATTTATAGGATCATTCATAGGAAGTCTTATAAACTCGCTGATTGGTTTAAATCAAATGGGTTTGAAAAGTAACGTGTCATAACTGCATAGAAAACACAGAGGGTCACAGAAAATGCCCTCCGTGGATCTAGTGCGATGATAGTCGATGCCTAGCCTATTTGTACTTTGCGAATAGGTTCGGCGACGACATCAAACAGGTCGAATTTCATTTCCGGTAGATGCAGCACCCCGTAAGTACGCGAGGTTGCCCGTGTGTTTTTGAACGTAAAAATTGACCCCGGATTGACAACACAACCCTGTTTGACACGCATATACATAGGTACATGTGTATGCCCGGCAATAAGTACGTCTGCTTTTAATGATGAAAGCATCATATTCAGCAACGTTTTTGAAACATGATCTTTATACAATCCCCACAGGTTGTTGCCCGGTTTGCCATGACACATAAAAATCTTAATGCCATCGAACTCGCCATACCAGTCTAATGGAAGGTTGCGTAAATATGACGTGCTGGATGCAGATACATGATCTGCCCAATCATCGTGATTACCACGTACTGACTGGATATCCCGTTCACGAATGAGCTTGACCACCTCTTCCTGTTGTGGTCCTCGCCCGACGAGATCACCCGCACATAAAATTTGATCCACCTGATGGTGATTGTCCAACCGTTCCAAAACTGTTGTTAGCGCCCTGTAGTCTCCATGTATATCTGAGATGATTCCAATCTTCATCCTGTAGCCCTGAATTCGTCTTAATGTATTCATTATAACTGCAAGATGGCGTTATTGCCTGACTACATTCTGTGAAAATCGTGAACTTCTGTTTGAATCTCATCAAAATCTTACTCAGCGGGTATTGAGTTGGAGGGGGATATGTTATTATTGTTTTACAAAGATAAAGAATTTGAGAACTCTCTATGACGACAATCTTGCTTGTACGTCACGCCGTCAATGATTTTGTGAAAACGGGTAAACTCGCAGGATGGACTCCCGGCGTACATTTAAACGAAGAAGGTATTGCACAGGCAGAAGCGCTGGGTAAGCGGTTGGCGGATGCACCCATCAAGCATATTTACGCCAGCCCATTAGAGCGTACAATGGAGACTGCGGAGGCAATCCGCGCTCATCATCCACACCTGGAAATAGAGCAAAATCTCGGTATCGGCGAGGTGCGCTATGGAGACTGGGAAGGGATGTCAATTTCTGCCTTGCGCCAGCGCAAAATGTGGGACGTTGTGCAGGAGTACCCGTCGCGTGCGGTTTTCCCGAACGGAGAAGCGATGCGGGATGTGCAGGTACGGGCGGTCAATGAAATTGAACAATTCGTCAAGAAACATCCGCGGGAGATGATTGTTATTGTCTCTCATGCAGATTTAATCAAGATGGTATTATCTCATTACTTAGGACAGCATCTCGATAATTTTCAGCGTATTGTTGTGTCACCAGCATCAATCAACACATTAATGCTTGGTCATAGTCGCCCATTTGTGGGTACGATGAACGATACTGCACACGTCCAGAGTATGGAGCGTGAACGTAAAGCAGAAAAACAGGAATTAACGAAAAATGGCACGCATGGATAATCAGGAATAAGTATGCCAAATATTCAGATCGAACTTAAAGAAGTAGATTTCGTGACGATTGGTACGATTGGTCCCAAAGGTAAGCGTGTCTTTTACTTGCAGGCGGGATATAACAATCGTATTGTGTCGTTGGTTGTAGAAAAAGAACAGTCTTGGGCATTGAGTGAAGCAATCAACGAATTGATTGAAGACCTTGATGAACGCTTCGACGATGAAGATTTGCCGGAAGCGATCGACATTCACAGCATTGATATGGATTTGCGTGAACCTATTGAACCGGTCTTTCGCGTATCACAGATGGGGCTGGGTTTTGACGAGGATCAAAATAAGATTGTGCTCGTCGCGCAGGAACTGGTTGTGCCGGAAACGGACGCATTGGAAGAAATCATCAATGATGACGAGTTGGAACCCGGTGTCGTACGCTTATGGTGTAGCCGTGAGCAAATGCAGGCGCTGAGCCAGAAAGCAATGCAGACGGTAAATTCTGGGCGTGCAGACCCCAAACAAAATGGGCGATTAGTATACTACTGGACGTAAATGAGCGACGACGAACGCATCCCCAACGAAGATACACCTGATATTGACGATGCCTCAGACGACACTTCTGAGGCAATTACGTTTGAAAAGGTACTGAATATCCTTGAGAATGGGCAGGTGAGCGAAGAACACGGCACAATTCGCTGGAGTTCAAATTACACGTATCTGCTTTCTATAGAAAATGATGACATCGAGGTGCTCGCCGTCTATAAACCACGTCGGGGCGAGCGCCCACTGTGGGATTTCCCCGATGGTACATTGTGTTATCGGGAACGTGCGGCATTCCTCACCTCAGAAACATTAAATTGGAAAGTTGTTCCGCCCACGGTGTTGCGTGATGGTCCTGATGGAATCGGATCGATTCAATTTTTTGTCCATCATGATCCAGAAATAAATTACTTCTCGTTTGATGAGAGCGTATTACCTCAGTTGATGCGCCTTTCTTTGTTTGATGCTCTGGTAAATAATGCGGATCGCAAGGGTGGGCATTGCGTTTTAGATGCACAGGGGCATGTGTGGGGCATAGATCATGGGCTGACATTCAACAACGTGCATAAGCTCCGCACCGTGATCTGGAATTTCGCCGGACAGACGATCCCTGATTTGCTCCTGGCAGATATTGAAGCATTGTGTAAAAAGTTGGATGATCCTACTGATTCCTACCGCCTACAGATGCGCGAACTCATCAATGAGGCTGAAATGCGTGCGTTCCAACGCCGTATCCAGCGCGTTTTAGATTCAAAAGTCTATCCTCAGCCCGGTCCGGGTCCCAATTATCCCTGGCCCCCTGTTTAATCGTCTACTTCTCACTACAAAACGATGATCTGTTCTTAAACTTTACATAAACAAGTTGGCACATACTCCAAAGTCGGTATACTGTGTGTACCATGTTGGCTATCAACATGACGCACACATACACATAAATGATTCTGGAGGAGATGTTCAATATGCGTAAATTTTCAGTTTTAGTATGTCTTGCTATGCTCACCATGCTTGCTGGTGTGGTGTATGCACAGGACGAAGAAACATTTAGTTTGACCATCATGCACACCAACGACACCCATGCTCACCATGACGCACAAAGCAGTGGTGATGGTGGTGCGGCACGTCAAGCAACTGTCGTTGATCAGATTCGTGGTGAAGTCGAAAATTCACTGTTGCTCGATGGTGGCGATCGTTTCACCGGTACGCTCTTTCACATTCAGTACCGTGGTCAAGATCAGGTCGCAATCATGAATGCGCTCGGCTATGACGGCATGACACTCGGTAATCATGAGTTCGATGATGGCGACGAAACACTCGCCGCATTCGTCGAAGGTGTGAACTTCCCGGTTGTAACCGCCAATGTCGATTTCAGCGAATCACCCTCACTTGCCGGTTTGATCGATCCTTACGCCGTGATCGACGTAAACGGTGAATCCGTCGGTATTATCGGTCTGGTCACACCGGAATCAGAAATTCTTTCTTCCCCCGGTGATGAACTGGTCTTCAACTACGATTTGATCGCCGTTACCCAACAATATGTGGATGAACTGACCGCACAGGGCGTAGACAAGATCATTCTCGTCACCCACATCGGTTATGCCGCTGATCTTCTAGTTGCACAGGGCGTTTCTGGCGTGGATGTGGTTGTCGGTGGTCACACCAACACATTCCTCAGCAACTCTGCTTCCGGTGCTGATGGCGAATACCCGACCGTTTTGGAAAGCGCCAGTGGTGAGCCGGTTCTCGTTGTACAGGCAAGCACCCAAACCGTTTATCTTGGTCGTTTGGATGTGACCTTTGATAGCGCCGGCGTGCTGACCGAGTGGGAAGGTGATGCAATTCTTCTGTCCCGTTATATCACACCTGATCCTGATGTCTCCGATATCATCGCCGGTTTGGCGGCTCCGATTGAAGAACTGCGTAACCAACCTGTTGGTGAAGCGAGCGTCTTCCTCGTGGGTGATCGTGCTGTCTGCCGTGTTGCAGAATGTAACCTCGGTAACTTGATTGCTGATGCGATCCGTGCAGAAACCGGTGTTGATATTGCTTTCCAGAATGGCGGCGGTATCCGTGCTGATATTGACGAAGGCGAAATCACACTCGGTGAAGTTCTGACCGTTCTGCCTTTCGGTAACCTCATCAGTACAGCCGAATTGACCGGCGCAGACGTACTTTCAACACTGGAAAATAGTGTTGCTCAGGTAGAAGAAGTTGCAGGTCGCTTCTTGCAGGTTTCCGGTTTACGTTACACCTTTGATCTGACACAAGAAGTTGGTAGCCGTGTTGTCAGTGCAGAAGTTTGGGTTGATGGCGCATATGTGCCGCTTGATCCTGAAGCCATTTACAGCATCGCCATTAACGACTTTAATCGTACCGGTGGTGATGGTTTCGTTACCCTTGCCGAAAATTCAATTAACCCGTATGACTTCGGTACCCCGTTGGATCAGGCAGTGGCAGATTACATCGCCGCCAACAGCCCGGTTGCACCGGAAGTTGAAGGTCGTATTATTCAGATCAACGCTGAATAATCCGTACCCTTTGCAGTTAAGTCTGTAAATTTCTTAGCCGGTGGCGATAGTGTCACCGGCTTTTTATTGCCTAAAATTAGAGTTTGCCCATTTTTGGCATTGAATATCCGGTATTTTACGCTCACATAACAAAAACCGAACCGTATCTTCCGATGTTTTTTGTTTGTAACTCGCGCTTCGTATTACAATGATGGCAGGGCTTCTACAATGATAGCAAGGCTATCTTTCGAGGGAAGGGGTGAAACGTGTCCAGTGAACAGGCACGTCAGTTACAACAACAGGGTATACAAGCGGCAAAATCCGGAGACAAAGCCGGTGCGCGTAAACTGCTTCAGCAGTCGCTTAAACTTGATCCACAGAATGATACAACCTGGCTGTATCTTGCCAGTGTCGCCAAAGACAAACGTGAACGGCTCATTTGCTTACAAAAAGCATTAGAAATAAATCCGGCGAATGATACTGCCGCCAAAGCCGTGCGCTCATTGGGGATTGATCCGACGCAATTGGTCGCGCCAAAGCCAGCGAAAGTAGATACAGCGCCGTTGCAATCCTCGATGGTGGACGATGATGTGCGCGAAGATGGTTCTGGCGTACCGATTCCTGCACAGGATGCTGTGATTGATGCACAGGAAGAGGCACAACGTATCTTGCAGGCGTATGTTGAGTCGCGTGTGGTCGATGAACCGGAATGGGTGCGTAAAACTCGTGGACGCGCCGGAGAGCGCGAAATCGTTTTATTGCGTTTGCAACTTGGGATTGCCGCGCTGGTGTTTTTCGGGTTGATTGCCGCCGGGGCTGTTTACGCAGTCGCCAACAGCCCACAGGTACAATTTACCTTGTTCGGCGCATCGGAAACACCCCGTCCACCCACCTTGACTCCGACGATTACTCCGACGAATACCCCCGGTTTTACACCAACGCCATCGCCAACGGTCAACTTTACGCAAAACCCGACGTTTACGCCGAGTCCGACTTTCCCATCGAATATTCAACGCGGGCAGGTTGAAATCACTCCGCGTGCGACAGAATTGTTCCTGCCTGCATCGATCGGTAATCCGGTTCAGCAAGCCGCGCAACTCATTACCGAGGGAAATTATGAGGAGGCGCTTCCGCTAGCGGTGCGAGATCGCGAGTCGCAGGGGGCGATCTTCAGCCCGAATGCTTATTATTACGAAGCACTCGCTTATCTTGGGTTGGATGAGGATGATGCCGCCTTAAATACACTGAACAATGCACAGGGTCGGCTAGATAATTTTGACGGTGTAAACGCAGAACTTGCAGTTATTTATCAGCCATTGATTGACCTTGGCTTTGCAGAAGTTTATCTAAAACAGGCGCAAGACCTGATTGATGCCGGTAATCGCGGCACAGCGAGCGGTTTACTTCAACAATCGCGTGACAGTGCAGAAGCGACGCTCACGGTTGATCCTCGCTATGCGCGGGCGTATGAAATTATCGCGCAGAGTTATCTGCTTGAAAATAATTATCAAGGTGCAATTGATGTCTTAAATCGTGCACAGCTGGTGCCGGAATTGGTAGACGATCAGGCTTTGATCGTTACTAGAGGACGCGCCTATCTTGTGCAAGGTCGAACGCTACAAGCGCAGGGTAATGAAGCGGGCGCACGGCAAAGTTTTGATGCCGCCGCCTATGAGGGTTATTTTAGCGTGCAAATCAATCCCTATAACCGCGATTCGCACCGCCTAAAAGTTGATTCTGCTCTCGCGTTGGATGATCCCGGTCTAGCGGTGATCTTTAGCCAGGATTATCTATTTTTCTATCCCAATACAGGCGAGGGTTTCCTGTTATTGGGCAATGCGCGGGAAGCAGAGGGCAATAACGATCAGGCATTGGGTGCATATTCTTTTGGTTTACAAGCCAATGGTGATGATGCGATCACGGCTGAACTTTATGCGACACGCGGTGATCTCTATGATCGTCAACGCAGTTATCGTCAGGCGCTGGCAGATTACAACGCCGCGTTAGACATCCGTGATGTGTTTGAATTGCGTGCCAAACGTCTGCGGGTCGCTTATGCGTTGGGCGAATATGATATCGCATTGCAAGATACCGACGCGCTATTCGGTACGGGTTTGATCGCCGATGATGAAATCCGGTTGTTGCGGGCGCGTATCCTTGTGGACGAAGCCGGTGAAAATGAACGTGGCGCTTATACCGAGGCGTTGCAATTGCTCGGCGAAATTGGTGGAGAGTTGCCAGCAGAGTTGATTCCGGTGGCGAATGAGTATCGCGCTTCGGCACAATTTGCATTAGGTAATGACGATCAGGCGCTAACGGCGATTAATTCTGCGCTGAACTCAGCCGAAACCGGAAGTCGTCACTATCTCCGTGCGCTGATTTATGAGCGATTGGCGCAATATCAACCTGCGATTGAGGATTTGCAATTTGTATTGACATGGGGACAGGTCTTTAGCTATCCGTTCATCGCAGATGCTGAAACACGCATTGAAGACATCCGTGCAACAGTGGCGGAACTGAATCGACAGGCAACGGCAACTTCTGCGGCGGCAACGCAATCATCAATTAACGCGACAACAACGGCGGTGGTTGAATTTACGCAGTCGGCAGGCACGGCAACGGCAGAATTCTTCCTGACGAATTCACCCACGCCCACGCAAACTCCGTCAGCGACATTAACGCCAACTATCACACGCACGCCGACAATCACGCAGACACCGACAATTACACGAACGCCAACGGCAACAGAGACGCTTGAACCGACAGAAACACCGGAAGCCAGCGAAACCCCCGAAGCAACGGAAGAAGCGGGTTAAAATCGAGACTCATGGGGTCGTGGTAATAACAACCGCGACCCCATTATTTTTAGAGTATCAGCTTAGTGGAATATTCTTTGCAGTGCTTATGTACACTGTAATATAGTCCAACAATCTTCGAAACGACGTGTAGCCAAACTCGCCTTTGGAATACAAATGTAGATCGTTCCGCCTGCTTCAAGCACGGTCTTCATACTGCCGTCTTCATCAATCTGGAATAGAAACAGCCACTTATCCATCTCTGTCGCAATATGTTCGAGTTGCTCTGGTAGGTATCTGTAAAGTCCAGTTTCAGGGTGTTGGCTTGTTTGAATGTTTTCAGAGTAAATCACGGTCTCTCGTTCAACCTTGTCTTGCCAACAGACAGGCTGTCCAAGAAAATGATGGCGAGGTGATGGATAATTGTCATCACACATCTTTATGTATGCGCGGTGTTCGGAGAAATCATTGTTACTCCAATCCGTATTTACCTTTATAAAATCCAGATCGTATTCCATTCGATCATTAAAGAAAACACGGGGTAAAGACAATTGGCTAGAAAAACTTAATTGATGTGCAGGAAGAGGTTTAATTTCTATCCATTCTCCTTGATAGATCGGATGGTCTATGCGTTGAAGTTCCTGGTTTTCATCTTCCATAAATAGAATGTGCCAGCCATCACGTTCATTCTGAAAACCCCATGGGGTGCTATCGACATCATAGAAATAAGAAAGAATCCCTAGTTGGGGAAGAAGTCCAGTTTGATCATATGTTGCAAAATCAGAAAATCTGAACTGTCCCATGAAGGTCAGTGGCTTATCTCCACGATGGGGCCATGTGTAATCCGGTGGTAAATCTGGTCTTCCACCAAGTTTTGACTGTCCAATTGATAATTTGTCTTCACTTACTAACTCACGGTGTATATGTATAGATGGTTCTGCAAGTTTGATGATATTTTCTTCAAGACGATCTAGTTTGTACTTATGGATTTGTGTACGTAGGAAATCTACATCAGCAAACATCTCAATTTCCTCCACCTGATTTTTCTATAGTCCTATCCAAACTTCATTCTGAAAATTCAGTAAGGAGACAAACTGAACGACCTTCTTTAAGAGCTTTCAACGTGTTTGGTACGGATTTTCCGGCTGATTCTCGACCCCATTATTTTATGTCTGGCTCAATGAAAAAATCAGCCACTTTGATTTCAAGTCCGGGGAATAAAGTCTCTGCGGTAAACGTTTTATCTTCTGTGTGAATTTTTACGTCATCCACATCGAAATATTGATAGACAAATTTGGATTCCGGGAACAATACCCACACCTGTTCTGTGCCGTAAGCAAAATAGGAACGGAGCTTGTTAATGGTTGTCTCATCTGACTCTGAGGGCGATACAATTTCGATGGCTAAATCTGGCGCACCGGGAACGGGTTTAGTGAAGTCAAAATCGGGAAATTTGCCTTTGCGGAAAAATGAAAGGTCGGGTACGCGGGTATGACGCACGCCAGTTTCAGGATCAACATGCAGGACGTAGATGAGACCATCGTTTGCCACATAGCCAAGTTTATGAGTTTTTACAAAAGGATTCAAAACATCATAGCCGTTGTTTGATATATAACTGTGCCTAAAACCAACCGGACTCATCTTTATAATCTCCCCGTCTACGATTTCTACCCAATGATGTTCCGTGTTAAGACGTAGCACATCCTCAACAGTCAATTTCTTTTGCGTTATCTCGGCTTCCATAAAAGCACATCCTCAAAAACTTATTTCTATGCTCATTATACATACGTTGAAATTACGTGTCGATCCAACGCAGGACATAGCGCCCGCGTGTGGTTTCGGACGTAGCAGTATACATATAAGTCAACCCATCTATGACGATTAAATCCGCATGACCGATGCCGAAGTTAAAGCTCACATCCATGATGAGCGGGTTGTTCGGGAATTTTTCCCACGCGCCATCAATTTGATCGGTGACGGAACGCGCTAATCCCAAACCAAATTGCGTATCCATGCCCCGTTCGAGTTCGTCCGGTCCGCGCACGCCTTCGTACATCATGTAATAATGATCGCCCACGCGCATAACATCAGCGGAACTCACATAACGAAAGTCAAAATAGGGATTGGCTTCTGCGCCAAGCACATCCACTGCACCATATTCTGCCGCGCCAGAAAATAGTGGATCGGTGTTGCAGACTTGCAAGGCACTCAAATCGCCATCCCGATCACCGAAATAACAGCGCATATTGCCGGGGGCGCTCCCCGCCGCGACGAAAACGTAGAGTGTCTCACCTTCTACGTAAATGCCGGGAGGTGCGCCGAGTAAGCAATTATGGACCTCTCCGCGAATGTTGGGATGTGCGCCGATGCTTTCGGTTGCTGTGCAAGGAAAGTCTCTGGTATGCCATGTGCCACCGGGGGTGACGAGATAGTCCCAATCTGACCAGTTTAGCCCGTCGTCTGACGTTCTCAGGATGGCTTGTGCGTGCCATTCATATGTCAGGTAAAATTCACCCTCGTCCACGAAAACGCGGGGGTATTGCTGGGCGGCTTCTCTCGTGCCGGATGACGTGTAGCCATGATGATCGCGTTGATCGTCACACGGGCAAGCACCACATGGGATTGAGCAAACCGCTGAGGGTAGGGCAAATGAAACACCGCCATCTGTGCTTTCCCAACGGGTGAGGCAACCGGGGAAGGCGACAGGATCACCACATTGATCGACCACGCCCGCCGATTGATTGCTGGCATGTAAATACGACCAGAATTCGTTTTCGCTGATTTGAACGGTATCGCTTTCACCAATGGGTAAGCCGACATCCTCAATTTCGACGACCCATTCGGCACGTCCTTCCCAGAAATCTTCAAGGGTCGGTGGTGGATCGGTTTCTGCATTTTGTTGGGCTATTTCGGGTCTTGTTACGAAAATTGTAGGTAGAGTTAGCAAAATCGAACCGAAAATTAAGGCAAATAGGGTATTACGGTACACAAGTACAATCCTTTTCGCAATTTTTAAGGCTTATAATAGAGTAACGTATAAAACCTTTCTTTGGTTATCTGTTTGCGTTGCGGTATGAATTGTGTCATATTCGGTATCGGCTTGAAAAAGCACGATGCTGTTTCTATGTTATACTTTGCGATAGTGACTTTCAGCGTTGCCAACCGGGCGCACGAACACAATCACACGGGATATTATGGCGGATATTAATCTTAAACAATACCTATCAAGGTTAGATCAACATATTCAGAATGGGGCGTTTGATGAGGCACTTTATCATAGTCGCCACATCTTAAAACACTTCCCTAAAAACATCGCCGCTTACCGTGTATTGGGTAGGGCGCTGTTGGAAGAAGGACGCTGGCAACAAGCAGGCGAAGTTTTACGTCGTGTGCTAAGTGTTGAGCCGGATAATTTCGACGCGTTTGTGGGGTTAAGCCAGATTTACGAACGGCTGAAACGCCCTGACGAAGCGATCTGGTATCTGGAACGGGCGTTTGAACAACGTCCGAACAGTCAAGCGTTGACGCAGAAGCTCCGCGATTTATATGCAGAATATTACAAGCGACAGGTTGATAAGATCAATCTGACCGCCGGTGCGGTTGCCCGCCAATATAAGAACAACGGGTTGTACGATCAGGCGTTGGATGTGCTACAGCGCAATTTGCAACGCTACCCGAATCGGGCTGATCTGCGAATCTTGATGGCGCGGGTTTACCGTGAAGGGGAACGCCCGATTGAGGCGGCGGAAGTCGCGCAGGATTTGTTGGAACAATTGCCGGATTGTCTGGAAGCGAATGTGCTTCTGGCGAAGGTCTGGTTAGCTGTAGATCGTCCCTCGGATGCACAACGTCACATCAGCCGGATTGAGCCGGTTGCGCCCTATGTCGCGCTAGAAATTGTGCAGGGTGGTGTGCCGGATGAAGATGCCTTTATGCTCTCTGAATTGGATTATCAGGCGGTTGCCGCCCGTGAATTAGCGTCAAATAGCCCTGATTGGCTCACGAGCATTGAAGAATCTGAAGAAATCGAACTTGATATAGTCGCTGACGAAATATCAGATGATGACGGTGATGCTGATGTTGCCTCATGGTTGCGTGATGACGATAGTCCAACGGGCATGGATGAAGCCGACGATTGGCTTTCCGAAGTTGAAAGCATGGATACTAAAGTCAACGAAGCCAAGACAATGCCCATTCCTCCACCTATGGTCAAGCGTGAGCGTACCGGCAAAACTGGTTTGCTCTCATCACTTGAACCAAATGATCCAACCCCCGAAGCGCCGACTGAACCGCAAATCACTGATGAATTTGATGATATTTTCGCTTTAGATGATATGCCTGAATCAGCGTTGGCCGATGAATTAAAGGTCGACGGCATTGATTTATTTGGCGACTTTGACTTAGACGAAGACACGCTCAATGGCGAGGTAATTGACCTATTCGGTGATGATGATTTTGAACTGGACGACGCAGAGGATGACGCTGATCCAATGGCGTGGTTGCAAGAAAGCGGTTTAGAACTCGTCGATGACATTGAAGATGAAGAAACGGTAACGGGTATGCCTGCAGAACTGTCTCAGGTTCTACCCTCAAGCGATACTGCCGACCCGATGGCGTGGCTCAAAGACAGTGGTGTGGAAATTGTCGAAGGTTCTGGTAACTTTGACGAATTTCTTGATGAAGTTGATGAGCTTCAAGACCCTGAAACTGCTGCTGACCCGATGGCATGGCTTAAAGATAGTGGTGTAGAGATCATTGCGGATGACGCTTCAGGTGAATTTGACTTGTTCAGTGATCTTGATTCCGGCATATTGAAGTCTCTGCCCGATGATGAAGATGATGACAGTGATGATGCCGACCCGATGGCGTGGCTTAAGGATTCTGGCATTGATGTTGTTGAAGATGACGTGCTCGAATCACCTGCGGAGTTACCACAGGCAGTCAACCCCGATAATGAATTGGACTGGCTGGCGGATGATGAACTGCTGGATGAGATGCTTGATATTGAATCTTTTTCCAGCGAAGAGGGATTCATTACCGGATCGTTAGAAAATAAACTCCCAATGCAAGGCGAAGACTCAACAGAATTACCGTCACCTGATGGGCAGGATGATATGTCTACAAACGAAAACGAATTTCCTGATGACTGGTTTGATGACGACTCTTCTGAGGACTGGATGGGCGAGGGACAACCCGCCGATACGCCGGAAACAGTTTCCGGAATCTCAGCGGATGATTTATTCGGCGAAGATTCTGAAGAGTCCGATGACGTTAACTGGATGAATGATGTTCAGGTGGAAGCGGATGCTTTCGCACTGGATACGTCTACATCAGCAGAGACTCTTTTTGACAGTATGGATGACGACGCAGAGGATGAAGATTCAGAGTCGTCATTTGAGGATGTCGTCGAACCTGCGCTATTCGGTGATATGGATAGCGGATTATCCTGGCAAAATGATGCCTCTGCGGTGAGTGAGTCTATGCAAGATAGTGAGGATTTAGACGACGATTCATTACCGGACTGGTTAGGTAGTGCGTCTGACGACGATGATGACGATGACTCCACTTTTGCTGTTGTTGGTGAAACTGATGATGATGCAGAGGATCTATTTTCTTTTGATCTTGAGTCCGATGAAGATGAGTCTGAGGGCATGATTGAGCTTGCGGGTGAAGATGCCGCTGATTGGATGGCAGAATTAAACGTTGATAATCGGGTCGAATTCCCTGCTGAAAATGCTCAAAATAACGAGAACGACAGCGAAGACGCTGAAGATGAAGACCTATTCGGTGAGATGTTCACGGATGGGGCGGACGCGGCAGAGATGCCGATAAGTGATGGTTCGGCGAATGATGAAACACCGGAGTGGCTCATGAATAATTCACCCAATTTTGCGGATTCAGATGGTGACGAAGAAGAATTCAGCTGGGAATTGGAAAACGACAGTGATGAAGAAGAAGGGACTGTCGAGGAAGGCGTTCCTGATTGGCTCGCTTCTGTAGGCGGTGATTTGGACGATGCCGACGACGATGCCGAAGAGTTTGAGGAAGATATTGTCGCGTTCGGCAGTGCTTCCGCATTTGGTGACATGGATGCCGATGATGCTGAGGATGACGTAATGCCAGATTGGTTGTCTGGTGCGGCACCCATACTTGATGATGACGATGATTCGGAAGAATTCGAAGAAGATATTGTCGCATTTGGCAGTGCTTCCGCGTTTGGTGATACAGATGAGGACGACGACGAATCCCTCGAAAGCGCACGCCCCGAATGGCTCTCCGCTGTAGGTGGTGCTGATGCCAATGATGATGACGAAGAATTTGAGGAAGATTTCCTCGCTTTTGATGACGAAGAAGAATCCGATGAAGCGACGGGTGGTATGCCAGATTGGTTAGCAGGTGCCGCACCGACGTTGGATGCTGAAGACGACGATGAAGAAGAATTTGCGGAAAGTATTGTCGCATTTGGTGGTGAGGCGGATTCAGATGAGGACGACGATGAAGCGTTCTCATGGGGCGGTGGTGAAGAAGAAGCCGCAGTCGCCGGTGATGTTCCTGAATGGCTCTCTGCTGTGGCTAGTGCAGAGTCCGAAGAAGATGACGAGTACGGCGACGAAGAATCCGATGATGAAGAAGACTTCTTAGAATTCGACTTAGAATTAGAAGATGAAGCTGTCGCAGAAGACGGCGGTGTACCAGATTGGTTGGCAGGTTCCGCACCGACGTTGGATGCTGAAGACGACGATGAAGAAGAAGAATTTGCGGAAAGTATCGTCGCATTTGGCGGTGAAGCGGATTCAGATGAGGACGACGATGAAGCGTTCTCATGGGGCGGTGAAGAAGAACCCGACGCAGTTGCAGGTGATGTTCCTGAATGGTTATCGGCGGTTGGTGGTGCAGAGTCCGAAGAAGATGAAGAATCCGATGAAGAAGACTTCTTAGAATTTGATGTAGAAGATGAAGAAGCGGCTGAAGAGGACGCGTATCAACCCATTGTTTTTGGCGCTAGTGAAATGGTCACTGAAGACGATGAGGACGAGGAAGATGCGTTCTCATGGGGTGGTGAAGAATCCGCCGCAGTCGCAGATGAGGTTCCTGAGTGGCTCTCTGCTGTGGGTGGTGCGGAGTCTGATGACGGTGACGAAGAATCCGAAGAAGACTTCTTAGAATTTGATGTAGAACATGAAGAGATCGACGAAGAAGATGCAGTGCCGGATTGGTTATCTGGTGCCGCCCCGATTCTCGACAGTGATGAAGAAGAATTTGAGGAAGACATCGTTGCCTTTGGCGCAGGTGATTTCGTGACTGAAGACGATGAGGAAGAATATGAACCCGTCGCTTTTGGTGCGGGCGATACTGTTGACGAATATGGCAATGAATGGGACGGTGAAGACGATCAGGACGATGATGCTGACCTTGTCGGCGCAGTACCTGATTGGATCGCGTCCTCTGCTGTGGAAGATAGTCCGGACAACGATGATTATGAAGAAGCCTACGAAGAGGCATATGATAACAATTCAGTCTCCTTCGGTGTCGGCGATACAATTTTGCAAGACGCGCAGGAAGCCGGAGAATCGCTGCCACTGGCAGAAGCACCACCACTTGATGATGAGTTGCCGGTAGATGTTGCCGATTGGCAAGAGGAAAATGTCGCGTATTCTGCCGGTGAAGTTGATTATTCAGCAGAAGCGGTTCCGCTTGGCGATGCTTTGCCAGTAGAAGAAGACCAATACACAGACTCCTTTATGGGGGCGGGAGCATCTAATCTGCTATACGAGGAATCTCGCGCTGGCATTCTGGATGAACCGATGAGCGGCTACGATGCAGAATCCATTGACTTTGATGATGTATCTTCACAGGCACAAAGTTTGGATTATGATACAATAGATGAAGATAGATTCATCGATGAATCGGATGAAATTGACGCGCTTCCGGCGGATAATGCGCCTGACTGGTTAAATACGATGGTGCCAGGGCTTGATATTGATTTTGAAGCCGCAGAAGACGCACCGATTGAAACAGAATTTGCAGACGATTTGACCGCACATCGACGGGCGCAAGTGGCGATGACGGGCGGAAATCGTACCGAAAATGATATGGAATGGCTGACGGATATTGTAGATGAAGAAACCAGCCAGCCACCCACTTTACCCGGTACAGATTATCTGCCAGATGACGATAGAATGGCTGATGTTGAGGATGAGTTTGATTTAGAACCAGAACCACAGCAGAAGCGGCGCTTTGTTTTCTCACGTCCACCACTCTGGTTACGCCGTAGATCACAGGCGCAAGATGTGCAAGAAGTAGAAGAAAATCCGGATACGTTTGACTTTGATGATGAGTTAGACGAAATCGGTGAAGACTTGCCACCATGGCTTGATTATGACGATGATGAGTTTTAGGTTATACACGCCTTATTTGCTTGAGAGGAACTACTGATGCCACCCACTGATAATATGCCGGATTTCGACTCAATGTCGCCCGAAGAACTCATGGCGTGGATGGAAACGTTGGCGGAACGTCAGGGCGCGACGGAAGGCTTTACGACAGAGAGTCGTGTGGATATTGCTGAAGTTGACCCGACAACGACGCAGGATACTGGTCCGGGGTATATTCCCTATGGAATGTCCGAAGAGCAGTGGGCGAAGAAGCAAGAAGACGAAGCGGTGAAGAAAGCCGCCCGTCAAGCGGAACGCCAGGCTCAACAGCAATCAACACCACCGCCCGTCCCTGTAACACCACCCGCGCCAGAACCAGAACTGACTCCGGCGGTTGCTTCTGCCAGTTCGGGAGAAATGCCGGACTTCGACTCAATGTCGCCCGAAGAACTTATGGCGTGGATGGAAACGTTGGCGGAACGTCAGGGCGCGACGGAAGGCTTTACAACAGAGAGTCGTGTGGATATCGCTGAAGTTGACCCGACAACGACACAGGATACTGGTCCGGGGTATATTCCCTATGGAATGTCCGAAGAGCAGTGGGCGAAGAAGCAAGAAGACGAAGCCGCAAAGAAAGCCGCCCGTCTGGCAGAGCGTCAGGCTCAACAACAAGCACCACCGCCCGTCGCTACGCCAACTGAAGTGGAAGCAGAAGCCGCCGCTGAATTTGAATTGCCAGATTTTGAGTTGCCTCAACTTGATCACGAGGCTGAAATGACCACACAGGCGACCTCCACAGGGTTGGATTGGTTGGAAGACCTCGCCGCTGAACAAGGGGCGGATTTCCCTGAAATGGATCTCTCTGGCTTAGGGGATGATCTGGGTGGTGGATTAGACCTTTCCGCGCTTTCGGAAGCACAGGATACCCAATCGAATGATCCGATGTCGTGGTTGGATGGTCTTGCTGGCGGAGATGAACAAGCTGGGATTGATCTCTCGTTTGATGATCTCGATGATCTTCCAGAAGCGGAAGAAGATGTAGAAGATGTAGAAGATGTAGAAGATGTTCACTCCTTCGCAATTGACGATGACGACGATTACAGTCAAGTGAGTGAGTTTGAAGAAACCTTCGATCTTGAACCGACATCAGCCGATGACTTTGGCGATTTAGCTGATGACGATGATGACCCGCTTAATTGGCTAGAGAGTTTAGCCCGAGAACAGGGTGCAGATCCGTCAGAATTTACGACCAGCGCCAATTTCGCCGTCCCTGATGGTGCGGATGATTCTATCGCCTCAGATTTCCTTGATACAGATGATAGTGGTTTTTCACTGGATGATATTGACCAGCTAGACGCTATCGACATTGAGGATGAAGCCGATCCTGTTGCATGGTTGGAAGGCTTAGCGACACAGCAATCCGCCGCGGAAACAGAGGGCGAAGTTGATGATGAGAAAACACCCTTTGGTGATGATCCGTTGGTCAAAACCGCTAAAACTGGCGATGTGATGCAAAAGTTGCAGGCTGGTGATGTCTCTTCAGAGGACATGCGCGGCTGGATGGACAACCTGCTTTCACAGGGAATTGACCGTAGTGATGACCAGGGCTTTAAAATTCCTGAAGCAGAAGTCCCTGAAGAAGAGGGTGAACTAGAGTCAAATATTCCGGATTGGCTGGTCGATCAGGTTGGACCACCGCCGGATGTATTGTCGACGGATCAAGTTGCGGCATTTACGGATGCGACCGAGTCTGATCCGGTGCAAGATATCCCTGATTGGCTACAGGATAATATGGGCGGCGCAGATGATGAAGGTCTGGCGCAAATCTTTGAAACCGATGTTGAAGATGTCGAATTTGACTTCGAAATGGCAGAAGCTGTAGATGAAACTGTAGCTGATGTTGTGCCTCATGCTAGGGGTGATATGTCATTGGAAGAAACCCTGATTATGGGTGATGGTGCAATTGACACTAATGATCCATGGGTAGAAGCCTTTGAGCTTGAACGGACAGGAACAACACCCGATTTCGTCGCAGAAGCCGCGCAATCTGCCGCCTCTATGCTAGAAGAAGTGACCTTACCGCCAGAAACGGCGCTTTCACAAGGGGAACCGATCCCTGTTCCGGATTGGCTAAGTGATGATGTTCCAGTCTCTGGCGAAGTGGTTGCTTCTACCGCACCTGCGGTTGTTTCCGAGATGGAAGCTATCACGATGGACGATGCGGATCTGCCGGATTGGTTGCGTGAGATGGAAACGCAGGACGAAATGGAAGCCATCGAAGGGTCAGAATTACCCGGTTGGCTACAGGAAGCTGGCGTTGAAGCCGATACAAACGTGCCAGATTGGCTACGGGACACGGTCTCAGAAGCCGACGAAGCCATTTCCATTGATCCTGAGCCTGTAGTTGCCGAAAAAGCGCCTGAGCCGCAAGCATCACCACAACAACCTGTTCAGCAACCTGCGCCGGTTGCCGTTGTGCCAGTCGCTTCACCTGCGCCGGTTATGGTCAGCATGAACGCGGACGAAGCGGCGGCATTGCTAGAAAGCGCCCGAACCAAGATACGTTCTGGCGAAGTTGATGCAGGTGTTGAGGATTACGAAAGCATCATTCGTGCCAACGCTCAACTTGATAATGTCGTGAATGATCTTTCTGGTATGGTTAAAGAGGGCTTACACAAGAGTAATCCCGTCGCACATCGTGTGCTGGGTGATGGCTTAATGCGTCTGGGACGTTTGCAAGAAGCACTCGACACCTATCGTAAAGCCTTGAATTTACTCTAAACTTCTGTTAAACATCAATCTATATAACAGACGGGTCACAATTAATTTAGTGACCCGTTTACTTTGTAAATCACTTAACTATGTAAAGGATAAAAAAACGTGGAACGTACACTCATTATTGTAAAACCGGATGGTGTTCAGCGCGGGCTGACAGGCGAAATCATCAAACGTTTTGAACAGCGTGGTCTGCGGATTATCGGCATGAAGTTTATGCTGGTTTCCCGTGAATTGGCTGAAAAGCATTATGAAATTCACAAAGAACGCCCATTTTTCGCTGGTTTGGTCGAATACATCACCTCATCGCCGGTAGTGGTACTCGCGCTGGAAGGCACGAACGCCATTCAGATCGCTCGCAACACGATTGGCGCGACCCGTCCGCATGAAGCCGCCGCCGGTACCATTCGTGGTGATCTGGCGATGGAAGTGGGACGTAATCTGGTGCATGGCTCTGACAGTGTGGAAAATGGTGAGATCGAAGTCGGTAACTTCTTCGGTGCGAATGAACTGGTAAGCTGGACACGCGCTACCGACACATGGATTTTTGAATAGGCGCAATAATGCGTAGGCGCTAACTTTTGTAATCAAAAAGGCGAGACAGATTTTATCCATCTCGCCTTTTGTTTGTGACTTAAATCATCTTTACTGAATACTCAGAAGCACGTTCGATTCCGCGCTCCATAAGCCTTCAAGGTCATAATATTGGCGTTTTTCTTCAAGGAACATATGAACCACAACATCGCCAAAATCCATCACAACCCAGCCACTTTCGGCAGTACCGTCAACGGAAGAGGCAAGTTTATTGGTTTCTTCCTTGACACCCACTCGCAGATAATCAATGAGCGCCTTAAGCTGGCGATCACTGTTACCGCTCAAAATCACGAAAAAGTCTGCAACAATCGCGTCTGGACGGAGATCAAGCAAGATGATGTCGCTGGCTTTCCGATCCTCGGCGATATTAACGATTAAACGAGCAAATTCTAATGAGTCCAGAGAATCCTCCTGAACAGGCTAAATGGACTAGATTTATCCTTATTGTATCACAAATTGCATGCTGAAATAAGGGTCATTAGGGTTCAAGACCGCTTGCTGGTTGCTCAAGTTGATGTTCGTCGCGGTAGCGAATTCGTAAAGTATCGATGTTTTTTAGTGTGCCACTGTGATCTTCATAATGCCAGAAGTCCCACCCATTCGCGGAAGTTTTGCCCTGTATTTCCGCACTCACTTTGTGGATTGACCCAATCAAATGGTTGCAGATCAGGTAACCGTCCGCTTTGATTTGGGCGTGAATGCGCTTATCTTTGGAGTAGAGCGATTGCCCGATTTCCAGATAACCGGATTCCACAAGACTTCCGAACCGGACACGCGGTAAATGGCGCTTTGATGGCGTAACCAGCACGCTTTTATCGGTCTGTTCGCTGATTTTACCGATTCGCTCGCGGGCGACATCCACATAAATTTGTTCCCGTTCAATGCCGATGTAATGCCGTCCAAGGCGTTTTGCTACCGCGCCAGTTGTGCCAGAGCCGAAAAACGGATCTAGTATGATATCCCCCGGATTGGTTGAAGACATGATAACGCGATACAGTAGGGCTTCCGGTTTTTGCGTGGAATGGGCTTTTTTACCGTCGATTTTGATGCGTTCCGCGCCTGTGCAAATCGGAATACGCCAGATATTCCGCATTTGTTTGTCGTCGTTTAGATGTTTCATGGCGTGATAATGAAAGGTATATTTTTTCTGTTTTTCGGACTTCTTCGCCCAGATGAGCGTTTCCGTCGCGTTGGTGAAGCGTGAGCCTCGAAAATTCGGCGTGGGGTTGTTTTTCGCCCAGATGATGTCATTGAGCGTCCAGAAGCCAATGTCCATCATCATTTTTCCAACGCGGAAGATATTATGATAGGAGCCGATCACCCAGATCGTGCCATTGTCCTTAAGCACGCGCCGACACTCCATCAGCCATGCTTCGGTAAAGGTATCATAATCCGCGAAGGTTTCAAATTGATCCCACGCGTCATCAACGGCATCGACGACGGTTAAGTTCGGACGGACGAGTTTTTGTTGTAACTGTAGATTGTAGGGCGGATCGGCGAAGACCAGATCAACCGATTGATCGGGTAAGGTACGCAGATGCGCGACGCAATCGCCCTGTAGTATGGTATCAACTTCAATTTGTGGCATGTTGTTTTCCTGTGCAGATCAACCACCTATTCTAACCTGTCCCACGTTGCTGGCAATGCCGTTGATGCAAACCCGCGCCTATGCTATGATACGCAATCCACTAAAGCAGGTTGTCGAAAAGTCTAATGGACGAAAATAGCAATACGATTGAATTTACCGTTGCCGACCAAGGCGAACGTTTGGACAAGCTCGTAGTTGATTATATGAGCGAGCTTTCTCGCGTGCAGGTACAAACATTGATAAAAGAAGGCGGCGTGACTGTCGATGGACAGGTCGTGAAGCCGGGAATTAAACTTCGGGGCGGGGAGGTTGTGCGGATTCATTTACCAGAAGTGGATGAACCCGATGCTGAGCCTGAAGCCGAAGCGATCAAGCTGAATGTGATTTATGAAGACGAACATATCGCTGTGATTGATAAGAGCGCCGGTATGGTTGTACATCCAGGTGTCGGCAATAAGTCCGGCACGCTGGTGAACGCTTTGCTGGCACGGTATCCACAATTGGCAGATATGGATGATGCGGAAGAACGCAATGGCATAGTCCACCGTCTGGATAAAGATACGAGTGGTTTGATGGTCGTCGCCAAGACGGTTGATGCGCTGGATGATCTGATGGCGCAATTTCGCCTACGAACGGTTGAAAAGGTGTATCTAGCATTGCTGGAACGCACACCGAAAACATTGACCGGACGGATTGACGCGCCAATTGCCCGTGATCCTAAACAACGCAAACGGATGGCAGTGGTGCGAAGTGGCAAGCCCGCAGTCACCGAATTTACCGTGCTGGATGATAACTTCCGCGATCAACGCGCATTGGTGGAATTTCGCATCCTCACCGGACGCACCCACCAAATTCGCGTTCATGCCGCTTTTATCGGCTGTCCGGTGGTGGGGGATACGATTTACGGCTTCCGTAAACAACGCCTGAAACTCAAGCGGAACTTCCTCCATGCGGCGCGATTGTCTTTCGATCACCCTGATACGGGCGAACGCGTCCAGTTTGAATCAGATTTGCCAGTAGGGTTAAAGCAAATCATGTTAAAGGTACGCTAAAATTTAGATTTCCCAACAGAATACAGGTCGTATAAATCGTGTATTCCGGCTAAAATTAGAACGTCACTTTGACCGACGACTGAAGGAATAGAACTCCATGCGTGAAATTACCATCGCAACTGTGCAGATGAAACCCCGGCTGGGCGAAGCAGAAGAAAACCTCGTCAAGATGTCCGAGATGATTTCTCGTATCGCCTCCCAGCAGAAGATTGATTTGATTGTGTTCCCGGAATTAATTACCAGCGGTTACGAACTCGGTGTGCGCTTTACTGAATTAGCGCAACGTGTGCCGGGTCCGACGATCAACCTGATGGCGCAACGTGCCAACGAATATGGCATTTATATCGCTTTCGGGATGGTGACCAAAGAGCGTGTAGAGAGTGTGCTGTATAACTCGGCAATTCTTGTGGGACCGGACGGTGAATTGGTCGAAACCTATAACAAAATTCACCTCAAAGGTGAGGAACGCATGGCATTTCGTGAGGGGTATAAGTTGCCCGTGGCGGAAACCGAAGTTGGCAATATCGGCATGATGATCGGATACGATCTGGCATTTCCTGAAGTCGCACGTAGTCTCGCGCTGGATGGTGCGGAAGTGCTGGTCGTGCTGGCGAACTGGGAAGCGAGCCAGATTGACGAATGGAAAACGTACGTCCGTTCGCGCGCTTATGAAAACGCGGTGTTCGTGGCGGCGGTGAATCGTGTGGGTGAAGATGTCACGCTGAATTTCGGTGGCGAAAGCATGGTGGTTGGTCCACGCGGTCAGATTTACGCGTCACTGGCTGATGAAACCGATCCGGATACAGGCGCACCGTTGGAAGGCTTCTCTGTCGCCCGTATTGATCTCGATCAGGTACGGCAATATCGTGAAGAATTCCAATTCATCCAGAATCGCCAGCCTGCGGTTTATCGCTCCATCGTTAAGAAATACTAGGTCACAGTTCAAATTTCTCTGTAAAGGCGGCTTGATAGGTCGCCTTTGCGTTATCTAGCACACGTTTGCCCATTATGGATAGCACCCAAGCCCAAATTGACCTCCTAAGCGCGACGATTACCCAGCAAAAGGCTGAAATCGTCCAGTTAGAGGCGCAGGTTGCTGAACTCCGTGATGAGTGTCATCCTTTTGAAGCACGGTATACGCAACTGGTGCAATCGGTGATAGATCGCGTGGAGGCGGTGCGCTCTGCCATTCGTGATCTGGAAAAAGCACGTAAACACAATGCCGAAAACATCTCCGCAGAAGAACTTTCGCGTCAGGCTCATAAATCCACAGCGTACCAGAACGCCTATGTGCCGCCCCCGCGACGAGAAGAAGATTTGCCGACTGCAAGCAAACCCCGCAACATTGATGACACACTCAAAACTGTTTATCGTCGTTTAGCACGGCTGTATCATCCTGATCTTGCCACCGATGAAGCAGATCGCATCCGCAGGAATGGGCTGATGGCACAGATTAACGAAGCCTATGCCAATCATGACCGCGAGGGTCTACTGGCGCTAGATCAATCCGCGCCGGATGATGAGACAACCAATGGTGATGATACTAACCATGTGCAAATTCCGCTTGATATGCTGAATTTGCGCCGTTTACAACAACAAAGCGCAGATCTTTCCATGCAAATTGCCGACCTCAAAATTGAATACCATGATTTAATGTACGGCACGCTTATGGATTTGAAGATTCAGGATAAATTCGCGCGGGCAAAAGGGCGAGATTTATTGCAAGAGTTAGCCGGTGAATATGAGCACGAATATTGGCTCTTGATGAAACGGCTTGATGCTCTCAGAAATGTGATCTAAGCCTTTTTCAACACACTATAACAATTCAGACGATTTTGATAACCATCAGCGCGGTAGGTGGCGATTTCTTTTAGTCCGGTGGCTTCGATTAAGGCTTGTTGTTCGTCATCATCCACATAATGACAGTAGCGCAGGGCAACTTCACCGCGTCGCCAATCCAGCAGATAATCATGTTTTTCCACCTGTTGCGCTAAATCAGCCTCCCACGAAACAACGCGCTCCTGAAAACGCTCAAATTCATAAAAACGCCATGACGCAAAAACCAGAAGCCCGTCCGGTTTTAAGCGTTGGGCGAGAGTGTGCATAAAATGTTTGCGCTGTTCAAAGCCGGGGATGTGATGAATCACGCCGAACAGCACGATAAGATCAAACAGACCACTATCCGGCGGATGATTTACAATGTCGCGGTATTCGATGGTGGTAGACGTTCCTGGCGCGGTTGAGACGGCTTTTAGCGCCACATCTAAGAGTGTCCGGTTGTTATCCATGCCATGATAGGCGATTTCGTAATCCAGATTTTCCGCCAGAAATACGCCGAAACGCCCATTCCCACAACCCACGTCCAGCACATTGTAATTGGTGTTGTGCTGATCCGTCGGCAGATGAGGCAAAAGGTCAATCCAGCCTTGCCATGCTCTGCCACGCGTCTGGTCAAATTCCTGTGCGGTGGTTTCATAAAATGTCTGGTTAATCGCGTTGAGTCGCTGAATGGTCGCTTGATCCATCGTGATATTATGTATGCCTCACTGTTTTGTCGATTATACTAACGGTAGACATTTATTTTAGTAAGGGGAATTCCGGTCATTATGATTACGATTAAGCGGATTAGTGTGGGGGCGGCATTTAAGGTATCGGCTGTATTTTCTGGATTGATGTCTGCCGTAACAGCATTCTTTTATATCGGGTTTTTCGTGTTGTTGTCCAACTCGTTTACGTCATCGTATGCAGGTGTTGTCACCCCGACAGGCACATCAACAACGGATTTTGGAGATGTCTCCGGCGCGTTGCTTGTAGTCCTTTGTCTGTGTGGTGTGCTGTTCTACGCGATTATCGGTGGTATTTTCGGCGCGATTGGCGCGGTGATCTATAATTTCGTTGCGCGCACCGTTGGCGGGATTGAGCTTGAAGTCACCGGACTTGGTGATGTGGCATACGACGATCCGTTTTCACCATCAGCACGCAAGCGCAAGACCATTGATATTCCTGATCGGGATTTTTAGCGCCGGATTACACGATTGATTATCCACAATGATCTACACTTCGTCGCTCGCGTATGTTAGACTCCCTATAAGTCAAACAATGATGAGAAAAATTAATTATGCGTTTTCAGGAAGATCTGGATTTAACCGAACACGGTGGACAAATCCTCGAAATTTTGAAATTGGTCGTCAGCGCGCCAACAAAAATCCCAACAGATGACTTCAACAAGTTGTTGCATCTTTTTCCGCGTCCAGAAGGTGGGATGTATAGCCGGAGTGACCTGATTTACGGGTATCGTCAATTGGCGGGGACGGGTGGTTTGCCGCCATATGATGATCGTATTGTGCTGGAAAGATTGCGCCGCAAGCCGATCCGCACAAGCTCCGGCGTGACTCCGGTGACAGTATTGACGAAGCCGTTTCCGTGTCCGGGGACGTGCATCTTCTGCCCGAATGATGTTCGGATGCCGAAGAGTTATCTCAGTGATGAACCGGGCGCACAGCGCGCAGAGCAAAACAGTTTCGATCCCTATTTGCAAACATACACGCGTTTATTGTCGATGTACAATACCGGTCACCCGACGGAAAAAATCGAGTTGATCGTACTTGGCGGAACATGGTCGTTTTATCCCGAAACCTATCAAATCTGGTTTATTAAGCGGATTTTTGATGCGCTTCACGATTTTGGTGTGGGCGATAAGCGTGATGTGAATAATCGCTGTGCAGAAGTGGAAGCCGCGCTGAAAGATGCCTCAAAATTGCATCCAGACCGCAACATCACCAACGTTTCGGTGATGGGGGTTGATCTTGAGCAATCCTATAATCAAGTGGTACAGAACATCTACAAAGATGAGATGTATCGCTCCCGCGAATTGGTCGAACAGATCGCAACAGGGGAACGCGAACGCTCTCCGCTCGACGAATATGCCACATGGGACGAATTAGAAGCCGCCCACCTCTACAACGAAACTGCCGCGTGCCGATGCGTCGGGCTGGTGATTGAGACACGTCCTGACCATATTGATGAAGAAGAAGTACTTCGCATCCGTCGATTGGGCTGTACAAAGGTGCAAATTGGCTTCCAGAGCCTGAATGACGATGTTTTACGCCTTAATAAGCGCGGGCACCGTGTAGTGGCGACTCGTCGCGCTGTGAAGCTCCTACGCAAAGCAGGGTTCAAAATTCACGCACATTGGATGCCGAATCTCTATGGCTCCACGCCGGAGCTTGATATAGAAGATTATGAGCGCATGTTTGGTGAGCCAGATTTCCGTCCAGACGAACTCAAAGTGTATCCGTGTTCGTTGATCGAAAGCGCGGAGTTGATGCAATATTATCAACGGGGAGATTGGCAACCGTACACGCATGAAGAGTTGCTCTATGCGCTGACCGAATCCTTTAAGCGCACGCCCGAATATTGCCGGCTAACCCGTGTGATCCGTGACATTCCCGGCACGGACATCGTCGAAGGCAACAAGATGACCAACTTCCGGCAAATTGTCGATAAAGAACTCGAAAGGCAAAATGTGCGTTGTATGGACATCCGTGCGCGGGAAATTCGCCAGCAAAAAGTGACTGCGGATGACCTTCACCTTGACGAAGTGTGGTACGAGTCTTCGATGAGTGACGAACTGTTTCTACAGTACATTACGGAAGATCGGCAGATTGCTGGATTCTTGCGCCTGTCGTTACCCTTCAAAGATGAAACGCCTATCACCGAAGAACTGAACGATTGTGCCATGATACGTGAGGTGCATGTCTACGGGCAAGCGGTTGGACTGGGCGAAAATGACCCCGGACGCGCACAACATCTTGGCTTGGGTACACAGTTAATTGACTACGCGGTAAACCTTGCGACTGAACGTGGCTATGCTAAACTCGCCGTGATTTCAGCCATTGGCACCCGCGAGTATTATCGTAAACGTGGCTTTGAGGATGCTAAACTGTATCAAATTCGTTCGTTGTAAGAGTCAATAGGGTAGGTAGTGAATTTGGAGATACTGGAAGATCGTCAAGGTTGGTATGAAGACTATCAGGCAAATTGGTTAAGACATTATCAAGAAACTGGCGAGACCCTGTGGAAAATTTATCAGCGTCCGCGAAACACAACCGCGCCCTCCGGCAAAGCGATCAATTTGAGCGAAAGTCGTCTGGTACTGATTACTTCGGCGGGGAGCTATCTCAAGGACGAGCAAACGCCCTATGATGCGGAAAATGATCTCGGCGCATACGATATTCGTTTGTATTCGTCGTCAACGCCGCTAAACAAACTGGCGTATGCCCATACCCATTACGATCATACCGCTGTCAATGCAGATCCGCAGGTGCTCGTGCCGTTGCTTCATCTGGATGATCTGGTGAGCGAGGGCGTTGTCGGTGAACTTGCCCCGAACGTAATTAGCTTTATGGGCTATCAGCCGGATGTAATGCGTGTGCTTGACGAGACAATTCCAGCAATCATCACCGCAATGAAAGCCGAGAATGCCCAAGCCGCGTTGCTTGTGCCGTCCTGACCGATCTGCTCTCAGTCCGTGGGACTGATCGCACGCGCTCTTGAAATGGAAGGTATCGCCACCACACTCACAAGTTGGAATGCAGGCGTTACTCGTTTGACAATGCCACCCCGCGCAACCTTTACACGTCTGGCACGGGGCGCGACCATCGGGCAACCGGGGGATGTGGCACAACAACGCCGTGTGCTGGAAACAACTCTGGCATTGCTGGCGGAGGATGCACCAATTGATCCGGTGACTCTGGATGAGCATTACGAAAATTCATAACGGGAAATCCGGCGATTGCCCATTGTTTTTGAACACAAATAGCAAGTCTATGCTATAGTTATGGCGTGAATTTTGTTGCAGATGTGGGATAAACTATGGGCAGTCCTTACGACACTGAAGAATCAATGGATCGTCGGCGCACAGTGGTGCGTTCTGTGTTATTTATGATTATTCTCGGCACGTTGCCGCTGTATATTCTGGGATTTGTGCTGTGGGGAACGGCATCTGATTCTAACGCGCAGGATTCGGGTGACGTGACGCAACAACCACTCATCACGAATACCCCGTTAGGTCAGGGTGAAGTTTCGGCGACCACTACTTTACGCCCTACATCCACGCCAATCTCGACTTTACCGCCACTGCTGAACACTCCCAATCAATCGTTCCCGACGGCGGCATTTTTCCCGACAAATACGCCCGTTATTTTCATCCCAACGTCAACAACTGCACCGACTTTAACGCCCTTCCCGACCAATACGATTGTTCCGACCAACACGACAGTCCCGCAGGCGACTCTAACCCCCTTGCCACCGCCTTCAGATACACCTGTCCCTGCCGCACCACCTGTTGATGGACCGCCTCCGGGTGGTGATAGCTCCGGTGGATCGACTGGTGGAGGTGCACCGGGGGATAATCCGCCGCCGCCTTCAGGTGGAGGTAGTGGACCGGGCGGTTGAGTTCGGCAATCATCATTGCTCACATAATTCCAAAACGGGTAGGCGTAATGCACTACCCGTTTTCTGTTTCTTTACATCAGAGCAATTTACTAAATTTGGATGTAACCCAATCTGTGGCACTCGGCAATGATAGCGGTTAAAATAATTTTTCAAAGACAATTTTAGCCTCAGTGTTAGCCCACTGCATTTTTGTTTTTCACCTGAACTCACATTTGAGGCAAAGATTATAAGGAGTGATTCCGATTGTTTGATTTGAAGGGTCATTTAAAATTGCTCGTGGAAACGCACGCGCCATCCGGTCATGAAGGGACGATCCGTGAGATCATCCGTGAGGCGTGGCGTGATTTAGTGGATGAGACCGAGCAGGACAAACTTGGTAGTTTGATCGGCATTAAGCGGGCAACTATCGGGCAGTCCGATGGTAAACCGGCAAGACGTATTATGCTTGCGGCACACATGGACGAAATCGGCATGATGGTGCGTGATGTTGTGGATGGGTTCATCTTCGTACATCGTATCAGCGGGGTGGATAACCGTGTGATGCTGGCACAACCCGTGATGGTACATGGACGGAAGCCCTTGCCCGGCGTGGTCGCTTCTGTGCCACCACATTTACTCACCGCCGACGCACGGAAGAAATATCCGTCATTTGACGAATTGATTATTGATGTTGGCTTACCTGCGGATAAAGTTAACGAGTTAGTGCAAATTGGTGACCTCATCACGCTAGATGTGCCAATGGTCGATCTGAATGGCGGTCGAGTCGCCGCAAAAGCAATGGATGATCGTGCCTGTGTGGCGACGGTAACGGCGTGTCTTGAGGCGCTTAAGGGCATGTCGCATCGCTGGGACGTGTATGCCACGGCAACCGTACAGGAAGAAACCGGTTTGCTCGGTGCGCGGGTCGCCGCTTATCAAATTGAGCCGGATATTGCCATCGCGCTGGATGTTGGTTTTGCCAAGCAACCGGGAGTGAGTGAAGACGATGCACTGGAAATTGGGAGTGGTCCCGGTCTGGGTTTGGGTCCGAACTTCCACGATAAATTGCGCGATAAAATCAAAGATACGGCGAAGTATCACGAGATAAAAATTCAGGATGACATTATCCCCGGCGCGAGTGGCACGGACGCATGGGCGATTCAAATTTCACGCGATGGTGTGCCGACTGCTTTAGTCGAAATTCCCATTCGCAATATGCACTCACCCGTAGAGACGCTTGATTTGCGCGATATTGAACGCGGCGGGCGCTTGCTGGCACATTTTATCGCTAGTCTGGATGATGAGTTCCTTTCGGTAATCGAATGGACGGATTTGAAAGAGAACACCGAAAAGGCGGAAGCGTAATGGGTGCGATGAGTCGGGTTAATAATGCTGAATTCGGGAGAAATTGATGCTCTTAAAAGAACTTTCTGAGGCGGTAGGCGTTTCTGGTGATGAGAGCGCCGTCCGCAAATTGGTGATTGAGGCAATTAAAGACCATGTGGATGAACTCCGCATTGATGCGCTAGGTAGTATTACGGCGGTCAAAAAAGGTACGGGCGAAAATTTGCCGCGTGTGATGTTAGATGCACACATGGACGAAATTGGTTTTATGATTACGGGTGTAGATGGCAACGGTTTGTTGCGCTTCACGAACATTGGCGGGATTGATGATCGCATTTTGCCCGGACTGCGCGTAAAAGTCGGCAAAGACTTGCTACAAGGTGTGATTATCTGGACACCCATCCATCAAAATCGCGATCAAAACGTGGTCAAGCTCAAAAATTTACGCATTGATATTGGCGCGAGCAATAAAGATGGCGCGGGCAAGGTCAAACCCGGTGATCGTGTGGTGTTTGACAGCAACTACATGGAAATCGGCGAGAAGATGTTGCGCGGGAAAGCCTTTGATGACCGTGCGGGGTGTTCCCTGTTGATCGACATTTTGCAAGCTGGACCCTATCCGGTGGATGTGTTGGTGGCGTTCACTGTGCAGGAAGAAATTGGCTTACGCGGGGCGCAGGTAGCGGCGAAGTTCCTGAATCCCGATGTGGCGATTGCCTTGGAAGGCACGACAGCTCATGACTTGCCTGACCCAACTGCCGACCCTGACGAGGATTTGGACATTAACCCGACCTGTAGAATTGGCTCTGGTCCGGCGTTGACGGTGATGGATCGCAGTATGATTACGCATCCCAAATTGCTGGCATTTTTGCGTAAAACTGCGGACGAAAATGGCATCCCGTATCAGATCAAAACGCAACTCGGTGGCGGGACTGATGCCGGGCAAATTCATATTGCCAACGGTGGCGTACCGTCTGCGGTGGTGTCTGTGCCGTGTCGCTACATTCACAGCCCGATGGCGATGCTCAACCGTGACGATTATGCCCATACGCTGGATTTACTCAAAGCGGCGCTCAACAATCTGACATTCGATGTGATAAAGGCATAAGTGATGTCTGATGATCGTGTTGACGTGGGTAAATTGATTCGGGACGCGTGGAATCGGGATGAGCCTGCCGGATGGTTTGAAGAAATTTACGCGCGTGCAAAAAATGGCGAAGGGCGCGTGCCGTGGGCATTCATGCAACCTGAACCTACGTTGATGGATTGGATTAATGAAGTCAAACTAGACGGCACAGATAAAAAAGCCATCGTAGTGGGGTGCGGTTTGGGGGATGATGCCGAAGCCCTCTCCGCACTCGGATTTGCTGTTACGGCGTTCGATATTTCGCCCACAGCAATTGACCAATGCAAAGCCCGTTTTCCACAAACAACGGTTGATTTTCAGGTCGCGGATTTGTTGAATTTGCCAGAAGCATGGGCGGGGAACTTTGATTTTGTGCTGGAGCATCGCACGATTCAGGCGCTTCCGTTTAAGTTGTGTGAAAAGGTTATCGGCATTATCGCGGGTTTGACCGCGCCGGATGGACAGGTTTTTGTCTTGTGTCATGGGCGCGACCCTGATGAGCCTGCACGTGGAATTCCGTGGGCACTATCGAGCAAAGAACTTGCCTATTTTGAGAAAAATGGGCTGAAACAAACGCAATTTGATGAATATGAATCCGGTGTGCGACGTTTTAGGGTGGTGTATCGTCGCCCGGCAATCAATAAGGAGTAGGGTGTGGCAACAGGGGTAACTAATCAATATGCGGTTCGTGATTTTGTGCGATCAGATCAGCGCGTTGTGCAGGCATTGATTAACGAGGGCTTGGCGCAACGTTTTGGTAAGGTCAATGAAAGCATGAATCCTGATTTATTCGATATTGAAGAAACGTATATCGAACAGGACGCAGTGTTTATCGTCGTGGAGCATAACGGCGCGATTATTGGCTGTGGGGCGCTCATCCATGAAGAAGGCAGTAACGAAACCGCCCGCATTGTGCGCGTTTCGGTACGTCCGAAGTATCAGGGGCATGGATTGGGTCATAAGATCAGCGACTTGCTCATCGAACGGGCGCGTGAAAAAGGCTATCGAGAAATTCTTGTCGAGACGAATTCTGATTGGGAGAGCGCCCTCAAACTGTATCAATCACTCGGATTTCGGGAATATAGCCGTACCAACGTACCGGAATATGGCTATACCGAAGTCAATATGTTTCTGGATTTATAATTACAGGTCATTACAATTAGGAGTTTTAACGTGAAGGCATTGATTCAAAAATTGGTGGAGGCGTGGGGACCTTCCGGTTATGAGCATCATGTCCGTGAGATTATCCGCGAGGAAGTGCAAGATTTGGCGGATGAAATCACGGTTGATCCGCTTGGCAATATGATCTGCCGTGTGGGTAAGGGCGGAACGAAGATCATGACCTCCTCACATATGGATGAAATTGGCGTGATGGCGACTTTCTCCGAGCCAAAAACAGGCTATTTACGCTTTGCCCAGATTGGTGGTCTGATTACCGCGTCGTTGCGTGGTAATCGCGTCAAATTTGAAGATGGCACGATTGGCGTGATCGGTGTGCATCGTGGCGGTGGGGATAAGCTGGACGATTTTTATATCGACGTGGATGATGGCAATGGCACGGAAGTCGCCGCTGGACAACCCGCGACGATGTGGCGTACTTTTGAAGCCCGCGGGAATCGGCTATTCAGCAAGGCGATGGATGATCGTATTGGTTGTGTGGTCGCTATTGAAGCCATGCGAAAGCTCAAGAAAAATACACCTAACGAAGTCTATTTTGCTTTTACCGTTCAGGAAGAAGTCGGTTTGCGTGGTGCGCGGACTGCCGCCTACACCATTGATCCGGATGTGGCGATTGCGCTTGATGTGACGCTCACGGGTGATGAAGCAAAAGGCGCGAAAATGGCGATTAAGCTCGGTGGTGGCGCGGCGATCAAAGTGCATGATCCCGGATTGGTTGTGCCGCCTGCCATCATCAAGTGGATGAAAGCCCGTGCGGAAGCGGATAACATCCCATATCAGATGGAATTGCTTACGGGTGGTACGACAGACTCTTCGGCAATTCAAACTTCCCGCGCTGGTGTGCCGAGTGGGGTAATTTCCATCCCGTGTCGCTTTGTGCATACGGTCAGCGAAACAGTGGATCTGCGTGATGTCCAAGCCTGTGTGGATTTGCTGGCGGGGCTGGTGGGTAATCCCGTGGATTTATCTGCGTGATCGCCTAATTGCTAGAATTTCGGCGTACAGAGATAAAAAAGGACGGCAGTTTTCACAATCGCCGTCCTTTTTGTTTGGTCATTTACTACGCGTCCAGCAATGAATAGGCGTTGGCGGCATAATCTTCTACTGTGCCATTCACCGCCAGCATGTTCGTCTGATAGGCTTCTGCCAGCGTGATCTCACTACTTATGCGTTCCGTGAGTTTCAGCACATCAGGATCGGTTGGATCGTGGGCGCTGGCTTTGTCGATCAACACCTGAGCGATGAGAAGATGCTTACGGCTTTCTGCTAGTAGACGGGTAAGATCAACAATGTTGCTCACAATGTCATCCGTGTTATCGTCTTCTAATGCCAGATGCAACGCTTGCCGATAGCGCAACACCGCTTGACCGAGATCGTTGGCTTGTACGGCGGCATAACCGAGGCTGGCGAGTTGTTGCGCCTCTTCGTCACGATCACCCACCTCACGAGCAATATACAGCGCAGAATTGTGGAAACTAAGCGATTCACTCCAACGGTCAAGGTCACCGTAAGCACTGCCAAGCGCGCCCATCGTTTGCCCTTCGTAGCCGCGTTTGCCCTGAGTCTTGAACAATTGCAACGCCTGTTCCCATGTTTCGATGGCGGTTTCAGGGTCGCTTCCGTCCAATTGGGCATAGCCGAGCTTATACAAAATGATGGCTTCGTTTTGCGTGTCGCCCATTTCGCGGGAGATGGCGAGCGCACCCGTATAATCATTGATTGCCGCATCGCTTTCGCCTAATTGCTGGCGGGCATCGCCGAGGGTGGTTAGCAGGTGCATCTGGGTGGTTGCGTCGTTCATTTCTTGTGCAAGACGCGCCCCGCGAGAGGCTTGCATAATCGCCGCCTGCGAATTTTCGTTCTTGACCATTAGCGCGGAGAGCATATCAATCGTTTCTACCACGCCGCGTTTATTATCTAGTTCTTCAAAAACGTTCAACAAGTCGGTATAGGTGGCAATCGCTTCGTTGTTCATGCCGCGGCTGACTTGCTGTTGACCGATAGCTTTCAGAACATCCGGCTGACGATTCAGATCGCCGGATTGTTTGAGTTGCGCGAGGGTGGAGCGCAGTTGGGTGATGTCGGTTGTCGTTAGGTCAATTGTTGCGGGCGGTGCTGGTATGACAACGGGTTCACTTTCGTCATCGAGATCACTGAATATCTGTAAGGGTCGATTTTCGCTGATAACTTCTTCGTCGTCATCATCTCCAAAGTCGATCTCGTCCTCAAGGTCGTCTTCTTCAAAATCATCTTCGTCGTCAAAGTCTTCATCATCAAAATCGTCTTCATTAAAGTCGTCATCGTCATCGTCGCTGAGTATGAAGTCATCAAGAAAGTCTTCTGGCGATTGTAAATCATCGCTGATGCTGACCCCTGAGGAAGGATGACCCGGAAATGCGGAAGTGGATCCACTCGTCAGATCACGCAGAGCCATTAACTCGTATGTGTAGCCGGTATCTGTGACGAAATCATCTGCGTCGTTCAGATTGGCGATCAATTGTGAAATGAGATCGGGCTGATCGTTTTCTTTTGCCCAATGTGCGGCGGCGAGGAAGGCATCCATCTCGATCGCTAATTTGTTGTAACTGTTCTGGTCTAGTTTATATTTTTCGCTATACGCGACGATGGTATCACGGACTTTGGCTTCTAGTGTTTCCAGTCGGTTGGACGTTTTTAGCCATGTTTGCAGGAAGCGATGGGTGATGGTGTGCAGGACGTAATACGGTTCGCCACTGCGCTGTATGGTTTCTACGAGGCGCAATTGTGTGATGATGTTCATTGCCTGCGTAATGTTTTCCACAGGTGCGCCACTAATCATACTCAGCATGTCAGCGGAGGCACGCCCGTCGAACGTTGCACCCATCAGCAACAACACGCCTTGCAGGGCATTGGTTAATCCACGGAAACTAGCGGCAATGGCGATCACGGGTCCGGTAGCACCAGTTGCGGTGGCGACCTGACCTAGAATTGTGTTGTAATCTGCCGGTTGTTGTTTACTGGCAAGCATTGCTTTTGCCGCAACCACGATTCCTAAGGGTAAATTGTTCAGCTGAAGTGTGAGGGCGGTAATGCTGGCATCCAGACTTGCATCGGTGATGCGGGCTTCCTGCTTGAAGAGCATCAGCGCATCTTCAATCGTGAGTGGTGGCAATTCCAGCGCCCCCCACGGACCTTCTAATTTATTTTCACTGACGAGCATGGTCGGCAAACCAGTGGCGCAACGGGTGATAAAGCGTGTTGCCACATCTTCGCTGATGTCCCCATCAATTACGATGAGCGGCTTGTGTTGGCGAAGCGTGTTTTCTACCGCGCCAATCATGCCAATGGGGTTACTACTATTGGTAATGTCTGTGATGTCATACGCTCTACCAACGCGCACAAGTAATTCTTCAAGACGGGGTTCATCCACATTCATCCATAGTACACCGCCGGGTTGCCCGGCATAGGCGCTGGATAGGGTCGCTGCGAGTGCGGTTTTACCGACTCCCGGTTGCCCGTGAATATGGACGGGATTGCCCTGTTTAAGCTGTCCATAAATCTGTTTTAAGGCAGGATCACGCCCGATAAGTTTGGGCGGTGCGCTAGCAGGAATTTCCTGTGCGCTATGGGCTGGTGCTTCATGAGGCATATAATCGGTCATGGATTCCCTCACCGTTCATTTTCATGCTAAACCATAATTATTCAAAAGTATAACATTGACGATAAGATTACGGCAATTTAATGATTGTGCGAATCAAAAAGCATCTATATCAGTATAGATGCTTCTGCGCGAAAATAAGCATATAGGCGTTATTCAGCGGGTGGTGGCACGGGTAGATCGTCAATGGTGGTATCTTTCCATTTTTCGCCTTCATCTACCAGCATTACCGGAATACCGTTGCGGATCGGATATTTATATCCACTATCCGCACTCACGAGCCAGAAATCTTTGACGAGTTCCAGCTTGCCGGGATCATCACCTTTATCTTCATAATGCACCGCTACCGGACAGCGTAAAATATTGAGCAATTCCGGGCTGATGGTGGGTGTCGCTTGGTCTGCCATCTTTAATGTCCCTCTAGTTCGATCTATTTAGATTGAGTATAGCCGTCACCGGAAATGTGGTCAACAGGTTTCGTTGCTCATGTGGGCGTGAATGTCTATAATTCTCATCGAAACCCTAGACGATTACTTATTGCTTCGTACCCAACAACACCCTATTTTTTGAAAGAGAGCTTTTTAAATGGACACAAAACGCCCACTTTCCAACCGATTATGGCGTGTGAGTTTTGGTTTAACCCTGATTCTGCTGATATTGAGCCTGTTTTATGCCTTCAGCATCATGATTGACATACTCAATGGTGGAGTGGTGGTGTGATGCAAGGAACACGCTCGTTTTTTGCAGGAAGTTTGTTGATAAGTGGTGTATTGATCGTGCTGATGCTGGGGCGTGTATTCGCACCACAAGACGTTCCTGATGCTGTAGGCGATGGTTATGCGGTCTGGCAGGAGAATGGTTGCATTGGCTGTCACACGCTGTACGGTCAGGGTGGGGCTTATGCACCGGACATCACGCACATATATAGTCAGCGCGGGTCGGGTTATTTGAGCGAATTCTTTATCAATCCGGGAGCTTTCCATCCCGATGCGCGGGTAATGCCCCGTTTTGGCTTAACACAATCGGAAACGGACAATTTGCTAGCGTTTATGGCATGGATAGATGGTAACGATGAAGTGAGCGATTGGTCGCCTCGTTCGATTGCCGTGAGTGGCATGGGTGGATTGGGCGAGGCGGTCACCGTCGCTAATCAAGCCACTATAGTTGATGCCGACCCCGCCGTTACGCGTGGACGGGCGTTATTTTCCCGCGCTCCGGCGATTTGCTCCACCTGTCACTCGCTTGAGCCGGATATTACGCTGGTCGGTCCTTCCCTATATGGCATAGCTGACAGCGCAGGGACCCGTATTGCGGGTGTTTCGCCGCAGGACTACATCCGTGAGTCGATTCTCAATCCGGGTGACTATCTGGTGGATGGTTTTGTGGATGTGATGCAGAAAAATTTCGCCGAAGTGCTCACGAGCGATAACATCAATGATTTGATCGCTTTCTTGATGACACTTGAAGACGCATTAGCGCAAGGGGAGGGTGAATCAGAATGACGAAACGACAGATCACATATAGTCTATTCGCGCAGACGATTTTGCTCCTCTTATTGTATTTGGCGGTGTATTTGCTCGGCGCGGTGAAATTTTTGGGCGATGACCCGCTAGCGTTGTCTCTGCCGTATCAACAGGTCAATGGATTGGCGAATGTTTTGCTTAATCTTGTGATTCTGACTGGTTTGATTGCAAGCGGTATGGTCACCTTGAATTCCGGCAATGATGCCACTGAAAACATGCCGTTAACCTATGTGTTTTACGGGTGGACGGCGTTATTGATCGTAAGTGTACTGTTAGGTGTGCTGGATTTGCTGGCGGGACGGTTCATGTTTGAATTGCCTGTATGGGCATTGGTGGTGATGCTCGCCTTTCTGATTGGCTTTGTCGTGCTCATCGGGCGTGATGTGACCACGTGGACATCCGTTCCGATTGTGTGGACAGCAGGCATGACCATTACGATTCTGGCATTTGCACTTGGGCTGTTTTCGTCCGGTGATTTTGTGCGTGATGCGCGATTGGCGACGGTTGCGCTCGGTCTGCGCTTCAATGTGGGCTATATCTTATCCGCATTGGCGCTTATTTTCTGGCTGATGCGCCGCTTTAGTAATGTGCGCGAAGCATGGGCGGAAAGTGGCTTGTACAACCTAGCTGGAATGCTGGCATTGGCGGGTGTTCTCGTGACGTTAGGCTCGCTTCATATTCTGTCGGATGATGCACTGGTGCGGACTATCGGCAATATCAGCGCGATTTTTACGCCCATCGTGTATTTGATCTTCGCCGCGCATAGTTATCGTGCCTTATCTGATCGCAATTCGAGCAATACTCTCGCCGCACATTGGGTCGCGTTAACCGTGATTCTATGGGTGCTTGGTATGGCGGTCATGGGTGCGCTCATGTCAATCGCGGACGTGAATCAATGGGTGCAAGGCACACGCCTCACAGATTTACGTCTATCGCTAATTACGTTTGGCGTAATCGCTGTCATCCTCGGCATGATTAATCAATCCGTCAGCGATTTTCGTGAGGAGTCGCGCCGGATCACCGGATTGATGCCGTTCTGGATGGTCGCATTCGGCATTATCGGTGGTGGCGTGGCGCTGTTTGGTGCGGGGATTGTACAGGTCTATCTGGAACGTATCCTCACTGTCGGGTATCTTGAAACACAAACCTACATGATCCCGCTTTATGTATTCTGGGTTTTAGGACTCATGATTGTGAGCTTTGGGCTGATATTTTATGCGCTCGGATTCTGGGCGCGCCGACCCGTAAACATAGGTGAATGATGCGTAAGAACTTACTGATTGTGTTCGCTTTAATGTTTGTGCTAATTAATGTGCAAGCTCAACGGAATAATCTGATTTTGCTATGGTTGACATGGGATATAAATAATCCGCTTGTCATAATGGAAATAGCGCTGGATGGGCAAGTGTCTGTTCAACCATCTCAATTACTAAGCCAGTTTACTGAAATTTACCTTGCCGCATCTTCTCCAACTGGCGATCAAGTTGCGGTTGCTGGCTTGTTAGATGGGAGAGGGCAAATCGCCATTGTCAATCTTGATGGAACGATAGATCGTACCTTGATTGAAACCGAATTTCCTTCCGAGTGGAACATGATGCGTTGGGAAGATCAATTTCTTATTATTGAAAATTCCGGCGCTGAAATTCTACTTGTTGATCTGCTTCAGACACCGTCTACGCTTGAATCTGTGGGGAGTGGTGGAAACGCCTCGATCTCGCCGGATGGATATTGGTTAGCTTTTGATCTTCCACGAGCGACTATCATGAATGATCTTGATATTGGTTTGCCTATAGATATCGTTGCACTACATAGTTTGCAATATAACCTACTGGGATTTGTGACGGTCACTTCTGAACTTCAAGGCGATTGTGGATCGCCCGTTTGGATAGATTCTACTCAGATTGCGTACCAATGTTTTCCACCGATTTTAGATACAAATACGGAGTCACAAAGCAATAGCTCGATTCTCTTTGTGACGGATATAGCAACATTTGAAACCGTGCGGTACGGTAATGAAGTTGGCTTGAGATGTTACCGGCGTTTACCAGATGGTGAGACTCTCTGGAGAGAAGATAACGAACTTCATATTTCTAATGGGGGCGATGTCGTAACCGTTGATTTTCAAACGGCATTTGATGAAGTCAACATGCCAAACGTTCGTGAATGTCCAATCTGGGTGGTAAATTCACCTGCATCGTAAAGAATAATCGGCAATTTGAATTATTTATCGTGAATGAGGATATATGCGATTACTGCATTTAAGTCTGTTGAATGTGTTACTTTTGATGACATTTACCCTATCCGCGCAGGATGGCGAAACTTTTACTGATGCGGAAACAGGTGTGACCTACACGGTTGAACTCGTGACAATGGCGAATTATCCGGTGGCGCTGGCATTTACGCCGGATGGTCGCCTGTTTTATACAGAAAAGACGACGGGCAATGTCCGCATGATTAGCGCCGATGGCGAATTGCAAACCGACCCGGTCATTAGCTTGCCGACGAGTGCTGTCACGGAACGCGGAATGCTTGGCATCGCCATTGACTCCAATTACGCTGAAAACGGATTTATCTGGGTGGCGCATATTTCCGAGCCGACAGCGCGTGATCTGCCGGAAAACCGCATCGTGCGCTTCTATGAGCAAGATGGCGTGGGCAGTGATCCTGAAATTATGTTTGCCGCGCCGCTGGAAAATAACGCGCTGATTCATCATGGCGGTAATTTGCATTTTGATGCGGATGGTTACTTATTTTATTCCATTGGTGATAACGAACTTCCGGCGAATTCGCAGGATTTGACCACCCCACAGGGAGCGATGCACCGTTTTGAAGTGACGGATAACGGTCTGATTCCTGCGGCAGGCAATCCCTTCGGCGATGATAACAGCATCTTTGCTTATGGACTCCGCAATTCCTTTGATTTTGACATTGACGCAGAAACCGGACGTATTTACGCGACGGAAAACGGTCAGCATTGCGACGACGAGATTAATCTGATTTTGCGCGGGTTTAATTATGGCGCGGGCGAAGGCTATGTGTGTGGTGGAACGGCAGAAGGAGTCAGTCTGGGGCGTTACTTGCCCGCTATTTTGAGTTTCACACCAACGGAAGCACCCACAGGCATCATCGTGTACGACAATCCGGCTGTCCCTGAGTGGCAGGGGGATTTGTTCTTCTGTGCGTGGAACAACGGATTATTGCGACGGGTTGTGCTCAATGAAGCGCGTAATCAGGTCGAAAATGTGGTTGAGATTGATCTTGGTGGGGTGCAATGCAAGATTGATATAGAAATTGCCCCTGACGGATCATTATATTTTACGACGGTAGGCGAAAACACTGGCGCGATTTATCGTATTGTTCCGATTGAATCATAAACGGTTGAATATTGAGTAGAGGAAACTAATGACTGTAAGCAAATTTAGCTATCCAGAAACGAAAAAAGGCGATGTTGTCGATGATTATCACGGCACGCTCGTCCCTGACCCTTATCGCTGGCTAGAGGAACACGACTCACCGCAGACGATTGCATGGGGCGATGCACAGAACGCGCTCACTTTTGATTATCTGGCGGAATTGCCAGCACGCCCGTTTATCCATGAGCGCCTAACCGCATTGTGGAATTATGCCAAATATGGCTTGCCGACCAAACGTGAAGGCTGGGTGTTTGTTGACATCAACGATGGGTTGCAGAATCAGCCCGTGTTGTATAAGCAGAAGGGCTTTGACGGCGAGCGCGAAGTTCTGCTTGACCCGAACACACTCAGCGACGATGGCACGGTTGCCTTGATGAATCAGTCGTTCAGCAAAGATGGAAAATTGCTGGCATATTCGACTTCCAGCGGCGGGAGCGATTGGCAACTTATTCGTATCCGAGATGTGGAAAGCACAGAAGACCTTGATGAAGTGCTCGATTGGTGTAAGTTTACTGGAATCGCATGGCTACCGGATAGCTCTGGCTTTTATTACAGTCGTTTCCCTGAACAAGAAGATAAATACAGTGGCGAAGCGCCCTTCAACAACAAGCTCTATTTTCACAAAGCCGGCACACCACAGAGCGATGATAAGCTGATTTACGAACGTCCTGATAAACCTGAATTGAGCTTTTATCCGTTCATTACCGATGATGAGCAATATCTTGTGCTCTATGTGGGACACGCGGCGGTACAACGAAATCGTGTCTATTATCGTCGGTTGGATAGTGACGGCGATTTTATCCGGCTGATTGACGACCCCGATGCACAGTATTCACCGCTGACAACCCGTGGCTCCACGCTTTATTTACAGACCGATTCTGATGCACCTAAAGGGCGTGTTGTCGCCGTTGACCTGAACGCGCCTGAACGCGAAAACTGGAAAACCATCGCGCCGGAAAGTGACGATGTCATTGCGAACACCTATGTTGTGAACGGGCAAATCGTGATCCTTTACATGCACAACGCGCATCATCAGGTCAAGATTTACGAGCTAGACGGGACGTTTGTGCGCGACATTGAGTTGCCGGGCATTGGCACGATCTTTAGCATGTACGGCAAGGAAAAAGATACGGAAATGTTCATCAATTTCCAATCGTATCTGCGCCCACCAACCATTTACCGCTACGATTTTACGACGGACACCTTATCGCCTTTGTATGAAACCAGCGTAGATTTTGCGCCGGACGATTTTGAGACGACGCAGGTCTTCTATCTCTCTAAAGATGGCACGCAGGTCTCCATGTTCCTGACATACAAAAAAGGGCTGGAACTGAATGGCGACAACCCGACGTTGCTTTATGGCTATGGTGGCTATTCGATTCCGCTTACACCGGGGTTTGCGCCACACCTCCTGCAATGGGTAGAAGCAGGCGGGATCTATGCGGTTGCCAATTTGCGCGGTGGCTCGGAATATGGCGAGGAATGGCACAAAGCCGGAATGCTGGAAAATAAACAAAATGTGTTTGACGATTTTATCTCTGCGGCGGAATGGTTGATTTCAGAAGGCTATACCAACAGCAAACGTATTGGCATTCACGGGCGCAGTAATGGCGGTTTGCTGGTGGCGGCGTGTATGTTGCAACGTCCTGATCTGTTCGGCGCGGTAATTTGTGGCGTGCCGGTGACGGATATGCTCCGCTTCCATAAATTCACAGCAGGGCGCTATTGGACAGCGGAATATGGAAACGCGGAAGAAAGCGCCGAGCAGTTTGAATTCATGGTTAAATTTTCTCCGGTGCATAACGTTAAAGAAGGCGTGGTTTATCCGGCGACGCTGGTTGTCACGGCGGATATGGATGACCGTGTGGTGCCGATGCACGCCAAGAAATTTACTGCCGCGCTCCAAGCCGCTGATGTGGGCGATAATCCGATTATGCTCCGGCTCGATACCCGCTCAGGGCATGGTATGGGTAAGCCAACCAGTAAATGGATTGATGAATGGGCGGATATTTACGCTTTCTTGTATGAGGCGTTAGGGATGCAAAAATAGATGCGGTTGAGTTCTAAGTGTCATTATGATGATCGCTTAGAACTCGACTTTTGAATATTAAAAATTTAAATTTTAGGGGGTGGTTGGCTGTGGGTACGAAATCGCCAAGACGGACAATACTTAAATTATTGATCGGCATAATTTTTCTGCCTATATTTTTACTATGTAGCATTTTGACCGTTTTCGCCTTTATGCCACCGGAAGTAGACGACCCGATTCCGCTGGCGGAGCAGGGTGGCGGTGCACGGCAGGATGATGGTGCGGTGACGGGCTTACAGGCGGCGTGGGCTGTTTTGCCGGAGGTTAACGCTCAGACGGCAGAGCTTGGACGGATGCTATTTTACGATCCGGTGCTTTCGGTGAATGACGATGTCTCCTGCGCGACCTGCCATCATCCTGATCTGGGTTTTGCCGATGGGCGACAATTTGCGCTTGGTGCTCATGAGCAGGATTTACGACGTAATGCCCCTTCGCTGTGGAATGTCGCCTTCTCGGAAAGCCTTTTCTGGGATGGACGCGCCCGTTCGTTGGAGGAACAGTTGCTCATTCCGCTGGCGAACCCTGAAGAAATGGGTGCTGATCTGGATGAGATGGTTGCCGAATTGCAAACCATCCCTGATTATGTGGCGCTCTTTGATGCGTCGTTTGATGATGGCGTGACGGTAGATAACATCGCCTCGGCTATCGCGTCGTTTCAGCGCACATTGATTAGCGACAACGCCCCGTTTGATCGCTTCGCGGCGGGTGACTTTAACGCGCTCACCCCACAACAACGGCGCGGATTTGATATTTTCCGTAGCGCGGAGACTCGCTGTTTTGAATGCCACACGTATCCAACATTCACCGCCAATACTTTTCATGTGCTCGGCGTGCCGGATAGTGACCTCGATAATCCTGATCGTGGACGGCTTGAAATCCAAAATGCGCCGGATGCGGAATTTGGCTTCCGCACGCCGGGGTTACGTAACGTGGTGCTCTCCGCGCCGTATATGCACAATGGCTCACTTGGGACGCTGGAAGAAGTCATCCAATTTTATGAGGATGGCGGTGGTTTGGAGGCAGGTGGCGTAGATGTGCAGGTCGATGAGAAAATTCGTGGATTTGACCTGACCGATCAGGAAACGCAGGATTTGATCGCCTTCTTGTATGCACTCACGGACGAACCGGCTGAAATTATCGCCATCCCTGAGTCCGTGCCGTCGGGATTGACCGTCATTACCCATGAGGTCAATCCAAGTCGTGATCTGGTGGAAGTGTCGAATGCAGAGCCGTTTAATCCTGAAATTCGTGACGCGCAAACCATTACCGTGCAAGCTGGTGAGACGATTCAATCGGCGGTGGATCGTGCTTTGCCGGGGGATACCATTCTCGTTGAGGCGGGACTCTATCAAGAAACGGTGTACGTCGATATGCCGAACATCACCATTCGCGGCATTGTCGATGGGGATGAACGCCCGTGGTTGGACGGAATGAACGAAATGAGCGATGGATTTAACACGACGGGCGATGACTTTGTGCTAGAGGGATTTGGCTTGCGTCGTTACATCGGCAATGCAGTGTTGACGACGGGCGCAGAACGCATCGTCTATCGTGATCTGATTATTGAAGGCACAGACGCGGGCGATGTTGACACAATTTACGGCTTGTATCCTGTGGAATGTACGGATGTATTGATCGAAAATACAATCGTTACGGGTATCGCGGATGCGGCGATTTATGTCGGGCAAAGTCGCGGTCCGATTGTCGTGCGGAACAACGAAGTTTACGGCAACGTGACCGGAATCGAGATTGAAAACAGCGTGGATGCTGAAGTGTATGATAATTATGTGCACAATAACACGGGCGGGATTCTAGTGTTTTTACTGCCGAATAATCCGTCACGGGTGGGGCATAATACACGGGTGTATAACAATCGTATCATCGGCAATAATCATCCAAATTTCGCCGCAGAAGGCGCAACAGTAGGACTCGTTCCCTCCGGCACAGGCGTGATGATTATGACGGCAGATAATACCGAAGTATTCGACAATGAAATCCGTGATAATCAGACCGTTGGTGTGTTGCTGACGAGCTTGTACACGGTCTACGGGCGTGATACCGTGTTTGATCTTGGTCCAATCCCTGAAAATAATTGGGTTCATGGCAACGTCCTAGAAAATAACGGGTATGACCCGCAGGGTTTGGTGGTGGAAGAAGGCTTGCCCGGTGCGGATATTTTGTGGTCAGGGGAGGGGTGGAATAATGCCTTTGACCAACCGGGGGCGAGTATGTTCCCGCCGATTTTGCCGGGGCGTGATTGGCCCACACCTGCACGGCGTGCGCTCTCTCGCTTATATTCGACGGTGGTCGGTTTGTTGCTGGAATGATGGCGTGGAGGGATTGAACTTCAGGGGCGAACTCGCTGTTCGCCCCGACAATAATGCTATTTACCGTGAATTTTATTCGCTGTCGAGAATGGCGGTTTGGGTTTCGCGTGGTGGTGTTTCACCCAACTGTGTGGTGCGATTTACACTCCACAATTTAACGCTATTATCCCCACTGCCGGAAGCCAGTAATGTTCCTGTGCCGTTGAATCCGATGGTCAGCACGGGCTTATCATGTGCGTTTAGTGTGGCAACGGCATCACTGGTAGTTAGTTTGCGCTTGCGTAAAATCGTGTTGACATCCCACAGGCGCACCACGTTGTCGCGTCCACCGGTAGCGAGCAAATCGCCATCGGGACTAAAGCGCACACAATCTGCACCGTCAGCATGGGCCTGTATCAGCGCGTACATTTCGCCTGAGTGCGGATCCCACAGTCGTACGGTCATATCCTTACTGGCAGACGCGACCATCGTTCCGGTTGGGCTGGCGCACACATCGCGCACCCAATCGTCATGCTCACCGATGATTGTGCCTTCGGTTTCCCCGCGTGTATCCCACAGGCGCACACTTTTATCCCGACTGCCGGAAATGATGACGTGATTTTTGAGCGCAAAAACGGCACTTGTCACTTCGGCTTGATGCCCTGTCAAGGTAGCGATGATGGTTTGTGTATCCACATCGTGCAGGATGATTTTGCCATCTGCACCACACGCCGCAAGGATCAACCGACCTTCTGGATCAAGTGCAAAGGTAAGGGCATCAACGGAATCCTGATGGCTCGTTAGCGTGCCGATTTCCTGAATGGAATCCTTCAAATTGCTAATATCCCATAATTTAATGGTGGTATCCGATCCACAGGATGCCATAAGTTGACGTGATACATCCCACGCATATGGGGTAAAGGCGACCCCTTTTACGTGTCCGCTATGTCCGCCAATGGTGTGTGTCGGTGTGCCACCAAATTTGCCGGAGTAGACCTGCACGCCCTCTGCTCCGGCAATACCTACTGTGAAGCCGTCTGCCGCCCATTCAAGATGAGAAATCCAACCGGTCCTAACTTCTGAAAGCACATTCAGATAATGTGCATTTTCGCTGGTGATATTTTCGCGCATCCCAACGCCCCTTCCTAAAAAACTTCGCATGAACTCTGTAATGAGAAAATGAAATATTGTATGGATGTCGTATTGAATTTATCCTACCATGAGTATGCAATATTTTTGCCTTGATACCTACAAAACAATTGCTTTTATACTGTGCCTGCTGAAAAAAGGCTATAATGTCGCCATGAAAATTGGAATTAACGCACATCTGCTATCTAGTAATCTAGGGTATCGAACAGCCGGTATACATGGCTATATTTACAATACGCTGGCACATTTACACGCCGCCGCGCCGGATGATTGGGAGATTACGGCGATGGTAGGTGGCGGAAATCAGCTTCGTTTTGATGGCATCACGATGCAACAGGCGGGTTTCTCCACCGAGCGCCCACTCCGGCGGATTGTGTGGGAGCAGGGGATTCAGCCATTTTCACTTAATACGTTTGATCTCTACCATGCGATGGCGTTTGTGTCGCCGTTGATACTCAACCGTCCCTCGGTAGTCACGGTGTATGACCTGAGTTTTATTCATCATCCGCAGGTACTGACCACCGCACGCCGTTTATATTTGCGTTTGTTTACTGCGCTCAGTTGTCGGCGTGCAAAGCGGGTGATCGCCATTTCAGAAAGCACGGCGGGGGATTTGCATAATTCTCTAGGGCTTCCAGCAGAAAAAATCGACGTTGCCGCCTGTGGCTATGACGAAGCCCAACATCGACCCTTACCTGAGGCTGAAATTGCGCGTTTCCGGCAAGAAAAGGGCTTACCGGAGCGATTCTGGTTGTTTCTTGGGACACTTGAACCACGCAAAAATTTAACGACTTTGTTGGATGCGTATGCCCGTTTGCCTGAGGATGAGCGATTGCCGTTGATTCTGGCAGGGGGGAAGGGCTGGCTTTATGAGGCGATTTTTGAGCGGGTGGAGCGGTATCAACTTCAAGATTCGGTTCACTTTATGGGATTTGTCCCTGCCGAAGAGTTGGCGCTCTGGTACAATAGCGCCGAGGTTTTCATCATGCCGTCGGTGTTCGAGGGCTTTGGTTTGCCCGTACTGGAGGCGATGGCGTGTGGTACACCGGTGATTGTCTCCGATGCGTCGTCGTTGCCGGAAGTTGCCGGAAGCGCCGGACTGTGTTTACCTCCTCATGACGTTGAGGCGTGGACAGATGCCCTCATAAAGGCGAAAAACGATGCAGACTGGCGGGAATCAGCGCGTGTACAGGGCTTTATCGAAGCAAAACGATATAGTTGGCGTTATACGGCTGAAGCGACGATTCGGAGCTATGAGCAGGCATTAGCGATGACGGGAGACACATCAGCGTGACACATCACAGCGAGATTCGCCTTGATACGGTGCCCATTGATGATAAAGCGATGATGTATCGTGTATTTCAGTTGTATCAATACGATCTCAGCGTCTACAGTGGTGAGGAGATCAACGCACAGGGCGTATTTGACTATCCATACTTTGATGATTATTGGATAGAGGACAATCGTAAACTGTTTTTGATCCGCTATAATGAAAACCTTGCGGGGTTTGTTATGCTTCGCTTAGACATTGATGATGAGGTCTTTAATCGTCGAGTAAATAGTATTGCGGAATTTTTTGTGATGAACTGCTATAGGCGCACGGGTATCGGCGAAATAGTCGCACAACAATGCTGGTCGCGCTATCCGGGGATGTGGTCGCTGATGGCATACACAAGTAATCTACCTGCCATCGCTTTCTGGCAAAGAACCATTGCCGCGCACGCTAAATCAGGTAAATTTGAATCGAAAACGATTCAAAACAAAATTCATTTTGGTTTTATAGCAGGGTAAATCCCGCAAGCTGATAAGTTACTTTCAAACGACATTCAGGCATACGGCTTTGGACGATTTTGTAACAACCAGAAAACCCCAATCTAAAAAAGCGGCACCGGTCAAATCAACACAGGAAACTGGTGAGATTGCCGAATTGCAAACCGGTGAACCGCGCTGGTTGATGCCAGTTCTGGACATTGTGCTTGTGTTAGTGGCTTTTTTGCTGGCATATTATGTGCGTTATGAATTGCAAATATTGCGTCCAATATTAGAGCAAAATAATGCTCCATTTGAGCCGTATATCGGGTACGCATTCTTCTTCGCTGTCTGGGTATATATCAATTATCGTGGCAATAAACTCTATAAGCTCGTGCGCGGGCGGGCTTTGATGGAAGAAGTCTATATCATCATCAATGGCGTGACGAACGCGACGGTGATCCTGACGGCGGTTAGCTTCTTTTTACAACCGAAAGTATTCAGTCGTTTGATGCTGGTCTATGCGGCGGGTTTCACGGTGATTTTGCTGGTGATGACGCGCATTGGTCAGCGTTCATGGCGGGCGTATTTGCGCTCTAAGGGCATTGGCGTTCAGCGGGTGTTGCTCGTTGGTATTGGCGATGTCGGGCAGTCCGTATTGCGGGTGATGATCGCTCGTAAAGAATTAGGCTACGCGCCGGTTGGCTTTCTGGATGATAACCCGTCCCGTGCTCATGCAGATTTAGGGCGTGTGCTGGCGTTGGGTGAGCCAGAAAAATTATCAGAGATTATTCACGCTTATAACGTCAATCTGGTAGTGATCGCGCTGGATTGGTCACAGCATGAGCGTATTGTTGATCTGGTGTGGCAGGCACGTAATGTAGGCGCGGATGTACGCGTTGTTCCGGATTTATTTCAACTGAATATGAAACAGGTGCAGGTCGAAAATCTGAATGGTGTGCCACTTTTAGGCGTAAGTGGGAAAGTTGAATTTCAGCGGAGCAACCGTGTTATTAAGCGCATGATTGACATTGGTTTGATCGTGTTAGGGTCACCTATTTTGGTGCCAATTTTCCTGTTGGTCGCGCTGGCAATTTTCATCGAAGGTTCAGGGAGTGTGCTCTATAAACAACGGCGCGTCGGGCAGGATGGGCGTGAATTCGACATGATTAAATTCCGCAGTATGATCCCCGATGCTGATAAATATCAGCAAAAGCTAGTACAGGATCATCAACTTGACCCGCGCCACCCGAAAATTCCGGATGATCCGCGCATCACACGTGTAGGACGGTTGCTCCGGCGTACAAGCCTTGATGAATTGCCGAATCTTATCAATGTGGTGCTTGGTCACATGAGTATTGTTGGTCCGCGCCCACCCACGCCGGATGAAGTCGAACTTTATGAACCGTGGCATATGCAACGCCTGCAAATTATGCCCGGTATCACGGGATTGTGGCAGGTCAATGGGCGGAGTGATGTACCGTTTGAAGAGATGGTTCTGCTCGATATTTATTACATTGAAAATTGGTCAATCAATCTCGATTTGCAGATTTTGTTGATGACTTTACCGCGTGTGTTGCTCCGTCATGGGGCATATTAGATTCTGCCATGCCAGCTGATTCGATCTTGCAACATGAAATTGGTTACTTTCGCATCTACAAAGATCCCAAAGGCATCCATTATATTCAGACGAGAAGTGGCGCAATGTGTGTGCCCATCAACGCGCAAGGTGACGTGTTATTCATTGTGGAACATGCGCCTGCTGTTGGTGAACGTATCCTCACTTTGCCCGCTGGAGGCATAGATCAGGGGGAATCAGCGGAAACTGCCGCCAATCGAGAAATGCAAGAGGAACTTGGTTATAAAGCCATACACTTGAATTTTCTAGGGGTACTTCATCCGTGGACGAAATATCTTGAAGCAACCATTCACATCTTCCTCGCACGTGAACTTGGACCGTCCAAGCTGGAAGGTGACGAATACGAGGTGATCGGAACGTTCCACTATCCACTGAATGATTTTGAAACATTGATTCAACAGGGGCGGTTAGTCGATTCAACAACAATCGCCGCCCTGTATATGACACGTAGTTTTATCCTCAAACAATCGCAAAACACGCCCTAATTCGAATATGAGCTTGTACTCTCGTCATACGTCCAGCCGATAGGTAAATCTGGCACACAAGATGAGTCGAGTAATTGTTGTTCTCCGGGTGCGTAATCCCGAATAACGATTTCAATGTTACCACCACGCACAATCGGACTGAGCAGGTTATTGAGCGCATTTTGGGCATCTGCACGGGAGCGTGTCAGTAAATCACTTTCTAGCGCATCATCGCGGAATCCAGTTAAGGCTTCGTATTGGGCGATCTGACGCAAATCATCCCAATCAATATTGCAGACCGTAAACGAGCGGTTATATTGCTCGATGGTCGGGATACTGCAATTGGTTAATTGTGCAGGTGGCAAAGTGATCGTATAGGTTTCGGTCAATGTGTCATAGGTGATGTCGTTTTCCGTGACGAGGCTGAGATCAATCCCCGCTTCTATGCGCCCTTCGACATTATGGCTGGCAGACGCACCGCACGTATTTTGAAAGCCGTCACGGGTACTGACGCGTACGTTACTCCGCACAAAACCCGCTTGTGTAGTCGTCAGGCGCGAGGTAGATTGTACGCTGGTCACGATGGTGCGGGTGGTTTCTACCACTGCCTGACGGGGTTCGTCACGGAAGATGTTGCCAAAGGAATCAATGATTCCGGTAAATGTCGCCACACCTGTAAATAACGCGAGGGCGATGATTAGCATAGGAATGGCGAGGCACCCCGCGCCTGCGACGATACCCCATCCACAGCCGCAACCACGCCCACCTTCGTCTTCAAATTCTTCAATCGGACTATCGTTCTCGTTTACTATCGCGTTGGTTTCTTCGCTCACGCGCAATATCCTTATTTGATGTGTATTTATAACGAATTTCAAATTTATTATAACCCCTAACCGATTATGAGGTAGCGTTTTTAACTAAAACTCAGGTCATACATATCTGTTTCTTCTAATATGATGATACACTTTTAATGAGTTGATAGAGTATTTGGATAAAGAAATGATAACTGCTGTATTTGATGGACATTGTGTGATTTGTAATACGACGCGACGGGTGGTGAATGCGCTCGATTGGTTTAACCGTGTAGAATTTATGGATTTGCACAATCGCGCAGAAATTGAAAGCCGTTTCCCCACGCTGAAGCATGACAAAGCGATGGGTGAAATTCATGTGTTTGATGATAACGGGCGGATGTTCGCCGGATTTGCAGGAACGCGTCGGATGCTCCGTGCTGTACCGATGGGCGTACCGTTCTGGGTGTTGATGCACCTGCCGGGTGTGAGCAATTGGCTCGGTCCAAAGTTGTATCGCTTTATCGCAAATAATCGTTATGCGATCAACCGGATGTTAGGCGTTGATCTTGAGCAAATGGAACGCGAAGATGCCGCGTGCGAAGACGGAGTGTGTAGAATCCACTCAGTGATAGATAGTAAAAGGTGAAAGTTGCTCTGTTGCAAAGTGCCGCCAATGGCTGAAACCCATTGGCTACATTGGTGTAAAACCCTGCTGAAGCAGGCTATTCTTCCCGTATATTTGTGAAAACAGCCCACTTCAGTGGGGTTTTGAAAATCATTTTAGCATTGGGGTTTCAGCCCAATGAGGTTTTCACGAGCGACTTTATAACCTTGCAACTGAGCAGCTCTTAGCTTTTAGCATATGCGGTGTTTTTCAAACTAAAAGCTAACGGCTAAAAGCTCTTTTTCACGTCTGTTCGCCTTAAACAGAATTCAGATTAATAGCGTTCCCCGCCGATGGGCAAGCGCAGAAAGAACGTGATTTCATGTGCGCCGTCAATGCGTTTGCTGGGCTTACTCGGCTCCACACTGATTGATCCGCCGTGTAATTTCATGATCTTATCGCACAGATACAAGCCAATCCCTGTGCCGACGGGCTGAAATTCCTGCGCGGAATCGGTGCGGGCGTACCGCTCGAAGATGCGCTGTACATCGCGGGCGGGAATCTCTACGCCGTGATTGGTAATCAGAATTTCCACCGACCATTTATTGGTGCGCCCGGAAACTTCAATCGGCGCGTCCATCCCCTGTAACGAATATTTCACCGCGTTATCATACATATTGAGCAATAAAATGCCGAAATACTCCTCATTGATGGAGAGTTCAGGGAAATGGGCGAAGGTGTCTTTAAGCACTTTCGGTCCATCAATCTGATTGTAAATCGCCTGCCCGCGGAAGCTATGCGTGTGGCGTTCAAGAATGTTGATGAGCGCCTCGCTATCGAAGACTTTAAAGGTCTTTTCGGAGATATTCAAAATGGATGTGTTCTGCGCGGCAAGCGAGAAGCTCATGGCATACCCTTGAAACAGGCTGGCTTGCTCCACCATGCGCTTTAGTGTGTCGCGCCGTTCTTCGATGGCATCCGCCGGAATCAGATCATGCAGGAGGGTTTCTGCATCGCCCTTCAAGCTGGCAAGCGGACCGACAAGCTGGTGCATCACATCCTGAATGAACATCTGACGGTCTTTTTCGTGCTTTAGTTGTGCCTCTGATTGCAGGGTGGCGGTGTATATCTCGCGCAGGCGCAGTGCGATGAGGCTGAAAATGTCGATCTGCTCCTCAAACCACAGATCATTCTCCATATCCGGTTGTAATTTGTGATTTGCCAGCATAAGGATAATCCGCGAATTTTCGGTGTGCCCGTCAATCAGAAACAGGACGATTTCCGTCTGTTCAGTATCCACGAAGCCCCAATCCTGAAACGGCATCCGTGCGCTGAATTGTGCGTTAAATTTCTGAATGGTGGTGTGTTGCAAGCCCCCGCTAACGTTGATAATCTCGTCCCATGACGGATTGCTGAAGGTGTAGAATGTGTTTTCTGATGAGTACATGGGCGGGAATTGCGTGCGGATTTCAAAGGCGGTGCTGTTGTTGATCTGATGCAAGACCGCGCCTGCCTCCGCGCCAACACTTTTACAAATCTCCGGCAACACCTGACGGAGCGTTTGCCAGAAGCTCTCCAACGGCTGACTAGCATCGGCTAAGTTGGAAAATTCACTGAATATTTTGATAACGGATAGCGTGATGGATTGAATTTTGCGCGAGCGTGAGGCGGCTTTGCTCTCTTTTTCTAATTGTTGCGTCAGTCCGGTCAGCTTAAAGCGAATCGTCTGTGTGCTCAGTTTTTTCTCGCGGCGCAGGCGTTCTTCTTCGAGGATAGCGCGTTGATGGGCGGTTTCAATCGCGCCGGCGATCATCCCTGCCAGTACGTCGAGATGTTCCAGCATTTCCGGCGAAAATGGATCGCGCTCATTGTGTTCTATCGAGAGGACTCCGACGATCTCATCACGGATCATCAAGGGCAAGGCAACCTGTGCCTTTACGCCCTCTTCTAGCTGAATATAATAATCATCCTCGCTCACATCCGGCACGGTGTAGCGAGCTTGATCGCGCATGACTTTGCCGACCACGCCCCGCGACGTACTCAGATTGCCCATACGCTCCAACAAAATGGGCATCATCCGCGCCGGGCTAGCCGCTTTGAAGTTCAGGCGGTCATTTTCCAGCAGGGCAATATAGCTGAACGACGAGTCGGCTTCATCAGCGTCATCCTGAATCATATCTTGAGTCAGAATCGCCATTTCATAGAGCAGTTCGCCGAGTGGCTTCTCCTGTAACATAACGCGTCCGGCTTTTTGCAAGCTATTCAACGCACGCATCTGCTCGCGGGATTGTTTGAGCATATCCATCACTACTACCTGCACAATCTAAGGGAACGTTGCCTTATGGTCTTTATTTTACGGGAGCTACCTGCTTGCCATCCCCCTACGAAATGGGGGTTTGTGGAAACGATTTCACTACAGAGAATGAGCGAGAAATTTCTTCAAAAATAATCTCCAAACAACTCCCTACTTACCAAGTATATCGTTTCAATGTGCGTTTAGATACGGTACCCCGGTACGCATCAGGCTGATAAGTGCGCCGAAAACGGTCAAATCGGTCTCCGGTGTCCATGCGTTTCCATCGGGCAAAATACTGCGCTCATCAAAGAGGGCTTCGGAAAAAGTGGCATTTTTGAGGCTGGCACGGGTTAAATCCGCACCCCGCAGATCGGAAAAATTCAGGTTGGCATAATCAAGCACGGTATGTTGCAGGTTCGCGCCACGTAAATCGGCATTATCCAGCGCGGCATTGCGTAAATTGGCGTAGGATAGGAGCGCATTTCGCAATTCTGCCCCGCTCAAATCCGCCTCTTGCAGATCTGCCTCGAACAACATGGCGTTTTCAAGTTTGGCACGGCTGAGGTTGACGCGCTGTAAGTTCGCCGTTTCCATATCCACCGCGTTCAGGTTCGCCCCGCCCATATCTGCCTGCTTAAGCCAGCCTTTCTCGCCGCGCAGTAAATCGCGTTTTTCCAGTTCTTCGATGGCGTTCTTGGCGGTATCGTTCGTGGTGCTTGCCGCCTCACGTAATAGGCGATCCCGCAGATCATCCTCGCGGCGTTGTTGCTCTCGATGACGGGCGCGGGTATCCAGCACAAACACCGTCAGGCAAATGCTCAGAAATTCGGTGTAGAGGTTGGTTTGAAAATCCGCACTGCCACGAAAAATAAACATGCCGATCATCACGCCGACCAGCACCAGACTCAACCCGCCGAACAACTCATAAAATTTATGAAACTCGGCGTAAATAGCGCGAACATCCTGCAAGCGCCCGTCCATCCCCTGATTTTGTATGCCCTGTGCTGTCATCATTTGCGTCCTCTACGTCTATGCTCACTGAATGACTCTTAGTATATGACCAGAACAGCAACCATTAAAATAATGATTTCAAAACTCGGGGCAAACGCATCGCAGGTGGTTCAGAAAATAGGATTGAGGTTGTGTAGTGGCGCGTAAAAACAGAAGAAAATTCCCCTGAGCGGACAATAGGCGATTCTTAGGCGTTACATCCCTAGAATGAAATCATAGATTGCTCATTCGTTCAGTTAGGGAGATACATTATGCAAGCGACCAATAGTTCAATTACACAGGAATTACCCGTTATCGCAGGCGCACCACCGCGTACAGCAGGCTTTCCGGTGATCGGGTCAATCCCCGGAGTGCTCCGCCATCAGACGGATTATCTGTTCAATGCGTGGCACACCCATGGCGACATTTACGAGCTTGATCTTGGTCTGGTGAGTATTATCATGCTTAATCATCCCGATTTCGCCCAACATATTCTGCGCGATAACGTACGCAATTATGCCAAAGGTGGTGAAATGTGGGAGAGCGTCCGGCAGGTCGTCGGCGATGGGCTGGTGACTAGCGAGGGTGATTATTGGCGCAGACAACGGCGCATGATTCAGCCTCATTTTCACCGTCAACATCTCGCGGGTATGGTCACGCTGATGATGGATGCCATCGACGATGGAATGGGCGACTGGGATGCCATCGCTGAAAGTGGCGAACCGTTCAATATTGCGACGGCATATTCCACCATCACCATGAAAGTCATTATGCGGAGTATGTTCGGGCGCGGTTTAAGCGCAGAAGATGCCGACCAGATGGGCGAGTCTATGGGTTATGCGCTGGATTACATGCTCAAAAATATGGTGCTGGGCAAATTCCCGAAGTGGGTGCCTGTGCCGGGTCGTAAAACCTATAACGAGATGCTTGCACGCACCGACAAATTTCTGTACGGCATGATCGCGCAACGCCGTCAAGAAGGTGGCGAGGGCGATGACCTGCTGAGTATGTTCCTGAATCTTGTGGATGATGAAACCGGCGAACCGCTGACCGATAAGGAAATTCGGGATGAAGCCGCGACCATCTTCTTAGCCGGTTACGAGACAACCTCCATTGCCATGACGTGGGCATCCCATATGCTGGCACAACACGCCGACGTTGCCGATAAATTAAGCGCACAGGTCGACGACGTGCTTGCAGACCGCACACCAACCTTTGCCGATTTGATGCAACTGTCCTACCCGCGCATGGTGATGGAAGAGACGATGCGCCTGTATCCGCCGGTCTTCTGGTTGCCACGTACCGCCGTTGAAGATGACGAAATCGGCGGGTATCACATCAAAGCGGGGCAGATGGTTGCCACTGTACCCTTGACCATTCACCGTCACCCGGAATTCTGGGATGCGCCGGATACGTTTGACCCTGAGAACTTCGCGCCGGACGCGAGCAAAAGCCGTCACCCGCTGGCGTGGATGCCCTTCGGTGCGGGGCAACGGTTGTGCATCGGCAAGGATTTCGCACTCATGGAAGGTGCGCTGATTCTGGCACGTCTGATGCAACGCTATATCGTCCATCCCTGCGAAGACCGTCAACCACAGCCAGCACTCTCGACGACATTCGCGACGAAAGATGGCGTGTGGGTACGGTTGGAAAAGCGCGGTTAAGTATTTTTATCGAAACGTTAAGAAAAAAACATAACGCAGAGGAAAAATCTGTAATTCCTGTCTGCGACTATAATTTTCCGAGCGTCGATGTTCGTAGGGGCGCAACATTTTTTGCGCCCCTACATCAAGAGCGCACCATTATTTCCCTCAAGAAGCCACACAATCCATTCAATTATTATGATGCGATTGCCTATTTCCCTAAGAATTTGGGGATGAGGTTATCATCACCCTTCGTTCAAAATCATCGTCATGGTAGCCGCGTCGATGTTGCCCCCGCTGATAATCACGCCGACGCGTCCGGTGGCATTTACCGCACTGCTCAGAAGTGCCGCCGCGCCCAATGCACCGGATGGCTCGACCACCATTTTCATGCGATAAAACATAAAACGTACCGCCTCTTTAATCGCGTCTTCGGTTACCGTTTGCATCGCATCGACATAGCGCAACACCAGCGGAAATGTGTACTCGCCGAGCGACGGCGTGCGCGTGCCATCGGCAATCGTCGGCGGGTTGTGAATCGTGTGGAGCGTACCCGTGCGGAAAGATTGCGTTGCATCATCGGCGACTTCCGGCTCAATGCCGATGACGTTCGTCTGTGGGGACATGCCTTTGCTGGCAATCGCTGACCCACTGAGCAATCCACCGCCCCCGCAACACACGAGTAAGCTATCCAACGCGCCCACTTCTTCGATGAGTTCCAGCGCCGCCGTGCCCTGTCCGGCAATCACATGCGGATGGTCATAGGGTGGGATGATCGTGTAGCCGTGTTCTTCCGCAAGGGCTTCCGCCAGCACTTTGCGATCTTCCTGCGCGGGCACATATTCGACCACTTCCGCGCCGTATCCACGCGTGGCGGCAAGTTTGGTGGATGGGGCGTTATCCGGCATGACGATCACCGTTTTGAGTCCCAATAATTTACCGACCAGTGCCACCGCCTGCGCGTGATTTCCGGATGAATAGGTGATGACTCCGCGTGCTTTATCCGCATCGCTCAAGCGACTGATGGCATTATAGGCTCCGCGAAATTTAAACGCGCCAATCCGTTGCAAATTCTCACATTTGAAAAACACCTCTGCGCCCACCCGTTCATTGACGGTGCGGGAGGTGAGGACGGGCGTGCGGTTGGCATACCCTTTAAGTTGCGCCGCCGCCGATTGCACATCAGCAAAGGTCACGGCATTTGAGAGGTCGGTCATCGTCATAAAAATTGTCCGTTTTCATCCGCTAAATAGCAGGCATTCCCCTTCAACGCGCATGATTGCCGTCACTGAGAAGCCCGCACAGTCTAAAAAGGCGATTCCCCACCGAAATGGGACAATCGCCTGAGATGCTAATGGATACTCTGCTTACCCGCCGCGCACGCCTGACGGAATCTGCAACGCGCCACGATCTCCGCTGGGGTTGTATTGGGCGAAGGAGGCGTTAAATTGATCGCACAGCGGGGTATCCGTCGCCACATAGAAGAAGCTGACGTTATCGCCGTTGAAGTTAAATGTGCCGTAGCCGTAGCAGGGTTCTGGCTGTACGGATTGCGCGGAGAACGCCCCACTAAGCGGGTTTTGCGTTAAACAATGCAGGAAGTTATCCACCACGCGATTTTGATTGACGACGGTCAGCACACCGGCTGTTGGGATGCTCGGCTCGGTGATGTTGATACGCTGGCTGTAAATCCGTGCATCCGCCGCGCCCACATCCTGATAACATTCGATCATCGTATCGGCACGTTCGATCAAGACCGCCGCAATCGGGTTGCCGGTGACGAGTGATGCCCCGCCGAGGGTGGTCGTCACGGCATCAATAATGCTATCGGCATCGGTGCGATTATAGCCGGCTAAATCCGGGAAGAAGCTCTGCGCGGCTTCGACATCATTGTTGGTATCATCCGTGCTGGTGCTCATGTTACAGGCGCTTAATGCCAGCGCACACAGCATCATCAGTATAATAATGCGGGTTGTTTTCATCACATCTGTCCTTTGGTTATTGAGTCAATTTAAGTTTATGGTCATCGTTGCTGTGTTGCAAAGTTGTGTCGCCAATGGCTGAAACCCATTGGCTACTCTAGTGTAAAACCCTGCTGAAGCAGGCTATTTTCACAAATGTACGGGAAGAATAGCCCACTTCAGTGGGGTTTCGAAAATCATCCTAGCATTGGGGTTTCAGCCCAATGCGGTTTTGTAGAGCCACTTTCATTACCATGAAACTAACAACTAATCACTAACAACTACCCTTTAGTATAACGCCATGAGCATACTAACGTTACGATGACTTAGTCCTGTCCGGTGGGATGATGCGTTTCATTCGTAGCTCTACTGTTGTCTATATCGACGGTTTCGGAGACAGTCGGTTCTTCTAATGCCAACGCTTGCTGACGTTTTTCGAGCCGCCAGCTTTCATAAATAATCAGCAACACGCCGCCCACAATGGCGTGATCTGCAATATTGGAGACATTCGAGATCACATTCGGGATTTGATAATGGATAAAATCCACGACATGCCCGTGTATGATGCGATCCACAGCATTCCCAAGCGCACCGCCCGCCACCATGCCGGTTGCAAGGCGCGTGAGCACCGCTTCATCTGGAATGCGCGGGTAGAAAAAGAAAATCCCGATGACCACGACAAAAGCGATCACGATAAATATATCACCCACTTCCGGCAAAAATCCGAACGCCGCGCCCGTGTTGAAGCTCCGCGTAATTTGAAAGTAGGGGGTGAGGAAGGGTAGGGGTTGGATCGATTCGCCGAGGAGCAGATTGTCAATCACCCATAATTTGCTTAGCTGGTCACTCAGCAGAACACTCACTATTGTGCCTAGTAAGATCAACCACCGTTTAAGTTTTACGGACATGCACGCTGAAACCTTTCAAGTGTTTTCACGTTTCCGCCACTGTATGGATACACAGCGGCTACGCATAGTTTAATGCACAATAGGGGCTGTTACCAAGAGCCTGTCACCAAGAGCGAGCACTCAACCGTGAGAAATCCATTAACGTAAAAGGCAACAACTTGACATTGCCTAAATCTAGTGTAATATTTAGTAATGTTTTGAAATAGATTGCAATTTTAGGTTGCAATTAAGGCAAACGAGAAAATTGACTATTCAACAACACATTTTAGTGATTGAAGACAATCCCCATATACAGGATGTATTTTCCCGCGTGCTCATCAAATTCGGCTATCGTGTGACGGTCATCGGCGATGGTGCAGAGGCGCTGGATTATTTGAAGGGTTGCGTCACATTTCCTGATCTGATTGTGCTGGATGTCAATTTGCCGAACGTATCCGGTTTATACATCCTCAAATATTTACGCACTAAACTGCATCAAATGGATGTGAAAGTTGTGCTGGCAACCGCCAATCAAATTACGTCAAATACGCCGGAAGCCAAGTTAGCAGATAAATTTGTACTCAAACCCATCCCCCCAAAGCAACTCGTAGAGCTTATGGCGGAAATGTTACCGGATCATTTTGTCGCCTAATGTAGCGTATCACTGACCAACCCTACCCGTATTGTTAAGGACAACACGCTTAAAATGAACAGACGTATACTGGTCATCGAAGACCACCTCGCCGCACAGATCGTTTACACACGCACATTTGCCAAACAGGGCTATGATGTCTCCCTTATGGAAGATGGTCGTCAGGCGATGGAATTTTTTGGCATTACCAGAGACCTGCCGGAAATCATGCTGATTGATGTCAACCTGCCCGGTGCGTCCGGCTTACATCTGGTGCGTCATCTGCGGGAGCGTCTGGGGCGGAGCGATCTGATTCTCATCGCTATCTCCTCGAATGAAATTGCGCAAGATATCCCAGAAGCACGGATGGCGGATGCCATAATCCTTAAGCCGATTTCGCCTGCAAAACTGGTGGATGAGGTTGAATCCCTTGTTCGTCGGCGGGTTGTACTCACCGCATAGAACCATTCCCTTTGGAAGCTCGCTTCCCCTAGTCGCTCATTAGATACGGTTTCGCTATACTGGAGTGTATTCGACGATTTTGTAGGATCGCCCGTTTCATGCGCTTTTCCCTGCCTGCCATCACCTACGGCACAGTCACCACGCTCATTATCACGGCGATTCTCGTGTTTTTGCGCGATGTTGAACTTGTCCACTGGTTGACGATTCTTGTCGGTGGCGCGTTGATAGGATGCGTGCTGGCATTCATCAGTGCATGGATGATTCGCTCGCCGACTTATTCAATTGACCCCGTTTTTCCAGAAAAACCTACATTTGCTACTATGTGGTCTTGGTCAAAATCCCTTAATCGGCGAAATGATCGCATAGGAATACCCCCAACTATTGCTTCCATTATCATGATCTTGATTGCGGTTATTCTAGGTAAGGGCGCAATTTACGGAATGCCTATCTATGTCGGGATATTAGCAAATGGGTTTGACATTGTAGTCGCTATCTTTAGCCTTTTCTCGCTTTTTTATATCGCCGGATTCCTTTTCATTATGCCAAGCCTTTTTTTTACAGAAGCAGAGCTTCGACTCAAAGACGACCTCCGTTCTTCGGTAGTTCACTATATTTCGGCTTCTGGCGTGGCATTGACAATCGTATGGGTCGGATATCGGGTCATTACAACTTCTGACTTAACGCCACAAGAAATTACCAGTGGTATCCTATTTTGTGGAGCGTTTCCGCTAACACGGGTTATCGTCGGTTTTGCGTTACTTTATGTTGAGGAAACGCGATTCAACACCCTGCGCGACTTTTTCATCCCGCTCATGATCGTGCTGATTCCATTGACGGCGTATCTTTCCGGTGCGCGGGTGGGCTGAACTTCGGCTAATTTAGACGAATTTCGACCAATTTGAAAATTGCAGAATCACTGTTGCCATAATGGTGTCACAGGTGGCGTTTAGGATGGATGTATCGACTAAATAAACGCAAAAGGAACATCCCAAATGACAAGCGCACTCACATGGTTCGAAATTCCGTCCGCAGATTTTGACCGCGCCGTAGATTTTTATAGCACCGTGATCGGCAAACCGCTTCACAAGCAAGACTTTAACGGCGTTCCGAATGGCATTTTCCCGTATGAGCAAGGCAAGGGCATCGGTGGCTCGGTGGTGTTTAGCGAAGAGTATACGCCGAGCGCGGAGTCGTTCATCATCTATCTGGATGCCGAAAGCGAAGCCAACCTCGACGCGATGTTGACCCGTATAGAGTCTGCGGGTGGCAAGGTGTTGATGCCCAAAACGCACATCGGCGTGCCGGGACACATCGCCCTTTTCATGGATACGGAAGGCAACCGCGTCGGCTTGAACGCCCAACCGCAATCGTAATTCAGCGCGTAGAGTTGAAATATAGAAAGCTCCTCCGAAGTTGTGGGGAGCTTTTTTATTTGATTAGCGGGGTGCCGTCATAGGCGTGTAAATCTTGCAGAGTCTCTTGATAGAGGGGGCTGAGTTCCGGCAATTCGTCCAGTGCAAAGAAGCGAATGGCGGTAGTTTCGTCCGTTTCGAGAGCAAGCTCACCTGACCACGCATCCACACGAAAGACGAAGCTCACCATTTGATAGGGGTCGCCATAGGCAGTCACGAATGAATAGCGCGGATCAGAATAAATGGCGATGAGGGTCGCGTTTTCGACAGTCAAGCCGGTTTCTTCGTAGACTTCGCGTTTGCAACAGTCGAGGATGGCTTCGTCGAGTTCTAATCCGCCCGCAGGCATCACCCAACGTCCGTTATCGCCCCGTTTGACGAGCAACACGCGCCCGTCTTCGTCTTGAACAATTGCCCGTGCGCCGACTGAGTGAATTTTACGCTTGCCGATGACCTGCCGTAATTGCCCCAGATAGGACTGTGCATAATCCGGCATGTTGAATTTTTCCTTAGACTTTATTGCACCGTGATGGTGACTGTATCACTCCCGCCGATTCCCTGCAAACTGCCATCGGGTGTATCGACCCAGCCGAAGACTTCCGCGTTGATGGTGGTGGTTGTGTTAAACGGAATGGTTGTGCAGTTGAACACGACGGTTTGCCCCGGTTCAAGGTCGAAGGGTTCGCGGGAGCAGGCATCGGTTTCTGGCGCGGCGGAGCGCAACGTCACGAGGCGAAGATCGCCCGTATTGGTGACTGTGAGGGTTAATTGTACCGTTTCGCCTGCGGTAATCGTCTGGTCGGCGGCGTAATCCACGCTGATGCTGGCGACGGGGGCGACCACCGTCAGCGTGACGTTATCCGTGCCACCGATGCCGCCATAATTTGCGTCGCCATAATCCACCAATCCGCTAACTTCTACGCCGATGGTGGTCGTTTCGGTGAAGGGATTGCTGAGGCATGTGAAGGATGCGGATTGTCCCGGTTCGAGGTCGAAGGGTTCGCGGGAGCAGGCATCGGTTTCTGGCGCGGCGGAGCGCAGATTCACCAGCCGGACACCACCTGTATTGGTCACGGTGAGGGTGAGAGGTGCGCGTTCGCCGGGGGCAATCGTCTGGTCTGGTCCGAATACGACAGAAATCGCTGGTTCGCCAGTGCCATTATCCGGCGTGCAGAAATTTGATCCGCCGGGATGTTGGGCTTCAAATAGGCGTTCATTGTAGCGGGCGGTGCTGAGGTCAAAAATGACATCGCCGTAAAACAGATCAATCTGACGCGCACAATCCGGCACACTCACGCTGAGAGGTGTGGTGCTATTCGGTAGAGCAGAGGCGACCACAGAGCCGAACAATTGTTGATTGGCGATGATGTCATCGAACTTGCGATAGGATGCCATGCCAATCGGGAAATAGCAGTTCGATGTATTGGTAACGTAGCCGGTGGTGTAATTGGTGGATGCGTCCAGCCAACCGGACAAATATGCCAGCGGATTTGCGAGTTCTTCTGCGGTACAAGCGGGCGCGGTTTCTGCATTGTTGACGGGCGATGTTTGGTCTTGTTGAGTGTTTGCCTGTTGTGGCTGTTGTGTTTGCGGTGCGGGAGTCTCCACGATTACGGGAGTCACAATGCGCCCGATAGACACACTAGCGACAGCTGATTGCGATTTATCTTTTGCGTCCGCTTCAACGACGAGAACATTGACCGTCGCGCCGAGGATGTCGGATGTGGATAGCGTGAAACTATCAGCGCCCATGAAATCTGCGTCCGGTGTATAGACAACGCCACCGGATGCGTAAATTGCGACTGTGCCGTGTTCTGGCTCGGTGAAGGATTGCACGTCAAATTCTGGCGCAATGATGAGTGGTGTGCCGGAGGTGGTGGTATAAACACCGGGGAAACCATCGGGCGCGTCTTCCTGTGCAAAGACAAAAACAGTGCCCATTATGGAGATTAGCAAACACAGAACGACCGAACGGCGACTCAACATAACCTATACCTCTTGTGATTCGAATTTTTTTGTAGAAATGGATCGTGTGGCACAATGAAGAGAACAACGTCAGTCTAGTTGTAATGTATGCCGCTCGCTCATACAAGCATATAGAGCGAAATTTTTACACCTTTCGGAGTATTTTTACAGAATTTAGATTAGAATTTGAAATGCGTTTGTCTTAATTTTGAATTCAGTTTGTAAAAAGGTGCGTTTATCGGAGGGGGTGGATTATGCGGAGAAATAAACATGGGACGCACCACTAAAGATGCGCCCCATAAAATTACGACTTATTCGCCGCCTTCAAGCAATACAACCTCTACAGGTTCGTATTCTTCACCTGTGAGGTCAAGATCGGGATAGTCTTCTGCAAGGGCTTCGAGTGCCGCTTCTGCCAGATCAGTCCGATAGGCATCCATTGACGGTTCTTCGGTGATGACTTCACCTTCAAGCGCCACGGCGACGGTCTGATCCCACAGGTCAACATCCATAATGCCGATGCCATCCGGTGAGGGCCAGATGAGCTTATTGATTTCGTTCAATTGCCACGCTTGATGGCTCTCGCCGAGGGTTGAGCCGTTATCGAGCACGATTTCAACACATTCGTCGAAGTTATCGCGGCAGTAAATCCAACCACGGAAACTGGCTTCTAAGAAGGCGATGGCGATTTCTTCGTTACCTTCTTCTGCCAGCCAATCCGCATTCACGAACACATGATCCTGCAACATGGCGGTGCCAACATCGTTGTAGTTAATCACGTTCAGGTCTTCCGGCTGATAGAGTTCGCCGGTTTCTGGATTGATGGCTTCTAAGACCTGTGCATATTCGTTATAGGTCATGGCTTCTGCGGCATCCAGTTCGCCGTTGAGCAAGAGGGACATATCAAACGGTTGTTGGATGATGGTCACATCTTCGGGGTTGGCGGGATCAATGCCGACGGCGCGCATGGCGGCAAATTGTTCGTGTTCGTTGCCGAAGCCCCATGTACCGATTCGCATTCCGGCGAAGTCTTCTACGGATTCAATCCCTGTATCCACGAAGGAGACTTGCAATGTACCACTGCGCTGGAAGACCTGACCAATGTTGACCAGATTCACGCCCTGTTCGTTGGATTGCAGAACTTTCGGCACCCATGCGATACCGAATTCAGCACCGCCCGCCGCGACGACCTGCTGGGGTACGATTTCTACCGCGCCTTCGAGAATGGTGACATCCAAGCCGGCTTCTTCGTAGAAACCGAGATCAAGCGCGGCGAAGTAGCCCGCGAATTGTGACTGTGCGACCCATTGAAGCTGTAAGCTAACGGGGGTTAATTCTTCGTCCTGTGCGCTGACGATGGACATCGAAAAGACCCCGATGACCATTGCACAAATAACCATTAAACGGATGGAGGATTTCATATGCTAACTCCTTGTTCTGCTAAAAGTAACCAGATTTGTGTCTTGATGGTGAGGACTAAACTTGATTCGATAGTAACCTCCTTCGTGCTGATTAAATAGCTTAACATGGCGCTATTGTTTGTGAAAATGTGCAGAACGACGAATCCTTCGCCCGTTAACTTGTTTCTCTTAACGAGGAATACCAGGGCATCATCCGACGCTCCGCCAACAGCACCAGCAAGTAAAACGAAATCCCGATGAGCGCCGCCATAATGATGGCAGTCCATGCCCGTGCGAAGTTAAAACTGCTTGCTTCCTGTGTGATCCGCACACCTAACGTTGCCGTCGGTCCGCCGAAGAACTCCCCGACCACCGCGCCAATCACACTTAACGAACTTGCCACGCGTAAGGCACTGAAGATATACGGTAGCGCATTCGGAATTCTCAGGGAAAATAAAATCTTGAAGGGTTTCGCCCCGTAGGAGTGCATTAACTCCAACTGCATGGGGTCCACCTGAGTTAGACCGCGCACAGTGTTAATCATCACCGGAAAGAAGACGATGATCGCCACAATCGCCATTTTTGAGGCGGGATTGGTGGTGCCGAACCAGTTGTTCATGATCGGCGCGAAGGCGATAATCGGCACGGAATTCGCCGCAATCGCAAAAGGCATGGTCGCCTCGTTGATGATCGTCCAACGGGCAGTGATGAGCGCCACTAGCATTCCCGCACCACAGCCGATCACAAATCCGCCAACCGCTGACCACAGGGTTGCCAGCGTAGATTTAAACAGGAGCGAACTGCTGAACGAGTCCGTCAGCGCGATGTCGATTTCTTTTTGCAACTCGGCGAAGATGGCGCTTGGCTTGGGGAGCAAAAATTGCTGAATATCGCGCACCGTGACGATAAATTCCCACAGCAACAGCACCGCCACCGCAAACAGAATCGTCGGCGCATAATAGCGTAACGCTTCCATAAAGCTATTTTTTTGCGGGACTTTGATCTGTGTGTTTTCGTTCATCGCCATAAATTATGCCTCATGTGCATCCCGCAATAATTCACGCACGACGGTGACTTTCTCGAAGAATTCCGGCGTTTCGCGGGTTTCAAATTGACGCGGATACGGCACATTGTTGTCGATAATTTCAGTGATGCGCCCCGGACGCGGTGACATAACGAAAATCCGGCTCGATAGAAAGACCGCTTCGGGGATGCTGTGCGTCACGAAGATCACGGTGATTCCGGTGCTTTCCCAGATGCGGAGCAATTCCATATTCATGCGCTCCCGCGTAAATTCATCCAACGCGCCGAACGGCTCATCCATCAGCAAAATCGATGGTTGGAACGCCAGCGCACGGGCAATCGAGACACGTTGTTGCATCCCGCCGGAAAGTTGCCACGGATAATGGTCTGCGAATTTGCCCAATTCTACGAGGTCAAGCATTTCTTTTGCGCGCATCTCGCGCACCTTCTTCGGGTAGTTCATGATTTCCAACGGCAATTGTACGTTTTTGCTGACCGTGCGCCACTCATAAAGGGTCGCCGCCTGAAAGACCATGCCGTAATCACGATCAAGGCGCGATTGATGCGGGTCTTTGCCGTTGACCTTAAGCTCGCCCTCGGTGGGTTTGGTCAGGTCAGCGATCAGGCGTAATAGCGTGCTCTTGCCACAGCCGGACGGACCGATTAGCGAGATAAATTCGCCTGCATAGACATCGGCGTTCACATTTTCCAACGCCGTGACCGCCGCGCTATTTTGCCCATCAAAGATTTTGTAGAGATTCTTCGCGGAAATAACGACGGGTTTTTCGGTATTCGTGTTTTCGATTTTGGTGTTTTCAGTTTCAAGACTCACGTTGTACTCCGTGAATAACGGCTCAGTACCCATTGTTCAAGTGCGCTAATCGTCAGAAAGAAGATCATCCCGGCGATGGAGGCGGTGACGATTGCCGCCCACAATTTCGGCGTGGAGGTCAGGCTATAATTGGAGCTAAAATCCAGAATTGCCCGCCCCAAGCCTGCGCCAATACCGGATGGTAATTCGCCAATCACAGCGCCGACCACGCTGGCAGTTGCCGACACTTTCAGCGCGGTAAAAATATACGGGAGCGCCGCCGGAAAACGTAACTTCCATAAAATCGTCCACCAGCTAGCCGCATAAGATTGCATCAATTCTACCTGTAAGGGTGCGGGAGATTGCAACCCGCGCAGGGTGTTGATCGCCACCGGAAAAAAGGTGATATAGGCGGCAATGACGGCAACCGAGGTATAACTCGCGCCCAGCCAGATGACGACCATCGGCGCGATGGCGAGAATCGGCACAGTTTGCGATGCCACCGCATACGGCAACAAGGCACGTTCCATCAGCTTGGAATGGGCGAACAGCGTGCCTAACATAAAGCCCAACAACACGCCCATCGTAAAGCCGAGCACCGCTTCCCGCAGGGTATAAATCCCCGCCTCAGCGAGAATCCGCATCAGCAGGAAATCCCCGTTACGGCGTGCCGGTTGCAAAAACGCGCCGGCGATGTCTTCCAGATGGGGCAGATTCAGGTCGTTCAAAATTTTGAGATTGAGCAGGTTCAGGGTGCGTGGCTCGGCGAGAAAACGATCCACCGCGAAATCACCGTCTACCGCGCCAATCGTCGCGCCCGTAAGATCAGACGGATTGTTATACACGCCCGCGTCTTCCGCACGGACGGCAATCGTCAAGCGTCCCGCCATATCCGGCTGAATGGGGAATATCAGCACGGTTTCATTGCGCTGTAAGCGGTCATAATAGCGAAGATCAGGATACGGCAGATCGTCCGCTTCGCCTTCTAGCACCGGATAGGCGGGCATAATTTCTTCAACATCGTTGCTATCCGCCATCACCACGTCAATCTGTCCGGCGCTGAGTGCTTCCAGCCCCTCTTCGAGCGTGGGATAGGTGGTGTATTGCCATTCGTTTCGTGGCACGCTGATGGTGTAATTAACGGATTCGGCTAGATATTTTGACGCTTCCCAGACGACCAGCAACACGGAAATAGCGACCATAAAGCCGATGATGCGCGTCACTTTGCCCGGCGCGGTCAGGACAATCACCAGCATTAAGATGATTCCGACGAGCACCTGTAGCAATAGCGTTTCGTTGTCGACTGTCGGGATCAGGAAGATCAGCATATCCATGCCGAATAACGCACTAATCAAGGCATTGCGCGTCCACGTTGCATTCATCACAAAGCCGACGATGCCCACACCGATCAGCGCAATTGTCACCACACACCACACCAGAAACAGACTTTGCATCAGGTCAACCATTTGATTGACATCTGCGCCGCCCTCGTTGTCATCGGTGATGTCTCCGCCAAACCATTGCCGTGTAAGGCTTGCTAATATGGACGGCGGGTTTTCCATTGCGGATTGCTCGCTCATCCAGACGGCAAGCTCAGCGAGGGTGGATTCGGTGAGCAGGGGATTATCATGCGCGAGATTGGCATAATTGATGCCGATGCCCAATACGATCACGGCAACAATCAGCGCCAGAAATGCAGAGATGCCTGCTCTGGTATTCACAAAATTGACCGAAAAACCTTTAGTAAGCGGGTACGATTGTTCCATATGTTCGGGTTTTGCTTTTTCTTCGTCAGGATATGTCTGCTCTGTTGCAAAGTTGTGTCGCCAATGGCACAACCAAACTCATTGGCTACGCTAATGTAAAACCCTGCTGATGCTGATTAAAAAATTAATCACATAACGAAAATTGGTGGGCGACCTAACAGGTCGCGCCCTACAGTTACACGTTTATTTTCTTAAAGAGCATACGCAGGCTATTCTTCCCGTAAATTTGTGAAAATAGCCCACTTTAGTGGGGTTTTAGTAAATCATCTTAGCATTGGGGTTTCAGCCCAATGCGGTTTTGCCGAGCCATTTTTATAACCTTGCAACTGAGCAGGATACGTTCAATTAAGATACGTCAATCAAAGCCTTTGCCAGTAAATCCATGCCTGCGGTCATGTCGTCGTTGCTCACGTTGAGATGGGGCGAAATACGGAGCACATTGCCGTATAAGCCGCCCTTACCCAACAGCAACCCATGATCTTTGGCGGCGTTCATCAAGGCGGCGGTACGTGGGGCATCCGGTTCGATGCTCCCCAGCGTGACGATTTCTAGCGCCTGCATCAAGCCCATCCCGCGCACTTCGCCGATAAACGGAAATTCGTGCTGGAATTCTTCTAATTTTTCGCGCATCACCCCGCCCATCACGGTGGCGTTGTGCTTCAGGTCGTGCTTTTCGATGTATTCGATGGTCGCCAGCGCGGTTGCCATCGTGACGGGATTGCCGCCAAAGGTGGCGAAGGTCGCGCCTTTTAATGCTTCGGCGACTTCCGGCGTGGTGATGGTGCATCCAATCGGGGAGCCGTTCGCCATACCTTTTGCAAACGTCATAATATCCGGCTCAACATCCCAATGCTCGATGCCGAACCAGTTGTCGCCCGTGCGTCCCCAGCCAGTCTGCACTTCGTCGGCGATGAACAATCCGCCGGCTTCTTTCACGATGGGATAAATCCGCTTGAAGTAATCTTTTGGCGGGACAATGAAGCCACCCACCCCTTGAATCGGCTCTGCCATGAAGGCGGCGATTTTGCCGTTGGTCAGCGTGGAGAGCGTTTCTTCCAAATCCTGCACGCACAGATCAACGACCTGTTCGGGGGTTAATCCGAGCGGTGCGCGATAGGTATAGGGATTGCGAACATGGCGAATATAAGGATCAACCACGCCACCCAAGCGCCATGAGCCGTGCGCGGTGACGCTCATCGCGGTCATCGAACGCCCTGAATAGGCATGACGCAAGGCGATGATGGTCGGATTGCCAGTATACATACGGGCGGCGAGAATGGCGGTTTCGTTGGCTTCCGTGCCACTGCTCGTAAAGTAGCTCATCTGCAAACGCCCCGGAGTCAGTTCCGCGACTTTTTCCGCAAGGCGCACCATGATTTCATTGACATAAATGGTGGTGGTATGCTGGACTTTTTTCAGTTGTTCGATGGTTTGCTCGGTGATTTCTTCGTTGCAATGCCCCACAGAAACGGTGAGCACACCGCCGAAAAAGTCCAGATAGCGTTTGCCGTCTGTATCCCAGATGTATTGATCTTTGGCGTGGTCAACGATGACCGGGCTATCGCCATGATAGGGTGCGGCGGCAGGAAAGATCACTGATTTGTAGCGATCCATAAGTGTTGGTTCAGAATGCACAGTTGTCATTCTTAAATCTCCATAAAAAGAACCCATATTTTGGTGGAGGGACATTTTAACACGTTTGCGGATTGTTCCCAATTGACGCACTATACGGAAAAACGGCGCATCATCTGCCACAATTGAACAAAGTAAGATCATGAATAAGGCGTTATGGCGTATGGGGTTATTATAGACAAATGGCGTTTAAGAGAAGGTTGTTATGAGCATTTCAGCAACTCAGCATTTCAGTTCAGGTGATTTGTCGTATGCAGGATAGTCGAATACGAAAAAAACTGACTAGCTGATCTGCTGACTAGCTTTTGATCGCATAACCATTCACTTGATAATTACCCGATGCAATATCCCTGCGTAACGTCAGTTAAGACGAAATTATCCCCGCAATGTTAAATTCGTCTTAGGCGAGGTGTGTGTGTTATTATCACATCCCACCAGAGAAAAGTTAGGGACGTTTAACCATACTAAAGCATATTGTTCTCCGGCAAAATTTTTAGAAAGTAGGAGTAAATATGGAACGCATATTAAAGAATTATATTGGCGGTGAGTGGGTAGAGTCCGCCGCAAGTGACACCATAGCCGTCACCAACCCTGCGACGTGTGAGGTGCTCGCACACAGCCCGGACTCCAGCGCGGAAGATGTCAATAGCGCCGTCCTCGCCGCGCAAGAAGGCTTTGAAGAATGGCGCAGTACACCGGTGATGAGCCGTGCCCAGTATATGCACCACTTCAAGGTATTGCTGGAAGATCGTTTTGAAGACCTCGCAAAAATTATCGTAGAAGAAAACGGCAAAGCGATAGACGAAGCGCGTGGCGAAGTGCGCCGGGGCATCGAGAGCGTGGATTTTGCCATCGGCGTGCCGTTTATGATGCGGAGCGATGGGCTGGAAGATGTGAGTTCCGGCATCGACGAAACCACCCTGCGCCAACCCGCCGGAGTCTTCGCCGCGATTACTCCGTTTAACTTCCCGATGATGGTGCCGTTGTGGTTTTTGCCGACGGCGATTGTCTGTGGCAACACGTTTATCCTCAAGCCATCACCACAAACGCCGATCAGCTCGGAATTGATCTTTGAACTGCTCGAAGAACTCGATTTACCGCCGGGGGTGGTGAATTTGATTCAGGGTGGAATCCCATCCTCGCAAGCGGTGATGGAACATCCGGGGGTTACAGGCGTGTCGTTCGTGGGATCGTCCCCCGTTGCCAGAATCGTCTATGAAACCTGTACCCGTCACGGTAAACGTGTGCAGGCGCAGGGTGGCGCGAAGAATTACATCGCTGTGATGCCCGATGCCGATATGAACGCCAGCGTGAAGAATATTATGGGCGCGGCGTTTGGTTGTGCAGGGCAACGCTGTCTCGCGGCGGCGGTTGCGGTGGGCGTGGGCGATGCCTACGATATGATGAAAGACGAATTGGTGAAATACGCACAAAATGTACAGGTCGGCTATGGGCTGGATGAAAAGACCCAGATGGGGACGGTCATCAGTGATAGCGCAAAAGAACGCATTGAATCCATGATTCAACAGGGCGAAGCACAGGGCGCGAAGGTGCTTCTGGACGGGCGTAACCTCACGGTTGAAGGCTACGAAAACGGCGCGTTCGTTGGTCCGACGATTCTGGGTGATGTTGAGGCAGAAATGGTGGTCGCTACTGATGAAATTTTCGGTCCGGTGCTGTCTTTGATGAAAGCCGACACGTTTGAAGAAGCCGTCGAACTCATCAACAAGAGCAAATATGGCAACGCGGCGAGCATTTTTACGAGCAATGGCAAGCAAGCGCGTGAGTTCAAATATAAGGTCAAGGCGGGCAACATCGGCGTGAATATCGGTGTCGCCGCGCCGTCAGCATCCTTCCCGTTCGGCGGGCAAAAAGAATCGTTTTATGGTGATCTGCACGGGCAAGGGTCGGACTCGATTGAGTTCTACACCGAGCGCAAGATCGTCATTGAACGCTGGACATAAGGCGCTTATGACTTCGTTAAATACCTTTGGTGCGGTGCTCTCTTATGCCATTCAACTGGAAGCCGACCTCGCAAGTTATTATCAAAAAGCGGGGAACGCTGAACGGGCGAAGGAAGCTGATAAACGCAAAAGTAAATTGGAGCGGGTGCGGCGTGAAAATGTGCTAGAAATTACGCTGGAGCCGATTGAAGGGCTGAGTGAAGCCGATTATGCGCTCGACTTTGAAGATACGTCTTCAGCAGGGCAACAGAAAATAGAAGGGGTGGCGGCACAATTTTATGCAGATGCCGCGCCGAAAATCAACGTATTACAAGCGCAACGTGCCTTAGAACGCTATGGCAAGGAACACACCGCGCTGTCTGATGCTTAATTATCGTAAATTGCGAAGGAGTTAACTATTATGGGTGATGATCGCCGAATTGTACGCGCCGCACTGGTTCAGGCTACGTGGACAGGTGACATGGACTCGATGATCGAAAAGCACATTGACTACGCCAGAAAAGCCGCCGAACAGGGCGCTCAGGTGATGTGCTTTCAGGAATTGTTTTACGGTCCATATTTCTGTCAGGTGCAAGACCCCCAATTTTTTAGCTACACGGAAGAAATCCCCAACGGACCGACCACCGAAAAAATGCAGAAGCTGGCGAAAGAACTGAATATGGTGCTGGTCGTGCCGATGTATGAGCGCGATGGCGTAGGCGTGTATTACAACACCGCCGCCGTGATTGATAGCGACGGCACCTATAAAGGCAAGTATCGCAAAACGCACATCCCACATCTGCCCGGTTTCTGGGAAAAATTCTACTTCCGCCCCGGCAACCTCGGTTATCCGGTGTTTGATACCGCTGTCGGGAAAATCGGCGTGTATATCTGCCATGACCGTCACTTCCCCGAAGGTGCGCGGGCATTGGGCTTGAATGGCGCGGAGATCGTCTTCATTCCGTCAGCAACTTCCCGCGGGTTAAGCCAGCATTTGTGGCGCATTGAGCAAACTTCCCACGCCATTTTTAATACCTATTATGTCGGCACGATCAACCGCGTAGGTATTGAAGAATATGGCGATGATGATTTCTACGGCGAGAGTTATTTCTGTGACCCTAAAGGTCAGTTCATCGGTGATCTGGGAAGCGCCCACGACGAAGAATTGATCGTGCGTGATCTTGACCTGAATGTGATTCAGGAAGTGCGCGATACTTGGAGCTTTTATTTCAATCGCCGTCCAGATCAATATGGTCCGCTGGTGCAGGATACAGTTTCCGTTAAGCCGTAAGCGCAAACAAAACACGACCCCGGAACATCCGGTTTTTCTTAACGACTCAAGGGGAAGGTAAACGTAACGATGGATTTTGGAATCACATTTAAAGGAGACATCAGCCCGGCGCGCACGGTTGCATTGTGCAAGCAGGCGGAAGTCGCCGGATTTAAGTATGGCTGGTTTTTTGATTCGCATGTGCTGTGGCGCGATTGCTACATCACGATGGCGATGTGCATGGAAAATACAAATACGATGCGCTTCGGTCCGCTGGTGACCAACCCCGGCGTGCGCGAATGGTCTGTGGCGGCGAGTATGTACGCAACACTCGCTATGCAAAGCGGTGGGCGCTTCGATGTGGCTATCGGGCGCGGGGATAGTTCGCGCCGTATGCTCGGCAAAAAACCGCTGAACGTCGCCACGATGGTCGAATTTTCTGACGCGTTACGGGCGATGGTGCGCGGGGATGCCGTGACCTACGATGATGTGGAAACCCAACTGCCGTGGGCGGAAGGTTACGAAATGCCGGTGTGGATTGCCGCCTATGGTCCGAAGGCGCTGAAGGGCGCAGGTGAAGCCGCCGATGGGCTGGTGATTCAGCTGGGCGACCCCGCGCTCTCGAAGTGGTTTTCCAGTCAGGCGATCAGCGCCGGAGAAGCCGCCGGACGCGATATGTCCAATTATCAGGTGATGTCTGCCGCGCCCGTCTGGGTGGGTGATATGGACAAAGGGCGGGAGCAAACGCGCTGGTTCCCCGCGATGGTCGGTAATCATGTGGCGGATATTGTCGAAAAATATGGCATGGATGACCCGACGATTCCACAGAGCTTCACCAAATACATTGAAGGGCGCAGAGGCTACGATTATAAAGAACACGCCGACAAAGATGCTGAACATCTCGACTTTATCACCGAAGACATCATTGATAGTTTCGCCATTCTCGGCACGCCAGAGCAACACGTCGAGAAGCTCAAGGAACTTGAAGCGGCAGGCGTGACGCAATTCAACATTTATCTGATGTGTGGCGAAGAAGAGCGCATCGTCGCCGAATATGGCGAGCACGTGTTGCCGCATTTTCAGTAAGCAAATTGCGTACGGTGAGAAAATCCCCTCCCCCCAACCCCCTCCCCGCTTCGCAATGAGGGGGAGGTGCCGTTCGGCTTAAAGTCTCCCCTTGTGAAGCGGGGGGAGATTTAGAGGGGGGATTTAAACTCACTATTTAAGAATTGCATCCGCTGTTTAAAACGTCAACTATCACAGCTTACGTTATCTCCTAGAACGTACTTAAGGAAGGACAATCATGGGATTATTATTCAAAAACGGAACAGTCGTGACCGCCAGCGACATGATAAAGGCGGATGTGCTGGTCGAGAATGAGATCGTCACGCTCATCGGGCAGAGCATTGAATCTGCCGGACATGAGGTGGTGGATTGCACCGGAAAATATCTGATGCCGGGCGGGATTGATGTGCATACGCATCTGGATTTGCACGGATTTGGTGGCACGACCAGCAATGATGATTACGACACCGGACACAAAGCGGCGGCATTCGGCGGGACGACCTGCCACATTGATTTTGTGATTCAGCCCATCGGCGGCACGCTCCACGATGGATTGAACACATGGCGCAAAAAAGCCGAAGTCGCGCAGATTGACTATGGCTTTCATCTCGCCGTGACGGACTTAAACGACGAGATCATGGCGGAAATTCCAACTTTGCTGGACGAAGGCATTACCAGCCTCAAGTTGTTTATGGCGTATAAAAATGTCTTCCAGATCGACGACGCGACCCTGTTTAACACCATGCAAGTCGCCGCCAAAAACGGCATGATCGTCATGGTTCATGCGGAAAATGGCGATGTCGAAGCTGAATTGACCCCGGCATTACTAGCAGAAGGCAAAACCGCGCCGAAATATCACGCCGCATCGCGCCCGCCGGAAATTGAAGGTGAGGCGACCAATCGCGCTGTGGTGATGTCCGGCTTAACGGGATGCCCGCTCTATGTGGTGCATATGACGTGCGAACCCGCCATCACTGCCCTGCAACGCGGACGGGCGCTCGGCTATCCGGTGATGGGCGAAACCTGCACGCAATATTTCTTCACCACGGTTGAAGATCACATGGCGCAACCGGGCAACGAGGGCTTGAAATATATCTGCTCCCCGCCGATCCGCACCACGCACGATCAAGAGGTATTGTGGCAGGCAGTCCGTGACGGCACGCTACAGGTCGTCAGCACCGATCATTGCGATTACTGGTTTGAGGGTGGCAAAGGTCCGGTGAAGGAATGGGCGGAGGCTCATGCAGATGGTGACGGCGCGTGGGTGGAATATGAGAAGCAAGACCCATCATATCGTCGTCCGGGCAAAGAACGCGGCATCGGCGATTTCTCCAAAACACCGAACGGATTACCGGGCATCGAAGACCGCATGATGATGATGTGGGATGCCGGGGTGAACGGTGGCAAAATTTCAGCGTCGCGCTTTGTGGAATTGAATTGCACCAATCCGGCGAAGATTTTCGGCATGTATCCCAAGAAAGGCACGATTGCCGTCGGTTCGGATGCGGATATTCTGGTCTGGGATCCTGAAAAGACGCACACCATGAGCGCCAAAACCCATCACATGCGTGTGGATTACAGCGTTTATGAAGGCATGGAAGTTAAGGGCAAGCCGGTGCAGGTCTATCAGCGGGGCAACAAGCTGGTGGATGGTGATGAATGGCTCGGCAGTAACGGCTCAGGGCAATTTGTCGCCCGTAAGCCGAATGCGCCTGTGCTTTAATCGCCCTCACCCTAAATCCCTCTCCAATTTTTGGGGAGCATAGAAATTCAATTATCGCATTTTGACGGACGGCAAAAAATGTCGTCCGTTTTTATAAATTCATCAAATCAGGGACAGCGATATGCCAACATTTGTACGTGATTCTGTGACGCTTCATTATGAGCTTGACGCGACTAGCGACGGCGACCCTGCCGTGTATATCTGCGGATTTAGCGACCACAGCAACAGCGTATTTAGTAATGGCATCCGGCAAAATCTGAGCAAACACTATCGCGTTTTGACGGTGGACAATCGGGGCGCGGGGCAAACGGTTGTCGATGAAAGCACGTCGTCATCCATTGCGGATATGGCGGATGATATTTCAGCGATTATGGACGCGGAAGGCATCACAAGTGCGCCGATATTGGGCATTTCTATGGGCGGGTATATCGCTCTCACGCTGGCGTTACGTCATCCGCAAAAAGTGAAGAGTCTGGCGGTTGCGGTCTCGGCGATGGTCGCATATTCTCCGTCGCGGTCAATTTTTATGCTGGAAACGGCGCAAGCGATGATCGACGCGGGCTTGCCGCAGGACTTTATCAATCGCTACACGGCGACCTATCTCCTGAGCGAAGACACCTTCAAACACGCCGGATTTATGCGAGCATGGTTGAATGCTCCGGCAGACCCGTTACGCCAAACCTCAGCGGGATTTACGCTCCAGAAAAACGCGCTGGCAGGCTTTGATCTGCGTGAGCAGGCGACAAACATCACCATGCCGACGCTGGTGGTCAGCAGTCCTGATGATCTGCTCGTCCCGCCCCACTTACAGGATGAAATGGTGTCGCTCCTCCCCAATGCAGAGATCAAACGGTATGCGGGCGGGCATGTCTTCATGGGCTTGCCGATGTACAAAGCGACATTTTTTGAAGATGTCTTCACTTTCTGGAAAAAAGCGAACGAGAGATGATGAAAAAGCATAACGCAGAGACGCTGAGAACGCGGAGAAACGCAAAGGGATTTTTCTCTAAAAATTTCAGGGACTCTAAATTTTTCGGCAGATGTTAGCCTATGTTGCGCCATGATTGTTCTACTGTGTTCAACGCTGGACGCGCTATAATGAACCTTGCGTAGCGCATAGCAAAAATAAGATCAAGATCAGACGAGGATGTATGATGAGTACGCAAATAAAAACCGACATTCAAGACCGTTTAGCAGAATTGGGCGACTCCCCACAGGACAACGGCACGATAGAAATGATCGTGAGCCGTCCTGAATCAAATGAACGCGTTGTGCTGGAACAGGCAGAATTCAGCGTCACCGAAGGCTTAATCGGCGACAATTGGCGGGTGCGTGGTAGTCGCCATACCGATGATGGGTCTGCTGTGCCGGGTACGGAAATCACCATCATGAACAGCCGGACGATTGATGCCATCGCACAGGATCGTGAGAAATGGGCGTTGGCGGGCGATCAGCTATTTGTTGATCTTGACCTGAGCGCAGAAAATTTACCCGTCGGTCAGCGCCTCGCGGTTGGAAGCGCCATTTTGGAGGTGTCTGAAGTGCCGCATAATGGCTGTGGCAAATTTACGGAACGCTTCGGCAGTGAGGCAACCCATTTTGTGAACTCCAAAGAGGGACGGGCGAATCGGCGGCGCGGGATCAATCTGAGCGTCGTGCAAGCCGGAACGGTCAAAGTGGGCGATACGGTCAGTAAGATTTAGCGTCAAACCTCGTAATATATTCAAAAAATGACCACATAGACACAGAGGAGAACATAGAAATTTTTCTTTGTGTCTTCGTGTCTTTGATCCTCTGTGTTATGCCTTTTCTATTAACTTGAATTCTGTTTAAGGTGAACATTCGTGAAAAATAGCCATTAGCTGTTAGCTTTTAGTTTGAAAACAATGGTTTTGCTAAAAGCTAACAGCCAAGAGCTTCCGAAATTCAAGGTTTTTTATCGCAAAACGACTGTCATTCTTGATCGTTTGCTTATCCAGAACTGACGTTGTTAAGGTGTGCCGCCCCGTTTGACGAGCGTTTGATAGGCGCGTGCTATGGAACGCTCATATAAGCCATTATAGACCGCACGGATAAACGAACCGAGCAAAAACACATACAGCGGAATGCCGAGCGACACGAGCAGATTCGATTGCGTGAGCGTGTAAAATAGCGCGGTTAACCAGACGATGAGCAGTAACATCATGATGCCCGTAATGGCGAAAATGATCTGGCTGACCCACACACGCACGATAATCAGCAATCCGCGCAAAAAAGACAGTGTGATGTCCTGCCCGGTGGCGGAAACCGCTAAGGTGGAGCCGGTCAGGGCACTCATGCGCCAACGTGGTTCGACGCAATACATCGCCGCCGCCCCGAGTGCCGACAGGCTATAAATCGCGTAAATAATCAGGCTTTCCGGTGGATTTTCTGTCATACGGCGCACAAAATACACGAGTGGCGTGCTTGTGTCATAAATGCGGGCAGGCAGAAAAAACGGCATGATGAAGATATGCAACGCACCCACAACCATAATCGTCAGGCGGAAGGTCATCGACAACGCCACCAGGCGCCATGCGAGATGTTGCTGTGCCGCGAATTTTCCGAGCACATAATGGCGGGTGCTCAGGGAACTAAGCGACACCAATTCCCAGCGTCCGGTGCGTATGTCGTCGCTGATGGCGGTCAGACCGGTGTTAATCACCCCGAAATCCACGACGAGCTTATCCGCTAAACTGCCGAAAAGGGCGAGCCACAGCAAGTTGTAGAAATCGTCATAGATACCCGTTGCCGTTTGCGGATTGATAAGCATCATCAGCGTGAAGACGCTCCACATCAACATGCCTGCGAGAAATACCAGATAGCACATTTGACGCGTCCGGCGTTGATTGCGCTCAAAGTCATGCACACGGCGCATTTCAGCCAGAAAGACCGGATTTGTGGGCGGGATGTCGCTGATGGGTGACAGCAGGTTGAGCAAAAAAGATTTCCAGCGGCTTGCATCCAGCATAGTCACCTGTCGCAATCTGATGATCGAATATTTCTTATTTAACTTGAATTCTGTTTACGGTGAACACCCGTGAAAAATAGCTTTTAGCCGTTAGCTTTTGGCTTTTAGATTGAAAAAACACCGATTTTGCTAAAAGCTAATAGCCAAGAGCTTCCGATATTCAAGGTCATTAACCACAAAACGCCTGTCAGTCATAATCGTTTGCTTATCAAGAACTGACTTTACGTGTTTATAGTAGACGATTTTACGCAACATACCGCCCATGCTTATACACGACGAAGCACGAAAATGCTTGATTTGCAAAAAGCGTAGGTGAGGCGACGGGTAAACGCCCCGCACAAAAGACCGGAGTCGCCTATGATAAATAGACTGATTGACCCATTTACTTATTCTATTGATTCATGTGTACAATGATAAGTATCAGGACATAACCCAAGGAGCGTTTAATCTATGTCTAGAAAATTGATCGTGTTTTTAATGATGATGTTGGCATTCACCGCTATTGTGAGCGCGCAGGATATTCTGCCACGCCCCGGTAGCCAGCCGAATGAAAATGTGAATATTCTCTGGCCCCCACCCGTATATACTGTTCGCGGGGAAATTGATCTGTACGGTACAGCCAATGTGCCGGATATGACCAGCTATTTTATCGAGTTCCGTCCGTTAGAGTTCCCTGAATTAGATGGTGACGGTATCGAAATCGTGGACGAAGATGCAGGAGAGTCTCCGTGGTTCCCGGCGACCTTGCCGAATACCGCCGCGGTAGTTGAAGGTGTACTCGGCACATGGAACACTCAAACCGCGCCGGATGACCTATACGAATTGCGTCTGGTCGTCAATGTACGTGGCGCACAGCCCATGTATTTCTACGTCAACCCCTTACGTATCGAAAATGAACAGTCAGAGTTCGTGCCGGATAGCTTACTGGTCAATAACAATCAGCCGACACCCTTACCGACGGCAACCCGTCCGTCCGTCGTGCCGACTCTCTTAGCCTCACCCACACCGCTGAATACCATTCCGCGTGTGACCGCCCGTCTGAACGCCAATGTGCGTGCAGGTGATGGGCTGGGGTATGAAGTGATTAGCACGCTTGATGAAGGCACCACCGCGCAGGTCGTGGGTATTAGTACGTCCGGTAATGGCTGGTATTTGATCGAATTGCCGGAAGGTGGACGTGGTTGGATCGCGCCGAGCACGGTGATTGCGGAAGGTGACTTACGCAGTGTACCGCGTGTGAACCCGCCTGCCTCACCCACGCCGCCAGCAACTGCCACACCAGTTCCATCGGGTAACCTGACCGGCACACCGCCGTCACTCAGCGTTAGCCCGCCGACCTGTAATGTTGCGTTCGAGGTGCTGGTCAACATCACCAATAGTGGCACCGCATCGACCAATTCACCGGTCTCTGTGACCATTCAAGATGTCCATGTGGCTTCTGGACAGGTGCAGGCGAGCGTCATCCGTGAAGTGCCTGCTCTCAGCCCCGGTCAAAACTGGGTCGTCGGTGGACCGTTTACCATCGGCACCTACTACAATGAAGAACATCGCATCGAGGTCATTATTGACACGGGCGGTCAGGTCGCCGAAACCAACGAGAGTGACAATCGTCTGACGACCAATTACACATTGGCGCGGGGCGGCTGTTAATAGACTCGCACTATGCTAAACGAGAGGGACGGATCATGGCGATCTGTCCCTTTTTTATTGTAGGCGAGCTTGCGCGAATTGGTTGACAGATTCTGCGTTATATGTGAAAATTTGTACAAACAAAATAGGAGTGCATGACGGAGTGTTCGATGGCAGACCTGAACCGCTGGTATGATCTTTATGACAAAGCCTACCAGAAAGCTGTTGAAGAGGGGCAATTTGATAATTTACGTGGAACGGGCAAACCGCTCGACCTTAAAACCGATGACGATGTGCCGGATGAATTGCGCTATGCTTTTAAGCTAATGCGAGAAAACGACATCGCGCCGGAGTGGATTATGTCGGGTAAGGCATTGGAACACTCGCAAGAACGCCTCACCCGCCGCGCACACACAATTGTCCAACGGTTTTACGCCATGAATGCCGATGCCGAACGCGTCGCCGCCAATCAACGCACAATTTTCCGCCGCAACGCCCGTGAAAAATTCGACATGGATAAGCGCAATTTAGAAAAAGATGTGGTGCGCCACAACAAAGAAGTGACGGACTACAACCTCAAAGTACCCAACGGAATCGTCCATCGCACCTACTTTAACCTTGATACCGTGCTCGGTCGCCTGCTGGATGCTACCGGACAAGGGTAAGCGCACTTTTGATGATACACGCATCATTACCATTTCCTATGCCTTAAGTTTCCGGTAACGCTTCTGTAAGTTTTGTATGTGAAAGTGACTATCGGACACGTAGTCCGTATCGCAATCATGGATGAATGAAGTAGGAGATAAACCGGAATGAAGCGTGTTTTAATGTTATGTTTGCTTACCGTTTTCGCATTGGTGGCGTGTAGTAGCGACAGCAATTCTGCGTCCACAGATGACACCGAGAGTACGATTCCAGTAACAGTCGAAACAGAAAATGAAAATCCAACGGCGGTGGTTGCCGATGACCCCACGCCGACAGTTGAAAGTGTTTCTGCCTCAGCGGTGCAATCTCCGACTACGGAGCAAGTTCAGCAAGAACCTGCCCCGCAAACCGTCGCTTATAATGGACCGGAATGGACGCAGATTCCGCTGACGAACGCCGTCACCGGAGAAACCTTCACGCTGGCAGATTTCGCCGGAAAAGCGATTTTTGTGCATCCAATGGCGACTTGGTGCACCAATTGCCTCGCTAGCCAGACGAACATTCGCAATAATGTAATTGATAATCTTGATCCGTCACAATTCGCCTTTATCTCGCTCAGTGTGGAGACCAATATTTCTAGCGCAACATTAGCAGAATACGCCGCACGGAATAGCTTTGGCTGGACATTCGCCGTGCTCACACCGGATAGTTTGGCGGCGCTGGTGCGGGCATTCGGTCCGTCGATTTCAAACCCACCCGTACAGCCACATTTTATTATCAGTCCAGACGGCACACCCACTGATTTAATGACTGGTAGTGATTCCGCGCAGACCATCATAGACGACTTGAACGCCGCCAGCGGAGCATAAGCATGATTGATCTTTCACAGTTTTTTGAGGGCTTTCAGCTAGGGAGCGCGTCCATCCTGACGACGGCATGTTTATTGCCACTTTATCCGGGATTGATCGCCTTCCTCGCCGGAAATGCGGACAATCAGCGGTCTAAAACCGTCACCGGATTGCTCGGTGTGCTGGTGCTGGCGGGTGTGCTGACGATGATGCTGTTTATCGGCTTTCTGTTGAGCTTATTCAGCGCGGGGGTGGATGATGCCTTGCCGGTGCTGTTGCCGATTGTGTATGGCGTGGTGATTGTGTTCGGTGTGCTGATGTACATGGGGCGCAATCCGTTTGCGAAAATGCAGACCGTGCAAGCACCTCTGCTCAAAAATCCGTTTGTGACGGCGTATGTCTACGGCTTGTTCTTCGGTCCGATGGCATTGCCGTGCATCGGGGCGTTTCTGGTGAGCGCGTTCGGATTGGGCGCGGTTAGTTCCACGCTGTTTATCAATCAGATGGTGTATTTTCTGGGCTTTGGTCTGGGCTTTGGCTGGCCCCTCGTGGTGTTGCCTCTGCTTTCTCTGCCGTTCCAGCGCACCATTACCGGCTGGCTGACGCGCCATCACACCCTGCTTGAGCGTGTTTCCGGCGTATTGCTGATTGCCATTGGCATCTTCGGCATTCTGACCGAGCTTGTCCCGCAATATCTACCGGATTCCGGCATTGAATTCACCAATGAGGTCAATTATCTCTATTGGGTGATTGTGGCGCTGGTGATTGGCGGGATCGGCTATATGACGTATCGCAACACTTTAATGAGCCATGACGAAACCGCTACAGAATAAGCGACTTCGAGGGTGCTGGATATTTCTTGTTCCCCTCACCCTAAATCCCTCTCCCACAAGGGGCGAGGGACTTCAAAAAAGTGGCTCGATCGTATTTTGCTCCTTCGCCTGAGGGAGACAGGGACGGGAGCCGGGTAGATACACGGCTTCGAGGGTGCTGGATGATCGGGATATGCGCATTGTCCGGCACTTTTTTAACTCCAAACAGGATCGCTACAGAAATTTTTCCAGCGTCCAGCGATTCTGTCCACCTGCTCGTTGATAACCAACTTCGTCGAAGCTCTGATGGATGATAAATAAGCCCATTCCGTGCTCCTGTAATGCGAGTGGATCAGGTGTGTTGATGATCTCTGGCATCGTAAACGCGTTCGTTGCGGAATCGGTGATGACGAACCGCACGGCATCAGCAGACCAATCTAGCGCAACATGAATATCACCGGATTCGCCAGCATACGCGTGCTTGACGATATTCACGCCTAATTCCTGAATAGATAGCGTGATGCCTGTGCGGATTTCGATGGGTAAATCCGCGAGTGTTTTTTCTAAGTCTGCCACAAATGCAGAAACATCTTTGAGCGTTGCCGATAGGGTGATGGTCTTGTTCAAGCGTCGTCTCTTTCACATCGTCGGTCTCGATGAGCGTGAGTTCATGTAGGGACACAGCCAACTGCGTCTCTTTATTTCAATCATTATAAACGTGATTTTGTGTTCGATAAGTAAGGGTTTGCATAAATTACATTTTGGACAAACAGCCACCGCCCAGCCGACGTTCATGCTACGGTGCGACACTTCCGCAGTACACTGTGCGTATGTGTGCTGAGAGATAGGATTTTCGTCGGGATTTTGTGTCGGTGCCGACGTATTTTTTTTCTGCCAAGTTTTGGCATTTTGTGCCACTTTTAGGGGAAAATAGGGCATTTTTGGATTGGCAGAGTGTGGCAGTTTGTGCCACATCGTGCCATCGTTGTGGCAGTGCGACGATAGATTGTGCCACTGTCGTATGTTATGTCTGTGAATGATGGTAGCACAGAAAGTCGCGTTGAGGTGAGCCAAATGCTCCGCCAAAAGGACTCAGTTTTTAGTGCTGAGTGGTGAGCAATGAGCAATGAGTGAAAAGATTAAAAGCGTAACACGGAGGCGCAAAGGGACAAAGGCGCAGAGAAAGAGGGCAAACATTAGATGATAGATTTTAGACAAAAGAGGAAGAGAAGATATTAGATGAAAGATGAAAAGGAATTTTGAGCCTAAGATTGAAAAATGCTTCGATGACTCGGTTTTTTCTGCGCGGTATGGTGTGGCTGGCGTACCCGTTGATGGCGCTGATGCTTGGGGCGCTGGTGGTCGGCGGGCGGAGTGACAGTCCAGTTTTTGCCTATAATGTGACCATTTCGATGGGTGCGGATACGACACAACTTAATATCATTGACGTAGATCATCATTTGCAATTCTATGTCGCAGGAAATATTCATTTTACGCAAAAATATACGTGGTTGAGTAGCGATTCATTGCTTTATGTTCACGGAAATGATTATCAGGTCTATGGTAGAGGCAGAGAAAACTGCCCTATAGATTATGTCAATCAACGCAACGCACGCGCTTTTTGTTTTTCATCGAATACAGAGCGGATTGCATATCTGGAAAATGGAACATTGTATACCTACAATGTGCACAGCGGAGATGTTAAAACTATCGCCGGAGATCAGGATACATTCTGGCTTGCAGTAGAATGGTCACACGATGGGTGTCGGGTCGCGTTCGTTCTAAGTGAAGGATACAATCAAGCCTCGACCCTGTGGATACATGACATCTGCCAAGACACACAGTCACAGATCATTGAAAACTTTCTTTTCCCCTCCTCATCTGAACTTGCATGGTCATCCTCCGGTGATTATCTTGCCTATATCGAACTTGTTGCAGATACAGATGCGTATCTCAGGATTTTGGATGTAGATAACGGTGAACACCTCAACATACTGCCGCCTGACCTACGCTCATTTACGCCAAGCGGACTTAATTTATCATGGTCGCCAACCTCGAATGATCTGGTCTTCGCCGCATTTGAAGATGGTGGACGTGTATCGAACATCTATGTCGCCAATATCGATTTGGGGACGATGACACGATTAACTGAACCCACCAGTTTTGATCTGATGCCGGAATGGTCGCCTGATGGTACGCAGATTGCATTCGTCTCTAGTACAAACACCGCTACTGGCGCTCAACTCCACATCTTGAATGCAGATGGATCGAATGTGCGGCGGGTTGTTACGCACGTCGGTTGGGCTGTTGTCCGCGCAGAGTGGCAACCGCTTCCATGATGGCACGGTGCGCTTGTGGGGTGTTCCGGCGGGCGGGTAAGTGATAGCGGATGCCCTCAGTGTGTGGCAGGGCATCCGTGATGTGTTGTGGATTATTCCTGTGGCAAGCTCAACAGGTAGGCGGTCAAGGCGGTGATGTCCTGCGGCGGCGTTGTGCCAAATAATTGATGTGCGCCTTCAAGTACGAAGACATCCATCAGCGTCTGTGCCCGCCCATCGTGGAAATAGGGCGCGGTCTGCCATAACCAGCGCAGAGTCGGCGTGTTGAATTCGCCATCCGTGCCGACATCATGGAGCAAGCCATCGGTGAAAGTTGCCCCTGTATGACACGACGCACAATCCAACGCCTCGAACACCTCAGCGCCGCGTGCCACCAGCGCCTCATCCTGAATTTCCGGCGTGGTGGGCGTTTGCAAGCTGAACAAATAGTTCACGAGGGTATCCAGATCAGGCGAGAGTCCGGTGTGCGGATCACCGAGCGCGGGGAACGGCTGTTGTAAATCCTCGATCAAACCATCACCGACCAGCAAACCCCGAATCTTGAGTTCGACATCGGCGACTTCATCCCATGTACCAGACCAATTATAGGGCGCGGTATTCAGCAAATCATAAAGCGCGGGCGTGTTGCGTGCGCCATCTGGGAAGCCCTGCCACACTCGCCCATCAGATGCCCCATCAAAATGGCAACTCGCGCAACTCATCCAACGATTGGTGCTCATGCGTGGATCCGCCGCCGTGTAAAATAATTCCGCGCCGATGAGTGTGTCTACCGGGATGGTGATGTTGCTGATCGGGAGCACATCCGAAATGGTCAGGTTGCCATTATTGATGATTGTCAGCGTGCCGTCGATCATGTTATGCACGTAAGATGTGATACCATCCCGACTGAGGAGCACCCCGCGCGGATTTGCCCCCACGCGCACATGCCCCGTCGCCAAGCCCGTATCCAGATCAATCACGGACAGATCATTACTGCCTGCGTTGACCACATACAGCAGATCACGCACACCATCCAGCGCCACCGAGAACGGCATATTCACCGGACGATCCGCATAATTCAGCGCGATACGATCATTACGTTGCAGACCGAGATTGCCCAGATCAACCACGTTGATAATCGGTAAAATTGCCGAATCATAGGTCAGGGCGGTGTTGCCGGCGTTACTGCGCGATTGCGGTAGATAGGCACGTCCGCTGGTCGGGTCAATCGTGAAGCTCTGAAATAAGGACGTGTCCTGTCCGGTGGAGATCGTCCGTACGACCTCTTTTTGTGGCAGATAAATCAGGCTCAGTTCGCCACTCCATAAATGCGTGACATACAGAAAATCGCCCCACAGCACCAATCCGGTGGGGTTCGGCGGCGTGGCAATCCTCATGATGATCGCACCCGTCGCCAGATCAACCTGCACGATTTCGCCATTGCCCTGTAAAGACACGAACGCGCTATCATCAGAATCCGTCACTACCGCATAGGGCAGACTACCGACGGGATAACTCGCCGTGACCTGTGCCTCCTCACCCGCCAAATCTACAATAGCCAGCGTGCCTTCCGCCCGATTGGTCACCAATAAGCGCGTTTCATCATCCGTGAGGGCGACAGTACGCGGGTCATCGCCGACGACAATTTCATCACGAATGGCATTTTGTGAGATGTCCACAATTGAAATCGTATCGTTGAGCGCGTTGGCGGCGAAAAGTGTGCGTCCGTTCTGTGTGCGAACGATGCTATTGCTAGAATAAACCGGCGTGGCGCTAGTCGGTAGCGCATATAACGGCGCGTTTTCCTGCTGAGCATACACCCATGTCACCATCAACACCAGCCCACTTAGCAGGAGGAGCGCGGCGCGTTTGGAACGTTGACTGCGGCGCATCATTCGGATTCTCCTTCGCTAGCGGACGGCGTGAGTTGTGTTTCAAATGAAATCAGACGATCATGAAAAATCGTAACGCTACGGGTGCGCGTGGCGGATTGTCCGCCCGCATCCACACCATTGGCTACAAACGTCACCGTCACCACATCGGAGCCAAATAAGTCCGTGCCGTTGCCGCTCGTTTCTAGCGTCGTAAATGTGCGGGCGAGGGCGGTTTGATTATATTGGTAGGAGATACTGCCGTCGCGCACGATAATGGCTTCCTGTGCAAGGATGTAACCCGCCGTCGTGACGGTAACTTCCGCCGTGCTTTCCGTCCAATCATCCGGCACGCTCAGGATAAAGTTCACCGGAGCCAGCGCATTGCGGAAAATTTCCACATCGCCGTTGAGTTCCCATGTGAGCGGGTCGCTCTCTGCTTCCACCACGTAAAAACTATAACGCGCATCAATGCCCACCACGCCACCGGAGAGCGCCGTGTCTTCTGGCAATCCGGCGGAACTTTCACCAATGGGGGTTACGTTCAGATCAATCGTCCAGATACCGGTTTGATCGGCGCTAAAATCTTGCTCAGGATCGTAAAAATAGCCGATAGGATTGGTCAATCCGTTGATGGTCGTCCTTGTGCCATCCGGCGCGGTAATCGTCGCTGAGAGGCGCGAAGTCAATGTCGGCGCGACCTGTCCGGCAAGGCTGACTGTCTCGCCCATCTGCATCACCTGCCCCGCACGGAAGCTCGTCGGCACGAAGAAGGCATTGATTTCATTTCCGTTGATGGTCAACAATGCCCCGCCATCCGGTCCACCCGCAGAACCGCGATAGGGCGGAAATACACGGGCGATTGCGTCGTCGTCTTCGACCACCGCCAGCGCCGCGTAAATGGCGGTATCCTGCAAGCCCGCTTCCGCATTACGGATGACCGCGCCACCGAAGATAAAGGTGTAATCACCGGGCAATTGACCGTCTATGCCCGCGCCAATCTGCTGATTGAGCGGATCGTCGTTGTCCCAATAGAGCGGTAAATCCCCGTCGGCGATGCCCTGCACAAATTGCCTCACCGTGACATCAGGACGCACGGCGCTGACATACCCATAGGCTTGATTGACGACAAATTCGGGTAAGAGTGCGGCAGTATACGGCGTTTCCACCCCGCCGAGCACGGGAATGAGCGGTAAGCGCCCCTCCGCCGCCAGACGGCTAAACAGCGTGCCTTGATACCCACCACCGAGCGTGCCGATCAGCCAATCGCTATAACGCCCGCCTAAATCTTGCACGGCGATCACCGGATTAACGCCATTTTGCGCGTTATCGGCAAGAGCGATCACATCCCCGCTTTGATAGGGACTGTTGACAATCGGAGCAACATTCACGCCGTCTTCATAGGGATAACTCGCCGTCGTGAACCATGTCTGTGGATCGACGCTATACGTTGCCAACCCACGTTGACCATGCGCCACGAGCCGCGTTGCAGGATCACCGACCACGCCCGCCGTCGTCATACTTCCCGCCCAGATGCGCCCATCATCAGCAACAAAACGCGCTTCATATTGCAAAAGATATTCACCGGCGGAGTCAAATATCAACGCTTCTGATGGATTAAAATAGCCGTTGGTGCTGGCAAATCCGCTAAATTCGGTTTCGATCATCGCGCTACCGTCCACCGGATAGAATTGCGCGGTGACGGTGACTTCTGCCGGAAGTTGTGGCGACAGCGTGAGTCCCGCATACACCGCATCGCCTGAAATAAATGGCGTTCCGGGGAGTGTTCCGGCGGTCAGGTCGAATGGCTCGGCGATCATGACATGATAGTCGCCACCGCCTGCATAGCGATTGCCCCATAAATCCTCGACTGTGCCATTGAGACTGATCGTGTACTCGCCATACGCATCAAAATTGTAGGCGCTCAGTTCATCATTGAGGGTCGTCAGGCGATACACGTCCAGCGGAGACTGTGCGCCGAAACGTTCGCGTTCGTCAATTTCCGCCGTCGAGAGGCGATTTTGCACGATTGCCGCGCTCGGTAATTCGTCTACATCGCCATCGGGACGGGTGACGGTTACGTTTAAGCGTCCGCCGGGGAATAGCAACGGCAACAACGGCGCGGTAGAGGTGCTATAGGTATTCGGCATCAAATTGGGCAGATACGGCTCTAATGGATAATTTCCGGGCGGCAAAATATAGGTTTCGCTGTTAAACCGCACCCGATTCGACAGCGCGAATAGGTCGCTATCCGCATCAGAGATGATCCCACGACTGCCATCTGAGGGTTGGTCATACAGCAGGGTAAATGGCAGATGCGTTTCCGTGATTCCGCCCACATTAATTACAATCGGCAAACGGGTTTCTTCGCCATCGCGCAGGCGGAAAGTCGGCACGTAGAGTCCGGCGGGCAGGTCTGAGCGCAAAGTGGTTTCAAAGCGCATCCCGAACAGCAATTGTTCGTCCTGACGGATCACATCGGAGGGATTTACGGTCATGGCACTCTGCGTAAAATCACCAGTCAGGTTATCCAACGCCAGACCACTCGCCGTGAATACATTAGACCAGCCATTATTGGTATTCTCTGCGACGATGTTTTGCTCTGCGATGCCGTCGTCGTCGGTATCAATCGCCACAGGTTGCAGGCTCACGATGCCCGTCGGGGCGATGCGTGGCGCGGGTTGTGGCAAATCCTCCACGTTTAACGTAATGTCAAATTCTAGCGTTAAATCGTCGCCTGCATCCAGATTAAGCGTGTCTACCCGTCCACGGGCATCCCAGCGCACCGTTGGCGCAATTGTCTCTAATCCAGCAACGGTGCTGAGTCCGTTAGCAGAAAAACGGGTCAAGTTACCGTCCATCTTACCGCCCGCGTAGACGATGCCATCTTGCTCATCGACATACGCAATCGACGCTTCCATAATTTCCACGCTAAGTTCTTCTTCGCCGTCCGTCCGCACGATGAAGCGATCCATCGTTAACGGCGTTTCCGGCGTTAAGGTGATTCCTGTGAGGGAAATTCGTGCTTCAAAAATGTCGCCTGCGTCGTTCGCTTCGATTGCCAGCGCGACAGGCACAGGCTCACGCAGAGTCGGCGCGATTTGCTGTAAGGTTGCGCTTGTCGGGTCAATCGGGTTAAAGGCGAGTTCGTAGGTTTCGCGTTCGGTGACGAGTACAATGGCGACAATCGCGCCCTGTGGCACAGGCTCACGATACGCCACATATAGCGAATTCTGATTGCGCTGTGCGGAGATGGTTTCCGTAATGCTAAAATCATCCCCCCAATCATCAAGCTGACCATCAAGGATGATCTGCGTGATTGCCGTCGATGCCGAGCGTGATTCCGGCGGTGAGCCATAAATGATCGTTCCCGGTCCGCCGGGGAGTGAGCCATTTTGATCGCGCAGGGCGTTCGGAATGTCGGACGCGGGACTGATCCAGAACGGTGTGTTATATGGTCCGTAAATTTGGGCGCTAAAACTTCCCGTGATGCCCGCATTCACAACCACGAGATCGCCGGTGTACAGGTTGCGGATGGAGACTCGTGCCGCAGGGAAAACCGCTCCCGCCGCACCACTAATCGTCACCAGTCCATTATCATCGGGCGAGGAAATACTAATCAGGGCTGTAATGGGTGGATCGCCTTCTTCCGCCGCGTTTTGTGCGACAATGCCCAAATTGACGGTCAACAGGGCGACGGCAAAGACCAACACACCACTAAATCGCAGAATAGACTGCAAGTGCCTTCTCCATAACTAACTACAGAATAAAGGGTCAAAATAAACCAAATAATAACTTACAGGATAGCTTAGAACGCTATTCACGGCTAGTCATTGCACGTCATTTTTAATAAACGATCTATCTATGTTACCCTAAGATTTTCGGAGTAGGACATGAAGATAAGACCTTATCAAATTAATGATTATCCGGCGGTGGTCGCCATCCGTAATCGCGTGGAGCCGGAATATCCGATGAGCGTGGAGGCATTTCAGCGGCGCTACGAAGAACGCGACCTGAAATGTCTGTTTCAGATGCTAATTGCGGAGAACGACGACCACCCTATGATCGGGTACGCGCTCTATACCCAACACGCGGATATGTATAAACCGCATGTCTTCTGGCTGAAGATGGGCGTACTGCCGGAGCATCAACAGCGCGGGGTCGGCACGGTGCTATTCTCTGCACTTATGGACGACCTCGTTCAGCATCAACCCATCGAGCTTAACACCGAAGTGCGCGAAGACAATCTGCCGACGCTCAAATTTGCCCATCAACACGGCTTTAGCGAGAACGCCCGACGCTGGGAATCCCGGCTGGATTTACCCTCCGCGGATGTCAGCTTATGGGAGGGATACGACGAAAAAATGGCGGTGCAGGGGATTGTCCTCAAATCGCTGGCTGATCTTGCGGATGACCCTGAGCGCGATACGAAATTTTATGAGCTTCATTGGCAGGTGGATAGCGATGTGCCACTCGAATATGGCGAGATCCTCAAATTGTCGATGGAGGAATTCCGCAAAGAGGTGCTCGATAACCCCAATTTTGTGGCTGAAGGGACGTTTGTGGCGCTTGATGGCGATGACTACGTCGGCTTATCCACATTTTTTAAGGACGAGGCGAACAATCTCTACATCTACCTGACCGGCACGGCGCGGGAGTATCGACGACGCGGGATTGCCACCGCCGTCAAAGTGTTCGGCATCCAATATGCGAAGGCACACGGCTACAAAACCATCCTCACATTCAACGATGCGCCCAATATCGGCATGATCGCCATTAACGAGAGTCTCGGCTTCGTCCGTCAACCCGCGTGGCTGATAATGAAAAAGACGTTTAAAGTGGAACTATGAGCGGAAAATGTCGGACAATTTGAGTGTGAAGTTCGGCAGAATATCACCACCGGAAAGGGAATCACCCATGCGGATGATTTTTACCTTCTTGCCAACAGCATGTTCTTCAACAAGTTGTTCAGCCGGTTTGACGACCCAAACAAGTGTCCCCGCCGCATGATAATTCGTGATTTTGATCCGCAATTTATCGAGTTCATCGGTGCGATTGGAGGAAATAACCTCAACAGCAAGATCGGGCGGGTTGGGATTGTAGCCATCTTTCTCCAATTCGCGTTGTTTTGCGTAAGAAATAAAAGCTACATCCGGCGCATAGCGTTCGCCAGAAACCATATAACCACCCGCTTCTCCGGTCACATGCCCGATGTCATTGTCGAAAAGGTAGATATTAAAGAACGTGATAATCAATCCGGCAATTTTGGAGACAAACGGATTAGACGGCACTTCAACGATTTCTCCCGCGATATATTCGAATAATTTGTCGCTGTTTTCCGGTTGCTCTATAAACTGTTCAAAACTTTCGACAGTAGTGTATAGGCGAGGCTCTATAGACATTGCAAAAACTACCTGATCCTAGTTGACAATTTCTAGTATAGCGTAAAATTAGCTTCAATATAAAAAGCCCTCACCACTAACTGATGAAGGCTTCATAACTTAATCTAACGATCACCTACACATGCGCGATGGGCGTGTATTGCGAAATTTCGTGGCTGGTCGTGGCGAGATCATCGTAATTCAGATCATGTAGACTGCGCTTGCCACACATGCGGGCGAAATCCGTCATTTGCTCCGTCCATGCCTCGAAGAAATTGACGAGTCGTTTGGCGCTGACCGTATAATCAAAGCGTTGGCGCAATTCCATTTTTTGCGTGGCGATCCCCACCGGACAATTATTGCTCCCACAGGCGCGATATTGCTGGCAACCAATCGCCATCATCGCCGCCGTCGCCAATGCCACCGCATCCGCACCGAGCGCAATCGCCTTCGCCGCATCGGGCGCGGTACGAAAGCCACCCGTGACGATCAACTTCACATCGGTCACGCCGTGCTCATCCAGCCATTTGCGGGCGCGTGGGATAGCGAACACCGTCGGCACACAGATGTTATCCTTCACATGCTTGCCCGCCGCACCCGTCCCGCCAGCGCGACCATCCAGCGTAATCCAATCGACATCCAGTTCAATAGCGGCGGCGAGATCGGCTTCGATACGTGACGCGGCGAATTTTATGCCAATCGGGATGTTCGGGTTGACGCTCCGAATCCATTTGATGCGCTCCGCCATATCCTGCACGGAGTTAATATCACGGAAGCGGGCTGGACTGCGCGCTTCTTGCCCTTCTTCCAAGCCCCGCGCTTTGGCGATGTCGCCCTTCACTTTGTTGCCGGGGAGCAGACCACCTAAACCGGCTTTGGCGGATTGTCCCATTTTGATCTCGATGCCGTCCGCTCTAGCGATATTTTCTTCATTCCAGCCGAAATAACCGGAAGCCATCTCGAACACATATTGTTTTGCTAAAGCTCGGGATTCCGGCAACATGCCACCCTCACCGCTACACATCATCGTGCCGAAATCCGCCGTGCCTTTGGCGAACGCCATTTTCGCCTCTTTGCTGAGTGCGCCGAAGCTCATATGACTGACGAAAATCGGCGCACGCAGGGTTATCGGGTTGGCGCGTTTTTCGCCGAGAATCACCTGTGTGTTCACTTCTTCATCGTCTAATAACGGGAGATTTGCCAGTTGACCGGGCAAAAAATAGAGTTGCTCAAAGCTGGGATAATCACGCCGTTCACTGCCCATCGGCTCCACAAATTCGCGCCGTCCTTTGCTGAAGGTGTGGATGTCGTGCATCTCTTTTTCCAGCGGATCATCGCGCCGCGCCCACAAGCCGAGATATTCACTTTCAAAGCGCGGTTTCGGCGGCACGGAATCCGCATCGACCATGATCGCATCACCCTGAACCTGCACCGGATACACCGCGACCTTTTCCTGATTGTTCCAGCGACTAATGCCCGTCCGCACATCATAATCCCACTGATGCAGGGGACAAATCACGTTCGCGCCGTCCATCGTGCCGTCACCGAGCTTGCCCTGCCGATGCACACAGGTGTTATCCAGCGCGTAAAAATCACCTTGATACTTGTAGAGGGCGATGTCACGCTCATTAACGAAAACCGTTGTCCCTGTGCCTTCATCCAGTACATCTGTTTTCAAGACTTCGACAAAATTCGGCATAATGATCTGTCTCCTGTTGTGGGTTGAGTCGATGTAATAAGCATATCCGAAATGTGCTTATCGTGTGCCGAGCGTATCGAAAATTTCTATCGCAAAGGTTACGGGGGGTGATTATTTAGACGAACACGCCGGTAACGGGAATTTCAGCGTCCAAAATCGGCGAATGAAAATTGTTGCGGAATGTGCCGAGCTTCTGATATTCGCCGTCAATCAGTTGCCACACGTCGACAGTTTCTGCTCTCGTATCGGCTAACCAGTATTCGGCTACGCCCGCTTTTTCGTAGATGTGGAACTTCTTATTTTTGTCGTGATTATCACTTGATGGCGAGAGGACTTCGATGATTAGATCGGGAATGTCGACAATATGCTTGCCACTTTTATCCGGTTTATGGTTTTCAGAATACCAGAATACATCCGGTTGTAAAACAGAACCGTCTGGAAATTCGACATCCAATGGTGTAAACCATGTGTCCCCTTTTTTCAGATCATTTACAACCAGAAATAAATTACGGACAGCGTTTTGATGTGGGGCGGTTGGTGCAGGACTCATTGCATTGCCTTCATCGTAGCCAAAAGGATAAATAACCACGCCATCAATGAGTTCGATGCGTGTTAAGGTCTCCGGCAACGCCAGAAACTCCTCTGTTGTCATTTTGGTTCCCGGTAAAGGGAGTGTGGAATGTACCTGTTCGGTCACAATCGTTTCTCCTTAAAGCTCACTTCCCTAATTAGTGTACATCACAAATCAGATCAGGCTGAATCTTTCGCATTTGCCCTATTTCGGCAATTGTCGGCGTTCTGCCATCCGGCGCAAACGTCCCGCCGTCCAGCCGACGACGGCACTCGCCCCTGCCGCCGCGACCAATGCCGCGCCCCATACTTTGGTGCCATGTTGCAACGGAGCCATGCGCTTGCCGAATTGCTTACGATAGCCCTGTCGATATGCTTGAATCATCAACGGCGGGACAACATGATCGGAGGTCATGTACATCAGCGGCGTATAGACATTCGGTGGCATGTCGCCCTTCGGTTGTGGCGCTTGATCTTCTAGCGTGATGTCCGCGAGGGTGAAGCCATCCGCGTTATGATCGACCCGCGAGAGCACATTGCCGTGCGCGTCGACCACTTTCGTCTGGTTAAAATAGCCGCCATCAAAACGTACTTTGTCGGCTTCTTCTTGAATTTTTCCCCACAAGTTAGGCTCATTCGCCATCAACACATTCAGCGTCAATCTGGGATTGGGAATCGGCGTGGAGAAACGCCCCGCGCCCGTTGTATTGATGAGTGGCACGCCCATCCATGCGGCTTTTTCGTCAAGGTCTTTGCCGAAGGGTTCGTCATCGCCGACATAGACCAGCTTATCGTCAAATTGTCGGCGTGTGCCATCGGGGAACACCCAGCTGAGTTTATGCGCGACAGGCGGGCAACTCGTCAGCAACATCGCATCCACCTGACCAGCATAGCGTTCCCACAATTCAGGATGCGTGTAATCATGGCAGATCATCAACCCGAAATTGCCGAGATCGGTTTCGGCAACCGTGATTCCCCGTCCCTCACGGAAATACGCCCGCTCCCACGCCCACGGGAAGTTTTTATCATAGCGCCAGAAACGCCCATCCGGTGCGAGCAAGATGGCGCTGTTATACACTTCGTCCTGATCGCGCAAGAGCAACGATCCCAACAGATGCACGCCATGTTCACGCGCTTGTTGGCGCATCCATGTGACCGTGCGCCCGTTGATGGTTTCGGCGAGTCCGTAATTGGTATCGGTGTATTCATAGCCGGTATTGAAGACCTCCGGCAAGACGATCATTAACGCGCCGGAACTGGCGGCTTCTGCGATGAGGTCGGCGGCACGTTCAAGGCGTTTTTCCACAGGCATTGGTGTTGCATCCATCTGCACCGCGGCAACTCGTAATATGCGTGACATAATTTATCCCTATAAACTCTACGCAACCCTTACTATGCCCATTATAATGCAACCTTGAGAGCTAGTCAGTATTTCAGCTAGTCAGTGTCTCAGCTAGTCAGTGTCTCAGTAATGACAGTAATTCTGGATAAGCAAACCATCGTTGTAGCTTTTAGCAACAGGCAGTGTCTTCTTAAGCTAAAAGCCAGAGGCTGCTCAGTTGCAAGGTTATGTGGCTCGACAAAACCGCATTGGGCTTAAACCCCAATGCTAGAATGATTTTTGAAACCCCACTGAAGTGGGCTGTTTTCACAAATGTACGGGAAGAATAGCCTGCTTCAGCAGGGTTTTACACCAGCATAGCCAATGAGTTTGGTTGTGCCATTGGCGGCACTTTGCAACATAGCAACCAGAGGCTTAAAGCTCTGTTTCACGACTGTTCACTTTAAACAGCATTCAGGTTACTATCTGCTTTTAAGCTGAAATACTGAGACGCTAAAGACGCTTTTTCACTTAGGCTTTGACGTAACACACTTGTTTTAGGAGACTTATGAAACGTAGTCACATTATCATTCTCGTCGTCGTGACGGTGCTCGCCATTGTCGGGATCATCGCTTTAACGCTCGTCCTCACGCCGGAAAAGACCAGTCCAGCGTTTGATGCCGCTGTGCGCTTCACCAACGCCGCCGGAGTCGGTGATGATGACATCGCCCGTGCGCTCCTCACGCCAGATATGCAAACCTATGTGGATGAGAACTGTCCAGACGGCAGTGTTTCCGCCTGTATTTTGGCATACACCCCACCCGAATGGGGCACGCTCATCCGTGATGGCTCTGCGGTCTATCGCCGTTCAATTCAAGATGGCGATGCGTGGGATGTGTTGCTCGTGGCGACCTATCAGGAGGAAGAAGGGTTCGCTGGCGTGTGTATCTATAATCGCGTGGAAAAAATCGCCGAGGGGGATTGGCGCGTGGCGGGTTGGTCAGGATTTGTCTCCTGTGATGAATCCAACGCCGGTCTACAGAGTCTGCGCCGTGCCGATGCACCGAATGCTATTCGCCCGTGACATTCATAAGTGATGGTATGATGCAAAAATTCACCACAAAGATGCGGAGAAAAAATAAAAATCCTCTTTGCGCCTTCGTGTCTTTGCGCCTTTGCGTTATGCTTTTTCTAAGTGGCGTTGGTCTGCTAATCTCATCCTGTTCCAGCATTGCACCACCGAGCATCCCCGCGCAACTCGACAATACGCCCGGTGCATTTGTCCGCGTGACGGATCGCTACTATGAAAACGACATCTTTCGCGTCAATTCGCCGGATGGTTGGCGCGTGCAGACCAGCCCCGCCACCAGCGCACCGTATGTTCTGTTTATCGCGCCGGACAATATCGCGTTGATGATCTTCGCCACCGAAACCCTTGATCCGCTACCGCAACCCAACATCAATCCGGAACGCTTATCGTCCGATATTCGCACTATCACGCTAGACAATGGCGTGGACGTATTCACCGCGCTCATCGCCCCGACGAACGACTTCGATGAGAGTCTCACCTTGTACGAAATCATCCTCGCCACGCTCACCGCGACGGAATAAGTATCACACGAAATAAGAATCAAAAACGGCAGATCGCATAAGTGATCTGCCGTTTGTTTTTGAAACAGTGTTACGCGGTAACGAAATCTTACTTGATTTCGACCTTCGCGCCTTCTTCTTCCAATTTAGCCTTCGCGTCTGCGGCGGCTTCTTTAGTGACGGCTTCAACGACGGTGCTCGGTGCGCCTTCAACCAATTCCTTGGCTTCTTTCAAGCCGAGGCTGGTGATGGCACGAACAACCTTAATGACGTTGATTTTCTTGGGACCGATGTCAGCAAGAATAACGTTGAATTCGGTTTGTTCTTCTTTTTCTTCATCAGGAGCCGCCGCGCCAGCGCCAGCACCAGCCATCATCATCATCCCGCCACCGGATGCGGCAGTTACGCCCCATTTTTCTTCCAGTTTGGTCTTCAGTTCAGCCGCTTCGAGCAGGGTTAAACCGCTCAATTCTTCTACGATCTTTTCGAGATCAGCCATGATCGAAATTTCCTTTCAAATGACACACGTCTGTTTATATGGATGGGTTTCTTAATGTTACTGATTTGGATGGGACAATAGTAATCAGTTTTCAGTTTTCAGTTTTCAGTCAAAAGTTATGTTGCTTTGTACTGAGAACTGTTAACTGTGGACTGACACCTATTACGCCGCATCCCCATTTTTGTCGTCCAGATACGCCTGAATGACGTTGACAACCTGACCCGTCGCGCCGTAAATGACATTGACAATGCCTTCTGCGGGTGCGACCACCAGACCAGCGAGCTGTGCACGCAGTTCGTCCAGTGTGGGTAGCTTGGAAACAGCTTCTACCTGTGCGGGGTTGATGATGTCACCCACCATCATACCGCCCTTGATAACCAGCTTGCCTTCAACTTCCCTATCTTCGGAATAATCCAGCACGGCTTTCGCCACACCGGGGAAGTTTTCCAGACCGAACGCCACCGCCGTCGGACCTTTTAACAGGTCGTCCGGTACATTCCAGCCGTATTGTTGAAGTGCCTTTGTGAAGAGGGTGTTTTTGGTCACTGCGTAGTAGCCATCGGCTTTACGCACTGCATTCCGCATCCCGTCAACCTTAGAGACACCTAAACCACCGTACTGAACGATGACGAAGCCGTTGCTTTTTTCCAACAGGTCGAGGTACTGAGCGACCAGTTCTTCTTTACGTTCCCTGGTAATTGCCACGCATTTTCCTCCTAAACCTTTATGGAGCTTTTAGCCATTGGCTTTTGGCTTTTAGCTACAAGCTAAGAGCTAACCACTAAGAGCCAAAATAAAAAACGACCTCGCAAACAAGTCGAGGTCGTCACAAGAAGCAAGTTTTGGCATAAATGCCCGTACTCATTAATCTTCTGTGCTATTCCCTCGGTGAGCTTTTTAAGGATGCTTGTTGGTGCACCCACCTCACTGTCTGCGGTTAAGCGATGGTGATTATAATGGCAGGCGTGTAGGTGTCAAGGGCGGAGTGCGCGTTATGACATTTACAGCGTGTCAAATCTCTCAGGAATCAGGCGTTCGTTTTACCCGTAAAGCAAGCGTATAATACAGATCGTTCGCGCCGCTTAATCTCGTGAAAACAGCACATCAAGGCGCTTCCAGATTTTAAAACCAACGTCTAAAGGTCGTTCATGAATATATTGATCGTTCACGCGCATCCTGATCCGGGGGCGTTTCTCGGCAAGTTACGGGCACAGGCGGAAGATGTCCTTAAAAAACAGGGGAACGCCATTCAAGTATCCGACCTGTACATGATGCACTTTAACCCCGTTGCCAGCGCCGATGATTTTCTTGACCCCAGAGATTCCACCCGCTTTGACCTGCACGCAGAACAACGCCACGCCGCCGAAAACGGCACTTTTGCCACCGATATTCAAGAAGAACAGCAAAAATTATTGTGGGCAGATACGATTCTGTTTTATTTCCCGCTGTGGTGGTATTCCGTTCCGGCGGTGCTTAAGGGATGGATTGACCGCGTGTTCGCCTATGGTTTTGCCTATGGCGACCAATATCATCTTGCTGGCAAACAGGCGATGCTTACGCTGACCACCGGCGGACCACCGCGCCCATTCACGCCGGATAAGCAAGAAGCCATCAATCATATGTTGGAGCATATTCAGCGCGGGACGTTGCATTTCTGCGGATTAGAGGTACTTCCGCCCTTTGCAGTTTATGGTGGCGATTACGCCAATATGGAACAACGCGAACAATATTTGCTCCAATATCGGCAGATGCTCCTGTCATTAGAGCGCATCCGCCCGCTGACCTTTGAGATGTGGTGATGATTTAGTGCTGAGTAATGAGTGAAAGACAGTGCTGAGTGCTGAGTAAAATAGGGTACATGCTCAGTAAATAGATGCCATAAATCAATGTAGGGTGCGACCTACTTAGGTCACCCTTCGCTTTTTATCTCATTCTTTGCGTCTTTGGGTCTCTGAGCCTCCGCGTTATGCTTTTTATCTTTTATCTTTTATCTAACATCTCTTATCTAATATCTAACATCTAAACGCTAATCCCCTACACAAACGGGTCGCGGTTAACGTCTTTATAGTAGATATAGGTGCTTTGCGTCCTACCAATCGCGCAGAACCATTGCGGGCAATACGGACCCATCCAGATGACATCGCCCGCCTGAATCGGATACCAGTTGTCATCCAGCCGATAAATCCCCTGACCTTCCAGCAGATACAAGCCGTGCTCCATGATGTGCGTTTCCGCAAACGGGAGCGCCGTCCCCGGTTGAAACGTGAACAGATTGACCGCCATATCATAGGTAGTATCCGTCGGCAGGAGCACGCGCAAACGGGCATTTTCATCCCCAAGAAACGCGTCACCATCACCCGCCCACGCATCACCATGCACCACCTCCAGCGGTGTGGTAGCGGAGGCAATCGGCGCGGTATAGGGTTTCTCGAAGATCATCAATTTTGTGGTTGCCGTTGCGCTGAATGTATGCGCAACATCCGCCGGAATATAGGCGAATTTCCCGCTATCCAGCGCAATCGTTTCGCCGTCTACCTGTAATTCGGCGCGACCTTCCAGCATATAAGCAAAGCGTTGCACACCCGCCAACGGCATCCCCGATGTGCCACCGTTTTCCATCTGGGCGATGTATTGGGTGAAGCGCGGTATGTTCCGCATACGGGGCGAGATGAGGATAATCCCCTGTGTTTGCGTCCAGCCGGGAAGCGCCGCCGGAACATGACCATCCGGCGCGATAAAGGCATGATTCGGCTGAATGACCGTGCGAGTTTGTCCGAGTGGGTGCATATGGGTCTCCATCAATGTCTGTGATTAAATCGTGCCACAGACTATACCAATTCCGGCGTAATGGCAACAGGTCGCAACCTCGATTAATCCGCAGACAAACAAAAAGGCGAGCCACCAAATAAGCGACTCGCCTTTGTAGATGCGTTGCAATTTTTAGAACAGCACAGCCTAGAACGGGATGTCGTCCATGTTACGCGGCGGGGCGGCGAAATCGTCGAACTCGTTGCGATCATTACCGCCGGAGCTATCCGCACCACCAGCACCCCCACGTCCACCCAAAAATTGAATATCGCGGGCGGTCAGTTCAAGTGAGGCGGCGGGCTGATTGTTGTTGTTCATGTAGGCGCTGGCTTCCACATTGCCAGAAACCATAATCTGCATCCCTTTATGGACATATTGATTACAGACTTCCGCGAGACTGCGCCACGCCGTTACGCGATACCAGTTGGTTTTTTCGCGCTTTTCGTTGCTTTGCTTGTCCGTCCAGCTTTCAGTAACGGCGACGCTAAACGAACAGACTGCCGCGCCCCCCTGTGTGTACCGCATTTCCGGGTCGCGCCCGACATTCCCGATGATAATTGTCTGTTGAAAGCCTGCCATCTGGTGTTTCTCCTGTTCCTCTATAATCTCACGATTGGCTCGCGTTTATTTACTTGTTTATCCGGTCATTATAACGTAATTTAAGCAACTCTACCTGCGCGCATAATCAGGCTGAGAGTCGCTTTATTCGGAACATATATTCTATCATAATATGAAGAAATGTGTACCCCGCAGAATTAGGGGTTTAGGGGGAATGTCCCACAAAATAGGCGGATTTACGACATAGATGAATATGCCACTATCAAACAGCCAGCATTAATCCACGAAGCGATATTTAATGAGTGTCCACAGGGCGATGGGTGCATCCGTCCATTTGATCTTTTTGCCCTCGTTCCATTCGCGCCCGTTATAGGAGATCGGCACTTCATAAATGCGGATACCCTTTTTGAGCACTTTGGCGGTGAACTCTGGCTCGAACTCAAAACCATGGGCATGAATTCGCATATCCTGCACCACCTCGCGGTTAAATACCTTATAGCAGGTTTCCATATCGCTCAGGATGGCGTTATACAGCATGTTCGTGGCGAGGGTCAGCCCCTTATTGGCGATCATATTCCAGAAGTTCATCGCCTTGCGCGGACCACCGAGAAAACGCGATCCGTAAACGACAGTGGCGATTCCTTCCTGAATGGGCTTTAGCAAAATGGGATAATCCCGCGGGTCGTATTCGAGATCAGCATCCTGAATGAGGAGAATATCACTGGTGGCTTCACCAAAACCCGTGACGAGCGCCGCACCCTTGCCCTTATTCACATCATGATACACGATACGCACATGCGGATATTGCCCCTCGGATTCAATCCGCGCCAGAAGCTCACGCGTGCCATCAGTAGAACCATCGTCCACGATGACGATTTCATCCGCTAAGCCAACCATCTCCACCCGTGCCAGCACATCTTCAAGGGTGGATACCTCGTTATAGCAGGGGATAATCACACTCAATGTGAGTTGCTTACTAGTGGCTGTTTCCGGTCTTGCCCAATCCTGTGCCTTTACAGACATCGCACACTCCCTATGCTTGCATGTCGCGCAATCGCTGAATCATCATTCTCGAAACAGATTATCCGTTTTCTGATCTTTCAGCGTCTTAACTAAACTATCGAAAATCTTTAGCCATAAATGAACCACAGAGCCACAGAGAAAATTGAAGATTTTTCCTTTGCGTCTTTGTATCTTTGCGTCTTTGGGTTATGCTTTTTTCTTGTGCTTTCCGATAGCATAACTAAAAACTTCTTACTCTCACGAAACGCGATTATATAACATTTTTTAAAGACTGTTCTAGCCTTAGCCTCAATTGTTGATTTCGCCCGCCGCAAAATAGCCAATAATTAGAATTTTGAAGCGTGGATAAAGTTGCGTAAATATTCGCATTAGTATAGTCTAAAGAAAATTGGTTATACTGTAGTTATGGGGTAAAGAGATGCGGATGGCAACACACGGCGCTATCCACAGGATTCCAGTTGTTCAGGAGGCTGGTTCCCCACCACACTTAACCATATAAACTTAATACAATTGGATAGGTCGGGATGTCAGCAGTCAACGATCCACAAAATGTACGTCGCCAATATGCCACAGATGATAAACTTCGCATCCGGCAGGAAATACACGATCAGTACACTGTGCCACAATTCGACCACTCGAAATGGGTGTTAGAGTCGCTAAAGTGGCGCGGTGACGAGGTCGTTTTAGATGTGGGTTGTGGTGCAGGGCGATATTTTGATGCGCTCCGTAAAGGATACCCCGATGTCACCTACACGGGTATTGATATTTCTGCTGGTATGCTAGAAAAACACCCCGGTTCCGGTACAGTCTCTATGGCGGATGGGATGCAATTGCCCTTCGCCAACGGCACGTTTGATGTCGTGATGGCGAACCACATGATTTATCATCTGCCTGATATTGACGAAGCCTTAGTCGAATTCCGGCGCGTCCTTAAACCACAGGGGACAATCGCCGCCGCGACCAACAGCGCCCAATCCATGCCAGAATTACAGGTGCTTCTGCGGCGTGCCATCGTGCTCCTCACACGCTCCGGCGCATCACAGATACAGCCCCCTCTGCCTGATAGCGCGTTATTTTCGCTAGAAAGTGGTGCGCGTCAATTTGCCCGCCATTTTTATGCCGTTGTCCGCCACGAAATGCCCAGTAAATTAATCTTCTCAGATATTGAACCGGTCATGGCATATCTGGAAACCACGCGTGAAATGCGCGAACCTCAATTGCCGGAAGATGTCTCGTGGGATGATGTCATGATGATTATGCAACAGCAAATCACCCATCTCATCCATCACCTCGGCGAACTGATTATCACGAAATCAACCGGTGTGCTTGTCGCCACCGACGAAGGGGATTTCATCCACGATTTTGTGGAGCGCCTGACCAAAGTTGTCAATTAGCGATGCTGTTTATCGGAATCGGTTGACGCTTAATCAATGAAATAGACACCGTTCGATGGAGGCTAAAGCCGTCCGCCTAAGCGATTCAAGCCCCATATTGCGCTTTATGAAAATAAACATGGGTCAGTATTTTGTGATTGGCTTTCTGAACATTCGCCAATGGGTTTCAGCTATTGGCGATGGTACTTCGTATGCTTACCCGATGCAAAATAATTAAGTGATATTACTAATCACATTATGCTACAATAAGCGAACTGTTTGCTTTGGAGAGTCCTGCTTATGTTGCGCGTGATGCGCCTTTTTGCCGCCGTCGCAGTCGCTCTGATCGTCTTTTTCACAGCCCTTATCTCCCTCATACCGTCCTTCGCGCCGGAAACCGCCGTGCTGACTTACACCGTCCCCGTGCCAGACCGAACGCAAGATATCTGGCTGATGGATGCACGCAACGGCGCATCCTATTTCACAGGTGTGACCTATCGTTTTGGCAATTATCTACAATGGTCGCCGGACGGCAACATTATCAGCACAATCAATTTCTTCAACACGCCCACCACATTAGACGTTGTGTATTTGAACGGTGGCGCACCCCGCTCCTTCCCGCTACAAACGAGTTCTCCCGGCGGAAATATCTCACCGGATGGGACGAAATTTGTGTACCGTTCCGCCGCATCGGACGGTTCGCTGAATGTCATTGACCTACTCATGGGTGAGGAAACAACGCTGGTGGCGGATTTACCCGTTATCGGAGGGAGCTGGCTACCGGATGGCGAGACGCTTCTATTGAGTACCAACCCGGAAGGCAGTTTTTCACCTATCGGGTCAGATAGCCTGTATACGGTTGCATTAAGCACCGGCGTAATCACGCCCCTTTTTGAGGATTTTACGTCCGACTTTTCTACGATGATCTACGATCCGTTTCAGTTGATTTTTGCACAGGGTAGCGAACTCTTTATCGCGCAAGTCGGTGAAACGCCGGATGAAGCCCGCTTAATAACCACCTTCGATGCGCCGACGATACGATCAATGGTTTTGCATCCCGCACAGGACGATCAGCTTGTTGTCACGGTGAGCAATCAAGGTGTCCAGGAAACATGGCTCGTGAACATCAACAATGGCGAGCGTGAACTACTCCATGAATTCGAGACGAGCCAGAGCCTCCTACCAACGATTCGCTGGTCACCGGATGGTAGAATGTTGGTAAGGGTGATGGCGTTCACCACCCAAGTCAGCACATTCTTGATTTCTAGCGACGAACGACCTGATTTCACCTTCACGTTGCAGGGCGAGTATGGCTGGTTGAGATGGTCGCGGGATGGACGCTTTCTGGCAGTCTATACGACTCTAAATTCCGCCGATACCTACTATCTGCTGGATACGGTGGATAATTCTGTCAAGCGGCTGGATGTGGACGTTTTGCCGAACTTGATGTGGCAACCGGAGGGGGAGTAAGTTAACGATGATACGTTTAGTTGCAATTCCGGCAATCATTTTGACGGTCTTATTTTCCGCATTGATGTCTTTCATACCGTCCTTCGCGCCGGAAACCTCTGCGCTCGGTTATTACGAACTCACAGCGGATCGTGGACAAGCCATCTATTTATTGGATGCAAGGAGCGGGTTATCGTATTTCACGGGCTTAGTGACCCGTCCGGGCAACTATTCGCTGTGGTCAGCAGATGGACAGACAATTGCCACCGTAAGAGTCAACTCAACATCGGAATCGCTCGATATTTTTGACCTCAGCACAGGCGAATATCAATACTATCCTTTGCAATCTCCGGCTGGTACGCTTATATGGGACACCCACCCGACCAAAATCGCCTATCAGTCGCTACTTAACGACGGGTCGCTTATGATTTATGACCGCGAAACAGGCGAAGAACGTAACTTCTGGGAGAATGTGAATATCCGGTGGATGCGCTGGATACCGGAAAGTGACACGCTCCTCGTCCTGTCTGCCGAAAAACGAAGCCAAACGAGCACCCTGTATGCCATCGACCTGACCACAAACGACATTACCCTGCTTGAAGATGATCTCCAGTCTGTGCGTCTGGACGTTGTTGAAAGTCCTACGCGTATCCTCTATACAAACGGCAATCAGGTATTGATCCGTAGTGCAGGCGCGCTGAATGAGCGTGAGGTGCTCATGACACTGGATGACGGAGAAATCAGATATATGTATCCTCTGAATGCCGCTACAAATACATGGGTGGTGTATACGACGCTCAACGAAACGTGGCAGATGAACGTTCAAACGGGCGATCTCCAACGTATGGGAGAAGCGCCGGAGGGGTCGGACTCTTGGAGCGTGTATCCCTCATCGGATGGAAGCACGCTTGCAACGCTTGATCGCGTGAGTGATACGTCCAGCATAATTTATGTCACAGACGAAAACGGACAAGCATCCGGGATCAGTGTGAATGACAGCATCGCCGGTTTGATCTGGTCGCCGGCGGGACGTTACTTACTCGCGCCAACGCCGTCCGAAGGGTATATCACCACCGTTTATCTTGTGGATACACGAAACGGCAATTACGAAGTCGCCGAGCAAGTTTTCCTCAACCTTTTCTGGCAACCTTCCCCTGAGTAGCCTTTGTTTCTCAGCGTGCGCTCATCTTCAGATTATAGAGAAATGAGCATCACGCCAAAATACATCCATAGCTCATCTCAGTCCGATAGTGTAAGTGTAAGGCAGATGAAAATGCTTGCACTCTTATTTATCGTAACGAGGAGTTTTTAACGTATGAAGAAACAATTTTTCTCAGTTATAGCACTGTGCGCGATGCTTGCAGTAGCAGTCGGCGCAGTCTCAGCAGATCATTTTAATCCAGCCGTCATGGTGGAAGATCAAGTATCCACTGATGGCACAGTCACTATCGCTCAAGTTAATAGTGCCGCAGAAGGCTTTTTAGTCGTCCATGCTGATAATGGCGAAGGTTCATTCGGCGCAGTTATCGGTAACACGCCGTTACATCCGGGCGCGAACTATAACGTTGTTGTCGATATTGATACCTCAATGGCGACCAGCACACTTTACGCCATGCTTCATGAAGATACCGGCGAAATTGGTGTCTATGAATTTGGTGAAGTTGAAGGCGCAGATGGTCCCGTCGCAGTAGATGGTGAAGTTGTTACACCGACCTTTACCGCCGAAATCATCACAGCACAGGATCAATTTGTCGAGAATAACAGCATAACCATCGACTCCGTATTGATGTCACAGGATGGTTTCGTGGTCGTCCATGCGGGTGATGCACAGAGCTTCGGTGAAGTCATCGGTTTTGCCGCGGTTCCTGCTGGCGTATCCTCTGATGTGACGGTTGAATTGACCGGAACCCCCACCGACGTGCTGTGGCCCATGCTTCATGTGGACACTGGCGTAGCGGGTGAATATGAATTCGGTACTGTCGAAGGCGCAGATAGCCCCGTCGCACTCAATGGCGCGGTTGCGACTATGCCCATCTGGACAGTCCCGCACATTCGCGTCCCTGACCAGATCGTTCTGCAAGGTGACGGTATGGACATGATGATGGAAGACATGGCACCGAGCGTACATGCAATGTCCGTCCTCAGTGATGGACCTGGCTTCCTTGTGATCCACGTCGCCGCGAATGCCGATGATGGTAGCTTGACTTTCGGTGAAGTTATTGGTGTCGCCGCTGTAGAAGCTGGCACTAACACCGATGTCGTCGTCGAACTTGATGGTATCGCCACGCCCATTCTGTACCCGATGCTCCACACCGACACCAACACAATCGGTGAATATGAATTCGGTACGGTTGAAGGCGCGGATGCTCCGGTAGCAGTTGGCGGCAACGTCGTCACATTCCCGATCAACGCCGCCCCGTCCATCACCTATGATGGCACGATTGACGGCTCCACCGTGACCATCGATCAAGCAGTGATTGATGCTCCGGGCTGGCTCGTGATCCACGCTGATAATGGCGAAGGTTCATTCGGCGCAGTCATCGGTCAAACCCAAATCGGCGCTGGTGTAAATACCAACATCGTCGTGGAAATCGACACCGAAATGGCAACCGCCGTGCTGTACCCGATGCTTCACTATGATACGGGCGTGGCGGGTGAATATGAATTCGGTACGGTTGATGGTGCAGATTCACCTGTGACCGTCAATGGTAACGTGGTGTTCGCCCCGTTCCAACCGATGGAAAGTGGCAGTTAAGTTAGGCTTAACGCCTGAATGTAAAAAACGGGTGCATGACTAACAGAGCATCACCCTGAAATAAAAAGGCGGCGCGTGGATCAGTCCATGCGCCGCCTTTTTGATTTAATCTAAATGCGTCTACTCATTATCCTCAAGCAGATCACGTCCGTTGAGCGGTTGCACCGGACGCGCGTTCATCTCATGGATGGCGGCGAAGGCTTCGATTTGCTCGGCGGACAGGGTAACCGGCGTATCCAGCACCAGCCAGCGCACAATTTCGCTACACGGTGGTGTGGTCAGTGAACCGTTATAGGTCGTGTAGTGCGCATCTGCCGGAATCAACGACGCGACATCAACACTATTGCCCATCGCATCCGCTTCGCCAACTTCGGCAGGCAGATGGTCAAACACGGCGGCGTATTCTGCATTGGCTTCTTCGCCCGCCATCAATAACACACCAACCACCGCCAGATTGCCACTGTTCGGGTCACGATGCACAAAGTGGATTTCCATATCCGCCGGAACGCCATCGACGACGTGCTCGCTCGGATGATGAAAATGGAATTGCAGAAGGTCATAGCTGATTCCGTTATAGCTGATGCTACTGCCTTCGTCCACATTCACCTGAATGGTGTGCCCGTTGTTGAAAATATTCAGCGCGGAGTCGGCATAGGCAAAGGCAATATCCGTCAAGTTGAGCGCACTCGCACCGCTAATGTCGATGGGTGATTGTGCCGTACCCATGCCACACAGCGCGAAATCTTCGCTCAGGTCGCCCCAATTTTCAGGTCCCGCCTCGCCTTCATATTCCCAATGGGGCGGTTCGCCTTCGTGGTCATCATCCTGCGCGCTGATCGGCAAGGCAAACAAGGACAGGCTAAAAAAGACGAGCAGAGTCAGTGTCATAAAACGTTGTTTAAACATGAATTAACCTCCTATTTCAAACAGAAACGCTTATTTCAGCATACACTCACTTTAACGGAATCATACTAGCAGGTCAAATCTATACAAGCGCAGGCGAAGCACAGGGCAACCGTACAACCGGACTCCTCAGCGCGACGGTATACTCAGCACACTGTTAAGCTGAAAGAATGTTGTCGATGTTGCGCCGATTTTTCATCGTTGGACTTGTGCTGAGTGGTCTGTTCGCGGGATTGATTGCGCTCATGCCCGCCTTCGCGCCGGAGACGGCTATTCTTGCCGTAAATGTCCCAAGACCGGACTACCAACAGGATATTTGGCTTCTTGATGTTCAACGTGGAATATCTTATTTCACCAACATTTATGCCAGATATGATAATTATGCTGTTTGGTCAGAAGATGGAAAAAGTATCACAATGGTTGATTTATATGGGTCGAATAATTTATACATAAACGATCTCGAATCTGGTGAACAACGCATTATTCCGCTTAAACAGCCCCATAGTGTTCTGTTGATTTCTTCCTCAAGAATTGTTTACTACTCTGGCTTAAATAATGGATCACTCATCGTGCTTGATCCTGAAATGTGGGAAGAGCAGATCGTTTCATGGAATAATATGAGCATATTTGATGTGATAACTGAAGAAGATACGATTTTTGTACTAGCGAGTGTCAATAATAATATTAGCGTAAACATTTATGCTATTGATCTCACAGAGACGACGATTACGTTACTCAGTACAGATATTGATCTTCCTCTTGGTATATCTAGAATGATCTTGTATTTAGATGAAATTATATATTTCTCTGGCAATCAAATCTTTGCCATCTCTCGACATACACCGGAGAATATTCGAACGATAGCTACTTTACCTGTTCAAGAAATTTTTAGTATTCGTTCAGTACCCTCCAACTCACATCAGATATTGGCATCAACTGGTTATCCTCAAACGTGGTTGATTGATGTAGAAACGGGCGAGAGCGAATTATTCGAAGAGAATCGAGTTCTAGTAGAATTCTCCCCCGACGGCGAAACGCTCCTTAGTTCGCGTAGGGTGCAATCAGGAACCATAATTGAGGTAACACGACACGGGCAACATAGGGAAATTCCGGTTAATGATCAATTGGTTTGGCTGAAATGGTCTCCCGACAGTCGCTATTTAGCAACCTGTTCTCCATATGATCTGTCAAACACATGCTACCTTGTAGATACTGAAGAGGGGACAGTAGAAGTAATGAATGTCCCATTACCCCTATCCCTAAACTGGCAACCCGCACCACAATAAAAAACGGGCGCACAAGTCGATACTCAAGCGCCCGTCATCATTTTAGAATTGCGTCTAGCCTATTTCGTCCAGAATTTCTCGCTGAGGTATTTGTAGGCGTTATCGGGGAAGAGCGTCACGACGACTCCAGCTTCACCTTTTTCGGCGATATGTTCCGCGACCTTCAACGCGCCGACCATCGCACCCGCCGCGCTGATGCCCACCAGATAACCTTCTTCGCGGGCGAGTCTACGCGCCATCTCCTGCGTTTCTTCTGTGTTCACGCCAAAGTCATAATCCGCCACATCCGTGTCATAAATGCCGGGCTTGATGGCGGTTTCCATGTGCTTCCAGCCCTCCAGACCATGAAACGGCGAATCCGGTTGCAGGGAAATCACCTTGATGTCGGGATTGTAATCCTTGAGTCTGCGCCCCGTGCCGACCAGCGTGCCACTCGTGCCCAGTCCGGCGACAAAATGCGTCACTTTGCCGTGCGACTGAGTCCAGATTTCCACGCCTGTGCCGTTGTAATGCGCTTGCCAGTTAGCGGGATTGTTATATTGATCGGCGTAAAAGTATTTGTCCGGTTCTTGCGCCGCCAATTCACGCACGGCAAGGATCGCCCCATCCGAGCCTTCGAGGGCATCCGTCAGCACAAGGTCTGCGCCATACGCCCGCAAAATGGCGATGCGCTCAGGGCTGGCATTCTCCGGCAAAAACAGCTTCACTTGATAGCCTTTCGCCGCGCCGATCATGGCATAGGCGATTCCGGTGTTGCCACTGGTGCTATCCATGATGATCTTGCCGGGTGTGAGGCGACCATCAGCTTCCGCTTGCTGGATGATGTTATAGGCGGCGCGATCCTTCACACTGCCACCGGGGTTCGCCCATTCCGCTTTGGCATAGACCTGTACATTTTCCGGCAGATGGGCGGTCACACGGCGAAATCCCAGCAAAGGCGTGTTGCCGATCTGCCGTTCGAGCATTTTAAAGCCATTTTCAGGCTGAATGTCTGTGTACTCACGAAATGCGGCTACCATAACGATCCCTTAACTCCATTTGTTAGCTGTTAGCTTCTGGCTATTGGCTTCTAGCTATCTACCTCACCCCCGCCCCCTCTCCAAAGCGTTAGAGAGGGGAGTCTCGCTCTAAGGGATGGTGGTGAGATTGTGCCTTAAGCCAATTCTTTTCAAGACTCTACATAACTGATTTACTGACTAGCTGAACTGCTGACCTGCTGACTTACTGACTGGCTATTAAAAAACAAAAATCGGGTATGCAACAAAAAAGCGCACGCTCTGCCCCGAACACTCCGGTGGGGAGAGCCACGCTCTATCAGTTGCATCCCGACTATAAATTACGTCGTTTTGTGTTTGTGTTTATTTATGCCCTGTATAAAGTGTGGTTATCGCCCCAGCTTCATACAAAGACAACATAGCGCGTACATCATTTGTTCATCCGTATGTGATTATCAAATTGCACGGTTAACTTTTTGCAGTGTAGCCAAGTTGCGGAACAAAGTCAATCATTTCAAACACTTTTTTCAGATTCACTCATGTTTAGCACAATTCTAAACGACCACACAAAACAGACGGCACGATGCGCGCTGATCTTACGACATCTTGACTCCGGCTTTTAAATCGGGATACAATCGGTGTAACGACTCAGGATTTTGCATGAATTTACCGCGCTATATCAACCATCTTCTGTATATTCGCATGGAACGCGTTCCGCACTTGTTATAGGTGCGCCGCGTGTGAATTAATAACATGGTAAGACCATTGCTTATAAATTGATACACAAACAGGCGCACCGCGAGTGCGTTTTTTATTTCCGAACTGTGTATCACTCTAAAAAGGTTGACTTACCATGATTAAAAATCCGATTCAATGGTTTCACAATTTACCCGAAGGGATGCGTACCTTCGTTATTATCTGGTTCGGCGGATTGGTCTCGCTTACCGGAACCAGCATGACCAGCTTCGCGCTTATCACATGGGCATATAGCATCACCGGACAGGCGACCACCCTCGCGCTGTTGCTTTTCGCAGGACGCATTTTACAGGTAATCGTCAGTCCATTTGCAGGTGTCGTCGTAGATCGGTATGATCGCCGTCTGATTATGTTTTACAGCGATCTCGGCTCAGGCATCCTTACCTCGCTCGTGTTGATTTTGTATGTCAACGGATCGCTGGAAATCTGGCACTTGTACGGTGTGCAAGCGTTGAACGGTATCCTCAGCGCCTTTCAGCGTCCGGCATACACCGCCAGCATCAGCCTGATGGTTCCGCGCAAACACCTCAGCAGAGCCAACGGGATGCGCTCCTTAGCCGTTGAAGGATCGAGCATCCTCGCGCCGTTTTTAGCGGGCGTGTTGATTGTCACACTCGGCATGGCAAGCGTCATGATTGTGGACATCATCACGTTTTTAATCGCCGCCTACACGCTCTATATCGTCCGCATCCCCCAACCGCGTGCTAGCCCATCCGCCGAAAACGACGCGCCAGCCTTAACCTTCTGGCAACAGGTGACTTACGGCTTCGGCTATATTTTCCAACGTCGCGGGTTGATGTGGCTAATGTTCATATTTATGGGTGTGAATTTCACTGCGGCACTCACCTACTTTGGCATCCTTCCGGCGATGATTCTGGCGCGGAGTGGCAACAACGAATTGGCGCTGGCAACCGTGCAATCCATGATGGGCATCGGTGGCGTGATCGGCGCGATCTTCATCAGCACATGGGGCGGACCGAAACGCCTGATTCACGGGGCGCTGGGCTTCACGGCGTTCTCCTTCATTCTGGGCGATTTCATCATCGGTACGGGACAATCCACCGCACAATGGGCAATCGGTGGCTTTCTGGCGGCGGTCTTCATCCCCACGCTGGTCGCCTCGGAGCGGGCAATCTGGCAACGCAAAGTCGCGCCGGAAGTGCAGGGACGGGTCTTCGCCGTGCATACGTTATTCCGTGAAGGCTTATATCCGCTCGGTTATTTGCTGGCAGGTCCCTTAGCGGATCAAGTCTTCGGTCCGGCGATGATGCCCGGCGGTGCATTAGCGGACTCATTCGGATGGCTGGTCGGCACAGGCGCGGGTGCAGGCATGGGCTTGATGTTCGTCTGCACGGCGTTCATCGGCTTGACCATCAGCCTCGGCGGATACTTGATTCCGTCACTCCGCAATGTGGAAGAAGACTTGCCGGATTATGAAATCGTCGAGATGGAAGCCGTGCCCGTCGTGCCTGTGATAGGTGATTGAAACTAGAATACCGGAGTCGTCTGAACTAACGTACAGGCGACTCCGGTCACAGGGTCATTGCATGGGTATGGTGACGACTGATACAATTGTTCTATATTCTCATCTTCAGCAAAGGCATGATCCTATGGAAAATTATATTTGCGTCACCTGTGGCACTCAATTCACTGAATCAGAAACACCGCCAGAACACTGTCCCATCTGCGAGGATGAGCGCCAATATGTCGGGCATAACGGACAGCAATGGACAACCTTAGAGGCATTACGCACCGATCACAACAATGTCTTCAAAGAGGAGGAAGAAGCCAACTTAATCGGCATCGGCACAGAACCGAAAATTGCCATCGGTCAGCGCGGGTTACTGGTGCAAACGCCCTCCGGCAATGTGCTGTGGGATTGCATCACGCTGATTGACGACGACACCATCGCACAGGTAAAGGCACTCGGCGGGATTGATGCCATTGCAATCTCCCACCCGCATTATTACGGGAGCATGATCGAATGGAGCAAAGCCTTCGACGCGCCCATTTATATCCACGAAGCGGAACGCCAATGGGTGATGCGCACCGATCCAGCAGTGAAATTCTGGACAGGTGAGACGCACCCGATTAGCGACGGCGTGACCTTGATCCGCTGTGGTGGGCATTATGAAGGCGGGCAGGTGCTCCATTGGGCGGCGGGCGCGGACGGAAAAGGTGCGTTGCTCACCGGAGACATCATCAATGTCGTGTCTGATCGGCGCTATGTCAGCTTTATGTATAGCTATCCGAATTTAATTCCGCTCCCGCCATCAGCCATCCGTAAAATCGTCGCGTCCGTAGAGCCGTTTGCGTTTGATCGCATCTATAGCGCGTGGTTCGGCACGGTAGTGCGCGAGAACGCTAAAGCGAGTGTCACCTTTTCTGCGGAACGTTATATCAACGCCATCACGGACTGAGAGAGCGTCTAATTTTCTGAAGTATTCGACAAGTGCTTAAAGATGTGCTACAATATATGAACAATCATTCATGTAATGAGATGGCGTATCATTATGAACACTAAACAGCCTACAAAAATCTATCGCGTTGAGGGCATGGACTGTACGAATTGCGCCGCAGACCTGCAAAAAGGCGTGGCAAAATTAGATCGTGTACAGCGCGTCCATGTGGATTTTGCAAGCGGCAAGATTCACGTTGATGGCGCGGTCACACTGGCAGAATTACAGACCCGCGCCCAACGACTCGGTTTTAAGGTGGTGGATGCTGAGCAAGAAAACACACCTGCCAAAGATGCAAAACCGACGCGTGGCGGAATCATCGGTTTCTGGGATTTTCTGGTCGCACGGCACGATACCCGCCTTGCGTTGATCGGTGGCGGATTGATCGTCCTGACCATTCTCGCGTCCATCATCGGCAATCTGGATCGCACCGCGCAGGCGTTTTTATACACCGCCGCGACGGTCATCGCAGGCTATCCCTTGGCGCTCAGTGGGATCAATAATCTTCTACTGAATCGCCAATTCAACATCAATCTGCTGATGACCATTGCCGCAGTCGGCGCGATCATCATCGGTGAAACGCTGGAAGCCGCCGCCGTCGTCTTTCTGTTCATTATCGGCGAGGCGCTGGAAGGCTACACCACAGACCGCGCACGCAATAGCCTGAAAAGCCTGATCGACCTTGCACCGTCGAACGCGCTAAAAATCACCGAGTCCGGCGAAGAAACTGTTCCTGTAGAGCAACTAAACGTGGACGATAAAATTCTCGTGCGGGCAGGGGAACGCATCCCGATGGACGGCGTGGTGCTTTCCGGTACGAGCGACGTGAATCAAGCGCCCATCACCGGAGAGAGCATTCCCGTGCAAAAAGTGACGAAAGATGTGGTTTTCGCGGGAACGATTAACGGCAGTGGCACGCTTACGGTTCAAGTGACGCGCCTCGCCAGAGACAACACCCTCAGCCGCATCATTCAACTGGTCGAGGAGGCACAATCCTCCCGCGCACCGAGCCAACGCTTCATTGATCGTTTCGCCGCTTATTACACGCCTGCGGTGGTGGTATTCGCCTTTTTCACGGCGACCATCCCGCCCTTATTTTTCGGCGCACCTTTCCTCGATACACCGGAGACACATGGCTGGCTGTATCGTGCGCTGGCGATGCTGGTGATTGCCTGCCCGTGTGCGCTGGTGATTAGCACGCCTGTCACGGTTATCGCGGCAATCACCTCTGCGGCGCGGCGTGGTGTGTTGATTAAGGGTGGCGCATATCTGGAAGCACTCAGCACAGTTAAAACCTTTGCGTTTGATAAAACGGGCACGCTCACCCGTGGCGAACCGGTCTTAATGGCGCATCATGCCGTGAATTGCACGGGCGCGGATCAATGCCAACCCTGTAATGATGTGCTGGCGCTGGCGGCATCGGTGGAGAAGCGCAGTACACATCCACTGGCGCGGGCGGTTGTCGCGGGTGCAGACGCTTACGGCGTGAGTGAAAAATACGCCCCCGCGCTGGATGTCGAAACGCTCGCAGGTAAAGGCGTGCGCGGGCAGGTGGATGGACATAACGTCACCGTCGGCAGTCACGGCTATTTCCATGAGCAGGCGATTACGCATCAGCAAGCCCTGTGCGACGCGGTGGAGAACGCCGAGCACAACGGACAAACCACCATGCTCATCAGCGAAGACGGGCAGGTGCGTGGATATGTCGCCGTCGCCGATGCGGTGCGTGACGAGAGTCAGCGCGTGATCGCGGAATTGAAATCGCTCGGTGGCAAAATCGTGATGTTGACGGGGGATAATTCTGCCGTAGCTAACGCAGTCGGTGCGAGTCTCGGCGTGGATGATATTCGTGCGGGCTTATTGCCGGAAGACAAGGTCGCGGCGGTCAAATTATTGGCAGAGCGTTATGGCTCAGTCGCTATGATCGGCGATGGGGTCAACGACACACCCGCTTTAGCTAGCGCAACCGTCAGTATTGCAATGGGTGGCGCAGGCACGGCGCAGGCGCTGGAAACGGCGAATATCGCGCTGATGAGCGACAACCTGAATCAACTGCCGTTCGCCGTCCGGCTGGCACGCTTCGCCAAACGCCTCATCATTCAGAACATCACGCTCAGTTTTTTGGTGAAGGTGATCGTGCTGGCACTGGCATTGTTGGGCATCGCGTCCATGTGGCTGGCGATTCTCGCGGATGTTGGCGTGCTGTTACTGGTCACGCTCAACGGGATGCGCCCGCTCCGCCAGACGCGCTAGGAGATATACACCTGTCGATTTGCAGAGAAGAGTCTATCGCTGGCGTTGTCGTTGTCGCATCGGGGGTTCATCAGACGCATAAGACGCATAGCCTTCATCCACATCGTCAGACCACGTATCATCTTCCGGCATAAAAGCGTCGTCCGTTCTGATGTGCTGTGCGCCAACTAGAAACTTCGTTTTTGGCGTGTAGTAGAGGGTATAGGGGTCGCCATTTTTGAACGTGAAAAATACGTCTTTGCTGACCTCAAACTTATTCTCGCCCTGTTCGATGTAATATTTTGTCGGCTGAACCATGCCAATCGGCACTTTAGACATATTCTGCCGGATGCGTCCCTCGGATTGCTGGACATCGCCCGCTTGCAATTCCTGATTAGCGTGCCACCATTTGAGCGGCATCTGCCACAACAACGCCGTCCACAAAAATCCGACAAAGCCGAACACGACGAAAATACCACCGTCACTGCCCGCGCCGATGCCCAACAACACGACCAAAGAAACTATGCCGAGCAACAACATCAGCAAAGCGCCCGCCGTCGCCAATCCCCACATCAATCGACGATTTTGCAGACGGCGTGTTTGCAGGTCGCTCAATTTGCCTGCCTCATTCGCGGCAAAATCCGCCTCAGACAGATTCATGACATCCGCAATCGTCGGGAATTTCTTCTTTTTTACGCTAGACATGGGCTTTTCCTTTTGGATTTAGGCGACCTGAATTCTGTTTAAGGTGAATATTCGCGACAAAGAGCTTTTAGCCGTTAGCTTTTGACTTTTAGTTTGAAAATAATGCTTTTGCTAACAGCTAAGAGCCAAAAGCTCCGATACTCAAGGTCTTTTACCAAAAATATGACTGTTATTCAGGATCGTTTGCTTATCCACAACTGACTTTAGTTACAAACTCCCTACCCGATATACGTAAAAATAAGCCGTCGGGTTGCACGCTAGCCCATAAATCCCGGCGATTCCAGATCAACGAAGGTGGATAAGAAGCGCACAAAATGATGGACATCCGCGAAGTTGCTGGCAATCCCAAGGCTAATGCGAATCGCGCCCGTGACGACCTGTCCGGTATGGGCGGTCAAGGCGGCGATATAATGCTCATAGGTGACAGGGATAGCCGCGGTGGAGCAAATTTCTACGTCATCAACGGTCAAATGGAAGGCATTCTCACCCGCGCCCGGATTACAAAAACAGCCCGTTCGCAAAGAGATCATCGCCTCGTTCGCCAATGTTTCCACCAGCCGAACATCAAACATTTGCCCGTTTGGGTCAAGCAGATTAAAGGCAATCGTCGCGCCCCGCTGATGCGTATCTGTCGGTCCATAAATGCTGACCAATGGCTGACCGTTGCTGTGAGTCACATTCAGCATTTCATCCAGCAAATAACCCGTCAGCGCCATCACCCGCTCATGGATACAATCGATGCCGGTTTCGGTCAAATGCCGTAAGCCGATTTCCACCGCCGGAATATTCAAATAATTCACCGTGCCATCTTCAAAGGCGGCTTCTGCATCTGCCCGCACGAATTTGGGTGTGAGCGCGGAGACCATCTCCACCGTTCCGCCCGCAAACCACGGACGGCGCAACTTGGCGAGTTTGTCTCTGCGGATGAACAGCGCCCCCACACCCGTTGGATAGCCGAACATCTTATAGAACGACAGCGGGACGAAATCCGGCTTCCATTTAGACAGGTCAAGGCGATTGGTCGGCACGAACGCGGCGGAATCTAGCAGAACATCCCAGCCGAGCGCCTGTGCTTCAGCGATCCACTCCAACGGATGTTGCACCCCGCTAAAATTGCTCTGTGCGGGGAAGGCAAACAGATTATTGCCGTCTGGATTGGCAGACGCGAGATGGGTTCGCAGGGTATCGGCATCAATCCGCAATTCCGGCAAGGTGATGGGCGAATAGGTCACGGGCGCGTTGTGATAACGGGCATATTCACGGATGCCATTCACCGAATTATGATTATCAAATGTCAGCAGATATTGCCCGTTCTGGTCAAACGGGTAGCTTTCTCCGATGAGTTTGAGCGCACCGCTGGCGTTGGTTGTAAAAACGATGATGTATTCGTCAGGATCAGCGTTGAAATAGTCATAGACATAAGCGCGGGCATCGTTCACCAATTCGGTTGCCGCTATTGACGTGGGATTTGCGGAATGTGGATTGCCGAATGTGCCTGTGGTCAGTTGTTGGAGGTGGGCATCAATCTGAGTCTGAGCATATAAACCGCCGCCGGTGTAATCCAGATACACCTGCCCCTGTTCATCTAGCCGTTGATAGGCAGTCCGGCGGAGGGTATCAACAGCAGAGGTACGTTGCATTTCAGGATAACATCGCTGAAATGCCTGCTCGGCGGACTGTCTTTCAGCATCGCTATAGCTGAGTGCGAATTGTAAACGATCATGAAAGCTGTGTTCCATTACGACTGTTTTTGACGATCCCATTATCAATTTTTCTCCTGACACACATCATAACTGAGTTGCCTAATTACATATGATCTTAGCACACTCGTGCGTGTCCGGTAAACTGATTCGGCGGTGGTTAAAGCACGAACGGATCGTAGGAAGAATACGATCCGTTCGCTTCGGGTAAGACATGTTTAAAAGTCGCGGACGGCGGGGAGGTCGCCATCCGCGAGACTTCTCAAAAAAGGAGGTGCTACTAGGGAGTGTTGCTATCATAAGTAAAATAAATTGCACACGGCAGACTGCGCGACGGATAGAAAATGATCGCTAACGGCACACAGTAAGTGCGGTACTCAGGAAAGCCTACGCCATTGTTCGGCTCGCCGGAAGCGTTATACGTGCCCAGACCGACCACGTTACGCGCTAAACAATCGTATAGATTGAAAGTTTTTGAACGCCATTCGGGACGGTAATAGCCATTTTCGCCCTGAATAACGATGACGTTCCCCTGACGGCTGACCTTCCAATCGTCAAAATTGTAGGTTCTGCCGGAGTCCATCGCCAGCAAAACTTCGATGTGAATCTGCGCCACCAGACGGCGATTTTCCGGCAAATCTCCATGCACGAACACACGGTCATAGGCACAGAAAATCGTGTAGGCTTCAGCAGGATCAGGATTCACGCGCCCATCGGTGTAGCCACCCCATGGTCCGCTACCGCCGCCTGCGCCACTTCCAGCACCGCCGCCACTACTGCCACCGCCAACGGTTGTGCCACCGCCGGTACTTGTGCCACCACCCGCACCACACGTCACCGGACCGCTCACGATAATATTGGGCGGGAGGCTGGCACGCACTTCCAATGCTTCACCGTTCGCCAATGCCGGAAAGTTCAACACGGCGGTGTTCGCGCCATTATTTGCCGGTGCATCGGTTTCCGAGAGATACGTCCCCGGTCCAACAATCGTCGCATACATAAAGATGGAAATGCCGCTGGTGTTGGTAACGTTGTAATTAATCGTGACTGAATTACAGGTGGCGTTCAGTGTTAAGCTCGTATACGTCAGTCCCATTGCCTGTGCAGACACTGATCCAGCGCCAATCAGTGCCGTTACCACAGCAAAGATCATCACCATCATGCGGGTAAATCGTGTTTTGTTCATCATCTGTGCTCCTTGATAAAAATTGTGTGTGCGAAAAAGTTATTGATGGAGCGAATCTTGCTTTCTCCATAAGCGTGGTGCTCCGTAGGCAGGATGAACTTCATCGCCACCTATATATGACAAACGATATTTCATCAGCGTGTGAGAATGCGTGTGAAAAGCGTCGAATGGTCAAAACTACAGAGGTTCTTAAGCACAAAAACACGGCGCTTACGATGAACAGGCGTTATCGTCGCGCCGTTTGAGGAAGCAGAGATGCTGTTGCACCGTGCCGTAAACTACAGTGCAACAAGGATGATTATTAAGTGATGATGAACAGAGATTTCAAGCGTTATGTGGTTGTGCGTATGGCATCATTACTGAGGGTGGGTTCAAGCAGGTCTTTTTTCTTGAGTTGTGGCTTCGGCTTTTCTTCAGGGTCGATGACATTAACGCCATTCGTATTGGTTCCCAGTATGAATTTGAAGCGTTTAATCATCGCCAGAATAAACCACAGCACCACCGTACAATAAATGGCGATAAACCACGCCCCCACGCCCATTGCCATGCCAATTGCGGCGGTTGCCCACACGCCCGCGGCAGTCGTCAGGTCGAAGGCTTCATTTTTACGCTGAATGATGATCCCACCACCCAGAAAGCCGATACCGGTGACGATGTTGGATGCCACGCGGGAGGTGTCTGCTTCAGGAAAGGCGTGTAGTGAGAGGATGGTGAAGATACATGCGCCCGTGCCAGTGAGCATGTGCGTACGTAAGCCAGCAGACTTATTACTGCGCTCACGATTAATGCCAATTATACCGCTAAGTATCATGGCGATGGTGATATTGACCGCCAGTGATAATTGCAGTTCAAGGTTCATAGTGAAATACTCCCCCTATTTTAGTTTAAGAATATGTTAAAAAATTTAACGTTTTCTTATCATATGAGATTCGCAATTAGAAGTCAAGAAATTCATTTCATGATTATAACGGTAGTATCTAAAACGCCATTATTTAAGGGATGAATAAGACATTAATGCAATCTTAAACATATTTAAATTCAGCGGGGAATCAAAAAATCGTGCGGAGTTCCTGTTAAAGAAACGCCACACGATTGTATAAACAACTTTAGGGATGCAACCGCGCTAACTGTCCATCGGCAACAGATGCACCGTTTCATGCAGAAAATTAATCCCAACGGTTTGCCCTTCAGCGAAGAGGCGACTGGTGCGTGGGTCGTTATCGACCACCACAATATGCTGATTCTGATAATCCACCACATATTCCACCTCAGCGCCCAGATACATCGCCTGAATGATCTTCACCTGTTCCAGCGCGGGGTCTTCATGCAACGAGAGCGCTTCTGGTCGCAACATGGCGATCAGATTTGTCCCCTCCGGTATCACCGCGCCCGGTTGCAATTCAACGGTTTGCCCCAATACCCTGACCGTCTTCGTCGCTCTTGAGTCGATAATGGTTTCAACAAAGTTCGCCCTGCCAATAAAATCCGCCACGAAGCGCGTTTTCGGGAAGCGATAAATCTCATTCGGGGAGCCGACCTGTTCGATCTTGCCTTTGTTCATAATCACAATCCGATCCGAAAGCGCCATCGCCTCGATCTGGTCATGCGTCACATAAACGCTGGTGATTGCCAGCCGACGTTGTAATTGATGAATTTCACTGCGCATCTGCACCCGCAACTTGGCATCCAGATTCGAAAGCGGCTCGTCAAAAAGTAAAATGCTCGGCTCCATCACCAGTGAACGCGCCAGCGCAACACGTTGTTGCTGACCGCCAGAAAGCTGATTCGGGCGACGATCCGCCAGCCCCTGTAAGCCCATCGTCGTCAGCGATTCTTCAACCTTGTCTCTCAAGCTACTGCGAGACATCCCGCGTGTTTCTAGCCCATACGCGACATTGTTAAAGACAGACATATGCGGGAATAGCGCATAATTCTGAAACACCAGCGCCATATCCCGCTTATTCGGCGGTTGGGTGGTCACATCCTGATTATTCAGCAAAATGCGTCCATACGATGGCGATTCAAATCCCGCGATTAACCGGAGTGTCGTGGTTTTACCGCAACCGGAAGGACCAAGTAATGTCAGAAATTCACCGGCGAGAATATCAATCGAGACATCATCAACCGCTCTGACCATGCCCTGACCGTTACGCTCTGGAAATTCCTTAACGACATTTTCAAGTTTTAAGCGAATATCTTGCATCATAGTCCCCCTTCAAAACGCCGCTCGGCTCCGGTCGTCGTTCCAACTGCAAAGTACAAAATGCCGATAGCGACCAGCACCAGACCAATCAAGATCACACAATAGGCAAACGCGTTGCCATAGCGCCCATTTTCGACCTCGTTTAAAATTTGCTGTGTCATGATCTTCGTTTCTGGCGTGGTCAAAAAGATAATGGCTGAAATTGTCGTCATGGAGCGCGCAAAGGCATAGACAAGCCCTGCGAAGAACGCCGGACGAATCAGCGGTAACGTGATACGCCGAAATGTGCGCTCACTATTTGCACCGAGACTTGTAGATGCTTCTTCGATGGATGGATCAATCTGTGAGAGCGCCGCCGTGCCAGACCGTAACGCGGCAGGCACACTACGCACCACATACACCACCACAATCGCCAGCGCACCACCAAAAACCGAACGCCCTCCGGTGAGCTTCGGCAATAACGTCACATCACCGAACACGGGCAAATTGACGCTGATCGGGCTATTAAACGCGAGGATGTAGCCAATGCCGATAATCGTCCCCGGCACAGCGATTCCGAGCATCACGCCGAAATCCAGCATACTACGCCCAGCAAATTTCTTACGTACCACCAGATAGGCGATAATCATACCGATTAAGCCCGCAATGGGCGTGGCGATGATTGCCAGCGTGGTTGTGTCGCGCATCGCTTCTGAGCCGATACCGTTGATGACGAAATCAAAATGATCGAGCGTAAATGTGTTCCGCACGCCCGGAATCCTGACGAACGCACCGTGAAAAATTGTGCCGTAAATTAGCACGATTAAGCCACAAATGCCCATCACCAGCGCATACAATCCCCAGCGCACCGGCGGATAATCAATCTTCTGTGGTGTACCGGAGGGTTTCCCCGTGACCGAGACGACACTCGCCCTGCTCACCCAATAGCGTTGAACAATGAACACAGTCAACGAGGGCAGGAGCAAAATCACGGAAAGTACCGCCGCGCCTGTCGTTTCATACAGCCCGATGATCGTCACATAGATGCGCGTCGCCAGCACTTCATAATTGCCCGCCAGCACCAGTGGATTGCCCAGATCAGCGATGGATTCTACAAACAGGAGCAAAAACGAGCTTGCGATACCCGGAATGAGCATGGGTACGGTCACGGTGCGGAACACACGCCATTTGCTCGCGCCCATATTCGTTGCGGCTTCATCAAGGGCAGGGTCAAGCGCTTCCATCATCCCGCGCAGATTCAGATAGGCGACGGTGAAAAATGACAGCGACATCACCAGCGTTAAGCCATCCAGCCCGTAAATGTCGTAACGTACATCAAAAATCCCTTTGGAGATTGAGCCATTCCGTCCGAACAGCACAATCGTCGAGGTTGCCAGCGCGAACGGTGGCGCGATTACGGGAATCATGGCGATCAGATGAATCACCCGCTTAAATGGCACATCCAGCTTGACCTGCACGAAGGCAAACAAAAAGCCAATAGCCGTGCCTACAAACCCGACCAGCACACCTAATACCAGCGTATTACGAATAATCGTCTGATAAACTGAGCTTGATAAGTAACGCTCAAATGCGTCTAGCCCTTCGCGGGAAAGGCTCTCGCCGATCATCGCCACCAGTGGCAACACAATCGCCACCGCGACGAAGAAAACCATGACAATGAGCGTGATAAGTAACAACGGATCTTGAAAAATCGCATTTTTTCTAAGGTTTGGTAATTTTAGCAACTGCACGCGTCCCCCTCATATAACACGAAACCCCTAGCGCGTGTGCAGGGGTTTCGTGATTAGCTATGTCCGCCAAATCGAAGTTATTCGGTTGGTGCTGTGGCGATTTCCTCGTCAAAACGTTCCACGAGTTCGGTGCGGTTCAAACCTGCCGCAGAGAAGTTGTAATCCACCACCATAATTTCTGAGAGGTTCACTGCAAGTTCAGAAATAGCGGCATCCGGGTTAGTCGGCAATTGCAAAGAGTTGACCGTCGGACCAATTTCCTGTGCAGAAGCGGTCAATGCCCAATCGTACCAGAGGCGCGCGGTGTCCGGTTCCGGTCCATCCGCAATGATCGCCATACCGCCGATTTCATAGCCAGTGCCTTCTTCGGGGAAGGTTGTGGTCAAAATGCCATCAAAGCCTTCTTCTTGCAGTTTCACACAATCATGCGAGAAGATAATGGCAACCGCGATTTCACCCTGACCGGCAAGTGTACCCGGTGCAGAACCGGAGCGGGTGTATTGCAGAATGTTGTTGTTCAGTTCAGCAAAGTATTCAAACGCGAGATCAATGGCGGCTTCTGTCGGTGCGCCTTCTTCATCAAAGCCAGCGCCTTCTTCTTCAGCTTCCAGTGCATCAGCGTAAAGGGTGACGGTTGTCCAGAAGGTCGTGAAAGCCGTGCCGGAAGTGGCAGGATGTGCCATCGCAACAAAGCCTTCGAGTTCCGGTGCGAGTAACTCTTCCCATGAGGTTGGCGCTTCTACACCAAGTTCATCCAGAATATCGAGGTTGGAGCAGAAACCCAACGCGCCAACATACACGCCTGTCCAGTAGCTATCCGCATCCTTGTATTGTTCGGGGATTTCTTCAGCACTGGGTGATTCATATTGCTCCAGAAGACCTTCTTCAGAAGCGGCAATAAAGGCATCTGCCGGACCGCCCCACCAGACGGAAAATTCAGGATTATCGGAACTTGCACGGATACGCGCGAGCGATTCACCGGATGACAAACGGACATAATTGGTGCTTATTCCCGTTTCTTCTTCAAATGCCTGTGTCATCGCCACACACCAATCTTCCTGTGGTGTACACAACACAGTGAGCGTGTCACCTTGCGCAGAAACAGGTCCGAGAACGAGCATCATCACAAACGTCACAAACCCTATTTTCATCAACCTACGCATTGATTTCTCCTTCATTATTTTAAAATATAATTAAAGTAAGTTGTTTGTTAATCCACATTAACCAACGTTACTTAATCTGATCTTAATAGTATAGAAGAGCGCGTCATTTTTCGCTACTTTTCCATTTTCGCTCCGCTACTTGAGACGATTCGTCTACAAGCCAACTTTTCACACGCTTTCTCACATGGTCGTCAGATAGGATGAAAATGACTAAGCATCGTTTTATGTCATTCGCATCAGTCTTGTTGCCACCGCAAACGCAATCTTGCGGAGTAATCGGCAGGAGGACACGTACACAAGGAGCACATCATGACGGATGTATTCATCTCGTATTCGCGCCGTGACGGGGAATTTGCCAACCGCCTGACCAACCGCCTCGCCCAAACTCAGCGTGACATCTGGATCGATTGGGAAGACATCCCGCTGACTGCCGATTGGTGGAGCGAGATCAAGCGGGGAATCGAAGCCGGAGATACCTTCATTTTTGTAGTCAGCCCGGACTCGCTCGAATCGCCGATCTGCAATATGGAGCTTCATCATGCGCGTATCTTCAACAAGCGCATCGTCCCTATCATCCGCAGACAGGTCGATCAGCAAACCGCTATGGCGCAACTCGCCAATCGCCCACTCGACGACAACACCCGTAAGGCGCTAGGCGAAACAGAGATTCTTGCCATCGCCCGTGATAACTGGAACGCCATTGCACGCCACAACTGGATTTTCTTCGACGATGATTCCGTGTTTGATGCCAATTTCGATAAGCTCATCACGGCTGTTGAGGCTGATCTTGACCATGTGCGCGAACACACTCAGATTTTGCTCCGTGCGCTGGAATGGGAACGCAAGGGGCGGGATAATGGCTTGCTTCTGCGGGGCAACCGTTTAAGTGAAGCTGAAAACTGGCTGTCTTCATCGCTAGAAAAAGACCCCAAGCCGACTTCACGCCACAGCGAATATATCGCCGCCAGCCGTCGCGCAACCAATCGCAGGCAACGCACCTTACTGAGTAGCGTCACGGTTGCGTTTGCCGTAACGCTATTTTTAGCCGGATTGTCATTTATATTATTCCGTTCTGCGGAAACCAATGCTGAAGAACGTGCGACCCAGCAACGCATCGCCGAAAATAATGAGAGTACCGCCGTCGCCGCCGGAGCAACCAGCGATTTCAATGCCAATCTCGCCGCCACCAACGAAGCGCAAGCATTCTCACAGGCAACCGTCGCCGCAGAACAACGTGACATCGCTCAAAACAATGAAAGTACCGCTGTCTCCGCCGGAGCAACCAGCGCCTTTAATGCCGATCTCGCCGCAACCAACGAAGCGCAAGCCTTCTCGCAGGCGACCACCGCCGCCGAGGAACGGGATCGCGCCCAACGAAATGAAAGAATCGCAGAGCGCCGCGCAGAAGAATCACAGAGCCTCGCATGGGTCGCATCAGGACGGCAAGCGTTTAGTGAAAACAACCGTGATCTTGCACTCCCGCTGTTGCTAGCGGCGAATAGCATCGTAATACCCTCACCGGATGCCCAAAATGCCCTTGCACAGGCGGCGTATGCACCGGGGATGGTCTGGCAATTTTCGCATCCAGACAACTTAGCCACCAGAAATATCGCCCTTTCGCCGGACGGCTCTTTGATGTTGAGCGGACCGTTTCTTTATGAAGTGGAAAGTCAAACACTTCTGCATACGTTTGTTGACAATTGGGGCGAGGTAATGGGCGTGGACATCAGTCCAGACGGGACGCGGGCGCTTGCCGGGATGCGGGGATCGATGGTGCTTTTATGGGATATTGACCGTGACTCGCCAACTTTCGGAGAAACACTTCTTACACTAGAGGGGCATCAAGGTCGTGTGTCATCCGTCGCGTTTTCACCGGACGGAAAAAGCGCCTATAGCGGTAGCTGGGATGATAGCATTATCCGCTGGAATATTGACGAAATTAGCGAGAACTACGGCGACATGATTGCTAATTTTGAGGGACATGATGCCTTCGTGGATGATATTGCACTCAGCCCTGATGGCGCAACCTTAGCCAGTGCCAGCTGGGATACCATCGTGATCTTGTGGGACGTAGAAACCGCCAGCCTCATCCATCGCATGGAAGGGCATCGGGATTATGTGCAACAAATTGCCTATAACGGCGAATTTATCGTTTCCGGCGGCAGTGATGATTCTGTGATCGTCTGGGATGCAGAAAGCGGTGAAGCACTTCATATTTTAAGCGGACATCGTTACATCATTCAAGATATTGTTATCAGTCCCGTTGATAATGTGGCGGCGGTTTCTGATGGCGAGGGCAACCTGATTCTATGGGATCTCGAAGATGGTGAACCCATATACATTATCGGTAATGATTATGACACATCCGGGGAGATTGCATTTTCATCAGATGGCACATGGATCATACTCAACACCTGGCACGGCTATACGCGTTATGACATTCGCCCCGGCAATTTGCTCCATACATTTGAAGTGGAAGAACAACGCAACAACATTTTAAGCATCGCGGTAAGTGGTGATGGCACACGGCTCGCTACAATCCAATCAGCTAACGCCCTCATGATGTGGGACATCGAAAGTGGCGCACTGCTGGAAACCTTCACCGCTGGAAGTCAGGGAGTGAATCAAGTTCTGCTCAATACCACCGGACAACTCGCCCTTGTCGCTTATGGTGACCTCATCGCCCAACCCTCAGACAGCGGAGAAGCGATCCTGTGGGACGTTGAAACCGGTGAAATCGTCCAGTCATTTGATGGTCCGGGCGCGGTCGCCGCGATTGCAATGAATGAAGAAGCGGGTTTAGTCGCTACCGCTGTGGGTGGCTCGGCAAATGGCATGGTACGTATCTGGGATGCCAATACGGGCGATCTTTTACATGAAATTGATGCGGGTAACATTGGAAGTCTTGCATTCAACCCGGATGGAAGCCTGCTCATTACGGGACCACGATTTAATGGGCAGGTTGAAGTATGGAATACGGAACGAGGAAGCATTCACGGACGATATGGCGAGGTCGGGGTTGGCGTAACCGCCGTTGCGTTCACCCCATCTGGAAATATTGTCAGTACCTCATCAGACGGGTCAATCGTCATCTGGAATAACGTCCGCAAAACCGTGAGTTTCACATTTGCCGCCCATCCACGCCCGAACAGCATTAGCTTTTTTAATGACATAGTGATGCTCACCACCAACGACGATAGCATAGTCATCTGGGATGTTATCGAAGAACAACCGTTACGCGTGTTTGATGCCCATTATTTTAATCAAGCCCGTTTTGGCATGTTTATTCCGGGAACGATGACCTATGTCACGGCAGGGTTGGATCGGGCGCAATTGTGGCGCTATGATACGCTGGAGGAGCTTATCGCGTGGACACATGACAATCGCTTCATCCGTGAACTCACCTGTGGCGAGCGTGAAACCTATCGCATCGAACCGTATTGCGCGGAGGTCGAGCGCTTCCCAACAATTACGGCACCGCCAGTCCCAACGAACACGCCAAACGGATAAATTGCTTCACACGCTTTCTCACATGGTCGTCAGATAGGATGAAAATGACTAAGCATCGTTTTATGTTATTCGCATCAGTCTTGTTGCCACCGCAAACGCAATCTTGCGGATTTTCTGGCAGGAGGACACGTACACAAGGAGCGCAACATGACGGACGTATTCATCTCGTATTCGCGCCGTGACGGGGAATTTGCCAAACGGCTGACCAACCGCCTCGCCCAAACAGACCGTGATATCTGGATCGACTGGGAAGACATCCCACGCGCCGCGGACTGGTTGCAGGAAATTTTCGCCGGAATTGAAGGCGCAGATACCTTTGTTTTTATCACCAGTCGTAACTCACTTACGTCTGAAATCTGCAATTACGAGGTCAAACACGCGATTGACCACAACAAGCGCATTATTCCGCTCATCCGTGAAGATGTGTTTGGCGAAACTGAAAAAGACATCGCCGGGGAATGGTACAACAAATCATGGGAGCAAGTCGCCCGCCAAAATTGGGACGCGCTGAAACATCTCAACTGGATATTTTTCAACGATGATGCCAAGTTCGAGGACGAATTCGCCGCACTCGTCGCCGCGATGGAACAGGACTTGCCCTATATTAGAACCCACACGCGCCTGCTCATCCGCGCCAAAGAGTGGGAAAGCGGCGGGCGCAATCCCAGTTTGTTGCTAACCGGCGACGAAATCACCGACGCAGAGAAATGGATCAGCAACGCGCCACAGGGCGATGGGCAGGTCAACCCTGACCCGACCACGCTCCATCGGGAATACATTCAAACAAGTCGTCACAAAGAAGATGAACGCAAACACCTCGAAGCGCAACGCCTCGCACAGATCGAGACTCTGGGCAAGCGTACGCGCCAATTCCGGCTGGCATCGGTGTTACTCGGTGTGTTGATCGTCCTCGCGCTCATCGGGGTGGGTTTTGCGGTGGCACGTCTGGGAGAAGCACAGGATGACGCGAGTCAGGCGAATACACAGGTCGCTATCGCGGGCGATACGCTCACACCGGTGCGTGGCATATTAGATGCGGCAGAGGCACAGATTGCCGACGCGCAAACAGAAGTCTCCAACGCACAGGCGACCCTGACTCCTATTGATGTCACGCTCAACGCGGCGAATGTGCTGGTCAGCGATGCGGAGCAATCCGCCGAAGACGCACAAAATCAGGCACTCACTGCCACCAATGCACAGGGACAAGCAGAGCAAAATATCGGCACTGCGCAATCCGTCCTCACACAGGTCGTCCGCTCCGCTGATCTCGCCCAAACCGATGTCGCCATTATCGGCGCAACCCTGACTCCGGTGGATGTCACGCTCAACGCGGCGAACGCGCTGGTCGCTTCCTCCAATCAGCAGGTCGCTTCTGCCAATGAGCAGGTGAATCTTGCGAACACAGCCGTGCATGAGTCCGGCTTAACCCTTACGCCTATCCCTGCCACGCTGACTCAATCTGCTGTGATTGCAGAAAATGCCGAAACCGAACAGGAAATTTCGGTTGCGTTCGCACAGGCGAGCTTAAATATTCAAAACGGGGATACCGCAGGCGGCTTAGAACTCATCGACATCGTTGTAGAAACCTATCCCGAGTATCGTCTGGCATGGATGGGACGGGCGCTGATTTTTGAAGGGCTAGGCGAACACGATCTGGCGTTTGAAAATTACGCCCGTGCGCTAGAAATTGACCCCAATTACGCGGCGGCGTATGTGAATCGTGGGGATCTCTATGAAACGGTTGGCGATAACGATGCCGCGATTGAAGATTATACGCGTGCAATTACCATTGATCCCGGACAACTTAGTGCCTATTTCAACCTTGCTTACCTGAATACCGACCTCGGCAATTACGATGTCGCAATCGGCTACTTTGATGAATTAATCGCCCGTGATGCGGAATCAGACGACGCGCTGATGAGCCGTGGTCTGTTGCATATGACGGTTGAAAACTATCGTGCCGCCATCCCCGATTTTGACCGTGTCATTACGCTTGATCCTATCAATGTAGATGCCTATTATCAGCGCGGGTTAGCCTATAGCAATCTGGCACTAATAGAAGGAATGGCAAATATCGGAGACAATTCCCTACAAGCCCTCGCAGATTGGGAACAGGCACAGGCATTAGGCTACACATTCTCCGCTATCGATCTGGAATTGATGGAGGTATTACGAGACATTCTCGATACCCTTGGCATCGAACGCCCACAAATCGCGGTCACACCTACACCCACACCCACCGTCAGCAAATAGAGAGATGTTTACAGTAAGCATACCGGATACCTGCGCATGGATATATGGCGCAGGTATCCAAAGACACGCCGACCGCGAAACCCTAAAGCGAGGATAACCGATGACCGATGTATTCATTTCCTATTCGCGCCGAGATGGCGACTTTGCCCGTCAAATTCACGCGACACTCAAGGCACATTCGTATGACATTTGGATGGATTGGGAAGACATCCCGCTCACAGCCAACTGGTGGGAGGAAATCAAGCGGGGTATCGAAGGCGCGGATAGCTTTGCGTTTATCGTCAGCTCGCATTCGATCGAATCGCCGATTTGCCAGTTTGAACTGGATGTGGCGCTCCTGTATAACAAGCGCATCATCCCCATTATTAGGCAACAGGTCGACATTGATGCCTCGTTCGTAACACTCGCGAAGCGTGATCTGGACGACAATGCGCGTGGCATTTTACAGAATCGAGAAATTCTGGCGATTGCGCGCAATAACTGGAATGCCCTCGCCCGCCACAACTGGATTTTCTTCGACGATGACACGCTGTTTGATGAGCGTTTCGACAAGATGCTGGCGGCAATCACGGCAGATTTGGAGCATGTGCGCCAACACACCGATATACTGAATCGGGCGCTTAAATGGGAACGGCGCGGGGAAAATGTCAGCTACATGCTCACAGGGGATGAGATCAGCGAGGCGGAAAGCTGGCTGGCAAATGCACAGGACAAAGACCCGCTTCCCACGCAATTGCATCAACGATTTATCACGACCAGCCGCGAGACGGAGCATCGTCGGCAACGCCTGTTACGTCGCTTGCGGAATGCGTCTGTGGTGCTGGCGCTTGTCGGTGTGGTCGCATTAATCGCCATGATCGTCTCGATTAACCGGGCATCTGAAGCACAGTCACGCGTAGACATTGCCGACGCAACCCTTGCCGCGTTTGATCTACAGGTGGCAGAAGCCAGTACACAACTTGCCGCTGTTTCCGAGCAAGTGGCACAAAGCGAGGCGCGAATCGAATCGCTCCGGTTGGCAGAAGAGGCGAATACGTTGCTAAATGCCACATCACCGAATGCAGAATTAGCGGCGTTGCTTTCTATACGTGCGCTACAGACGGGTTTTACCGAACAGGCTAACCAATCGCTGATTTACGCGACGAATCGTCTGTTCTCGGTGGGCAGAATCGTAAACGGAGAGGGCTTTGTTCTTAGCATGGTCGAACTTTCCGATGGACATTGGATAACGCGAAGTTCTGAGGGTACGATGCGCGAATATACCCATGACATCAGCGAATTGGTCGCCGTCTATAGCGGTCACACTGATCTTGTGGGAGCAGCACACGAATTGAGCGACGGACGCATTGTCTCATGGGGTTACGATGGCACAATCCGGTTCTGGCTACGAGATGGCACATTGCTTAACACGACTCAGGTCTATGAAGATGATCGCATTCAACGCGGTTTTTTACTTCAGGATGAGCATATTTTGACATGGAATTACGGAGTGCCCATTCGGATTTTCGATAATCAGGGAGCGTTGCTTGCGGAGTTGGATATCGATAGTGAGGAGACTACGGGTAAAATCATTCAGCTTAGGAACGGGCATATTCTCATAGACATTTTAGACAATGTTATTCCGGTTTGGTCAGCCGAAGGCACACGCATCCCTAGCGCCGATATGACAGGAATTCGGATTCATGGAATGCGTCAACTTCGGGATGGTCGTGTTCTAACATGGGGAGGGCAGGCATCTATTGATTTATGGGACGATCAGGGGATCCATCTGATCTCGCTTGAAGGTCATGACCGTGATGTATGGGGTGCGATTGAACTTCAAACTGGAAATATCCTTTCGTGGAGTGATGATACCACCTTGCGCTTGTGGGAAACGGATGGTGAATCTATTGCCGTCCTGCGCGGACACACGAATAGGCTGGCTGAAGCGATTGAACTCTCTGATGGACGCATCCTTTCGTGGGATGAAAATGCAACCTTACGTTTGTGGTCATCGGATGGTGAGGCACTCAATGTGATGACCGCCCATACCTCAACTATTGATGGCGCAGTTGAACTAAGCGATGGGCGATTTGCAACCTACGGTGGAGATGATGTCATACGAGTCTGGTCGAGTGATGGCACATCACATATCGTGTTAGAGGGACACACGGGCAACATAAGAGGACTGACCGAACTGAGTCCCGATCGCTTGCTTTCATGGTCTCATGATAGCAGTCTCCGTTTATGGCAACCCAATACCGATAGTCTGTTGCGCTATTGGAGCTACGGGGACATGGAGTTTAGCGTTCCGGGTATTGACAGTGTAATTCAACTTGCGGATGGCAGATACATCACCGTAAAAAACGGTTACACTACTGAGCTTCACGGTATTAATGGAGAACTTTTACTAGAGTTTGATGTCTCAACCTCCAACGTAATACAACTCGCCAACGGAAACCTATTTTTCTCTGGTGTGACCGGTCCTTCATGGATCTATGCACTGGATGGAACACGTCTGCTTGATTTTTCTGAACGTAGAGAACCTTCAATGAATGACATCATTGAACTTTCGGAAGGACGATTCATTGCAATTAGTTCTGATCGCGAGCTTGTACTATGGAGCGCGACTGGCGATGTTCTAGCACAACAACAAGCATATACGGACTATATGCCTTATATGATTGCTTTACGTGATGGGCGCGTTGTGTCCTTCGGAGAAGATAGCGTGATCCGAATCTGGATAATTGATGACAACACATTCGTTTTACAAAGTGTTTTAGAAGGACATGCACATAGGACTGATGGCGTATTGGAGCTAGAGAATGGCAATCTGGTCTCGTGGGGAGCGGATGATACACTCCACTTATGGGATTCGAATGGCACCAGTCTCGCTTTCCTGGACCATACGGATCAAGTTGAGGGTGCAACACAACTGCCTGATGGGCAAATCCTTTCGTGGAGCAGGGACAATACATTACGCACATGGTCTGCTGAAGATGGCACACCTATCGCCATTTTTGAAGGACACGGTGGAGATGTTCTCAATGCGTTGCCGCTTGAAGATGGTCGGATTCTTTCTGTAAGCATTACACGCCTTGGATTATGGGATATCAATGGCACCCTACTTGATATGTTCGTAGGACATACAGACCTCATAAATGGTGTGCGTCGTTTATCTGATGGACGAATTCTTTCATGGAGTAGAGACGGTAGTTTGCGTATTTGGGATATGGAAACAGGCGAGTCTTATGCCTTAGAAGGACACACCTCGAACGTCTTAGGGGCATTTGAAATGCCGGACGGGCGCATTATGTCGTGGGAGTATGATGGCATCATTCAGTTCTGGTTTCCCGATCCTGAGGCATTCATTGACTATGCGTGTGGACGGGTGGTCCGTGATTTTACCAATGCCGAACGCCAGCAATATCGCATACCGGATGACGCGCCAACCTGCCCGCAATTTGTAGATGCGTAGGGGTGCATAAATAAGGAGAAGTGCTAGAGCAAATTAGTCTAGCACTCTGTTTACTTCACATCTTGATCGTTGAATAAACTGAGCAGGAGCAGGGCAGAAATCCCCAACGATAATACTGTGCCGAACACCAGGCCGGTGAAAAAATCGCCGACGATAAACCCGAAAACCACGCCTAACCCCATGCCACAGCCAATCCCTACTGCGATGTGTGTTTTTATGCGTGTCAAATTAACACATCCCTTTGTATTCCACAGACCAACTGAATCCTAATCAGGCGGAAAAGCTCTCTGTGTTTGCTTATCCACCCGCTATGACTCAAGTATCCCATAACGATATGGACTCTTTGTGCAAAAGCTGTGGAGAAGTTATGGAGAATGTTTCTATGTACGAAACTTAAAACTATAATAAACATAAGTCTGTTATCGTTGCTGTTACAATCTGGTAATCTATCACTATTCGATATGGTGTGAAGCGTAATAATGCGCTATATTTGGCGAGTTGCTATGGTACGATTACGTCTCTAAAATGATTGCGGTTTGCTATTTGTAGATGAGAATACAGCAGATCGTAAAAGTCATGTTTGACTTAATATTTTAGATGTAGTATATTCCATTGGAATACATTTCGTTATATTTCGAGGCGGTCAAATTATGGCAAAAAATGCAAAGGTTTTGCTAGTTGAAGATGATACCAGTATCGCTCGTCTGGTCACGGATTTTTTAAATAAGAACGGTTACGATGTTACTGCCGTGACGGATGGACCCGACGCACTAGAGCATGTTAAAGAACACGGGTTACCCCACATCGCGTTGATCGACCTTGCATTACCCACCATGCACGGTTTTGATCTCAGCCATAAACTGAAAGCGATGGCGGATGTGCCGATCATGTTCGTTACATCATCAAGTGATACCAATACGATTGTGCAAGGTTTACGGAAATATGCGGAAGATTTTATCGTCAAACCGTTTGAACTGCGTGAATTAGAAGCGCGGATTGAAGTTGTGCTCGCACGGATGCCCAGCCTTGATTATGCCAGCGAGCCGATTATCACGGTGGATCAGTATTTACAGATCGACTTTGCCCACAACCGCATCATCCTCAGCAACAAATCCGTCGGTTTAACGCCCACAGAATCCATCCTACTGCATGTGCTGTTACGCAATGCCGGACGTGTGGTCGAAAACCGGATGCTGATTGCCCGCGTGTGGCCCTCCGACGAGGTTGGTGAAGACACTCTGCGCGTGCATATGCACCGTCTGCGTCGTAAATTAGAAGCAGATTCCCATCACCCGCATTACATCCGTACAGAACGTGGCATCGGTTATATGTTCACCATCCGCCCACAGGACCCCGACGACGACGAATAGAGTCGTTGATTTTATATGCGTATATTTAGGCGTAGAGTACATTGTCTGTACTCTGCGCCTTGTTTTTTTAATGCGCTTCAAGCAATTGGTTACCGTTCTTTAATAAAAACGAAATTTTCTTTACGGCGATGAAACTTTGCGTTATGCTCTATTTTGTCGCATAGTGTGGCATAATCAATTGACGACGATATAGACACCGTTAGGAATTTTCGACTGTGTGTCTCTTTACTGCACAATAAGCTAAAACAATAATCCATGATCACGCCTGACAAACCAGATACAAGACAGATTTCATCGCTTACATTGGACAAACGACTGTTTTATCTGCTTTCACAAGTCATGGCAGAAACACAGGCGGACGCAGTCTATCTTGGTTTGCAACGTCCGGGATCAACGCTGGTCGATATTATCGCCCAACACATAAACCACCCGCATGACGACAACACCTATGAAGAGCAAGCAGTACACGGGTGGATTCGCAATGCCCTCCCTGATCTCAACATTCGCGCCGAACCTATCATCATCGATCAAGCAAATCAGCTTCCCGTGGGCTTTAAGAGCGCCTTGCTCATCCCCTTAATCATGCTATCGGAAATTACGAGTGGCGTATTTATCTGCTCCACGCAGGAGGACGCGTTCAACGCAGAGCATGTTGATGCAACGGCTATTCTGGGTGAGTTGATACTGACCGTGCTTGAAAACGAACATCTGATTGAGCGCCTCATCACCACCGAAGCCATCGCCACCACCGCGCAAGCCATCGCCCGCAACCCCTATCCGCAGAGCATCATTCATATCCTGCGTGATTATCTGTTTGAGACCCACATCAGCTTTTGTGCTATCGCCCTTTATGGTCCCACCGGCGGCGATTCGCACGGCAAGCCATTTGAATATATCGAGGTCAAAGGCGATTGGTCGCGGCAACTCGGCAGTCAGATGATCACCGGCACGCAGATCAAGTTGGATGAGTTGATGCAACTGCACGATGCCCTGCGCCAGCAAGAATTTCTGCAAATTCAGGGCATGGATGGTGAAGACGCGCCCATTGCCCGCCTTGATGCGTTCAGCAAACTTTTAATGAACGCCACCCGTCTCAAATCATTGGTGCTCATCCCGCTGGAAACGCGTGAACGTCGGCTCGGGTTGCTGGTGATCGGCTCGGATACCGTGCGCGAGTTCAACTGGTACGAATTACGAACGTATCAGATCGTCAGCGAATTTCTGACCATCAGCACCATGACCGAATCACTCCAACGCGAGCATGATTTTGTGCAACAGGGACGTGCCGCCTTATTGGAAGCCGTGACCGATGCCGTCGTCATGACGCTCCCCAATGAACACGCCAACATCCTGACCGCGAACGAACACTTTCAGAAGTTATTTAACCTCAGCGTGTTTGATACACAGGGCAAGTCTTTGTGGACGGTGCTGGAAAATACACAGATGCCGAAACAGCTACGGGATGATCTCATCGAAACATGGCAGGCGCTTAGCCCCTCAGATCATCGCGTCATGCGTGGTGAATTCGTCATGAAAGATGAACGCAGTGATGAACGTACTATGCAATGGTATAGCGCGCCGGTCTTCCAGCGTAACAGCGTATTGGGGCGCATTTATACTTTCCATGATGTGTCGTCGGAACGCGCCGAGGAAAATTTGCGCTATGAGTTGCTCTCGCGCATCTCGCATGAGCTACGCACGCCGCTAACGTCCATCAAGGGATTTGCGGAATTTATTCTGGAGATGACCCGCGACGAATTGCCCGATCTTGCCCGTGAATATATCGAAATCATCCTCAGTAGCGCCCGCCACTTAAACAGCGTTTATGATGATCTTATCGAATTCACACGCGCAAATGTCGGCGAGATTGAGCTTTACTTTACAGAAAATTATGTGCAAGACCTCGTGATTGAAACCGTCGCCCGCCTCGAATTTTCACATAAGGCGAATAATCAACGCGTGCTCATGAATCTTGATGATGATTTACCCGCCATTCGGTTCGATCATGACCGCACCGCACAGATACTCAGCAATTTACTCATCAACGCCATAAAATATGCGCCACACAATAGCGAAATCCGCATCACAACATCGCAGATTCTCACCCCGGAGGCACTCCCCATCAGTGCGCCACCGGCGACCATCACGCCCTGTATGCTCATCAGCATCATTGACGAGGGCGCGGGCATCAGCCGTGAAGACGCAGAGCAAATTTTCCTGCCGTTTTATCGCACCAAAGATGCCGCCGCCCGTAAGATCGAAGGCACGGGGTTGGGACTCGCCATTTCACGCGGGATAGTCGAACTTCAGCGCGGTAAATTATGGGCAGAACCCGCCACACCGCAAAATCGCGGCGGACGCTTCTTCTTTACGATCCCATTTTCGTAGACGATTTTTACGACTTTCCAGCTACCTCAGCCAGAAATGCGCCGACGATTTCTTTAAACTCCGCTTCAACTTCTTGATGCACTGCATGACCGCACGGCAACAATTCGACCCGTCCATCCGGCGCGTTTGAAGCCAGCTTACGCGCATATTCCACCGGATTGAGCCGATCTTCCTCGCCGAGCATCAACAACACCGGAACACGACAATTGCGAATCAAACTGGCGCTCAAATCTCCGCCGGAATCGATGATATAGCGTACCGCCTGCACCCATTGAAGCGTGAAAAATGCCGGATCGCTGATGCTATGGATCGCTTTTTCTTCCTCGCTCATCCATGTGCCAGGATACACATTCTGCGCGACAGGGCGCATCGCCGGACCGTAATAGCCCACCGCGCCCCACACCGCCACAGACTTAAAACGATCAGGGTATTTCCCCGCCGCGATCAACGCCACTTCGCCCCCATCAGAATAGCCCATAATATGCGCCTGTCGGATGCCGAGCACATTCATCAAGGCAATCACATCATCCGCGTCCAGATGATAAAAATTGACCGGAAATTGGCGCGGCTTCGGTTCAGACAGTCCATACCCGCGTCGTGTGTGGGCGACCACGCGATAGGTCGCTTGCAACCAGTCGATCACATTTGCCAGTTCGGTCTGTGGTGTGCCGACCAGCCCGTGCAAAATGAGTATCGGCGTGTCATCGCCCCCTTTTACCTCGCCCGTATCGACATAATGCAAGCGAATATCTGCGGGTAGCTCGGCGAAGAAGGCGGGAAAGTCGCTCATGAAATGTGTTTGCTCCAACTGTCACGTTAAATGTTGCCTACAATAACCTGAATTCTGTTTCAGGTGAACAATCGTGAAAAATAGACTTTTAGCTTTTGGCGCTTAGTCTGAAAAAGAACACCGTTTTTACTAAAAACTAAGAACTGCTCTGTTGCAAAGTGCCGCCAATGGCTAAAACCCATTGGCTATGCTGGTGTAAAACCCTGCTGAAGCAGGCTATTCTTCCCGTACATTTGTGAAAACAGCCCACTTCAGTGGGGTTTCAAAAATCATTCTAGCATTGGGGTTTAAGCCCAATGCGGTTTTGGCGAGCCACTTTATTACCTTGCAACTGAGCAACTAAGAACTAAAAACTCTGATATTCAAGGTTTTTTATCACAAAACGATTGTCATTCGTGATCGTTTGCTTATCCAGAACTGACGTTACAATAACAAACGCCCTCGCAATCCGCCAATTCTATTTTTCCAGAAATTCGCTACACTTACGCGCTTATCAATTTCGCCGTGTATAAAGTGGATGATACCCATGAGCGACACCGCACTGCCCGATGATGACGAATTAACCACCGAAGAACGCAACGCGCTCCGCACCTTTTTGCAACGCTCAGAGGTGCGCTCCTCAACCATGCACCGTATCGTCACCGCCTTTATCAGTGGCGCGGGATTGATGATCCTCATTCCGGTCTTCTTCAAGGATGTGATTGACGGCATCATCGAAATTCTGATCAACCATGCGGAAAATTTATTTCCCTCAGCGGGCGCAAACAACGGCATTGCCCTGACGGTTCTTTTGTACGCGCTCGTCGCTTATCCGCTGTTGCTTTCGATGATTATCCCGCTTTATGCCGTCTACCTTCTGCTCAAAGACATCGTGCATTTTTACTTCACGGTCTACATGCCGGGCTATTCTGAAGATGTGCTCACGCCTAGCCTCAGCATCAACCCGATTACCCTGCCCATCGACGAAGCGCCGAACATCAAAGCCAGAATCATGCGCTATCAATACAAAACGGAGCACATGACCTATATGCTCCCGTTTAGCGAAGCCCGCAGACACGCCTATTTCGACCTGATGCTAGAGCAAAGCATCGGCGAGATCGTGCCGAAAACCCGCCGCCTTGATGTTCTGCGCGAACAACAGGTTATTGATGACGATATTGCCCCCGCCGAACTCAAAGAAATCGAACGCTATAACGTCGCGCTTGGCATTCTCAGAGCGTATGATCGCACTTTAGTCGCCGAGGTCGCCAATGCAGAGATGACGATGGTCAGGAATGCCATGTATATCCGGCGGATGCTCCTGCGCTACATCAAAGCCTTACTCATGTTCATCTGGACGATGGCAACCGCCTTTTTGATGCTCCCCTTCCTCAAAAACCCTGATTTCCCGACCTTTATCGTGTTATCTCTGGGCTATACGGTCTGGTCGCTGGCGGTTGTGTGGATTATGCGCGTGCCCGTGCGCTGGATTTATCTCCATCGCCACACAGGGGCGGATATGACTCACCTTGACCCGCAAATGACTTTGCTAGAACGCCATGTGATCTGGTATTGCCGCGCCGCAGTCGTCAGCGCACTCTTAGGATTGATACTCTCTGTGCTGATCTATATTTAAGTTAATTGTCAGTTTTGTATAATGACTGTGTTCCGCAAACCCATTAGACTAGGTGTTGTCTCTGTAGTTCTGAGGAATACCCATGTACCCGATTCTCGAATTTGACGACTCGCGTGATGCCATCATCGAACCATCGCGCATAATCAAGCGCAATGATGCCATGCCGGAACGCTGTGTGCTGTGCTTTTTCCAGCATGTGATTCAGCAAGTCTGTGGCAACAGCGAACCCATCCACATGTTAGGGAGCGAAATCGGTCCCAATCCCGTCTATGTGATCGAACATCAGGGCGAACGTGTCGCGGTGGTTCATCCCGGTCTGGGCGCACCGATGGCGGCGGCATTTCTGGACGAGTTAATCGCGCTCGGCGGGCGTAAATTTATTGCCTGTGGCGGGGCGGGCGTGCTGGATAAATCCATCGACATGGGGCATGTGATCGTGCCGACCAGCGCCATCCGTGATGAAGGCACCTCCTACCATTATTTGCCGCCTGCACGGGAAGTCAACGCCCATGAAGGCGGAGTCAATGCCATCAAAGCGGTGCTTACCGAACAGGGCGTGCCGTTTGATGCTGGCAAAACATGGACGACGGACGCGATCTATCGTGAAACGCGGGAAAAAGCCGCCAAACGTAAAGCTGAAGGGTGTATCACCGTCGAGATGGAATCAGCGGCGTTCTTCGCGGTGGCTGAATTTCGCGGCGTGGCATTCGCGCAAATGCTGTATGGGGGCGATAATTTAGACGCGCAGGAGTGGGACGCACGCGGTTGGCAGTGGAACGTTCCCGTGCGTGAGCGCCTGTTCTGGTTAAGCGTGGATGCGGTGTTACGAATTTAACCCGTGCCATAATCTCCATTGCGTCTACGTATGTTTGCGTTATGCTTTTTGACACGGATAGCCCGACAGAGAAGAATTTTTGATTTTTTCTTTGCGTCTTTGTCTCTTTGAGCCTTTGCGTTATGCTTTTTTCTTGTTCTTTTCGATTGCTTTTACCACATAACGCTTGTCATTCATGACCGTTTGCCTATCCAGAACTGACCTGAATAACCAGAAGGAAATTACCCATGCTGAAACGCTGTTTACTGATCGCTTTTATTCTGCTCACATTGATGAGTGGCATCACCCTCGCGCAGGAAGGCGAACCGTCCGACGGGTTATCCGCCGAGGAACGGGGCTACCTGAACCGTCTCGCGCAGGCGGCGGATCGCTTTGAAAATTACACCAGCTATAGTAATGAATCACAGGTGATTGATAACGAACTCACCCAACTCATCATCGCCGATCAAACCGTAGAAACACAGGAGACACGCTCGTTAGAGGCAATCTCCACCGTCACACGCGGCGAAAATCCCTACGGCAACGCCCTCGTTAATGCCTATATCGATCAATATGATAACGGCGCGTATAGCGGGTATGCCATCACGGGTGAATTGCGCTATGTGGATGCCACGCTGTATATCAACATCAGCTATGATCCCACCTATGCCGAACTTTCCGCAGAGTTGCCCGTCTTGCCGCAGGGTTGGATTGCCATTGCGGATGTAGACACCTTTATCGCGGAAAATCCACATCTCGCCGTGCTGGATTTGGACGGATTTGTGGAGCAATTCGTACCATCAGACGAGGGCGTGAGTCGCTTGCATCTTGCGAGTGATTTATCGGGATTTGCTAGCGCCGTGACGCTCGAACAGAGTGAAATTGACGGCACGCCTGTGGATGTCATCACGATGTTCTTCGGCTGGTCTGGCTTGAGCGAAATTTTAGAGATGGAAGATCCCGACTTTGACATCGAGAGCAATATCGCGCAACTTTTTGCGGCGCAATTGGAGGAAAGCGAAGACCTGTTCTCGTTGCTCGTCGCGCTTTCGCCGGAAGATGATGTGGTCGGCATCGCCACTGGCTATCGGGTTGATCTGGTTGACGTAGAGATGAACACTATCAGTCCCGATGTCGCGCCGGGTACGCTGTTTAACCTTGTGCTGGATAATTTCGAGGTCAATAATATCTCGGCTATCGGCGAAATTTTCCCCGCCGTAGAAATTCCACAGACATCCGGCTAATTTCCGCGAAAAATGGGTAGGGGCGCAACACATTTAACCCGCCCCTACTGTCTGATAAATCCGTTCGATACCATTTTGTGTAAAGTCAAAACACAACTTTTACGCGTCATGTCTCCCCCGCGTTTGCGGCGAGGATGGCGCGGGCAGTGTTGAGAATCGCGTCGATCAGAGCGGGCGAGTCGAGCACGTTGACCCACGTTCCCAGCCCGATCAGACGGGCGTGGGCATCCCAGAAGCTCTCGAAGCGCACACGGAGTTCCGTCCAGCCGTCGGCATCTGCGGGCGCGATTTGCTCGTAGCGTTCCTCCATGAAGCCCGGAAAAAACCAGAAGCCGTCAGGATGCACCCGCAGGCGCACGTAATAGGGCGGGTTATCCAGCGAGGATTGGCGCAAAAATTGTTCGCAGGAGTCTTTCCAGTAGGCTTCGAGGTCGAACGCGGGATCACGCTGAAAATGCCCGTCGATCAATGCGACCTGCTTTAAACGGCGCACGCGATAATTGCGGAGGTCTCCGTTAGCTTTGCGTCCGATGAGATACCAGACATTCGCCTTCGCCACCAGCGCGATTGCATCCAATGTGCGCGGGTGCGATTCGCCCTCTACAGGTTGATAAATGGCGCTGATTTTGCGGTCTTCCCACACGGCTTGCTGTAATAGCGGCAAACACTCGGCAGTATCCGCCCGCTGGAACCACCCCGCCGGATCAATATAGAGGCGTTGGCGCATCTGCGTGACGGCATCGCGGTGCATATCCGGCAGAGCGGCGAACAACTTGAGCAGGGACTCCTCCACTGCATCTGCCAAGCCAATATCATGCAGAGGACCGGCATCGCTGGAAATAAACAGTGAGAGCGTCTCCGCACGGGAAAGTCCGGTCAACGAAACGCGATAATGCTCATCAAGGAAGATTCCGCCGTTAGTGCCGGATTGCGTATAGACGGGCACACCTGCACCGCTCAGTGCGTCAATGTCGCGGTAAATTGTCCGCTCGGAGACTTCCAAAGTTTGCGACAATTCGGCGGCGGTCATGCGTCCACGCGCTTGTAACAACAACATCAGCGATAATAAGCGACCCGCCCGCATAAATGATCCTCGTCATGAGTAAATTGAACTCTTTATAGAAGTGTAACATTGATTCCTGACAGAAGATGTCATGGAGTGATTCAGGGGGTGCATTTCATCCTGGGGGCAAGGGTGAATTATTGAGGTAACTCGCCTACCCTCACCCCCCTAAATCCCCCTCTCCCACAAGGGCTAGAGGGGGACTTCAAGAGCCTTAAAAGCTCCCTTTCTCCCACAGGTGGAGAAAGGGCGGGAGGATAGAGGGTAATTGCCCCTAACTTGAAATGCACCCGTGATTGGGGTTGTGAAATCGGGGCAAGCGGACAAAAATTAAAAACGGACGCGATGCGTGTCGCGTCCGTTGGTTGTCTGATTATAGGAAAATTCTACGTTTCATTCGAAGCGACTCCACACAGGCGCGATGTAGACGTAGAGAATCACGAACAACATCACCGCCAAACTCGCTCCGCCGAGGCTTGCCATGCCACTGAGAAATTCAACCGCGGTGAGCACTACCGTCGCCGCAATCAAGGCATAAACGCCGGCTTTGTACCAGTTGACGATTGCCTCAAAACTGGCGATAGCAACCGCGAACCAACTGGCATATAGGATATAAAAAATGTCGCCGTCCGTGCGGGCGATGTTCACCGCGCAGAAGAGCAAACCCACGCCGGAAGCGACCTCAATCGTGCGGATGATCCTCTGCATATCATGTTCGCGCTCAGGTTGATGTTGATTCGAAACCTGCATAGCGTCACCTCCTTTAGCTCCATCGTAGCCCGAAGCACGGCAGGCGGTATAGTGTAATTACGCCTATTTGGTGGATGACGGTTGTCATGAAAACAGGGAAAAGGGGTAAGCAAAAGCAATACGTATGGGTATCGCACAAAACAAAAACCCCGACCAGTGAATGATCGGGGTTGGGTTCGTCTCCCTGTAAGGAGCACGTATGAGATATTTCTGATGGGATGTTTAACGCCGAACTTTACGGAGGGGCGCGAACAATTTGAGTTGTTCTTTCGCTTTAAGCGCAAATTTTATGAGAATATTATGTTCGCGCTCACGTTCAATTTCTCTGACACGCGCTTCGTATAACTTTCGTGCTTCAAGTTCGTTTATCACAAGAATACCTCCCTAATTTAGGGCTATATGTCCTTCTATTATACAACAGTTTTGTAAGGTTATATGTAAGATTGGATATATCGACGCGTTCGATTTCAATAATCGTTAGGTTAACCAAAACAAAACCCCGACCAGTGAATGATCGGGGCAGGGTTGATCTCTCGGCGAGAGACCTCATATTGCGTGTGAATTAGCGGCGCAATTTACGAAGCGGTTCGAACAATTTGAGTTGTTCTTTGGCTTCCTGTGCAAATTTGATGAGCGAGCTTTGTTCGCGTGCTTGCTCAACTTCTTTAACGCGCGTTTCGTGCAATTTTAGGGCGGTGAAATCATTTAACATCATTGTACAATCTCCTGATTGTGAATTTTTTCTCAAGTTAACATCATTGTACAACCAAAGGGCTGTCCTGATAATAAAGTTACAGATCATTTATTAGGTGTTTGGCGAACTGTGAAATAATTTAAGTGGAATTTTCGTTGTAAAAGTGCCCCGGCGAACCGGAGCGTAAAAATCTATTTTGGGGATTATTCGGTGCGGCGTGCTTTACGATTTTCGCGGCGGATCGGGTAGAGCTTGAATTCTGTAATGATTTCAGCCAACGTCCGATTGCCTTCTACCCGTTCCGGGGTATTGACACGCTGTTTGTGTAACTCTAATGCTACGAATTCGTTGATGAGCATAATTCACCTCCATATGGCATTGCTCGAACAACAGACCGCATCATACACCCATTTGGGCAGATAACACAATAGATATCGACAATTCTTTATACATTTTTAACAAATGCTCATAGTTTCATATAATCACGCTATGACATTTAGGGTCATGAAGGGCGATTCGCTTCTTGTATAAGGACACATTTCGGGAGAATCAGGCGTGCCACTTTGAATAAACCTCTCCCTGATCTTCAAATCCATAGAACAAACGTCTTGACTCTCAAGTTACTTGAGAGTTTATTCTATAGAAGATGTAAGCAATTTCGCAGAATGTGTGTAAAGCGGCGCTATATGATAAAAATCGGTGAATTTTCCAAGTTGGTGCAAGTTCCGGTGGCGACCCTACGCTATTACGATCAGGTGGACTTGCTAAAACCCGTAAACGTGGATCGTTTTACAGGCTATCGCTATTATTCCACAAGCCAATTGCCCCGCTTGCACCGCATTTTAGCGTTAAAGGGACTTGGATTTTCGCTAGAACAAATCTCGCTATTGCTTGATGAGGACTTGAGCACAGAGCAAATGCGCGGAATGCTACGGATGCGTCATGCCCAGATCAGTCAGGAAATTTTGGCGATGCAAGATCAACTTAGTGAAGTCGAACTCCGCATTGACCAGATTGAACGTGAACCGCAACTTTCGAACTATGATGTCCTCTTGAAGCGCGTCGATCCCCTTTTAGTCGCATTCATCCGGGCGATTCTGCCGGATCATAGCAAAAGTGGCTCGCTATTCGGTGAAGTCTATGAAGCCATTGCGCCCTATGTCAGTAAAGCACTCCATCCCAATCCCGAATTAGGCGGGCAGACTTTAGTGATGTGGTTCGATACCGAATTCAAAGAAACGGATGTTGATGGAGCCGCCGCTTTTATGTTGCGCTGTCCCATTCCTGAAAGTGGACGGGTTAAAGTGGAGGAATTGCCCGCCGCGCTTATGGCATCGACCATCCATCATGGCGCGTATGACACCATTGGCGACGCGCATGAAGCGATAGTTACGTGGATAGATGCCAATGGTTATCGTATCGTCGGCGCAGATCGAGAACTGAATCTGCATCATACACCACCGATCCGCCGGGACAATCCCAACTACATCACCGAGATCCAATATCCTGTAGAAAAATGAATTAGCAAAATAATAAGGAGACCTACCCATGAAAACAACACAACCCAAAATCGAAGAACGGGAAGAACAACCCTATATGGGAATTCGAACTTTAACCTCGATGGCTGACATGCCAGATTTCATCGGGCAATCACTCGATGAGGTGTTTGGTTGGCTTAGTGAACAGGGCATAACACCTGCCGGAGCGCCAATTCTGCGCTTAAACGTCGTCAATATGGAAGCCAACATGGACATTGAAGTGGGCGTTCCCGTTAAAGAATCAGTTACCGGTACGGATCGTATTAAAGCGAGCGTGCTACCCGCAGGGCGCTATGCGTTTTTGATTTACACGGGTGTGGAAAACGGGGTAGCCGGTAACAGGGTGCTGATTGATTGGGCAAAGGAAAATGGTATTGAATGGGATCGGTGGGACGATGAAAACGGCGATGCGTTCCGCTCACGTTACGAAGTTTTGATTGATGGTCCCGATGACAAGCCTGATCCGGCAGATTGGGATAACGAAGTTGCAATCAAAATCGCTGATGATTAATCATCCCGCTGAGAAATATGAAGTTCACCGTTGAGGGTTCGTCACTTTCTTAGGATACTTGGGGTGTTAGTTGTTAGTTGTTAGTTGTTAGTTGTTAGTTGTTAGTTGTTAGTTGTTAGTTGTTAGTTGCTATGTAGAGTCTCGGAAAGTTTAAAAAAATTCACTACAGAGTCAGAGGATTCGCAGAGAATTATACCAACCGTGCAAATAAAAGTCCGCTATTCTGCAATTTTTGAACACGCTATAGCGGACTCGTTTAAACCTGATTGGTATTAGAGAAAAATATCTCTGCGTTTCTCCGCGCTCCCTGCGTCTTTGCGTTATGCTTTTTTTTGTTCTTTTCGAGACTCCACATTAGTTGTCAGTCGGGTGCGAGAAGCGCCTAACAAGCCAAAAACAGAGTTGGAGAAAATCATCGTGGGGAAACTTGCCCGTCTCGCCTCCGTGAGCAACGCCAAAACAGACTCATTCGTCTATATCCCACCAAAATCGGCATTCGGGGCGACACGCATCCTCGTCAAAGCCAACATCGGCAACATTAAAGGTGCGCCCGTCACGGTCAGCATGGACGTACTTGGCGCGGTGTTGCGTGGTTTGCGCCGTGCCAACCCGCTGGCACGCATCCTGATTATTGATGGCGTGACCGGACGCTTTAGTGCGGAAGAGGTGTTGAAAGCCACGGGATTGCTGGAGATCATGGATGATAATATGCGCCTCGCGGATGCCGAAGCCATGCCGATGGGCGAGTATCCGAATCCACTATCTGATCCGTTTAAATTTGCGACCATGACCGCCCCGAGTATGTTCGAGGAATACGACTGCAAAATCAGCGTGAGCACTTTTAAGCGCCTTGTTCAGCCGGATGGTCAGCCGTTGGTGCTGGCAAGCATGGAAAACCTGTACGGCTTATTCCCTCGTGAGCACTACGCTCTGCCGGAAAATCCGCATGAGCGCGGGCAATTTTTAGGCGCGGATTTCGTCGACGTGTTGCGCGATTTGTATTTCTGCGCCGGACGCTTATTCGATGGCGCGGTGGTTGATCTGGATACGATTTTGCTGGCGGAAGATACGCAACTCAACGCAGGCACGAGTCAAAAAATCGGGCAGGTGGTGTGGGGCGAGGATTTGCTGGCGGTGGATGAAGTGGCTTGTCGTCTTGCAGAACAGCCCGTACCGGATTACATTAAGACCATCACGAAACTCCGCGAGACCGTCACGATCACCGGAGAAGCCAACTCAGGTAACTAAGAGAGGAACATATGCCAACACAAGCCTATTTTGCAGAGGAACGCCGGAAAACAGCACAGTGGGCGCAAGACTTGCTGGAAGGTGATGTGGTGATCCTTGATTTTGAGACCACCGGCTTCAAGGATTCGGAAATCGTGCAGATCGGGGCGATTAATACGCAGGGCGAAACGTTGATGGAAACGCTCGTCAAGCCATTGGGTAAAATCCCGCGTGGTGCGTCTCAGGTACACGGCATCGTTGATTCGATGGTGGTGGATGCGCCCGGATTTCGAGATTTATACGTGGATATGAGCGTGCTTTTCGCTGGCAAAAAGATCATCGCCTTTAATTCCGATTTTGAAGAAGGCATCATCAAATCGGAATGCAAACGGCACAAACTGCCCCTGATGCGCCCGCGTGAATGGGCGTGCGCGATGAAATCTTATGCGCGTTTTTACGGCACATGGAATCCCAAGCACAATTCGTTCAAATGGCAAAGTCTTACAAACGCCTGTGTTCAGCAAAAAATTACGGTTGCCAATGCCCATAGTGCGCTCGGTGATTGCCTGATGACTCTCGAACTGATGAAGGTCATGGCGGCGGGCTAAAGGTGAGCAAGAGTATTCATAACTGACGTTACGCAAAGAAATATTAGGATGCTGTTGGTCATGAAATAGGTGCTCAGACACCAGTAAGTCAGTTGGTCAGCTAATCAGTTTGTCAGAAAGCACATACGGCAAACATACACTAAACGTTTTTACTGAAACACTGAAACACTGAAATACTGAAACGCTGAAATACTGAAACACTGACCGTTGTTTACTACTTACAAATTAAATATCCTGATTGATTATTTTTGCGTAACATCACTTCGTAAATATGCTACACTATACGCCATGTTTAAAATAAACCGACTCAGATTTTTTGCCCTGATAATGTCGCTGTTGTCCCTCGTTGTGCTGGCGATTGCGCCTATCCATGCACAGGATGATGAGGACGACGAAGAAGACGCGCCCCCGTCGCTCGCCTATGGTGAAGTGATTACCGGACGCATCGATAACTTCACGTCGAGCGCCATTTATAGCTTCGAGGCGTTGCGCGGGGATTTTGTCGCGGTGCGGTTGCGCCCGACGAGTGGCAATCTTGACCCCATTTTGACGATTCTGGATAGCACAGGCAGTCCATTGCTGACGCGGGATGATACCAACGGCAGTCTGGAAGCCTATGAAGATTCCCTGCTGATGACGGCAAGTGGACGCTATACGGTGATTGTGGCGCGGTTCGGCTATGGGCTGGGCAGTACCATCGGCGAGTATGAACTTACGGTGGAGCGCATCGGCAATAGTTCCGCATCCGGCAGTGCGTTGCGCTATGGAGACACGGTGTTGAATACGATCACCAACGTGTCGCCGGAATTTTTCTATAGCTTCCGCGCCAATGAGGGCGATATTGTGAATATCGCGATGCAACGTGCGGCGGGTCTACTTGATCCAAAGCTACAGATTGTACATATCGTCGATGGGCAGGCACTTGTGCTGGAAGAAAGCGATGATACGCCCGATTCGCTGGATGCCCGCATTGATGAACTGATTGTTCCGGCAACGGCGACCTATTATATTGTCGCCACGCGTTATGGTGGAGAAGCCGGACTGAGCCAGGGAAATTTCATACTCACGCTTCAAGAGGCGGCGAACAGTGGGCTGGGTAACACACCACAAACCGCCGGACGCATCCGTCTGGGTGGACAGGTCGAGGGTGAGATCAGCAACGATGCCGTGCGCCGTTATTATCGATTTGAAGCCCAACAGGACGATATTATCAGCGTGAGCATGACGCAACAGAGTGGCACGCTGGATACCTACATCACATTGACAAACGCCGGTTTGCGCCCGCTCGTCGAAGACGATGACGGTGGCATCGGGCGGAATTCGCTCATCGAACAATATGTGATCCCCGCGAGTGGCACGTATTACATCATCGCTACCCGTTTTGAAGAAGAGGCTGGAAGCTCTAGCGGGCGCTTTCGGCTGGAACTTGATGATCTGGGCAATGCCTTCGATGGCGTAACTTCTAATGCACAACGCATCAGCTACAACCTGACCGTGACGGGGAGTATTGACGATGTAACATCTTCGGGGAGCTACGTCTTTTTTGGCACCGAGGGCGATGTCGTCACCATGACGCTGAATCGTGGAGATGGTGATCTTGATCCGGTGTTGCGCCTGTTGGATGCCAACCAGCGAGAATTGGTGCGCGATGATGACAGCGGGACGAATCGTAATGCGCGGATTGACCAGTATACGCTACCGGACACGGGCTTATATTACATCAGCGCGGAACGCTTCGACGGCGTGGGTGAACTGCCGACAACAGGCAGTTATATCCTCGTGCTGGCGCTGGTCTCTCAGGCAGAACCAGAACCCGACCAGACCGCAACGCCTTCTGCCAATTAACAAGAAAAAAGGCTTCCCGATGATGATGAGAAGCCTTTTTGAGTTATCGTTGTCACGTCGCCTTAAAGATTGGCGATCACACGATCTGTAAAGTCCACCATGCTAATCGCGCCGTCTTTGTAAATATCAAACGTGTAGCCGCCTTTATCCAGCGTCACGCGGATTGCTTCTTCGATGCGTTCCGCTTCTTCCGGCATTTTCCAATGATGGCGCAAAAGCATCGCTGTGCTCAAAATCGTCGCTGTCGGGTTGGCAATCCCCTTACCGGAAATATCCGGCGCGGAGCCATGCACAGGTTCGGCAATCGCCGCATCATCGCCGAGGTTAAGCGCGGGAACCATCCCCAGACCACCGCCCCATGCCGCCGCCATGTCCGACAGAATATCGCCGTACATATTGGAGGTCAGGATCACATCAAAGCGGGCGGGATTCTTCACCATCCAATAGGCGGCGGTATCAATCAGCAACTCATCGGTTTCGATGTCTGGATATTGCTCGGAAATTTCCAGCGCCACCCGCCGGAATAAGCCATCGGATTGGGGCAGAATATTGGCTTTATGGACGATGGTGACTTTTTCACGTTCGGCTTCTTCTGCCAGCTTAAACGCCATGAGACTCACGCGTTCCGTCGCCGCACGGGTCACGAGTTTTTGGGCGCTACTGCTTTGCCCGCCTTCTTCAGTCGTCTCATTGACGATATAGAGGTCTTCGGTGTTTTCGCGCACGATCATCATATCCACGCCCGGACGCGCAGTCGGCACAGGCAGATAGCGTGTTGGGCGCACATTGGCGTAACATTGCAACAATTGGCGTAACTTGATGATCGGAGAATAATAACCTTCTACAGGAAATGAGGGCGAATCCGCCGCGCCGAAAAGCACCGCCCGACAGCGCATCGCAAGATCAATGGTTTCCTGTGGCAGGGGGGTGCCACTGGCTTTAAGCGTTTCGTAACCTGCTTCAGCACGATGCGTAATCAGGTCTGGCAACACGGTCTTTAGCACGCGTATCGCCGCCGGAATTACCTCATGCCCCACACCATCACCTTCGATGACACAGAGTTCCACGTTATCATATCCTTCCTGAATTACGTCTGGTAGCGCAATGATTGTTTTTTCAGCCTGGCAAGAAAATTAGTTGGGTTCAGGAAGGTGCATTACTTTTTACTGTAATTAGCGGTTTATAGTTGCGCCTATTGTCCCACACTCGCGCATTTTTGTCGAGGATTATCGAAATGAGCACATCGGATTATCTTTGCCGTGACACGACGCATCGGTTAACATGGTCTTACAGGCTGTTAGGAAATCAGTAATGAAGATGCCAGTCATTATTTATGATGAAAGAAAGTAGATTTTTTGATGAAACCGAACGTTATCGTTGATCCGAACTTCAGGCGTATGGAGGAAGTCTTCTCCCCCGTTTATCGTGAGCGACTCAATACTCTGGTCAATATCATCTGGGGGCAGGATGAGCCGATGCCCCATGACGCATTTATGCAGGCGCTACCGGATGCCGAAGTGGTGGTCTGTGCGGATTGGCGCTATGGCGATGTGCTCCAGAAAGCGACCAAACTGCGCGCAATTTTTACGATTTCCGGCGCGTTTCCGCTTGATTTAGACTACGCCTATTGCTTTGAAAACGGCATTCGTGTCGTCAGTGCCGCGCCATCGTTTGCCCGTCAAGTGGCGGAGATGTCACTCGCGTTGGCACTTTCTGCCTCGCGTGAAATTGTGTCGGGGGATCGGGCGATGCGACACGGTAACGAGCTATATCTGCAAGCGGGTAATGCCAGCACTTTCATGCTCTACGATCAGCCTGTGGGCATCATCGGTTATGGGAGTATCGCCCGCGCCTTGCACCCGCTGTTGATGCCCTTTAATGTCAAAATCTCGGTCTATGATCCGTGGCTAGGGGACGGCTATCTGCGACGATTTGATGTGGAACCCGTGACGTTGGAGAGTCTCATGCGTGAGTCGCGGGTGGTATTTGTGCTTGCCGCGCCAACGAGTGAAAATCAAGCGATGCTCAATCGTTCGTATCTTGAGATGCTCCCGCACGGCGCGGTATTGGTGCTTGCTAGCCGTGCCCATGTGGTCGATTTTGACGCGATGACAGAGATGGTCGTCGCCGGACGCTTTAAAGTGGCGACAGATGTTTTCCCGACGGAGCCACTCGCCCCCAACCATCCCATTCGCACGGCGGAAAATGCCGTGTTGTCTGCACACCGCGCAGGTTCGGTCAAAGAGGGCTTATGGGAGATCGGCGAAATGGTTGTTGATGATCTTGAAGCCGTACTCGCCGGGTTGCCGCCACGCCTCTTACAAAATGCCGAGCCAGAATTCGTCCGTCGCTATGCAGTCAACAGAGCCAAAACGCCAGACGAAACCAAGAATAATCAGTAGAGTCAGAATTGAGCGTATTTCCAAGAAAGATTCGAGCCGCGCACCAAAATCATCTATACTATGGACATTAATCTATTCGTGATTCGATTAACGCGCTCTGCTGATCTCAAAGACTGAACACTTAGACCCATTAACGCTATAAAAGGACTCAACTAATGCACTTTGACCATCCCGATTATGTAAAAGACATCGTAACCCGCACCCGTGACTTCCTTGATAAAGAGGTCATCCCTGTAGAGACGGAAATCCGCCTGAGCCTGCGCGATGTGACGGTAGAGGATGTGCAAGCCCTCCGCGCCAGAGCCAGAGCCGCCGGATTATTTGCGCCCACCATGCCCAAAGAAATGGGCGGGATGGGGCTGAATATTCAGGAATTTGCACCTGTGCTAGAAACCGCCGGACGCAGTATGCTCGGTCCGTTGGCGATCCATTGCTCCGCGCCCGATGAAGGCAACATGCACCTGCTGAACAACTTTTGCAACGATGAACAGCGCGAACGCTATTTAAAGCCCCTCGTCGCGGGGGAGATTTTCTCCGGCTTTAGCATGACCGAACCGCCCCCCGGTGCAGGCAGTGATCCCCGCATGATCCTGACGCGTGCCGAACGCGACGGCGACGAGTGGGTCATCAACGGACACAAATGGTACACCAGTAACGGAGAAGTGGCGGATTTTCTGATTATCATGGCGCAGACCGACCCCGACGTGCATCCTTATAAAGGCTGTACACTCTTCCTCGCGCCCATCAACACGCCCGGAATCAACATCATCCGTGATGTTCCGACCATCGGCACGCATGATTTCGGCGGGCATGTGGAGATCAAATACGAAAATGTGCGCGTCCCGCATAGTGCCATCCTCTCCGCTGAAGGGGAAGGCTTCGCGCTCACACAACACCGCCTCAGTCCCGCCCGCCTGACTCACTGTATGCGCTGGACAGGCATCGCCCAACGTGCGCTGGAAATCGCCACCGAATACGCCACCACGCGCCACGCGTTCGGCGATACGCTCAGCGGACATCAATCGATTCAATGGATGCTGGCGGATAGTGCCATCGAATTGCACGCCGGACGCTTGATGATTAACGAAGCGGCATGGTTGCTGGCAAATGGCGAACAAGCCCGTCAGGAAACGTCGATGGCGAAGGTCTATGTGTCGGAGACGGTCAACCGTGTGCTAGATCGCGCCATTCAAATTACGGGCGGGTCGGGCATCAGCCGTGATCTGCCGTTAGCGGGTTGGTATGAAACAGCGCGTGCCTTCCGTATTTATGATGGCGCGAGCGAGGTGCATCGCATGGTTGTCGCCCGCAACGTCATCAAGGAATATGGTCGCCCTGAGCCGCAAACCGCCGCCGCGGATTAATTTCTACCCTCACCACAGGGGATACATCGACTCAGGCGACTTCTGACCTCCGATGTGTCCCCTGTTTTTCAATCTCCCATCCAATCCCCTGCTTGTATAGACCATTAAAATGTGCGATAGTTGTGATGACTCATGAAGCGATATACACGTAGATAAACACCTATGTCGGATACCACCAAACAGACTGAACTCTTGCGTGAGGTACGCCTCGCTCTCCAGAATCGCGACTATCCAGAAGCGATCAAATTCCTCAAACTCACCGCGGAATTGGCGCATGATAGTGGCGATATCGGGGCGGAAGGGCGGCATCTCGGCAATCTGGCGTTGATCTACTACCGCCTGAATCAACCGGATAAGGCACTGGAACATTTCAAGCTAGCCCTGCTCAAAGCGCGTGAAGATGGCGACCCCGCCACCGAGAACGGTCTGCTCGGCAACATGGGCAACATTCTGCGCGAACTCAATCGCTATGAAGAAGCCATTGACTATCTGAATCAGGCGCTGGTCATCGCGCAGGAAATCGGCGATGTGCGCGGGCGCGGAATCTGGCTCGGCAATCTTGGCTTGGTGCATGATGACCTCAAACAACCGGAAAAAGCCGCCCAATTCCACGCGAAGTCTGTCGGTATCGCCCGTGAATTGCGCGATCAACGCGGGTTATCGTCCCGCCTGACGAACCTCGGCAACAGTTTTGTCGCAATCGGCGATTACGTCAGCGCGATTCAGCATTTTAAGGAAGTAGTCGAATTACAAAAACAACTCGGCGATCAGCGAGAGGTCGCTCTGCGTCTGGGCATCATCGGCAACCTCTATAATGAACTCGGACGCAATGCCCGCAGTAGCGCGGATGCGACCCGTTATTATGCCGGCGCGATTGAGCATTACGGGCAAACTTTAGAAATCGCCCGTGAACTGGAAGATGTCATCTCAGAAGGGCAATTACTGCGGAGCATGGGCAGTGTGCTGGCGAGTTTGGGGCGCTATGAGCAATCGCTGGAATATTTGGAGTCCGCGCATCAGATGTTTGATGTGCTCGGATTGGATGATGAGCGCGATCAGACCACCCGCCTCATCAAACGTGTGAATGCCGCCCTGACCCGCGCCAATGAATCGTCTAGTTAGTTCATAGTTGTCAGTTCACAGTCATAATTTGTGCCCTTACTGAAAACTGAAAACTGACGACTGAAAACTCTGTCACTATTTATGAATTTTCAGCGAATTTTCCATTAAAATACTGGAAAACACCGTCCGCACAGTGTTGAATAGAAGAAACAGCAAGTTAAAGGCAAAATTTTAGCTCATGTATCAGCGTAAACGTTCTTCTGGTTTCGGGTTTTTCCGTGTTATTTTTATCGGCATCCTCCTCGGTGGGGCTTTCTTCGCCTATGATCGCTGGCGCACCGCTCAGGATGACGCAGGGTCGCCCCCACAGGTGGTATCCACTACAGATGACACCAACCAACAGCCCATCAATGACAACGATTCCACAGCCGATCAGTCTAGCGGCACATCCTCCAACATCAGCGATTTTGTGTCCGAAGTCAGCGCGGATGCCCGGATATTCATCCCGTCTGTTGGCATCGACGAACGCATCACGCAAGCCTATCTGGACGGCACCAGCTGGGATGTGAGCCATCTCGGAACAAGTATCGGGCATTTGCAGGGGACATCATGGGTCAATGATGGACCGGGCAACGTCGTGCTTTCCGGTCATGTGGAACTTTCTGATGGACGACGCGGGGTGTTCGCCGAATTAGACGAGATGAATATCGGCGATATGATCATCCTCACGGAAAACGGCGAAGAAATTCGCTATATCGTCGTGGCGATTCAGGAAGTACAACCGGACGACCTCACGCCACTTTATCCCACCGCGTTTGATCGCCTGACGTTGATTACCTGTGGCGGCTATGACTTCTTCTCGGATGAATACCGCGTGCGAACCGTCGTGACTGCGGATCGTGCTCAGTCAAGTTAATCAGCTTTTAGCTAACAGCAGTGTCTCTTCAAACTAAAGCTAAAAGCTATTTTCACAAATTTTCAACTCAGCCGAATCGGATTTAAATAGGTCTTTATGATCGTTGATCGTGACAACATCCCCCTCTGGAAACGCCTTTTTACACGGCTATTCGGTGTTGTCCTGTCACGGGTATGGTATGTCGGCTCGCCGATTGTGATGATCGTGCAGGCGACTCCTTATATGTGTTTGCAAACCCTCATGGAAGCCTCCAAGCCGAATGTGCAACGCCTGCACCTGAGCAAGCTCTATACGCAGGGTAAACGCTACAGCATACAGCAGAACAAGACCAATTTTATAATCACCATGACAAGCAAAGTCGTCTGGCATTATCGCAGACGCACAACCGCCTCAACCGTGGTACGGGGCGAATTTGTGCCACTCAGCGAGGGAGTCACCCGTATTCAAATGCGCGGGCGCATCAACCCGACTTATCTACTGACGAGCCTCTCCTTTTTTATCCCGTTCTTTATGGCGAGTATCCTGCTCTATACTCCGTGGTGGCATCCGGCGGTTGTACTGGTGATTTTAGCGACCATGTACGCGCTTTCGTGGGCGGGGCATCGCTTTAATGCCCAGATCGAAGTCAACGATATTGTGTGGTTCACGCAGATCGCACTGGATGATTTTATCCCGTCAGAGATCATCGCCCTGAATGATGGCGTGGAGAATATCGTCTACGATCCGCATGAATTCGAACTTGAGTGGGAAAAATTCTACGAAGAACATAAGCCGTAAATTAGAATAATTTCTAAATGGTTCATTTCGGATAAACCATGCTACCATTAACCTAAAAAGTAATCCTGGATGTAACATTATGGTCACGCGTATGGAAGATAGCATTCGGCAAATCGGTTCCTATGGTCTCAAATCCCGCATCGCTCAGACGACGATCAGTGGCGTATATCGTGCTGTCCGCGAAGACTCAGGCGAAGAAGTTGCGCTTCGGATCATGTACAATGCGGATACCGCCGATGTGCAAAATCGCTTTCTACAATGCGCGGCAGACATCGCAACGTTATCTCATCCCGCGCTTGTGCCTGTTCTGGATTACGGCAGTATCGATAATGTGGTCTATATTGCGATGGCGCTGATGACCGGAGACTCGCTCAAAGCGCGGATGGATTCGCGCAGAATCACGGTGAATCATGAGCGCGTGTTGCCCATAAGTGACTTGCCCTCGCTGGGTGAAGTCGCCGATTTTCTGGATCGTATCGCCAGCGGGCTAGATTATTTGCATGAGCAGGACATGGTGCATTATCAAATCCAGCCGGGCAACATTCTCTTTGATGCACAGGGTCAACCCTTTATCTCCGATACCGGATTGGCGCGCATCCTCAAAATTGTCTTTTCCTTAGCAGAAACCAATGCCATCAACACCAATATGTATGCCTCGCCTGAACAATGGAGTGGCGAAGCAGGCGACAAGGCGACGGATCAATATTCGCTGGCATGTTTGGTCTATGAGTTGTTGACGGGTCGCCCCTTATTTCAATCCAATAGCATTTTCCAACTGATGAATATGCACATGAACGAATTCATGATCCCACCGCATCATGTGCGTCCGGGCATTCCGGCGGATTTAACGATTGTGCTGATTCGGGCACTGGCAAAATCGCCGCAGGAGCGTCATGGGAGCGTTGGCGATTTTGCGAAAGCCTTCCGTCATGCGATCCGTAAATATGAAGCGGGTAGTGATGCCGAACCTACCGGATTCTTCACCTGTAATCCCAACGTCAACACAGCGCAGACGTATCAGGCGGTGGTGGCAATTAGCGAGTTTGATATGCAGAGCGACCTCAATTTAGATAAAACTCTGCGTAACGGTGGCGTTGCGACATGGCATAATGAGTCCCTGCGCTTAGGCACACTCGCATGGAAAACGTGCTTACGGCAAGCGGTCAAAAATACGGGCTGTCTGGTCGTTCAACTGACCGAAAACACCATGAAATCCGATTGGGTCACGCTGATGCTGGAGTATGCACGCACGTTTGAAAAACCCGTCTATGCGTTGCTCATCCGTGGTGAGATGCCTGAAGGTGAGTCGTTTGCAACCATCATTGATGCCCGTGACGATCAGACACAAGCCACGCGCACCCTGATTGACACCCTCAAGCGCGAGGTTAAATAGGTCGTTTTTTTACCTAATGCCAAATCCATTTGAGAGGATGTAGTTGGCGCAATAGATCCAACCCGCCCCGATTAATCAATTGTAATCTTTAACTGAAGTTACGCATGAACGCTCTTTTTGCGAACTTTTCCGCGATGAGCTAAAACCTCATCGCTAGGGTATTTCTAAAACCCCACTGAAGTGGGCTATTTTCACAAATGTTCGCTCAAATCAGCCTGCTTTAGCAGGGTTTTACCATCAATTTAGCCAATGGGTTTCAGCCATTGGCGGTAAAATTATGCAAAGTATCTTGTTCCAACCCTGTGCTTAACGTCAATCTTCAATAGTGAACCGACAACACCCTGTCAAGCACCTACGTGCGCCATAACCCACACGTAAACTGTCGCATCACGATCACCCTTTGCTGTAGAGTAAGCCTGTATCTGTGGTTCCCTCCCCGTGATGTTTCCGGTGTGGTAAATGGCTTCCCTAGTCAGGCACCATGCCGGAAACCTTCTACGCGGACTCACTTATGCACAGCCCACCCGCCAGGCAAGGAGACAATGCGCCCATGAACACCATCATCAAATTCAATCGCTTTAACTTAGACCTCACCCCACAACTGACGATCATCGAAACGATCCTGCGCGAGCGCGAAACGTTCTTCGCACAAATCGCGGAGGGCAAAGGCACGGGCAAGAAAATCCGCGCGATGATGGTCTCCTGTTTTCTGTTTCTAGCGCTGTATGGTGGCGTGATGGGTGGCATCCACAGCATCCCGCAAGCCCTCGCCGGGACGATCAAATTGCCGATTCTCTTTCTGGTCACATTGATGATCTGTACGCCTTCGTTGCATTTCTTCAACGTGTTGTTCGGGTCGCGCCAGACGATTGCCCAAACGTTGGCACTCATCCTGACGGCAATCTCTACCACGTCGGTACTGCTGTTCAGCCTCGCGCCGATCACGTTCTTTTTTCTGTTGACGAGTAGCGATTATCTCTTCTTTAAATTGCTCAACGTGCTCTTTTTCGGGATTGCCGGATGGCTGGGCGTGGTTTTTCTGCGCGAAGGAATGCGCGTGGTGACGGAACATGAAGACGATGAAAACGTCAAAACACGCCGTCTGATTTTCTGGCTGTGGGTGATGGTGTATGCCTTTGTCGGCTCTCAAATGGCGTGGACACTCAGCCCGTTCATGGGCGTACCGGATGCGCCCTTCGTACTGATCCGCCATGCCGGGGGCAACATCTACGCCGATATTCTCAACAGCCTGCAAACTCTGCTGGGCACATTCTAGTCGCGTTGAAATAAGTATAAGAGACAATATGGAAAGGGTATTGGCTAAGAGCGTATTGACCGTATCCATATGGTCTCTAAGTCCCTCTCCAATTTTTGGAGAGGGGTTGGGGTAAGGTTAAACGAATACTGTAACGATTTGACCGGAATCGCCAAAAATAGGGGGTATACTCTTTATAACTATAATTTTATGAGGAGTTAAAGATGATAGCCGAAGTTGCTCCTGCTAGACTTAGAGACACCGCACTTTTAGAAAACCTCCCTGAAGACGCGCTGATTGATTTAGCCAAACATTGCCGCTACATGGAACTCCCCGCTGGCGAAACGCTTTTCCATCAGGGAGACCCCGGCGATTCCCTCTATGTCCTTGTGGATGGACAGATTCATATCGTCCGAGTGTATCCATCGGGCGAAGAAATCATACTCGCCACGCACGGACCGTATTACGCGATAGGCGAACTGTCGATGGTCGCTGACCAACCGCGCACGGGGAGCGTCGTCGCCGTTTCTGATTGCACACTTATTTCTTTAGAACGAGAAGCCTTTGTACAAACTTGCAATCGTGTGCCTGAAATGATGTCTAGCATTCTGTCGCATCTGGGTCTGCGCCTTTATGAAATGAATTTACTTGTCCGCGAGCACGCCTTAAAAAACGTTGAATCCCGCATCGCTAGCCTGTTGATGCTCCTCGCCAGAGATACGCCGCGTGTAGATGATTTGCGCGTACCCCGCATCGCCCGGGCAACCGCAACGGATGCGGACACGGTGACTCTGTTCTTCCGTAAGTGGACAAAACTCGGCTACATCGCACTAGAGGGGCAGTCCCTCATCCTCAAAGACATGGACGCGATCCGTGAGCTTGCCGGATAGGTTACAAATCCACGCCACGTTGCAATCGGGTATATAACTGAAAACGGAACAAACGAGGCTCTGATCGGCATGGATCAGGGCTTTGTTTTTATTTCGGGACTCGTTTTTTGGCAGGCTGACTGTTCATAGGCTACCAAGAAAAACATAACAATGAGCATATATATAGAAAATCAATGGAGGAGAAAAATCGTCAATATGACGGATTAAAGGAGCATATTTTGTTCTGAGGGGCAATTCACCTGTTCACTAAGACTATTACATAGTTAGTTTCGTAAAAAAAGTAAATGATTTTAATGAAATTATAAGTATAGGAGTTTCGTCAGGCTTGCGCGGGTTTGTAAACTGTCATAACATAATTGTTATGGGGTAGTTGAATTAAGGTTAGGGTCAATGCGGGTAGTCTTTGTTGCAGTGCTATTTAGTTTACTTCTTATGATGGGGACATCATCCGAAGTAGCGCCTGTTTATGCACAGGATTCACCGAATGCACTGGAAGTCACGAAAAGTATTCAAGGTAATTTAACCGAAATTGATTCGGGTGGTTTTTTCACGTATATCATTCAGTATCGGTGCGTGGGCATTACCGCAAATTGCTTGAACGTCACCTTAACCGATGTACTCCCGCCTGAATTGTCATGGGCGGCATCGGATGTCACCATCTTCGGCACAATCCATACCTCCGGCTCTAGCTATGATCCGTCAACCGGCACCGTCACATGGGATTTCATCAGCCCGTTACCGGCAGGTTCGACGGGTGAAATTCGTTTACGGGTACGCTTTCCACCCGGAACAACCCCTGATGGTTCCATTGCCCTAAACAGTGCTACGATTTCCGCAGATAATCCCAGTAACCCGAACAATCCGGTTTCTGTAGATAGCAACACTGTGCCGATTACCGCCAACGCGGATAACGAACTTACCGCAGATAAAGTCCTGCTTACGGGCGGGGCGCTTAATAACAACACAACCTATCGCGTGCGTTTGTGCCGTCCACAGGGCGGTAATGACGGTATGCTCAACATGGAAGACATCACGATGGTTGATACGCTTCCGGCGGGCGCGACTTTCGTCAGCGCGACAGGGGGCGGTGTTTATGATGCCGGTCCACCGCAAACCGTTTCGTGGGCATTGCCAGATTACAATGTGAACGGCAGTCGCTGTATCGAACGCGATGTGGTTGTCCGCTTTGAGGATACCAATGGCTTTAACGTCGGCGATCCTGTCGTCAACAACGTAGACATCACAGGCACACCCATCGGCGAAACACCGGTCACGCTCAACGCGTCGAATACGCATATCATTGGTAATCCGACCCCGAATTCAATTTTTACTAAAAACGGCAGTGTAAATGAAGCGGTGCCGGGCGATAGTGTGCGTTATGGCTTGCGCGTGCAAAATAACGGCACGACTGCGCTGGATACATATGTCGTGACTGACCCGATTCCGCCACAGGTGAACGTCACGCAAATTCATACCGGTACAGTGGTCAGCGTGGGTCGCCCCATCGCCATCCGCTATCAGACCAACTTAAACGCCACCTTCACGCCCGTCCCCGGTAGCCCATTTACGAATAACCAGACGGTTGCTGTAGCGGCGCTTGGTCTGGCGGCGAACGAATATGTTACCGTCCTGCAATGGGATTTTGCGACGACCAGCCCTGTGCCGGTGGGTTTCCAGACAGCGAACAATTTGAATGATCGCTTCGGCTTTACAGCGGTTGTGCTGGATATTGACCGCAACGGTAATCCGGTGATTCCGGGGCAAATTGTGGATAATATCGGCTCACTAGATTTTGGCATTCCGGGCGATGTTCGCACCATCACAGAAAATCACGCCATCACCATCACCGATTTGACCGCACAGCCGCGCATCGACAAAACAGCGAGTACGCTCAATTCCGTGACACCGGGCGAGATCGTCACGTTTGAGATTGAAGTGCGTAACGATAACAGCGCGACCACGCCGCTTGTGAATCCTGTGGTGGCGGATTTACTTGATGCGAATATCATCTTTGTTGATTTCACGTTTGATCCGCTCAATTCTGGCAATACACCGCCCGCCGCGCCCATGCCGATCCTCGAACAGATCGACAACTATAACGGCACCGGACGCACCCTGTTGCGCTGGCGTTGGGACGGGGCATCCGCTTATGATTTCCTGGCGGGTGAAGAGGTGCGGATTTCGTATCGCGTAGAAATTTCTGCCACTGCACAACCGGGGCAAGATGCAGTCACCAATCAGGCGTTTATTGTTGATTGGGATGACAGCGTGCCGCGTGTTAATTGTCCATCGGTATTAGATGCTAATGATCTGAACGGGGATGGCTTAGTCACTGACACAATTTGCAATTCGAATACCGTCGGGCTGGATGTGAACTCGCAAGCCGTGATGGAATCCGCCAAGTGGGTGCGTGGTGAGCTAGATACCGATTGGGTACGTTTCCCCGATGTCGGCTTGACCAGTCCGGGCGGGACATTTGATTATCGGCTGGAATTGTTCAACGCGGGCAATGTGCCGATGACCGACATCACCATGATCGAGATTTTGCCATTTGTAGGCGATAGCGGCGTGATTGATTCTACGCCACGCCTGACACAATGGACTCCGGTGTTAGATGGTGCGGTTGTGCCTTCCGGCGGTGGGGTAACCGTGGAATATAGTACGGAAACCAACCCCTGCCGTCCATCGGTTGTGCCATCAGGTCCGGTAGGTTGTGCCGCGCCAAACTGGACGACCATCCCGCCCGCCGATATTTCGACGGTGGCTTCGTTACGTTTCCAACTGTGCTGTACCATCCAACCCGGTCAGCAATTTGAGATAATTTTGCCGATGCGCGCCCCGATTAGCGCCCAACCCGGTGATACGGCGTGGAATTCCTTCGGCTTTATCGCTACCCGTGAGGATACCGGCGATGCGCTTCTGGCGACGGAACCCTTTAAGGTGGGCATCACCACGTATGCTCTGCCACTGAACGGCACGAAAACGCTGATTGATGCCAACGCGGGTATTAATGTCCTGACCTATAGCATGGTGTGGCTGAATAACGGTAACAATTTCCCCGTAGATGCACAGATCAGCGATACGCTACCCGCCGGAACGAGCATGATTGACGGGAGCTTAAGCTGTGAAGCACGCGGTACGTCGACGCAGATTAGCTGTGCTTATAACCCGGCAACCAACACAATTTTCTGGCAGGGTCGGGTGGGCGAAGACCCCGGTGCGACGAGCGCGGACAATGCCAACAACGAGATCGTCATTAGCTTCAGGGTACAGATTCCCGCCTCGATGAACGTGGTGACGAATCAAGCCTCCAGCATTATTGACGCGGATCTTGACGGTGATTTTACGGACGAGAACCCGCAGGTATCCGTCGCGCCGAGTAATTCGTCTACATGGGATCGAGATCGTCCGACTTCCGGCGTACAACCCACGCCGAATAGTGCATTTGCGATTAGTCAGGCGATTGAAACCCTGCGCCTATCGAAATCCGTCAGCCCGCCTTTCCTCGCTCCGGGTGAGACAGCGACATGGGTGATTACGGTGACGAATCCCAGCACCATACCGCTGAACAACGTCATGGTCACGGATAACATTCCGGCGGGGTTGCAGATCGTCTCCGCCACATCAAGTTCCGGCTCGGTCAGCGTGAATGGCAGTGTCATCACCTTCACACAGGGCGTACTCTCGCCGACGGAAACGGTGACCATCACCATCCAGACACAGTATAATCCAGCGGATGCCAGCAACGCGTTCATCATCACCAACAACGCGGTATTGTCTGTAGATGGGACTGTCGTCGATAGCACCAGCGCCTCCTTCTTGCAGGTCAATGCGCTCCCACAGACGGGACAATCCCCGTGGAGCGCCCCGCGTGCCTTGTTACTGACGCTCATGCCCTTTGCCGTGCTCGGCGGATTGCTCTTCGCCATCCTGCGCCTGCTAAAATCCGGCATGTCGGCAAGCTAGATTTAATCCACCCGACCAACCATCCCCTTTCCATGTCTTGGCGAGGGGATTTTTATTTCACCACAGCGCGAATCTTCTTTGCGCCCTCGGGTCTTTGCGTTATGCTTTTAAAATTCTTGCAAAACATGATTAGAGTAACTTAACTATGACCATTTCTCATTGGCAGGCAGACGGCACGCAACCTCATCATTGTCATTTAGATTATGGGGAACGGCAGATGAGGCGACTCGATTGGGTATTTTGGAGCGATTTGCACCCGAAGGTTGTGTAATTCGTTTAAGTTGTGCTAAAGGTTTTTATCGCCCTTTGCAGTCACCAAATCCATAAATTTTCCAAGAAGTGCGATTAACCCATTCAATGTGCAACGATTTGGATTTGGACGTGCAGGCAAACTTGCAGGCGTATTTCTTCATGAAGTTCAACATGTGCGGCAAGGTCTTGGTCTGGGGCATGTTATTTCTGCTTGGTCTACCCGCGAAGGACTTACACCTTTAGGACGAGTTATCCGCGGTGCTTTGTACGTCATTAATCCCGTTGAACGAAGTGCATTTAGCGCAGGCTTGTCAAATTTGTACAATTTAGGGGTAACTGCTGGAGTAAATACTATAGTTGGTGTAACCGCAGGTAATTACCGTTTTAACTTAGGGGATAGAGTACGAAGAGCACTAGGATTATAAATATGATGGTTAAATGGCTAGTAAGTAGACTAGTAAATTATTGGTTGGAGATAGTCACTTTAATAATCATCGCAATAATCACTCTAATCAATGCCAGCTTGGGCATAATGCTATTTATCGGATTAATCTCAGGAACGGTTACCGTAATTATAATATCGAAAATTGTAGGCGAGTTCCGTGCAGATAAACATATGGTAATTGTATTAATTGTTTTGATAGTCGAACTCGTTCTTTGGCTAATTTTCGGCTAACAGAATCAAAAATAGCTGAAATCTAAATAGTTATAAATAATCGGCGAATACACCGACCCCACCGGATTGCAACACCTGCGCGCGCGTTACTATGATCCGACATTGGGCATCTTCACCCAGCAAGACCCGGTGCAAGGCGTGGTTGGCGCGTCCAGCTCTATGTACTGGAATCCGTATGGCTACGTCGGCGGTAATCCAGTCAATTTCACGGATCCGAGTGGACAAATCGTCTGGGCGACGCTTGGCGCACTTGCATTAAAGGCAATTGGTGTTGGCATTGGTGTGACCGTGACTGCCACCGCAATCGATGCTGGCACGCAGATGCTTGGTGGAAGAGATTGGGATGAAGTTGATTTGGCCGGTAGTCTTCGACGGGGCGGAGAATGGGGACTTAGCTTTGGTATAGGCTATGCGACTGCTGGTATTCTCAATCCAATGGTTACACGCGGCGCGATTACGATGCGTCGTGCATGGATGATCTCTGGCGCAGTGGATGCAACATGGTCATTTGGCTATGAAATGGCGGTTAACCGGAATAACTTTGGCACTTCACTTTTCAATACTTTTGCGGGTTCGGCGTTTGGAGAAATTGCTGGTTTTGGCTTGTCGCGGGTTGGGAGTGCATTTTCTGACGCTCTATCAGTTACTTTTGGAACTATAAGAGGTATACCACAGGCGTATCGTGAAGTTGCCTCTGAGTTTGAAGGACGAGGCTTAATAACTCGATCAACTCGTTCCGTTAATTTACATGAAGTACCCAGTATACGCAACGGAGAGTTCCAGCGTTGGTTTAATAGCCTCACACCCGATGAATTTGATAGAGTATGGGCTAATCCGGCGTTAAGAGATCGGATTGAGGATCGACTTAGGTCTCCAGGAGGTCATCATGAGTGGTTGCCTGTTTCACGAACACCAAAATTTAAGCGATGGGGCATTACTGTGGAACAAATATGGGAGCTACGTACACGCACGGAGGATGTCCGCTTCAATTTTGAAGGTAGAATTCTTGGTCACTCATCCACAAAAGCGCACATTGAAATTTTCCGAATTGTTGATGCCGCGCCAGACTACGCAACCTACGTGCGGAACCTACAGGATTGGGCAGATATGAGATTATTAGGTGGTGCCAACACGCTACCAGAAGGATTAAGTAGATGACTAGCCAATTAGGAGTGTAGAAGGGTAGGAGAGATCGTGAGTAGAATCGAAGGACTTGTATCACTATGGGTAGGTATGGCAGAAAACTTGGATGTACTGGAAGAGTATTTGACATTCTATTTCACAGAAGATGGAGATGCAATTCACCCAAAATTTGTAAAAGATTTCGATACGGCGAAATTTGATGAAGATTTGAGAGAAGCAGAAGTTATCCATCCACCTACTAAACTAATACGAGAAGCTTTAAGAGGCTTTTCATATGATGATGTAGTCGTGCCACGTTTCGTTCAGTTGGTTGGTGAGACATTCGATACAACAGTTGATGCCGTAGTATTGCTGTACGACTTTAATTACGATGGACATATTCCTTCCGTATCGACACCAGATGTCAAGTTGAAGTTTATTGGTGTAGTGTCATATCAGTAATATTCATCGTTTTTGCATTAGTCTGATTTTCGCACTTTAACAATCAAAAAACCTCCAGATGAATACACCGACCCGACCGGACCGCAACACCTGCGTGCCCGCTACTATGATCCGTCGTTGGGTATCTTCACCCAGCAAGACCCGGTGCAAGGCATCGTCGGCGCGTTACGCAGATGATGCGGATGGTTATGGTAGGATGGCAGTACATGGTGAATGTAGCTTTACACCTGACACTGAAGTTGCAACCGAAGATGGCTCAACACCAATCAGCGAGTTGGAGATTGGTGACGAAGTTCTCGCGTATAATGAAGAAACAGGCGAGGTTAATTCTTACACTGTAACCGCCATACACATCCATACCGACGATAAAATCGCCTATCTGACTATCAACGACGAACTCATCATCACCACGCCCGACCATCCCTTCTACAGTGAAGATCGCGGATGGCTCGGCGCGGGCGAACTTGAAATCGGTGAACCCATCCGCACATCTGACGGAAGCACAGGCGCGGTCACATCGCTAGAAGTCGTCACCGAGCCACAGGATATGTGGAATCTCACTGTTGATGAGGCGCATACCTTCTTCGTCGGTGATGGCGAACTCAAATAACCTAAATCACCCAACCTGAAACGTTTGCAACTTCTAACCGCACAAAAAGAACATCTGTGCTACACTATATCGTCAACGTAATGTGAGCCATCCTCTCAACCCATCACGGAGTCAACATCGGGTGCAGGTTCGGCGACAAATAGCATACATCCCACCCCACCTGGCACAACATTGGCGATTTCTGCCATCACCGCCATGCGTTTTCCCCTCAAAGAGTGGCACATTGGCAGAAAAAAATTATCGTGGCGGTGGCAGTTTGTGCCAATCAGACGTTCTCATTCTCATCGGTGCACAAAAAATCTCCCTTTGCGTCTTCGTTTCTTTGAGTCTTTGCGTTATGCTTTTAAAATTCTTGCAAAACATGATTAGAGTAACTTTTTTATAACCATTTCTCATTGGCAGGCAGACGGTACGCAACCGCATCGTGATGTGGATGTGTTGATCGTCGGGGCGGGTATTTAGAGTAGTCCCACCAGATTAGTTTCCTTAGTGAGTGGATAGAGGAGATTAAATGTCTATAATCGTAGGGATATACTATAAGAATGAAAACCAAAAACCTATCACTATGCCTGTTGCAGCTGCCGGTACATTTGTCAAGTTTTGGGAGACACCTAGCAAGGAGTTATCCTTGAAGCTCATACCTGCGATTTTTACCGGACTCTGGATTGATGATGTAGGTAAGGCGATTGAATTATGTGCGGAATTAAACATCTTAAAGCAATTTCATCAGAAAGTTGAAACAAATCGGGATTCCAACCAAATCAGGGATGTTCTTTTCCGAATTGACAAGCTAACAGAGTTGATTACAAATGCTGTAGAACATTGGGAAAAAATAGACTGTATCGATTTCTAATTATAGCTTTGTGTCCCTTCGTCTCTGCGTTATGCTTTTTCTTGTTCTTGTCGACAAATCCCCTCAACTTGAATCGTTTGCAACTTCTAACCGCACGATGAGAACATCTGTGCTACACTGTATCGTCAACGTAATGTAAGCCATCTTTCAACCCATCACGGAGTCAACATCGGGTGCACGTTCGGCGACAAATAGCACACATCCCACCCCACCTGGCACAACATTGGCGATTTCTGCCATCACCGCCATGCGTTTTCCCCTCAAAGAGTGGCACATTGGCAGAAAAAAATTATCGTGGCGGTGGCAGTTTGTGCGAATCCATCGTGCTCATACCCCACACAATCAGGTGCGAAATTTGGAATTTAGAGGCATACTGTCCGTGATATTTACTTTAGAAAAGTACAGACTCTTATGACCATTTCTCATTGGCAGGCAGACGGCACGCAACCGCATCGTGATGTAGATGTGCTCATCGTCGGCGCGGGGATTGTGGGCTGTTCTGCGGCATACTTCGCGGCGCAAGCAGGGCGCGAGGTCGTCATCACCGAGATGCGCGACGTGGGACTCGGTGCGAGCGGGCGCAATGCCGGATTCATGATTACCGGATTGGATACCTATTACAACCGCGCCATCGAGCACTACGGGCATAACACTGTGCGCGAATTGTGGGCGCTCTCCAAAACAACGCACGGCTATTGGCAGGATTTCGCGGCGAAAGGCAACGTCAAATTAGACCGTTGCGGGTCGATGCTCCTCGCGGAAAGCGCCGAAGAAGCCGAAGAATTGCGCCTGTCTGCGGATGCGCTCCACGCCGATGGGATCGAGGTGATCTATCACGATCATGACCCGCTCGGACGGGGCTATTTCGCCGCCATCGAGCAACCGTGGGATTGTGCTGTTCAGCCTTATGAATTGGCGCGGGCGGTGTGCCAGCAAAGTGGCGCGGAACTCATCGCCAACAACGAGCTATACGGCTATGAGCAGACGGCACAGGGCGTAACAGTCTATACGCATCGGGTGATTTTCCATGCCCGCAAAGTTCTGCTGTGTACGAATGCCTATTCGCCGCGCATCGACCCCTTTTTTGCGGGGAAGGTCGTGCCGACGCGGGCGCAATGCCTCGTCACCGAACCGCTCGAAACGCCCTTGCTGAATACCTGTGGCTATAGCGATTACGGCTATATGTATTATCGCATGACGTTCGACAATCGCCTGCTGATCGGCGGCGGGCGCAAAAATTATAAACCGCTAGAGAACGACACCACCGAAGATCGCACCACGCCGGAGGTTCAGGGCGCGCTGGATAATTACCTGACGCGCTTCTTCCCGGAAGTGACCGCTCCGGTGGCGCGGCGCTGGTCGGGCATTATGGGCTTCACGCCGGATAAAATCCCGCTGGTCGGTACATTGCCGGATAAGCCCGATATTGGCTTTGCGGTGGGCTTCACCGGACACGGGCTGGCATTCGGCGCAGGCACAGCAGAACGCGCCGTTGACCATCTGCTAACCGGCGCGTCTGTCGGGGCATTAGATGCACGCCGGACGTTACGGCATCTGGACTAAAAACCTGGAAAAAGCATAACGCAATGACGCAGAGGAATTTTTAAAAACTTCGAGACTTTACATATCCTCAACTGACGTTATTTGAACGCCTCGCATCATGCTTCTGCATCAGGATCCTCTTCCTGTTTCGTCTTTGCCTGCAACTCCCCTAGATACGCGTCCATTTGATCGAATCGCTGTTCCCAGATATGACGATATTGCTCCACCCAATGCGACACATCTTTCAGCGGAGTCGCCTCCAGCTTACAGGGTCTCCATTGTGCGTCTCTGCTCCGTGTGATGAGTCCGGCATTTTGTAACACCTTCAGATGCTTAGAAATCGCCGGTAGGGTCATCTTCGTCTCGAACGGTTCCGCCAATTCGTTGACGGTTGCCTCGCCCTCCGCCAGACGCGACAGGATCGCGCGTCGGGTGGGGTCTGCCAGCGCAGAAAAAATCGTACTCAGTGTATCATTATCGGTCATCGCTTTTTATTTTACCAATTAGTTAATTAACTTTTGCGTAAATTACAATAAGTCGCTTCGATTGTCAAGCACGTTCCAGATCGCCCACTCAATATATTGAGTCCTTTTGGCGGAGCATTTGGCTCGATTTAATGCGAACACCTGTGCTATTCTAAGATCAATAAGCGATGACCGATCTCCAATGACAGGCGCGGGCTTGAAACAACTTTCAGCGAGCGCCGCCACACAGCCGGAGGGCGAGTTCTGTCAGTAAAGCGGGGGAAGGTCATCGCTGATGTGCAAAGCGCACACACGTTGGACGGTTGCGAACCGGCGGGGAGGGTGAACGCTCTACAACGCTCACCTTCCTTGCGAACGTGGAAACACACAGATGATAGAGATTAGATTTTAGATGCTAGAAATTAGAGACGTGCGAAGAAATATCCGCCAATGGCACAAACAAACCCATCGGCTATGCTCACCTTATGATGATTTAATATTTGATCCGAGAACTTGCTATCTGACATCGCTCCGGGCTAAAGCCACAGAGCTAGATCATCAAGCCACCTGAAGGTGACTATTTCGCTTGATAGACGCTAATTAGTCCCATTTATGGGGGTTGAACTGCCTAGACGGATGGCTTTAGCCTCCGTCGAATGTTCTCTATTTATTTTATCAATTTTCAAGCAGGTCGCGCCTTACAACAATTTCTATCTATCGTCTTTCATCTATCTAACATCTTTTATCTTTTACTCATTTCTTACTCCCATTCAACGTAAATTAAGGACATTCTAGCCATGCCGTATACCGAAGAGGACAAACGCGCCGCGCTCGATAACCTGAATCTCAACAAGGGTGATTTTCAGACGACCAGCGCCGAAACGGGAATCCGTGTGCCGACGCTCAAAAAATGGGCGCAAGCGCAACGGGCGCAACAGATGGAACACTTGCACGAAAACGTACAGGATTTACATTTGCAACTCGCACAGAGCGCCCTGCATTTAGCACAAGCCATCGACGGTGCGATAGACGGTGCGCCACTGAATCAGTTGACCTCGGCGCTCGGTACGGTGATTGATCGCTTTTTGAAAATTGAGGAACATCTTTCGCAATTAGACGACCAAACGAGTGAACAGGTGATTCGTGTTGAGTACAAAGACCCCGATGGTTCAATTCATAGCACCCCACTCTGGGCAAGAGGAGATCCTGACCAGCCCACAGCGATACAAGGTCGTGGCGTGCGGCAGGCGCTTTGGCAAGACGGAGATCGGGAAGATGATCGCCGTGCAGGAAGCTATGAACGGGAAGGTGTGCTGGTGGCTCGCGCCGACCTATCAGATGGCGATGCAAGTCTGGCGCGACCTGAAAATCTTTCTGCGGACAGTCGATCACATACAGATCAGCGAAACGGAGCATCGCATCGACTTTCAGAACGGGGGCGTGCTGGCGATTCGCAGTACGCACAGCCCGGATAATCTGCGCGGTGCGGGGCTGGATTACGCTATCTTAGACGAGGCGGCGTTTATGGCTCCGGATGTGTGGAACACTATAGTGCGCCCCATGCTCTTAGACAGACGCGGCAAGGCGCTTTTTTTGTCTACACCATATGGGCGCAATTGGTTCTGGGAGGTGTTCAAAATTGGCAATGATCCCGCAGAACCCTCATGGCAATCGTTCCGTTTTACGTCGTATGACAATCCGCTAATTGAGCCTGACGAGATAGACTCGATTCGCCGCAACACACCGGATCGTATCTTCCGGGAGGAATATCTGGCGGAATTCGGCGACGATGCCGGGCAGGTCTTTCGTGGGGTGCATGAAGCCGCCACCGCGCCACAATTTGCTGTGCCGGATGCACGCGGGCGTTATGTCATGGGTGTGGATTGGGGACGCGAGAATGATTATACCGCCGTCGTTGTCATCGAAGCGGATAGCGGTGTGATGGTCGCGCTGGATCGTTTTAATCAGATTGGCTGGTCGCTCCAGCGGGGACGGTTGCGGGCGCTGGTTGAAACATGGTCGCCGGAAGTGATTTTAGCGGAAGCCAACAGCATCGGCACGGTGAATATCGAGGCGCTCCAGAATGAAGGCTTGCCCGTGCGCGCCTTCATGACGACTTCGCGCTCCAAACGCCCGTTGATTGAAAGCCTGTCGCTGGCAATCGAACGGCGCGACATCGCCCTGTTGCCTGATCCAGTTTTGCTGGGCGAACTTGCCTCCTACGAAGCGGAACGCCTGAGCGAAGGGGGATTGCGGTATAATGCCCCGCCCGGTGCACATGATGATACCGTCATCGCTACGGCAATCGCATGGAACGCGGCAAATTCCGGCAACGTGAGGATCGACTTTGCATAATATGGCATCGTAAAAGCATTGAACCACAGAGGCACAAAGGACACAGAGAATGCGAGATAAAAGTCTCTGTGTTATGTTTTCATTTTCATAAGGACGATCCTAATAAGTCGTGTCCTACGGAGATGCGTGGGCGGAGCGAATCTAAAAAACGCGCGATAGATTGAGCTTATCGCGCGTTTTTCGTCTATCACGCCGGACGAACGGAACCGTTTTAAAGACGGTGGTCGTCGATTAGCGTGATGCTCCGTGCTTTGCCCATTTCGCGGGTGAGGACTCCCAACGCTTCCAGACGATCCAGATAGCGCACAATCGTCCCGCGAGTCAACAAGCATCCTTCGGCAACCTCGCGCTGGGTGGGGGCGAAGTTGAACTCCTCAATATAATCACGAATAAATTCATAGACCGCCAGCACACTCGGTTGGTGCGCCAACTTGCGTTCGATGTAACTTAATTTGACTGCTTTTTTTGCTGACATATGCTCCATGCTCCACTTTTTGACTGTTTGCTGTAATTTCTGTTTTACATTTTCACTTTCTAAGCATCATTTACCGTAAAGGGCGACCGGGTTTTTCAAACCTAGCAGGTCGCGCCCTACAATGGTTACTTGCATCGACCATCTTTCTACTCATTGCTTTTCACTCGTTGCTTGTTGCTTCTTTTTCTTGTAACAAAAAACAAACGGTCTATATCTTAACACGACTTAGAACATAAATTCTATCTGTTTTCGATTCGGTTTTGATTGGAAAACGGTTATAGTCTGGTGTTTTGTGGGTGAAATGTGGGAGGATTTTGTGGTGATGGGTAATTTTAAGTGCTGATGGCGCAACCAAACTCATCGGCTAAAAAGCGTTGTAAACTCGTCTAATGCAGGTCAGAAAATTAGTCACATAACGAAAATAGGCGGATGACCACGTTGGGTCATCCCTACAGAGCATCCGCGTCCGGTGAACTTTTATCGCTTCCATCTCCGCCTAGATCATCTAAATCAATGCGACGGCGAAAATGACCTGCCATGTGGCATCATAGATGACGATGCTGTTGAATTGGGTGATGTCAATATCTGCGCCGACGATGAACCCTTGATCGCCAATATTGCCCTGTAGCGGGAAGTCCACAAAATCCGCACCCATATCGTCGAACGTCAACGGGAGGGGTGACCGTACCAGCGCCACCCTCAAATCCGGTCCCGCCGAGACGACGAAATCGGTCATCCAGATCAGCTTACGGCTATCAGGATATTGATAAATGATGATGTCACCCTCGCTCGTCCACAGGTCAAGCTGATAGGGCGAGATAAATTCGGGATCGAGGAGCAAATCATTCAACAAATCATTATCGGGGTCAAGCTCCACGAACGTCCCGCGCCGCACGACAACCGCCGTTGCCACATCGGGGCGGGTTTGCCCTTCTTCGGAGACGACCACATCGCCCGCAATCCGTGCGCGTAACATCGCCAGCGCCATTTCTGGATTTTCCTGCCGCATCATCAGATACAAGCGCCGATCATTCCCCGGCAATTCACGATAGACAGGCTGAAGCTCCTCCACCAGACCGGGGAAGCTCTCTTCCGTTTGGGTTTGCTCAAAAAAGACTTTCCAGCGCGGGAAGGTATAGGTGGCTAATACCAGTAATGCGCCCAGAAAGATCACAAATAGGCGTAATCGTGCACTCATTGGCGGACTACTTTCGCTGACGATAATAACGTGCATGAGTATAGCAGAGGTTAGCGCGGTGTGTCAGCGCGGGAGCGATTAATCTGCGTGTAACGTTTGTGCGCTAGGATTCGGATCATGCGTAAATCACCATAAATCACCTGAATTCTGTTTAAGGTGAACATTTGTGAAAATTAGCTTTTAGCCGTTAGCTTTTGGCTTTTAGTTTGAAAAAACAATGCTTTTGCTAAAAGCTAAGAGCCAAGAGCTAAAGATAGTCAAGGTATTTTGCCGCAAAATGACTGTCATTTATGATCGTTTGCTTATCCAGAACTGACGTTTAATAGGAGTTCCCATGAAAAAATTTACTTTGCTCCCCCTCGTTCTTATCATGCTCGTCATGATTGGCGCGGCGTTTGCCATTTCAGCGCAGGATGACGGCGACCCCAACGACGACGATATGCTCGCTTTGCTCAACGAACGCGGTGTAACGGTGTTGCCGCTGGAAGCCGTGACCGAATCGCCCGCGCAATTGCTGGATTTACAGGATGATTCCGCCCGCGTCAATTTCGTGGGGACGATTCCGCTGGCGTGTACCCTGCTGTATGGCACATCGCCGGATTTCGGGTTCGCCTCGGTGGATGCCAACATGGACGGCGCGACGATCATCGAGCACAACCCGCTGATGCTCGATCTTGAGCCGGACACCGAGTATTTCTATCGTCTGCAAGGCTCAGACGTAAACGGTACTTTCTACGTCAGCGAATTGATGACCTTCCGCACGCCAGCAGAAAACGCGACTCCGCCGGAAAATTTGCTTTCGCCGGATCGTGGCGCGGAGGTGCTCGGTGTAAGTAGCAATTTTGGCGGGGCAGAAAACGATGAACGCTGGGGCATCCTGAGCGCCTTCGACGGCAATCTGAACACGGCATGGGCGAGCGATGGCGACGGCGACAATGCGTGGTTTGAGGTCGCGCTGGACGGACGCTATCAGATCAACACGGTTGAATTCCAGACGCGCCTGATGAGCGATGGCACTTCGCAGATTTTCGCCTTCACCCTGACCAGCGATGATGGCACGGTCTACGGTCCCTATGACTTGCCGCAAGACCGCGAACTCGTCACGCTGGACGTTGATATTGTGGCGGAGAGTCTGCGGTTGGATGTGGTCTCTAGCAGTGGTGGCAACACCGGCATCGACGAAATCGCCGTGTATGGTGAGCCTGTGGAGTAAGCGTAAATTTCGACCCCTTCCCAAAGATTAAGGCATGTCTACGCCCGTAATGAGGGAAGGGGCAGGTTTGGTTTGCGTTACAAGATGCGTTCGCCACGAATATCCTTGAGTACGTCGCCACCTTTCATGACGAGCACGATGTTATCGTTGTTTTCCAGCGAGCGAATGTCCTTGAGCGGGTCGGTTTTGGTGATGACGACATCGGCGAATTTGCCCGCGTTTAACGTCCCGACGCGATCTTGCCAGCCCAGACATTCGGCGGCGGTACGCGTGGTGGCGACGAGGGCTTCCATCGCGGTCATCCCGCATTGGCACATCAAGCCAAGTTCGCGCAGATTTGTGCCGTGTGGCATCACGCCCGCGTCCGTCCCCATCGAAATTGTCACGCCTGCTTTGTAGGCTTTGCTGATGCTCTCGCCGTGCGCTTCGATAACTTCGCGTGCTTTCCGCAAGGCATAATCCGGCATGTTACCTGTTTCCTCGCCGATCTCGACGACTGCAATCGGCGCGAGTAAGGTCGGCACGAGGAATGTCCCGTGTTCGAGCATCAGGTCAATCACGTCGTCATCCAGATAAATGCCATGCTCAATACTATGGATGCCCGCTAGCACCGCGTTTTTGATGCCTTCCGTGCCCTGCGCGTGGGACATAACTTTTACGCCCCGTCGATAATGCCCCTCCTGCACCATGACGGCGAGTTCTTCCGGCGAGAATTGCGTGAATTCAGGGTGATCCGTCGGGCTGAGTACGCCACCTGTCGAGCACACCTTGATGACTTCCGCACCGGCACGCAACACCTCGCGCACCTTCTTGCGGACTTCCTCCACGCCGTCGCAAATGCCATCGGGATTGCCCGGATAGGACTGGAATAATTTATTGGAGCCACCGGAAGGCAACCAGCCATCGGTATGCCCGCCTGTGATTCCCAGCGGTGTGATGCTGATTTGCATACGCGGACCGACGACCAAGCCCTGCTCAATCGCCTGCTTTACGCCTAAATCCGCGCCGCCCGCGTCGCGCACGGTGGTGATGCCCGCGTTGATGGTGTTTTGCATAAATGCCATCGCCTTATAAAAGCCGAGCGAAAACGGTTGGTTGCGCCGTTCCGCCATATTGCTGATCTCAAACATCATATGCACATGCGAATCGATCAGTCCGGGCAAAATCGTTCCGCCGTAGGCATCAATTTTCTCAACATCCGCTGGAATTTCGAGCGTATGGAGTTGCCCAACCGCTTCGATGCGTCCATCGGTGATGAGTACCGCGCCGTTCGCAATCGGGTCGCCACCGTTGCCGTCAATGAGAGTGCCGTTGTGGATCAATTTTGCGGTCATGAAAGTTACCTTTTTACTAGCAACCGTACACTGAACAAATGAGCGAGTTGAACAAAAGGAAGTCTCTGGTAAGGTTGAATTTCTCACAAAACAGCCTGGAGGAGACCCCCAATGTTCAGCTCTAGAAATTATGGTAAATGGCGCAGTCGTTT
>JAVJSU010000060.1:0-42244 GCA_040219275.1 Aggregatilineales bacterium | reverse complement strand
CAAAATCGCATTGGGCTGAAACCCCAATGCTAGAATGATTTTCGAAACCCCACTGAAGTGGGCTGTTTTCACAAATGTACGGGAAGAATAGCCTGCTTCAGCAGGGTTTTACACTATAGTTAGCCGATGGGTTTGAGCCATCGGCGGCACTTTGCAACAGAGCAGCAAATAGCCAACAGCTACAAGCTACCCTCACACCATCGCATTCAATTCATCCCGTGCGAACGCCAGCAAATCATCATGCAAGTCCACGCGCTGACCGAGCATTGCCTGCACCAGCTGAATATCGCTCTCCGCCCGTGTAACCATTTCGCCCGTGTGCGGATTATGCAGACCATCTTCACCCGCCACACACCAGCCGAGCAACCCCAGCGCCAGCCAGATTTGCCCGCGCACCCACACCGGATCAAACGATGTGCCCGTAAAGGGTTCACGGTTGGCGACTTTTGCCCGTTTCTGGGTGGATTTCGGGGTCTCGATGTGCATTGTTTCACCGATTGTAACAATGTCCGTGCGTGACTTTTCCACAGATTTTTCTAGCGGAACGGGCAGAGCACTCTCGCGCACGATGCGCTGTTTACTGGCAACCTGCAAGCGCACATCGACTTTCGCGCCCGCCATCATCGCGCCGTCGATCAGGGCAGGCGTGCGGATCGGATCATACGTCAAATAACGCACCCCATCATCGGCAGTCAACACGATCTCGCGCACCCATCCCCGCGCCGAATACGCCATGTTCTGGATTTGCGTCCGGGTGTCTTCGGCGGGATTAATCGCCAGCACTTCAAATTGCGGATCGTTCTCGATGCCCGCCCGTTTGAGCACGGTGCTGACCTGCTGTGCGCTCACACCGATTGCACGGGCGATCTGTCTCCGGCTTCGTTGTGGATTGACTTCCGCATGGGCGCGGGTGAGCAGGGCATCAAAATCGCGCCGATTGGTGAACGGCACGCCTTCCGGCAAATCCACACTCCGATGATCTGCCAGCGACGCGACCAAAAGCTGATATTCACGCCATGCCCGCCGATGCGCCTGCAAACCACGCTCACCCTGCGCCTGATACGCCCGTTCCAGCGCGACATCCAGCGTTTTCGTGCTGACTTTTACGCCGATTGCGTCCATCATTTTAGCGGTCAAACGGGCAAGTACGGCTTCGTTACCATCATCGCCAATCGGATGAAATTTCTCCACGATGCGCGGGGCGGCATACGCCAGCAAATTGTCGCGCACGTCGGCATACTCCAGCAAACGATACACGAGGCGCGGTCTGCCACCGGATTTTGCATTTTCGACATTTTCCACAGATTGCGAGACTAAATTGGAGTTTACAGGGTCTAATTCTGTGAAAAACACCCCGACCAGCCCCTCAAACCCGCGCTCGACCGTCCCGCGAGTGAGTTCCCATCCGAGCGACTCATTAAGCGCCTTCACATCCGGCACGCTGAAATGTTGCGGATCAAGCTGTTTATTAACAAACGCCGCGTTCAACCGTTCCAGCAGAGCGACACACGGCTTGGGCAGATACGCCGCGACAGCCGCCCGCCACGCATCCGGTACGCCCGCTGTAAATAGCGTCAAATCGGCATCGGCGAGGGTGCTGGTTTGCACATCAACTTGCAGGTTATTTTTCCCCGTGTTCATGAGGGAAAATGCAGAGGAATTTTGGGTCTCTTCCTTTATAGTAGTTTTGCGCTCATGCGATGGATACTCGATGTTCAGCAGTTCCGCCAATTCGCGCAACGTATAGCTATGCCCGCCTTTATGATCGTAAAGCGTGCCGGATTCCACGTTAAAGACACACGCCGGGGCGCGATGATCGTGCTCGTGATTGACGAACGGATTGGGGATGCGTTTGGTCGTCCAGCCATCGCCATTCGTCCGCAGATGACTCACATCCAGTCGGCGCATGACCTCGGCGAGTACGCGCTCATAAATCGACTGTGCGCTTTCGTGTTGGCGGGATGCGCTGATCTCTCTCGGCGCAAAATTGACCGCAGGCGGCGCGAGCGCATTCAGTGTGAAGCGGGGCAGATCAAGCCGTTGGGTGTTGGGCTTCGTCGGGAGCAAATCGGCAATTGGCAATTTCGGCAGGGCGTGCAATTGGTCTAGCAACCTTGCGCCCGCGTTGAGCTTACAGAAATCCGCCAGATCACCACCGTCATCCAGCCCTAAATCCAGCGCGTCCACCGCATACCCCGCCTCGCGCAATTGTGTCGTGATGCCCGCGGCGGCAGTCCGTCCAGCGGTATCGCAATCCAGCGCCACCAGAATTTTATGTGCATTTTTATGTTCATTGGTGGGCGGGTAGGTCTGGATGAGTTGCATCAGCAGGTTTTCTGGCAGGCGTTGTTTCTCGCCTCCGGTGATGGCTGTCGCGGCTAATCCGTGCGCCTGTCCCGCGATGGTGCTGGCTTCTCCGTTGCACAAAATCAGCGCCTGTCCGCTGGATTTTGCCCGTCCCGCCGCCGCCTTCAGCAAATACCAGCAACGTTGATAACCACGCGGATTGATATAGACGGGTTTGCGTCCGTCCAGAAAGCGATAGCGTGCGCCCGTCTGGGTGGCGAAGCGTAGCGCAGGGCGATTTTGATAGTGCGTTAACGTCCAGCCAGATTGCGTGAGTGCCTCCGCTGGAATGCCGTGTGCGCTGGCGTAATCCTGCAAATCACGATAAGCGCGTTTGGTGCTGGCGATGGGCTGTGAATTCATCATGGTCAAACCTTCCCTCAAGGGTAGAACATTTGTGCGAATATATCAGCGTATCACAATTGAGGGGGTGAATGTGAGCCAAATGCTCCACATTTTGGCTCGATTTTTCCTTAACATGATGAACGGCTTTTTATGCCCGTTGATGGCTATTGAACGACTTAGAAAACACAGACTACGCAGACATTTTTCGGTGCGGTGAGGTAGGGGGCTTTCAAGGGTAGGTTTTTTAGTCGAATTCTTACCTTTACCGCCAATGGCTGAAACCCATTGGCTACACTGATGTAAAACCCTGTTGAAGCAGGCTAATCTTCCAGTTCATTTGTGAGAATAGCCCACTTGAGTGGGGTTTCTAAAATCTTCGTAGCATTGGGGTTTTAGCCCAATGTGGAACAAATTCGACAAAATAATTAAATACCTAAACCTACCCTATAATCCAACCTCTGTGGTGGCAACTCACCCCACCACGTACCCACACGCATTCCCGAAAATATCGGCATCAGCGCATCGCCAGAACGCGCCAATTTGCCTGATGTGTTTGCTAAAATCCGCCCAATATCTCCATATTCATCAACACTTAAGAAATTACTTGACCAAAACACTTGCGCTTATGCCCATAATTTGGTATTCTACTTCTAGACAAATTGAATACCTCAGGCACTCCCTTTTTGTGGAAGCCTGTGCAAATCGTTGAGTTTTCCTTTGCTAGTCGCCAAACTATTAGGAAAACTCTTTTGCATTCTATGGGCTGTTCACTCTTTGCATCTTCACCAAAAGATGCAGTCCGCTTATAACGGCACCATCCCCGCAAAAGTTAAAAAATCAGTCTCATCGTCAGGTCATGCTGTTTTTCCTTTCTTCCTGCCTAATGCCTAATTCTGTGAAATACTGTTTTCGGTTAAAAAACTTTCTCCCCATCCCCTAACCTCTTCCCCAATGCTTAGAAGGGGGATTTAGGGAAGGGAGCTTTTATTCACACGTTAAACAGCATCAACATCATCAAGCGTGTCCTACTTTACCTTGTAGCTATGCTTCGTTCGCCTCTTGTGGCTCGCTCAGCGCCAATAGTTCTTCCACCGTGAACGTCTTTTTGAAGTTAAACGCGTGCGGTGTTGGACCGTGTTCAGCGAGATGGTCAACTCGCGCTAATGCCTCCGCTAGTGTAGGGGTGTGTTTGGCTGGCACCCACCACAAGACCGGGGACGGTTTTTCCGGACGGGTGAACCACTCCCGCCGCCGTGCAAAATAGTCCGCGTGTTTACTCTTGTACGCATATTTATAGAGCGATTCCACGCTTTCCCACACGGACATATTGACCAGAAGTTGCGGATCCTCAAAGAAATGAATATCCGTCGCATTGTTGCCTTCACCCACCAACCGCCACACAAAACCCGCGCTTACTTCTGCCAATGCGTTGATTTCGTCCAGTGCGTTCATGAAATCCGCCACCCGCGGGTCATCCGTCGGGGCGATCATGCGCGCATGGTTAAGCTGTGCCAGATGATAAACCGTCATGCGTTTTCCCTTCAAACCGTGTCAATATGGTCGTTTCATTAAGACGATCTTACTTTTTTCAAATTTCCTAAACAATTCTTAAACAAAAAAGCGCCCTCCGATTTTGGAAAGACGCTGATGTATGCTATACTTACGTTTGTAAATAAGCATTCATGCCCGTCCCAAAATCGTCTAAAAATTGGGGTGTGAATGCGGAACGAGTAATCGTTCCAGTGCACGCACGTTGACGCGTGTTGCACGCTTCCATTGATTAACCCGTTGGCGCGGGTGTCATCGCAGGAAGGCGAGCTTAACGGCTCGCTTTTCTGTTTTAATAGGACTTGTTAAAATGCGTCTTTTGCGAAACTAAAATTTAGTATATACGGTTTTCTATTGAATCGCAAACGAATCGCATATGTTTCCGGTAATATTCAACAGAATCACTTTGAGTCACCGGAGTCATTAGCTTTTTTTGGCAGATTCCCTCAATTTTGCGCCCCCCGATCAAACTTTTGCCATTTTAAGACCCACCACCATAACTGACGTACCCATCACCGCTTTCCTACGATAAAATAAACACGGCATAACAGCGATAGGTTGTAGGGACGTGATTTTTCTCGTTTATGATCATACTCGCTATCGGGCTGATTTATAGAAATTTTCGGGAAGAAAATCCCCATCGCCTAGCCTCTTCGTACGGAAGACGGAACAAAGTCCCTCATTGCGATTTAGGAGTGTCTACGCCCGCAAGCGGGGAGGGATTTAGGGAGGGGATCATGGCGCGAGGTCAATTTGACATGACGGAACACAACTATGACCATCTCTATGATGTCCCGATTGAGACACTCGACTTGTCGGATGAGGCATCTAAAGCCGTGAGACGACATGGTTTGGAGAACGTGGGCGATTGCGTAGATTTTTATAATCGTAACAGTGCGCCGGGTAGCGTTCGAGGCTTATTCTTGCATTACATGGCAAACGAAGTCATGGAGAAGATCAAAGCGCATGGCTATTGGCAATTTGTTGATGCGGCTGAATAATCGAAACGCCGGAGGCTAAAACCATCCGTCTATGTGTTCAAGCCCTGTAAACGGGACTGTTTTACAGGAGATGTTCGTCTAAACAGTCGCCTTGAGGCGGCTTGAATAATGTAGCTCTGCGGCTTTAGCCCGGAGCGATAACCGGAAGCACACGTTGGTGCTTCCCTACTAACAACTAAAAACTAAGAGCGTGTTTTGAAGAAGTTATTTTCTGTAATGTTTTTCAAGTGAACCGAGAAAATCCCCCCTCTAAATCTCCCCCCCGCTTGCGGGCGTAGACACTCCTAAATCGCAAGGGGAGACTTGTTCCCCTTCATTACGAAGAGGGGAAGGGGCTAGGGGATGGGGATTATGGCGCATTTAAACCGGAAGCACACGTTGGTGCTTCCCTACTAACAACTTAAAACTAAAAACTAACCAACAAGGACTTCCCGTGGCTGTACTCTCCATCGGCATGAACCACCACACCGCGCCCGTTGAATTGCGCGAACGGCTATTTCTAAATCACGACGCGCTGACCGCTCTGCTGGAACGCCTCTGCGCGCAGAGTGCCATCTCCGAGGCGGTGGCGCTCTCGACGTGTAACCGCATGGAAGTTTACGCCGTCACGCAGTCAGACGAAGACACCCACGCGGAGAGCTTGATCCGGCGGGAATTGTGCCGTGCGGGGGATTTTTCGCCGGAAGAAATCGACCCGCATCTGGTCGTCTTACAGGATGAACGGGCGGTGCGCCATCTGTTTCGTGTCGCCTCCGGTCTGGAATCCGTCATCCTCGGCGAAGCGCAGATACTCGGTCAGGTGGGCGATGCACTGGCGCTGGCAAACGCCACCCATTCCTCCCGAACCCTACTCGGACGGGTGTTCAGCGGGGCGCTCCACACAGGCAAACGCGCCCGCACAGAAACCGCCATCAGCCGCTATACCACCTCGGTCAGTCATGCGGCGGCGCAGTTGGTCAAAAATTGCGTGCCGACCAATCAGCCAAAAGTGTTGATTCTCGGCGCGGGCGAAATGGCACAATTGGCGGCGCAGGCAACGCGTGATCTCGGCGGATTTGAAGTCACGGTCATCAATCGTACCTTGCCCCACGCGCAAACCCTCGCGCAAAATATCGGCGCGAACGTGGTCGAATGGTCGCGTTTATGGGACTGTCTGGCGCAGGCGGATGCGGTCATCTGTGCGACGGGCGCACCTCATCCCGTGCTTTACGCGCCGGATATGCGCCGGATGCTAGAGGCACGCCACGCAACTCATCCCGCGCCGTTGCTGGTGGTGGATATTGCCGTCCCGCGGGATGTTTCGCCGGATGCGATTTCGCTCGTCAGCTATTACGACATTGACGATCTGCAACACGTCGTTGATGGCAACCTCGCCCAGCGCAAAGCCAATACCCGCGCTGTGGAGACTATTATAGAGGAAGAGGTCGCCAGATTTATGGCGTGGATTAATGCGCGGGAAATTGTGCCCGTCATCCGTGATTTACGCCGTGATGTGCAGGCGATCATCCAGACCGAGCTTGATCTCGCCCTCAGCAGATTGTCCCACCTGAGCGACTTTGAACGCGCCATCATCGAACGCATGGCGCACCGCATCGCCAACAAATTGTTACATGCGCCCACGCTCAGCCTGCGCGAACATGCCGCCAACGGGGACGGTGAAAATTATGCCGAACTCGTGCGCGACCTCTTCTCGCTGTTGCCCGTCGATGGTTTTAGTGATGATCTGCAAGCGGGGCATGATGACCGGTATGACTGAGACCATTCGCATCGGCACGCGCAAAAGTGACCTCGCGCTCTGGCAGGCAAATTATGTGAAAAACTGCCTGCTCAAAACGTATCCCAACGCGCATATTGAGATCGTCACGCATACGACGCAGGGCGATAAAATCCTCGACCAACCGCTGGCGCAAATCGGCGGAAAAGGTGTGTTTACCGCCGAGCTAGAAACGGCACTTTTAGCAGGCGAAATTGATTGCGCCGTCCACAGCCTGAAAGATTTACCGACAGACAATCCCTCCGGCTTGACCATCGGCGCGGTGACCGAACGCGCCCGCGTCAACGATGTGCTTATCAGCCGTGCGGGGCTTCTTCTGGATGATCTACCCTCCGGCGCGACCATCGGCACGAGCAGTCTCCGCCGGGCATCGCAACTCATGGCGCATCGGGATGATTTGACGGTCATTGACATTCGCGGCAACGTCCCCACGCGCATCGCCAAAGCACTCGACCCGAACGGCGCATACGACGCGATCATTCTCGCGCAAGCCGGTGTGCAACGCCTCAATCTGATGCACAAAATCACCCAAATTTTACCGCTGGAGATGATGCTCCCCGCGCCGGGGCAGGGTGCGCTGGCTGTTCAATGTCGCGCAGATGATACCCGTTTTGCATCGCTGACCCATCGCCCGACCCTCGCCTGTGTGACCGCCGAGCGGGTTTTCCTGAGCGCGTTGGGCGGAGGCTGTGCCGTTCCGGTGGCGGCATATGCGAAGTTCAAAGACGATGAATTGACCTTGCACGGACGCGTCGGCGCGCTGGATGGCTCACATACCATCGACGTGGACGATGCCATTCCGTTTGAATTTGACGATGAAAACGCGCTCTCTAAATCTGTGGAAATCGGTCAGCGTGTGGGCAAAATGGCGCTCGAACTCGGCGCGGATAATTTGCTGGCGGGGCGTATTTAATGCGCCTCAACGGTAAGCGTATCGTCGTCACCCGCGCACCACATCAAGCCGATTCTCTGGCGCGATTAATCACCGATGTGGGCGCAGTGCCGATTTTGTATCCGTGTATTGACATCGCCCCACCAGCGGATACGCGCCCACTCGACGATGCTCTGCGTGAGCTTTCCGCGTTTGGTTGGCTCATCATCACCAGCCAGAACACCGTCTATGCGCTGGCAGAACGCCTGCACATTCTGGGCATCTCGCCGGATTGGTCACAACTCAACATCGCCGCCGTCGGCACATCAACCGCCGAAATAGTGCGCGAGGTTTTCGGTGCGGAGGTCGCGCTCATCCCGCAACCGCAAACGGCTGAGGCACTCGCCAATGCGCTAAAAATAGTTCCGTGCGAAAGGGTCTTTCTGCCACAATCGGCGCGGGCAACAGATGATTTAGCGAAGCGTCTGGCGCAGATGGGTTTTATCGTGACCACCGCAACCGCCTATGACAACGTGATCGGTCAGGGTGGGGCGGATGTGCCTGCTATGCTGGACGCGGGGCAGATCGACGCGATCACTTTCACCAGCGCCAGCACCGTAGACCGCTTCGCCGAGCGCCTGTCTCCGCGGGCTGTTCCGGTGGAGTTGCCCGTCGCCTGCATCGGATCATCCACCGCAGAAGCCGCGCACCGTCACGGTTATCATACGGTCATCACACCGGATACTTTCGCACTCAGCGATATGCTCGACGCGCTGGCGGGGTGGTTCGGGTAACGATAAATAGTGATCGAATTTATGCGATATCCGATTGAAAATTGCTCGACAAGATTGCATTGGGCTGAAACCCCAATGCTAGAATTATTGTGTAAAACCCTGCTGAAGCAGGCTCGTTTAGGCAAACATTCGTGAAGACAAGCCACCTTTAGGTGGGTTTTACGGCATCATAGCCAATGGGTTTCAGCCATTGGCGGCACGTTGCGACAACATCGGTCACACTTCTAGGTTTAAAAATTGGGGTCGCCCGCCGATTTTTCGTGACATGAATAATAGTCTCTGCGTCTTCGTGTCTTTGCGCCTTTGTGTTATGCTTTTTTCTCTTTCCGGCGAGCGATAGTGGAATTGAACCAACCATCATGACTCAAAACGACAACCCGATTATCCGCCCGCGCCGATTACGCCGCACCGATGCCCTGCGCCGTATGATGCGCGAAACCATCCTCACGCCGGACGATTTTATCTACCCGATTTTCGTGCGCTATGGCGACGATGAAGAACGCCCCATCGCCTCCATGCCCGGACAAAAACAGGTCAGCGTGGATCGCGTGGTCGCGCTGGCAAAAGAGGCGTGGACGCTCGGCGTTCCGGCGGTGATCCTCTTCGGCATCCCCGAACATAAAGACGCGTGTGGCACAGATAACACTAATCCCGACGGCATCGTGCCCCGCGCCATCCGTGAGATCAAAAATGCCCTGCCGGAGATGGTCGTCATCTCGGATATGTGCTTCTGCGAATACACCGATCATGGGCATTGCGGGATCATCAACCTGCCCGACGACGCGCATTATAATCCGGCGCTACCGCATGGTTATCTGCTCAACGACCCCACGCTGGACTTGCTCGGTCTGGCTTCGGCGGTTCATGCGTCAGCGGGGGCGGACATCATCGCGCCATCTGGCATGATCGACGGCATGGTCGGCGCGATCCGCTCGGCGTTGGATGCCAACGGACACACGCACGTCTGCATCATGAGCTACGCGGCGAAATATGCCAGCGGATTTTACGGACCGTTCCGTGATGCGGCAGAAAGTCCGCCGACGTTCGGGGATCGCAACAGCTATCAAATGGATCCCGCCAACGCCCGCGAAGCCATTAAAGAGGTGGAGATTGATGTGCGTGAAGGCGCGGATATGTTGATCGTCAAGCCCGCCATGCCCTATCTCGATATTCTGGCGAGCGTGCGCGCAACTTACAATTTGCCCATCGCGGCGTATCAGGTCAGCGGCGAATACAGCATGATCCACGCGGCGGCGCAAAACGGCTGGCTGGATCTGCAACGCACCGCGCTAGAAAGTCTGACGGGCATCAAACGGGCAGGCGCAGATATGATCCTGACCTACTTCGCGCTGGACGCGTCCCGCTGGCTGATGGGGTAAGCCGTTTTCTTGGATGTAAAAAAATGTATTGGAGAACCAAATATGGGTACGCTGACTGAGTTGCAATCGACAACCCTATCGCTTGCCAAAAAATTCGCGCAGAGACAATCGGTTTGCTGGATGCCATGCGCGATTTACGCCCCGATTTGACTTTGCGCTATATTGATGCGGTTGATAAGCCAGAATTGTGGGAAGGCTTAAGACACGATTGGGTGAAAATTCCCCAAACGGGTTTTTGGGGCGAAGACAACGAGTGGGCTTATTTTCTTCATGGTCCCGGTTGCCGCCTAACGCATGTGGAGACTGGCGAAATCGTTGAATGGGATGTTGGGGACATAGATCGTTTTAATTTCAACTGGTTTGTTAATAATCTCCATTCGCTCATCAAGCAGGGTAAAAGGGATGACGATATAGATGTGATATGTTCAATCTTGCCGGACATTGAGCATATGCAAGACATGACGAGGGATGAACTCTCCGATCAATGTTACAAATGGGAGAAGCAAATCCGCCCCATTCTTGAGCAACTAAGCGATCTGGTTTTTCTCTCAAGGGGCAGTTCCTTTACTTACAGAATTGTGAAATAAGCGATAATCCGCCTTATGGTATAGACTAACCACTAGGACATACAGTCTTGTAAAGTCAAACGCACAGATGGCAGACAAACCATGAACATCACCATTGCCCGCTTCGCCCCGATGATCCGTTTCTTCGTCAGTTGGATGCTCTTTCTCGGCGGGATGACCCTTGCATTCACCAATTTTTATTTGCAATCCGAGCGCATTGACCTGTATTGGTATTCGCTCTCAAACGATGAGAGTCTCCTCGTTCATGTTAATTATCGTCAAGCGGAGCGCAGTGAAAGTTTTATCGCCCGCACAGATGATTATGCGAACCATTACCAGTTGGGCGATAATTTGAACTACCTTCTTATCTCACCGGATCGTGATCGGGTTTTCTTTATTGACCAGAATCGCATCCACTTAGCCGATGTGCCCACCAGCCAGATACACGCACTAATGATTAACGGCAACACTCAGGTAAATTTGTGCCGTACTCCTGTATGGTCACCGGATTCTGAGTGGGTTGCAGTTGTAATCCTTGATAACGATCATTTGGAATGTACGCACCGTAATGCCGTAGGGGTGGATAAGCATGTTATCCTCATAAACAGAGACGGACAAACGACCCGAAACCTGTACAGTTTTACGGAAGATTGGTCAGGGTATCTGCTCTTGTGGTCAGAAGACAGTCAATACGTTTATGTGGAAACCGATGAGCGCTTTGTGGTCAGCACACTGGATGGTAGAGTGCGTAATGTCGACTCAACGCTCACTGCTGAGTTGAATTTGACACCTCCTGAAAGAGAGCGTCCACAATGGGATTTGCCTACCGGGTTGGATGTAAGTGTCTTTGTGGATACGGGCAGTGTCACCAATATTATTGTTGGCGTGCTTGCCGTTATGCTTGCACTCGTCCTCACATTTTGGTGGGAAAAGGTTGAAATCGCCTACCGACGCGCATTTCCATCAACTTAACTACAGGCACAAACAAGTGACGTAAAAGACCAGAGCATCACGGGGATCAAAGACACGACAAAAACCAACTGGGAATTATAAACCGCTAATCGGATGAATTTTGGCGTGTCTTCATCGAAATAGCGCCAAGCCCGCATATTTAACGATCCCCATACAAATTGGATCATCATCAGTGCAATATAATGCAATAGGTTTGGGATTCCATTATTTGCCTGATGATTCCAGATCAGCGTGTCTTGACCCATGATGACAGGGAATACTAAGAAAAGATTATGGATAAGCCACACGCTCAAGAGCAACAATAACCGCACCGCCAACCCATCAGACTCTAAATCTCTTAGTCGTCGCCACTCAACATAATAGAGGTTCAACGCGATTAATCCCAAATTGAGACTCATCAACGTCAAGACCAACTTGTCCAGAAACTCTTTAAAGTCTTGTGGAAGAATCATCAACAAAAGCATGACCGAGACAAGCGCAGTAACGCTGAAAATGACGATTGGAAGAAACACATCCAATGCCCATTGCTGTCTCACTATTCTCATCGGTTTGGTGATTCGTTCCATGAAGCCCGTTGACCATCTATGCTATTTTTTGCATGTTAAGTTGATTATAGGCGTGTTTACAAGGCGGGCAACTGCGCCGATTAGCTTCTACCCTTCAAGAATCCACTTTTGCCGTGCCTGTTACACCTAAAATTAAGTCATGGGAATGTAAGTGGCTTTGCCGATATTACGATGTGCTGTTTCGCTTTGCCTGTAGACGTGCCAATAAGTCCGCCTTTGTGAGTGTCGGCGGATATTCATTTTCCAACACACGTTGCAGATGCTCGGCTTCTTCCTCCATCCGGCGGATGTAGGCATCAACTGTCTCACGATGGCGTAGATAGTAACCGATAGCGAGATAGACCTGATCGGGTGTGAGGGTGGGGTACATCTGGACGATATGTTCCGGTGTTTCGCCTTGATGATACGCGTGGACGATCAAATCCAATAGGACGCGTGTTCCGCCTACGCGCAGTCTGCTATCTTGATCGGTATAAATCGGGATAATTTCGGTGATCGGTGCATCTGTCACGGTCAAAACCCTGTCTCCGTCACGGCATTTCAAATCATTGTATCATGAACGTATCAACGTCACCGGAACGACCTCCGCCGGAAGATGCGACAATTGCGGATCATACACAATAAAACCCTCTTGCGCGTCGTCCATCTCCGCAATGATCTCACCCGCCGCGTTCCAGATCGCCGAGCGCCCACCGCCGATACTTCCATCCGCCGGACCGATGCAATTCGATAAAAACACCGTCATGCCATAGTCGCGGCTTATGGATTTCAGGCGTTCATGCGCGTTCGCCACGCCGGACGCTGTTTTGGCGACGCTGGCAACATAGAGCGATGCGCCCCGCTCGTGGGCATCCTGTGCATGTTGCGCCACAGATATTTCGTAACAGACGGCAAACGCGACCTCATCGGCGACAGTGACCAGCCCGGAATCAGCCATCCCCGCCACGAAAAACGGCTCTTCATCAGCGTGCAAATAGTGTTTCGTATAAACCATCATCGCTTTTTCTGGCTGAAAAATCAGCATGGAAATGGTGTTCCCGTCCTCAGCTTTCAGCGGCACTCCCGCGCAAAAAGTGACGCGTGTTTCATCGGCGACTGCTTGCAATTCGTCAAAGCGCGGATCGCTGGCAATCGTCGCCATGTCCTTCGCGTTGGGTGCATCGTATTGCGTCAGGGATAATTCTGGAAAGACGAGCAACTCAACGTTCTGTTCTGCCGCCAACCGGACGAAATGGGCATGGCGGGCAATATTGCCGTCGATGTCGCCGTTGAGGGACTCTATTTGCACAACACCAATTTTCATCAGCCAATCTCCTGAACTGTGGTCGAACTGTTAGCACGCATAAGAGTATAGCGGGGCGGGGCAGTCCGCCAAATGGCTAACCTCACCAGAAAATCAATCCACCCGTTTGGCGATTCTGGCAAGGGCAGATGGTGACGCGGATTTTCCATACCCAATCAGCCTGATTATCCCTCAAAATGAAGCGATGTTATAATCTACGATGAAATTTCTGAATTTGCGAGCAGAAAAGGTTCCTCATGAAAGAAGTGAAAACGTACCCGCAGATGCCCGGCATGACGAACGACGAAATCGACGCATTTTTGCAACAGCCCGGCTTACTGGCACGCCTCAGCACCATCAATCCAGACGGCACACCCCACACCATGCCCATCTGGTACGAGTGGCGCGACGGCGAAATCCTCGTCAGCACACAGTCCCTCCAACATAAAGTGAAGAATATGCAACGCGATAACCGTGTCACCGTTCTGGTTGACCAACCAGACATGCCCTACAAAGGCGTGATGATTTACGGACTCGCCACGCTGGATTTCAATGATGCGGTCACCAAACGCGTGACCATCTTCGAGCGCTATTTCGGCAATCATGATGCGGCGGTGGCGTATGCTCAACAGATGGCGAAAAAGTGGGAACCTGTCCTCGTGCGGATCAAACCGACGCGGATGATCTCCTTCGATTATTCAAAAGGCTCGCTCGTCCCAACGGAGTAGGTTGGCATCAACACACGGAAAAAACGTTGCGTTAGGCTTTTTCTTTTCGATAAAGTGCTTAACTGACTTCATAATTCATTTGCAGGAAACGCATAAACTCAATCAAGGCACGGCGACGGCTGGAAATCGACAGCATCTCATCGTCGCTCATTTCGCCCAGCGTTTTGCTAAAGCCCGTCGGGATGAAAATGTTGTTCCAGCTATATCCGCCCCCGCGTGGCTCCGGCGGAATTTCACCCGGCACAACGCCCACAAACTTCCGCACAAGCTGACCATCTGTGAAGGCAATCGCCGAGATCGCGTCAGCATATTTGTCGCTGAACGGCTGGAGCATCTTGCAGATATTGCTCAGTCCCGCTGGCACAATAAACGCCGATGTCAAGCCACCGGGCAAGCCACCCCACGCACGGATTGCCAGCGCGGATTGTTCCACAAAGACCGGCTTTTTCAGCACGTCATAGGCGCGTTTCACCTTATCAATGGCGACCTCACCCGCGTCATAATGTTGGATGTCCTCAAGTTCAATCGGCGCGGATTGTAACGGCGTGCCGAGAATTTGTTCGTACATCTGCAATTTGTGGGGGTTCGTCGTGGCGAAATACAATTCCGTGACCGAGAGGGTGGGCGAGGCTTCAAATTTCTGCGAGATGCGCTTAAGCGGGTTGAAGACGAGGCGCTCAATCTCGAAAAGCCCGTTGAGCAGGCGCACGGTGGCTTCCGACGTAAAACCATCCAGCACGGGAATAACCTGAAATTTGCTGATTTTTTCGGGAATGTCCATCTCGGCGATCATCACCGGCGCAATCGGTTTGTTCAAGCGGAGCGCCTGCGCTAACTCTTTCTGGCAATATTCCGATTGGAGCGACTGCGGTGATAGCAAGAAGATGAAGCAATCCGCCTGCGCGATCTGCTGTTCGATCTCGTCCCACCACTGTTGCCCCACAGACAAGCGTTGATCGAACCAGATGTCATGAATCTCTAGCGCCTGCTGGATCGGTAACAGATGTGCTGTGTCTGCATGAGCGTAACTGATGAAAATTTTCATGCGCTTCTTCTCCAACCCTCCCCGCGTGGGAGCAGGTCATCATCAATGCCATATTGTACACGGATTTTCAGCGCGACGGTGTACAATGGTTATGGACGATGTTCACCCTTTAAGACGCTAACGGAGTGCGTATTGATGCTATTTTATATGAGTATGGGGATTATTGGCGTGGTGTATATGGTGGGCGCGATCAATGATTGGACATGGCTAGGTCGACTCGATTTTTTGCCGGGAATCAGCTGGCAAACGAAGCGCAAACTATATTTCATCGTCGGTTTTGGCGGAGTTATCACAGCCGTAATCGGCATACTGTCCGAAGCGCTTTCTTAAACGGTGGGCTGGAAATGCCTGCGTAGTGGTGCAAAAGACAGGGTACGGGAAGTGAAAAATCCTACTCAACCACGAGACTACAAATCACCGTATGTATTCAGGGCGATACTTGGCTTCTGGTAGGGGCTTTCCCTGCTCTTTATATACTTCAATCGTCATTTCTAGTGCGATGAGCACTTCGCGCAATGCGTCCTGAGGCGTATCACCAAATGCGGAGATAAACTTAAAATCCGGTACGTCGGCGATGTAATCCCCATCGTCAGCATCATAGAATATATTAATGTGATATGGGTACAGCGTTTCACTATTCATCAGAATCGCCCTCTAAACTCAAATCATGAGTATCTATCAACTTCAAAAATTGCTTTACCTGATAGGCTTTTGCCAAATTCTCTTTAGTGGACTATACGTTCATCACATCGTCGATTTCAATGTGTTGATATAGGTGATGTGATCCCCGTACTCGTATCAATTCAAAACCAAAATACTCCATCAAGGTGCAAAAATCTTGAAACCGAACATTTTTCTGGTTGTTTCTGATGCGTGTGTAGAGCTTCTCTTTTTTCACCATGCTGAAATTATATCATGGAAAACGCATGTAAAATAACGTTATCGTTACCTATTTAAAGGAGAGCGCCGCAATGCAAGCGAACATGATATAAAATTGCGGTGGCTGGAAAAGTCTCACTCAGTTTAAAGTGCGAAAGTATTCAATGGGGTCTGAAGATGCAAATAACAAAGCCCCGCCTCGATATGCAAGGCAGGGCTTTGATCTCACGCAATGATTAAAAAGTGGAGTGTCTATTCAGCCGTTTCTGCGCGGAGGCTCATGCCGGTTGCGGTACGTGGGGTGAAGCCTGCCCAGTAGGTATTATCCGCAGTGGGGTTGCCGCTATCATCCACGCTGAACACACCGTCATTGGCATCTTCAACAGCCGGATTGAGATAGGCGGAGAAGTCGCCACCCTTGAGGTATTGCCCCAGGAACGCGGTCACGAAATGCTGGTTGATGTTGTTGATGCGTCGTTCATCCCATGCCGGTTCTGAATAGCGTTCGTAGTCGCCAAAATTACGCACATTGCTCGGCGGGGGATTGGGCGCAACGTTATGCAATGCGTTGTCATAGGTCAGCAGATACCGCTCTGAACTGACCGCACTATCGAACAAGCCGACAATCGCATCATATCCCGCGACATCATCGAGTGACCCCGTGACCCACAGCGACGGAATGCTAATCGTACCGAGTGCTTCCGCATCCCAGAAACCAACACCGGGCATCCCGAAGGCGCTCAAATCATTACCCCACGGCGCGAAAACGACAATCGCCTTGATGCGCGAATCAATCGACGCTTCATAGGCTTCGTTGCCTTCCATGCGGGATTCAATCGGCGGTAAGAAGCCCTGCAAAACAGCGTTATAACCCGCGCCAGCAGAATTCAACGCGCCGTAGCCACCCATCGAATAGCCGATAATGGCGGTGTTATCCGCATCAATCAGACCATTCGCAAAACCGTCTTCGCCACTCATCCGCGCCATTTCATTGAGCACGAAATTCTGGTCAAGCGCACGATTCATCAACGTGCTGAAGAAATTGCCCGTATCGGCAAAGGTGGATTCTGTATGGTCAATCGACACGACCACATAGCCCTTCGATGCAAGATTTTCCGTGAGGTATGTCATCATCACGCGGGAGCCGGGGAAACCGTGCGAGACGATCACCAGCGGATACGCACCCATGCTCATGTCCGGCTCGGCATCTCTTAACGCACGTCCGCTAAAGTTGAACGGTTCCAGATTTTCCGCGTCGGCACGTCCGAAATAGCTGTCATAGGTGGTCATTTCCTCGCTACCATCGGGGATAATCGCCGGATACCAGATTTCTAACGTAAGCGGGCGATCATAGGTGGCTTCGGGATTTTCTTCGCTGAGGTTGCTGATGTCAATCTGACCCGGATTGACCACTTCCATCGTGCGAACGCCCACGCCATAGTCCCCGCGTGCGGCGAGTTCCGGCGCGTCCGGCAAGGGATCGCCAAAGACGAAATCATCGTCCTGAGCGAACACCGTCATCGTCCCGAAGGTAAAAAGAAGTAGTAAAGTGAACAGTAAAAACTTTTTCATGCGTAAAAACCTTTAATTTAAGTTAACTCTACGAGGAGTATATCCCGTTTTAGTGAAATAGTTAAGCGGTTAACTACCAATTTCGGTCATTTTGCACAAAAGATTCACCATACGCTTATTCTTTTGTTACAACCAAATCCCATGAATAGCTGTACACGTCGCCGGAGGTTGAGAGTATGGATAAGTCTATGCGGTGACGCAAAAAGCTAATTTTGAAGATGTGGTTATATGTTGGGTAAGATAATTGTTATTTCATTATCGCCGTGCCAATATATTTATCTGCTCATTGAGGTAAAATAGGATAATTATTTTTTGGTCGAGTTGGAAGAAGTAGTTTATGTCTCGCATTCATGACTTTTATTTAATTGATCCTGCCGATTGGCTTTTCGCAACACACAACGACGTACAGATTGCTAGGTTACGATCCGAAAATTATAGAATCCAACACGGTAAATATGATGGGGCTGAATATGAAATTGAAGAGTATGTTCGGCAGTGGGTGCTACGTGAACTTATTGATGCTTATGATTATCCGATAGAATGGGTTGGAGAACGTATCATTATAGAAGAGCCAGTGAAAATGGGTTCTTCTACAAAAGAATCCGACATATCCTTGCGAAACAATTCGAAGAGGACTTTCCTATATATAGAAACTAAAAAACGAGGTGTAAGTGAAGTAGATTTTCTTGAAGCAGAAAGACAGTTGGAAACATATTTGGCATCTACTCATACTGCGACAATAGGCATGGTTACGGATGGAGATCGCGTTAAGTGTATCCGAAAGAAAATTGACCCAAATGATTTTGAATATATTCCAGATATACCATTGTATGGAATAAAAATTGCACAAAGAGCCTTACTTGTTCGTGAATTGCCAACTAATACAGGTGAGACTAGTCGTTCTACTGGGTTAAGACCAATCACTGAAAACTATGAACAGAAATTATTTGATGTGCATAGTGAAATTCGAGATACGGACGGGTTGCATGATGACGAGGCTTTAGACGAATTATCCAAGGTACTCTATACTAAGATATATGATGAAAGAGTCACTTGTGAGCAACCTGAGGGAACGCCTTTCCGTTTTCAGGTTTATGGTGCCAGTAGTCCATCTGAAGCTTCGTCCGTTATTAGGCAACTGTATGAAGAAGCTCGAGATCACGATTTAAAAGTATATTCACAACGAATACCAGGCTATGAAAGATCGCGAGGTGTTTTCAAAACTCCTATTCGACTTAGTGATAACGCTCTTTATCGTGTTGTGGAAATTCTTCAAGAGTTTTCTCTAATTGATTCGCCGACGGATATCAAGGGTAGAGCATTTCAAAAAGTATTAAGCTCCGCTATAAGATCAGGTATGGGTCAATACTTTACACCTGATCCAGTAGTAGATATTGCCGTAAGGATTTCTCAACCTAAACCATCTGATCTTATATTGGATCCATTTTGCGGTTCAGGTCATTTTCTTACAAGTAGTCTCGATTACGTAACAAAAAATTTCTCAGCTACTACTCCTGACTATAATCTTCATCAGTTTAAGTTTTTCCATTTACATGGTATTGAAAAGTCAGAAAGAATGGTTCGTATTGCTGTAGCAGATATGATGTTACATGATGATGGACATACAAACATTAGAAACGTTGATGCACTCCTTAGTTTCGAAAATTATCCTGACATCATGGCTCTTAACGAAAATGAAAATCATTCTCCAGAGATATTCGACTTAATTCTGACAAACCCCCCTTTCGGTAGTATTCTACGGGGTGATGTTGTAGATATGCTTGGGAGATTTCAATTAGGTAGTGGGAGGAGGCGTTTACCACTTGAAGTTCTAGCCATAGAACGTTGCTTTCAATTTTTAAAGCCAAACGGTAAGCTTGGAATTATTTTACCAGATGGGATATTGAAAAATAAAAATGCTAAGTTTGTACGGAAATGGATTGAGAAAGTAGCTGAAATAAAGGCAATTATTAGTCTGCCCATCGAAACATTTGCCCCCTTTGGCGCTTCTGTACAAACATCTTTGTGTTTTTTTAGAAAGCTTGATAAAGAAGAAAACCCAAATCCCAAGTCTCTTGTCTATTTGGCAGAAATTGAGTCACTTGGATATGATGCCACAGGTAGAATTGCTGGAAAATCAGAGGGTGATGATATTGTAGATGAATTTAATAAGTTGGTAGGTTGGTAAATTAAAGACATGAAAACACTCATTCGCACTATGAAAGAATTAATGATAGAAGAGCGGTATGATATCGACTACCATCTTCCAGCAGAAGGAATAAAGCAATATCCAGAAAATCGATTGATAACTGTATCGGATATTGCTGATGTATCAAACGAAGTACGCGATCCTTCCCAAATACCTGAAGAAGAATTTCTCTATGTTGATATTGCAAGTATAGATATTTCTAGTGGACTTGTAACTAATCCTCAGGAACTATTGGGTGAGGAAGCTCCAAGTAGAGCGCGAATGGTTATTCACAAAAATTATGTTGTAGTTTCAACAGTTAGACCAACTAGAGGAGCAATTGCCGTAATTCCTCAAGAACTTGACAATCAAATATGCTCTACTGGTTTTACAGTATTGAAGTGTAAGCCTAATATTGATCCTTATTACCTGCAATTTGTTCTTAAGCTACCCTCAACCCTAGAGCAATTTCGCAAGTTTTCCACAGGTTCGAGTTATCCTGCAATTTTATCCTCGGACGTGTTGAAAACACTAATTCCAAAGGCGGAAGAGGGCAAACAAAATCAAATTTCTCAACAGATGAAAATTTCAATTCAGAAAAGGATTGAATTCCTAAAACAAGCAGATGATATTATGAATCAAGCTATAGAGTACTGCAATAACATTTTGAAATAGAAATGGGACTTCAACAATAATGTGAACTTAATTACCTATAAATATGATTTTCAAGGGATTTTGGACATAAAAAGGGCACCAACAGCCAAAAGCTCCCCTCCTACCACTACTCGCCCTCAGCCAACACCTCCTGCGAAAACAAAGCATCAATTTGCGCTGTGTCATAGCCGAGTTCCGCGAGGACTTCACGCGCATGTTCGCCGATTTTGGGCGCTTCCATCCGTAAGCCGAGATCGTCGCCATCAATGAGCATGGGCAAGCGCGGGAGTTTGGTCGTGCGTCCGTCCGGCAAAATCACCTCCAGCAGACTGCCACCTTCGTTCAGTTGCGGATCATCGAACAGGTCTTCGGGGTGGGCGATGGGCGAAAACGGAATACGCGCCTCCTCACACTTGGCGATAATCTCCGCTTTGGTCATCGCGCCAAACATCGCCTCTAAATCCGGCAATAATCTGTCCTGTGCCTCCACGCGCAGATTGTTCGTCGCCAGCGTCGCATCGGCATATAAATCCTCCCGCCCGAACACGCGGCAAAAGCTCTCCCAATGCTTATCACTCGTCACACCCACGAACACCATGTCGCCATCGGACGTATCGAATGTGCGGTAAATCGCCCACGCGCTCACCCGTGCAGACATCGGCGGGATGCGTTCGCCATCGGTCATGGAGGCGTATGCCATATGCTGACCCATCACGAAGGCGGCGGTCTCGAATAAGCCATTTTGCACCAATTTGCCGCGTCCAGTAGTGACGCGTTCCATCAGCGCAACGAGCACCGCCATCGCGCCATACGTCCCGCCCATAATGTCGATCACCGATGCACCCGCCCGCAACGGTCTGCCCGGAGGACCCGTCATATACGCCAGACCGGACATCATCTGCACCACTTCATCGAGCGCGGTACGTTTCTCATACGGACCGCTCTGGAAGCCCTTGAGCGAGCAATAAATCAAGCGGGGATTGCGCTCCGCGACGGACTCATAGCCATAACCGAGGCGCTCCATTGTGCCAGGGGCGAAATTCTCCACGATCACATCCGCAGTCAGTACCAATTTATCGACGATCTCGCGTCCGGCATCGGTTTTCAGGTTGACCGCGACGCTCTTCTTGTTGCGGTTAAAAAATGTGAAATACCCCGTGCCGAAGCCCTTTAAGCGTCGCGTCGGGTCGCCCAGTGGGGTCGGTTCGATGCGGATAATTTCCGCGCCGAGATCCGCAAGCACCAATCCGGCGACGGGACCCATCACCGCGTGGGTGAATTCCAGCACGCGGATGCCTTTTAACGGTAGTTCGCCGGAGTCTTCATTATAAGGGTGCGTCATGCGCCTTGCCTCAATTCTGGATTGTCGAATTCTAGGAGAACTCGCTTGAAAATGTTGAGCATTTTTTGGGTTAGCTATATTCACTGCCAATGGCTGAAACCCATTGGGTATGCTGGTGTAAAACCCTGCTAAAGCAGGCTATTCTTCCCGTACATTTGTGAAAATAGCCCACTTCAGTGGGGTTTCTGAAATCACTCTAGCATCGGGGTTTCAGCCCGATGTGGCATAAAAGCGGTAGATAATAATATCCCCTAAACTCATCCCTACGCATAAATATTGCCTTCGTAGGGGCGAACTGCCAGGTCGCCCTTTACGTGTTATTTGACCCATAATCCCCATGTTGGACCAGATACGGCACCAGCCCGCCCGCGCCGAGAATGTCGATCATCACCTGTGGCATTCGCGTCGCCTTGAACGTCTCGCCCGTCGTCTCGTCGGTGACCGTCCCGCCTTCCAGATCAACGCTGACAGTATGCCCATTTTCTATCGTGTGCGTCTGGACTTCCACCACAGGCAGACCGATATTGATGGCATTGCGATAGAAGATACGGGCGAAACTCCGCGCCACGACGACAGACACGCCCGCCGCCTTGATCGCTACCGGCGCTTGCTCCCGTGATGATCCCGCGCCGAAATTTTCTCCCGCCACCAGAATATCCCCCACCTGCACGCGAGAGCGAAACTCAGGGTCGAGGTCTTCCAGCACATGCGCCGCGAGGTCGCTCAGGTCGAGCGTTTTGGTGTATTTGCCGGGGATGATGCGGTCTGTATCAATATTATCGCCATAAACGTGTGCTTTTCCGGTCAGCATATCAGCGCAACTCCCAGTCTAGTGATTCATCGCGTAACAGATCAACCGGATTGGTGATTTCACCTGTCAATGCGGAAGCCGCCACCACCGCCGGAGACCCCAGATAAATGTCGGCGTTCGGGTTGCCCATCCGCCCCTTAAAATTGCGATTGGTGCTGGAAATAATCACCTCGCCATCGCCCGGCACGCCATTATGCGTTCCCACGCACGGACCGCACCCCGATGTGATGAACACCGCGCCCGCATCCGAGAGGGTCGCCAATGTGCCATCTTTCAGCGCCGTGTCAAATATTTTTTTCGATGCCGGAGCGATCAACAAACGCACCCCTTTGGCGATATGTTTGCCCTTGAGGATTGCCGCCGCCATATGTAAATCTTCCAGACGGGCATTGGTACACGAGCCGATAAACGCCTGATTCACCTTGCGTCCGAGCGCCTGCTGAATCGGCACGACGCGATCCGGCGAGTGCGGGATGGCGACCTGTGGCTGTAAATTCGAGACATCGAACGAAAAAGTTTTCGCGTATTCGGCATCGGCATCGGGGAAGGTCGCTTCCCAGTCGTACCATAAGTCCAGTCCGGTGGCATCCACGTTGGCATTCTTCGCGCCCATCTCCGCCGCCATATTCGCCAGCACCATCCGGCTTGCTAAAGTCATCGGGATGATGGCTTCTCCGGTGAATTCAATCGCCATGTACGTCGCGCCAGCAATCGTTACCTGCCCGACGATGTACAGGATCAAATCCTTCGCCGTGATGCCTTTCGGGAGCGTCCCGCTGAGTTCGATTTTGAGCGTCTGCGGGACTTTCAGCCATGTTTTTCCGGTCAGCATCACCGCCGCGAGATCGGTAGAGCCGACCCCCGTTGCGAAGGCGTTCAACGCGCCATAGGTCGGCGTGTGGCTATCCGCGCCGAGGAACAAATCGCCCGGTCTGACGTGTTCGTTCTCGACCATCAACTGATGACAGATGCCCTCGCCGACATCGTAAAAGTGATTGCCCATCTCGGCGGAAAAATCACGGAGCATCTTGTGCAGGTTGCTGATGCGCTCATTGGGGGCGGGCGCGGCATGGTCAATAATCAGCGACACGCGGGAGGCATCCCATAATTTTGTCCCGCCCATCTCGCGGAAGGCTTTAATCGCAAACGGGGCAGTCGTATCCGTCGCCATGACCGCATCCACCTGCGCGATGGCGATTTCCCCCGCAAACACCGACTTTCCAGCGTGGCGCGAGATGATTTTTTCCGTGATGGTCTGTCCCATAAGATGGACTCCTGCTTGGTGTGTTGAATTGTCGCTATGATAATACATTTAAGATACAAATTCAAACAGGAGATTGGTAAGTGTGACGTTTGAAGTAGGAAGGATTGAACCAGAGAGCCACAGAGAACGCGGAGAGGATAAAAGAACTATGATGTTTTGTGAATGAATGATGCTCACGCCTCTTCTGGTACGCCCCACAATTGGATTCCATTAATTCTGTCGTAAATGAGTAGCCATTTTCTATTGGGGCTAAAGATCATATCCATCGTATAGGAAGTGTCTACCGAAACAAGCGTCCGGTGCAGTCTTTCACCGTTGTTCGGCGTGAAAAATTCAACGACATAGCCGTTGTCTGCGCTAGTTGGTGTAAGGATGATCTGTGAATATATAGTGCCATCGGGAGAAAAATCTGATGCCAGCATCATATAAGGGTTATAGTTAATATGAAGATTTTCATGGTCGTCGTCTAAATGCCATAGTTCTGTGCTTCCACCATAGCGGCTGGCTCCCGCGAGTATGGCATTATCAGGACTAAAGGTCAATTCATACGAATAACCATACTCACCTTCCGCGACCAACTTACCGGTTTGCGTATCCCAGACGGTCCGTGAATTGTACGTGTTCCCCGCTCCCAGAGCGAGGAGGGTCGCATCATCGCTAAAGGTAGGAGGAAACATGATCCCCCAACCATATTGATTTGTCTCAAATTCGCTGATGACTTGCCCGTCATGGACATCCCAAACGGTGAAATCATAGGAATAATAATCCACCACGATCAAACGAGTATTATCTACACCAAACGCCATACTGTTGGAGACGTGTTCTGTAGGAAATGTGGTCACTAGCGCACCTGTATCAATCTCGATAATGGCAACACTTGGATCATTCAAAAGGGGCAATACGCCATAACTTCCGCTGGGTTTACCTGAAGACACAGCAAGTAGTTCAAAATCCGTACTGAACGTCGCGGATGTGATAATTCGTTGTGTCTGGTACAGAACAATCGGCTCTGCACTCAAATCTGACGCACTATAGAGCAAGACTTGATCTTCAAATACAATCGCAAATGTCTCGCCATCCGGCGACCAGACGATGCGTTCATTAAGTGCTAAATTTGAGTCAACATCCAAGCGGGAAATTTCACGGATTTGTGCGATATTTTCTGCCGAAATGTCCTGCAAATTAACAGGTGCGTTCTGCCCTGATACGCACAATGTTACCGAGGCTATCATCCCAATAAAAAATAATTTCATCATTTTAATCCGCCTATCTCACAGCCATTTTCAAACACCTACCATTCCTTTTCACCAACAAATCGCTCATCGTAATAAGCGGCGACAACTTCGATTTTGCCGATGATCTGCTGATTAAAATTATCGAGTTCTTCGGCGGGAACCCATAGCTCCTTGTGGATCGCTCCGCCGATGGTTCGCTCTGGAAATTGCGCCAGATAATCAGCGGGCAACTCAAAGCGCGTGACCGCCCCCATGTATCCGGCTTTCTCGTCGGTGCTATTCCAGCGCGTGGCGATCTGCTCTGCATATTCAAAGTTCAACACCGGATAGAAAATCGGCTGATCGGGCAATCTGGGCGGAAAGGAGGTGTAGCCCGTGTCTTTAATCAACTTGAGTTCCACCAACCCCACCGGACGAAACAGCGTGCGCGTTTGCATTTTCCGTTCCTTTATAGCCAGACACGATATTCCTGATTATCGCACAAAATTTAAAACAATAGGGCGACCTAACAGGTCGCGCCCTACAGAAATTCTTTTTACACATCGGTTTCCACTCGTTGCTCACTGCTCATTGCTCATTGCTCATTGCTCATTGCCCATCCCTCACCCCCAAAAAGTGCTTACTAGGTCACTATTTTTCCACAGGCGGGCAAAGTTTACATAGAATAAGGGCATCGAAACGTAAAAAATAGATAACAAGGAAAACGTAGATGCCCATGCTCAAAAATTACAACGCCTTCGCGGGTCGCCATTGGGAAACCGGAAGCCTGCACAACGCCCTCGCTTATCAAGGCGCGAAAGCACCGCATACCGGCAAGCCCATCAGCGAGGCTTTATTGCTCGGTATCAGCGGGGGGATCACCTTCGGCTATTTCACGTTTGAATACGAAGGATTTTTGCCCCATATCGCCCTGCTGACGCGCAACACCTTCGACCCGCTCGATACAATTTATGACCGACTAGCCCTCCCGCGAGAAGTCGTCCAAACACCCAACGCCAAAAAAGGCGAGGACAATCTGCTGGAGGCGCTGGAAAGTGGACACCCCGCCATCATCCGGGCGGATATTTTCAGCCTGCCTCATTATGCCTATTCGGAAGTCCGCGATATGTGGGCGATGATGCCGATGGTCGTCTATGGCGTGGAGGACGGCGTAGCGTTTCTCGCGGATCGTTCCGGCAGTCCCATCACAGTGCCAATGGAAACGCTCACCCATGCGCGGAGCATCATCAAGAAGGACAAATTCCGCGTGATGACCCTCGATGCACCCGACATGAGCCGGCTCGCCCCCGCCGTGAGCAAAGGCATCTGGCAGTGCATCAGCTTATTCACGGAAGCCCCACCTAAAGGCGCAAAAAATAATTTCGGGCTGGCGGCGCTCGATCATTGGGCGAAGATGCTGACCAATACCCGCAATAAGCAAAGTTGGGCGCGTTATTTTGAGGCGGGCGAACGCCTGTGGATGGCGCTGGCGGGCGACATCGTGCAACCCGGCGCGTATACGTGGCTCCGGCACGGGCAGGGCAACTCTGCCGAGCGCGGGATGTATGCGGATTTTCTGGACGAGGCGGCGCAATTGCTCAATAAGCCGGATTTGACGGGTGTCTCCGCGTTGTATCGTGAGAGTGAAACGTTGTGGGATGCGCTGGCGGAGATGCTCCTGCCGGACTATGTGCCTCTGCTCAAAGAGACGAAAAATTTGCTAGACCGTCGCGCCCGCCTTTACGTCGAAAATGGGTCACAATCCACCGACGAACGGCTGGAAATCAACGAGCGCCTGAAAGCCATCCAGCAGACCGTCACCGCCGATTTTCCGATGAGCGAGACAGAAGTAATGACCTTCCGCGAGCGCCTCGCTGAACAGGTGCTCCGCATCCACGACAAAGAGCGCGAAGCCGTCGAGTGTTTACAATCCGTCATGGCATAAGGCGCAACCTCGGTAGGGGCGACCTGCTAGGTCGCCCTTTTTCTGCCAGGTCGCCCTTTTTCTGCCCGTTTGCGCTATAAAATAACGTCAAAATGCGGAGCGCACGCCAATACGCTCCGCAATAATTTCTGGATAAATCCGTTATACCCGAACACCAGCCAGATCAAATTTGACCTGCGTCAGGTCTTCCGAGACTGACCACAAACGCTCTGCCACCGCTTCATCACGGGAGCGATCACTCGACCCGACTTTCTTCGGATAACCGCGCATCTCAAACAACCCGCCCGGACCATAATAATCCCCGCCTTGCACATCCGTTGCGGTGGCGGCGTATAGGGTAGGCAGTGCCCCCATCGGTCCGTCTTGTGCGAATATCGGATTCATCACCCGAATTAGCGTTGAATGTTGTTGCAAATTGGTGGATGTCCAACCCGGATGCGCCGCTACCGCAATCGTCCCTTGCCCCGATTTTTCCAGCCGGCGCTGAAGCTCATACGTAAACAGCAAATTCGCCAGCTTGCTTTGCCCGTAAACGCGTTCCGGTTGATAGCTTTTCTCCGATTGCAGATCATCAAATTTGATCGTTCCGAAGCGATGCGCCCCGCTACTCACCGTGACAACGCGCGCGTTCGGCGTGGCATTGAGCAGGTCAATCAGCAGGGCGGTGAGGACGAAATGGGCAAGGTGATTGACCCCGAATTGTTGCTCAAAGCCCTGTTTGGTTTTGCCATAGGGCGGAACCATCACCCCGGCGTTGTTGATGAGCAGATCAAGCCGATCATATTGTGCCTGAAATGCCTCCGCAAAAGCGTGAACAGACTCCAGATCGCTCAAATCCAACTGCATAACGACAACAGCACCTTTCGGTTTCAGCGCCTTAATTTCATCTGCGGCGGGGGTCGCCTTGGCGAGATTACGGCACGCCATAATCACAGTTGCTCCTTTTTGCGCCAGCGCACGGGCGGTATCCCAGCCGATCCCACTATTCGCTCCCGTGACGATGGCGACACGTCCTCTTTGGTCTGGAATATTCTGTTCTGTCCATTTCATCCTGATGACTCCTTAGTTACTGGAATGAATATTCATTCCAAAATTGACTGAAAATTTTTTTAGCGTGTGCTAGCGTTTGATGGCATCCCAGCAGGCGGTGACGATCATGTCGATCAAATCTTCCTCTAGCGTGATCTGCTTCATCGCGTGCGCCTCCACCAGCGCGTTTATTGCGCCGAGGATGAGCAAGCCAATCGCATTGGATGACATCTCCTTGATGAGGTGCTGTTCCTGTGCGTCCTTAAATAGCTGGTCGAACGCTGTTACGAGGGCATAGTCTTTCCCGCCCGCCTGTTCCTGCACATACGGTACCATCGACAGTTGCCCCGTCAGCCGGAATTCCCGCGGGTGGGCGATGCCGAAACGAACGACATGCCGCAACAGATGAAAAAAGCGCTTCACGACAGGTTGCGACGCATCATAACCGCTCATGATACTGGCATCCATCGCCGTCTTGATTTCACTATATAAGCTGAAGACCAGTTCTTCCTTGCTGTCAAAATAGTTATAAATCGTCCCCATCCCGACGTTGGCTCTGCGGGCTATCTGGGACATTGAACTATCCTGTAACCCCTGCTCAAAGATGAGATCACGGGTTGCATCAAAAATCTGGTCACGTTTACTGGTCATATTGACTCTGTGTTACCCTGTCTGGAATGAACGTTCATTCCAGATGATACGCGATTTCCGAATTCGTGTCAAGAGGGCAACCGAAAAACTCAAAACTGTGTCCGGTGGGGTGAGAATGGATCATACTGCGAAAATCCTCAATCGTACTCTGTAGGGGCGACCTGCTAGGTCGCCCTTATCTTGCCAAATCGCTCTAACACATCATCCGGCGGGACGCGCAACATCGCCCATAATCCAATATTGACCGGAGCATCCTTCAATCGGGAGCAAGCCACGCTCGGCTTCAAAATCTGCCTGTGCGTTTGTGGAGATTTCGCCCCCGCCCAGATAGACCTGCTGACCGACCCGCACCGCCTCTGCGCCCAACTCATCCATGACGATGACGGCATCATTGAGCACACTCACCGAATATTCCGGTGCCCAGATAATCAGATATTGCTCTCCGCCTGTATCGGATTGCACATACAAACAGCCATTTTCCTCGATCAACGTGCCGGTGAGTTCCGCTTGCATCATGTCGCGCTCCGCCCCGAAAGACGGTTGACGCGGGAATGTGTATTGACGATCTGCCTCAATCACCGTGAGTATTTCCATGTTCGGTGTAGCTGACACCGACGCGATTCCACTAAATTCAGTCCATGCTCCTTCGCTTGTCTCCACGCTGGAAATACCGAGAAAGCTAAAGCCAAAAATTGATGCGATCACGCCCAATACATACAAAGCACACATAAGCATTCCTCCAAAATAGTTCTAATTCAATAGACGATACGGGTCGCTCAATCGTTCCATTATAGTGCATCGTTCGCAGACTATTTAACCCAACGCGCTATCGAACGCCGCTAACGTGCGCTCAATATCGGCTTCAGTGTGGGCGCTACTGACGAACCCCGCCTCAAATTGACTCGGCGCGAGATACACGCCATTTTCTAGCATGGCATGAAACACTTTTCCGTAACGGGCGGTATCGGCGTATTGCTTCGCGCTGGCATAATCACGGATGGTCGCGCCCGCGTCGTTGAGAAAATAAAAGCCGAACATCGTCCCCGCCTGACCGACCTGCACTGCAACGCCGTGTTTCTCTGCGACTTCACGGATGCCCTCAGTCAGCTGAACCGTCCGCGCTTCGATGCCCGCAAAAACGCCTTCTTGCTTGAGTGTCTCAATCGTGACCAGTCCCGCCGTCATCGCCAACGGATTTCCGCTCAACGTCCCCGCCTGATACATCGTCCCCGCCGGAGCGACATGCGCCATGATCTCCCGCTTGCCCGCATATGCCCCGACAGGCAATCCGCCACCGATCACTTTGCCGAGACAGGTAATATCCGGGTCGAGGTCATACGCCGATTGCGCCCCGCCGATAGACACGCGAAATCCGGTCATGACTTCATCGAGGATCATCAACGCGCCGTATTCATGGCAAATGTCGATTAACCCCTGCAAATAGCCCTCTTCCGGCATGACGAAGCCCATATTCGCGGCGATGGGTTCGACGATTGCGGCGGCGATCTGGTCGGGATTGGCTTCAAATAGCGCCCGCACCGCGTCGAGATCATTATATGGAGCAGTCAGCGTATTTCCTGCCGTACCTGCCGGAACACCGGGCGAATCCGGCAATCCGAGCGTGGCGACCCCGCTCCCTGCTTGCACCAGCAACATATCCGCATGACCGTGATAATTTCCGGCGAATTTGATGATTTTGTCGCGTCCGGTATAAGCACGGGCGAGGCGTAAGGCGCTCATGCAGGCTTCCGTGCCACTGTTCACAAAGCGGATCATCTCAATCGACGGCACGGTGTCGATGACCAATTCCGCCAGTTGATTTTCGACCTCTGTCGGTGCGCCGTAACTCGTGCCATTTTGGAGCGCCATGCTCAAAGCATCCACCACAGCGGGATGTGCGTGACCGAGAATCAACGGTCCCCACGACAGCACATAGTCGATGTATGCGTTGTCGTCCACGTCGAACAGAGTCGCGCCCGCGCCCCGTTTAATTACCCGCGGCGTGCCGCCCACACTGCCGAATGCCCGCACCGGACTATTCACCCCACCGGGGGTCAACGTTTGTGCCTTGCTAAAAATCCGCTCGGAATTTTGTGTATTCATGACCTACCTTCGCCTTCGATTAAAACCTGTCAAAAGCATAACGCAGGGACGCAAAGAACCAAAGGAGCAAAGGAAAATCTCTGTTCCGATTAGCGTTCTTGTTGTTGGAGTGAATCTATACTGGAATGTTCTACCAGTCTTGTATAATCAGATTTGATCTTGTGACAGTATTGAACAGGTTCTCACGATAACAAAAGGAAATATGAATGCGTTTACATTACAAAATCCTGCTAATTTGTTATTTCATTTTGATAAGTATAACTCTCAACTACGCACAGGACGTTGAATCAAGAATTTACTATTATGATTTTGACGAGTCTGCATTTGTGAGTGAAACAGTACATGGAGAAGATAAAACCATACTAGTTGAGTATGAATTGCCTGACGGACACGAAACAATTATTGGTGATGGTTTCTCGCCAAGTGGATCATGGTTCGTTTGGACAAGCGGACAATTCGGTATAGCAGATGACAATTATTTAAGCCTTCACCTATTCAATACCCAGACTTCAGAACATTTTGCTTGGTCACCAGATGACGATCAACAGATACAGTTCATGAAATGGTCACCCGTCGATGATTTGCTGATAATTGTATTTTCCAATACCAGAGACATTTATAGTGAATTTTTTGTATTGTATGATCTTAGAAATAATACTTTCTCAGAGATAAATTCTGTTGCACCTAACTTTCAAATGGGACACGCTAGCTGGTCTTCAAATGGACGCTATGTAAGTTTAATATATCGAGAATTTACGATTGTTTTCGACGTAATTAATCTATCAAAAGAAATAATCGAAACACCCGCTACAAATTCATATGGTTGTGAATTTTCCTCAATACCGAATTGGATAGATGAACAAACACTATCGTACTTATCAATTGAAGAAACATCGGTTCAGACATTAAACCTTGAATCGGGTGAGATTTTATCATTTGCTCCATTATCAGGTATTATTAGAGCTATTGATTGGTCACATGATCGCAATAACGGGTTGGTCTATGTCGAGGTAGGGGAAGAAAACTATAGTTTATGGCTTCTTGATCTTCTATCTACTGAAATGATCTTGATTGATGACGATATTATTTTTTACGATAATTGTACTAGCCCGCTAAACAAGACATCTTGGAACGAGAATTCCCGTTTCGCGTACTATATTGATAGAAATTTACAACCGCATGTTGTTAGCATAGATACCAGCATATTGATGATCCCAAATTTGGATGAGAGACAGTTATCCGTTGGAACTAATCTGCTTTGGATTGACACAAATCTAGTATTTTCAACATATAACGTGGACTCTAATAACTTAGACATTTTTCAATATGACTTGAGTAACGAAACATTACTAGACTTAACATCTAATTTGGATAGGGTATCTGCTGGGATTAGCCCAATATCAGTTAGTAGCAACTATATAATCTTCGACAATCACATATTTGATACGTATTCGTCCAATTGGTATCCCGTCGTTTCAGATTTTGAAGGGGTTACACCAACTCTTGTTAATGGGAGAGAAAGTCCGAATCATAATTGGGCATTTCTTGAAGGACGGGACAGTCGTTTTACAAACCCCATCTTTATTTCCAACTTGCAGAGCGGCAACGCTCGCGTTATCACTGCTTGCGCCCCCGCCATGCCTTCTTGCTATGGTTGGCTGTATGGGCAAAGATAAGTTAACAGCATATCTAAACTGAAAATAGGTCAATCGCCATTTTAACACAGCCGACGCGCTCAACTTGCCTGTCTGTGGGGTGAATCGGGCAGGACGGGCAGGGTGGGCTGTGGGGTATCGTCCAGCAGAGGGGGCATCCCTTTCGCCAGCCGCGCACGGGTACAGCGTTCGTAATCCTCTGCGGAGAAAATCAACATGCCGTCCACCCAATCAATCCCGAATTCACGACAGGGCGTGGGTCGATTTTCATAAATAGTACAATTGACCGCCGTGCCGATCTCGCCTTCCAGCGCGACACAACGCGGATTTTTCTGGTCTGTCCCTTGCATACACAAACGAAACGGGTCTAACGGCTGGGTCATCTCCGCTGGCACGCTCCCGCCAAGCTCAGGATGCGACTCGCTCCAATAAAATGAAACCCGAAAATGTGCACAACACGCCCCACAACTCTGGCACGGATTGGTTGCGAACGCAGGCATACTTTTACCTTCTCTTCTTTATATAACGGCAGTTCAGAATCAACAAACGATAATGAATGACAGTCGTTTTGCGATAAAAGACCTTGAATATTGAAAGCTCTTAGCTTTTAGCAAAAGTGTTTTTTTAACTTAAAGCCAAAAGCAAATGGCTAAAAGCTATTTTTTACGAACACGACTACAAACACAAAACACGCTTTATGCTTGCATCCGTCTGGTTGGGGGGTGGGTGAAATGTGAAGTACCGCAACAGTGGACGCTTACATGCTCATTATACGTCCGCTGATTTTGCACTTACAAGGGGGACTGCATTTGCGTGGCTATTCGCGGAAATTGATGATCGTCGTAGAGGGGTAAATGAAATAAAGACACAATCCATCCGCGCTATAACGAGCAACTGTTTTACGCAGAAATCGCCCGACGCGCCGAACTCAAACCTTCGCACGTCGGGCAATTGATCCACAGCGCCATTCTCAAACTACGCCATGAATGGGATTCAGACTGATTTTTCGCCGGTTGTTTAGCCCACCGTATAGGTGCGTAAACGGCTGTAATTCAAAATACAGAGGCTACCACCGCTTAAAGCCTCGCCACCATATGACAACGTCAGGACGATGCCGGAACTATCAGGCAACCACTTGAGGCTGGTCAGATTCAGATACCCAGAAACGGTGTGGTTTAAATCACGAATATCATTCCCACTATTTAAACAGGTCGTTGCGGGGAAGGGCGCTTCCAGCAAATTCGACGCATCACTCTTTGCACCCGTTTCCAGATCAACGACAATCAACTCACTCAGATCACCGATATCATTACTATACAGTTGCACCGCCGCGTATGACTCATCCGGGCTGACCCACACAGCAGAAGACGGCATCGCATATTGCCCCAGCACCGCCCCATCCGCCAGATCGTAGATGAACAATGTCGTCGCCGGATCGTCAAAATCTTCAACATTAAATTGAATCACATGCAGGTGAGTGCCATCTGCTGAAAAAGATGCCAGCACAGAATCCCCGCCCCCTTCAATCGGGATTTCGGCGATTTCGCTCTCGGACTGCACATCGACAACATAAATTCCTGTTACGCCACTCGCCACAACCTGCGTATGATCCGAACTATAAACAGAATACTCAGGATATTCGCTATACTGTGCTAAAAGTGCGCTGTAAGTCTCGCTTGCTTGCGCCGTGACCTCGCCATCGCTTGCCAGCGGAACGATTACGTTGAAGCTCTCGTAAGTGTCCGGGTCGTTATAGCGAATGCTGATGTCACCCGTCGGCGTGAACCCGATGGGCGTAATAAACAGGTCAACATAAACCCCGTTCAGTATCGTCAGCGCGTCGGCATAATCATTTTCATTCACCTGTGTGCCATCGGCGACATTAATCGCTTTCAGTGAATAACCGCGCTGTCCACAAGTGTTCATCAAAACCCATAACGTCGTGCCGGATGGGTCGAGTGTTGATGATACCGGACAATCCAGACCGATGTCATATTCCGCTGTTTGTATCAGCGTAACTGTAGCGTCCTCCTGCGCGGAGACAATCGACATCCCCAGAAGACCCATGACCAACAAAAGAACAATACCTGCTTTGCGGTGTTGCGGTTGCTGGAGAACCACGTCCGGTTCCTCCTATAAGTTTGTGCAACGAGAACGAGGGAAAACTATCTGCGCTGTGCATTAGCTTAAATTATACGAAGGAAACTTTGCGTGTAAACCACCGCTCCAATAACCACAAACAGGCGAACATCTAACCCTATGTTTCATCATATTGTGCCCCACCTGACCCACCCCAAAATCACGCTATCGCCCCATGTTGCATACTGGCGGTTAGGTTACCCTCAATAGACATCATGCTTATACTGTTGTCATTGGAGGCACTTATGGAACAGGAAAATAACTCTAAATATGTCCGCTTCGGGCTGATGATCGTTACATCAATGGTGGTCATGTTCGGGCTGATGTATCTCAACACCTATGAAGTTTCGCACGTCCGTTGGAGCGAGACACGCTTTTACATGACGCTGATTATGGGCGCGGCGATGGCGGTCATCATGCTCAGTTTTATGCTGGGGATGTACAAAAACACGAGGCTCAATCTCGCCATTTATGCGATCAGCGTTGGCGTGTTTTTAAGTGCATTATTCCTCGTCCGTACACAAGCTACTGTCGGCGATACTTCGTGGATGAGCGCCATGATTCCGCACCATAGCATCGCCATCCTCACCAGTGAACGCGCCACTATCAATGATGTGCGCGTCCGTGAACTCGCGGATGACATCATCGAGGCACAACGCCGCGAGATTAAAGAAATGGAATGGTTGCTGGCTGATATTCGTGAAAACGGCATCGCGGAAACCGAAGCCGAAGCATCGAACCGCCCCGTCCCTGAATTCGAGGGTAGCGTCAATTCGGATTAAGCCCACAGCCCCAATAAAGCGCAAAAAGGCGATCCGGTGAGGAAAGGGTAAGTTGCTCACCATGTCGCCTTCTCGCTTGAAAACGGTTACGGTGTGAGGGAAAAATATACGCCTAACCGGATGTGCCGACCTACGCTAAAATGAATATGCCTGTTTTTGACGATTACCCTACTTTAGCGCCCATAATATGCCAGCTAAATTCTTTTAGGTTATACTTAACCATATAGACACATTTCAAACTATAATCTAACAACTCACTTGTTCATTTTGTGCTTCAATTAACAATTATGGTTAGTTATGCGTAATGTAAAGTTAAAATGCTGTCATTGAATTATCAATTCTTTATGAATTTCGCGCACCTTCATTCACTTTACCAATTGAATCTGCTAAGGTTATCATGTAATTTACCGTAATAATTTGAGCGGCATGTAGATTTAGCAGTGTAAGAGGCGCATCGTCGCTTTATGAGGAGGAATGATGTCTTTAATCTTACATCTTGAAGACGAAGAGAGTTTATGCGAGATTTTGAGATTTTCCTTATCGGTTGCAGAACCGCAACCTGATCTGATTCAATTTATGAATAGCGATCTTGCGATCAAACACATTGACGAGCATTTAAAGACGATTGATCTATTTTTGCTCGATATTCGTGTTCCGGGTAAGGTGGATGGTATCGGCGTGGCGGAGCATATCCGTAAATTAGGCTCAACCAAACCGATCATTATTTCCTCTGCCTTCCGTAAGCCGGAAAACCATCTGCTGGAAAGGCTAAACCTGAAATGGATGCAAAAACCGTGGCATGTGCTGGATACACACCGTACAATTTTACCTCTGCTAGAATAATAGCACGCGCGAACACGCCCAAAAACGTGCCCGGCAGTGTCGCTTATCCGGTTCACATGCGCCTAATATTGGACTAACACCCTTATGGTTTCATCCGCGCTGTGGTCACGGCTCTATCCACGCATCAATGCCCGTATCACCTTGCCGTTTTTGCTGGTGATTATCGTTGTTGCGGCAATTGGTACCGTCGTCATTACCAGTTCGGTGGCGGGCAATATTCAAGAGCGCCTCGCCAACCAACTCGCCGATAGTGTTCAGACGGCGGTCAATACGGTTGCGGATATAGAGCGCCAGCAACTCTCCACGCTCAGAAGCATGACCTTTACGGAAGGTGTGAGTGATAGCATCCTTTCAGGTGATGCCAGCGCGATTGAATTGCTCTTGCTCCCCATCGCCGCCAATAACCGTGTGAATGACCTCATCGTATTTGGCACAGATGGTCAGACAAGCTATCGTATCCTGAGCGAATCCAATGGCAATTATGTCCCCGGTCCTTTACTTGACCTCAGCAGTTGGACAATCGTTCAAAATATCCTCAGCGGTGAACCCGACCAATTCGGCGATAAATTTGCAGAATTTCACGGGGAGGGGACGGATCGCACGTTGTATTTCGGCGCGGCATTTGTCGATAATGCCGGCACTGTCGTCGGTGGGGTGATGGTCGGCGTTCGTGGCACGACCTTAATTCGCCTGCTGGTAGAACAATCCATCTCCAACGTGACGCTTTACGATGATGATGGCAACGTCACCGATACATCTTTTCGCGGTCAAAATGAGGATTTACTCGCGCTCACCCCACTACGCGTTGCAGAAATCAAATCGGATGTAGAAACGTTACAAATTGATAGTGAGGTCAACGTAGGCGGTACACCCTATCAATTCATGTATTCACCGTTTCAACTGCGTGGTGAGCAGGTCGGGGTGATGAGTAGCGCCCTGCCGGTGGATTTTGTCGCGGGTCGTGTGTCCAAAAGCCGTAATGATTTTTTTGGTATTTTTGGGGGCATGGTCTTAGCTGTTGCCGTCCTCGGCGTATTTATTTCACGCTCGATTGTCCGTCCGGTGTTCCGCATGGTGGAAACCACCCGTGCCATCGAATCCGGCGATTTGTCTAAGCGGGTGCGCTTGCAAATGCCCGATGAACTCGGCGAACTTGGGCGCTCCTTTGACCATATGACGGATCGCCTGCTTGACCAGAATCAAGAAATCCGTGACCTGTTTAACCTTCAGCTACAGGAAACCGCCCGCCGTGATGCCGTGCTCGGTAGTATCAGCGATGCCGTCGTCGTGCTGGATAACGAAGGCAATACTATCCTCAGCAATGAGACCGCCCGCGAACTCATCAACCGCCTGCAAGCCGATCCCGCACCGCCCATCCCGCCGGATTTTTCCATGCTCAGACGGCAAAGTGATCCTTATACCATCACCGCCTACGACAATCACTATAGTGTGCTCTCGCGTCCCGTAAATCTGGATACCGGCGCGATACTCGGCTACGTACAGGTCTTGCGTGATATTACCGCCATCGTAGAATCTGACCGCCTGAAAGACGAGATCATCCTGCAACTGTCGCATGAACTCCGCACCCCGCTCACATCGGCACGCGGCTATGCAGATTTGCTTGTGCACATGGCGGCGGCGCGTTTAACCGCACAGGATCAAGACTTTCTTGTCAAAACACTCGGACATCTGGATACGCTCGGCGAAATGATCGATCAGGTGATTGAGGTCAACGCGATTCTATCCGAACGCTTCGAGGTGACGTTCCAACCGTTTAATTTAACCAACTCCCTGCATAATTTACTGAGAGAATTACAACCGCGTGTTGAGGCGCAGGGACTAAAACTTATCAAAACGCTCAACCCCAAAACCATCTGGCTCAATGGCGATCAAGTCCATCTGGAACAGGCTTTCGTCCATATCATCAAAAATGCCTATAACTACACGCTGGAAGGGGGCTGGATTGAGGTCGGCTTAGATGTCGATGCGCGGGATGTCATTATCACCGTCGCCGATAGTGGGGTTGGGATTGACCCGGACGAGATCGACAAAGTCTTTGAAAAGCTCTATCGCGGGCGCTCCGCAGATGCCGGACCCACCGATACGCGTGGCATGGGCTTAGGTCTATACATATCTAAACAAATAGTTGAAACACATCATGGTAAAATACGGTTACAAAGTCAACCGGGATTAGGCACACTCGTCACGATCCGCTTACCAAAGCGACTCATTGAACCCAGACCATGAACGATTTTAATAGCGATCCCTCCAGCTTTCCTGAAGATGAACGTAACGCCCCACCGTCGGCGCGGCGCTCTTCGCAACGCCTCGTCTGGTTGCTGGTGATCTTTATGCTGACCCTATGTGGCACCATGTTCTGCGGATCGCAACTCGGCTTACAGTGGTCACTGATCGGGCAGATTCAGCGCGGAGTCGGGCAAAATGACCCCACCGCTTATGAAGTGTGGGATCGTACCCTTTTTGCGCCCATCGACATCGAAATTGTGACGGCAATCGCGCTGGAAAACACGCTCACTGCGCCGCCGTTTGAAAATGCTGAAACCGCGACCCGCTACGCTGAAACCGCGACCAGCCTTGCAGAAACATTCGCGCCGGAAACACTCATCGCCGCGCTCACCAATCCACCACCCGCGTTCGATGCAACCGCGGAAACGATCCTGCTGACAACCCAACCCAACCTGACATCCACAGCGACTTTAACGCCGAATTTAACCACCAGCTATACGCCAACCGCCACACCAACACCAACCGCCACCCAAACAGCAACGGCAAGCACCACCGCGACGGAAACACTCACGCCGACGACCACGGCAACGGCAACCGAAACACTCACGCCGACAATCACACCGACCGCCACCGCGACGGCGACATCCACACCGACGACCACCGCTAGCGCCACATCAACGGCGACCAGTACTGCGACGGCAACACCAACATCAACACCGACAGGTACAGCGACCACCACCGCCACGCGTACACCGACCAGTACATCCACCACGACGCGGACATCCACCGTTACTGCAACGGTAACATCAACCGTCACTGCAACCGTGACCAGCACCAGCACGGCGCTACCGACTTCAACACCGGTGCCACCCGCGACCGCCATCCCGCCGCCGACTGCCGTTTTCGCCGCCAATCCGCTTTCCGGCAATGCGCCGCTGAACGTGATCTTCACGAATTTATCCAGCGGGTCAATTACCAGCTATTTCTGGACGTTCGGCGATGGCTTTACCAGCACACTCGCCTCGCCATCACATACGTTTACTTCTGCGGGCAGTTACTCGGTCGTATTGACCGTGACCGGACCCGGTGGCGTGACGCAGGCAGGCACGATTATCAGCGTATCCGCGCCGCCGCCACCACCCAACACACCCATCCCGATTGTCACGGCGACCTTCACAACAACACCGACGACAACCAGTACATTTACGCCTATGCCCACTAACACGCCCGCCGCCAATGCCGATATTAGCGTGGCGAAAAGTGTGGATGACCCCACGCCGGACGAAGGCGGGACGATCAATTATCTGATTACCGTGACCAACAACGGCGCAGATGTCGCCACCAGCGTCATCGTGAATGATCTCCTCCCCGCAGGCGTGACCTTCGTCAGTAGTACACCGGGGCAGGGCACATATACCGCCGGAACAGGCATCTGGGATGTCGGCACGCTTGCGAATGGGGCGGCAAACACGCTCATTATTCAGGCAACCGTCAACGCAGGCACAGGCGGGAGCACCATCACCAACACCGCCAGCGGAACCAGCGCGCTTTTTGATCCTGTCGCGGGCAACAATACGAGCGCGGCAAATATCACCGTCAACATGCCACCGGTAGATACCAGAATTCAACTCGCTGTATCGGACACAACGCCGTACGAAACCATGACGATTAGCTACACCATTACGGCGAGTAATCTCGGCGTGAATCCCACAACGGGCATTCAAGTCTCGTTCCCGCTTCCCGCCGCCTTCACCTTCCAATCACAAACCGTCGGGCAGGGAACGTATGTCGGTGGCGTGTGGAATGTCGGCACGCTGGCGGGCGGGACAAATGCCGTCCTCACTGTACAGATGCTGGTCAATTACGGCACAGCCAATATGAGTGTCTCCAGTACTGCGTCCTTGCTCGCTCAAAATGAACCGGATTCCGTCCCCGGAAATAACTCTGCATCACGCACGGTCAACGTCCAGAATACCAGCGAACCGAATGTCGGCGCACCTAATGGCGTAAACTTACCGCTGGATTGCAATGAGGTATTCGTCAAGGACATGACCACCACACCCATCGTCACCCACTCCGGCTATGACTTCGTGTGGTATGAATTTGTTAACGGTGCGAATGTGTTGATGGATTACGTCATCATCGAAGTCGGTAACAGCGCGACTGGTCCATGGTGGAATGTTTTTAATTGGGGTGATAATCTCGTCGATGCCAATTCGAGCCTCGGCGCGGCAGGTTTTGGGGCAACTGAACCAGCGGATTTTCCCATCGCACCCGGCGCACCCCAATTTTACGGCAATCCGCCCTATGCCGCGGGCATCGCCATTGATATTGATGCTGTCGCCCCGTCCGGCACATATACCTTCATTCGTGGACGCACCATCGGCACACCCTGCTCAGGCGGTCAAAATTCAGAAGTCGATGCGATCCAATTGTTGCCCGGAAATGCGGATGTCACCGTTACCAAAATCGTCGATAACGCCACGCCAGCAGAAGGCGCGACCATCAATTACACCGTCACCGTCACTAACAACGGTCCAGATACCGCGACAGGCGTGCAGGTCACGGATTTCTTGCCCGCTGGCTTAACCTATGTCAGTAGCACGCCCACGCAGGGGTCATTTAATCCGTTTATCGGCATCTGGGGCATTGGGTCACTCTCAAGCGGTGCGTCAGCGAACCTCTTTATTCAGGCGACGGTCAACGCGGGCACGGGTGGCTCAACCATCACCAACACCGCGTCGGTCTCCAGCACCACCAACGACACCAACGCCGGCAATAACGCCGCCTCAGCAGGCATCACGGTCGCCGTGCCAACTGCCGATGTTCAGGTCGCCTCCTATATACCGAGCACCAACACGCCCACCGAAGGCGATACGATCACGGTGGTACTCACCATCCAGAACAACGGACCGAGCTGGGCGACCAATGTCGTCGTCGCCCCCTCAACCGGGGACGGCGGATTAGCTCTGGTCGGTTATGCGCCAGCGCAGGGGACAATGGCGTTTGATACATGGCTAGTCGGCACACTTGCGCCCGCTACCTCAACCACCTTAACTATTACTTACTCGGTCAACATGGGTACAGGCGGCGCGACCATCAACCGCAGTCAAGCCATCCAATCCTATGACCAGACCGACCCGACACCGGGCAATAATACGGGCAATTTCACGCTACTCGTCCAGACGCTACCGACGGCAGATATGCAAATTGCCATGATCGTCATGCCCGCGCCGCCCCCGAACCCGAACGAAGGCGCGGCGATCAGCTATATCATCAACATCCAGAACAACGGACCCAACACCGCCACCGGCGTGATGGTGAATACCATTCTACCCACAGACGTAACCTATGTCAGCCATACCGCCGATCAAGGCACATATATCCCCGGAACGGGACCCTGGAACGTCGGCACAGTCAACAGTGGCAGTTCGGTCATTCTGGTCATCAATGTGACGATTAACGCAGGTACGAGTGGCACAACCATCATCAAAAATGCGTCCGTTTCCAGCGCCGTGAGCGATCCAACGCCTGCAAATGACAACGCATCAGCGTCCATCACCGTCAATTAATCCTAAGGAGGGTCTAATTCCCCGTAGCTTGCTACGTCACTAATGGATTTGCCGAAGGCAATCTATTAGATAAACTATAATGATGAGTAAGCTAATCCGAAAAAGTCATAACGTATCTATTTTGTTATATCATATCG
>JAVJSU010000059.1:0-86522 GCA_040219275.1 Aggregatilineales bacterium | reverse complement strand
AAACCCTGCTGAAGCAGGCTATTCTTCCCGTACATTTGTGAAAACAGCCCACTTCAGTGGGGTTTCGAAAATCATTCTAGCATTGGGGTTTCAGCCCAATGCGATTTTGTCGAGTTACTTTATAACCTTGCAACTGAGCAGGAAAATTGTAAAGACAATCGCTCTTACGGATTATGTTTATTACTCGTTGATGTAGGGCGCAATATTTTGCGCCCGAACCGTGCGCAATCGTCAATCACCATACGACAACGGAATATCGAGGCGCATCCACGTCCGCCCGATGCGAAACAGCGTGCCGGGACGCATACTGATGCGACCATCAACCGGCTGTTCGCGCTTTTCGATGAATGTCCCGTTACGACTGCCACCATCTTCCAGCCAGAAGGACAACACGAACGAGTCATCATTGAGGGAATCGTCAGCATCAGCATTCACCGCCACACAGCCCAGCCGCGCATGAATCCGCGAGACCTGACTATCAAATGGCATGTGAATATCACAGCCTTCGCGCCTGCCAATGGTGATGATGCGCTCGTCGCCGATGGTCGGTTGCTCAAAGTTGAGCTTTTTGCCATCAAACGGACCGCTCATATAAGTGATCGAAATTTCGCGTCTGAATTTGCGATTAAATGGGTTCATGAGTTCAACTTCTTACGTATTCTCTCTAAGCGTCGTAAGGCTTGTTCGTGATCGGGTTCAAGTTCCAGCGCACGCAGAATTTTCTCTTCCGCGCCGGTCAGATCATCCATATTTTCCAGCACATCACTAAAATTAATCCAGTACCACACATCCTGCGGATCATAGAGCACCGCTTTTTCTGAACTGCTGACCGCCTCTGTAAAGCGTCCGAGCGCGTTCTGGCACATACTTAAGCCGTTCCACGCCCACGCATGATGCGCTTCCAGTGAGAGCGCGTGTTCATAACTCTGGATCGCGTCTTCATAGAGGTTCAAGCGCCTCAGCACCTGCCCCTTCCGCGCCCACACATTGGCATTATCCGCCGCCACGCTGATGGCTTCGTCCACCGCCGCCAGCGCATCCTGCGTCCGTTGCATATCCAGCAAAAGCTCGATGCGGTTGATGTGATAGGCAATTAGTGACGGGTCTTCGGTGATGGCGCACTCAAAACTGACGAGCGCTTCTTCACGTCTGTCCATCACTTTCAGGGTTAATCCGCGCCCATTCCATGCCCACGCATAACGCGGATTAAGCCGTACCGCACGGTCAAATGCGGAGATAGCGTCCTCGTAACGGTTCAACGAGCGCAATGCTTGCCCGCGCTTCGCCCAGCTTTCAATATGGCGCGGATTGAGCTTCAGGGCTTCATCCAGCGAATTCAGCGCGGCTTCCGCACGGTTCAGCGTGAATAGTTCGTCCGCGTGATTATACCAGTACCACGCGTCATAATTGTTGAGTTCCAGCGCCTTCTCGAAGCAGAACAGGGCTTCTTCGTGGCGGTTCAAATGGCTGAGCGTTAATCCCCGCCCGCTCCATGCCCAGTCGTGATCGGGTTCTAATTCCACCGCACGGCTATAACTTGCCAGCGCCTCCTCATAGCGGTTCAATCGGCGCATCACTTGCCCGTGTTGCGCCCAGATTTGCGCGTTTTTGCCGTCCAGCTGAATGGCTTTTTCCAGCAGTGCCAGCGCATCCTCATTACGGTTGAGGTACGTCAGCACATCCGATTGCTTGTAGACATAAAAGACTTCGCCGGGGGCAAATTCACTGGCTTTACGATAGGCGTCGATGGCTTCTTCATAATTGCCCATCATCTCCAGCGTTGTGCCCATTTCGCTCCATGCCCACGCATACGTCGGCACTAAGTCCGTCGAGCGCCTCACCGCCGCCAATGATTCATCGTAGCGGTTCAGATGGCGCAACACATTGCCCAGACGCGCCCAACTACGGGCATGGTCAGGGTTGATACGCGTCGCCCGTTCTAATGGCGGTAGCGCATCCTTAAAGCGTCCCATCAAAATCAGCACATTGCCCTGATTGTACCAGTGCCAGACATCACTCGGTTTGAGCGCGGCGGCTTCGCGGTAACATTCATAGGCTTCTTCAAAGCGTCCCATCTGCTCAAACGCGATGCCCTTGCCATTGATCGCCCATGCGGATTCAGGATCAAGCATGACGGCGTGTTCGTAGGCGTGCAGGGATTCCTCATAACGCCCCACATAACGCATTACCTGACCGAGCTTCGCCCAACCGAGCGCATAACTTGGATCGGTGCGGGTGGCTTCCCGCGCCGGTTGGATCGCCTCATGGAAACGGCGCATATCCACCAGCAATTCCGCGAGGTTATACCACGGCCACACCTCATCCGGTTGATAGCGCGTCGCCCGTTTGAACGCCAGTAGCGCCTCATGATTTTTGCCGATGGCTTTTAGAGACAGCCCACAGCCGTTATGCGCCCAGCCGTAACCGGGATCAAGGCGGATGGCGTGTTCATAGTTATCAATCGCTTTTTCATATTCATGCAAATAGCGATAATTCTGACCGAGCTTCGCCCAGCTATTAGGATGCGCGGAATCAAGCTCCAGACCTTTTTCCAGCAGGGGGATGGCTTCTGCATACTTGTTTTGTGCGCTGAGGACTCCGGCGCGGTTATACCAGTACCAGACCACATTCGGGTTGATGTTCGTGGCGGTCTCGAAGCAACTGAGCGCCTCGTCCAGCTTGCCGATTCGCTCTAAGATGATGCCTTTGCCGTTCCACGCCCACGCATAATTCGGCAAAATTTCCAGCGCCCTGTCATAACAATCGAGTGCCTCCGTGTGGCGTTCCAGCAGGCGTAACGTCCGCCCTTTACGCGCCCATGCCCACGCATAATCCGGTTGCAGGTCAATCGCCCGATCAAACGCGATGATCGCCTCGTCATAACGCCCCAACGCCGTCAACGAGAAGCCTTTGTCCATCAATTCACGGGCTTCTAATTCCGGTCCGGTGATTTCCATAATCGGGGTTTCGCCGGTGATTTCCACATAAATGCTGACCATCTGATCGACGATCACATTCCAATCTTCGGGGCGGTTTGTCGCCTCTTTTTCAAGGCATTTGAGCACGAATCGTTGCAATTCAGGCGGAATTTTGCCCTGTTCAATATCATCGAAGGCGGGCGTTTCTTCTACATGCGCCTTCAACCATTCGGGGAATTTGCGGGCATTGAACACATGATGTCCGGTCAGCATTTCATACAGCACACAGCCGAACGAATACACATCCGAGCGCACATCCACATCTTTGGATTGGCATTGCTCCGGCGACATATACGGCGCTGTGCCAACCACCGCCCCCACACGCGTCAACCGTGAATTGCCATTGACCGGATGCGCGTCGGCTTCTTCGCCCGCCGTGTCTAGTGGTGGTTCATCCAGATCGAGCGTCCGCACCAGCCCAAAATCGGTCACTTTGACGATGCCATCATGCGTGACGAGAATATTCGCGGGTTTAAGATCACGATGCACCAGCCCCGGCACTTTTTCGTTCGCGTGGCGCATCCCCAGCGCGATATGCAAACCGAACTCTACCGAGCGCGACAAATCTAAACGGCTGTGGTCGATCCAACTGCGTAAATCCACGCCGACATCATCCGGTCCTGAAATATGTTCGAGGATGATATGTGGCTGATTGACGATATTTTGCACCAGACGCGCCTGCACAATATGGCGATGCTTCTCCAGCCGAATCCACGTAATCGCCTCGTTCGTAAAGCGATTGACCGCCCGTTCGTTATCCAGAAAACGCCGCTGAAAGCTCTTGATAGCTACCGGTTCGCGCTGATCGTGGTCATAGCACAAATACACCACGCCCATGCCACCCCATAGCACCTCCGCCACTTCATAACGCCCCTCAACCCGATCCCCAACCACAAAATCACTGCGCCGGATGTGGATTTCGCTATCTTTGCTATCGGTGCCGGACTCAACTTTTTTCTCTCCGTAGGCGGCGGTTGCCGATGCACCGGAGATGACCATATCATTGTTGTTCTCGACCTGTGTATCAAATATACTCGCGGAGATTTCCCCTGCCTGAGAAAAATCATCGTCGCCAAGACCAATATCCACCGCAGTGATCGACGCGTCACTTTCCAGCGGGTTGTTATGCGGGTAAACATCCGTCATATCATCGACGTTGGTCAATGCCTCCACAGATTGCGTTTTAACGGGGCGTGTTTGTGTCTCGCGGCGGAAGGCATCCAGCAGACCGAGAATTTCACGGTTGCTCGTGCGCTCATGTGACTCATCCTCGTCCCGTTCGGAGACCGCCCATAACGCCACCGCGATATTCCGCCGTGACGGCGTTTGCCGTGCGACGAGCATCGTAAAGGCGATGTAACTATCCACCGCGTGTTGTGCCAATTTACGGTCTACATCGTGGCGGGCATTGTCGATGGCACGGTTATAGGCGGTGAGTGTTTTGCCCACATAAAAAATCAGCAAACGACAATCTTCGGTGACGGATTGCAACGCGCATAAATCCCCCAGCGCGAAGTAGTCGTTCACATCATCACGGCGCAGGGCTAATTTACCCAGCGTGCTGATTTCCAGAACGGAGTCGGTGGCGAACAAATCGCGCTTGTCGTCTTGTTTGCGTTTACGCAGGAGCGCCTTAATGTCACTCTCGCTTAAAGCGACAGGTTTGCGCCCTGTCTGCGGGATGTCTATGCTCACAACGGTCTCTTACGGTTTACAGGTCAGTTTTCAAGCTCTTGGCTATTAGCAAAAACACACTTGTTATGTAGGGGCAATGATGCTCGTTAACTAATTATGACGGAAAATAATCCCAATCCCCTAGCCCCTTCCCCAATGCTTAGGGAAGGGGAATAAAGTCCCTCTCTATGCAATGGGGAGGGATTTAGGGAGGGGATCAAACACCGTATTGAAAAGTTAAACTGCATTATTGCGCTCATCAAAAAACACATTTAGCATTTTCGTCATCCCCTATCGCCATCCCCTTTTACGGGCAAATCGTAAAGAGGGAAATGTAAGTCTCCCCTTGCGAAGCGGGGGGAGATTTAGAGGGGGGATTTACGCCCACCCTCACACGGACTTTACGCATCCGGCTTGGCATTCTTTTTACGGGTCACTTTATCGGCAGTATCGCCCCGTGTATCTTCATTGTCGGTATCGTCGTCATCTGCCTCACTATCGCTCAGTTCCGCGTCTGTGGATGCCTCAACTTTAGCGACAACATCTTCTGTGCTCTCAGCGGATTTGTTTACGGCTTGCACCGTCTCAGCATCCAGACCATTTTCGTTATCAGATGCGTTATCAGATGAGCCAGCTTCGGTAGAATTCGCGCTGATAAAGACGAGTTTCTCATCCGCACCTCTGTCTGCGTCGATGGTATCGCCATGTTGGAAGATATCTTCCACAATTTTGGCACTCAATGGACGGGTGATGAGGCGTTCAATCGCACGGCGCAACGGACGCGCACCATTCGTCGGATCGTAGCCGTATTGCAAAATCAAATCACGCGCTTCGTCGGTCAGGTTAAGCGTTAGATGCTGTTCTTCAAGGCGCTCATGCAATTCGGTCAGTTGCAAGTCCAGAATTTGCCCTAATACGTCGCGGGTGAGCGCATTAAACGTAATCACTTCGTCCAGACGGTTGATAAATTCCGGGCGGAAGAAACGGCTCAAATAACCGGAATAATCGGCTTTCTCATCGGTATTTCTGCCGCCGAAGCCCAGAATCTTCCCGCCTTCCAGCGTGCCGATGTTGCTCGTCATAATGAAAATCGAGTGACGGGCATCCACTTTGCGCCCGTGTGCATCGCTGATGCGCCCTTCATCGAACACCTGCAAGAAAATATCGAACACTTCCGGCGCGGCTTTTTCGACTTCATCCAGCAACACCACGCTATAGGGACGGCGACGCAGAGCATCGGTAAATTGCCCGCCGCGTTGATTGTCTTTATAGCCGGGTGGCGAGCCGATCAAACGGGCGACGGTGTGCGCGTCATGGAATTCGGACATATCCAGCCGGATCATCGCTTCTTCACTACCAAACAGGAATCCCGCCAATGTCCGCGCTAGTTCGGTCTTACCCACGCCGGACGGACCGAGAAATAAGAACACGCCAATCGGACGCTCAGGATCACCCAGACCCGCCCGCGCTGTTTTGATGGCGGCGGAAACGACCCGTAAGGCTTCGTCCTGCCCGATAACCCGCTCCAGCAATGCGCCTTCCAGATTAGCAAGCCGACGTTTTTCATCTTTCGTCAATTCGGTGATCGGAATGCCCGTCCATTCGGAGAGCACCGCCGCTACATCCTGCACATGCACATCATTCGGCGCTTCGTCTATATCAGGGTGAATCGTGCGGATGGTCACACGCGTACAGGCTTCGTCCAGCAAATCCAGCGCCTTATCCGGCAAACGGCGATCCGGCATATAGCGCACGGATAAGCGCACCGCCGCCTCGACGGTTTCTGGGTTAATCACCACGCCATGATGCTCTTCCAGCCGAATTTGCTGATTGGTCAAAATTTCGATGGCATCATCAATCGACGGTTCTTCGATGTCAATCGTGCGGAAACGCCGATCAAGCGCCGGGTCTTGCGCGATAGCACGGCGATATTCTTCATGCGTCGTCGCGCCAATACACATAATCTCACCCCGCGCCAACGCCGGTTTGAGGATGTTCGCCGCGTCTAAATTGGAGTCAATCGTATCGCCCGCGCCCACAATCGTGTGGATTTCGTCAATAAACAGGATGACGTTGCCCGCGTTCTTGATCTCCTCAACGATACCGATGAGCCGCTCCTCAAATTGCCCGCGCAAGCTCGTTCCAGCCACCAGTGTGCCGATTTCGATTTGCACGATGCGTTTTTCAACCAGCGTATCCGGTGCAGTCCCTTTGTGGATGGCAAACGCCAGCCCTTCGATGACCGCAGTCTTACCCACGCCCGCATCACCAACCAGCAGGGGATTGTTCTTCTTACTGCGCGCCAGCGTTCGGGCTACAGCGCGGATTTCACTTTCACGCGCCACCGCCGGACCAATCTTGCCCTTTACCGCTTGCGCCGTCAAATCACGCCCATATTTATCCAGCAACGGTGTTGGGATCGGCATATCAGAATCAAGCTCAGCGCGACGATGCGCGAATAAATTCGGTTGCGGGAAGTCAAAATCACTCTCGGAATCGAGAAAATCGAATAACTCTTCTTCTTCAGAAGGCGACAACAGCGGAGAGAAGTCGCCCTGTTGCTCGGAAATCAACCGTTGTAACCAGTGATTCAGGTCAAACCCCAGATCAACCAGTTTACGAATCGGTACGCCTTCGCCTTCTTGCAACAGTGCCATCAGCAGATGATGCTCGTTAACGTCGTGCTCGTCGTCTTGTTCCGCGAGGAAGATGGCGAGCGATAAAATCATCTCTGCGCGTGGCGTGAGCGGGAGCACATCGGTTTTCGGTCCTTCCCCGGTGCCAACTTCGCGCCGAATCTCGTTGCGAATTTCACGCGGGTTCATCCCTGCGCGGCGCAATAAATTATAGGTCGGTCCCTGATCGTTGCGGGTGGCGGAGATAAACAGATGCTCCGTGCCGATGTAATCATGACCCATCCGGCGGGCTTCTTCCGCCGCGGGCATCAACAAGAGTGAACAGCGTTCACGTAACTCGTTTTCTGGTATATCAGGTGAGGGTGTCACAGGCGCTTCCTACGAAATGTGTTTCTATGATTGGCAGATAATTATTATGTGATGTTACGCAAGAATAATTAGTTAGGATATTTAACTTGTAAGCAGTAAATGACAGTAAGTAAATCAGCGTTTCAGCAAAAACATCCATTGCATGTTGGCAGTCTGTGTTTTCTGAACAACTGATTACCTGACCAACTGACTTTCTCATATTTGTGCATCTACTTCATGTCCAACATCATCCTAATATTTACTCTGCATAACTTTAGTTATTATATCGTGCTCGTTATTTTGTTGTGATGTTATCAGGCAAGATCATTTTGATGCTTTATAAGAAAATAAATAAACGATTCGTAGGGATGAGCCAACGTGCTCATCCGCTAATTTTCGTCAGTTACTTAATTTTTTAATCTGCTTCAGCGACGAACCGTCAAACATCTAAATTGATTTTAGACGTAACAAACACGTTACTTTGATATTAACCCATAACTTGCAGACCATGCTATAAGAATTGTATCGAAGTTCAAACCATAGCCAAGTAATGTTAAGACATCATGACGCAATCGCCTGTAAATCATAGGGTAAATGCGGGATTCCGGCTAAATTTTATGAACGAACGATGGATGCTGATGTGGTGTGTGTGGTGAGCCAATTTTACCATGTTCGGTCATGGTCTCGAAATTTTCGCATTTTCCTGTCCTATCCCGCCCCTGAAATGCGTAAGACGGGCGACGACAGGTAAACCATAGGCAAAACGTCAATGAATTAACACAAGATAGGTGGGTATTTTCGCGTTTCGGCGGTTATAATTAAATTACTTACTTTATTCAATCATGTCTGAAAATTATTCTATGTCTGGTACTGATCCCCTTATTGGCAAACAACTTGGCGATTATCTGATTCAAAGTGTGCTCGGTCAGGGTGGCATGGCGCGTGTTTATAAAGGCTATGATTCCCGTTTAGACCGTTACGCCGCGGTAAAGGTGATCGAACCGACCTTAACCTCCAGCGAAGAAGATGAGGAATATCGTGAACGCTTTCAAAAAGAAGCCCGCGCTATTGCTCGCCTCAACCATCCGCGGGTGGTGGGGGTCTATCAATTCAATAATTTAGATCATGTCTACTATATGGCGATGGTCTTCGTAGAAGGGCATGATCTGCGGACGGTGCTCAAAGAATACGCCCGTCAGGGAAAGCAACTTTCCCATAAGCAGGTGCTTCGCATCATCGGCGACATCGCACAGGCGCTCGATTATTCCCATTCGCAAGGCGTGATTCACCGCGATATTAAACCGTCGAACATCATGGTCACGGCAGATGGTCACGCCGTCCTGACCGACTTCGGGCTAGCACTCAACGCCACAGAAGGCACAATCGGCAATACTTTCGGCAGTGTGCATTATATCGCGCCGGAGCAAGCCATGTCCTCCGCGCAGGCAGTCGCCCAGAGCGACCTCTATTCGCTCGGCGTGGTGCTCTATGAAGTCTTGGTCGGGCGCGTCCCGTTTGAAGATGTCTCCGCCATGACGGTTGCGCTCAAACACATTAGCGATCCACCGCCCCCACCCAGCACATTAAACCCAAAAATTTCCAGGCATGTCGAAGAAGTCGTCATGAAAATTCTGGATAAAGACCCGCAAAAACGCTATGCCAGCGGGCGGGCATTCATCTACGCGCTGGAAGGGGCATTTGCCACCAGCAATGATGAAGATACCCATGATGTGGACGACAAAGATGTTTCCAGAGTCAGCGCCGCATCTCGCCGCACCGCGACCCCGCCCAAAAGCGATTCATCACACGTCGCACCCCTGATTATGTCGCCCGTTCAGGATTCCGACCGTAGCCAGCAGGACGACGTGCCGACCATCTCCGATTCATCACAGGCACATCCATTGCGTACGGGTACGCAAAACGCGCTTAATAAGGGTGGATCACGCACCGGGCTAATTATGGGTGCGGTAGCGGCGCTCATCATTCTGGCAATCATCGCGGCGGTAGTGATTCTCTCCGGCGGTGGCAACGACGATGAAGCCAATGCCAACGCAACCGGCACAGCGATAGCACTCGTGGCGATTGAAGCGACGGAAGATGCCACGGAAGAAGCCACAGAAGATGCCAACCTGACCGCAACCGCAGAAAGCGTGCTCGCGGATACACAGGCAACCGAAACGGCACTCGCATTGATCGAGGTCACGGATGTCGTCGAGCCGACAGCAACTATCCAGCCTACAGAAACACCCGAAGAGCCGACTGCAACGCCTACGACTGAAATCACCCAGACAACCGAGCCAACAAGTGTGCCGATAGTCGCCGGAACACCGACCTTTAGCACGGAAATCTTGACGCAAGCAGAGGACGCGCCGGAAGAAATTCTACTGCGTTACGATGGGCGTACCCTGCTCCTGTTCAATCGCTCAACCCAACGGCTCAACATCACCGGACTCAGTTTTGTGCGCCAGAGTGATAACAGCACCTTCCGCGCAAGAGAGTGGAGCACATCTAGCAATGATCTTACGTCGATGCGCTCTGAGATGTGCTATCAAGTCCTGACGACCCTCTATCTTGATTGGGACCCGGAAGACTCACCGCGGGATATTTGCCAGTTTACACAGGGCTTCCGCCAGACGAGCCGTTCATTCTGGACGATTGCAAATGTGGAAGAAGGCGCATTATTCGAGGTACGAGACAACGGCGTAGCGCTCGGCACTTGCCCCGTCACCGAGTTCGAAAGCACCGATGAGGTCTACTGCCTGATCGACATCGACCCGCCAGAAGACGGCGAATAGTCACAACATATAAATGGACTCTACTCGTAGGGGCAACCTGTTAGGTTGCCCACCGATTTTCGTTATATGATTAAATTTTGAACCTGCATTTAGGTCGCCCTTAATTTTGTCGCATTTCGCTCCGATTTCCCGCTCACCCCTGCGGCAACAACGTCACCGTCGGGATAATCTCTGACGCGTCACCGCCACCCCCCAAACTCAACGTCAGCAGAACCGCCAGCAACAGCAACACCGCGACGGCAATCAGCACCCATAGCCAGCGCGACGAATCGCCTTCTTCGCTGGTCGCCCGGACAATAACGGGCGTACCTTCCATGCGCGCATTTTCCAGCACCCAGCGCCGGAATAAATCGGAGGTGAACGTCATCGCAGTCGCATTGCCCGCGATCACATTTTCATACTCTAACTCACGGAACACCGCGCTAATCGCCGTCGTATCCAGCGGATAATCCGTCTCGATCAACCATTCCGCGAGGCGCTCAATGCCAATCGGACTGACCGGATCCGCATAATACAGACTGCCGAGCGCGGTCAGGAATAATTTCTCGTCCAATCCCAACCCGCCCCACACCGTCTGAAATTCGGGCGACCATTCCGCATACACCGCATCGCGCACCGCCCTAACATCTTCAATCGTGGCGGTGAGTTGACCGAACGGTGCACGTTTTTCCGTGATGCGCTCATACAGATGAAACCCGAAACGTTGGAGCATCGCGGGGATTCCGCCCGTCGCCATAAAAATCGAGTGGAGCGCCTCCTCGCTGACCGTGTATTGCCCGCGCACCGGAGTCAAAAACAGCGTTTCCATCACCGATTCCGGCAAATAACCGAGTCGATAACTCGCAGACGGCGTTACCAGTGGCGCGAACTCACCGAGCGCCTCTTCATAGCTTTCAGGCATCGCCATCGCCATCCCGAATTGCGGCGAGAGCAAAGTCTGCAAATAATCGACACTATCCGGCGGTAACGTCTTGCTTCGGAGCGCGTCAATCAACAAATGTGCGTCGTCCAGCAACAGCACAAATTGGCGTTGCGGACGGATACCCTTAATCAGATGGGGCAAACATTCCTCCCGCAACCACTCGCGCCAGATGTCCGTTGTATCTTCTTCGTCTTCATCATCGTCAGGGAATTCCGGCGGATGCGGCATCAAATACCCGCGAATTTCCGCCGCATCTCTGAGCGTATTCGCCAGCGTTGTGATCCAGATGATCTCATCGCCCAGCGTGACCGGATTAATCGGCAGATACACGCTCACATAGGTCTCACCGAATGCCAGCGTCACCTGTTTGAGCAATGCCGTTTTGCCGATTTTCGCCCGCCCCAAAAACACAGGTGGCGACGTTCCCGCCGGATTATTCAGATGATTTTGTAAACGGGCAAAGGCATCTTCACGCCCCGCAAATGGTTGGAAGGCATGGCTCGGAGCATAAGGATTTTCTTGCGCGTAGGCTTGATCGCTGTCCATCGGGACTCTCTCGGGTGGCATAGGTCATGTGTGTGACCTAATCTTGACCGAAAACCCCCGATGACACAAGGCACTGCGGGAAATTAATATCCATCATCGACATTTTGTGATTGAATAGGTCTACGATTGATATGTTAGCGTTAGATTCTGTACAGCCAGTGGGAATATCTTATGAAAAAAATGTCGATCATTATTATTTTAATGATAAGTATGTTAGGTATCCTTTTGATACATGCACAGGATGAAGCGTGGACTGTTGTTTCTTTTGAAGATGAACAAGGTATTCCTATGGTCTTTGTGCCGGAGGGAACATTTTCAATGGGTATAAATCTGGATGATGAAGTTCGTGCGTGTCAAGAACGCGTACAAACTGATGAAACTGACGACTGTTCAAGCACATTTTTTCTACAAGACACACCTACACATGACGTACAGATTGATGACTTTTGGATAGACAAATTTGAAGTAACATTTGCTCAATATAGAGCCTGCGTTGCAGATGGTATCTGTGCCAGTGACACCTTAGATTCGCTTGAAGCTCAGGCATTTGATACAAGCGACACCCTTCCCGTCTTTGCCGTTACTTTTGAAGATGCAGAAGAAATATGCACTTGGAGAATGGCTCGTTTACCCTCAGAAGCAGAGTGGGAATACGCTGCGAGAGGGTCAATGGATTATATATATCCTTGGGGAAACGATTTTGTTGGCGCGAATACAAATATTTGTGACGAAAGTTGTGAGTTCAATAGATTAGATTTGACACCACCTTGGGACGACGGATTTACATATACAGCCCCTGTTGGTAGCTTTGAAGAAGATATAAGTTGGGTAGGCGCTTATGATATGCTTGGGAACGTAGCAGAGTGGACAAATAGCCTATTTGAAGTATATGAAGGCTTTGAGTTTGATGACGATTATCTTGAACAATATTTAGGTAATCCCGTTTTTCGAGGAGCCAGCTACATTACGCCACATAGCTTAGTCACAACAACCTACAGATTTGGGTCGGCTACATCAGACTACAGTGATTTATGGTTGGGTTTTCGGTGTGCGCGTGATGCTAGTACCATGCCTTTGCAGACTACCAGATAAGACCTAATCTTGACTGAAAACCCCCGATGACACAAGGCACTGCGGGAAATTTGATCCTATAAAAGCCATTGGAGCGTAAATTCATAAAACGGTAGGCAAAGAGTGGGTTAAACGTCACCAAACCCGCCTGACGGTTATGATAGGATAGCGACCATTACGATAGAACGATGAACAGTCGCCCTATGTCCACTTTATACAGGTAGCGTTCAGATGGAAAATCGACTTCTTGACTTATTTTACATCATCGCATTTTTCATTTTTTTGTTGGTTGTATTCGTTCTTGCTCTCTACAGCATATTCATACCCCCTAGTTTTTCTGTCGATACGGAAGCACTAAATGCGCTCTCGCTGGATTTTGAGCCACTTTTGACTTCCGAATGGGAGATACAACCCATCAATAGCGTGGGGAATGAAGACTTTATAGACAGAAGTCGCTCAATCGGCGATCATATCGTGGTTAGTGCTCAACATCTCAATAATCCACGCGGTTTCATAGCACAGCACATTATTGCCTACAATAATGCTGAAACTGCCGAAAACCGATTTAATCGACAGGTTGAACGGGTTATTGTTTATAATTATGGTGTACCCATTTCCCGGCAAATTTATTCATATGCTGATGTAGAGCTACCACCCGGCTCTAATATAGTGGCAGATGATTATAGAATTGCCTGTATAGAAACACCGTTTAAACTGCAATGTGGCGCATTCTTTTTACAGGATAGCTACGTCATTTATTTGGATGTGTTCAGAGTGCGGGACAATATCGAGTATCTTACCGAAGCCGAATTTTTCAGCCTTATTGATGCCATTAATGCGCGCATAGCTACCAGCGAGGAATAAACTTACGTTGATATTGAAGGAATTACCCCAGTGCCTTTAGCGCACTTCCCAAATTGCCCCCGCCTTACGCTTCTAATCTTGCGTCTTTAATCTTTCCGCTTTTATCTATCATCCAACATCTAATATCTACTTCATCCCCGCCTTTTTCTCTACTTCCGTACACCCTGCGTCAGACCGGAGATAATCTGCTCGGTGGCGCTCAAGAAGAGAATAATCAGCGGCAGAGTGATGATGACCATGCCCGCAAACAACGTCGACCAATCGGTTGCAAATTCGCCGAAGAAGCGCGTCATCCCAACGGGAAGCGTCCATTTGTCGGTGGAGCGTAAGAGGACGAGCGGGAAGAAAAAATCGTTCCAGAGCGGGACGAACTGAAAAATAGCGACTGTCGCCAATGCCGGACGGACTAAGGGCAACATGACGCGGCTGAACAACACAAACTCATTCGCGCCGTCGATGCGTGCCGCTTCTGAGAGTTCCATCGGCAATTGACGGAAAAATGCGGACAGAATGAAGATCGAAAAGGGGATGCCTGTGGCGGCATACACCAGAATCAAGCCGATGCGCGTGTCGATCAAGCCAAGGTCGTTTAGTAGCAAAAATAAGGGGACGATAGCTAATCGAAACGGCAAGGTCAATCCGGCGATGAAGAAGGCAAATAACAGGTTGCTCCCTCGAAACGTATAGCGCCCCAGAATATAGCCCGCCAGCGATGAAACAGACGTTGCCAGCACCACGGAAGAAACGGTGATAATGACCGAATTGATGAAATATTGGCTAAAGTTGGCTTCTTCCCACGCGGTCACATAGCTATCAAAATTGATTGAGGTGGGCAATCCAATCGGTTCACGGTGAATGGCACGCGTAGGGCGCATGGTGTTGACGAGCACAATGAACAACGGGACGAGCACAATCGCGGTATATACGATCAATACCGCACTGCCACCAATACCTGAGACTGAAATTTTTGACGACCTCATTGAATTCTATTTTCCAATCTACGAAACGAACCTTGTATAACAATCGAGACGCTAAACACAAAGATGAACATCAAGACCGCTAATGCAGACGCTAACCCGAAGGAATCCGCCCCGCCACCGAACGCCGTGCGATAAAATACCAGACCGAGCACATCGGTTGCGCCACCGGGAGAGCCGTTTGAGCCTGCGAGCGCCCAGACAATGCCAAACACGTTGAAGTTGCCGATGAAAGTGAGCACCGTGATAATGCCAATAACCGGCGTGAGCAATGGTAATTCGATCCACCAGAAAATTTGAAGATTGTTCGCGCCATCAATCCGTGCCGCCTCGCGCAGATCATCCTCAATGCCGGCAAGTCCCGCGCCAAATAGCAACATCGGATAGCCGAGCCACATCCACGCATTCACGAGGATAACCACGGGGAAGGCAGTCGCCGGATCCCCCATCCAGGGGCGCGCAAGTGAAGCAAGTCCGATGTCTTTAAGCACATTATTGACCGGACCGAATAGAGGATTGAGCATCAAGCTCCACAGGTAGCCGACCACAATCGGGCTGATGAGATAGGGTACGGTAAACACGGTACGGAAGAAACGCTTGCCAAAACGGGGCTGATGAAGCAAAACCGCGAAGAACAGCCCCAGTGTATTTTGAATCAGCATCGTACCGATAAAAAAGTAGATATTATGCAAAAAGGCACGCGGCAATTGTTCGTTGATGGGATAACGGCTAAACAGTTGCTCAAAATTTTGGAAGCCGACGAAATCCTGCCGGACAAGTCCGTTGAATTCGTAGGTGCTGAAGATGACCGACTGCACCAGCGGATAGACCATAAAGACGGCATACAACAGAAAGGCGGGCAACATAAACAGAAATATCGTAAACGGCGAAGGGATTAAGGTATTTCTAACGGATTTAGATTTCTGTTTTTTGCGAGTAATCACGGCTGTTTTCACTAAACCTTACTTAACATCAGTTCGGGATGAGCAAACGATTATGAATGACGGTCGTTTCGTGTTAAAAGACCTTGAATATCGGAAGCTCTTGGCTCTTAGCTTTTAGCAAAAAGCGTTGTTTTTTCAAACTAAAAGCCAAAAGCTAACGGCTAAAAGCTCTTTATCGCGCATGTTCACCTTAAACAGCATTCAGGTTACTTAGGTAACGCGGGATATAAAACAGAGGGCAGACTACCGTAGCCTACCCTCTGTAACGAATTCATTCAGTTCAGTTTATTCGGCGTTCGCCGGAACAAACCATTGCCCGATGCCTGTTTGAAGTGATTCTGCGACTTCTTCAGGGGTCACATCGCCAAGGAACATGCGTTGCAGTTCATCACCGAGCACCACTGAACCGGAAGGATCACCAAAACGGAATTCAACGAGTGTTAAGTATGATGCCGGATTTGATGCCATCCCTTCGGCAAATTCTGCCAACAGGGGTTCGGTGGGTGTAACGCCAGCAACGGGTGAAATTTGTTTAATCATATCGCTGAACAGTTGACCGAATTCCGCCGTACCCATCCATTCGACGAGTGCCATTGCCGCATCCGGTGCGTCTGTCATGGCATTCACGCCGTAAGAACCATCCATCCATGACGGGACGAGCGACCCTGTGAGGGCATCCGGTGCGGGCGGTACCATGAACATACCGACTTCCATATCGGGTGCTTCTGTTTGCCAGTAGCCAATTTCAAACGAACCACCGATGAAAATACCGGACAATTCGCTGATGAACAGGGTACGGGCATCGTTATAGCTCACACCCACGACATCTTCGGGTAAGTACGGTTGCAGGTCTTGCAAAACAGCAATGGAGGCGACGTAGTTTTCATCGGTGAAGTCTGTTTCACCGGCTAAAATCGCTTCTTGAAATTCCGGTCCACCATAACGGGAGGCGGCGACTGCGTCATGCAAAATCGGGAGCATCCATGTATCGAGTGCCGGATTACCAAGCGGGATGTAATCGGCTTCATCGAGCGCATCTAGCACGGCGATAAATTCATCCCATGTTGTGGGTTCGGAGAGACCAAGTTCTTCAAATACGCCGACGTTATAGAATGCGCCGAGTGCCTGAACACCAAACGGCACGCCATAGACGCGCCCATCTTCACGACCTGTCGCACCCTTGAGGATGGCATCCGTGAAGTTTTCTAGGGAGGCAATTTCGCCGTCGAGTGCCATCAATTGACCGGCTTCGATCAACGGTTGCACACCACCATAGGCGCGCAGTTGCACCACATCAGGACCACCCTCGCCCGTTAAGCCCGTTGCGAGAATATTGTTGTATTCGGTGTTTACAAACGGCACAAACTCAACGGTGATACCGGGATTTTGTTCTTCAAAAACATCAAAAATTTCGTTGTAAGCATCTTCATCTTCTGTACGCCATGACCAGACGGTGACGGTGACATCGTCCTGTGCAAAGGCAATACCACTCACAAGAAACAATGCGATGACAACCATTGCCAACACTGCTTTTCTTCCATTAAGTTTCATCTATATTTTCCCCATTTTTACTAAAAGAAGTAGATAAATCGGATAGGTGGGAGTATAGCATACGCAAAAGTGGTGGGCAAAAAAAATTGGACTACGATGGATTGTGATGGAGCGTCTACTCATGTTTTCTACAGCTTAAGATGCAAATGGCGCTTGCTCAATCAAACGGTTGAGATTAGCGACCCGTTGCATAAACGCAATACGTGAATGCGGGCGGGTTGCATATTCGTGGTTGAACAGTGCGATTAAGTCGGATTTGAAGCTCAGGCGGGGGTAGCGTTCAAGCACAGCAAGGATTGTATCCGGCTGGATTTCACCGATACGTGCGCCGATGACATCCAGCGCGGTGGCGGCAGGGAGGATGCTTTTTTCGATCCCGTGCGAGATGGGAATGTAGAGATTCAAGTGCGAGATAATCGCTTCTTCTACCTGTTGCGCCTGTGCTTCTGTTCCATATTCCCTTACAAACGCGCCTGCGCTTCTACCTCCCTCCACCGCGAAACACCGCGAAATTCCATCCTTATGATTGTGTGCATCACATAATCCGATGTCATGCCAGACAGACATTACATAAAATAGTTCAGGATCAAGTTGCAAACCATCCTGTTTTGCGAGAATACTGCCCCAATAGTACGTGCGTAAGCTATGAAAAAAACAAAGAAGGCGGCGCAAGCGATTCGCATACCTTTAACGAAGCGACTGCCAATGAACTATCGGGAATGACAATTGTCTCAAGATCAACGCGTTCAACCTGCATAACCCCTTTACCTGTAACACGTTTCCACTGGATGACTAGCTGGCGTTGAACTTCCTGTCGGATCATGGTCAGCTTATCCCCTATGGAGAGTGTGCCCTGCGTGCGCTCTGCCCATGTGATTGTACCCAGTGATCCCATCTGTAATCCTCTCGATCTGCCCGAATATCTACAACCATCTTCAATCCAAAATGTTAACACAACCGAACATCCGTTGCCTTTGATGACCCTTCGTGATTTAATGTGAAAGCTGTTTATACTTGGAGATTAGCCTCATGATCGCACGTTTTAGAAACGGCAACGAGTTATTGCGATATGTCCCCTGTGCCGAACCCATTGCGCCGGAAGATGACCGTAAAACACCGCTCACATGGTCTAAGGTGATTGTCAAACAGGGCGAACGCTACTTACTGCTGTATAACTTCACGCGCAAACAATGGGAATCCCCCGGCGGTGGCATCGAAGACGGCGAGACTCCGTTACAGGCGGCGATCCGTGAAGTAATGGAAGAAACCTGCCAGAAAGTCGATAATCTGATCTTTAAAGGTGTGTTCAAAATCAGCCTCAAAAATCACAATGGACGCTGTGAATATGGGGCGCTTTATACCGCCGAGCTAGAGGAGTTGCTACCGTTTAGCGTCACGACAGAAAGCGACCGGATCATCCTGTGGCATCCTGACGAGGCGCTCGACGATCATTTTAGCGAGTTGACGCGTGCGGTGATTCAATTGGTGGAAGAAACGCCGACATAAAATGCCGCTCGGCGATGCTTGTAATCTTTGAAATTTCAAACCTATGAACCCTTTTGACTAAAATGGTGTCTAATAGATTAAAGACAGTCCATTAGTTGAAAAGGGCTAAAAAAACCTCATGAAAACCAGAATTTCAGTCATCGTTATGCTGTTCGTGGCGCTCTTCGTCATGGGCATCAGCAGTATTAGCGCGCAGGTCAATGCAACCGCCATCGTCACCGCCAATCACCTCAACGTGCGTGATTATCCCAGTCCATATACAGGCAATGTGATTGCGCGGGTAGGCTTGAACGAAGTCTATACCGTCACCGGACGCAGTTCGCTTAATCATTGGTGGCAATTGCGCCTGAGTGATGGTCGGCTCGGCTGGGTCAATGGCAACTACATCACCATCTACAACGCGCAACTCGTCCCTTATGTGAATCCCGGACAGCCCATCGTCCAACCGCCGCCTGTCACGCAATCATATGGCACGGTCACGGCGTATTATTTGAACGTTCGCCAAATTCCAAATCCGTATAGTGGCGTGATTATCGCCCGCATCACGCGCAACGAAACCTATGCCGTTGTCGGGCGCAATCTGGATTCTAGCTGGTGGCAATTGCGTTTGAGCGATGGTCGGCTTGGCTGGGTCAATGGGGATTTCCTGACAATCAGCAACGCACAACTCGTCCCGCAGACCGATAACACTACGCCTAATCCGGGGGGCGTGACGACTACCGGAGTCGTGACCGCTTATTTCCTGAATGTTCGTAACATACCGAACGCGATCTATGGCGTGCGGATCGCCGTGATCGCCCGCAACGAATCGTATGTGGTCATCGGGCGCAACAGCAACAGCACATGGTGGCAAATCCGCTTACCGGATGGCACCACCGGATGGGTCAGCAATGGCTACTTTAGCGTCACGAACGGGCATCTGGTGGGCATCACGGGATAAGTTCAAAAATACCCCTCCCTAAATCCCTTTCAAGGGTAGGTATTTTATGGTTAACGCCAATGGCTGAAACCCATTGGCTACTCAAGTGTAAAACCCTGCTGTTGACGTTTGAACATTTAATTCGATAACACTGAGGCGGGCGACCAAGCTAGTCGCCCCATCTCTATCCCGTGATTTAGCCGAAACGTTGGGCGGAACGGGCGCGGGCTTTGGCGACTTCCTCGTCACGGTCTTTCGGCGGCGCGTTGGTTTCCAGTGAGGCGAGCAACGCGCCGGTAATTTTTGCGATGGCTTCTACCGTGGCGTTAAATGCCGCTTCATTAGCTTTGGATGGTTTCGTGAATCCGCTCACCTTACGGACATATTGCAATGCCGCCGCCTGCACCTCATCCTCGCTGGCGGGTGGTTCAAAATTAAACAACGTCTTGATGTTTCTACACACGGTTGAGCCTCCATTTTTCTGTTTTTGCGCTATCTGTTATCCGAACATTAAGGTGCTTCTCTTTTAATTATAATAAGTTTGTAATATGCTTGGATGAAAATAGCTTTTTAATGGTGTTTATTGTCAATCCCTCTGGATGTAGATGTAAGCTACAAGGACAATCAACGTGGACAAAGAACTTGTGATGTATACTCGCACGTCAGGATGCCCCTTCGTTACACTCGCCAAACGTGTTTTAATCGCACATGATGTTCCCTATCGAGAAATATTTATCGATCAGGATATGACCGCCCGTGAACGGGTGCTCAAGTGGACGGGATTTCTTGCCGTGCCGACCCTCGTCATCGCTAATTTTGGCGAAGATTTGCCCTATGCCGAGCCGGACTTTTTACCGGCAGGCGACACCCCACGCGGGATTGATCGCGGGGCAATGTTGACGGAACCGGGCATGGATAAACTCAAGGAATGGTTACAGGGACACGGATTCATCGCCCACGATATAGAGGACTCTACCGTAAATCAATCTGTCAGTGCGGATTAAGACAGGCTATAGGGATTGCCTAAATGGGGAAATTCTCGATAGAATAGTGGATGAATCAGCTTCAACCTTCGCCCCACAACATCCACCCATCATATTGATTAGCATATTTTGAGGAAGCGATGCAAATTACAAAAAAGATCGACCTGTCGCAGGATAATAAGCGTATTATTTTTACCGAACGCCAGCACGCGTGGGCGAAATTCGCTGTTTTGATGGGCTTCGGCGTGTACTTTGCCTATAACATCCTGACGGGTAACCTGACCAATTATGTAAATATCCGCTTTGCGTGGTTCTCTTATGTGGCGGTGGGTATTCTCTTTTTGCTGGGTGGCGCGGTGCTTTATGGATTGCTCCGGCAGAAACGCGCCGAAAAAGTCACCATCGGGCATCAACTCAACGTATCGTGGTCGGTGCTGGCGATTGTCTCCCTCCCGCTGGTGTTTGGCACATTGATTCCCTCGCAACCCCTCGGCGCGGCGGCGGTACAGGGCAATATTAGCCTGAGCGCGACCAATTTTAACACTGCCACAGCCTTTAATCTTGCGCCGATTGACCGTAATGTGCTGGATTGGCTACGCGTGTTTAATCAGGATGTGCCGTCTGCGTTTGATGGACTTCCGGCAGATTTAACCGGATTCGTATATCGTGAGCCGGGTTTTGGCGCAGATCATTTTATGGTGGCGCGATTCACACTCAGTTGTTGTGTAGCGGATGCCAGCGCGATTGGTGTGCCGGTCTATCTTGCAGGGTCGGATAACATCGTTGATGGCGAATGGATACAGGTCGAGGGGGCGTTTCTCGCGGCGGATTTTCGCGGAACGACCACACCGATTCTGATGGCGGAGAACGTCACTATCATTGACCAACCCGAACATCCCTATTTGTATCCCTAACGTAGTTTGAATACAGGATGGAAACAGAAGGTATATCATCAGAAACTTAGGTAGTTGAAGTAAGTTATTTTAGAAGGAAGGCACATTTCGCCTTGATGTTGACAGGACGCATTACGTCCAGAAGTTTGTTACGATTTGTGCTTCGGCGGTGGTTACAACCATTTACCGTTGTTATCGTTTGTATGATTGTTTTTTCCGCTTGCGTCAGTTCCCCGACGGTATTACCCACTGGCATTTTAACGATTGCTGTCACCGATAACGCCAACACCGGACAGGCGATTCAGGTGGTGGTTACTGCACAGGCGGTCAGTGATGGCACGCCGATAGGTCTTGTAATCGCAGGGAGAAACGGTCCGCACGCCTATCAGAGCACATTTACAGCAGGCTCGGCAAATTTCACCATTCCAGCAGAGCACACCCGACAGCGCGGCTATATGGCGCTTATCGCCGCCTCCGGTGAAGCCTATGGAGAAGCAAGCATCATCCTCTTTTCGCAGAGCACCGCTTCCGCATCCCAGCTTGCCTGAGTAATGTCAGTTCTGAATGAGCAAACGATCATGAATGAGGGTCGTTTTGTGGTAAAAGACCATGATTGCAGAGTTTTTAGTGATTAGTTGCTCTGTTGCAAAGTGCCGCCAATGGCTGAAACCCATTGGCTACGCTAGTATAAAACCCTGCTGAAGTAGGCTCTTCTTCCCGTACATTTGTGAAAACAGCCCACTTCAGTGGGGTTTCAAAAATCATTCCAGCATTGGGGTTTCAGCCCAATGCGGTTTGGTTAAGCCACTTTTACGACCTTGCAACAGAGCAGTGATTAGTTTTTAGTAAGAATGGTGGCTTCTTAGACGAAAGCCAAAAGCCATTTTCACAACTGTTCACCTTAAAAAGAATTCTGGTCACTGATTAAGAACTATCATCAATCTGACGGCGCGATAATCCACTTTTCTAACACACCACGCAACACATCAATTTTCACAGGTTTACTGATGTAATCATCCATGCCCGCAGAAATGCACTTCTCCCGATCACCCTTCATGGCGTTGGCTGTCATGGCAACAATCGTGAGATGTGTGCCGTTCCCCTGTGCTTTTTCGCCTTTGCGGATTTGGCGTGTCGCTTCAAAGCCATCCATTTCCGGCATCTGACAATCCATCAAAATCAGATCAAAATTCCTGTCCCTTCCGAGCACGTCCAGCGCGTCTTTGCCGTTCTCTGCGCTGGCGGCGCTGTAACCGAGATGTTCTAGCTGACGCTCGGTGACTTCACGGTTCAGCGGGTTGTCTTCCACGACCAGCACACGCTTCAATGTTTTGGGTGTAATGGGTGCAGGAGTGGATTCCGGTATGTGCGACGCGGACGGTGCACGGTCAGCGATGGAAAGGAGCGCACGATAAAGTTGTGCCTGTTTGAACGGCTTATTCACAACCTGTAGCGTATCTACAGATGCCGCTAATGTACGGAAGACGTTAGTTGATACATCCGACAAAACAATCACGGCTAATCCGGTGGTATTGATAAGCGTATCATGCGCCAGCATAAAGGCGGAATCGGCGACATTGGCGGGTAGTGTATCCACAATGACCACGTTATAGGGCGTGTCTGAGGGTGTGTTATGCTTTAATTCATCCATAACATCAGGCATCGAGTAGACTGTTTTTTGATGCCCAACCCCGCGATCAGCGAGATGACGTTGTAAAATTTCCGCCTGTGTTTTTGAACTCGTCATCACTAGCACATGGAGCGAATTGAGTGCTTTTTCATTCAGCTTACCCTGTGATGAAGCTCCCCCCAAACCTTCACTTGAGTCCGGCAATTTAAACGGAATATCTAGCGAGAAGGTTGACCCCACACCAATTTCACTTTCCACCGAAATTTGCCCGCCCATCAGTTCGGTAAGGCGTTTACTGATCGTCAAACCCAGACCGGTACCGCCATATTTACGGGTAGTAGAGCCATCTGCCTGTGTAAATGGCTCAAAGAGTCGATCAAGCCCGTCCTGTTCTAAGCCGATGCCCGTATCACTCACCTTAATCTGGATGAGTACCGTGTCATCAGCGTTATGCTGTGCATCTACACGCAAGACGACCTCGCCCTCATGGGTAAATTTGAGCGCATTATCGACGAGGTTGGTGATGATCTGACGGAGGCGCAACGCATCCCCTAAAATATAAACTGGAACCTCCGGCATGAGTTCAATATACAGCGGGAGTGATTTTGCACGGGCGTTCGATGCGAAGGCTTCACCAATGCCGTCCACAATATCATGCAGGTTGGTGACTTCTTCATGGATCAGCAATTTGTTGGCTTCAATGCGGGAAAAATCAAGAATCGTGTTGATGATATTCAGCAGATTGTGGGCTTCATCGAAGACGATTTTGGCGAATTCTTGCTGTTCACCATGCAAATCGGAGTCCATCAATAATTCCGTCATGCCGATGATGCCGTTCATGGGAGTACGGATTTCATGGCTCATGGTCGCCAGAAATTCGGATTTTAGGCGCGAGGCTTCCAATGCCTGATCGCGTGCTTCGGACAGTGTTTCCTGCGCGTTGATGCGTTCAGTCACATCATTCATCACCCCGGCAAAATGGGTCACTTCGCCGTGTTCGTTTTCTACCGGTGTAATGCTCAGTTCGTTGTAGAACATCTCGCCATTTTTGCGATAATTCCGCACGATTGTTTTGCAGGGCTTATTTTCTCTAATTGCCTGCCGGATCACATCAAGTTCCGGTTGGTCGCGGTCATCCCCCTGTAAGAAGCGGCAATTTCGCCCCAGCACTTCAGCAAGCGCGAAACCCGTAATTTCTAGCATGGCTTGATTGGCATAAATGATCGGAATATCGGGCTTTGTTGCATCCGCAATCGTGATTCCGGTTGCGCTATATTCGATTGCCTGTGTGCGTAAACGCAGGTCTTTTTCCACCGCAGTGCGCTGGGTAACATCAATGGCGACACCGATAATCCCCGTAACCGCGCCATCTTCATCAGAGAGTGGGCTGTAAAAAGTTTCAAAAATTAACCCGCCAAAATCCACGACTGTCTGGAAGGAATCGCCCTGTAAAGCACGCTGATAATCGTTGATGATTTGCGGGAAGTCCCCATAAACATCAAAAATCGTCTTGCCCACCACTTCCCCTGAGGAAAGTTGAAGCGCGTTTAAGCCTAGCCCTTCTGAAAGTGTGAAAACGCCATCCGTATCGACCATAAACAAGACCAGCGGAATATTGTTCAGGATGGCACGCAAATGACCGTGGCTAGTTGCCAGAGCATCCAGCGCGCTTTTCTGCTCGGTGATGTCCGTCAGGTTATGAATCGCGCCGAGCACGGCACCGCTATCATCGCGCATCGGGGCGCTATTCACCCGTAGCCATGCGGTATTGCCATTCTTACGTTGAATTTGTAAATCATAGTTATTGTTTTTGCCTGTTGCGGTTTCACGCGTGCGGCGGCGCATATTTTCGCGCTCATCGGCGGTGAGCAGGCTTTCGTAAATGCGCTTACCCTTTAAGTCGTCCAGTGAAAAACCCGTCAATTTGCTGGCATAAGCGTTGATGTATTCAACTGTATCGCTTAGATCAGTGAGAATGACCCCTTGCGTCATGCGGTCTAATACCGTCTGATGTTGTGAGCGGACTGCCTTAATGTCTTCGTCCACATCCTGCTGATAATCTTGAACGGCACGCAGTTGGTTGATTCCACTGAAGATGTAATATCCCGACGCAAAGAGTATCGGCACAATCAGCAGAATCACAACCACTTCAGGTCCATTGAAAAGCAAGATTCCCAAACTTAACAGCCCTGCAACAAACGCGTACCCCGCAAGAAACAGACTGTTTCGTATAAATTCTTGTAAAGTCTTAGCCATAGTGAGCGTCTTAATTATCTAATAATCGGTTGACTGCATCAACAATTTCATCGGAACTTGCCGGCTTCGTCAGGAAACCATCTGCACCAGCGTCTATAGCGTCAACGCGATCACGGTCATCACCGCTTGCCGTTAACATGATGACGGGAAGCGTGGCAAAACGGGCATCTGCGCGGATACGTTTGAGGACGGCAATGCCATTTATTTCTGGCATATCAATATCAAGAATAACTAGATCAATCTGATATTGTTCTAGCAAATCCAGCGCGTTTAACCCATGATCTGCCGTCAACACATCATGATCGGCACGATTAAGGATATGGCTCATTAAGCGTAAGGAAACTGCATAATCATCAACAACGAGGATGGTCGCCATTGTTTATTACCCTTATTATGTGTTCAAAGTTGTTTCTGTAATTTCCAGCGATTGCCATTGGATAACTGCTCATACATTACATCGTCGAGTAATTGTTTTATGAGATGTAACCCGTAGCCCCGTTCATGGGGAGTTCTTAGATTTGCTGGTTTAGCGGAGGCAAAATCAAAACTTTTGCCCTGATCTTGTAATTCTACAACAAGTATAGTCGATTTTTCTAAATATATCGTTATTATAATAATCCCATCGTCCATGCCTTTGTAGGCGTGATCCACAATATTTGCACAAACTTCCTGTACCGCCAATTGAACATTGTAAATCGTCTGCTCATCAGGATGAACAGGCGGACGAAGCGGCTTAAGAAATGCGTGAATCAGCGCACTTACAAGATGAAGGTGTGCGTGGCTGGCTGGTATTTGTAGCTGGATGCTCTCTTGCTGGTTCATGCTGATGAATTTCGTCTAGGTGTTCATGAGTCGGTTGAGCGAAATTTATTTTAAAATCTTTAACACAAGTAGCGTCTGATCGTCATTCTGGTTTGAAGTCGCTTCAAATAAATGGATCGCATCAAACAACGTCCGCGTGATGAGTTGGGCGGATTGATGCGCGTTGTTCTCTACGATTTGCAACAAACGATCATAGCCGAAGAAATTACCACCGGAATCACCCGCCTCGCTAAATCCATCCGTAGCGACGATCAACACATCGCCGGGGTTAAGCGTCATGCTGGCATCTTCAAAGGCGACATCGGGCAAAACGCCGAGTGGCATATCAAGCGCGGTCATCAGAACTGCACCCTGATCCTTAGTGTAGTAAATCACGGGGGAATGTCCGGCATTGGCGTAGCGCAACAACCGTGTTTCCGGATTATAGCGCCCCACGAATAGCGTCGTAAAACTGCTGACCTGCGTGTAATCATCATACAGATCATCATTGACCATCGTTAATAAAGGTCCGGCTTGATTGGTGGCAAGGGTTTTCGTCCATGTGCGGAAGACCGTGCGCGTCATCGCCATCAGCAACGCGGCAGACATGCCCTTTCCAGCAACATCGCCCACAGCAATCGTCAACGGTGCGCCTTCTTTATACATCATGTCGTAAAAGTCACCGCCGACTTGCCGTGCCTGCAACGACATCGCAAATAAATCCACGCCGTCAATCTGCGGGATCGATTGTGGGAGCAGTTGCGTCTGGATATTGGCGGCAAGGCTAAGCTCCGCACCGAGTTTCGCCTGTTCTAAGGTGCGCTGGTGCAAAATGACTTTTTCGATCTGCACGCTGGCTTCTTCGGCGAGTGCACGGGCTAACTTGAGTCCCGGCGAGTCAAAGCCTTCAACGCGGTTTACAAAACTGATACACCCGATAATTTTTTCCTGAACCGCAATCGGGATGATCGTGCCGTTATAAATGCCGGAATTCTGGTAATTTTTGGGAGGCTGTAATATCTCGTACCCGTGATTCTGAATCTCTCTTAGCGCATCGGTCAGCAAAGAAGCGGGCAATTTATCATCAGGATATTGCATGATAAGGTTGGGATCATCTGTGCGTAACAGGATGCTGACGTTTTCGACTTTTAAGATGGCATACGATTCACGGACAATCGTTTCTAAAATAACGGGAAGCTCAAACTGAGTACGCACCGAGCGGGCGAGTTTATAGAGGGCGAGCATCTGATCCTGTGTGTCGATGAGTTCGACCGTCATGCCTTCTAGTTCGTCCTCAAGGGACAAAATTTCTGAAAGCAATTGCGTTTGAAAATCTAGCCGCCGTTGAATCAGCGCAGTATCCACCCCGATGAGTCGCATGGACAGCGCGGCTCTACCGTTGAAGAAAATCGGAATATCAAGGATTGGCGCATCTCCATCAGCCGTAACATCTGAAGTCCTACCCGGATAATGAAAGATCACCTGATCGCCCTGTAGAAGCGTAAATTCATGTGCGCCTTCATCCAGCCAGATTTCAGCCAGACCATCAAAGAGCGGTTTATGCCTAACGACCAAATTTTGTAAAGTTGTCATAGAGAAAACGACTCGAATGCTTCAACTTCTGTAGTAAAAATCTTGAATGCTTTATCCAATCGTGTGAGTTCAAAGATCACTTTTACGGTCGGTTGTAGTTCACACAGACGAACATCACCCCCGTGCTGGCGCGTGTGCTTCATCTCATTTACGAGTACGGCAACGGCGCTGGAATCCATAAAGTTGACGACTCCTAAATTGACAATCACATGAACCGATTGATCTCGTGTTTCTGCTAAGGTACTTCTGACCGTGTTGACATGAAATGAATCAAATCGTCCAGATAAATTGACGATACAAATACCTTGCTGGAGTGTTATGCTGGTTTCCATGTTGGGAATCCACTTTTCCCTATGATAAATATCTTAAAGTTTTAGTGCTTCTCTATTATGACAGTAAATACGCCATTCAAGGATGAAGATTATGATAACGCCCTTGAAAGCGCCGCTAACGTCTACCCATTCCCTACATTTGTTTTGATGCAATCGCCCTGTGCAAATGGAAGCAACAGGTTGAAGATGGGTCACTGTAGGGATATTATAGAAGCAGGTCATAGAGTCTGTGTCATCTGCTGGTCAATGTATTTTCCTCTGCGCCAATAAACCGATGCACAGCACCTCTAAAATACTATTTATGAAAGCGAAATTCTAATGAACAGAAGTGAGGTATTCGCACACTATCGGGACAATCCTGAAGTGTCAGTACTGGTGATTGGTGGCGGGATTAACGGAATCGGCACATTTAGAGATTTAGCGTTACAGGGTGTTGATGTGTTGCTCGTCGAGAAGGATGATTTTTGCGCCGGAGCAAGTGCGGCATCCTCCCATATGTTGCACGGCGGTCTGCGCTATTTAGAAAATGGCGAGTTCCGTCTGGTGCGGGAAGCCCTGCATGAGCGCAATCGGATGCTGAAAAATGCGCCCCATTATTCAAAACCGTTGCCAACGACCATTCCCATTTTTAGCTGGTTTTCTGGCTTGCTCAATGCCCCGCTGAAATTTTTGGACTTACTCAACAAACCCGGTGAGCGTGGCGCACTGGTGGTCAAATTAGGGCTGACCTTCTACGATTGGTTTACGTGGAGTGATCGCGTTATGCCCACCCACAAGTTCTATAGCAAGAAAAAATCGCTGGAACTTCGCCCGCATTTGAATTCAAATATCGTCGCCACCGTCACCTATTATGATGCGTGGATGCCGTATCCGGAGCGCATCTGTCTTGAATTGGTGCTGGATGCAGAGGCGATGTCTTCACAGGCGAACGCACTCAATTATGTCAGCGCGGAAGGCGCAGGTGCAAATGGCGAGACTGTCATCCTGCGCGACCATCTGAGTGGCGAGACGCTGGAAATCAAACCCAAGCTGGTCGTCAATGCGGCGGGTCCGTGGATTGACTTTGCGAATCAGGCACTTGGCAAGAGCACAAACTTCATCGGCGGGACGAAAGGCTCGCATATCGTGGTCGATCATCCACAACTTTATGAAGCGACCCGCGGGCATGAAATGTTCTTTGAGAACGACGATGGGCGCATCACGCTGTTCTTCCCGTTGCAAGATCGCGTGTTGATCGGCACAACAGATATTCCGATTGATAATCCCGATGATGCACGTTGTACAGAAGAAGAAATCGACTACATGCTGACGCTGGTGCGTAAGGTCTTCCCGACGATTGATGTAAAACGTGAACAGATCGTCTTTAATTTTTCCGGTGTGCGCCCGCTCCCCGCGAGTGATGCCAAAACCGCCGGACAAATCAGCCGTGACCACAGCATCCGTGTGACCGAAGCGGGTAATGGCGTGGGTTTTCCGGTGTTTTCGCTGGTCGGAGGGAAATGGACGACTTTCCGCGCCTTCGCCGAGCAAACAACGGATCGTGTGTTGAACCGCCTCAGCCGCCCGCGCCGTGATTCGACACAGAATTTAGCGATTGGTGGCGGTAAGGATTATCCGTCAACAGTGAACGCCCGTCTGGATTGGCTGGAAGCAGTCCACAAAGACACAGGCTTAGATCGCAGTCACCTCTCCCTATTGTTTGAGCGTTATGGCACCCGCGCCCGCGATGTCGCCACGTTCATCGCCGCTGGTGATGATGCGCTGTTGACGCATGTGCCGGATGGCTATAGTCGCCGTGAGATTAGCTTCGTTGTTCAAAACGAAAAAGTTAGCCATCTGGATGATTTCTTACTGAGGCGTTCATTGTTGGCGATGCTAGGCAAGCTGAATTCGGACGGATTAAGCGAAATCGGTGAGGTGGTCGGCGCGGTGTTGGGCTGGTCGTATGATGAGGTGCAAACCGAGATCGAACGTGCCGCAGAGATACTCAAAGACCAACATGGCGTAGAAATAAACGTAAACCGTCCACAGACGCAATCTACGGATTAAGTCAACATCATCAATTTTTCTCCGTTTTAACTGCGTAAAATAAAGTGCAAACAGGGTGTTTCCTTAGCAACGGGAAACACCCTGTTTTGTTCTCTGCTGGAAAATTCTCAATTGTTTGATTCACGTTGTAATTTATCTAGAAATCAGTTTCTGCGTTTAACCTTAATTTTTTTTATAAGAAACTGCCTCTATGATTAATTTATCGTGAATAAATAATTTATCTTCAACGTTTAAATGAGTGATCCAGTACAACACATCTCACATCTGCAAATTGGCGATCATTCTAATAAATGTTGAAGAATTGTGTTTAGTTCAAGAAACACAAGGAGAAATCAGTGTTTACAAAAAACGCCACAAACCAGCAAGATACCTTTACCCGTTTGAAATTTCGTATAATGCAGGCTTTGTTGATTGCGATTACGTTACCGCTACTAATCGCTCTCATAATCCCCATAGTAGAAGAACGTAATCTGAATTCGCTCGTTTCGGGTCAGGTACCGATTTTGCTGACTGTATTCATGCTTATGTTTTTTGTATTACGACGCTATCCCGCAACCGTACACGTCGTGACGAATTTCGTCACTTTATTTCTGGCAATCTTCGGTATTGTAGGTATACCAGACCCATCACTAGGTCTCATCGCGTGGAGCCTTGCTTTAATGGTCGTGGCATCTTTCTTCGCACCGCTCATTATTCTGGTTCCCGTTGACATATTGATCGGCATTAAGTTGTTGACGATGCTGAATTACACTCAAGATGCAACGAGTAGCGCGGTTACCGTTGGGGTGCTCGTCATTCTTCACCTCTCAATTAGTTTACTCCTTCGCTATTTCGTCAACGTGTTCCGTAAATCTATAGATGTCACAGAACACCGTGTTACTGAGCTAGAAGTTGTATCGCAGGTAAGTGCTGAAGCCTCCACCGAGATGGATGTGGAAAAGTTGTTGGTCAATGTGAGTAACCTCACCAAAGATCGCTTCAATCTGTATCATGCACACATCTACCTGCTGAACGAAACCGGCGATACACTGGTGCTTAGTGCTGGTGCTGGCGAAGCGGGTCAGACGATGGTGGCGGAAAATCGTACCATCACGATGAACACAGAACGAAGCCTTGTTGCCCGTGCCGCCCGTGAACGCGTGGGTGTTATCGTGAACGATGTCACCGCAGACCCGAACTTCCTGCCACATCCGAGCTTGCCAGATACCAAATCTGAAATGGCGATCCCGATGATCGTGGGTGATACGCTGGTCGGCGTGCTGGACATTCAGAGTGATGTAATTGACCGCTTCACCGAGGAAGATGTCCGTATCATGACCACGCTCTCCGCGCAGGTTGCGGTTGCGGTACAAAATGCGCGTGCATTCGAGGCGATAAAAATCGCACAGAAAGCGGCGGGTGACCTGCGGGATGCCATTAACGAATCCGCGATTGTGGCGATCACCGATGTCTCCGGCAAGATCACCTTCGTGAATGATAAATTCTGCGAAATCTCGAAATGGTCACGCAAAGAATTGATCGGGCAAGATCACCGAATCATTAATTCCGGCGCACACTCAAAAGAGTTCATCAAGGCTGTGTGGACAACGATTGCGAACGGGAAAGTCTGGAAGGGTGAGTTTGAAAATCGCGCTAAAGACGGTTCAACCTACTGGGTAGATACCACCATCGTCCCGTTCCTAAACGAGAGTGGTAAGCCCTATCAGTACATCGCCATTCGCTACGACATTACCAATCGTAAATTGCAGGAACTGGAAATCCAGAAACGTGCAAACGAAATGGAAGTGGTAGCCGAGGTGAGTGCTGAAGCCTCCACCGTGATGGATGTAGAAAAGTTGCTGGTTGATGTTAGCAATCTGACCAAAGATCGCTTCAATCTGTATCACGCCCACATTTATCTGCTGAACGAAACCGGCGATACGCTCGTCTTACGAGCCGGTGCTGGTGAAGCGGGTCAGACAATGGTGGCGGAACACCGCATCATCCCGATGGACGCAGAACGAAGCCTCGTTGCCCGTGCCGCCCGTGAAGGCGCAGGTGTTGTCGTAAACGATGTCACCGCAGACCCGAACTTCCTGCCCCATCCCAGCTTGCCAGATACCAAGTCTGAAATGGCGATCCCGATGATCGTGAATAATGAGGTGATCGGTGTGTTGGATGTTCAGGGTGATGTTACTGACCGCTTCACCGATGAAGATGTTCGCGTGATGACCACGCTCTCCGCCCAGGTTGCGGTTGCAGTACAGAATGCGCGTGCCTTTGAAAACGTCACTCGCGCCCGTAACGAAGTGGAACGTATCTTTAATACGTCATTGGATATGCTGGGTTCCGCCAACTTTGAAGGTTACTTTACCTCGCTCAATGCCGCGTGGGAAGCAACACTCGGCTGGAAGCAAGAAGAACTGAAGGCAGAACCTTTCGTCTCCTTCGTCCATCCTGACGATGTACAACTGACACTCAATGAATCTGCCAAACTTGCAGAGGGTGCGAAAACCATCTCGTTTGAAAATCGCTATCGTGCCAGCGACGGCAGTTACAAATGGGTGTCATGGAACGCCGCACCGGATATGGAAAATGGCTTAATCCACTTTGTCGCCCGTGATGTGACCGAGCAGAAGCAAGCCGCTGACGATCAGCAATTGCTGTTGCGTATCTCAAACGTATTAAACCAAGCCAATACACTGGATGATCTCCTTAACGCCATCGTTATTCCCGCCAGTTTGACAGCGGCGACCAACGCATCACTGCTACTGCTCGAACTTGATGAAAACAATCACCCGGAATGGGCGACGATTGTGGCGAATTGGCTAGGTGAGGGTAGTAGTGCACAATTAATCCCGATTGGCTCACGTTTCTACTTACCGGAATTCCCTTTTTCTGAACTCTGGTTCAATAGTCCCAATCAGCCCTTACTCATTGGCGACATCCAGAATGATGAGCGCATGGATGAGACAACCCGTGAGGTTTATCGCGCCAGCGGTGGCTATGCCAGCGTCCTTCTACCGCTGTTCAACGCAGGAAAATGGCTTGGTTTGGCGACTATTTCATGGGGCACGCCACAGAAGTTTGAGCACCATGACGAATATCTGTACGCATCCATCACGCAACAGGCGATCATTACGCTTGATGCGATCACATCCAACGAAGAAATCCGGGTTGCGCGTCAACAGGCGGAAATACTGGCGAATGCCAACTCCGCACTTGCAGGCTCACGCAATGAACAGGAAATCCTCGCCGCTGTTAATGAAATGGTATTGCCCTACGGCGCGAGCTTCGCCACACTCACCTACATCGATCAGGATGAAGCTGGCAAGGTGACTGAAGGTGAGATTATGGCGGCACGAAACAGCAATGGTGAAGAATTCCCGGTCAGCAACTTCCAGATGACGCGTTTCATGCGGGAACAGTATCCTATTCTTGACATGATCGAAGGTATTACGAGCGGACTGATCATCGTGGAAGATATTGAGAATGATCCTCGCATTGATGAGACTCTCAATGCATTCCTTGAGGGAAGTGGTGTTCAGGCTTCAATAATGTTGCCTTTGCATTCGGGTAATCAATGGCAAGGCTTACTGTCTTTCGTCTGGTCAGAAAAGACGACCTTCTCGCCAGAACTGATTGGGTTGCTTCAGGCGGTCATTCCAAATGCCTCATCCATTGTTGCAAGTCGTCGTGCTTATCTGGATGCGCGTGAACAGCGTAATATCTCCACTCGCCGCGCCCGTGAACTAGAAACAGTGGCACAGGTGAGTACGGCAACCACAACGATCTTGAACGTAGAAGAACTTCTGCAAGCTGTGGCAGACCTGACCCGCGAACGGTTCGACCTCTATCACGCCCATATCTATCTGCTCGATAGTGACACCAATCAGCTGGTACTTGCGGCGGGTTCCGGTGAAGCCGGACGCATCATGAAAGAGAACAATCACAGCATTGATATGGCGAATGAATACTCGTTAGTCGCATTAACCGCCCAACGTGGTTCGGGTATCATCGTTAATGATGTGTCGGCAGATGCGTCCTTCTTGCCGAACCCGCTTCTACCGGATACCAAATCTGAAATGGTGATCCCGATGAAGCTCGGTAATCGCATCATCGGTGTGCTCGATGTACAGGGTGATGTCATAAACCGCTTTACCGACGATGATCTGAGGATTAAGACAACGCTTGCAGATCAAATCGCGGTTGCGGTACAGAACGCCCTGCTCTTCGCGGAATCTGAACAGCAGGCAGAGCGCGAACGTGAAACATCAGAACGTCTGCGTGAGGTTGACCGCTTGAAGTCGCAGTTCTTAGCGAATATGAGCCATGAGTTACGCACACCGCTGAACTCCATCATCGGCTATTCCGAAGTATTGCTGGACGGCGTGGACGGCGAACTGACCGAAGACGCAGAAGAAGATGTCGAGGCGATCCACAACAGTGGTAAGCATCTACTCTCCATCATCAACGAAATCCTTGATCTGGCGAAGATCGAAGCGGGCGAGATGCACCTCGATATTAAAGATGTCGACGTGGTTGAGTTTGTCAGCGAGATCGTCCGTAACGGTCAGGTGCTCGTCAAGAATAAGTCCGTAGAATTGCTCGTCGTACAGGATGACGAAATGCCGGTGGTCAGTGTGGATGCCGTGCGTTTGCGCCAGATCATCTGGAACCTTGTCAGTAATGCGGTGAAATTCACTGAAGAAGGCGATGTAAAAGTCCGGTTGACCCGCGACTCCGATAAATTCATCCGCATCTCGGTGGAAGACAGCGGTGTAGGCATGACACAGGATGGTTTGGAAGTCATCTTTGAGCGCTTCAGTCAGGTGGACGGTTCATCAACACGACGCGCAGGCGGTACCGGTCTGGGCTTGACCATCACCAAGCAATTGGTAGAAATGCACGGCGGTGAGATCAACGTGACCAGCAACTTAGGCGAAGGATCGATCTTCTCCATCACACTGCCGGTTAAAGTGACCGAAAACGCCTAATAGCCATTGTGCTCATTAGTCATCAAAGAGGACAGGGTCGTAACAGCCCTGTCCTTTTTTATTACGCTTACCGTCAACACATTGTGGCGTTTACAACAATTCCAATACACACGAACCCGCTTTCTTAATTTTTTTTAGATGATTATGGCAGTATAGTTAAGATAGAGCGTAATTAACGATCTCTAGTACAACCTACGGAGCAGAATATTACTTATGAAGTCTTACTTCACACAGGTCATTTGTTTGGAATGCGGGCACGAGATGCCTGCGGATATGTCGTTAAAGGCATGTGAGTCCTGCGGTTCGTTATGGTTGGATGCGCGTTATGATTACGAGACAGTCGCCAGAGCATGGCAAACACCCCCTGTAACGCGAGATCGCTCGTTGTGGCGTTACGGTGAATTGCTTCCAATTGCCGAACCTAACCCTGAAATTTCGCTGGGTGAGGGCTACACGCCACTCATCCGGCTATATCAATATGAGCGCATGTTTGAGCATGAGCACATTTACGTCAAAGATGAACGCCACCAGCCGACCAACAGCTTTAAAGACCGTCAGGCGGCGCTTTCGGTTACGGCAATGCAACGTGAAGGCGTGACCGAATGTGTACTGGCATCCACAGGTAACGCGGCGGTTGCTTATGCGGCTTACTGTGCGCGGGCGGATATTAAATTATGGCTGTTCCTTACCAGCCAGGCTCCACCGGAAAAAATGCGTGAAGTGGCGTTATATGGCGCGGAAGTCGTCAAAGTTTCCGGCACTTATGATGAAACCAAGCATGTCGCGGCGGAATTTGCCAAACGTAAGGGCATTCCGATGGACAAGGGCGCGAAAACCATCCCCGCCAAAGAAAGCATGAAGACCCTCGCCTATGAAATCGCCGAGCAACTCTCCCTGAAGCTCAATCCAGAAAAACCGGGTTGGATTGCGCCGGATTGGTATATTCAGGCGGTCAGCGGTGGGATCGGTCCGATTGGCGTTTGGAAGGGCTTTGAGGAATTGCTGAAAATGCGGCTGATCGACAAAATGCCCAAGCTCGGCATCGTCCAGGCGGCGGGCTGTGCGCCGATGGTGACGGCATGGCAACGCGGTTTAGACCATGCAGAAGCCGTCGTACCGAAAACGCTGATTCATGTGCTGGCGACGGGCGATCCCGGTCATGCTTATGTTATCCTGAATCAAGCGGTACGGAGCAATAACGGCGTAATGCTGGCGGTGGAAGACGGCGAGACCTTTCAAGCGATGCGTAAAATTGCATCACGCGCTGGCATCGCAGTCGAACCGGCAACCGCAGTCGCTTTCGCTGGATTAGAACGGATGCTCACCGAGGGGATCATTGCCAAAGATGAAAATGTGGTCATCAACTGCTCCGGTCACACCTTACCGGCGGAAAGCCATATTCTCGGCGATCAATTCGATAAATACATTCTCAATCTGGACGTGAATCCAACCGCAAAGACGAACGCTGTCGGGCATCACAACATAATGAATACGATGGAAGAGGGCATCGGCGCGGCGCTTCAAAATCTTGATGAGCAGGTGACGACGATTGTCATTGTGGACGACAACCCCAATGATCGCCGCCTCATCCGTCGCTTACTCAAGAGCTATAAGAATTACCGCATCTACGAAGCCCGTGACGGTGAAGAAGCCCTGACCGTCATCCGTGATCGTAAACCCGATCTCATCGTGAGCGATTTAACCATGCCTGAACTGGACGGGTTCGGTCTGCTGGAGACCTTAAAATTGGACCCGGAAACGAAAGATATTCCCGTAGTAGTCATCTCCGCGAAAACACTCACCGGCAATGATCGTAAAATTCTGGAGACCTACTCGGATTCTATCTGGCTAAAAGGTGGCTTTGAAACGCGCCAACTGGTCGATCATGTGGTGGAAACACTCGGACACACGCCCGTCGGGTTAATCAAAAAAGATAGATCAAAATCAGAAACATACGCGCCAAAAGTCGGCGGTCTGATTGATCTTGAATCCGGTGACGGGCAAACGGAGAGCAATCTGGTGCTGGTGATTGACGACAACGACTCAGATCGGCGGTTAGCCCGCAAGATGCTACAGTCCGACGGCAATTATGATGTGATTGAAGCCAAAAATGGGCGCGATGGATTAAAGGCGATCTACAAATACCACCCGGATCTCATCATCCTTGATTTAATGTTGCCGGATATGGATGGATTTTCTATTGTGGAAACCTTGCAAAATGATGATAAATTGCGGGACATTCCCATCATTGTGGTCTCAGCCAAGGAACTCTCCCCTGAAGAGAAGGCATACTTTGACAATAATATTCAAGGGATAGTTGAGAAAGCGTCGCTTGACCGAACGGAATTGCTGGGTATAATTAATAATGGATTAATTTAGCATAAGCATTGAGTAACAATAGGCTGGATAAATAATTGAGGGAAGTCATGGCAGGGAAAATACTATACATCGAAGACAATCCACAAAACATGCGACTGGTACGCAAGATGTTGCGTGTCGGTGGATACGATATGATTGAAGCCACAGATGGTATCAGCGGTGTCAGCCTCGCCAAATCCGAGCATCCTGACCTGATCTTAATGGACATCAACTTGCCCGATATTGATGGCTTAGAAGCCACAGAACAGTTGAAATCCACGATAGAATATTCACATATCCCGATCATCGCGCTAACGGCGAACGCCATGCACGGGGATCGTGACCGTTTTCTGGGCGCGGGCTGTGACGGGTATCTCGCAAAACCCGTTACTAAAAACGAATTGCTCAATTTGATCGCCTATTTTTTAGAACGCGCAAGCGCCAGTTAAGTTCAAACAGACTTCCTGCTATCGCACGGACACACTAGACCAAGCAAAAGGGTAACACGACCAATGGCACAAATTATCCTGATCGAAGATAACGAAGCAAATGCCCGTCTTGCGGCGAAATTACTACGGATCGCCGGGCATGAAGTGCTCATCGCTGAAGATGGTGAAATGGGCTTAACAACGGTGTTCGAGAATCAACCTGATCTCGTGTTGATCGATCTCGGCTTGCCCGATATTGACGGTCAGACGGTCATCGGGCTGATGCGCCAGCAAAAAGGCGCGCTGGAAAATACCCCGCTGATTGCATTCACCGCCTGGCCAGAAGCCACCGCCCACGAGATGGCGCGTGCTTACGGCTGTGACGGGGTCATCACCAAGCCGATTGATACCCGCTTATTTGCACAACAGGTCGCCGGATTCCTGCATCCCCAAAAGATTTAGCCGCGTCCAAAAATAATCAAGCATTCGCACCGCTCCGACAAAGGCGTAACGCGTGATCGAATGCCGAAAAAAATGAGGAAGGCAACACCACAATGGCAACAGTCGATTATGACAGATTAAGCAAACGGGTAGCCATACCCGCCAGCCACTATGATGCTGAAGCACTTGCCGCGATATATAACGAAACACGCATTGATTACATTGTGCCCATGCCGATGAATGCCAGACGGATGTTGGACTATATCACCAATTACGACATTCAACTGGAGTCGTCGATTGTCGCTTTGAACGATTCCGGTGTAGAAGCCGGTATTGGCATGTTGGGCTTACGTGAAAAGCGTGCGTGGATTACGCGACTCGGTGTGTTGCCCAATAATCGCGGCTTACACATGGGGCAATTCTTGATGGAACGCCTGTTAGACAACGCCACAGAGCATCAGGCAGAACGCGCCCAATTAGAGGTCATCGTGGGCAATGACCCCGCGCACGGGCTGTTTACCAAGCTCGGTTTTGAAGAAATCCGCCGTTTGCTCATTATCCGCCGTCCACCATCCCCAATTGAAGCCAATGCCGATTTAGACGATGCAGATGTGACAGAGATTGCGATTGATGACATTCCAGCAGTATTAGCGACGCGTGAACCCGATGCCTCATGGGTAGAAGAAACGCCATCCATCCTCAACGCGGGCAAGCTCAAGGGGATCGCCATCACGCTCAATTCCGGCGAAAAAGGCTGGGCAGTTTACCAGAGTAGCCCCTTCCAACTGTCCCATTTTGTGCTCAGTCCGTCTTCGGATGAGATGATCGAAACTCTGCTCTATCACATCCACAAAAACCACCCCATGCAGGATACAAAAATCGAAAATGTGCCGTCAGATCACCCGACATGGCAAATTTTCCAGAAGATGGGCTACATCGAGGTTTTCTCACGCCTAGAGATGTACCTGACACTATAGCATCACTCAGAACTGCTTGAAATGATCTGCTGGCGGTAGCGAAATGGTGAAGGTCGTCCCTTTGCCGGGCGTGCTTTCCACCTGAATCTCGCCGTGATGCCGCGTAATCACCCGTTTAACGATTGCCAACCCCAGACCACTCCCCTCGATGTTGTTGCTTGTCGCGGTCTTCGCACGGTAGAACCGATTGAAAATTTGCTCTAGCTCTTCGGGATGAATGCCGATGCCTGTATCAGAAATCTTGACGATGATCCGCTCAAACTGATAGCGTGTCTGTATCCGTACTTCGCCTTCAGCATACGTGTAGCGGATGCCATTGCTGACCAGATTGCCCAACGCCCGCGCCAACTCCTGATGATTCGCCAGAATATCCGGCATGGGCTGACGTTCAAGATCAACATGCAAGGCGACCTGTTTTTCCTGTGCGATAGCCTGTAAAGACTCGAAGACTTCATTAACCACAACATTGACAGACATCGTTACCAGCGTTAATTCGTCCAGATTTTCCAGATTAGACAGCGTAAATAGATTATCAATCAACACATTGAGCTTGTCCGCCTGTTCATTGAGCGCGCTGATGTGTTTACTGCGTTGGGCTTCATCCTTAACAGCTTCAATCAAGAATGCTTTGAGCTTAATACTTGAAATCGGCGTTTTGAGGTCATGTGAGGCATCGCTGATAAAATCCTTAAGCACGCGCACCCGTTCCCGTTCGATGGCGAGGCTAAACTTTTGATCCTGTGTGTGCCTTTGTAGCGTGATGTCCTGCGCGATGCCCGCGATGCGATGAATATTGCCGTGTTCATCTTTAATCGGGAAGGCTTTATTGCGTAGCCAGCGGGTATCACCATTGCGTGTAATCCGAAATTCCTCCTCGTATTCCTGCTCCGTATAAAAGTGTTTTCTGACGCGTTCCTGATCTTCTGGATGGACGACCGTCATGAGGATCGCATCATCAGCATAAAAGGCTTCACGCGATAACCCAATGATGGTTTCAAACGCCGGACTCACATAATAGATTTTCCGCTTTTTGGGGTCAACCAGCCAGAAGATTTCGTCAATATGTTCGGTCAATTGCTGAAAGTTGATTTTGCTCTCCCGCAATTCAGATTCTGAGCGGCGAAGGGCTTCTCTTAAATGCGTGACGGTACTTCTGAGGACATCAAACGTTGAGCGCGAGGCGTGATCTGCAAATTCCGGTAATTCGTTGGCAATACGATTCAGATAATAGCTGACGGGCAAGCTGATAATCACCCCCGCAATGGTTTTATTGGCGATGTCGCCCGGTAAGAGGTCCAAGAAGCGATCTGTACCTACAGAACCCAACAGATAAAACAGCACGCTATCCATCCACAGGGCAATCAAGAGGGCAACGCTGGATGCAATCCACAATGCGACCTGCGGGAAGGCATTTTTAATTCCCTGATAGACAATGGCGATGACAAACATATCAAAAATGAAAACGAGCGACCCCGCAAAGAATTGGCGATAATCCGGCGAGTAGGTCGTAAACAGAACATCTCCATTAACATTATCAGCAGAGTGCGCGAAGGTCGTAAATAAGAGCAATCCGCCCAGCGCCAGCAGATTGACCCCTGCAACACCGTAAATCGCCTGTTGCGCCGCCTGTGTGCCATTGGCGATATACAGGATGAGAATGGCGAGCAGAATAATGGGTACAAAAATGTTTCCCGGAATAATAAGTGTGATGTCTTGAATCGGCTCAATAAAAATAGGAGTCGGCGTAGAAAAGCTCAGGATCGCCGTCATGCCCGCCACGAAGAATAACAGCGGCGTGAAACCAATACGCGGGCTAATGTAGTGGAGAAAGATCACGCTGGCGGTAGAAGCGAGAATCGCAATGATGAACAGGATATAACCAGACATTCTATGCTCCAATTTGAATCAGCTCAGTTTAAGTATAGCTGAGGATTGAATTATGAAAGCAAAGGATTGTAAAAATAGATGTCAGCTTAGGCTGTTGGTTTAGGGTCTGCTCTCGTTATAATAGTCTCAGAAGTATTTTGTAAGTGATACAAAGCGAGTAAGCCACACAATGCAAATCAACGAATGGTCACAGCGGGAAGCCCAACGTACCCTCTCACGGTTACTGCCCCGCATTGAGCCTGTCCTGAGTGATCCAGAAGATTATCGTATTTTTCTAACGCGAGTCCACGATTATTTCCCGCGTATCTTCGCCTTACTGCATGATCTCTATGGCAATCGCTATGATTTTTTCTATCATCTCGAACAAATTTTGCTGACCACCGCCCGTAGCTTCGCGGAACGCAGTGAAGACTTGCGTGCGTTGGATGCCCGCAGAGAATCCGACCCCGCGTGGTATACCAGCGAGGCGATGGTCGGCGGCGTAGCGTATGTGGATTTATTCGCCACTGATATTGAAGGCATCCGTCAGAAAATCCCCTACTTTAAAGAACTCGGCTTGTCTTATCTCCATCTGATGCCCCTCTATCGTGCGCCGGGGGTCAATAGTGATGGTGGCTATGCGGTCAGCGATTTTCGAAAATTGAACCCGCAACTCGGCACAATGGCAGGATTAAACAAGCTGGCGGCGGAATTTCGGCGCAATGGCATCAGTCTGGTGCTGGATTTCGTCTTCAACCATACGTCCGACGAGCATCAATGGGCATTGAACGCGCTGGCAGGTGATGACGAATATCAGAATTACTATTATCTGTTTGATGATCGCACCCTGCCGGATCAATATGAGCGCACTCTGCGGGAAATTTTCCCGGATCAAGCGCCGGGCAACTTTACCTATCTGCCGGCAATCGGCAAATGGGCATGGACGACCTTCAATAATTTTCAGTGGGATTTAAATTATCAAAATCCGGCGACCTTTAACGCCATGCTCGGCGAAATGCTCTTTCTGGCGAATCAGGGTGTAGAAATTTTACGGCTGGATGCGGTGGCGTTCCTGTGGAAGCAAATGGGGACGGCGTGCGAAAACCTCCCGCAGGCACATCTGATTATTCAAGCCTATAACGCGTTGACCCGTATCGCCGCGCCATCCATGCTGTTTAAATCCGAGGCGATTGTCCACCCGCGTGATGTAGCAACGTACATCAGCCTTGAAGAATGTCCGATTTCTTATAACCCGACCTTTATGGCGCTCATCTGGGAAGCCCTCGCCACCCGTGAAGTCAAACTTCTGCGCCATTCCATGAGCAAACGCTTTGATCTGCCGGAAGGCACGGCATGGGTGAACTATGTGCGCGTGCATGACGACATCGGCTGGTCATTCGCCGACGAAGATGCCATCGAAGTGGGGATTCAGGGCTTTGACCATCGCCAATTTCTGAATCAATTCTTTCTTGGTATCTTCCCCGGTAGTTTCTCCACCGGATTATCATTTGGCTATAATCCGAACAATCAGGATATGCGGATTTGTGGCACCACCGCGTCGCTCGCCGGACTGGAAAAGTCGCTTGAGGTGGGCGAGAAACACGCCATCGAATACGCGATCCGGCGCATCTTGATGATCCATAGCTTGATTATCTCGGCGGGTGGCATCCCGTTGATTTATCTGGGCGACGAAATTGCCACGCTGAATGATTACAGCTACAAAAATGATCCCGGCAAGGCGCAGGATGATCGCTGGGTGCATCGTCCGCGCTTTAACTGGAATCGTGCTGAACTGCGGACTGATTCCGCGACCATCGAGGGGCGGATTTTCCAGACATTCAAGCATATGATTCACGTTCGCAAGCGCACCCCACAATTCGGTGACGGGTCTACGCTCTTTTTCGACACGCAAAATCCGCATGTGCTGGCGTTTTCGCGCAATACAGAGGTGCTGGTGCTGGCGAATTTCTCTGAATTTGAGCAGATGCTACAGAGCGACGTTATCAACGCGTATTTCAGCCTCACACCCACCATGACGGACTTGTTGACCGGAGACACGGTTCGCACGGATGCGCTACACCTTGAGCCGTATCAATATCTGTGGATGGCACGGAAGTAGCGGATGCACACTTTCGCCAGAAAATTGCGCCTATTTTTGCTGATTCTGCTCGTGATGCTAACGGGCATTTTCGTCTATGCACAGACCGACACAGCTGATGACACATGGACGCGCTATAGTGGCAACGGAATCACCCTTAGCGTCCCATCCGGCTGGTTTGACCTGAGCGACAGCCAGCAATTCAGAGATGGGCTGAACATCCTCAGCGCGACCAACCCCACCTTTGCCAGTTATCTACAATCACTGAGCGGTTTAGATGTATTTTTGCTCGACCCTGTGCAGGAAGCCAGCATTAATATCAACGTCGTAGCCGTCACGACGATTCCGCCGCTGAACGAGCTGTTGCCGTTGATGCAACCGGAATATGATGCGCTCGGCTTTACGGTCAATGCGATGCAGGTGCTCGGTTTGCCCGTAGGTAATGCCGGACGTTTTCGCCTGACCCCGACGACCAACGATGCAAACGGCAATGCGCTGACCACCACACAATTTCAATATGTGATTCCGTCCGACGATGCGCTGATTTTCGTCACGTTCAGCGCACCGCCCGAACGCTTTGATGATCTCCTGCCGACGTTTGAGACCATCGCCGATACGCTTGAAATTTCCGGTAATTCCGGCGGATGGCAACGCTATAGTGGCGCGATTCTCAGCCTGCGCGTGCCGTCAGATTGGCGTTCCCGCGTGCCGGGGCAAAACACACAGATCGCAGTCGGTCTGCCGGATGACACGGTAACGTTGGATGTAACCGCAACCACGCTCGAAACGCCGCCCGCCCTCGCGGATATTTTGCTTCAGCTAGAGGAGTCGTATAGCGAACAAGGGCGCGAGGTGATCGTTTTGGAACGGGTGAGTCTGCCTGCGGGCGTGTTCGTGCGCGGAGAAACCACCCTCGTTGATGGCGACCTCACACGGGTGCAGGTGCAATATATCGGCGTGATCGACCCGGCAAATGGGGAAAATCATTACATAACGGCGACTTTCACCGTAGAACAATCCCTCGCAGAACGCTATCTGCCACTTTTTGCACGGATGATGCACACGTTACGCGGATTATAATTAGCATTTCAGCGTCTCAGCATTTCAGGTTATGTTTTTTAACTGACTAGCTGATAGGCTGAATAGCTTTTGATTGAAAGATCACGCACGTAACAACCATCTGATCCGAAGTCGATCAGGGTAAACCGCAATCATAATTAGGTACGCGGGACGTTGGGCGGGCGCATGTTGTCTCGACGCGGATCATTTTGCTGGTAACTATCCTGCGTGTAATTGGTGCCGACATTTTGCACACCGCCACCCGTTGTCTCATGATACACGCGCAGATACTCGGCGATTTCTTCCTTACGCTGTTGCTCCTGCTGTAGTTGCGCTCGACGGCGGATCGCTTCTTGTCGTTTAGTGATTTCTGACTGCACTTCTTCCGGGTTCGGCACATATTTAAAGACTTTCGCGTCGCCTTTATCCGCACCGACCAGCGCCAGGCGCACATCGCCATAATCAAACACACTCTGGAAAATCCCGCTTTTGTCGCTCACCACATTATCGATCCGGTTCAGAAAGATCTGATCGGTTTCGCTCTGTAACCACAGGGGGCGCTTATGGATGAGTTGCACGGTGTCATCGCCGATAATGTACATATCGTGTCGCCAATCCCAATCCATCCAATAGAGCCAGATAGCAGAGACCAGAAACAACAAAAAGCCAAACATCGGCGCAAGCAAGCCAATGCTGTTCAGCGCGGGGATGAACAACGACACAACGATGAATATCAACGAGGCAAACACCGCGATTGCAGGCAAAAAGACCTGACGCATCCAGAAAAACCAGTGCTTACGATACGTGATGGCACCTTCTTCGTTGACGGAACGCGTCCAACCGAGCCATGTTTTGCGTTGATGGGGGACGATGGTGGTCACAGGTGCGTCCAGCCCCGGCATCGCTTCATTACCTGTAACCACGCGATCAATCACGGCGCGGACTTCATCCACATGACGGGCATCCTGCTTTTTCCTGGCTTCGTCACGGTAGGCAAAGATCAATTTCTGGATTCGTTGCGGGTTCGGCACAACATTGAACGAGATGTTGCCGGAATCGCCGGGTGTCTTGATCTCCACCTTGCCAAACCTGAACAGGCGCGAAAAGGGATCGTTGGTGAAATCTTCGGCATTCACTTCCTGAATACTCGCCATCGGCACCTGACTGATGCTTTGCTGAAAGGTCGTGATAATCCGCTCAATATGCAATACGCGTTGGCTGGTGACGATGAGATGGTCGTTCTGCCATTCTAGATAAAAATACAGCATGATCGTACCGAAAAGCACCACCGCAATCGCATCCAATGGCAGGGCGAGACTAAAAGGAATCAGTGATGAAAGGGCGAAAATGGCTCCCGCGATGAGCGTCGGAAACCAGATTTTACGCATATATGACCACCAATGGCGGCGCGTATCAATCAGCAATTCTTCATCATCACGCTGGGCGCGGAATGCCTTTTTCGTCATCGGCGCGACGGGCATCATTTGCTCAGGGTCGCCCGTCTGCATGGCTCCAATGGGCGACTCATAGGGCATCTGTGGCGGATTATTCTGGCGCATCTGCTGTTGCTGGATCGGCGTTTGGGGCGTGGTCAGGTGTTGATTGCGGTGCATGGCGGGGCTGGGGTAGAGCTTCTGCGAATCGCTCATACCGTCATCACCCGTAAAATTATCTGTGTTCGGGAGTCGGCGCTCCGGTAGACCAGAAATACCTGCGGAGGGATGGGCGTTGGCATCGGGCTGAATCGTCGGCACACCCTCAAATGTTAGCGGAATGGCGGCGCGAATATCGGGGCGTTGCGCGAGCACGGTCAGCAATTTATCGCGGTCAATCAGCATCACCACCGCCGCTTCGATGATCTGTAACGTCCCGCCTTCCAACGATGGACGTACCAGCGCAACCTCGTTTAAGTATTGGTTGGCGGCAATTGTCCCGACCAATTGTTGCTGGCGTTGCCCGTCCAATTGCCAGAGGCGAGCCTGTCCGTTGATGAGCTTGACCATTCCGCGTGCAGGTTGCCCCTGCTGGAACACCAGATCACCGACAGCATATTGCCGAACCTGCGCGGCATCCGCCACACGGTTGGCTTGCTCCGCATTTAACTGTGAAAACGACGGTAAACTTGTGAGATGCGCCACAATAAATGGATCTGCCATCGGATTTGCCCCAAATTAGTTGACAGTTTTTAGTTTAGTTGACAGTTTTCAGTGAACAGTTTTCAGAAAGTGCCTTGAACTATATTGTTGTGATTATCAACTGACCTTACGCAAAGGGTTGACACAAGGCATTTTGCATCCTGTGACCGCCAATGGCACAACCAAACGCATTGGATAATTTGATGGTAAAACCCTGCTGAAGCAGGCTGTTCTTCCCGAATATTTGTGAAAACAGCCCACTTCATCGCGGAAAGTTGACCAAAAAGCCTACCTTGCGTAACGTCTGTTATCAGTTACCAGGTGAGTGTCATTTACAGACATGATACATTCTTACTTCTGACTCCCAACTATTCTAACCCATCCCCGCTAGGACTGTGAAACATCGCTGACCGGGAACTTGTGCACGACCTGCATCACATAAAACGACGCGTATTCGATCAAATTCTCCCGTCCCTGCTCATCCAGAAACGTGACCATCTCTTTAACGTGATTCATGAGTTCGTCGCGCACATCCTCAAAACGCCCCAGTCCCGCGTCCGTCAGGCTGACCATAATCGAACGGCGATCATGGGCGCTCTGTTCACGCTTCACCAGCGGCGGTTGCATAATTTCTAGCCGTTTGACCAGACCTGTCATGGTGGCATTGGTCAGGTGATGCTCCCGCGCGATCTGCCCGATGGGACAACTGCCACCGTGTTCCATCAGGGTTTTCAGCACATAAAATTGCGGTGGAGTCAGTTGATGGCGTGCGATTAAGGCGGCGATTCGTTTTTCAATATCCGCCACAATCTGAAATAACAACATCCAGATCACCTGAATATCCGCTTCAAGTTTAACACTCACAGATCACCTCGTCTTTTGCCTTTATGATGGCTTTCGCAAAAAATCACACCAACTTCTGCCGTGATCGTCACGCATAAAATTTACCCATGCCTATTGTAACGTAGCCCGCGAAATCGCACAGATGCAAAGCGCATGTGTAACGTCAGGGAAGCGAAGTTGACAGTGAGATTCAAACGTCATATACTCACACTGTTTTTTAAACGATGATTTACACATATCTACTGAGGGAAGCGCCGATGCAAAGCAACGAGAGCTTTCGGCTGGTTGTAAGGCGAGGTCCGCAACCAAACCAGACGTTTGAGTTAAACAAAGACATCATTACATTAGGACGTGACATCACCAATGACATCGTGATTAACGATCCAGAGGTCAGTCGTCACCATTTACGCATCACACGGGGGGCGAGTGGCTACAATATTGAAGACCTCGGCTCAACCAACGGCACCTTCATCGGTGGACAACGGGTAACCGGTGTGCGTCCGTTGAACCGTGGTGATATGATTGGCTTAGGGGAAACGGTCACATTGGGTTATGAAGTCATCAGACCCGATTCTGCTGGAGCAGGTGCAGGTGAAAATGTTGGTGCGTCCGGCACACCCGCCCCACAACCTTCCTACAGCCCACCCCAGCAGGAAGCGTCACCGCCTCCGCAATATGAGGCACCAAGCTACAGCCCGCCTCAACAGCAACAACCACAGGATCAATACGGCGGTGGGTATCAAGCACCACAACAAGACTACGGCGCACCCCAACCGGATTATGGCTATCAGCAACCCGGCGCGTATCAGCAAGGCTATGGTGCACCCGCAGGCACAGGTTACGATTATGATCCCTATGCCGTGCGTGAAGAAGAACCGGGTGGCATGGGACGCTGGATTCTCATTGGCTGTGGATTACTCACGCTCTTTTGCTGTTGCGGTACGATTGTCAGTCTGGTGATTATTGACGCACTCAGCCTGTGGTACGATCTGCCGATTGTTAAGGACATCGCACCGCTGTTTGAGAGCATCGCCAGCGGACTCGGCTTATCATAATCCGCTAGCTGTTTTTTCGAGCGATAACCTATGGGGTATGGTGCAATTTGCCATACCCTTTTCTTTGCGTCTTCGATTCTTTGCGCCTTTGCGTTATGCTTTTAAAGATTTTTGCAACAAATTTTGAGCCTGTTTTAGAGGTGAGGTTTTTTTGATGGAGTATCGCACATTAGGACGTACAGACTGGGAAATATCGGAAGTGAGCTTTGGCGCGTGGGCAATTGGCGGTAGTTGGGGTGATGTCTCCGAAGACGATGCACTCGCCGCCCTGCACACCGCCATTGACGAGGGAATCAACTTTATCGACACCGCCGATGTCTATGGCGATGGGCGCAGTGAACGCCTGATTAGCAAGGTGCTCAAAGATCGCTCGGAGCAAGTCTATGTTGCCACCAAAGCCGGACGACGTTTAAATCCGCATGTGGTGGAGGGCTATAACCGCGAGAATTTGACCGCATTCATCGAGCGTAGCCTCAAAAACTTGGATGTGGACGCGCTCGACCTTGTGCAATTGCACTGTCCGCCGTGGGAAACCTATTATCATCCTGAGGTGTTTGGCATTCTGGATGATCTCGTCAAGGCGGGCAAGATCAAATATTATGGCGTGAGCGTGGAGCGGGTAGAAGAAGCCCTCAAAGCCATCGAATATCCCAATGTACAGAGTGTGCAGATCATCTTCAATATGTTCCGGCAACGCCCCGCCAATTTATTCTTCTCGCAGGCACGCAAGCATCAGGTCGGGATTCTGGCGCGTGTGCCGTTGGCGAGTGGTCTGCTGACCGGAAAAATCACCAAAAATACCCAATTCGCCGAGGACGATCATCGCAATTTTAACCGTCACGGCGAAGCGTTTGATGTCGGCGAGACGTTCTCCGGCGTGGATTTTGACAAAGGCTTGCAGGCAGTCGACGAATTGCGTGAGATGCTCCCCGAAGGCGCGACGATGGCACAATTTGCCCTGCGCTGGATTTTGAATTTTGAGGATGTGACCTGCGCCATCCCCGGCAGCAAGAATCCGCAACAGGTGCGTGATAATGCCGCCGCCAGCCTGCTCGAACCACTCAACGAGATTGAGATGTCCGATATTCGCCGTGTGTATGAGACCTACATCCGCGCTGACGTGCATCATCGCTGGTAATTATTACAGCCGTTAAAAATCGCGTCCATATGGCAATAAAAACGATGTTTTACGGTAACTTTCTACTGTAAGAACATCGTTTTTGCATCATGATGATCGCCGGATGTTACCCGATTCCGCCGCTTTCGATGATGGGCGGGATGAGTTCGCGCTCAATCGTAATCACTGAGTCGCCCCCATCGCTGACCGTGATCGGCACATCAACGGTGAATTCGTCGATAAAGCACAAAGTCGCGTTTTCGTCCTCGCAGAAGTAAATCGTGACCTCGCCTGTGAGTGTGCCTGCGCCGTCGCCGAGTGTGATCGGGATGGTGACTTCGTTTTCTGTGATGCGGGTGCGGGTGTTGGCATCGTCGATAGTGACCGTATCATCACCTGTGAGCGCGATAAACGACTCGGCGATGTCGTTGATCTTGTAGCCTTCGGGCAGAGTCAATGTCAGCACAAGTTCACCGTCTCCGGCGGATAACACCTGCTCATCGAGGGTCACACTTCGCCGTGAATCATCCTGCGCGCCACCGATAAGCGTGACTGCATCTTCTATTTGGAGCACTTCTGGATTTGGAAAATTAATCGTGCTGACCGTTTCCGCGTCCAGATCAACCAGCCGTATGACGTGATTATTGGTATCCGCCACGAATAACACGCGCCGTCCGTCACTGAGTTCCGCATAATCCAGCCCGCCGGGTTCGTTGAATTGGGCGCTGGCAAAATCGCCGTCACTATAGGCATTCTCGCCCGTTCCGGTCAATGTCGTGGTGATGTCGCCGCCGTCAATCAACTTGATTCTGCTGTTATAGGTATCGGTGATATACACATCCTCGCCGTCGCCCGTCACGCCGAGCGGATGCTGTAGGCGGGATGTGCCGGGTGCGCCATCGACATCGCCAAAATCGAACAGGCTATTTTCCGTCACGCCAGATACCGTGATGACCGAATCATCGGCAATATCCGCCACGCGAATGGTGCTGGATTCACTATCGGCGAAATATAACCAACCGTCCACATAATAGAGTCCGCTCGGTTGCGCCAGTTCGGAGGTCGCCAATTCACGATTGATGAGCGCCTCGCGTCCGTTGCCCACATACGGCAGGAGGTCGTTGATCGCAATGTCCATCCGCCAGATTTGATGCGTGCCCGCCATGGCGATGTAGAGCAAATTATCTTCGCCGAATTCAACATCCCACGGGCTACGTAAATCGACTTCTAGCGGGGGCGTGTTTGGGATGTAGGGCTGGAATCCGCCACGCTCACCCGTTCCGGCGATGGTTGTCACGGATTGCGTCGCCAAATCCACCGCACGAATGGCATGATTCTCCGTATCGGCAACGTACAGCACACCGTCCCGTAATGCCATGCCCTGCGGTTTGTTGAAGCGCCCCGAGTCATAATCGCCATCGGCAAATCCGCGCTGACCCGTGCCGATGGTATAGAGCACTTCATAGGTGGTTAAATCCGCGACGACGATGCGATGATGGTTGCTATCGGCGATGAACAGGCGGTTGCCGTCCACATCTGCCATCACTTTGCCCGGATAGCGTAAAAGCGTGTTCGGATCGCCCGCGCCTTCTAGCGAAAATTCTAGTGGTGTGCGGTCTAGCTCGCCCGTGCCATCAAAATATTCGACCATCGCGCCGACGAGGTTATCGAAGGGTTCAAATGGAATTTCGCCCGCCTGTACCGCCAACACGCGCCCGATGGGGTTGATGACGGCAAAAGTGGGCCAGGCATTCGCGCCGTACAAGCTCCACACGCGATATTGGCTATCGTTGATGACGGGATGATGCACATCATAGCGTTGCACGATCTCGCGGATATTTTCTGTGTTGCCTTCGTTCTCAAATTTGGCAGAATGCACGCCGATAATCACCAATTCTTCGGGATAGGCTTCTTCCAGTTGTTGCAAAATGGGGATCATATGGATGCAATTGATACAGCCATATGTCCAGAAATCCAGAATGACGATCTTTCCGGCGAGGTCGTCCAGCGTCAGCGGTGCATCAACGTTCAGCCAGTCGATTCCGTCCAGCGGAAAATCCGGCGCGATGGCGCGGGGGTCGCCACGTAGCGCGTTATCGTCTTCTTCGCCGTCCTGTGCAGAGGCGATGCCACCCGTCAAAATCAGCATTAACGCTAAAAATATAATCCAAAAACGTGTTTTCATTATGGTCTTGCCCTCTCCCTGAATACCAACTACAACGCATCATACCGAAATCAAATTACAAATGTGCTACGGCGTTTTGATGTAGCGTAATGGATTATTCTGAGATGGGGATGAACATGAGGTGTAATTTTGAGATTAACCGATTGCCTGGAAAAATCCCAAAATAATAAGAAACGTAACTATCCATGTACTGTATGCCTTGCGAAGTTCTTCATCACTCAGGATGAATTTTTGACGTATATGTTTCGCAATTTCGCGCCCGGCATAGACGGCTAGAAACGGTGATGCCAATAGAAAAGCAGTTGCTAAAAAGTAGCGTGTAAGAATAGTCATAGGAAAGCAGAGAAATAAAAACGCGCCCACAAAGACAATGAGAAGTCCTACTTGTGGTTTTGACGGATTGCGAAGATGGTCTTGTTCGCCCAGGTTCCTGAATGTGGTCATAGTGGCAACAAGGGTAAACAAGAAGACCGCGCCTGAAAGGATATATAGGCTTGCATTGGCAACATTGGTTTCAGCATCGCGTAGATCCACCAGAAGATCTGCACTATTAGAAACAACAAACAGTGATGTCAACAGAAAATAGGCTCCCGCAAGTAGAATACCAGCGGATACACCAATGCGTTGTGGACGGGTTAAGTTTCGCAACGGATGACTCCTATCGGCGGACGGACATTTTGAGAGTATAGCACGCGGATTTTACGGCGAAAACAACTTCTGAAGGTACGAAAACGTAAAAAACGTGTAAACTCTCTATGAAACACAATCCAATTGGTGCAATCAAGCGATAAATAGGTAAGCAGAGGTTTATCGCATTTGCTAACTTCGGTTATACTTGTCTTAGTTTCAATTTATAACATTTATTATTCAAAACCTATTACATGATGATAAAATACGTGTAATTGCAGATCAATCATAACAAAACACAATGCGGGGCGAGTGTTGTCGGTCTTACCGACCCCCTGCGATGGAGAGGGAAACGTGGCGAATTCATTGGTCGGGCGCATACTCGGCAACTATAAAGTAATTGACCATCTCGGTCAGGGCGGGATGGCAACGGTCTATATTGGCTTTCAGGAAAGTGTAGATCGCAAGGTCGCCATTAAAGTCTTGCCACCGCATCCTGGTCTGGATGAACAATTCATCGAGCGGTTTCAGGTTGAGGCGCGGACGATTGCCCGTTTGCAACATCCGCACATCCTGCCCCTCTATGATTACGGCACAACGGACGATGGCATCCTCTATCTGGTGATGGCATATATCGAAGGCGGTTCGCTGGAAGACCGCGTGATTGATGGACAGATGCCCCTGCCTACCGTAGAACGCTTCTTACGCCAACTCGCCGGCGCGATGGATTATGCCCACCGTCAGGATGTGATTCACCGTGACATTAAGCCGGGCAACATCCTCATCGACAGTGAAGAAAATGTCCTGCTGGCAGATTTCGGCATCGCCAAGATTTCCGACTCCAACATGACGGGGACGGGCGTGGTCGGTACACCCGCATATATGGCACCGGAACAGGCACAGGGAACGGGCGTGGATAAGCGGATTGATATTTACGCGCTCGGTGTGGTCGTCTATCAGATGATTACCGGCACACAGCCCTATAGCGCCGCCACGCCGATGCAATTGCTCGTCAAGGTCATTCAAGACCCTGTGCCGAATATCCTGACCGTACAATCTGATTTACCTGTCGCGCTGAGTCAGGTGATGCGCCGTGTGCTGGCGAAAGACCCTGATGATCGCTATCAAACGGCGACGGCATTCGCGGAAGCCTTCACCCGCGCCATCCATACACGGGACGAATCGCTGGCGAACATTCAGCATACCGTGCCACTGACGACGGAAGACAATGTCTCAACACAGGCGCTTGACCGTCCCAACGTCGGAAGCTCCACCATTGCTTTTGATGAAAATACGCAGAATAAGATTAAAGCCGCTTCCAGCACAGACCCGCAAAATCAGACCATTATCGTCCAACAAGGGACAAGCCCGCTGTTGTTATTGGGCGGTTTTGCGTTCATTGCGATTGCGATGGTGCTTGTGGTTTTGCTCGTCCTCAGCAATCAGAATAATAACAATGACGACGATGGCTTATTGACCGACAACGGGCGTGAAATCGTCGGCACGGCAATTGATAACCGCCTGGACAACGCCACTAGTATTGCCGCCACGACTGCCGCAGAAAACGAAAGCGCCACACAGGTTGCACTTGTCGCGCTGGAAGATGCCACACCAACCTTCGGGCGGGCGACGTTTAGCTCACTCAATGATCTGGGCGATTCAATCAGCATTACGTTTAACGAATTACAACCCTTAGCAACCGGTCAAGTTTACGAAACATGGCTGATGAATACGCTCACCGATGAGAAATTAAGCCTCGGACGCACCGTCATTGATGCCGTCGGCGGTGGATCACTCGCCTATACAGATGCCGATGGACGACCCTTGCCCGCCCTGTTTAACGCGGTGCTGATCTCTGTGGAAGCCAGCGGAGATGACCCAGCCGAACCAAGCGACAATATCGCCTATAGTGGCAGTGTGCCGGAAGAAGTCTTGACCTTCCTGAATGAAACGCTGTTCGCCTCAGAAGAAAATGGCTTGAATGGTGGTAGTTTGCTGGACGGTGCGCGTACCGAAGCCAGAACAGGCGCGACCCATGCCGGACTCGCCGCCCGTGCGACTAATGTTGGTGGTATGCACACCCACGCCGAACACACGATCAATATTTTACGAGGCGAAGAAGAAGATTATGACGGTGATGGGCGCGGGACAAACCCCGGACGTGGCGTAGGCGTTTATTTCTTCGTGGAACAGATGGAAAGCCTGCTCAATGAAGCCCTTTCCGCACCGAATGCGTCACGATCCTTGCAAGTGGATGGTGAGTTGGTGCGGATTTGTCTGGTCAATACGCGCTTACGTGGAGACCGCGTGACTGAGCTTGAGCAGGAAATTCTCGCCGAGACCGAAGACATCACCAATGTGGAACCGCAAGCGACAGAATCAACCAGCGTCGCCGAACAACTCACCACCGGCATTGACCTGAACGAAAACGGGCGCGTGGATGCCTTCGAGAATGAATGTGGGCTGGATCAGGTGGAAACATTTAGTTTGCTGGTCGCCAGCATGGATATTTTGGAAGGTGCGCCCGCTGACGCAACAGAATAAGCCCGGCGAGACTGATGCCTAAGACCCTCAATTCTGATAGGACAGTAAGAAAATTGGCTCATTAAGTGGCAGGAGTGTCCAACTTTTTCAGCGACGTACAGAAGCCTGATATAGTTGGAAAAACCCGTTTCAGATGGTGAACCTCATGCCGTACTTAATAGATGGACACAACCTCATCGGCTACCTGCCGGACATTGAATTGGATGACCCCGACGACGAAGCCAGACTCGTGCAAAAGCTGGTGGGATTTGTCGCCCGTACCGGAAAAACCTGCGTGGTGGTCTTCGATCATGGTTTGCCCGGTGGCGCATCGAAAATGTCTACGCGGGGCGTGCGCGTCGTCTTCGCATCCAGCAATTCCAACGCAGATCGCGTGATGATTGACCGCATCCATAAAGAGCGTAACCCGCGCCAGTGGACTGTCGTTTCGTCGGATAATGAAGTCCTCTCCAACGCCATCCACCGCCGGATGCAAACCCTGAAATCTGCCCAATTTGCCATCACGATGCGCGTCGCCAAACCTGCCCCCAAACCCGGACGTGAAGAAGCGCCAGATTTACGCCTGAGCGCTGATGAAGTCGACGAGTGGATGCAGATTTTCGAGGGGAAGCAGGAGGACTAGTCCTATAAAATCAGAACATTGTGTTCACCATTCACCGTAAGCGCCATTCATCATCATTCGCTCCAATTTACACGCCTTCTGTGATGTTGATTAGGGGCGCAATATGTTTACGCCCCTACAAACGGTTAAACTTAACTCTGGATTGCGTCGAGTTCGATGATGGATGCTTCGATCAAGTCCATCGCGCTTTGAAAGACCTCCGGCGAAAAGTCGAACGTTGCGCCAGCCGTTTCGTAAAGTTCGGGCAAGCTAACCGTCCCGCCGAGCGTGAGTGCTTTACGGTAGTTATCAAACGCCCCCACTTTATCGGTCAGCGCATTTTTCCAGATTTGCACCGCACCCATCTGCGCCATGCCATACTCAATCATGTAAAACGGCACAAGGAAGAAATGTAATGTTCCCCGCCAATCCGCCCGCACTTGATCTTCTAAGCCTGTATGATCCACACCTTTCATGAAACGTTTCGTCAGTTCCAGCCATTTTTCATCACAGACGACGGGATCGCTGGCAACCTCATGATTCGTATAAATCCAATGTTGAAAGCGCACCCCACGCGCGATGTATACCCACAATTGGATGAGTTCCGTCAGATGTTCCAGTTTGGCACGGGCGGCTTCTGCGTCGTCATAAAAGCCGCCTTCTGCACGCGGGTAATAAGGCATGGCGAGTAATTCCAGCGCCATGGACGCAACTTCGTTGAATTCCATCGGTACGTTCCATTGCTGGACATACGGCAGGTCAAATTTTTGATAAGCGTGATAGGCATGACCCATCTCATGGACAAGCGTGCCAACATCACCCTGCAAACCAACGGAATTGGCGAAGATGAACGACCTTCTGGACAATGGAAGCGTGGAATGATAGCCACCGGGCGCTTTTTGCTGGCGATTATCCAGATCAAGCAGACCTTCTGCGCGCAGGGTTTTATAGTAAGAGCCGATGCCGTCGTCCATTTTATCGAAAAGTGTCTGGGCGCTGTCCATCATCGTTTCTACATCGTCAAAGGGCTTCAATGGCTCGCGTCCGAAGGGATCGACCACAATGTCCCACGGGCGCAAGCAATCCACACGAAGCTTCTGGCGCTGTTTTTCCATCAACCGTTCCGCCACCGGGACGACCACCTGCTCAACCGAATCACAAAAGGCGAGCGCATCCTCAGGCGTGTAATCGAAGCGCAATTTTTCCTGCCACATATAATCGCGGTAATCGGCATAACCGGCGTTGGTGGCGATTTGCTTGCGGAGCGCCATCATTTGCGTCCAGATGTCGTTGAATGCGACTTGATGCTCCATATAGCTACCAGCACGCAGTCGCCACGCATCTTCACGGATTTCCCGATCTTGATTACGGAGGAAGGGGCGCAATTGCGAGATCGTTATGGTCTTTCCGTCCCAATCGACGGTTTGTTTACCCGCTAAAGCCTGATACGCATTGGCGAGTTTGGCTTCTTCCGTTTTAAGCGGAATGTTGGCTTCCCGGAAAAGCGCGACTTCTGCCCGCATCTTCTGTAAGGGTACGCTAAAGTTGGGCGGTTCTAAACCACTGGCAAGAAATTTTTTCTGTATCTGGTTTTCTGTGGCGGTCAGGTTTGGGCGGATGTGATCCAGAAAAAAATGTAAGCGTTTTTCCGCGTCTTCGTCGGCGGTGTTGCTACTGGTGCGATTGTGCAAGGTGGTGGCGTGTTCTTGAACCAGTGAGGAGACTGCGGTCACATTACGTAACCAGCGATCCAGCGAATCAGCCGTGAGTTCATGCGCGAGGAGTGCCTCTACAAACGGCTGCAAATCTGCCCATTCCCAGTCTTGAATGTCAGCAATCGTGGTTGGAAAGGTCTCAAAAATGTCCATCAGGCATCGTACTCCGTGATTGTTTTTTCGATGAGTGCTACAGCGTTACCCAGTGTGTCGGTATCAAAGGCGAAGTGTGCGCCCGCGGCAGTGTATAGGTCGGGAATGTTGGCTGTGCCGCCGAGTGCCAGCGCCTTACGATAAGATCGCACCGCACCCGCTTGATCTTCCAGCGCGTTCGCCCAGATTTGCACCGCGCCCAACTGCGCCAGCCCGTACTCGATATAGTAGAAGGGACGGCGGAAAATATGTTGCTTGCGGTGCCAGCCCGTCGCTTTTACGTCGTCCAGTCCACGGTAATCTATCTTGATGAAGCGATCCCACAGTTCCGCCCATTTGGCATCACAATTGGCGGGGTCTGCGGCGGCATCTCCGCTGGTATATGCCCATTGCTGGAAGCCATCGACAACTGCCATATAGGGCCAGAAGAAGAGGATTTTCTCCAGATGTTGCACACGATCCCGCGCCGCGTCTGTCTCATCATAATAACCACCCTCTGCTTTAAGCAAATAGGGCGCGGCGAGCAATTCCATCGCCATCGACGCGACCTCGTTAAATTCCATCGGGGCGCGACGCTGGGCAGTATAGTAGCCCTGATCGACAATTTCGAAGTCATGAAAAGCGTGACCGACTTCGTGAAGCAAGGTGCGAACATCACCCTGCATTCCGGCGGCGTTCATAAACACAAACGGACTGCGCGAGAGCGGCAAGCTGGTGCAAAATGCGCCGGGGCGTTTGTTTTTGCGATTCGGTAAATCCAGCATGTCGTTTTCACGCAGGGCGGCATAATATGCGCCGAGTTTCGGGTCTACCTTGTCGAAAACGGTCTGCGCGGTCATCTCGAAATTTTCAATCGTGTCATAGGGGCGCAGGGGATCATCGCCGGATGGGTCTACGCTGGTATCCCACGGGCGTAATGTCTCTACACCGAGGCGACTTTTACGGCGCTCATTGGCACGCACTGCCGCCGGAACAACCACTTCTTCAATCGCCTGGTGGAAAGTCTCGCAATCGTCGGGCGTGTAGTCAAAGCGTTTGAGGTTTTGCCATTCGTAATCCCGATAATTGGCGTGTCCGGCATTTTGGGCGATTTGCTGGCGCAGGGTAAAGAGTTGCGTCCAGATGTCGTTCATGGCGGCGCGATCTTGTAACCGGCGAGCCATCCCCAAACGCCACGCTTTTTCGCGGGTGTCGCGGTCATTATCCTGCAAGACGCGCTCAAATTGCACGAGTGTAAGTTCCTCGCCTTCCCATTCAACCGTCTGTGCGCCTGCCAGCTTGGAATATGCCATGCCGAGTTCGTTTTCCTGCACGATGAGGGGCAAATTCTCATCACGGAACAGCGCGATGCTGGCTTCCATACGCTTCAGCGGAATCTCGAAGCCGTCCGGTTTTAAGCCCGTCGCCACTAATTTTTTGCTGAGTTCGGTATTGGCTTTGCTGAGGGGAGGGTTGATCTGTGACATCAAGCGTTTAAAGTGCGTTTCTGCGGCTTCATCGGCGGTGTTTTGATTGTGCGCGAGGGAGGCGCGGGTGAGTAATTCGGAGACAGTATCCGCGACATGCGATAGCGCTTTGAGCCAATCATGGACGGTCTCTGCGGTGAGTTCACGCGCCTGTAAATCGTCAAAAAATGGAGCGAAATCTTCCCATACCCAATCTCGCATCGCCTCTACATCCGCTGGCAGGGTAGCGACCATCGCCAATCTCCTTAAAAATTAATTTGCAATGTAGTCATTATAGCGGGTAATTGGGAAATTGTCTTGAAATCGCGTGCAATCAACGGAAATTTCTTTGTAGCTATGACTCCGTTTATGTTACGATTGCCTCGATATTTATTCAAAACAAATAACTTTTGACTAAGGAGTAAAGAATGCTTGTTATTTCAGGAACGATTCAAATTAAACCGGAGATGCGCGACGAGGCGGTACAGGTCGCGGTGAAGATGCAAACTGCGAGTCAGGCGGAAGACGGCTGTGTGGTCTATCGTTTTTATGCCGACCTTGAAGACCCCAATACTTTCCGCATCTTTGAACATTGGGAAAGCGATGCCGCGCTAAAATCCCACTTTGAAACCCCTCATATGGCAGAATTCCGCCAGCATTTGCCGCGTTTGGTCGCTGACAGGGGCGACCTTTTAAGGTATGAGGTGAGTAACGTCGCTAAGTTATAAGTGCAAAACAGGGCAATGCGATTGGGTAGATGTCAACATCTGAGCTTGTTTCGCATCGGTTGGGATCGCATTATTGGTCGCGCTTAACCGCCGGCAACGTGAAGCTGAACACACTACCCTTGCCGACTTCGCTTTCCACGCCCACCTGACCGCCCAGTTTTTCCACGATGCGATGCACCACCGATAAGCCCAGACCATGCCCTTCAATCTTAACCTGACTCAAGCGCGTGAACGGCGTGAAGACGTGCCCTTGCTCATCTTCGGTCAAGCCTTGCCCGTTATCCTTCACCCAGTAGCGCACCATGTCCCCATCCACTTTCTCAGAACCCAATTTAATATGCGGTGGCTCTCCACCATATTTAATGGCATTACTGAGGTAATTCGCCCAGATTTCTTCAATCCACGGCGCATAACCGATTGCCGGAAGCCACTCATCGGGCAGGATGATCGTCGCGCCGGACTCGACAATCGTGCTCATCATGCGTTTCTTGGCGGCGGAGACGACCTCTCTCATGTCAATTTCTGTCATCTGTGCGCCTTCCATTTTGTTGACCCCCGCCAACAATAGCAACGCGTTGATGATCTCCTTCAGCTTATAGCCACCTTCCATAATCAGTTGCAGATTCTCGCGTATTTTATCGTCGTCCATGCGATCCAGATAATTCAAAATTAAGCTGGTAAAACCCATCATGCTGGAAATAGGATTTTTGAGGTCATGGGCGACGGTATAGGCGAAGGCATCTAATTCTTCATTACGCGTCTGGAGTTCAATGGCTTGCTGGCGCATCTGGTCTTCAAACTCTTTGCGCTGGGTGATGTCCTGTGCCGCGCCATAAATATGGGTGACGCGTCCGGCTTCCTCATCATAATAGGGATGCCCATGATCGCGTAACCAGCGAATTTCGCCCGATTTTGTGTAAATGCGGAATTCGATCACATCCACTTTGCCCGCTAGCAAATTTTCAAAGCGTTGATAGGCGGCTGGTAAATCATCGGGATGGGTGATTCGCGACCAACCATCGCTGTCCATCTCCTGCCATGTATAGCCGGTGATGTCGTAGAAGGCTTGCGTGCTCCAATCTTTGGTGAGCGTGTTGTCTGGATTCACGATATATGAATAGGCATAATCGGAAATGGTATCGGAGATGATACGATAGCGCCGTTCGTTTTCCGCCAGCGCGTTTTTGACCATTTTCTGCTCGGTAATATCATGCGCCGCGCCCACATAATAGAGTGGCTTGCCATTTTCATCCTGCGCCAGCGAACCAGCCGAGGTATGCCAGTACCATGTGCCATCTTTGTGCTGTACGCGATATTCAACCCCGCGATGTTTCTGTCCGGTTTCGATCACACGGGTCAAAAATTCTTCACAGATCACAATATCATCCGGGTGGACGATCTCACGGAAGTTGGTGCCGATAATCTCTTCAGGATCATGCCCCAAATTTTCCGTCCAATTGGGCGACGCATACAAAAAGACCCCGTCAAACGAGAGCGTATAAATAATATCGCTCGCATTGTTAATTAGCGCACTCAGTCGGCTTTCATTTTCGAGCAGAGATTCCTGTATTTTTTTGCGCTCGTCAATATCCTGATGCGTGCCGGTCATGCGTAAGGGGGTGTTGTTGTCGTCACGCCGAACCACTTTTCCGGTGGCACGAATCCACTTCCAATCGCCACGCTTGGTACGAAGGCGATGTTCAACATCATAAGGCACGTTTCGATTAAAATGTGCCATCAGTGCCGCCTGTACCCTGTCCGCATCTTCGGGATGGAGCAGGTCTTCCCATGTGGAAAAATCATCAGCGACTTCATCCGTTGTAAAACCGAGCATCTCCACCCAGCGCGGACTATAGTACACCTCGCCCGTCAACATATTCCAATCCCAGATGCCATCCTCGGCGGCATCCAGCGCCAGTTGAAGCCGTTCTTCATTGAGGCGATGTTTGGCTTCTTGTAGCTTCGTCTCGGTTACATCCCGCCCGATGCCATAAATACGGACGACCCGATTTTCTGATTCGTCATAAATCGGATAGGCATTGTCATCCAGCCAGCGAACATCGCCCGTTCTGGTGATAATCCGAAATTCCAGACGATCCGCCTTATTACGCAACAACCGCTCATAACGACCCTGTGCGCGTTGAAGATCATCAGGATGCACCAGCTTAAGCCAGCCATCCGCGCTTAATTCGTCAACTGCATAGCCCGTAGTCACAAGGAAGTTACTACTAACACGATCTGTGATGAGCGTACCATCGGCTTCTACGCGAATTTCATATAGATAATCGTCGGAAAGCACCTCAAGCACACGGTTACGTTCATCGTTTTGTTGTTGGATCGATTTGAATTTTTGAAGTTGGCGCACCCGCTGACGCAACAAAATGGGTTGAACGGGCTTGAGGATATAGTCATCTGCACCATACTCAAAGGCGCGTTGAATAGCGGCATCATCATCAAGGTTACTGAGCATAATGACGATGATATTCGTGCCGTTGGGCAAGGCTTTTATCTTCTGGCAAAGCGTGAAGCCATCCATGCCCGCCATCACCGCATCTACCAGCACAAAATCAGGATTTGCACCGTTGGCACAGGCAGACAGGGCTTCCGCGCTCGTGGCGGCTTCAATAACCGCATAGCCGTCCTTACGCAATAAATTACCGATAGATTGGCGCACAAGCGGGTCATCATCGGTAACTAAAATTGTATTCACCTGAGTGGTTGTTATTCGTGTATCCATAACCTTCATTATGTTTTGGTTATCTCAGATCAACGATTTCCCGTAACAGGAAGCCCGAACTGATGGACTACCCTTACATTATAACTTAAGCTGGCGTATTTTTCGCAAATTGGTTTTATTTGGGTACGGTTAAGGATGCGCTACTCAGATAATGGTACACTTCCACCATCCATGAGCATAGCGCCACCTGACCTATATGAACTAGGCTGATTTCTCGGTTGTATGATAAATGTTATATTCTCTCAGAAACTCAGGTAAAACAGGGCGCAATATGCAAAATGACTGCTTATAATGAGAAACTGACTAGCTGAATTTCTGACGAGCAATCAACACAAGTTTATTTCATCAGGAGAGAAAATCCCATGCCACTAGCCCCTCATGATCGCGCTTTCTGGCAAGCCATCGTCCAGAATGATTATGCCCTGCCGGAAGGCTATACCGCCGCTGAGTGCATCCCCATTCTATTGGAATTCCTCGCCTCGCCGGATGGTGTTCTGCGTGATGAATTTGGCTACATGATTTTTGCCTATTGGATGGTGCGCCAAACGCTCACTCCGGCAGACATGCAAGCGATGATCCCTGAATTGCGGAGTCGCCTTACGCAAGGAATCGGCGAAAAAGGCACGGATGGGGTGTTTGTGCGGTCATTCGCGGCGGTGATTCTCGCGCAGATCGTCAACGAAGATAACAAACAGGATTTTCTCACAGCCGATGACATACACACCATGCTTGAAGATGGCTTGACCTATCTCGCGGCGGAAAATGACCTGCGCGGATACGTGGAAGGCAAGGGATGGGCGCACACCATCGCACACACGGCTGATTTACTGTGGTTCCTGACGCGCAGTGACAAAATCAACGCGGATGATTTAGCCCGTATCCTCGAAGCAATCGGTGATAAATTCCTCGTCCGTAGCGGTTCTTGTTTTGTGCATGGCGAAGATGACCGCATAGCGCGGGCAGTCGTCACCATTTTCTTTCGCGGGGAATTAACGTTGGAAAGTCAACAGGCGTGGCTGAATCGGCTCATCGCTATCACCGAAGCCGCTGATCCGGCAGGCGGTTTTGACCCGCTTCTGCATAGCGCCTATTTCAACGTCAAAACGCTCCTGCGAACCATTTACTTTAAGATGCGCTTTAATGAGGTACACGGGGAGTTCCCGCATGGGGAGGCGCTTAAAGCCACCATCTTCGAGGGATTAAAATTATTCACGCAATAATCCGCGCGCTATCCAATTGCCAGACGGGGCTTCATTTATGCACATATATAGCACATGCCCCGCCCTCAATGTGAGATGATGCTTAAACCGCGCCAACTCCAAACAAAACAATCAGCATCGTAATCGCACGAGCGATGGGTGATTTTCGGGTATTGCGCGATGCTAGAGCAATTTTGACCAACTCATCTTTCTGGTAACGTTCGTGCATTTCTCGCAGGTGATCTTCATTCATGGCATTGACGATATATGGGTGCATGTGCTGTCTCCGCTAAATTCACATTCTCGCCTTACCCTTACAGCATATCACCGCTCAAGTAGTCCGCTCCACCCGTTACGCGACATAAAAACGCCCCATTTTGACCTTTTATAGCCGCTTGTACACGCTGATGACTAATTTTTTTGATCGTTTGTGTGTATTCACATTGTAAAGTCCCGGAAAATCAGCGATCTAATCGCAATTCATACGGTTCTGTCGTGAAATATAAGTAGGTGCGCGCCACAATCGTGTATTGCTCACTTCCCGTCAGCGTGACTGTGAGGCGTGAATTTATACTATCCCCGTAGTCGTCATTTTCAGCGATGAGCACTCCGCTCTGGTTATATAATTCCAGGTACATATCGCCATTATTTGTACCGTCTAACGTAATGGTGTAGCTTTCGCCGCCACGCCCCTGAAACGTCCACGCATGTTCCTCATTGCCATTTACACGCCCCGTGACACGGCTTCCGCGTTCAATGGATGAGCAGGCAATTCGTGTAGCGTCCTGCCGCCATGATCTATCTATGATGCCCACATCACAATGTGTGCTGTTACTGGAGACCTGTTCGGAATTATTTGTACCCGCCGTAACGCGCAAATCGTAATCCCCACCGTTATCCGCATAATCACGGATACGAAGGGTATAGGTGCCGGCTTCGGCTAAAGTGATTGTAATCCGCGAGTTGAGATTTTCATTTAAACCGTCAATATCATCATTTATGGCGAGCACGACGTTAGCAGGGCTGACCAATTCCAACACGGTATCGGTATAGCCCGCATTATTCCGATCAGTCGTGCGCGTCTGCACATAAAATGTGACCACTTGCCCCGCGCTGGCATTAAACGTCCAATTGTGCTGTTCATGCACATTTAGATGCCCCGTCCAACGGCTATCAATCGTCGTTTCAAAACAGGAGATGATCGCCTGTTGTGGATGTGTCTGCGCGCCCATATCACAATTGCCGGAAATCGGCATCAGCGATGTGCTGTCAGTGATGCCAAAAACCATCATCGCCACTGCCCCGATAATCACAATAACCGCCGCCGACACGCCCGCGATGATAAACGTATTACCGCCTGATTTTGGTGATGCTTGAGTTCTTACAACGCCGGATGGTTGATGCAATCTCGGCATGGATGCGGCACCTGCGCCAAACGGATTTTTCCCGCCGAACGGGTCGTCAGACGCAAACGGGTCGTCAGACGCAAATGGGTCTTCTCTGCGCGATTTAACAGACCGTTGCGGGCTAGTAAATGGATCATCCGTGAATGGATCATCTACAAACGGATCATCTACAAACGGGTCGTCAGTAAACGGGTCATGGTCTGCAAACGGATTTGGTTTGCTCGAAGGGCGTGATGCCGGACGATCAAGCGGCGCAATCGGCGTGGAGTCCCGTCCGAGCATGGCAGACGAGGCAACAGAATCGCCCATGCGGATGCGAGTCAACATTTGCTGTGCGCGTTTCTCCGCCGGACGGAGCTTTAAGACCTCTTCCAGTGCCTTTTCCTGATGCGTCGGGTTATCAAGCGCGTTCGCCAACAACCACCACGCGCCCGCATTGCTCTTGTCATTTTGCAAAATTTGTTTCAGCAACCGGCTCGCCGATTTTTTGTCACCTGATTTGATAAGCTCTGCCGCCCGTTGAAGCGGACTATCGCTAGAATTTGCCATGTTCTGTTCCTTTGTTTACTCTACGCGTGCAAATTTGCCGTCGCAATAATTTGCCGTTACTTGTATTTTAAGGTCTGATTGCCTATTCGCAGATTAAATTTTGGAAATTTTTCAGACCTATGACCAGCCCATCAGAGTTAAAATTGCCGGAATACACCTCTCTGTCCATCCACCGGAGGAGACTCTTACAGGAACGCACGCTGATTTTCGGTGGATTGCTCGTCATTGTGCTGGCGTATTGGCTGGTCGCCGGATTATTCGCCATCCGCACACCGGACTGGCAAACGCCGGATGAACCCGCCCATTACAACTACATCAAGCAAATCGCAGAAGATTCTCGCCTGCCGACCATCGAAACCGGCGACTGGGATCAAGCCTATCTGGACTCACTCAAAGCCGCCCAATTCGCGCCGGAACTGCTCGACGATCTTGATAGCGTCCAATATGAAGACCATCAACCACCCCTCTATTATTTGAGCGCCGCCGCCGTTTATACGCTCACTGATGGCAACCTGATCGCCCTGCGCCTCTATTCGGTCTTCTTAGGCACGTTCATCGTGATTTGCGCGGCAGGAATCGGCTGGCGCATGTTCCCCGAACGCGCATGGATCGGTCTGGGATCAGCGGCGTTTGTGGCATTTCAGCCCATGCACGTTGCCATTCTTGCCTCGGTCAATAACGATTCGCTCGGTTGGGCGGTGGTCGCGCTGACTCTGTTCTTGAGCGTGACCTATGTGAAGCAGGGGGATCGCAAAGTCACGCCTTTCAAGCTCGGTTTGATCGTCGGCATCGGCTTTATCACCAAAGCGACCACTTATATGATGGCAGGCGTGGCAGGAGTGGCGATTTTGATGGTCTGGTGGGAGCATTACGACGAACGCGGCATCAAAGGCTTAATTCGTGATCTGGCATGGTTCGCCTTGCCCGCGCTGACTTTCGGCCTGATCTGGTGGTTACGCAATTTCGCAGTCTATGGTGTGCCGGATTTTCTCGGTCTCGCCGCGCATGATTCTGTGGTCGTCGGGCAACCGCGCACCGCCGGGTTTATCGACCTCAATGGCATGAATGCCTATCTGCGCGAATTTTTCCGTGTGTCGTTTAATTCGTTCTGGGCGCAATTCGGTTGGATGGGCGTACCCTTGCGTGATTCCACCTATGCGATTTTGCGCATGATTTTGCTAGTCGTGTTTGCCGGGCTAGGCGTGGAAATGGCAATCGTCCGGCGCAAAGTAGGGCAGAAAACCAATCACCGTCAGCGCAACGCGTGGGTTCTCATCAGCTTAACGACTCTGCTCTCGATCCTCGCATTCCTCTATTACAACACCGAATTTCAGCAATTTCAGGGACGCTATATGTTCCCCTTGCTGATTCCGCTCGGTTTGTGGTTGTCGCTGGGTCTGGATGGCTGGCGACGGTTTGCCTTACGCGTCTGGACTCGCCGCACAGATGCACAACGCAAACGCATCCGTTTTTCAGGCTACCTCATCCCACTCGCATTTTTTGCATTCGGCGCTTGGGATATTTATCTGCTCTGGCGTGTGATCGTCCCCAACCTATAAACGAATTTCGTACATTTTCCTAACCAAATTCATAAAAAAGGTAAATTTTTCCAAACTTTGGTTAAAAAATAGAGACAATTGGCTAACCTTCTTGTAACATAGCTACACACACATCAATTAAGATGCTTCGACGACACACCACCATTCGGCTTGTACTCCTAATACTCGCCCAAACCCGGTCTTCGATGCAGAGAAACACCGTTCAGAGTTCTCCGGGGGGAGACAATGCCTTTTAGAATATTTCGTCGCCTAAATTACCTCTTACATTTCTTACTACTTGGCGTACTTTTTTTTATTGTCACCTTTACCACATCGGCGCAATCAACACCCACCGATTGCACGTCACCCGATAATCTGGTGATTAATGGCTGTTTTGAAGACCCTGAACTGCCTACAATCGGTCTTAGCCGTGCCACCTTAGTGAGTAGCGTTCCCGGTTGGACTTTAGAGCAATTGATCGCAGTCGGTCCAACCTGCCCGAATGTCGAATTTGACATCTTACAAAGTGGAGAGGGCGGTATCCCTAGCTATCAAGGATCACAATTCGGTAAATTCGATAATGGCTGTACAGACTTCGGTGTCGCTTCCGCACAAACTGTCGCCATCTCTCAGGTGATTGCTACAACGCCCTTTCATACTTACGAAGTCAGCTTTGCTTATCGCCGGTTGCCCGCCGCTAATCCAGCAGATTCTACGCTGATTTTCGAGTGGAATAATATCATCCATTTTAATCAACCTGCGCCCGCATTCTGGGAAGTTGTGACATTTGAGGTGATTGCCGAATCAAACAGCACTGAAATCTATTTTGCTGATCCTGATATTTACCCTGATGCGAGTGGTACAGTTATTGACGATATTCGCGTCACCGATCTGGGTCCATCCTGCGTCATTGACCCGTCCAATCTGGTCACCAATGGCTGTTTTGAAGCGCCCCACGTTACGGAACCCATCTTCCAATACCTCACCGTCGGGCAACTCCCCGGCTGGACAATGGAACAACTGCCGGGGTCGACCTGCTGGATTACCCTATTTGAAGTGCAATACCAGCAAGACAGCTTATTCGCCTATGAAGGTGAGCAATTTGGCGAGTTTGAAAGTGGCTGTGATAGCGGCTTTGACACGCAAAGCACCATGATCTCGCAGATCATAAACACCCAGCCCAATCATCGCTATCAAGTGTCATTTGCGGGCAGTAGCACAGGCTCAGGCACAGATCAGTTCATCCGTGTTGAGTGGAACGACAGACCCATTTTTGAAGAAGCGATGAGCAATGGCTGGGCGACCTATACCACCGAAGTCATCGCAGATGGCGCTACCGCCGAGATTACTTTTTCCGAACCGGACGATACACCGGATTTTGTTGGCTCGGTCATTGATGATATTCGCGTCGTTGATCTCGGTCCGGTGGCTCCGGTCAACGGTGAGCTACTCGTGCAAAAAGATGTCGATTGGCTCGGCACACCCGTCAATATGGCGGTTGAGTTTGAAATTTGCATCACCGGACCGTCCTATCCCTCCGGCAATTGTTACCGCTTCGATGGCGATGGTGGCACCTTCCTCTGGGAGAATTTACTCCCCGGCAATTACACGGTCTTAGAAACCCTCCCCGGCAACGATTGGATCGTCACGCAACCTGCGAATCCGGTGATTGTATCCGGTGGCGAGCAAGCAAATGCTTACGTGTTGAATACACTGGCGACAGGCAGTATTCACGCCACCAAGTCCGTCAACTGGAACGGCGTAGAAGTCAACGGCGCGCAGACCTTTACCCTGTGCATCAATAGTGACTTGCTCGGCAATGTGCCGAACTGTCAGGTCGTCGGCGCGAACGGTGGCTTAGCGGTGTGGGATGGTCTTGTCCCCGGCACCTATAACGTCTACGAGTTTGATCCGGGCAGTGATTGGTCAGTCGCCGGTGGTGGTCCCCTCGGCGTGATGGCGGGACAGGTTGCAACGACCACGATCACCAACACACGTAATGAAATTCTGCCGCCACCGCCAACCTGTGTCCACGATTTGCGCGCAGACCTTACAGGCGTGCTCATCAACGGCGACACAAGTGGGCGCGTCACCAACAACGGCACAGAAACCTGTACCTATCCCATCGGTCTTGCATCCTACTCGATGTACGATAACAACATCGACAATCAGATCATCTTTGACGCGACCACCGCCAGCGTGACCCTCGCGCCGGGGCAATCTGTAGACATCGGTCCGATTAGCTTACCGTCATGCTCTGCACAGGTGGATCTCTTCTACGGGGGTGTGATCTCACCACAATTTTACGGTGATCGTTATGGGGGACGGTTGCTCGTTGCGACAATCGCCAATGGCAGTACCTACTGCACACCGTAACACGTAATCCCTAGACGGTGCAGTCTACAAAACACTCTAAACACGCGGGCGCATGAGATTTTGCGCCCGCGTGTTTTTTAGTTGTGACAGGTATGCAGTTTACAAACTGTCATTTACTATGGAACTCACTACCTCGTACAATCCAGAATTGTTCATCAGCAGTCTCGCCATCGCCAACTTCGGAAGGGCGTATCGTCAATCCCCTATTTCTCCCCATAAATTAAACGCCATCTTTAATACTTTTACTTATGAAGTCAGGATATACTTTGAGCTTATTCGACACGGAGAGATAACTCATGCTGAACAGTATGTTAATGGTGATTTTGCTAGGATTTTTGCTAACGCTTGCGCCGGATATTAACGCACAGGATACATCTACATTTGAGCCGATTTCGCCGGATAACATCCTCGATTTAGAAGCAATTATGATGTGGGAAGCGGCAGATAACGGATTTGTGACAGGCACATTTAGCCACGCCGGAGATCATTTAGCGATTTCTCTCAACGATGGCACGATTCAACTCTTAAACGCTGAGACATTTGCCACCGAACAAACCTTTTTAGGCGTAGCTATCGACGGCACACAATTGACATTTAGCGAAGATGACTCACGCCTGCTACTTTCTTCCTTCTGGGATGGGTCATTTCAATTGTGGGATGTTGTCTCCGGGGAAATTTTGCTGACATCAGAGACAATCCAAGCCAATGATTGGTCTGCTTTTGACGCACAATTTCAGCAAGTTGCGACGGTTCGAGAGGGGACTCTTGTTATCCTCGAAATTGATTCCGGCGAAGAATTTGTTCCAGACATCAGCATACAATCAGACTCTAATCCGGTCTGGAGCGCAGATGGAAGCTACGTGCTCATCAGCCAAAACGACACTGTTAATTTGGTTGAGATTGCATCCGGCGAGAGTCTTTACGAATTTGCATCCCCCATTGGAGGCAACCTCAACGGCTATGGTTTCGATCCTGAGACGACCCTCTTTTGGGCGAGTTGGCAGGATTGGGAAACTTCGCGTGAGGAAAATCCTAGCCTGATTCAATTCTGGTCGGTTAGCGATGGCACCGAATATAGCCGGCTTGAAGGTCAAGGGAATCGTTATGGGCGTGTCTACTTTGATGCTACGGGGCAACGGGTAGCCCTCATCGGTCAAAATACTGGTCTGACCGATGTCGCGGTAATCTGGGACTTACAAAAGGGTGAATTCATCCGTGAAGTGGACACAACGGGCGGTGCGTTGCTCTCTAGTTTTAATCCCACCGGCGAGCTTTTCGCACTTCATGGCGGAACATCACGAATGTTTACGATTGCCGAGGTCGAAAATGCCGCATTTGGCGCTCGCGCATATTTTGATGTAGGCAATGGTCCAAACACATACCCCACATTTAGCCCGGATGGGTATTTCCTGCTTACCGCTACAGGCAATGCGCTTAGACTCTGGGCTGTCCCTGTGACGGATGGATAATTTCTAATTTCATCTAGCATCCGAAATCCTCAAGAAAATGGTATCATCATAATCAAATATGGATTCAATAAATTCACTTATCGCCTCTTGAAAGGATTTTTACGCAATGACCGAAAACACTTACGAAACCATCCTCGTGGAAACGCCCGTTGCTGGCGTGGGCGTGGTGCGCCTGAACCGTCCCAAAGCCTTGAACGCGCTCAATAGTCAGATCACCGGAGAAGCCTTTAGCGCGATGGAAGCCTTCGATAAAGACCCGTCTATTGGCTGTATCATCCTCACGGGGGGAGATCGGGCATTCGCGGCGGGCGCGGACATCAAGCAAATGGCTGATGCCTCGGCAATAGATATGGTCACCAATGACATCACCGACTGGACACGCATGAGCAAAATCGGCAAACCGATCATCGCGGCGGTATCCGGTTATGCGCTCGGCGGTGGCTGTGAAATGGCGATGATGGCGGATATGATCGTCGCATCAGAGACGGCGGTCTTCGGTCAACCGGAGATCAATCTGGCGATCATCCCCGGCGCGGGTGGCACGCAACGCCTGACGAAAGCCGTCGGCAAAGCGATTGCGATGGAAATGGTGCTGGCGGATCGCAAACTCAGCGCAGACGAGGCGCTCAAATATGGGCTGGTGAATCGCGTTGCACCGGTAGAAACTTACATGAGCGAAGCCATCAAGCTGGCGCAAAAAGTCACGTCGATGTCGCAAATTGCCATCAAATTGGCGAAGGATGCCGTCAATCGCTCGTTTGAACTCAGCCTGCATGAAGGCTTAGAATACGAAAAGCGCAACTTCTACATCCTCTTCGGCACAGAAGACCGCACGGAAGGGATGAACGCCTTCATCGAGAAACGTCCGGCGAATTGGAAAAATCGCTAAACTAGATTGTGTCATCGGTTAGACAAAGGATCATTAAACACATGAAATTGACTATTCTCCGGCTTGCATTGCTCGGTTGGATTGTGCTGTTGATGGGGTCATTGTCGCTGGTTGCACAGGATGATCGACTGGACGACAAGCTGTTTTATATTGAAGGCGACGCGCTCATCGCATTCGACTTGAACACGGGCGAGGTGACGGAGGTTATCGCCGGGTTGCCACGACTGCGTGGGATGACACTCTCACCCACCAACGATTTTATCGTCTATCGCGCTGATCCCGACGTGTTCGCCGATCAGATTGCCGCAGACTGCCCCTGTGGTGGTGAGTTACCTGCCGATCTGGTGCTCGTCAATCTGCGAAATGGCGAATCGACCCTCATCGCCGGACAGCCACAAGACTCGACCCTATCGACGGGAATCACCCGCTCTTTGCCTGTCTGGTCACCGGATGGCACACATCTCGCATGGACAGAAGGCTTAGAAAGCTCTACGCTGGTGATTTATGATCGTCTGACCGGAGAGCAAATCATTGGTGATCGGGAAATTCCCGCGCAGGCTTTAGCGTCGAGTACAGCACAACTCAGGAGTTGGACACAGGCTGGCATACTCGCTTCTACTGTCGATTTTGGCGATGATTTCAACCAATCGATTGTTGGTTTTACGCTATTTAGATCAGACGGTACGCTGAGGTTAGACATCCCACCGCAATTTGACACGCCCGACACCTTCTTCATGGCACACTACGGTGATCCGGAAGTGATCGCGGTCAATCAATCTGATGATAGCTGGGTGTTTCTGGATAGCGTCACAGGTGAACCGGTGAACATTGAGGTCGGTTGGTTTGGGCAATATGCAATCGCCGCACCGGAAAGTTCCTTGCGCCTCCTCAAGCCGACCATCAACGAAGCGCCGCCTTATTTCACCTTTGAAATTCGCTCCGCGGATAATATGCCATTAACCGAAGTCTCCGGTACTGTACCCTTCCTTGCGCCATTTGGGAACGGTGTTATCCAGCAGACACCCAATCAATTAACGGTCTGGCGCGGCGAGGGTGACATCATCACATTTGACCTGACTGTAGATTTCGTAATTTACCTGAATACACACACTCAGACGATCATCATACCGACAGAAACCCCGCTGGTAACACGCGGTATCTGTTCCGGGAGCGTCCTGAATTTGCGGCTAGAAACACAATCGACAGGCGTTGTACTCGGCACCACACCCAACAACGTCCGCGCAGAAGCGAATACCTCCGCCGAAGTTGTTGGTCAAATCGCCGCCGGAGACTGGTTCGATGTGCTGGATGGTCCGGTGTGTTCGGACGGAATCGCGTGGTGGAATGTCAGCACACCGGATGTCATGGGATGGACGGCGGAAGGCGTAGACGACGAATATTTTGTGCGCCCCGGTTGCCCGGAGGTTGGATGTACTCGCGGCTAACAATCCTCTACACGCAAAATTTGCGCGGTGATCTTGACCGATTGCCGCGCATCTATAATGTTTTGCGGAGTCTCAAAGGTGAGGGGCGCACCCTGCTAGTTGATCTTGGCGGGTCATGTGATCCTGCGGTGTGGCATTGTGAGGTGACGGAGGGGCGCTCGGTGTTGATCGCCTTAGATGGCATGGGCTTTCATGCGGCAAATATTTCGGGCGTGCTCTCTGATGAAAGCCGCGAGAAGCTGACCGAACAGGTTTCATTAGCCCTACTCGCTGAAAACACGCCTTTCGTGGATGACTCCTCCGGCATCACGATCAACCTCTCTGCACAGCAGAAAACAACCTTCGTGGATGGCATACTTAACTTGCAAACGATAGAATCCGCGCAAATCGGTGAGGTGATTTTGTCCGGCGATCCACTGTCTCTGCACAGCGCCACCGTCCATGATGTGCCATCCACCACGCCCAAAGACCCGACCATCGCCGGAGTCGTCGATTTCATCCTCGGTGAAGCCCGCTTTTTCCAGAAACGGCAGAGTGATGAGTAATGGACTGAAAACACATTAGGGGGATGTATCATGCGCGAGCGTCGCGTAACCATGCAGAAGGTGAAGACCCCGTCCATCGGCGAAATGCACGATTAAACGAACTCTGCTCATTATAACCAAGACTGTAGGCTATTGTCGCCATTGATCGCTCCCCCTGATGAAGGAGACGCATCGTTTCTTCCTGTCGATAAAGGTCAAGAAGTTGCTGAAACGTTATATCCTCTGCCTTTAACTGGCGTTGCAAAGTGCGCGAAGACAAACCGAGTTCACTTGCAATATCGTCCACAGAAAATCGTTGATCGCGAATTGCTTCCGGTAAGCGACTACGCACTACATAGTGCAATGGCGCGTGCTCAAACGCTTGAATCTCAACCTGACCGGCGATTGCTTCCAGCGATTGTTTGAGCACCGGATTGGCAACAGGAATCGAGGATTGCCATATGCCCGGTAAGAATTTTATCCCTGATTGACGGTGATTCAGTTTGACTGGCACACCAAAATGCGCGGAAAATTTTGCTTCAGCCCCTGCTTCCTGTTGTGTCAAATAGACCTGACTAATGACCTGCGCTCCCATCCGTCGCCGGAAACGTTGAGCACATAATGCCAGTGTCCACTGGTCAGTAATCGCGTTGGTGGGTTCGTCCGTCTCATGCCGAATCCACAGCTGGTCGCCATCATCATGTGTGAATTCCAGGCGCATTCGAGACGCAACCAACCACAAAAATAAATTCAGTGTATGTAAGGCTTCTCCAACCGTCGCCGAACTTTCTACCAGATGATCGAACAAGCCGAATGCGCCATCTGGTACGGCAAAGCCTGCGCGTGTGGGTAAGTCCGTAGCAGGATTCTGTTGAAATGCTTGCATCCAGATTTGACCAAAAATTTCATCCGGTACTGCGTTGAATGGATTTTCGAGTGCAGTTATCGACAATCCTGTAGGGGCGATTAACTCAGCGGCATCAAACCCTAATGCGTTAAGCCCGCTCAAGACTGCACGAATGGTGATGGTTGGGATAAGAAGTTTCATAAGAGCAATTATAAAAAATTGGCGTAAAATGACAAAAACATGGCGTTGTCTGGCAATATTTTTCTCTCTCTCTGGACTATGATTACGTTATAGTCAGAAATTTTAATGGAATTTTCAGCGGGAGACACCTTATGAATAATCGGCAATTACGCAATACCATGCGCGTCCTTCATCTTGTAGAGGCGATTGTACTGGGCGTGTTTATCTACGGACCATGGGGAGATGGTTCTGTACTCGAAGTGCTCATCCAACTCGTACTCTTTCCGGCACTTGGCATCTCTGGGCTGATTATGTGGCAACAACCGCGCATCAGCAAATTCCTTCGTAGCCGCAATGCCACATAAAACGTCCGTTTCTATATACTATTGACGCTATTAGAAATTGCCCCGCCTCCGGGCATTTTCGCATTCCCCGCAAAATACTGTACGCCCGCGAGTAAAACCCTTATCAGATTAAACATTAGGTAAACTTTAAGTTCAGTCTGCTTTTTTCTGAAGAAATGCGATACAGTACGCTACATTCCGTGTTATACACACAGTAGATTTGAAAACATAGGAGTAACCAACGTGAGTGATAAAAAACTTCGTGTCGCCGTAATCGGTGTGGGCAACTGTGCCTCGTCACTGATTCAAGGCGTACACTACTATCGTGATGCACAGGACGATGAGATCATCCCCGGCATTATGCACCCCAATCTTGGCGGCTATCGCATCAAAGATATTGAATTTTCCGCCGCCATTGATATTGACTCCGATAAAGTCGGCAAAGACCTCGGTCAAGCCATCTGGTCGGGTCAGAATAATACCGTGCGTTTTGCTGAAGTCCCGATCAACATGGGCGTGACCGTGGCGCGTGGTATGACCCACGACGGCTTAGGTCCATATCTTTCCCAGAAAATCACCAAAGCAGAAGGTCCCACCGCCAACATCGTCGAATTGCTGAAAGACACCAAAACCGATGTCGTCGTCAGCTATTTGCCCGTCGGTAGTGAACAGGCGACCAAGTGGTACGTGGAGCAAATCCTTAACGCCGGATGCGGTTTCGTCAACGCCATCCCCGTGTTTATCGCCCGTGAACCGTACTGGCAAAATCGTTTCGTGGAACGTGGCTTGCCCGTCATCGGCGATGACATTAAAAGTCAGGTCGGCGCGACCATCGTGCATCGCGTGTTGACCAATCTCTTCAAAGATCGCGGCGTAAAGTTGGAACGTACCAGCCAGCTCAACGTGGGCGGCAACATGGATTTCTACAACATGCTGGATCGCTCCCGTCTGGAAAGCAAGAAGGTCAGCAAGACCAACTCCGTGACCAGCCAATTGCCCTACGACATCGGCAAAGACAATGTCTACATCGGTCCGAGCGATTATGTGCCGTGGTTGGAAGACCGCAAATGGGCATATATTCGCATGGAAGGGCGTACCTTCGGCGATGTGCCGTTGAATATCGAACTGAAGCTGGAAGTGGTCGATAGCCCCAACAGCGCCGGTGTGATTATCGACGCGGTACGTTGCGCCAAAATTGCGATGGATCGTGGCTTGAGCGGAGCCATCGAAGGACCGAGCAGTTACTTCTTCAAATCCCCGCCCATCCAACCGCCGGATGATATTGCGCGTGATATGCTGGAAGCCTACATCAAGGGTGAAGACTTCATCTGGCAGGGTGAAAATCGCTCACTCGGCACAGGGGCGCGTCCGGCTGTGGCAGGCTCTGATGTCGAACCGACCTCAGACAGCAAACCAGCTGACGACGACAAACCCAAAAAGGGCAAGAAATAAGCCAATAGAGCGGCTTAAAAACAAAGTATTCCGTAGGGGCAATCTGTTAGGTTTGAAAAACCCGGTTGCCCCTTTTTAATTTCATAAACCAACCCCACGCGCTTTTTGATTTCTGAAGAACTTCGGAAAAATAGCTTAAGTTAGCAAATCTTTACCCCCGGCATCCCCCTCCTGCCTTTATACTGTGGATACTTTTACTTCTCATGCTCAGGAAAACTCATGCCCAAATCTCGAATTATGGCGATTCTCGCCGTTTTGATCCTATCCGCACTCACCTTCACCGCTCAAATTCAACCCGCCCACGCCGCCAATTGTGGTGGATTACCTGTAACGGGTGGTGTTATTCCAGCAGGAACGTACACCATGAGCGATAATTGTGTGATTACAGCGACTTTACGAGTTAATGCTACTGTCACCATCAATGGTAACGGTTACGCGCTAGATGGCGGGAACACGTTTCAGGTGTTAACTGTATTTGGAACACTCAGCTTGAACAATGTCACCGTGCGCAATGGCTATTTAGCCGGTTTAGGTGCTGGACTATACAATGCTGGAACTATAACCATCAACAACAGCATATTCTCTAATAACAATACCACGGGTGGTGGTGGTGCCATTAACCATGTTGGCACACTAATCACCATTAATAACAGCATGTTCATCAACAATACCGGACAATTTTTTGGTGGCGCTATCAACACCAATTATCCTTTAACGATCACTAACAGCACATTTATTGATAATACTGCTGGTGATAAAGGCGGGGTAATTCAAAACTATGGGGGCACAGTGACGCTTATCAACAACACGTTCTCCAGCAATTCTGCTCCCAACGGAGCAGTAGTGAACAACGATAATGTTGCGGGTGGTGTCGTCACCATGACCAACAATATTATGAGCGGGAACACGGGGACAACTTGTAGTGTTATTATGCCCGTTGATAACGGCGGCAACCTCGAAGATGTAAACAACTGCGGCTTAACTACTGGCTCCAACACAAACCCTCTGCTCGGCGCGTTTAACGGCTCATATTATCCCCTTCTAGCAGGCAGTCCGGCGATTGATGGCGCACCAACTTGCGCTGGCTTAACCAACGATCAGATCGGCACAGCCCGTCCGCAGGGTGTCGCCTGTGACATCGGCGCGATTGAAATGCCTCAAGCCGCAGTTGTGAACCCAACAACCGGCGAAACAACCTTTGAAATCATACAAATTGCTGTGCCTTCTCTCAACGAATGGAGCGCCACCGCAACCGAAAACCGCGCAGAAGCCTATGGCGTGCAGGATAACGTCTATGCAACCGTTCATATGCAAAATGGCGCGTGGCAATATAATTCTGGCGGTGTTCCACAAGACTTGATCGACTACGGCGTGATTTTAGCGATTGATGTCTGGGAGCAGGGTGGCGATCAATTTTTCGACCATTACGAGAAAGTCTGCTTGCAGGGCGAGGGACGCTTGATTTACTTCGATGCGACGCTTTCTCCACGTCCGATGGTGGAAATCACACCCGTCACGTTTGAAGACGGCTACACCTGCGGCTGGATTCCGAATGCGGGCACGCTCGTATTAATCGACCCTGAATAACGCATAATCAACACAAAATCAAAGCGCGTGAGACAATCCATCTCACGCGCTTTTTGATTCCGAAAAACTTCCGAATACGGGTTTAAGATGGCGAACCTTTATCCTCAACATCCCCCTCTGCCTTTATACTGTGGATACTTTTACTTCTTATGCTCAGGAAAAATCATGTCCAAATCTCGTATTATGGTGATACTCGCCGTTTTGACCCTATCCGTACTCACCTTCACCGCTCAAATTCAACCCGCCCATGCCGCCAATTGTGATGGCTTACAACTCACGGGCACCATCCCCGCAGGCACATATACACTCACCGACAATTGCATCACAACGGGAACACTCACCGTCACCGCCGGAACCGTGACCATTAACGGCGCGGGCTTTGCCGTCGATGGCAATAATACGCACCGCGTTTTTAACGTGAGCACGGGCGCAAATCTCAATCTCAATAACATTACCGTGAGTAATGGTAATACTACTGGATTTGGAGGTGGTGTTTCTAATTCGGGTACACTAACAGTTACAAACAGTATCATCTACAGCAATTCAGCTGTTACTGGTGGTGGTGTTTATAATCAGGGTATTATAGCTACAATTAGCAACAGCACAGTTTCTGGCAATAGCTCCACGAACGGAGGCGGTGCGATTTCAAATTATGGTACGATGACAATTACGAACACTACGGTCTCTAGCAATACAGCTGGCGCGGATGGTGGCAGTATTTTTAATACAGCCACAGTGACAATTAGGAACAGTACACTCTCTGGCAATGCATCAAGCGGCGCGGACGAGATTGTTATTGCCAATGGAAATGGTACACTTATCAACACGATTGTTACTGGCGCATGTATTAATAATTCAGTGCTCAACGATGGTGGTGGCAATATCGCATTTAATGCGGCAGGATGTCCCGGCGCGAACACTAACCCCATCCTCGGCGCATTCAACGGCTCATATTATCCCCTTCTAGCAGGCAGTCCGGCGATTGACGGCGCACCTACCTGTGCTGGCTTGACGAACGACCAGATCGGCACAACTCGCCCGCAGGGTGTCGCCTGTGACATCGGCGCGATTGAAATGCCGCAGACCGTCGTCACCAATCCCACAACCGGGCAACCCACCTTTGAACTTGTCCCGATTGTAATCCCTGCTGTGCCTTCTCTCAACGAATGGAACGCTACCGCCAGCGAATCCCGTGCAGAAGCCTACGGCGTGGATGAAAATGTCTACGCGACGATCCACATGCAAAATGGCGCGTGGCAATATAATTCTGGCGGTATCCCACAAGATTTGCTTGACTACGGTGTGATTCTGGCGATTGATGTCTGGGAACTTGGCGGTGATCAATTCTTCGACCATTACGAGAAAGTCTGCTTGCATGGCGAAGGGCGCTTGATCTTCTTCGACGCGACCACCTCTCCGCGCCAGATGACCGAAATTCTGCCCGTCACATTTGAAGACGGCTATACCTGCGGCTGGATTCCGAATGCGGGCACGCTCGTATTAATCGACCCTGAATAACCATTGTAAGGACGAGCTAAGGAGTCGCCCCGACACTCGACTCGCCCACTCCGCCCAAAGTATGAACCAAAACGCGCTGATGACTCGCTCATCGGTGCGTTTTTTTGTTGTATGTTTCGTCGATTATGGGAAGTGGTGTGGTGCAATATAAGCATAATCAGCGCCACTGACGGACGTATTCAAAGCGAATAATTAAGATTATTTCAAAAAAAAGTCAAAAACCTATCTAATTAGACAGGTTTTTTGACATTTAAACTGTACGTTTAGCTAGCTTTCTTGATTCCTAAAACTCAACCTAAAATAAGTTAATACAGAATTAAGATAACGTTGACTAACAATGTTTAGTACAGAAAAAGGAAATACTACGTGACATTTCAATCCCGAACGATCAGTAAAGTAATAATTGCGCTCCTGCTAACTATTTTCGTTGGCTTTCTTGCTATCGACACTGCACCTGCACAGGCGGGTACAATCACATTTAGTGGCCCGTCTATCACTACCTCTAATACCCAACATGGGTTTTGTAGCGGCGTTCCCATTTATGGTGTGGCACACGCCTTCAACGTCAGTACTACCGGGATATATACCTTCTCTAGCCCGAATTATACGAGCGGTTCCTTTATGTGGGTTTCTGTTCATACCACACCCAACCCCGCGGATATTTTCAATGATCGCCTGATGGGTATGTGGGTATACCCCAACCTCAGTTTTGGTCAAGATAACCCGGTAAATATGCAACTCGTTGCAGGGCAGACCTATTACGCCATCTTTTCCGGTGATGTCACAGGTGCTTGTTATTCAAATTCGGGCGGTTATCCGATAAGCAACTATAGTGCGATTATCACCGGACCCGGCACCATCGTCAACGGTCCTGCACCTACACCACAAACCTATACAATAAATGGCGATGACCAAAACGCACTTTATAATGCGATTGTCAGCGCAAATGCAAATCCCGGTAGAGATACCATTCAAATCGGATGGCTTATCTTTGTCAATGGTCTCAATATGCCGCCGATTACCGAAGATATTACTATTGTAGGTATGGGTAGTATTCAAACGATACACACGCTTGCCTCCACTAACCCGATATTTAATTTTGCGTCAGGTGTAACAGCATCCATCACGAATATTCGCTTTGCGGGACACCCTAGTGCCGCACCCGTGATTGTGAATACGGGTGCGACCGTAACTATCGATGGTTCAGCATTTGATAGCAATACTCGGGCTTTAGTTAATTCCGGTAATACCACTGTCAGCAACACGACATTTTCCAATAATACTAACGGATGTAGCGGTACCATAACCGATGGTGGTGGTAACATTTCAACGACTTCGGCGGGATGTCCAGATTCTACCCCACCCGTAAGCATCACCGTCACTTCACCGATTGCAGGTACGATCAACGAGAGTGCGTCTACCACATTCACCATTGGTTTGAGCGCCGCGCCAACCTCTCAAGTTGAAGTCGTGCTCTCCGTCAACAATGGTAGCCAATGTAACATCAACGGACAGGCAACAACCACTTATTATTTCAATAATGCCAATGCTCAGAACGTAACCATCAACGGCGTTGCGGATGGCATCTACGATGCGAATTTCACCTGTGCCATTACGATAGGTACAGCCACCCAAGCCGCCGGTAGTCAGGAATTTAACGGCGTGACACCCAGCCAAACGGCATTCAACGTGCAGATCAATAATGTTGATCCGGCACCGACTGTCACCATTACCCCGCCGATTTCGACGACTATCAACGAAGGCACAACCACCACATTTACGATGGCGCTGAACTCTGCACCTGTCAGTCAGGTATCGATTGTCATTTCGTCGAGTGATGCGGGTGAATGTCGTCTAAACGGTCAGACAACGACAACCATGTACTTTGACAATGCCAATCCAACGCAACAGGTGACCCTTTCTGGCGAGGCAGACAATGCCGTGGATGGCAACTCAGCTTGCAACATTACGATCAACAATGCCGTTCAGGCTGGCGGTCAATTCGATGGTGTCGCCCCTAGCATAACGATGATCAACATGACGATCAACGATGTTGACGTAGCAGGCATAAATGTGAGCGCACCGGTATCTGCAACTGTGGCGGAGGGTGGCAACACCACTTTTAACGTCGCGTTAACCGCAAATCCAGCCAGCAACGTGACTATTCCGCTTACTGTGAGCGATCCATCAGAATGTAGCGTTAACCCCACATCACTGACATTAGCCAACACAACTGCGGCGACTGTCACCATCAATGGTCTAATCGACAATATGGTTGATGGCGCACAAAACTGCACCGTACTATTGGGTACGGCAACCGGTCCGGGCGGGTATAATACCTTTGATGCGAACGACGTTGCTGTGAGCATCACCGATGGTGACATCGCAAACACTAACGAAACACTTGCACCGGTTCAGATTTCGGAAAGCGGCAACACAACCGCCACCTTTAACCTAACATCGATCCCAACAGCGACCATAACGGCAACTGTTAGCACAAGCACAGCGGACGAATGTACAGTGACTCCGGCGACGCTGACGATCACCGATATGAGCGCCCAGAGTCTCACAATCACCGGTGTGAATGATCTAATGGCAGATGGCACACAAACCTGTAACGTCTCCGTCGCCTTTGCCGGTGCCGCTGAATATAACGTAATAACCTATACAGCCAGCATCAACGTGACAGACATCAACACCGCTAGCTTTGCCATCGCACCGAACACACCTGTGAACATCGCAGAAGGCGGCACACAAGCCTATATCTTCACGCTTGGCAGTCTGCCAACTGCGGCAGTGAGCTTTGGTGTTAGCACAGCCAATGGTCAATGTACCGTTGCACCGGCAACCGTCACACTTGATAGCATCAACTGGAATACTGGCGTGAGCGTGACCGTAACCGGCACCGCCGAAAACATCACCGACGGCAATCAAGGCTGTGATCTGATTACTGCTAATGCCACCGGTGCAGGTGAGTACGCAGGTATGAACCCGCCGGATGCAACCATTACCATTCTCGACGACGACACAGCGAGCTACAATGCGACAACCGCAGTTGTCAGCTTACTTGAAGGCGATTCCGGTACAGCAACATTGAGGCTGTCAACAGCGCCAGATGCTGATGTCAACTTCACTTTTAGCACCGCCAATGCAACTGTATGTGTCATTAGTAGTGCCACAACACACACGTTCAACGCGGGCAACTACAATGCACCTTTCACCGTAGCATTCCAGGCACCCACCGACGGCATCACCGATGGTCCCCAGACCTGTACGCTACAATACGCCGCCACCACCACTGCAACGGGTTACAATGGTCTGGCAAATCCGGCGAACATGACCTTTACCGTCACCGATATTGACTCACCGAACTTGAACGTAACGCCGTTCACGCCAACCACGATTATCGAAGGTGCAGTTGGTAGCTATACCGTTGCGTTGACGACACAACCGGATGCTGATGTTACGCTGAACTTCGCACCTGCCGATCCTGCGGTCTGCACAGTGACCAGCGCCGCATCTCATACCTTCTCTAGCGTAACTTACGGCAATGCCTTCACCGTGATCGCACAAGCAGTCGATAATGGTCTGGTTGATGGCACACGCACCTGTACTATTCAGACTACCATCACTTCTACAGCCACCGGTTACAGCCTGCTTCTACCGGCAGACAATACTGTGAGTGTTGCCGATAACGACACAGCGGGCATCGTTATTAATCTTGGAGATGATGGCGATGATAATGTGTTCACACAGGTGATAGAACTTGTACTACAAACACAACCGGCACCGGGCGAAATTGTCATGATCGACTTCCGCAATCTGCCACCGGGAATTGTAGTCACACCGAATCCATATATCTTCGACGAAACGAACTGGAATATTCCAATCATAATCACGATTGTGATTGACGAAAACTTTAACGGCGACATCAACGAAGCACTGATGATAACTATTGACTCTAACAGCCCGGAATACAGTGGGATACCGCCATTCAACCTCAGTAGTGTGAATATCATTATCGAACTCGTGGCACCCCCCCCGCCACCTAGCCTTAACGAATGGATGGGCGCTTATGACGAAAATCGCGGTCACGCCTATGGGATGCCAGATAATGCCTACGGTACGATCCATATGTGGAACGGGGCATGGCAATACAACGCCGGTGGTGTCCCGCAAGAGTTGATTGATTATGGTGTTATCTTCGCAGTGGATGTGTGGATGCTCACGCCAGATGGTCAACCACAATTCGACTTTGGCGACGGCTACGAGAAAGTCTGCTTGCAGGGTGAAGGGCGCTTGATCTTCTTCGACGCGACCACCTCTCCGCGCCAGATGACCGAAATTCTGCCCGTTACATTTGAAGATGGTTATACCTGTGGCTGGATTCCGAATGCGGGCACGCTCGTATTAATCGACCCTGAATAACCCATAATCAACACAAAATCAAAGCGCGTGAGACAATCCATCTCACGCGCTTTTTGAGTCCTAACTTTCGTCCGTCGTGAGGTGCCCGGCGATGATCGCGTCAATTGCCTCTAGCGTGAGTTTATTATGGGCGACGTTGCCGGGATATATCACGAGATTGGGACCCATCGCGCACATACTCAGGCAATTCGCCGTTCGCAGTAAATATTCCGGCGGATTAGCATCACCATTGATCGCATCGACGTGCGTTTTGAGCGCCTTATGGAGCGGTTCAGCGCGTCCGCTGATATTGCAATACACACCCATACATTGCACGATGCGCTTGCTTGGTTTGTCGTCGTTACTCATAAAATTCGCTTTTGCTTACTGACATACGTTACGCACAGTAAATATTAGGATGATGTTGGACATGAAGTAGATGCTCAAACATGAGTAAGTCAGTTGGTCAGGTAATCAGTTGGTCAGAAAGCACATACTGCCAACGTGCATTGAATGTTTTTACTGAACTGCTAAAATACTGATTTACTGAACTGCTAAATTACTGACTTACTGAAGTACTGACTTACTGAAGTACTGATTTACTGACCGTCGTTTACTGCTTACAAGTTAAATATCCTGATTGATTATTTTTTCATAACGTCACTTACTGACATCATAATCCCCTTTATTATGCCGTATCCCGCCGGACAACTCCACCCATAATGCGGAACAAGCAACAAAAAAGGACGGCGTGTGCCATCCTCAGAAAGTTCAATATCGGGTCTTTCTAAAACGCTTATCCAGCGAGACTGTGCCGGAATTTATAGCGCGCCGGATCAAGGTATGCTGGACGATAGGTAGACCACAAACTCGCCGTCCGCATCGTCTGGCGGTTAGGGGTCATCCACGCGCAATAGGCATGAATGTTATCCACGATTGCCCATTCCAACAACGACTTTTCATGGGCGCTCAAATCAGCAAAGCCAGCAACCACATCTTTCACATCGCGGTTGTAAAAACTTGCCTCTGTAGCGCGAATACCCCACAACGACGCAACCTCTGCGGCGATAATCGAATGTGCGTGGGTATCAACTAGCAACAATGCAGGTCTGTCGTTGATGTACCGTTCCATAATTTTTTGATGGATCGTGCCTGCGTTCATTTTTGCCTTTTCCAAAAGTCTACTTATTGATGTCTCTCATAGTTAAAAATTACATGATTTTTGCTTTGTAGTAAACAGGACTCATGGGCTATGGGCTTGATTCTGCCCAAAAATAAGCAGACCTTTATGCAAAAAACACGAAGTTCATAGCGTTAGACGATCACTTGCACTTAACTTAAGATACCCTCCATCTCAAACGCAACGGGCCACACCGGACGACCCGGCAAGCGTTCGCCCGCTTTGACGAGCGCATAATAATCGTCGAAGGGGCTTTCGGTGAGCGTCATCGCCATTCCCGCGTCCCATGCTGTGCACGTCCCTTTTTCAAACGCGCTGGCTGATTTTGAATACGGGTGTAACGGTAAAGTCACCACGTTGGAATCCGGCACATGATCGGCGACATTCACGGCTATCATGCGGGCATACTCCGGCGATTTCGCAAGGAACATGCGCGGTTTATCCATGTCATGCGTTTCGATGCGCGTATAACCGACGACTTCCACGCCGTCCAGATAGACGCGTGTTTGTACAGCAGGGTTGGCATTCACCCAGTCCAGAAAGCCTCTGCCGGGATCCACCGAAAAATCTACCGCACCTTCTTCATATTCCCACAGCGCATGTAACCCCGCCACATCATCGGGGGTCGGCACGCGGGTTTCGAGTGTCCCCACTTTCCCCAATGTCGCCGTATCCACCGTCACCGAGGCATTGCCATATGCGCCCGTTTTATAACCGAAGCGCGGATAATAGGCGGAGTGACCGAGCAAATAACTGAGTTGATAGCCTTTTTCGATGGCGACGCGATGCCCTTCGGCGATCAAATTCCCACCGATGCCCTGACGCTGATAGAGTGGATCAACGGCGATGGGCGCAAGGTTGACCGCCCGCACATTTTCATCCATCAGCCTGATGGTCTGCGGGGAGAACAACACATGCCCGATGATCTGCCCGTCCGATTCCATCACGAGCGACAGGTCGGGGTCAAAGTCGGCGCGATGGCGATGCAAGGCGACGATCAGCGCCTCATCGGGACGATTGCTAAATGCACGGGCGTTGATGGTGGCAATCGCCGCGTAATCATGTGGAGTTTCTGGTCGAATATTCAAATTGGGTTTATCCTGTAATTAAGTTTTTGGCTCATATGTAGAAAGTGTGAGTACGGACTAATTTAGAGATGAAAGCCGGAGTAACATGCTTCAAATTACGGCGAAATTCACAGATGGCAATGTAGCCAAAGAGATAGCGTTTATGAATGCCTTTGAAAGGTCGGAGGA
>JAVJSU010000058.1:0-151220 GCA_040219275.1 Aggregatilineales bacterium | reverse complement strand
CCTTCATTCAGGCGCTGGATCAACTGCTCGCCAGTGGCGAAGCCAGCATCACCGCATCACGTTATACGGTTTAGCCTAAACCGGGTGTCACGGTTGTCGTCATTGAGGACGATCAATTTGTCTATCTGCTACCGGAAATTGCCTCCCGTGAGGTGATGCGTATTCGTCCCTTGAAGTTCTCGACCGCCGCGATTGGCAGTCAACTGAAGGAGGATGGTTGGCTGATACCGGGTCGTAGCGACAGCCACCTGACGATGCAGATTCGTGTGAACGGGCGGCGCGTGCGTGTGTGGCGCTTGAAAGCCGATCTGTTTCGCGGTGACAACGGTGACTCCGGTGACGCATCCGATGAAGACGACCAAACAACCACAACAAGTGAATGATTCTTTTACGGAGACAACGGTGACTCCGGTGACACTTACTCAGTTTTGCGAACATCTGTCTCCGCTGTCACCGCTGGCACATCTCTATGTGTGTTTGAGCCGAAAAACTTTGCAAAAAAACAGGGTGGGGTACGAATGCTTTTTCAGAAGTGATTCCATGACCGGAGACAGCGGTGACTCCGGTGACAGGCATCTTTTCAGCTCACCATACGGATACTTGGTTGTGTCTTCGATAAGTTGGCGTTCTTCCGGTGTGAGCTTGAAGGCATCATACACGATGGCATTCAGGCGGGTTTCCTGCGCGATGATGGCATCCGTCAGGCGTTGATGTTGTGCTTTTTGCTCCGCGAGGAACTTACGCCATTCGGAGCGTTTGCCGAGCGGAATCTCCTGCTTGAATTGCTTTTTGAGTTCGTCGTTGAGGCTCTTTCGTCGTCCATCTCCCACCATTTATACAGCCCCACCCGTGTGCAAATCTCGTCCCCATCGAATTCGTTGACCAGCGTGCGCCGGAAATCCTCATGCAGAGCGTAGCGCGAACGGGCGAGTGATGTATTTTCTTCGACGAATAAATCTGTCTCGCCCCATCATGGCAGGGTCGGGACGATCTCATTCAGGTAACAATCGGCGAATAAGCCATTGTTCAGATGCGATGCCCTTAGGAAAGGTTGTTCAAAATCAGTCATAAAATCTGGTTTCTGTTCAGTAAGGTCTAATCATAGCAACCATTATAATGTGTTTGCTGAAGCGTGGCTGTTTATGTCATCAGAAGTCGCTCTTTTCAACATCACCTGTATGGGAGTATTTGAAATTGATCGTTTCATACGGTATTATTTTGTATAGCTTACGTCAACGTTGACGTTAACGATGTCAAAACTATTTATATTTGGAGATCGTGCCATGAAAAAATCTTTTTTTCCACTCTATATCTCATTCTTCATACTCACGTTTATATCATTTTTGTTTTTGAGTATCGGCAAGGTCAAAGCGATAAGCGTCAGTGTGGAGAATACGACGTATACTCTGCACGCTATGAATCCTACGGGTTGGGTCACGCCTTTATCTCATTTCGGTGCTGATACTTATTTTGCTTATATTGATGAAAACCGAACCGCCCATGTCGGTAAACGAAATGCAAGCGGCGTTTACTCACATTCGCCTCTAGTAACGGGCGTTACAAATGATCCTGGACACAACGAATTTTCAATCGCGGTTGATGGCGATGGATTTATTCATGTGTGGGGCAACATGCACAATAATACCATGCGTTATTGGCGATCCAATCAGCCACAAGATATATCATCTTTTACGGCATTAGGCAGTGAGTTTCCGAATGGTAAATATACGTATCCACAGGCGGCAACCGCGCCTAATGGGGATGTGTATCTGGCGATTCGCAATCTTGATAACGGTCGCCCCTGTGAGCTATTTCACTGGAATGATTCTGGCAATAACTGGTCAAAAGTCGCCGCTTTCGGACAACAATCGGGCTATACCTGTTATATTCCACGACCGTGGGTCGATGATGTCGGGAATGTGCATATCGTCTGGCATTGGAGAGAGGGAAGTCCAGGACCAAATCGTCATCTGGTGTGCTATGTCATGTATGATCCAGATACCGGACTCTTTTACAATGCGAATGGCACACAGGCGATTATCCCCATTACAACGACAAGTTGCGATCAGGCACAACCGCTCGAACCCGGAGAAAGTTGGTCTGAACAGGGCACAACGTCGATGTATGTCGCTGTGGACGACAATTATCGCCCCGTGATTTCGTACCGCTACGCTGTGGATGGCACGACCAGTGGTGTCTACGAATTTAGGCTCGCGTATTGGTCGGGAACGCAGTGGGTGCGCTCGACAATCAGCACCGATGGCAATAATACTTCTCGAAGCGCCATGGTTTATACGGATGGCACTATTTACAATTACATGGTGCCTGCGTCGGATCGCTATTTGTATCAATATCGTTCTTCTGACGGGATAAATTGGACGAGTACACTCATCACGACGGAGATCAATGTCACGTCTTTTGTCGCGTCTTCACGAGATGATTCCACACATATCCTCTACTTTAGTGACGATCAGCCCTCTGATCTGGTGTTGAAATTTGTGGTTGTAGATAACGATGTGTCCCCTTCACCAACTGCCACACCATCATCCACATCCTTACCAACCAATACACCGATCATCACAAACACCCCCTTACCCACCGCAACAGCATCACAAACGCCCCTGCCCACAGCGACAACAATTCCGGGTAGCGCGGCGTTATTTGTTGTTGCAAATGCAAATTCGATGAATGCGTCCGACATTGCCATCCGCAATCGTTTGATCGGGCTAGGGTATAGTGTCATCGTCGTCAGCGACGAACTTACGCAAAGTAGCGATGCAAACGGCAAAAGCCTCATTGTGGTATCCGCAACGGTTAGTTCCGGCGACCTGAATACCAAGTTTCGTAACTCAAGCGTACCTGCGCTGATGCTCGAACCCGCACTTTTTGATGATATGGGCATGACCGGACCTACAGACACAATCGACTATGGCAGTGTAGAAAATCAAACTTCGATTGAAATTTTGAACTCTAGCCATCTGCTAGCCGCCGGGTTATCCGGTACTGTGCAGGTTGTTGGCGCGACGATGCGAATGAACTGGGGCTTACCAAACGCCAATGCGGTTAGCATCGCCAGTATCACCGGTTCGCCTTCACAACGTGCCATATTCGCATACGAGAGTGGTACAAGTATGCTGGGATTAACCGCACCGGCTCGTCGTGTTGGATTTTTCATGTTCAACGATGCCGCCGTAAGTTTAACCAGCAACGGTGGGAGTTTACTTGACGCGGCTATAAATTGGTTGGTTGATGGTGTAAGTGCAAATACGCCAACTCCAAATCCTACAAGTACATTTTCGCCGAGTCCAACCGCTACATTGACTCCATTACCCACAAATACTTCAACCCCATTACCTACTAATACACTGATAGTAACAAATACGAACGCCCCGACAGCGTCACCTACGTTTACACCCTTGCCAACGAACACGCCAGTTGCTGGTAGTTCCGCATTGTTCATTGTTGCGGATGCGAATTCGATGAACGCGTCCGATATAGCTATTCGAGATCGTTTGATCGGGCTAGGGTATGGGGTAATTGTCGTCAGCGACGAACTTACGCAAAGTAGCGATGCAAATGGTAAAAGCCTCATTGTGGTATCTGCTACGGTTAGTTCCGGTGATGTCAATACAAAATTCCGGGACTTAAGCGTACCTGTTCTGATGCTCGAACCAGCGTTATTTGATGATATGGGCATGACCGGCGCTACGGACGGTGTTGATTACGGAAGCACGCAAAATCAGAATAGCATTACTATCCTCAATGTGTCCCATCCACTCGCCGCCGGGTTGTCGGGGACGATTCAGGTGGTCACACAGTCAATGCGAATGAACTGGGGCGTTCCTAATGCAAATGCAGTCTCAATTGCAAGTATTGACGGTAATACGTCCCAATCTTCGATCTTTGCTTATGAGACGGGCATAGGGATGATGGGGCTGACGGCACCCGCAAGACGGGTCGGCTCATTCATGTTCAATGATGCCGCCGCGAGTTTAACAGGATCAGGATGGAGTTTGTTTGATGTGTCCGTGAATTGGCTGGCTGGAAACATGATGATGAATGTCACTAATGGTTCAGGAGAACGAAACATTACGATAGAGGCAACCCCGATTAGTGAGGAGGCAGGGCACGTACCTGTATCTGGGAACACTGCCCCGATTCAGATACCGCCACCCGTTATTGTCACACCGATACAAATACCACCACCGATAAATGCCATGCCTATCGTCACAGTAACACCCTAATTAGAGGGGTAAGAGCTGACTTTGTTTCGGGGCAGATTGTCCACAAAATGATCTGCCCCGCATCCAAAATATGAGACGTGCAACCCAAAACATTTGAATGTAATTGACAAAGCTAAAAAAGTGAGTTAATCTAATGTCATCGCTAACGTCAACGTTGACGTAAAGAATCAAAAAAGAAAAGACTGCTAAGAATTTACCGCTAATCATTACAGATCAACAGCGATTTGATACTTTAAAACTAGTCGCTTTTGGTCAATGGCGAACCATTATCTCGTTTGATAGATAGAAATTAACCGTCAGCACCCTTGATATTGATGAACTGTTCGATCTCAATTATAGGTGTGGCAATAAAAAACAGGCGATACACTTATGTTACCAAGTATCTAAGCCTGAGGAGTACAGAATGCCTGTTACGATGAAAGATGTTGCAAAAAAAGCCGGTGTCTCTATCAAGACCGTTTCAAGGGTCATCAACGATCAGGGTGAAATTAGTGAAGACACCCGTCTTAAGATTATGACCATCATTGATGAACTTGGATACCGTCCAAACAAATTGGCGCGCGGATTGCTGACCGGAAAAACTTACACTGTGGGCGTGATTATTCCCGATATCACTGATCCATTTTTCCCAGATTTGATCCTTGGCGCAGAGCAAGCCGCGCGTGATCGGCAGTTTAACGTATTTCTTTGTAATGCGAATCGTGAACCGAACTTAGAACTCCATTATGCGAATATTCTCAAAGATCGGCAGGTAGACGGGCTACTGCTTGCAGGTTCGCGCCTTCAACCTGAAGGACTAAAAAACGTTGTCAATAATCATAAAGTCGTCATCTTGTCTCAGTATGCCATTGCTGGCGCGACGGTGTTCTCTATGAACGACTATGATGCCTCGTATGCGGTCGGGTCGTATCTCTATGATTTGGGTCATAGAAAAATCGCCTATCTCAATGGGGGATGGTCTGGAAGTAGTGAACATCGACTTGATGGATTTATTCAATCATTGATTGATCGGGGTTTAGCCCGTGAAGAAGTTCCGGTTGCACAGGTGTTGCCCACCTCACACGAAGTAGGTTTTCAACGCACTGTCGAACTCTTAGAACTTCACCCGGAAATCACTGCCATCGCCTGCTACAACGACATCCTTGCTATTGCGGCTTTGCAGGGCGCAACAGCAGTTGGAAGACATGTCCCTGATGATATAGCGATAGTTGGCTATGATGATATTCCCGAAGCAACCCGAATCACCCCTGCGCTCACCACTGTTCATTATGATCGTAAACAAATTGGCAGTGACATGATGAATAAGCTTCTGGATATGGTGGAAGATAAAAGTGGTGAGGACATGCAAATTTCTATTGAAGGCTACCTGCTCGAAAGGCAGAGCTGTATCGCTAAAGACTCATTTTTAGGAGGTGAATAGCAGAAAACCGTACAGAAGCATATCGAAACTTTGCCAAGAATATTTTTTGAATTTAGGAGTCACTCATGAAACATCGAAATCTGGTACACCTATTTATTGCGCTCTGTCTCTTGTTCATCGGGTTGGGACTCGTTCAAGCACAGGATGAGCCAGTCACCCTGACGATCTGGCATTGGGGCGGCATCGATGACAACAATCAACAGGACGAACGCCTCGCTGAAATCTACCCGGAACTTTTCGAACGGATTCAGGTAGAAAATCTTTCTGTAGGTGCGAATGACGCGGAAGTCTATCAACAATTCCGCCTCGCATTAGCCTCTGGCGACACATTGCCCGATGCCGTTACCATGAATTATATTGCACTTCCTGAGTTTGCGTCAGCTGGAGTGTTGGAAGACTTAACGGAATGTGTCGCACCGTATATGGACGATGTTTCACAAGCGGGTCAAGCATTGATGCAATATGATGGTGAGACCGTTGCTATTCCCAAGCAAGCTAAATCCAAACTGTGGTTCTATCGCACAGATATGTTTGCAGAAGCGGGCATCGATCCAACTGCCATAGCGACATTCGAAGATTTTATGGCGGCGGCGGAGCAATTCCATGCCACGTTCCCTGACGCGTATCTGATTAATCTTGGAGCGCAACCGATCCATTATTGGTACTTCACCATGCTTTCCCACTGGTCGGAGTCGCGGGTAGCTACCGAAGATGGCGAGTATCTTGTCGCGTCTGACCCCAGCTTCAACAATCTCTTCACATGGACGAAAGCCCTCTATGATGCGGAACTCACCTTCCGGACTGACGACTTTAGCGCCGATTGGAATCAGGCGTTTGCTGATAATCATGTGGGTAGCTGGTTGAGCGCAAGTTGGGGGTTCAACTGGCCCGTGAACGAATTCTCTGAAACACCGAATCCTGAGCAGTGGGGCGTAACGCTGTGGCCCGAGTTTATTCGAGCTGGCGCGGAAGCAGGCGGCGGTATCGTAGTGGTACCTCGTGGCGCACCGAATGCTGAACTGGTCTGTGAATATCTGGCAACCCAATTCCTCACAACTGATGGCTCTGTGAATTATTTTGAAGGAACCGGGGTCATTCCTGTTACACGCAGTGGTTTGGATGAATTATCTGCCAGAGCGGAGAATCCAGTGCAACCTGAAGGTATGTCCGATGAAGATTGGGCGCGGAACCAGCTCAACTTCTGGGGTACAGACCTGATTGACGCTATGGCGGCAAGTTACGATGTTTTCCAGATTTTCCCCTATGATCCGGCGGCATCAACCGAACTGGAAATTTTACGCCAGCATATGGAATCGCTGTTGGCAGGGCGACATGAGACTGTTCAAGATGCGCTTGATGCGGCACAAGCCGATATGGAATCGCAAATTGGCAATCCTTACGAATTCTAGATCATAAGGCTACGCCTTTAGCAAGCATGTGGGTGAACCGCTAGTCGTTCACCCACTTCAATAAGGACTGTATTGTGGAAACTAAAATTCATCGAAAGAGCGAAAGCCTTTCTATAAATCAATCCCGGACAAAGCGGAAGCAGGGTAAGTCATGGGGTGAATTTCTTACGCCCTACCTGTTTATCTTTCCCTTTCTCGCATTTTTCTTGATTTTCTTTCTGGGTCCGGCGCTGTATTCATTTGTATTGAGTTTTTATAGATATCGCGGGTATGGAGAAGCGCAGTTTGCAGGAATTGATAATTATGTCCGGGCGTTGGATTATCATGTTTTCTGGACCACGCTAGAAAATACCCTATTTTATTGGGTTGGACATGCAGTCCCCATGATGGCGCTTGCGTTTTTTCTGGCAGTGCTGGTCAATTCTAAGCTGGTAGTTCACAAGAACTTCTTCAAACCACTGATCTTTTTGCCACAGATTGTCGCAAGTGTTGCCTCAGCGCTCGTTTTCCAGAACTTCTTTGGAACACATACGGGTGCTCTAAACAATATGCTTGGCACGGACATTCCGTGGTTAGAAGATATGGATCTGGCACGTTGGGCAGTTGTCATTTTACTGGTGTGGCGGGGTATTGGCTATTGGTTTATTATTTTTCTCGCCGGACTAACTTCGATTAATGAAGAGGTAAACGAAGCGGCAACCGTCGACGGTGCATCATCGTTTCAAAAACTCTTCTATATCACTATTCCACTGATGCGAAGTACCTTCCTGTTCGCCTTTATTGTAGATGGCATTGTAACGCTAAGATTATTCGCCGAACCCAATGTACTGGGGGGACGCGGAGGCGCACTTGCTCCCGTAGAGATGGCACCGGTGTTGAATCTTGTAGTGAATAACATTCGTGGAGCACGTTTTGGTGATGCGGCGGCAGTGGGGTGGATCCTCTTTGTCATCACCGTTTTCATTACAATCGTTCAGTATCTGATTCTCGGTAGACGACGGAAAGAACAGTAAGATGGCGATAACGATGGAAAGCAACCTTAAACAACCTTTACTCTCCTATTCTACAAAACGACGAATTGCTCAGGTGACGATCTATCTAATCCTGACGCTATTTTGCATCATCTCCATGTATCCGATGGTGATTATGGTGCTTAATTCTTTCAAATCCAATCAAGAAATCTTCATCAACCCCGCCGGACTACCGAATGAGTGGACGCTATCAAGCTATGAAGAAATTTTTAGCTCGCATACCGGACTCTGGCGTAATTATCTTGTTTCGATGATCGTCGCCATAGTTACTACGTTAGGCAGTGTTTTCTTGAGCGCATTGGCGGCTTTTAGCTTTGCAAAATTCAAGTTTTTTGGCAGAAATCTAATATTTGCCGCTCTATTAGCAACCATGATGGTGCCGATGGAACTTAATATTCCCGGACGCTATTTACTGTTTGCTGAACTTAATCTGCTCAATTCAATTCCTGCCCTCATCTTACCAAAACTCACACCAATCATTGGTTTGTTTTTGATCCGGCAATATATGTTATCCATACCGGATGCCTTGATCGAATCGGCACGGATAGACGGCGCAAATTACTGGACGATTTTCTGGCGCATAATGGTACCTGTTTGTGCGCCGATCTTAGGGGCGTTTGCCATTTTACAATTTATGGCAAGCTGGAATGATTATTTGTGGCCCTCTATTGTCATCCTAAAGCAAGAGATCCAACCCATCATGATTGTGCTCCCTCGCCTGACCGATGAAACCGGTTTTCAAAAAGTATGGGGAACGATTATGGCTGGCAATACACTGGCAACGATTCCGATTATGCTGGTATTTATTCGTTACCAGAATCAGTTTATGTCCAGCATGACAGTCGGCGCGGTCAAGGAGTAGCTAAGCGATGCCTCAACAGGAACACCCTAATCTGGTATTCGTGATTGCCGACCAATTGCGATATCAGGCGTGTGGTTATAGTGGCGAAACAAGGGCAAGAACACCCAACATAGACAGACTCGCAACCGAAGGCATAAATTTTGAAAATGCTGTGACGGTCTCGCCTGTTTGCGGTCCAACCCGTGCCTGTTTGTTTACGGGTAAATATCCAACAAGCACCGGTTTTTTTCGCAATGATATACGTTGTATGCCCGATCCAGATGCGATAGGTCACATCTTGACGCAAGCAGGATACCAGACGGCATATATCGGAAAGTGGCATCTATATGGACGCGAATCAGATGAGCAGTACATTCCTCCGGGTAAGTACCGTCTAGGATTCGATGATTTTTGGGCATCCTATGCGTGGAACGATGATTACTACAGTAGTTTTTATTATCGTGATAGCGATGCACGCGAAGTTATGGATGGCTTTCAATCAGACTATCTCACCACAATGGGGCTTCATTATCTGGAACAACGTGATAAAACACGCCCATTCGCACTGTTCCTGTCCACCGATGTTCCCCATCCGCCGCTCATGCGGGATAATGCGCCACCCGACCATTATGCAAACTTCGAGCAAATGGATTTCTCGGATTTACTCTATGCCACCGATGAACTCTTCGAGCAATTTACACCGGCATTTGATCGCCAATGGCAATACGACCATATCATCGCGCCGCATCATGAACAGTGCTGTGCGTATTATGCGATGATCTCAAACGTGGACGATAATGTCGGGCGATTATTGGCTTATCTGGATGAGCACCAACTTAGTGAGAATACGATTTTTGTCTTTACCAGCGATCACGGCGAAATGCTGGGCGCACATGGTCGGGGTAATAAACGCATCTTTTATGAAGAGTCCATCCGTGTACCCTTTTTGTTGCGCTGGACGGATCATATCAAGAGCGACACGTTAACTGACGTTTTTATGAACACGCCGGATATAGCACCCACGCTGATTGATCTCCTCAATTTATCTGTGCCTATAGGTATGGAAGGCTTTAATTACGCGCCTTTCATCAGGGGCGAGATAGGGGGTGAGGATATTCCTCAGTTTGCCTTTATGCAGATGTTGCAATGCCAGAAACTCAATCATCATGAGGAATGGCGCGGCATCCGGGATGGTGATTTTCTTTATGCCCGATTACTACGCAATGGCAAAGAGTTTCTATTCAATCACAAAGATGATCCGCAAGAGATGAATAATCTTGTAAACGAGCAGGAACATCAAGCCGCGCTTCTCCATTATCGAACCTTGCTTGAAGGAAGCGCCACAAAATTAAACGATGAGATGCACCTACCGGAATGGTATGAGGCGCACTGGCTTGAAGATGGTTGCGTTGTCCGTTCCGCGACCAGACAACTCGATGAATGACGAATTTACTTTTCAACAAGTGAGTATTGCGTATGACAATCTTACCAACAACCTATTCGCTACAACATCATCCCAACCGGTGGAAACGCCTCGGCATAGCACTGGAGCGGGGTGAATCTAGTAGTTTTGATTCTAGTGTAACGGGAGATCCCTGTATTGTGTGGGATGCTGAATATGCTTGCTACCGTATGTTTTACTTTGCACAGCGCCACGCCAACGGTAAAGAGGTTAATGCAAATGCACATGCCATTGCAGTCGCCGATGAAAGCATACCGAATAATTGGGAGAAATTAGGTCTAGTTATCTACGAAAATCCTGAGGCGTTACTCGGTGATGCCCATAAGCCGTGGATTCTGATGGATCCGTTTCGTCCAAATATGCCAGCGAAAGTCGACAATAAATTCTGGCTATTTGCGGCAGTCTGGCATGGTTCAACCAAGCGCATCCAGGTCGCCACCTCACAATCCCTGAGTGGTGCGTGGCATGTTCATCCATCTCCGGTGATTGAACTTGGTATCCAAAGCGAATTTGATAGTTATCACAATGACACAGTGACGGCGTACTGGTTTGCAGATCGTGGCGAAATTCTACTTTTCTATAAAGGTTATCCTTCTCAACCGCAAGCTGACCAACCTCATTCTCCTTTTGGATCAAGTAGTGCGGCGGCGGTGATGAAACCGAACGAACCCAAAGCACGCAAACTCGGCAAAATTATTGCACCACATGAAAATCCTGCCCATTGGCTGGCAGGCTGGGTCGGTGGCATCCAGATTTTTCCAGCTGAGAAAGGCGGATGGTATGGATTACTTAACGGCAGTCCCACACCGCCAGAGTCCATCATTGACGAGCCAGATATGCGCGAACCGGCTCCAAGCCTCGGTGGATGGGCCTATACTCCTGAAGCATTCCCAATTTCTGGCTGGCTTCCGGATGAACAACCCATTGAATGGATTGAGGATATACCCTCAGAAGCCCGTAAACATGGTGAGGGGGTCAATATCTGGCGGCATCATGGATTTATTACACCGGATGGCAATATGTATCTACTTTATAACACCGGACCCTATGGGCAAGAGCGACTTTTTCTACGTCAAGCAGAACATGATGGCTTCTTAAAATAGGAAATAAAGCCGTTTATGAACTCAAAAGTACAGTGATGTCTCCGTGAATCTAATTATAGTTTCGTGATACTCCTTAATGTAAAGGTGACGAGAGTATGGATGAATTAATCAAGAATTTCCCGCAGAATTTCCAATGGGGAACTGCGACAGCGGCATATCAGGTAGAAGGTGGCGTTGCTGAAGGCGGACGAGGTGTATCTATATGGGACACATTTTCACGTTTGCCCGGCAAGATCAAAAATGGGGATACCGGTGATGTTGCATCAGACCATTTTCATCACTGGCAGGAAGATATTGATTTATTGGCAGAACTTGGTGTTAATGCCTATCGTTTTTCAATTTCATGGACGCGCATTCTACCGGAAGGCACAGGAGCGATCAATCAAAAAGGCATTGATTTTTATAGCCAGATCATTGATGCTCTGCTTGAAAGAAATATCACACCATTCGCCACCCTGTATCATTGGGATTTGCCACAACTCTTAGAAGATAAAGGTGGCTGGACAAATCGGAAAATCGTGGATGCTTTTTTAAACTATACTGATGTTGTGACCCGTCATTTTGGAGATCGCGTCAAACATTGGATGACGCTGAACGAGCCGTCTGTGTTTTGCTTTAGCGGATACTATAAAGGACGACATGCCCCGGGACGCACAAGTCTGAAGGACGCTTTACAAGCTACCCACCATGCCTTGGTTGCACATGGCTCCGCCGTTGATGTGATTCGTGCAAATCAACCGGACGCGCAGGTCGGCATCGCCTTAAGTCTTGGATTGGCGTATCCATTAAGCGATTCAGAAGCTGACCAGATCGCCGCACAACGATGCGATGGCTATCATAATCGGTGGTTTGCTGATCCACTGTTTGGCAAGGGCTATCCCGCTGATATGCTCGACTGGTACGGAAGTTCCGCGCCGATAATGTTAGCAGTTGATTTAGAGCGTATCGCCACGCCAATAGATTTTCTTGGAATCAATGCCTACTGCCCGGATTATGTCATATCAAAACCAGATTCTACATTTGGTTTTGAGGCATTAACCGGTAACAAAGAGGCGTTAACCGCCGCCGGATATGAGTCAACGGAGTTAGGCTGGCCCATTGTACCCGATGCCTTAACAGAACTTTTAATTCGGGTTCAAAAAGACTATGCGCCGCCCGCTATTTATATCACCGAAAACGGCGCGGCATCAACAGATGTCGTCGAAGATGGGCAGGTACATGATTCAGATCGGATTGACTATATCCAAAAACACATTCGAGCCATTGGTTCAGCAGTTGAACAGAATGTTCCTGTAAAAGGATACTTTGTCTGGACATTTATGGACAATTTTGAATGGGCGATGGGGCTTACAATACGCTTTGGACTGGTCTATGTTGATTATCAAAACAATCAGCATCGAATTCCCAAATCAAGTTTCCATTGGTATAAGAATTTGATCTCACAAACGAATTCTACGACGTAAGTTGAGAGAATTGATTTGCGATTCAATTACAGCGAGGCAAGCGCAAAATCAAACAACGAGATCAGTCAAAGATGGGAACTGGCGCAGGCATTGGTGCTGGTTTTCCGCCTAAGAGTGCGCCGACCTGCATCGCGTTTGCGCTGTTACCGCTCTTGTCACCCTTCGTTCCTGTATCCGGAATGTGTCCCTTAACCTATCCAGAAAGCCGCCATTTGACGATGAAAGCACGCATCCGGGGAGCGTATGTGCGCTTATGGAGATTACGAAACGATCTCTTTGACCAGCCAGACTGAGTGATGGGACGGGCAACTATAGCCCGTCTTTATTTTTTGCGGGTGTTCCCACTGTTCCCACATTCCCACATCGACAACATCACTTTTAGGAAAATCTTAAATTTTTATGGGGTATTCATTATTGCGTCAAAAGTATTATTTTGTGTGTGGGAACAGTGGGAATTGTGGGAATAGATAAAGAAAGTTAGCTTATGATCTCATAACTTAACATGAGCAACTGCATACCCCTGTGTGCCATAATGGCTGAAACGGGAAACCCGCAAGAGTTTCCCGGTCTAAAGCATTTATTCAGACTTTTTGGGAACATCTCCTGCACTACAGAATGCTGGAGACGTATGAACAAGGTGAACGATTCGCAGTTCTTCTTCTCGATTATGGCTGAAATCTGGCTGATATTGGTCGTGAATATTCCACTCAAATTGAGATTTATTTGGAAATGCTTTTTTATGAGCATCAAGACTAATCGGAAGCAAACGTAAACGACGGTCTACCCATATCGGATCCCAAGGACCTTCTTCTAAGATTTGTTCTGCAGATCTGAATTCGTAGTACAGCGTGCGGCGCAAACTCTTACCCTCAACTTCTGGTGAACCGTGCGCAACCATTACATCATGTAGCAAAACATCTCCTGCTTGCATTTCAACCACAACAACATTCGGCGGCTGCCACCCGTATTTTTCTTCGATCTTGCAAAAGTCTTGTTTGTGGGTTTGTGTTTTAGGCAACACGCGTAAAGCGCCATTATCGGCGACTGAATTATCAAGATACACGTCATAATTGAAAATACGGTAGTTGCGTGGATGAACTGCATCTTGATGCCAAATGATAGGTGCGCCATCATTTTCTTGCTTAAAAACCATTGATTCATAGGTTGGTACAAAATTTATACCACATAGACTTTCAGCAACGGCTAACATTTGTGGACTGCCCAACAATTCCAACGAGGCGGATTGTTGCTTGTTGTGTAAATAATTCACACGGAACATAACGCGACCATGAGGACGATCTACAAAGCGGAAATCGTCATAATCGGGGTCTTCAGTATTTAATTGACCCTGAAACGACTGTCCTTGTTGAATCCAATCATCAGCAGCAATACGAAGACGTTGCAACAAGTCTTGCGGGATCCAGTTGCGGAGTATCAGGTAACCGTTTGTATCATAAAATTCGACCTGATCCGGTGTGAGGTGATAAGCAGTGCGTTCTGTCGGATATAAAACGTTATCATATTGGTGTGAATCGTAGTCAAGCATTTATGTTCTCCTTAAAGACTTATCCTACGAATTAGTGTAAATTAGCAATAGTGAATAAACATCCATAATACTGAGTAAAAATTCCACTATCCTAAGGTAAGGTTATCGACATGGCGATAAGTACATTTGGATTCGCTGTCTGGAATGGCGTGATTGATGAAATTAATCATACACGGCATCGGCATAATGAAATTGAACTCAACTTTCTCAAAAAAGGCTATCTAACATATCTGATAGGCGGATATCAAATTACGGTGCAAGAGGGAGAAATTGCCGCATTTTGGGCGGCTATTCCACATCAAGCGATTTACTGTCCACCAGATACGCACATTTATTGGGGAACGTTGCCTCTGGAATATGTCTTGCAATGGGAATTACCACAGACATTTCTAAAAGGGTTACTATCTGGCACATTATTTAAGAGTCGCTCTATGTATACCGATCAGTTTTTCCAACAATGGGCTAAAGATATCGTGTTTAAACGACGTACTATAGCCCTCATGGAGATACAAGCATTACTGCATCGTATAGCACTTGATATTGGACAACACGCTGATGTGGCAGAAGAATCCCTACGTTTTGAGCGCAGTATAGATCATCGGGTGAATGTTATGGCACGATATATCATTGAAAATTTTCAGGAGCAATTAACAGTTAATGATATAGCGAGGCAAGTTGGGTTGCATCCAAATTATGTAATGACAATTTTTAAAGAGCTATTTGGGACTACATTAATTGACTATTTGACACAGCAACGTATTGCATACGCTCAACAACTTCTTATCACAACAGATTTTCTTGTCTCAAGAGTCGCCGAAGAATCGGGCTTTTTAACATTGAGCCATTTCTTTGGTTCATTCAAGCGCTTGTGCGGTATGACACCGAGACAATACCGCGCTAAATTGCGTTAATCGACCAATGCATAAAAGGCATCTCATGATCATCCGTTATACTTGAAGAAGTAATACTTGTGCTTACGATGCAACAAGTTGCTCAAAGTGCTTTAGCGATCATGTAATAGACTTCATTCCAGCGAAGCTCGTTTTTGAAGTTATAAATTGTGGTGTCGTTGTCAATTCGTACAAATTCAATTCCCGCAATGTCCGCGTAATCCGCTACATGTTCCCATGTCAGTGCCTGACTAAATCCTGTGTGGTGCGCGCCACCTGCATAAATCCACGCGGCTGTTCCCAGTTTCAAATCCGATTGTGGGATCCATAAGGCACGCGCGACAGGCAGTTTCGGCATATCGTATTCTGCATCTACGACATCGACATTATTGACAATCATACGGAAGCGGTTACCCATATCGACCAGTGATGCGTTGATACCTGCACCAGCAGGCGTTTCAAAAACAAGGCGCGCAGGGTCTGCTTTGCCACCGATTCCGAGCGGGTGAACTTCTAAACTTGGTTTACCGTCCGCAATTGAAGGGCAAATTTCCAACATGTGAGCGCCTAGCACCCTCATCCCAGACGGGTTAAGGTGATAGGTGTAATCTTCCATAAACGATGTGCCGCCGTTTAATCCGCTTGCCATCACCTTCATCGCACGGACCAATGCCGCGGTTTTCCAGTCACCTTCCCCAGCGAAACCATACCCATCCGCCATTAAGCGTTGTGGAGCAAGTCCCGGTAGTTGCACCATCCCATGCAGATTCTCAAAAGTCGTCGTGAATGCCTTGAAGTTGCCTTCAGTGAGAAAAGTGCGTAAACCAAGTTCGATGCGACCTGCTTCGACAATCGCACCGTGACGTGATCCACCGGAGCGCAGATCGTCGGACATCGTGTAGCTGGCTTCGTATTCCTGTAGCAATGCGTTCACGTCTGCGTCGGTTACAGCGTTAATATACTCAACAAGATCGCCAACACCATAACCCGATACTTGATAGCCCAGTCGGATTTGTGCTTCAACTTTATCGCCTTCTGTGACTGCAACCGAGCGCATATTGTCGCCAAAACGCGTGACACGCATATCGTGTGAATCCGCCCATGCACAGGCGGCGCGTGACCACACGCCAAGTCGTTCCTGCACTTCAGGATCTGCCCAATGCCCAACAACGACTTTTCGATTCATCCGTAAGCGACTGACCATAAAGCCAAATTCACGATCCCCATGTGCGGCTTGATTGAGATTCATGAAATCCATGTCAATCTCTGCCCACGGTATATCGCGGTTATATTGCGTGTGTAAGTGTGCAAGTGGTTTGTTGAGTACACTTAAGCCAGAAATCCAGTTTTTGGCAGGGGAGAAGGTGTGCATCCAGGCGATGACCCCGACGCAATTCGGTGCGTTGTTCGCTTCTCGCATTATTGCGACAATCTCTTCAGGTGTTGTAAGCACAGGTTTAAAGATCACTTTAGTTGGGATCGCAGAGGCATCATTCAGCGCACCTGCAATCTCGCGGGAGTGGTTATTCACCTGTTCAAGTGTTTCAGGTCCGTAAAGGTGTTGACTGCCTGTCAAAAACCAGACTTCATACCTACTCAAATCAATCATTTTCAAATAAGCCTTTCTCATTATTGCTCGTAGATGTTTTAGTAGCGAGCATAGCGATTATCAATAGCATTTTCTGTAATAAAATGTAACTACTAGAGATCATTGACATCACAAAAAACCACATCATGCAACAACATCACTTCAACTAGGTCTTTAAATAATTGATAGGCAATTTGACCTGATAAATCGTGCATCAGAATAATGTGAGGCTTTACTTCTATCGCTTGCTCTGAACTATTCCTTATCAGCCATTTGTGTACAGAAGCGATAACTAATTCAGGAGTTTTGAATTCTTCTGAGCGCAATTCAGGGAAAAATGGCATCCAATCATTGGTATCGAACGTCCAATACCAATCAACGTGATTTGCAAATTGTTTAGGGAAACCGACATGTTGAAATGGCGGTGCAGAGTAACCCTGACCACGCAAGTAATTTTGGAGGATATCCCTCTTTTGAGACTTGCTCGTATCGTGATCATGCTGACTATCACCTTTGTTGCCGTAGGGAAAACGAAAGTATCGATGATTCCGTTCTATCCCGATGTGTTCGTAAAGTTTGGTGATGATGTCATCGGTAGATGAAATTTCAGCAAATCCCTGCTCAATTGAAATATCGGCAAATGAAGGATGGCTATAACTATGATTGCCAATCACATATCCTTTTTTTATGGCATCAATGACACTTTTTGGATATGTTGCGATATGATTGCCCTGACAAAACCAGACCGCAGGTATGTTGTGTTGTTCCAACAACCTTAACTTCAAAGGAAACTCCTGCGAAGGAGCGTCATCAATCGTAAGATAGACGCGTATAGGCATTATGTGCCGACACGTTTGAGCACCAAGACTTGTTTTGGATTTATATCAACTTGATCCACGTAGTTCTGGCATGTAACAAGGTCAAGATACTCGGAATCCAATTCAATACATTCTGGATTGAGATTATGGTTTAGAACAAACAGAATTTGTTGATCGCCTTGCCAACGAGATGTGACCTCTACACCCGAAGGGACACATAATACCGATTTGAGATTTGCCAACTGTAGTCCATAACTGACTAGGGATTGAACCAGCGCCTGATTGCCAATCGTACCCACATAAATCACTTTACCTTGTCCGACGGAATTGAGTGTAATAACTGGCGTGCCAGCGTAGTAATTTTCAGTATAGTAAGCTATCGGTTTAGCACTCAATGTCTGTAAAACATCGCACCAGATTGACGCGGCTTCTGCTCCACCATCGCTGATAAGAGAGGATGAAACCTCCTCAGTAAACTCGACAGCATAGTTCTGACCTGTTAGAGGCGAGTCATATTCATCCACTTGCACACCACATAAATCTTGCAACAATCCCGGTAGTGGACTATCAACCACAGCATTATCAATATTCTTGACACCAGAACGCGTAGTCACGATGACAATCCCGCCACGTTCAACAAAGGAGGTTAAGTGCTGTACAGTTTCGGGCGTAGTAACATATAAAGCAGGCACGATCACGAGTTTATAATTGCTGAAATCCTCATCCGGCGCAACAAAATCAACATCAATCCCCACTTTATGGAGTGCGCGATAATAAGAATGGACGTGATTTCGATAACTCAAATCCGGGTTATTAGGCTGGATTTCAAACGCGAAACTCGAATCATAAGAGAAAAGTATGGCGACTTGAGCGTTAGTTTGTGCGTCTTCTAAATAGGGTTGAATACGCTTTATCGTCTTTCCCACATTGACGACTTCAGCGTACCGTCGTCGTCCAACACCATCATGATCTAAAATGCCGTGCCAGAATTGTTCAGCACCGAAACGCGCTGTGCGCCACCGAAAAAACACGATCCCGCTTGCACCATGAGCAATAGCTTGATATGCCCATAATTCGATCTCACCCGGTCGTGGGATGGGTGGCATAATAGTCCATGATCCATGCCCACTTTGCTGTTCCATCACCCAAAAATTCTTCTTTTTTAGGCTTCGCATCAGCGTATGTGAAATAGCGGGTACGGTTGGGTCAATTTCATCATCCGTGATCCAAAACCCGCGCGGATAATTATCCCATGAGATAAAATCAAGGTCTTTTGAAAAATCAAAGTAATTGATATTTGGATACGCAAACCCCATTAAATTATGGGTGATAAAGTGATACTCAGGAACAATTGAACGAATAACATCAATCTGTTTTTGCTGGAAATCAACGTACACATCAGAAATAAACCGATAGAAATCAAGATGAAGACCCGGATTATGGGGTCCTGTGGCAGTCATTAGCGGGACTGGAATTTGTGACCACTCTTGATAAACATGGCTCCAAAAGCGTGTACCCCAACATTGGTTTAGCGCATCGAGCGTCCCATATTTTTCCTGTAACCATTGCTGAAATTGGCGCTTCGTAGACGGTGCATAACATCTATCCCCAAGTTCATTGTCGATCTGCCAACCGATGATGTTGGGATTATTCGCGTAGTGTTCAGCCATCTTCCGGGCAATTCTTACCGCATAGCCTATATAAACATCATTTGTCGGGCTATAATCGCGGCGACTGCCATAGCCTCTCGATACGCCATTTGCATCAACTAACATGACATCCGGTATCGCCTGCTGTATCCAGGGTGGCATTGCCGCGCTTGGCGTGCCGAGAACCACTTTTATACCCTTTTGCCCTAGCAAATCAATGATTCTATCAAGCCAATCAAAATCAAAGACATTATCTTCAGGCTCAAGCACTGACCACGCGAATTCAGCTAATCTAACTACATTAAATCCTGCTTGTGCCATTAGTTGTATATCGGTTTTCCAACGATCTTCATCCCAATGTTCAGGATAATAATCCGCTCCAAAATATATCATCTGTTCTGCATCCTATGTGTGATTCATATTCGTTAAATCGTTAACCTTTTACAGCGCCAGCGGTGATGCCATCAACGATACGATTCTGGAAAACTAAAAATATAATCAGCAATGGGACAATGCTAATCACCGCCATTGCCATCTGGGTGTTATATGCGGTTAGACCTGCGGCACCTTCAAAGGTACGAATAGCTAGAGGTAGGGTAAAATTTTCAGGTGATTTTAGGAAAACAAGCGGACCAAAGTAGTCATTCCATGAAGCCATAAAGAAGATCAGCCCTAGACTAATCAAACCGGGGCGAATGATCGGCAATATAATGCGAAAGAAGATCCCAAATTCACCCGCCCCATCAATACGCGCTGCTTCTAGCAACTCGGTATTAAGTCCGAGGAGGTACTGACGCAAAAAGAAAATACCAAACGCATTTGCCGCACCGGGTAAAATGAGCGACCATAATGTGTCAATCATCCCAAAATTACGGAGTAAAATAAACAGCGGTATCAACGTTACCGCGCCCGGAATTAACATCGTTCCTAGTACAAAAGCGAATAAGGTTCTTTGTCCGGGGAAGCGATATTTGGCGAACGCGAAGCCTGCCATCGCGCAAAATAGAAGTCGAATAATGGTTGCACCGCTCGCAATTAAGAACGTATTTAAGACAATGCGAAGAATATTCTTCTCAGTGAGCAAAAATTCGTAACTCTGTAATGTAGGATTTTGCGGAATAATTTGTGGTGGCAAGCCAAAAACGTCTTCAGGCAATTTAAATGATGTGCTTAACATCCACAAAAAGGGCAACATCATGAAAAGGGAAATTGCTATCAGAAAAGTGTAGATAAAAATATTCTCGATGAGACCAGAGACTTTATTCTGCATTTTAGTTTTCTTCACTTCTAAATAGACGTAACTGAATCATCGTTAAGCCAAATATGACCAGAAAATAGACATAGGACATGGCAGACGCATAGCCAAATTGAAATTGACTAAAGGCATTCCCATAGATTTTGATTAAAGGCGTAATTGTCGCGTTGGAAGGTCCACCACCGGTGAGGGCATCTACTTCTGCAAATAGCCCAAAAGTTCCCATTGTAGACATGACAATTGCAAATAGAATGATCGGTCTCATCAACGGAATCGTTATGTAGAAAAAAACTTGATAATGGTTTGCGCCATCAACCCGCGCCGCTTCACTTAAATCACTTGAAATCGTTTGTAAGCCCGCTAACATCAGGACTGTGTTATAGCCTAACCATGCCCAGACAATCACGATTGCTAATGAGATGCGCGCTGTTTCCGGTGTATCCAGCCAACCTACTTTGCCCAGCCCTAAATTATCCAATGTGACATTGATTAAGCCGTAATTTGTGTTGAACATTATCTGGAATGCAAAACCTGCAGCAATCATGTTCGTAATAAATGGCATAAAAATGATCGTTCTGAAAATACGAAATCCACGCACTTTTGGAGAATTCAGGAGCACCGCAATAAACAATGCGAGAAAGATCATCAAGGGTACATATAACGCAAAAATGATGACGCTGTTTTCAAAGGATTGTATAAAAATTTTATCTTTTAACATTCGTTCAAAATTGTCGAGACCGATAAATCGTGCTTCGCCAACCCCGTTCCATCTATGGAAACTAAGATAAAAGGAAAACACAACTGGATATAATCCAAATATGGCAAAAAAGATAAAAAACGGTGAAATAAACAGATATGGGTGGCGATGCTTAAACAACTGTCCGAGAATATTTTTCATCCGGCTCTGATTTTTGTCTGGATAGAGTTCGATTTTGTTTATCGTGGAATCAAGCTGTGTCATAATAGTAATCCTATGAGCTATAGAGCCTAGAATTTCTCCAGGCTCTATTTTGACAAAGACTTTTTGATTAATTACTCAAGACCGGTCTCTAAGCTAATCGTTTCTCTTGCTTCAGCCAGTGCTTCTGCGGCTGTCATACGTCCCGTTGCATAGTTCTGAATAGCCGTCTCGGTAGTGGATTTCATGATGACATAGAATGGACCATTCACGTTGCTAACAGGCATGTTTAATGCCGCCTCAGCATAGACTTCACGAACAGGTTGGTCAGCAAAATAGGGATCTGCTTCGCTGAATAGAGGATCAGCATACGTAGAAATACGTGCGGGGAAGATATCACCGTATTCAAAGATTGCGAGTTGGCTCTCGGCACTATTCACAAATTCAATAAATGCCCATGCGGCTTCTTGATTATCACTTTGCGCTGGAATAGCATAGCTAGAACCACCCATATTTGCTGAACGAACACCACCTTCAACAACTGCCGGGAATGGTACAACACCCCATAAGCCTGCGGTATCAGGGGCGACCCAATTCTTCAAAAACCCACCCATCCATGCCGCGATTGGTAGTGTCGCTACAGCAGGAACTGTTGCGTCTTGCAGGGCAACTTCGTTCAGGCTAGCGTACCAGCCATCTGTCCATTCGAGATCATCCGATACCAGTTCAGCATCCCAAAATGTCCCGACAAGTTCAAGTGCCGCTATGTTTTCAGGGGAATCGATCGTTAAAGTATCATCATCAGAATACCAACCGAGACCCTGTGCGACGAGAAGATTAATCCAAAGATCACCAAGACTCTGTGCGCGGTTATTCGCAAAGCAAGGAAGTGCGGTTGCATCATTAATTGTCTGGCAGACTTCAAAATATTGATCCCATGTGGCGACAAGATCACCAACGGTCTCAGGATCGCTCGGCAGTCCTGCGGCTTCAAAAATATCTCTACGATAGTACAGGACAACAGGACCAATATCCCACGGCACACCATATAGCCGTCCGTCTAACTCGCCAAGTCGTAACGCCGATGGAACAAAGTCCGTGGCATCATCACCAATAAAATCTGTAATATCAGCTAAACCACCCAGTTCCACTATGCGGGGAAGTTGATCTGACTGCATCAGCGCAACATCTGGCGCACCTGCTCCGCCTTGAATGCTTATCGCCAATTGTTGTGCAACTTCTTGCGGAGAATAATTTGTAAAACTCACTTCAATATTGGGGTAGGCGGCATAAAAATCGTCTAGCACGGTTGCCTCAATTTGATCCTGATTCGCTTGTTGCATCCAAACAACAATCGAACCAGCAATTTCGGACTCTTGTGCAGTGCCAATAATAGTGAACGACATCGCTAGCAAGGTTAATACGAGTACTGAAAGAAATCTGCGGGACATTCTATCCTCCAAAAATGGTAGTTTTTATGTGTTGATGAATCTTAAGACTATCAGATGTAAAATCTAATACGAATGAGATGTCGTGTTATGTCTTAGACACGACTTACGATATACTGTCGAAAGATGTAATATGCTCTTGATCTGTATCACGAGCGACCAAACTTAAGATACAGATTGAGAGTTTATTGATGTTGAAAAATGTGTTTTACATCATAGATACCTCCGTAATAGGTAATTAATTTCTCTCTTAACTCATCCATTTCGCAATGAGCTACCACGAACAATTAATTTGGGACGCATTATCTTCGCTTCCGGCAAAATAATTGATTGTTCATCGTTTTGATTTTGCCCAACCATTTTAAGGAGTGCCTGGATGATAATTTTGCCATACTCAGAAAATGGTTGATGCATAGTGGTTAATCCAGGGGTGAAATACCTGGCTTCTGGAATGTCATCGTAGCCCACTATTCCCAATGTTTGTGGGACTTGTATACCCCGTGACTGTATGACATTTAATGCACCCAGTGCCATCTGGTCATTACAGGCGAAAACAGCATCCACATCAGGAAACTGGTCAAATAATTGCACCATCCCTTGTTCACCACTCGATGCCGTCCAATTGCCTTCTACAATTTGAGCGTCATGGTTTGGTAAATCTGCATCCGCAAGTGCCTGTCGCCAACCTGCTAATCGCTTATGAGAGATTGACCAGTTGAGTGGACCTGTGATGATGCCAATCTTGCGATAATTCTGTTCAATAAGATGATTGACAGCACATTTCGAAGAGTCAACTTCATCTATTACAAATGCACTAGGGGCATTAATGATGTCCATATTGGTCGTCACAATTGGGATCGAATCTGGAATATTTTGCTGTTCAAGTGATTCGGGACTGGTATCTTCCCTTGTCATTGCCCAAACGATGCCATCGGGTTGGAATGTCATCAAATTACCGAGATGCTTATCCGCATCAGACATATCATCGTCGTGAATGATGTATGGAATGACCCGATACCCTGCGGCGTGGGCTTCGCGGTCAATCTCCATCAGTACTGTACTCGGACCAAACTGATCGAGTCGTGCAATGATGACACCAATAATATGACTTTGGCGCGCACTCAAACTTCGTGCCATCAAGTTTGGCTGATAACCGATTCGATCAATAATCGTCTGAATCTTATCTCTTGTGCGACGACCAACATCAGGATGATTATTGACGACGCGAGAAACAGTTTGTTTTGATACGCCAGCTTCTTGAGCAATATCAGCAAGTGTAATTTTATGATTTCGATCCAAAATAAGAATCATCCTTAACTAATACCTGTTACCGTTCCCGTTATCGGTAACAATTTCCTAGACTGTACATTATATCTATTTTTTTGTCAATAATTTTAGATAAATGGGTGTGAATTGATTCCAATCTAGTGCGTTTTCAGAAATGATAGGTTGAGTGTAGGGCGCAATATATTGCGCTCCTACAAAAAAACATTCCATGCCTCACCTCTGATTCTGCACTAGGAACGTAAAAGTCTTGCGGGATTGACTGTTCATATGACAGGGATTCAATTGACAGGGATTCAACAACGATGGAAGTTCAAAAAATTATTTGAGAATCGTTCTAAATTCCACAGAAAAATAGCCCGGATTGACATCCCGTCTACAAATATCATTGATTATCAACAAGAGGACTATTATCTGAATTGAGGATCTTGATAATTTGACGAACGCGAGTGAAGTGAATTCCTAACGCTACGCCAATTTTACGATAGCTCATGCCCTGTTCGCGCATGGCGAGAATATCAGAATACAATTGGAACTTTATCAGGATTTCGTAAATCAGTCGTGGTAGATGCGGGCACGGGAATATCGAAGTAAATCTTATGCCTGTTAAGCTACCTGAGACCCTCCGAATAACATCATCCTGATCCCTAATACCCATCGTGAAATATGCTATTGACCAGATTCCATGCTGATGCCACGCTTATGAGCGATTTCTGGATAACTGAAACCTTCGGTTCGTAACTGCTTTGCACGTTGTACACGACGAAGGCGTTGAGGATCAGGTTGACGTGGTTTTGGTGGATTGGGCGGAGAATCTACCGAAAAGGTGTGTTCAAAATATCTAGGCGACGTTTCGAACCCCGTTGAGGCTGTCTAAGCGGAAACGTAGATTATGGGTTTCCGCTTTTTGTTTTAATCACGACTTTTACCATAAATTTCGGCTTGCCTGATGTGCTGATTCGATTTCTTCTCCTGTTAATGCCTCAAGTATTGCATTTGTCCACTCATTGTTCGTTTGATCGCTAATTTCTGGAATTTCCATCGGTTGAGTGCGTAATTCTTCCAGATTTGCTAGCTCCTTTCTCTAAAAATGACATCCATTATCCAGAATCGTTACATTCAGCACTGAGGAATTCAGGCTCGTCGGGGAATAATTAGGTTGGAATAACCATAGACTTAGTTATTGAAGGTTTTGCTATGAAAAATGTGATATTTGCAACACTCGATGGCAATGAAGCAGTTGCGCGTGTTGCATATCAAGTCAATGAGGTGATTGCCATTTATCCGATTACACCTTCATCACAAATGGGGGAATGGGCAGATGAGTGGGCATCTCATGGCAAGACAAATTTGTGGGGGACAATTCCACATGTGGTGGAGATGCAAAGTGAAGGTGGCGCGGCAGGGGCTGTGCATGGCTCATTACAACGTGGCGCACTGACAACGACTTTCACGGCTTCGCAAGGCTTATTGTTGATGATACCGAATATGTACAAGATTGCTGGAGAGTTGACCTCAGCAGTCTTTCATGTTGCGGCACGCTCAGTTGCGGCACAGGCATTGAGTATTTTCGGTGACCATAGTGATGTGATGGCGACCCGTGCAACAGGGTGGGGCTTATTGGCATCGGCATCTGTGCAAGAGGCGCATGATTTTGCCTTGATTGCGACAGCGGCAAGTCTGAAAGCGCGTGTGCCGATTGTGCATTTTTTTGATGGTTTCCGTACGTCGCATGAAATATCTAAAATCGCATTAATTCCTGATGATGTGATTCGTGCCATGATTGATGATGAATTGGTGCAAGCACATCGTGGGCGCGGGTTATCGCCGGAACATCCGGTTCTGCGCGGTACGGCACAAAATCCTGATGTTTTCTTCCAGGCACGCGAAACTGTAAATCCTTTTTATGAGCGAATGCCTGAGATTATTCAATCAACGATGGATCAATTTGCTGAACTAACAGGTCGGCAATATCAGGTTTATGAATATTATGGTGCGCCTGATGCTGAACGGGTCATTGTCGCAATGGCTTCGGGTTGCGAGGCAATTCATGAAACAGTCGATGCGCTGAACGAAGTTGGCGAAAAAGTGGGTGTCGTCAAAGTTCGGATGTATCGCCCCTTTGATATGGCACGTTTTGTCGCGGCATTCCCTGAAAGCACCAGAGCAATCGCTGTTTTAGATCGTACTAAAGAACCGGGTAGTGCTGGTGAACCGCTTTATGTCGATACGATTACCGCAATCTTTGAGGAATGGACATCACACGCAATGCCAATTGTGGTGGGTGGACGTTATGGTTTGTCATCCAAAGAATTCACGCCAGCAATGATTAAGGCGGTCTTTGATAATCTGAGCGAAGATAAACCGAAGAATCACTTTACAGTTGGCATTAACGATGATGTCACGCATACCAGCCTCAACTTTGATCCCGATTATAGTATTGAACCCAAGAGCGTTGTGCGAGCTTTATTTTATGGACTGGGTAGTGATGGAACAGTCGGCGCGAACAAAAACAGTATCAAAATTATTGGTGAAAATACCGATAATTATGCCCAGGGCTATTTCGTCTATGATAGCAAAAAATCTGGCAGTATGACCGTTTCGCATTTGCGCTTTGGTTCAAAACCAATTCGCTCCAATTATCAGATAGACAAAGCAAACTTCATCGCGTGCCATCAAACTGTGTTTCTCGACAAATACGATATTCTGCGAGATGTTGTACAGGGCGGTACATTCTTACTCAACTCCACTGCACCTGTAGAGCGTGTTTGGGATACCTTGCCACAACGCTATCAAGAGCAGATTATCAACAAAAACCTCAATTTTTATGTGATTGATGCTTATCGTGTTGCCCGTGAAAGCGGAATGCGGAGTCGGATTAACACGGTTATGCAAACTTGTTTCTTCGCTATCTCTGGCATTTTGCCACGGGAAGAGGCGATTGCTGAAATAAAGAAAGCAATCGAGAAAAGTTATGGCAAAAAAGGCGACGATATCGTTGAAATGAACCTTAAAGTTGTCGATAACTGCTTAGAACATCTCCATCAAGTGGATGTCCCGAACGAAGTGACAAGTACCATTAAATTCTTGCCGCCTATTGCAGAACACGCCTCTGATTTTGTTTGTGATGTTCTTGGTGCGATGGTTGCGCGACAGGGCGATAGCTTGCCTGTAAGTGCTTTGCCAATTGACGGTACCTATCCGACAGGAACAACGCAATACGAAAAGCGAAATCTAGCGCAAGAAATTCCTGTGTGGGATTCCGATATTTGTATTCAGTGTGGTAAGTGTGCTTTTGTGTGTCCTCATGCTGTCATTCGCATTAAAGCCTACGAACCTGAGCATACAGAGAATGCGCCAGATAGCTTTAAATCTGTTCCAGCCCGTGACCGTGATTGGCAAGGTTTAAATTATAGCATTCAAGTCTCACCAGAAGATTGTACCGCTTGTGGTCTTTGCGTTGATATTTGTCCTGTGAAGAACAAATCGCAGAGCAATCTAAAAGCCATCAATATGATGCCACAAGAGCCAATTCGTGAGCAAGAAAGTGAAAATTGGGATTTCTTTCTGGATATTCCTGAATTGCCCCGCAACATGATTAAAGTAAGTAGCATTCGTCAACAACAGATACAGCAACCGCTATTCGAGTTTAGTGGTGCATGTGCGGGCTGTGGTGAAACACCTTATCTCAAATTGCTGACACAGTTATTCGGCGATAGAACGATTATCGCCAATGCTACAGGCTGTTCATCAATTTATGGCGGTAATTTACCAACAACACCGTGGTCGCATAATGCCGATGGTTACGGTCCGGCATGGTCAAATTCATTGTTTGAAGATAACGCTGAATTTGGTCTGGGGATGCGTGTCGCGCTTGATAAGCAAATTGAATATGCACGCGAATTGGTCGCATCACTTGCCAGTGACATAGGTGAACAATTAGCCAATGAAATACGTGATGCAGATCAAACCCAGGAAACAGGTATTCACGAGCAACGCGAACGAGTCAACACTCTCAAAGAACGTTTGAACGGATTAAAAAGTCCGCAAGCCAAACAATTACTGTCATTGGCTGATTCGCTTGTCAAAAAGAGTATGTGGATTGTCGGCGGTGATGGGTGGGCATATGACATCGGCTACGGTGGGCTTGACCATGTTCTCGCCAGTGGGCGCAACGTCAATGTGCTGGTTATGGATACTGAAGTTTACTCAAACACCGGTGGACAGGCATCCAAGGCGACACCACGCTCCGCCATCGCAAAATTCGCCGCAGGGGGTAAACCGGGCGGCAAAAAAGACCTCGGCATGATGATGATGACTTACGGCAATATTTATGTGGCACAGGTTGCTATGGGCGGCAAGGATGAGCAAACTTTACGCGCTTTTCTCGAAGCTGAAGCCTATGACGGTCCCTCGATTATCATTGCATATAGCCACTGTATTGCACATGGCATACATATGCCGACAGCTTTGCAAAATCAAAAGGCGGCAGTCGATAGTGGGCAATGGTTACTCTATCGCTACAATCCTGACTTAGCTGATGATGGCAAGAATCCCTTGATATTAGATTCACGTCCACCGAAATTGCCTGTTATCGAATATTTACGGATGGAAAATCGCTTCCGTATGCTAGAAATGAGCAATCCAGATGTTGCTAAACAACGCTTTGCAGAAGCACAGGAAGATGTCGATAAGCGACGCTCATTTTATGAATATCTAGCGAATCGCCCCTTCAGTATGAATGGCACAGAGGAAGCACTTGAGGAGGTTCAAGACTGATGAATCTAAAAACGACCTATCTGGGAATGGAACTGAAATCGCCGCTGGTGGCTTCGGCTTCTCCCTTAATGCAAGATTTGGACAACATCAAGAAGTTTGAAGATGTGGGTGCCGCGGCAGTTGTATTGCACTCACTCTACGAAGAAGAAATTCGTTTAGAGCGTCGCGCACTGATGCACCATCTAGAACATGGGACAGAAAGTTATGCTGAAGCGCTTTCATATTTCCCTGAGCCACAGGTTCTTTACGCCAAAACAGATGCTTATTTAGAGCATATTCGCAAAGCCCGTGAAGCAGTTGGTATACCTGTGATTGCCAGTTTGAACGGTTCATCGTCGGGTGGGTGGATCAATTTCGCCCGGCAGATGCAAGAAGCGGGTGCTAGTGCTATCGAGTTAAACACTTACAATGTACCAACAGACCCCACTCAAGCAGGGTCTGAGGTCGAACAACTTATCGTCGATATTGTTGAGGCTGTGCGTGATGCGGTGAATATACCGATTGCGGTTAAACTATCTCCCTATTTTAGCAATATGGCGAATATGGCAAAACGCTTAGACAATGTCGGGGCGAATGCACTGGTTTTGTTTAATCGCTTCTATCAACCAGATATAAACCTTGAAACATTGGAACACGAACCCAATATTCTCTTGAGTACGCCGTATGATATGCGTTTGCCACTCCGTTGGATTGGTATACTATTTAAACAGATCGACGCTGATTTAGCGGCTACCAGTGGTATTCATAGCGCAGAAGATGTGATTAAAATGCTGATGGTTGGGGCGAATGTCACCATGATGACTTCGGCTGTACTTAAGCATGGGATAAATATATTCCAAATCATTGAAGAGGGTGTTACTGAATGGCTAGAGGAGAATGACTATGAATCGGTTGAGCAGATGCGCGGCAGTATGAGTCAAATTCATAGCATGGATGCCTCCGCATTTGAACGTGCACAATATATGCGTGGTCTCAAGACGTATGTTTTGCCAACCTCATAATAGAGACATGAATTTTTGAACTTTGGGGGCAGACAAATTTCCTGTCCCCATACTTATCATTTGTTCCCAAAGACGGAGTCGATGGCGAACGGTTACAGGTGATTTTATTGAAGCCATTTACCGATATGTTCACCACCGTTGATCAAATTCCGTGTCGTACCCACGCTGATACTCAGGTTGTTGTGGTTTTGATGGAGTAAGGGGCGAACGTAACTTATGCGTTTCCGCTTTTTGTTTTGACGATTGTTGCCACAAATTGTCTTAGTGCCTGACGCGCTAATTCGATTTCTTCTCCATTCAACTTGATTTCTTGCCGAATTGACATCCTTAATTTTATGAAAATTTGACACACAAATTCTTCCGTGTTAAGTTTGTGCAAACGTTTTCCGTGAATGGTTTTACTAACTGTGAAAAAGCGTGTTACCATTATCGAAGTTGCTAAAGTCGCTGGCGTTTCGCCGAGTACTGTATCACGCGTCCTCAACAATCGCTCAGGGGATCTGGCGATTAGCCAACTCACCCAGAAAAAAGTTGAAGATACTGCGCGCCGTCTTGGTTATGAAGCCAGCGTTTTTGCCGCCGCCCTTCGCACGGATCGCACAGATGTCATCGGCGCAGTCATCCGCGACATCCGCGATCCATTTTTGAGCCTACTCGTACAAGAAATTCAGGAAGCGGCTTATCAAGCAAAGAAAGAATTGCTGATCGGTCATGCGAAATATGATATTCAGCGTGCCGAGCGCATTTTGCGGTTGATGCGTACCCGCCTATTTGATGGTGTGGTGCTTCTTGGGGATATGCCGGGTGACAGTCTGGTAATTGACGAATTGAGCCAATATGGTACGCCATTTGTAACGGTTGCACGCGGCACACAAGCGCCTACACCGTCGGTTAATGTGGATGAGCAAGCAGGCACAAGGATGGCGCTAGAGTATCTGGTTGAATTAGGACACCGTCGCATTGCATGTATGGCAAATATGGCATTGGCGGGCGTAGGCGAACGTGTGGATGAATATCAACGGTTCGTTATAGAGCATGGCTTGATTCATTATCCAGAATATATCCGTGCGAGTAAGGTGAATCATGCCGATATTTATCAAGCACTTCGGGAGATATTTAGCGCACCTGAACCGCCTACCGCAATCTTCTGTGCATTAGATCGTGTGGCAGTTACAGCGATAGATGCTTGCAGAAGCATGGGATTAGATGTTCCGGGGGATGTTTCGATTATCGGATTTGATGATATTGACGATGCCGCCTTCACCTATCCCGCCCTAACAACGATCAAACAACCGGCGACGCTCATGGCAGAAACAGCCGTTAACCTGCTGATTGCTTGCATCAATGCAGATAAGAACAGCGAAAATGATATGCGTACACAGCGACACTTACTTATGCCATCTCTCGTCATCCGTGACTCATGCCGACGCATTGATTAATTAGACGGATGTTAAAAGGTTTTCAACAAAAAAAAGGAGGGTATTAGCGTATCAAAAAAATTTGGGTACTTACGCAAACGTTTTCATAATATATAAGGGGACTAAAATGAAACACTTTACAAAACTTTTTCGCATTTCTTTACTGACATTCATGCTGGCGGCGTTTAGTCTTACACCTCTACAAGCACAAGATGAAATCGTCATCGACCTCTGGACATGGACAGCTAATAAACTGGAAGTCTACGAAGGCTGGATTGAGGAGTTCACATCAAATTATGATCAGGATGTGACCATTAACATCAACCTGATCCCGCGTGCTAATTACGATCAAACCCTCTCTGCCGCGCTCATCAGCGGTGAAATTCCTGATATCTGGGAAGCGTTACCCCTGGGCGAACCGCTAGAGTTCTATGAGAACGGGCTGATTCTCGACCTAACGTCCTTCGTGGACGAGGAATGGGCGGCATCACTCTATCCTAGCACGTTGGACTATCTGACCATTGATGGACAGTTCCTTAGCATCTCACAAGCTACCAACAACGCACAGGCGCTCTATAATAAGGATCGTTTTGAGGAACTCGGGATAGAAGCACCGCAGACGATGGATGAGCTTCAAGCCGCAATCGCTACTCTAGAAGAAGCGGGTTACGGTGGCGCGGCGTACTGGGCTTCCTCTAACGACCATCCACCCACATTGTTCTTCAACTGGGCACAACAGATGTATCCGGAAGAATTCGAAGCCGCTAGCATGGGCGAAGGCGATTGGGAAATCCCCGAATTTGTCGAGATCATGGAACAGTTCGCTTCTTATAATGACATCTGGATCGACGGCGTTACCGCGCTCAGCCTGGATGAGATCAATTCGCTATTCGCCAATGGTGATGTTTCTGTCTGGATAATCGGCAACTGGGCGGTTAACGCGATCCTTGCATTCGAGCCTGAGTTCGAAATCGGCGTATTCCCCGTTCCAGCGATCAATGAAGATACTCGTCCTGCCGCGATGGGAAGTATGGCTGGCACATGGGTGCTCTCCGCTACCAGCGAACATCAGGATGTGATCCTTGATTTCGTTCGCTTCACCACAATGGAGGGTCAGGACGAAGCCGTGAGTGTCGTTGGTCTGTGTCCGGCAGGTCCTGCGGGTGAAGAAGCCTTAGCCGATGCTAACTATGTGACGCAACTTCTGTGCGAAGGTCAGGAAGACTCCGTCCCGCGTGACATCTTCAACCCAGCCTCCCGCGATGCGATGGCTTCTGGCATTCAGGGTATCATCACGGGACGTGCTAGCGCCGAAGACGCGCTCCGCGCCGCTGACCGTGCCCGTTAACACAACGATATCAACTATTGATCTGTGGAATGGGGCAGGCTGGTTCCTGCCCCATTCCTCCCAAAATTCGCCGTAAGCGTACGATAAAAATATCTATTACGAGCCAAAAATTTATGACATTACTTGATCGAATTAGACCCAATCGAAACATTAGCACCAACTCAAGCGATTCTCCACGCCTGATGAAGCCGGAGACCATCGCCGCGTTTGGTTTCGTCGCACCTGCGCTGATCCTGTTTCTTGTTATTGAGGTCTTCGCCATTCCCTACAACTTCTATATGGGGTTTCAGGAGTGGAACGGATTCCGTACTCCAGAGTGGATCGGGCTGGAGAACTACCAATATCTGTTTGACGATCCACTGTTCTGGCAAGCGGTAACGAATAACCTCTATATCGCGCTGGGTTCGCTGACGGTCATGATGGGGCTGGCGCTATTCATCGCCATTATCCTCGATAGTGGCATCCCCTTCGCCGGGCTATTTCGTGGCATGGTGTTTCTGCCGGTTATCACGCCAGCAGTCGTCGTTGGTCTTGCCTGGACACGGGTATTAAGCGTACAAAACGGACTGCTAAACCAGACGCTCGAAATGATCGGGCTTGGTTCATTGGCATCAGACTGGTTGGGCAATCCATCACTCGCACTCCCTTCAGTGATCGCCGTGTTTATCTGGCGCTGGGTGGGTTATGGTGTGATCTTATTCGGCGCGGCTCTACTCGATATTGACGATGACTTAAAAGATGCCGCCGCCATTGATGGTGCCAACACGTTCCAGACGGTGCGATATATCGTACTGCCGCTTCTGCGCCCGATCATCCTCATCATGGGGATATGGTACTTCATCCTCAGCATTCGTGTATTCACGCTGATCTTCATCCTGACCAATGGCGGTCCCTATAATGCGTCGGAAGTCATCAATACTTATCTGTATAAGGCGGTTTTCACCTATTCCGATATCGGATTAGGTAGCGCAATGGCGAATCTGGTGATGCTTTCCCTGATTCTGATTGGCGTTGTACGCGCCTACTTTAACCGGCGCTTCAGCCTGGATTAGCGAGAGAGATAGGACTACAAACTATGCGATGGAAAGAAATTCCCTTCCTGATTAAAGTGGTGGCGGTCATCGTTCTGTTGCTCCTCACCTTTATGACGATTGCCCCGTTTATGTACTTCCTTTCGTTGTCTGTGTCGAATTTTGAGGATACCTACGAGATTTTCTTACTTCCCAAGTCATTTACACTGGACAATTATATAACCGCGTGGAACGAGGTGAATCTAGGTATCCACCTGCGAAACAGCCTCTACATTACTTTTTCCGCGCTAGTGCTCAATCTAAGCGTTGGATCATTAGCGGCATATGCTCTGGCACGCTTTAAGTTCCCGCTGAAAGAGCCGATTTATAATCTGTTCATTGCAGGGTTGATTCTCTCGGCAGAGGTGCTTCTGGTGCCATTGTTCCTGAATGCGAAGCGTCTGGGCATCATCAATGAGCCGTACACCCTACCGCTCATTTATGCGACCATCGGATTGCCCCTGACGATATTTATTTTACGGGCATTCTTTGAATCGTTACCCGGTGAAATTATGGATGCGGCGCGAACGGACGGTTGTAACCTCTGGCAGACGTTCTTCTATATTGCCTTGCCGATCAGCCGATCCGGTTTGTTGACCGTCGGGTTGTTTCAATTCGTCTTTTTCTGGGATGAATTCACGTTGTCCTATACATTAGTGAGCGACCCAAACTTGCGCCCGCTTAGTTCCGGTTTGGCAAAACTCTACGGTGAATATTTCATAGATTATCCGGTATTGGCGGCATCGTTGGTCTTCACGGTTATTCCGGTGCTGATCGTTTATATCCTGACGCAAAAGCAATTGCTCCGTGGCATGACGATGGGAGCGGTCAAATAATGTCGGGTGTCGAAATTGGTTTTGTCACGAATTGTCTGGGGCAAACGACTATCGATGATGCGCTGGCTGTTGCGCGGGATGTTGGCTTAACCTGTCTGGAGATTGGTCCATCGGTAAAGCGTGATCTTCCAGCCTTGCGACGGGCGGCATCAGCAGGGGATGTTCGCTTGCATTCATTGATCTATGCGCGTAACTTTCTGACGGATAATCCAGAACTTTCCGCCGAATATCAGCGTGAGATGCGCCGTCTGTTGGACTTAGCCATTCTGCTGGATATTCCACAAATCACGATGTCGACAGGCGTGTTACCCCAACATGATCTGCAAGGAAATATCAACGCCGCGCTGGATTTCTGGCAACCATTTTTTGAAGAAGGCGCTCAGGCGAACGTGCGTTTTGCGCTGGAATTCTGCCCGAACAGTGGCAATTTTGCGCTTGGACCGGCAACATGGCGACCCCTTTTTGTAGCGACACACGCGCATCCGAATTTCGGGTTGAATTATGATCCTTCACATCTGATCTGGCAGATGATTGATCCTTACGCGCCAATCGCAGAATTTATGCCGCGTATTTTTAGTGTTCATGCTAAGGATACCCATATCAAACGTGATGTACTGGCAGAACATGGAATCGTCACATCCTATAAATATGAACAAATCGCACCACACGGCAGGGTAGAATCCCGCGCGCCGTGGTGGGAATTCCGTATTCCGGGTGAAGGTGATCTTGATTGGTCGCGCTTCTTGAAGGAGATCATAACGCACGGATTTGAGGGCGCGATCATCATTGAATTGGAATCGGACGCGTATACCGGCACTCGCGCTCAGGTTATTGATGGGCTTGAGCGTAGCCTTACGCATCTTAAAGACTCTTTACCTGTAGGCACGCCAACTGCAAGCATAGCATCGGGCGAATAAGCGAAAGGTTTTGTTTAGTGACTACAAAAATACGCGTGGGTATTCTCGGCTATGGTTTAGCCGGGCGGTATTTCCACGTTCCATTCATCCAGGAATCAGCGCAGTTTGAGTTGTGTGCGGTGGCAACGTCGCGTGATTATGCTGTACAACAATTGCCCGGTGTACGCATCACCGATGTCGACAGTATTATGGACGCAGATGACATTGATCTGGTCGTTGTTGCCACGCCCCACAGACTGCACGTTTCGCAGGCATTAGCCGCGCTAGAACGTGGCAAGCATGTGGTGGTCGAAAAACCGGTTGCCATCAGTGTCGATGAGATCAAACAATTACAGACTGCCTCAACACAGGCGAATCGTCATGTTATCCCGTTCCAGAATCGCCGTTGGGATGGGGATTTTACGGCGGTACGTCAGTTGATACAAAGTGGTACACTCGGCACGATTCACCATTTTGAATCCCACTGGCAAATGTTCCGCCCTCAGCCACGCGGCGTATGGCGGGATGCGCCGGACGAATTGGGGGGCATTCTTAACGATCTCGGTCCCCATCTGATCGATCAAACGTTGCAATTATTCGGAACACCACAAAGCGTTTTCGGGCAGGTGATGATTCATCGTCAAGATTGCACCGTCGATGATGCCTTCCGTATTCAATTGCAGTATGATAGCGGGCTTTATGTGCTTCTGGAAACGGATGTGCTGAATGGCTTGACCGTACCACGCTTCGCAATTCGCGGTACGAATGGCACGTTTGAGAAATACGGCGTTGATCCGCAGGAAAGCATGTTGCGCGAAGGTATCTCTCCAGATGATCCACGCTGGGCAACGCAAACCGAGACAGCGCAAATCGTCACAGGTGGCGCACACGGACTCACGATCAAGGGAGAAATGAGCATTCCAGCGGGTGATTATCGCCATTATTGGACTGCCGTAGCCAACGCGATCACCGGAAGCGCACCGCCACCCGTCACACTTGAAGAAGTGTTCACACAGATGCGGATTCTTGAAGCGGTACGGCAGTCCTCTACAAGCGGACAGCCCGTTCAAGTGGAGGCGTAATGCGGATTCAACACGCAACTTATGCGGTTATCCCCGATGAGCTTCAAGTCATGCTTGCTGATGAAGACCTTGATCTTGATGCTATAGCGCCACAGGCTGTCCTCATTGAGGCAGAAACCACCGTCATCAGTGCCGGAACTGAACTAGCGATTTATTCCGCACTCGCTCCGGGTGTTCGCAATCCGGATAGCTGGAATGCTTATCCCTATCGTCCGGGATATGGCTTGGTGGGGCGGGTGATGGCGACAGGCGAAGCGGTGGATCGCGTCACAGTGGGAGATCGCGTTTTTTGCTTCGGTCAACACGCCTCACATCAAGTCTATAACATGGCATCCGGCAAGGCGGTGCGCTCTATACTTAAAGTCGATGAAGACCTGCCTGCGGAGCAACTTGTGATGTTACGCATGGCGATGGTTGCCATTCATGCGCCCCAAATCACGGACTGTCATCCCGGTGATACGGTTGCCATTTTCGGGCTGGGCATTGTGGGCAATCTCGCCGCGCAACTTTATCGACAGGCGGGCTTACACGTCATCGGCGTTGACCCTGTAAAATCACGATGCGAACTCGCCCGTCAGGTTGGCATTGAGACCGTGGTGGATGTTGCGCCGGAACGTCAATTGGAAGCCATCCGCAACCTGACCAACGGACGTGGCGCGCAAGTCACAGTGGAAGCCGTCGGTCATAGCGCAATCGTCAATACAAGCATTGCCGCCTGCGCTGATTCCGGTCAGGTGATTTTGCTCGGTTCGCCACGCGCCGCCTATGAAGCCGATATGACACCCGCTTTCAGAGATATTCACTTGCGCTGGCTGACCGTGCGTGGTGCGCTGGAATGGCGCTTGCCACCCTATGATGCACCCGGTATTCCCCATTCTGTGGAATCGAACTTACGACGACTGATTGACGCGCTCCGATGTGGTGATTTAAATGTATCCGCGGTGACGAGCCACATCATTAAACCGTTTGAATTACCGCAAGCCTATGACGGGTTACTGAATCATAAAGACGCGTATCTAGGCACTGTCATTGATTGGCGTAAATAATTTTAATCATGGAGTATGTAACATTATGACAGTTGATCTATCCAACACGTTTACACTGACGGCGGAGCAAACACAGCGGCTTCGTGATCTGCTGACCGCTCTCGTCAATCAACAGCAGGCACAGGTGATTGTTCCGCCTCAGAACGCATCAACGGGTTTCTGGTTTGGCGGTGGCAATATGATCGAAACGCCTGACGGAACCATCTGGCTTTCCGGGCGCTATCGCAATTTTGGCGATTCGCGTACTGGCTTGGGCGCGGGACAACGTGGTCTGGAATGCGCCATTTTCAAATCCAATGATCGCGGAAAAACATTCGAAAAAGCCCTCAGCTTTAGCAAAGCCGATCTGAGTGTCGCCGGACGTGAGGTTATTTCAATCGAGGGATCAGCCCTACATATCATGGATGACGGCAGTATTGAACTGTTTATCTCCACCGAGAAGGCACGCGCATATCCCGAAGGATTAGAAGACTTTCAAAAACCGGGCACGGGTATCTGGTCGATTGATCGCATCACGGGTAGCACTGTCGATACCCTCTCAGTTGCCACGATTGAACCTGTCTTAGAGAATTTTAATCATCCAGAATATCTGCATGTTAAAGACCCGGTTATCTTCGATTTACAGGACGGGTCTACCGCGCTGGTATTTTGTTCGCATCCATTTGCGTGGTCATCCTCCAATTCAGGTATGAGCATACGTACATCCGGCGCACATACATTCGGTCCTGTAGTGTGGGAAGTTGCCTCTCGCGGTCCTGCATGGGATGTTGCCGCGATGCGCATCACAAATCGGCTTGCCATCCCCGCAATCGGCGCGTTTGCCAATGCGTCTGATGCGTACATTTATTTCTATGATGGAGCGGAATGTTTGCGCCGTCTGGACGATAATCCTAACGCCGTCAGCCGACCACGCGGATATTCGTGCGAGGAGATTGGCGGTGCGTTCGTGGGCAATGCCCTCCCCACAGCAGAAATGCAACGCCTGTCGTTGATTGCACCCCTGTTTGTCTCGCCGTATGGGACGGGGTCTAGTCGCTATCTGTCGACGATTGTGCTAGAGGAAGGCATTCTCGCCATCTGGCAACAGTCTCAGCCGGATGAATCCCAACCGTTGGTCAGTCATTTGCTACCCCATGCTGAAATTGAACGCATCCTGAAAGGCTAATATGAATGCCATCGGGATCGGGTTCACGTTTGCATTAGCCGCATTCATTCATACTACGGCTGGATTCGGTTCAGCGTTAATTGCTATGGCGTTATTAGTCCCGCTGATCGGGCTGAGCGCCGCGGCACCGTTGGTTGCGATGATCGTCTTACCATTACAGATATTCATCGTGTGGCGCTATAGAGATCAGCTATCGTTTAAAGCAGTGCGCCCGATGTTGTTAACCCTATTGATAAGCACACCCATCGGTATCTGGGGATTGGCATGGCTGAATGAGGACATTCTACTGCCCGCGCTCGGAGTCATCATTCTAGCATTTGTGGCGTACAACGCGTCCGGTAAAAAGCAATTTCTGCTTGATGAAAAGTATCGTTGGACACTGATCTTCGGGCTGGCATCCGGCATTTTAAACGGGGCGTATAACTCCGGTGGTCCGTTGATCGTGATGTATTACAAATCTCGCGGGTATCCACCGGATGAGTTCCGTGCGAATTTACAAACGACCTTCATCATCGCCACACTGTTCGTCATCATCGCGCATTTCATACAGGGCAACATCACCGGTGAAGTCCTCGATTATTACGCATTTGCCTTTCCCGGTATGTGCGTCGGCTTTTCAGTAGGCGTGCTGACGGTCAGGTTTATTAATACAGAAGTCTTCAATTGGATTGTGCTGGGGCTGTTGGCGGTGCTCGGTTTACAACTGTTGCTCAAGTGAGTCGCGGTGATAAGCGGCTTGACATAAAAGGAAACGAACTGTGTTTAAAGAAAACTTATTACAAGAAGATCATTTTAGTTTCACGGTTGCCCGCTCAATCAACGGAAAATCCGCCGTAGAACCGGATTTATGCCTGACGGAAACGGGCGGCTGGTTGATCTGGGTACAGCAAAGTTTTACTGGAGATAGCGTGTATGCGCGCTCATTCACAGATGAGGGCTTTGGCGACATCCTCCAATGGAGCGACGCAATTGGCGTTGAGTATCAGCCGACAATCACGACCTTACCAGACGGGACAATTCTGGGCATCCATGCCGCCAAACGGGAGGGTGTGTATCATCTAATCGCCCGCACGTATTCGGGGGATACCCTATCAGCGGAGACCATTATTTATCAGAACAGTGACGGGATTTTTCGCCCCCGTGTGCTGGTAGTCAATCAAACGGTGTGGCTCGTCTTTGAAATCACCGATGTCAACGCAACCCGCGTAATGATGACCACCTGCGCGACAAATACACTTGACGCATGGCAACTCGCCGAAGCAATCAACGGGGCATCATCATGGTGTAGCCGGACGGCACTTGCATCCACGCCGGATCATGCCGTTTGGTGTGCATATGATTCTTATGATGGCGAACAGTATGATGTGTATTTGCAACGTCTGGATTCTCTCGCCGAGCCGATCAAAATTTCAAATGGTGACTATCAAAGTGTGCAACCGGCACTCACAGCAGATGATGAGGGCAAATTGTGGATTGCCTATGCCAGCAATGTTGATATTGCCCGCCGTGATCGCTGGTGGCTGACGAAGTGGAATGTCATCCGGTGCTTTGACGGTAACACAGTTTATGACATTCCCACACAGCCCGAACATGACGTTTACAATGAGGATTCATTTCAAGGGTGGGAATTTCCAGCACTCATCGCAGAACCAGCGGGTCGCTTGTGGTTACTGGGTCAATCTGCCCATACGCTCTATATGGCATCCTGTGAAACTTTCGGCTGGTCTGAGCTTTACAACATCTCAGAAAAACATTGGGCAAGTTGGAAGCCGCGCATTAGGGTTGCGGGCAACAATCCCTATTATGTGGTGTCGATGGGCTTAGACGGCGCACAACTTCAAAAATTGGATGTTAATGATTCGGCGACTGCCCCACCTCTGTTAAATACCCATTTGCCCGTGCCAGCCGCGAATCATTCAGTAGATCGCCCACACCCAAATCTAAAAACGGCGGACGGTGACATGCTCAATTATTACTTCGGCGATTTGCATTGTCATTCCATTTATGGGGATGCGACTAGCGATGTAGACGAAATTTATCACCGCTATCGTGATGCGTATGGCTACGATTTTGCGACCCTGACCGAACACGATTATCTGGACGGCATCACCCTATCACAAGCAGAAATGAACATGCTCTGGAATTGCGCGCGTCGCCTGAGTGAACCGGGAAAGTTCATCGCTATGTACGGCTATGAATGGACATCTCCCGCCATTGCCGAGCATGTCACCGAAGGCGCAACCGTCGGTGAGGGGCATCGGCATGTGGTTTATCCCGATGATAGGGGTGAACTGGTCAATTATGGTGATCCTACCGCCAACACAGGTGCAAAACTTCTACACAGGCTAAAAGGTCGGCGTGCGCTGGTCATCCCGCATCATACCTCGTGGTCGGGCACGGATTGGGACGCGCATGATCCAGAATTGCAACGGGTTGTCGAAATTTGTTCCACGCATGGTCGTTTTGAATATTCCGGTAATCTGCCCATCGGTTATCGGCGCGATCATATTCATCCGCATAAATTTGTGCTGGATGCGCTCGAACGGGGTTACAGGCTGGGATTTGTGGGCGGGAGTGACAGTCACGGGTTACGCTGGCACGCCACCGAACCGGAAGGACGCGATAGCTTCGTCCCCGCTGGTACACGAGTAGGCTGGAAAGAAGACCCCTACCGGACAGGGATGACTGTTGTTCTTGCACCGGAATTGACGCGAGAAGCGATTTTCGATGGCATTTATCAGCGTCATTGCTACGCCACAACTGGCGAATTTATCGTGATTGATTTCCGCGTGAATGGTGCGCTGATGGGAAGCGAAATTTCATCACCGGACTCACCACATATCACCGTATCGGTACAGGGGAGCGCCCCACTACACAGTGTTGAGGTGATCCGTTCCGGTCAGGTATTTAGCAGTGTGCATCTTGGCGCAGATCAAAATATCAGCACCATGCAATTTGAGTTTGACGACCACATTATCATCCCGCAAGAAACCCACTACTACTATCTGCGCGTGTTGCAAACAGATGGCAACATGGCGTGGAGCAGTCCGATCTGGGTGACTTTTGAGCGCAACGGCAGTTAGGATGCAACCATTGGAGACACAATCATGATGAGCTTAAGCGCCTATTTTAACCAGCTTCATACCGCTTTACAGAGCATTCTTCCGGCAGATATGGACGCGTCCCTCGCCCTGCTTGAACGCGCCTACGATACCGATCAAACGATTTTTGCGGCGGGAAATGGTCAGAGTGCCACCACTGCCGATGCGTTCGCGTTGGACTTAACCAAACAGACCGTCGGGCAATCTGATGTGCGCCGCTTCCGTGTGATTTCACTCTCGGCGAATGGTGCGGCGGTCACAGCATGGGCGAATGACACCAATTACGATTCCATATTCGTTGAGCAACTACGAAGTCATTTTCGGCGCGGTGATGTGCTGATCGTGTTTAGCGCCAGCGGGAATTCCCCTAATGTGGTGGCGGCGGCAGAATGGATACGTGAGCACGACGGCTATGTGATTGCGTTGACAGGTTTTAACGGTGGCAAATTACGGGAATTGGCGGATGTTTGTGTGCATGTGGATGTTGCGGATTACGGTCATGCGGAAACTGCCCATATCGCGATAACACATTATTGGGTAGATTATTTCAAGCAGAAATTCATCTCAGTTCAGGGAACATGATAGAGGGAGACCACCTGTGCCAGATGAACCCGTACTCGCAATTGATATTGGCGGCACAAAAGTTGCAGTGGGTATTGTTGATCTTGCCACGCATACCGCACTCAGCACACGCATGGCACCCACACCCGCTACACATGGTGGGCTTGCAGTGTATCAGACCGTTATTGACTTGTGTAAGCAATTGCCGGAAATCACGACCATTCAGGCGATTGGTGTTTGTTTTGGCGGGCTGGTCAATCGTAATCGCGTGATGCACTCCAATCATGTGGATGGCTGGGCTAACTTTTCACTGGAAGAACGCCTCAAACAGGATATTGCGCCTGTGCCTGTACGGATTATCAATGATGCCAACGCCATCGCATGGCTAGAATGGACACGTCACAGCAAGGCAGATAACTTACAGTCACTTTTCTACCTGACGGTCAGCACAGGGATTGGTGGTGGTCTCGTTATCGACAATAAAATCATCGAAGGGCGCAACGGCATGGCAAGCGAGATAGGTCATCTTATTCTGGAAGCGGATGGACCGGTTTGTAGCTGTGGAAATCACGGTTGTCTGGAAGCACTCGCGGCGGGACCGGCGATCAGCAAAGCGTACTTAGCTCTATCAGGGAAAGACATAACCGCCAGCGAAATTTCAACCTTAGCCACGTACGGTGACATCACTGCGATTGAGGTTTTGCGGCAGTCGGGTCAATATGTAGGGCGTGCGTTGGCGGCGCTGAATGTGATTTTAGATGTCGATCAAATCATTATTGGTGGTGGTGTGTCTCGTGCTGGTTCAATCTGGTGGGATGCACTCGAAGCCCAACTCGCCGCGCATACCCTCCCGTGGAGCAAACCACCATCGCTCAGTATATCCTCTTACGGTAAATTAGAAGGTATATTTGCGGGTGCTGTTTTGTTTTATGATAGCGTATGAATTTAGTGCGTAAGCAAAAAAGATATTGTTGCCGGAAAACATCGCCATTGCATCGTCCGATCTTGAACAGATTACTCCTACATGTTCGGAACGGATAGGCAGAAGTCCCACATTTATGCTTTAAATATAGCTTGCCAGCAATGAACGACGCGGCATCCAGATCACACGGGAATCGAAAAGCCCAGATACCGCTTAGGTCAATAACAAATCTTTGGGTGCTATTTGGTTCAGGACTGAATGCGAATCCCTCATGTCTGGATGCGGCATGGGCGTTCCTTGAATTAGCGAATTAAACTGAAGGTTCGCTCATCTATACTCAAAATGGCGGTACTTCTGCCTTATGTTGCATTTCAGAGATTGGTTAACATTTTTACATAAGTCATGTTTCGGAAATGGTTGATAATCGGCATTGAAAGTTTGATATGGTTTCGGTGTAGTAGGGAGAGTGTCTACAGAAAAAGTGTGAGAAATATCTAGGTGACGTTTCGCACCCCGTTGGGGCTGTCATAGCGGAAACGGTTACTATGCGTTTCCGCTGTCCATCTATGAATGATTTGATCGCTTATCACTGGAATTTTCATTGATTAAACGAGCTGTTTAATTTTTCGGCGTCGCTAAATCATCCATTTTAGTGCTATCTACACATTGACGTAACGGTACTTTCAAGAAACTATCAAGTGTAAATTGATTGAATTAAGGAGTGTGAATCGTCAAGGTTATTATGACGATTATTAGGATCTGATATCGCATAATATGCTTAAACAGATGACCTTCACGTTGATTTATCCACGAATTACGGAATGTGGCTTAGATTTCTTGAGACTTTATATCCATCGGAGTGGTTTTAGTTTCTGGGGGGAAGAGTTTTAGCCGGATATAGGTGGTAAGGCCTCGAATGTCGATGAGAGAAAGCCGTAGGGTTAAGATTCCAATCATACCCCAGAGTATAAAATGCAAAATCATCAGTACATGCAAAATAATACCAAAAGTGACGGCAACTTCCTGACTAATCCCTACAACCCCCAATCCGAAGACTACACCGGCTTCAAACGGACCGACCCCCGCCATTGTAAAGGGCACAATCGCACCGAGTGATGTTGATACCAGCACCAGAACGAGTCCGGCAGGCAAATCACCGCTGAATGAGAATTGTGGAATTGCAAGACTTGCTGACCATATCGCGAGTACGGTGCTTCCCCAGATGAGCGATGTCCACAATAGAGCAAGAATCAGCGTGCGCCATTTTGCCAAGGGCATAATGCCTTGAAGCAATTTATCTAAGAGTGATCTTAACGGAAGTCGCCCTAATGGAGGGAAAATCCGGTTTATACCGTCGAGAATACTATGGGCGATCTGAGGGCGACGCGCGAAGATCAATAATACGATAAATCCAACCGCAAAAACCAAACCGATCAATAGACCGGTAACGATGGTCGCTTTTGAAATCGCCAAAAATGGAATAATCATCGTTAGAAGAAGCACAATGGATAGCATATCGAGGATGGTTTCCGTCAATACGGTCGTCAGTACTGTCCATCCGGAAATTTCTTTTCCGCTACGAGCGACCAAATACAGCCGAGCGAGTTCACCGGCACGGAAGGGGATGGTCGCGTTCAGCATATAGACAATCCCAATCACACTGAGGGAATCGCGCGGGGTGAGCTTATTGTTCAAGAGCAACCGCCAACGCATAGCACGGGCGATCAGTCCAACGCCCCAAATCATGAGCGGCAGAATCAAATAAACCCATCGGATGCTATTCAATGTCGTATCAATGAGATCAAAACTGACCCCACGCAGTGCGAGCCACAGGAAAAATACAGTGACTAGTAATCCTGCTAGAGTATTTCTGATATAGAGCACATGATTTGACTTCATATTAGGTGCATCCAATCAAAGCGCATTTACATACTCAATGATATAGTCGAGATCCTCTTGCGATAGAAAGGGATGAACAGGCAGGCTAAAGACCCGTTTTGTCATCGCATTCGTGACCGGCAATACGGGGCAATCCAGACCATGACCACATGCACAGGTTGTTCCGGGTTGTGCTGTTCTAAAAACCGGCTGACAGTGTACCGGAAGCGGGTAATAAATACGCGCACCAACCCCGTTATCATTGAGTTGTTTAACCATTGCGTCGCGGTCTGCACCTTCGGGTGCAAGCACGGTGTATTGATGGAAAACATGACGATAATTTTCTGTGGTAGGTGGTGTACGCACACTTGTAAGATGGGCGTTTAAATAGTGGGCGTTTTCGATGCGTTTTTGGTTCCACGCTTGAACACGCTTCAATTGTTCAATGCCAATTGCCGCCAACACATTGGTCATGCGGTAATTAAGACCGAGTGTTTCATGGAAGTAGCGCGTGTTCATCCCATGATTACGCGCCATTCTCGCCTTATTCGCCAGTGTCTCATCATTAGTGACGACCATACCGCCTTCGCCTGTAGTCATGTTTTTACTGGGGTAGAAACTAAATGCCGCCATATCGCCCAATGTACCCGCACGTTGCTCACCAATTGCCGCGCCGTGTGCCTGCGCCGCATCTTCAATGATGACGAGATCATATTTATCTGCGATCGCTTTCATCGCCGGAATGTTTGCAGGATGCCCATAGAGATGTACTGGCATAATTGCACGGGTGCGTTCTGTAATCGCGGATTCAATTTGAGCTGGATCAAGACAAAATGTTTCTGGTTCAATATCTACAAAAACAGGTTTTGCACCCACGCTCAGGACGCTAGTTGCGGTTGCAACAAATGTAAACGACGGAATGATTACCTCGTCATCTTGCCCGATGCCCGCCGCCATGAGGGCAACTGTCAGGGCAGTTGTGCCGTTCGTCGTGGCGATGGCATGTTCGGCGTTGCAATATGCCGCGAATGCTTGCTCAAACTCCGCAACTTGCGCGCCCTGCACTAATTGCCCGGAGTCAAGCACTGCCATGACTGCCTGTTTTTCTTCATCGCCAATATAGGGTTGTGCGATGCCAATAGTTCGTTTCTTTCCCTCAATCTGATCACTCACGACGGGTACCATCCTCATTTACATATCCAATTAAGCGTGCTGGATTGCCGACGACCAATCCATAATCTTCTATATCACGGGTGACAACTGAGCCTGCACCGACCATTGCCCACTTGCCGATCTTAACTCCGCAAACGATCACGGCGTTAGCCCCTAGTGATGCACCATAGCCTATCGTTGTTTCTGAAACAATCCAGTCTGAAGTGTCTTTAGGTGTGCCATCCTGATTAATTGCCCGCGGGAGTTTATCATTCGTAAACACGACATGCGGTCCGACGAAAACACCATCTTCAATGGTCACGCCATGATAGATTGAAACATAATTCTGTATTTTGACCGCATTACCTATTTTGACACCACTATCAACAAAAACGCCTCGTCCAATCACACAATTCGCGCCAACCTGTGCTTGGCGACGAATATGCGCGAGATGCCAAATTTTTGTTTCCGCACCGATTTCAGCGCCGTCTTCGACATCAGCACTTGGATGAATATACATACATGCATTCCTTTAGCAGGTTTCTTATAATTTACGACCGTGAGTATACCAGAAAAGGATTTTATCCGTAATAGTTCCATGCTATGCTAGCTTGAAACAGTGTATATACGAATGAGGAACCATGACACTGCATGAACTTACACTAAAACTGGAAAATCGTACAGCACGATTGGCAGTGGTGGGTCTTGGATACGTTGGATTGCCGGTCGCATGTATTATTGCGCGGGCAGGTTTCCAGACAATTGGTATTGATATTGACCAACAACGCGTGAGGATGATTAACACTGGCGAAAATCCGATCAAAGGAATTGAACCCGGTATGGATGACCTTGTCGGAGGCGTTGTTGCCAGCCAAAAGCTTGTTTGTACGACGGACTTCAGCGAACTTGCCGATGTTGATATTCTGACTGTTTCGGTTCAAACGCCAGTTGACGATACCGATCACTATCCGCGTTATACGCATCTTCGTAGTGCGCTTGAGTCAGTTGGTAGGGTACTCAAGCCGGGTAGTATAGTGATTATCGAAAGCACGCTTGCGCCGGGAACGATGCAACGGGTAGTTATCCCTACGCTAGAAAGCGCAACGGGGGGCAAGCTCAATGTTGATTTTTACGTTGGGCATTGTCCTGAACGTGTCATGCCGGGACGGTTGATCCAGAATCTAACCACGCTTGACCGTGTTGTTGGTGGCTCAACACCTGAAGTTGCCGATGTGATGTGCGCGCTCTACACGCATGTTACGAGTGGCACGCTTGATCCGACTGATCCATTGACCGCAGAACTTGTGAAAACTACTGAAAATGCCTATCGTGATGTGCAAATCGCTTTTGCAAATGAAGTTGCTTTAATTTGTGAAGCAGTGGGTGGCGATGTCTGGAAAGTGCGCGAACTCGTGAACAAGAGTCCCGGACGCAACATGCTCTATCCGGGGGCAGGGGTTGGCGGGCATTGCATCCCGAAAGACCCATGGTTGCTTATTGCTAACGTAAACGATGGCTTTAAGCCCAATGTTATTCCTGCGGCACGACAGATTAATCGCAATATGCCGACGCATGTAGCCGATTTAGCAGAACGCGCACTACGCTCCGCCGGAAAAAATCCGTCGCAAACGACTGTTGCTGTACTGGGCTACGCATATCTGGAAAATTCTGATGATACGCGTGATACACCCACGCAGTCGTTGATTGAGCAACTTGATATTCGGGGGATAAGTTACCGCATCCATGATCCGTTTGTTGAGGACTATCAAAAAGATTTATTTGATGTAATCGAGGGCGCTGACGCGGTCATTGTTATGGTTGCTCATGATGCGTACCGTCAGACGGATTGGAAAGCGATTTTATCCCGTTTAAGCACACCCATTTTGATTGATGGGCGACATATTTTGCCGGATGATCTTCATGTGCCGGACGCGATAATTCGCGTGTTGGGACGTGGTTAAACAATAATTTAAGGAACATTCATATGTTGAAAGTAGCTGTCATTGGTGCAGGATCCATTGGGCGACATCATGTACGCAATTATCATGAAATTCCCAATGTAGACTTAGTTGGCGTGAGTGATGTTAATGAGGCTCAGGCGGCACAGGTTGCGGGAGCATTTGGTAATACGCCTCACTTCGCTGATTTTGAGAGCATGTTAACCGAGGTAAAACCCGATCTCGTTTCAATTTGTGTTCCCACGCAAAATCATTACGAGGTTGCAAAGATTGTCATCTCACATGGGATCAATTTACTGATTGAGAAACCCATTTCAGAAACGGTTGAACAGGCAAGAGATTTGATCGCTCTCGCAGAAAACGCCGGGGTCAAATTGACCGTTGGACATATCGAACGATTCAATCCTGCGGTGATCGAACTCAAGAAGCATCTTGATGAAAAACGCCTTGGCAAGGTGTTTAGAATTCAGGCACGGCGCATGGGGCCATTTCCCGCCCGTATTCGTGATGTCGGGGTTGTTATTGACCTTGCAACTCATGATTTGGATATGATCCGTTATGTGCTGGATGATGAGATCGTTCGCCTCTACGCAGAAACCGCACAAGGTATTAATACAGACCGCGAAGATATTATGGATTGTGTACTAAGAACTTCTGGTAACGTCATAGGAATGTTGAATATCAATTGGATGACACCAACCAAAATTCGTGAATTAAGCATCATTGGTGCCCGTGGTATGTATACAGTCAATTATCTGACACAGGATTTGTATTTCTATGAAAACGATGTGATTGATGATCGGTGGGATACACTCGGCATCCTTACCGGTGTTGGGGAGGGCAATGTCACAAAATTCCGTTTATCGCGTCAGGAACCGTTGCGTGCGGAACTTGAGCATTTCATCTCCGCCGTACAAAATAACAATACGCCGCTTGTTACGGGCGAAGATGGCTTGAAGGCCTTGATGCTTGCCAACGCACTTGTTCAATCTGGAATTGATCGCAAGGTCGCGCATTTTGACGCATAAATTAACCTCTGTAGGGTGCGGTGAAAAACGTGGAGAAAATTCTTTGAACTTCGTCAGCTAGATTGATGATGAAATCCGCACCCGGTTTACCATTTAGTGCCCAGAAGATGAACACAATGGAAATCACCCATATATACATCAGCATTGTAGTAAACCCGTGTTGCCGTTTAAACCAATTGTAGATGTCTAAGCGTGGACGTGGGAACATAATCATGGAGCCAATGGCGATCAGCATAGCGCCGAAGATTACGTCAAAGCGAAACAGCACAACATCGATCGTGAGCGTATAATTTTGCGGTATATTTTCCGGGAAAATCACTGTTAATGTTGGTTCGTTACCACCGTCCGAAATGCACCAACGTCGTGAATCCTGACCAATTACGCCGGCATCTTCAAGATAAACCCCCCAGATGTTCTCAACATCCCATCTCAATGTCACGCATCCAAAAGGGGATAAAACCTGATCTCTATCAGCGCCGAAGAAAACGGTTGATGAATCTCGGCTTTCAGATACACCGATAGTCGACGTGTTGACTATCGGTGTCAAAATCGACCTCATGAGCAAAGCACCAAAAAGGATAACAAATGCGCCAGCCATCAAGTAACGTCGTGAGTAGAAGAGTGGATTAACTACATTAGTCAATTTAACACGATCTCCTTTTAGGCTATATTAACAAGTGACTATCCAGTAGAATATCATTGTATCAGAATTCATCATACGGGCTTTTTATGGAGACTGTGACTGCTTTACTTACTGTATTGATTTATGCAGTGATTTCTCTATCTTTTGGGCTACGATTAACGCGTTTACTTGCACCACGAATAGATTTTTCAAAAGTGAATCAATCAGTTGCCATACTTTGCACCAGCTTTTTACTAGGGCAGGGCGTACTTGCGGCGATTTGGCAGTTGGTTGCCTTAATAGGGCAATTCACAATCCCTGCCGTTATGTTGGTAGGCTTTTTAGGTCTTATCTCCGGTATCACATTGTTGCCTCGATCCATTGGGCAATTCGTCTCAAACGTCTATCACGAGATGAGCAGTTGGCGACAACAACCGATTCTGTGGAAGATCGTTATCGTTCTAGCAGTAATGACATTATGCATCACAGCTATTTATACCTTTGCGCCGCCGATGCCACGCGGAGATGCACTTGCATTTTATATGGCATATCCCCGGTTAATCGCCGCCACAGGACATCTTGATGTTTTCCCACCTGGATACGCAAATTTTGCTCAGGTAGGTTTACAAGGTGAGATGCATTACGCGGTTCTCATGTTGTTTGGCAATATGTCTGGTTCCGACTTATTTACCTTATTGACGATCGTTGCTGGAATTGGTTTACTGACATCATTAGCCAATACGGCTGGTGTTGAAATTCGCGGTAAATGGATAATCTTTGTTTGTGCGATCACATCGTCAGCCGTTACGATCATTATTTGGGACGGAAAGGTCGATATTTATGGCGCATCTATGGGGCTAGCCGCCTATTATTGGGCGTTCCATGTTCATAATGAAAATACTGAGGAAGTCAGCAATCACGCATTGTTATTGAGTGGACTTTTTACTGGATTCGGGATCATCGCCAAAATTTCTTATGCGGTGTTTTTGCCAATTACGGTGGCAATGATTATTTTTTGGCGACTTTATTTAAACGCTAGGGACTCAATTCAAACACAACAGATTATTTTGAAGATCGTGCGCATCGGGATGATTCTCGCGTTCTGGGGAGCATTGCCGGCTATTCCACATATCATTAAGAATACAGTGTTATTTGGCGAACCTCTTGCTCCGCTAGTTGCTCAAGATAACGAATCGCTTTTGGAGCAAAGGTGGTTCAATGCGGATACAACGTATCGAATTGTAGCAACCTATCCGTTTTCACTCACCTTTGGCAACTTTTGGGGACAAGGTGGACAAATCTCCCCTATAATCCTTGTATTCTCGCCGTTTCTACTGCTCTTATTTAGCCTTGACCGGACAAAACGGCGCTTAATAGTTCAGATCAGTCTGGTGGCGATTATTGCTGTGAGTCTCTGGATTATCTTCCGTGCCTCGGTGTTTGCACCCCGCTATATGCTCACACCGTTAATGCTTGTTTTTGTTCCGGTTGCCTTTGTGGCAGAGAACGTTTCTTTGCAGACTGTTAGACGTGAGTTAGCTGTCATCATACCTGTAGTTTTAATTATCGTGATGGGTGTTGTTCTATTTAATAATGAACTTTTCTCAAGATTTTCTCTTAATTTAATGCTTGATCGCGTTGACACATGTGCGTATGAATACACAAATCAGGACGGAAGCTGTCGGGTTGCTCAGGTGGTGAATGCGCAAGCAGATGAAGGGTCACGTATTATCAATCTGTCCTATTATTCGTATTGGCTTCGCCCTGATTTGCTCCAATGTGCTACAGAAAAACTTGGTGTTCCTGATGACTATACATGGGATCATATTCGAATGCACCAGGTCGACTACATTATTGTGGATACCCTCACCCATAAGCCCGAATACGAACAACTAATACATAACATTCCCGACGGAATAGTACTGGAAATATTTTTTGATGACAGTAGTTATTTAGGTATGCATATTGTTTCTGATCGTAATGACGAAGGCGGAGAGCTATACTCGTGTATTGATCAGGGATCGAACATCTGGGAAAATGAAGTAGACTTTAGCGCATCTGTTGAGGGACAGTCGCCTGAAAATCCGCATGATTTTCGAGTAAATGATTCAATTTTGTCCTGGGAAGCTAGTTCGCGAGCTGAATGGTACCAGATCTGGGTACTACCAGTAAATCTGGAGGTAATCCCATTGCTTGAATGGCACTCGGCATCGGAGTTGAACTGTAACCGCGCTGAAACATGTGTTTATGAAACGCATCTTCCGTCTGGCGATTACCAGTGGTATGTTCGTGCATGGGGTTCAACAGGGCTAAACAGTGGTGGTACTCAAGGATGGATCACCGCACCCGCCTTTAACCTACCAGTGAATTACGACACAATTGAAAGTGAAGGGTGATAAGCTGTGATAGAAGGTAAAACCATATTTATCACCGGTGGAGCAGGCTTCATCGGGTCTGCGCTGACCGGACAATTAATTGAAAAAAATAAAGTTGTCATATATGACAATCTGACCCGTAATTCTCTCAAGGATAAGTCGTATAGCAATCATCCGAATCTCAACCTTATCGAGGGTGATGTGCTGGATTATGAGGCGACAGCCCGCGCAATGAAAGGTGCTAATATCATTGTGCACTGTGCGGCTATTGCGGGCATTGATACCGTAATTAAGAGTCCTGTTACAACCATGCGTGTGAACATGGTTGGCTCTGCAAACGTACTTGAGGCGGCGGCAAGCCTTGACAATTGTGATCGCGTTGTTTGTTTTTCCACCAGTGAAGTCTTTGGATCGCAGGCATTTCGCTCCGCAGAGACAGACAATACTGTCATGGGCAAAGTTGGTGAGGCACGCTGGACCTATGCAGTAAGTAAATTGGCAGAAGAGCATCTGGCAATTGCGTATTACCAAGAAAAATGGCTCCCGACCACGGTGGTTCGTCCCTTCAATGTTTATGGCCCAGGGCAAATTGGAGAGGGTGCAATTCGTATTTTCGTCGAGCGTGCGGTGCATAATCAGGAAATTCAAATACATGGGGATGGCACCCAGATCCGCGCATGGTGCTACGTCGATGATATGATTGAGGGTGTTTTACTGGCGATGCGTCATCCAAAAGCGGTGGGCGAATCCTTTAATATTGGAAACCAGCGTGCCGTTGTGACGATTTATGGTCTGGCGAATACCGTTGTACGTGTGCTCAATTCGAAGTCTCGTATCTCATTTACGCGTAAAGATTATGCAGATGTAGAATTGCGAATTCCTTCTGTTACCAAAGCAAGCGATATTTTGGGCTTTAATGCCAAGGTCGACCTTGAAGAAGGTATTCAGCGGACAGGGGAGTTTTATCGTCATCAGTTAGTGCCATCAACATCTGGAAAATCTGGAAAAAAAGATAAATCAGAATGATACGATTGACAGTACCGAGCATTGATGAAGCTGATTATGAGGCAATTCGGCAAGTTCTTGAGACGGGATTTCTCGTTCAGGGACAGCATGTTGCCACATTTGAACAATCCATTGCTGATTACATCGGTGTTGATCATGCTGTAGCGGTGAGTAATTGTACTGCCGCCCTGCATATGGCACTATTGGCGTTAGATGTGCGTCCAAATGATCTTGTCATCGTCACAGCTTATTCATGGCTGTCTACCGCTAACGTAATCGAGTTGTGTGGTGCACAGCCGATATTTGTGGATATTAATGCTGGTACATTCAATATGGATGTTGACCATCTCAGGGCGACATTGACGCGCTTAATGGCAACCACGGATACTGCCAGGCGTGTTAAGGCTATTATTCCCGTACATACTTTCGGGCAGGTCGCTGATATGCCTGCAATAACGGCAATTGCTGAACATTATGATCTGCCGGTGATCGAAGATGCGGCATGTGCATTGGGCGCTAGCCTGCACGGGCAACAAGCGGGAACATGGGGAGTAGGTTGCTTTAGTTTTCATCCGCGCAAAGCGATTACCACCGGCGAAGGTGGGATCATTACGACCCATGATGAAGAATTAGCGAACCGTTTGCGTGCGTTGCGTAATCACGGCATAGATCCCGTTGCCGGAAAAATTGATTTCATTATGCCCGGATTTAACTATCGTCTAACGGAATTTCAGGCGGCGATGGGCGTGACGCAGATGGTTAAATTGGATCGTATTATCACTGCACGCCGTGAACGCGCTCGTATTTACGATGATTTGCTGGCAAACACGCCTTACGAAGCACCGTATACATCGGAGGGTGGCGAACCAGTTTATCAGTCCTATGTAGCACTCATTCCTGAAGATGCTGATCGTCAGGCGATTATTGACTTTCTCCTAAAGAATGATATTCAAAGTACTATTGGCACGTATCATATGCCGATGACAACATATTTTAGAACACGTTACGGCTATCAGGCGGGTGATTTCCCTGTAGCTGATAATGTTTTTGCCCGCTCATTAACCCTCCCGTTGCATGAGTTCCTCACGGAAGATGAGCAACAGCAGGTTGTTGAACATCTCTGCCATGCGCTGGGCAACATGTGATGACCATCACAAATAATAGAACGTTGATTACCGGGTCCACTGGGCTAGTCGGTGGATACGCTATGCGACGGTTCGCTCACGCTGAGGGTATTAGCCGGCATGATTCTGCTAATTCTGTAGATATAATGGATGAAGTCGCGTTGAATGTCTGGGCAGAGGGAAAGCATTACGATGTAATTATCCATTTGGCGGCTGATATAGAGTTAGACACGTACTTGCCAAATATCCAGATGACTCTAAATATTGCTCGTCTAGCACAGACTATGCAGGCGAAGCTCATTTATGTATCAAGTATCAGCGTTTATGGCGCTGTAGAATCTTCACAGATTATAAATGAGGACACCCGAACGAATCCTCAATACTTGTATGCCGCCAGTAAACTTGCTGGCGAAGATATTGTGCGGCTTTTATGCCCTGATAATCACACTATCCTTCGTCTATCGTCCCCTTATGGCGTATGGTCCTCCAGAAAAACAGTGTTATATCAGTTTATTGAACTCGCTCAACGTGGGCAGGCGATCACACTTTATAATGATGGTAAGCGCAGTCAGGACTTTATCCATCTTGACGATGTTGTATCTGCTTTGCAAACTGTAATGAGTAACCCTGCAATAGGGACGTTTAACTTGGGGTCAGGAAGAGCAACTAGTATGAAGTATCTTGCACGGACAGCCATCAGTGTTACAAGTGCCTCAACCGAACTCATACAATATAAGCAGGTCGATCACGCCTCGGAAAACTATCATTTAAGTTTAGATATCACACGTTTTCAAAAACTCACAGGTTGGGAACCGCACGTTTTGCTTGAGAGTGGTATGCGTCAACTTTTAGAAGGGGGTGATTATCTTGGATGATAAAGCAAAAATTTTAGACGCTAATATTCATTACCATACAGCAATGGCAGATCAATACGATCAGCTAAATCCGCATACGAGTGCTGAGAATCGCGATCGTGTTGAAAGCATCATAAAGACGCTCGCTCAGAAAACCAATGGTGATAAGTTGATTGATCTGGGTTGTGGAACCGGCTTTATGTTGAATGTATCTAAAGCTCATTTTAATCAGGTCGTAGGGATTGATATTACGCCAGCAATGCTTGAGCGCATTGACCGCACTAGTCCACGGGCGGAAATTATCTTAGAACTCGCAAACACAGAAGCTATTCCTTACCCGGATAACACGTTTGATGTATGTACTGCCTACAGCTTCTTACATCATCTTTATGATCTGCCAGCAACCCTTAAAGAAGCCTATCGGGTTCTAAAACCGGGTGGTTGGTTTTATTGCGGTCTTGAGCCAAATCAAAATTTTTGGGAATTGGTCTCTAAATTTGCATCGGTTGAAAATCTCCCACCAAGCCTTGCGCGTGAAGTACGCAATGTGCTTCAGATTGTTGCAGTCGTAGCGGATGAAATAGATGTGACGGAAGAGCAAGTGACGCTTGCGGAATACCAGAAAATTGTTAAAGGTGGTTTCACCGGTGATGATGTGTTGGATATTTTACGCACAATCGGATTTGAAGAGGCTCGGATTGAATATGATTGGTATTTAGGACAGGGACAACTTTCGCATGAACAGGGTATAGATCATGCACTGATTGTCGACAATTACTTAAAGCACCAGATCCCCGCCACAAAGCATCTGTTCAAATACTTATCATTCTTTGCGAAAAAGAGCAAAAATGACTGAGAAATTGCCAGTACTCGTCACAGCCGCAGGTAGTGGTGTCGGTTATGAGGTGGTAAAAACCCTTAAATTAACCGGAAAATATTACATCATTGGCACGGATATTGTTGACTACAATTATGGAATTTATCAGATAGATGAAGCGTATCTAATACCCCCCGTACATGATCCTGAATATCTTTCCATATTGCTTGATATTTGTATTTCTAAAGGTGTCAGGGCAATCATTGCGGGATCAGAGGCAGAACTCGCCCTGATTGCCACACAAGAGCACATTTTTGAGGATAACAACGTAGTTGTGCTGGCAAATACAGCTGATGTGATCGCTATTTGTAGCGATAAATTCAGAACAATGTCCTTTCTCGCCAAAAATGATTTTCCCGTACCCGAAACAACGATCATTAGCGACATTGATAGTTTACCTCAAAACATTGTGTTCCCGGTTATCTTAAAACCTGTAAAAGGGAGTAGTGGGTCACGCAATACATTCATCGCACAAACGTTTGATGAAGTGCATCATTTGTGTGCTTATTTGCTAGCGTTGGGAGTGCCTGTTTTGATGCAAGAATATATCGGGCATCCGACAAGTGAATACACAGTTGGTGTCTTGCACTCCTTAACTGGCGAGTTACTCGGTTCATTCGCACTTCATCGAGAAATTCGAAGTGGGATTAACAGCATGATCAATGTTCCAAACCGTACAAATCGTCACGAATTGGGCGATAGGCTTGTAATATCATCGGGCTTCTCTCAGGGAATAGCGGATGAGTTTCCAGAAATTCGTAAAAAATGCGAACAGATCGCAACATTACTTGGCTCCCGTGGACCATTAAACATTCAATGCCGGTATATGAATGGGGAATTGTATCCGTTTGAAATTAATCCCCGCTTTTCGGGAACATCTTACATGAGGGCACTTTGTGGGTTTAACGAAGTGGATATGCTCATAGAGAATCACTTGAATGATAGGGACTTTACCAAACAGCCTGTTTATAAACATGGACGTTTAGTTAGAGGGTTAGATGAGCAACTGATTACATCGGGGCAACGCGTTGCCAAATGGACTGAAGTATGAAAATTTGCATGTTGTCCAATCTCTATCCACCTATAATAACGGGATCCTCAACACAATCAGCCGCGCTTGCACGTGAACTGGTCTGTTTAGGGCACGAGGTTATCTTTATTACCGCGCATGTCGATAAAGATACACCGTCGTATGAGAGTATAGAGGGTGTTCACGTTTATCGATTACCCGCATTTCGTTTACCCAAGCTCGGTATTGCCCTGAATTTCGCATGGTTATCCATTACATTTACACCGTCCAATCAACGTCGGATCAATGAGATTATCACTAAGCATCAACCGGATGTACTACATTTGCATAATCATATGTTTGATATTGCATTTAGTGCAGTACGCATGAGCCGTATTTTTAAAATACCGGTTGTTTTGACAATCCATACAATCATCAAGCATGGAAATCCCCTGTACAATTTGTTGCTTTATCCGCTAGATCAGATTATGTTGAGGTATCTTGTCATCAATCAGGTAGATAATATGATTCTACCTGACCTTAATGCAAGACGTTATGTTATTGAAGCCTTTAAAGTTGCCCCAACTTATGGAGACGTTATCCCTTATGGTATCAGCCTACCTGATAAACCATCGGATGATGTTGCCGCGAGACTACTTGAACAATATGATCTCGTGGACAAGCGCGTCATTCTGTCGTTAGGGCATCTTCACGAGATTCGTAATCGGCATGATTTAATTCGAGCGATGCCTGATGTGCTTAAAGAACATCCGAATACTGTTCTCCTTATTGTCGGTACAGTTGCTACCGAATCCCCAAAAATCCTCGCAAAGCAATTAGGAGTGGATCAAGCAGTGATCTTTGCGGGTGCGATGCCACACGATCAGATACCTGCCTTTTTGTCTATTGCTGATCTGGAAGCACACTGGCTAAATCAGGATGAACCAGAAAACACATCGCTTGGTATAGCTTCTCTTGAGGCTATGAGTGCTGGCACGACTATTCTTGCCGCCGCGAACCCTGATACTTATGGAAAGGGCATGTTAAAACATGACGAAAACATAATTATCGTGGAACCGCATCAGCCGGAGGAACTTGCACAAGTCATAATAGATTTGCTGGAAGACGACACACGTAGAAATCGAATTGGCGAAAAAGCACGTCAGACAATTGCAAAGTATTTCTCATGGGAAAGTGTTTGCCAGAAAACTATCGCTGTTTATGAAAACGTTAAAGGTAGATAGTCAATATCCTATTTATGGCTACATCAATATCGCTTGTCCCGTTCGAACTCCGATATGAGCCTTCTGGAGCAGATTCATAGAGCCAAATATCAATTCCTGTATATTACGGTGTTGCTAACGCGTTAACCAAATTCCATGACGTACTCAGGCTGATGCCACGATCGTGAGCGATTTCAGGATAATCGAAGCCTTCGTTTCGTAATTGCTGTGTACGTTGAAATACGATGAAGCTCAGCGGGAACGTAACCTATGCTTTCCGGTTTTTTTGCTTTAGGAAGCCGCCCATTTTTCCCACACAACAAACTGATGACTCGCACTTCCGTATGCTTGAGGTATTCAGATCGTATGGTCATTCCTATGATTTTAGGCAGTGCCTTGGGACTTGTAACAGATGAAATACAAATTTTGCGAGCTTGCTAGATTATCAAGCCATGAAACTACGAAAATCGTAAAAAATTCGTTATGGCGTTTATCTAAATAGCTCCCAATAACTGAATAAGGTCTGAATTTAACTAAAAAAGCACATTTAATGATTTATAATAAATTTGCTATTTGTAAACAAGTGTATGTTAATGAAGATGAGAGTGTCTTACATGACCATTCGATTCACCAAATTAATCCTTCTTTTTATGATTATTGTCTTTATGGGATGGAGAGTATCTCCTGTCCATGCGGATGTTACCTGCGATTACACAATTTCGGCAGGTGATGAAAATGCACTCTTTGATGCGATAACAGATGCAAATAACGATCTGCTTCAGGAAACAATTTGCTTAGAAGCGGGTACTTACAACCTCACGCGCAGTGTTCCGGTTCAATACAGTAGCCCACGTAATCATCTGCCAATTATCCAGACGAATCTTGTCATCGAGGGTAATGGATCTGTACTCGACACTGAGAGGAGTACACCTTTACGATTCTTTGAAGTTGGTAATGCAGCAACATTGACCCTGAATGATTTGACCCTTACAGATACGGACGGTAATTGGGGAACTAATTCCCATCTAAACTACTCACGAGCCATTATGTCGTGGGGTAACCTCACATTGAACAACGTAACCATCGATAAAATTCCCTCCGGACTTGTTGAGGTCTTCGGGCATTTGTCTGTCAATAACTCTGAATTTTCTAATAGTGGTAATGTCATTACGGCTCGACATACAGCTGAAATTAACGACAGTGCCTTTCATGACTTAAGCCCTGAATTTGGCGTGATCACCGCAAACGGTGAAATGACAGTCATTGATAATTCAGTTTTCCAAAATATTATGGGTACAAAAGGTCTGCTTTCGTTCAATGGTGACGCACTGACCGTTACCAATAGTCGTTTTGTGGACAACGGCAACGAGATAAGTTTGATCTATACCTACGCTTTAGAATCCGGGGAACAAATTCAGGTTCATAATAGCTGTATCGTAGGCGGGCTATCCCAGATTGTGAAGCATCGAGACGATCCAGTTGCAACGGACATCAGCAACAATTGGTGGGGCGGTTCAACCGGACCTACGTTGCCGTTAGGTGATGATAATGTAACAATTGCACCTGTATTGCAAGCACCGCCACAAGTCGAGTGTGCAATTAGTCCCATGACTGCGCTAAACGGTGATCTGCAAGTCCTATATGAAACCGCATCTTCCTTCTCACCTCAATTTTTCGGCGGTCTTGCACCCTATAGCTTGTCTGTTGATGTCGCTCCAACAAATGGCGTTGTCAGTGGCGAACTACCTGATCTAATTTATACACCTGAAAACGCTTATAGTGGAATAGATACATTCACCTATGTCGTTACAGATGCCAATCTGGATAGCGCATCATTCACCTATTCGGTCAACGTCGATACGGATCTTGCCGTTGAGCCTAATCATTACTATACTGCGCCGGACATGCCTCTTGCACTTGTTTTGGGGGCGATTGGCGGGACATCACCTTATACATTTTCAAATCCGTCGTCGTCATATGGAACATTGACAGGTGAATTACCTGACTTGATCTATACCCCAACTAATAGTCCGGTTGTGGATAACTTGTACTACGATGTGACCGATGCCGATGGATTTACGCGAAATGGATATGTCGTTATTCATGTTGCGGAAACATTAACGTCTGTTGCTGATTTCTACGAGTATACGAGCAATGATGAGGCGGTCATTGATCTCACAAATTTACATGAAGGCGGTCAAGAACCATTCACCTATGAGGTTTCTGCCGCACAATACGGTACCTCGTCCATAGTCGATGGCACATTTACACATACCTTAAACAATCCTATTCCCGTTGCTGATGTAATCAACCTGACGATCACAGATGCAAATGGGAGTGTGAGTACGTCCACGCTTCATATAAGCAATGCAAACCCGATGGACATGCAGTCAGAGACAGTAGGCGTTCCTTATGAAACATCTATTTTTCTACCCTTAGCCGTATCTGGTGGATTGCCGCCATATACATTTGAGGTAGAGGATCCTGCAAATGGGGTACTCAGCGGTACTGCGCCGAATTTGGTTTATACGCCAAATGCGGCATTTATGGGGATGGATTATCTTGCATATGTATATACTGACTCTGCGGGGTTCAGCAATTATGGATATGTGGATATACAGGTTGCGGAACCATTTGAGCTTGTTCAGCAAACCGTGACCACCTCGATGCAAACTCCTATCACATTTGATGTGCGGTTTTCTGGCGGGTTGTCACCGTATGATTTAGTCATTCAACCTGCTCAAAACGGTATGGTTAGCAACGAGGAATTTGATCTGACGTATACTCCGGATGATGGTTTTACAGGCACAGATCAATTTTATGTAGAACTTACTGATAGCAACAATGTGACGTTTGCAGTCATGATGACAGTTGTTGTCAATCCACCACAAACCATTACGGCGGGGGATATTGATGGATTGATTGCCGCGATCAACGCCGCGAACAGCGGTGATGTGCCGGTGACAATTGTGCTAGAACCCGGCATCTACGAATTTACGGGAATAGACAACACGACACCCGATGAAATCAGTAATGGATTGCCGGTGATTACCAGCACTATCCGGCTTTTAGGGACTGGGTCGACATTCACTCGCGATTTATTTGCACCGTCTATGCGTTTTATCAATGTCAGTACCTCGGGTATTGTTGTAATTGATGGCATTACCTTTGAAGACGGCGATGTGATGGGGGATGGTGGTAATGACGGTGGTGGAGCAATCATCAATGCGGGTGATTTAGGCTTAATCAACGTCAACTTCTTAAATAATTCAGTTTCATATGCACGCGGTGGCGCGATCCTGACATCGGCGGGAAGTCAATTGAACATTGAGAATAGCGTGTTCGAGGACAATACAGCCTCCAGCTCAGGCGGCGCAATCCATATTGAAAGCGGCGCTGAAGTGAGCATCTCAAACAGCATTTTTCGCCGAAATGTGAGCCAGCAAATCGGTGGAGCGATTGCACAACTCGGTACGCTTACACTCACAGATAGCATTTTTGTTGACAACACAGCAACAAATAGGTCCGGTGCTATTGAGACCCGACAGGTGGCAACTACCCATGCACATAACAATTGCATTGTAGGAAACAGTGTGCCCAGTGTAAATGGGAGTTGGAATGCTAATAACTCATCCTATGCCGACTTCACCAATAACTGGTGGGGTACGAGTGAGCCAGTATATTTCTTCAACTATGATGGTTACATCAATGCCACACCTGCGTTGACTGAGGGTATTCTGGGATGCCCGACGGTAACTAACCAGAATCTAGTGACTTTTCAGAACACACCTATAGATATTACCCTACCTACACCAACGGATGGGGTTGCACCATTTACCTATGAAATAGAAATCCCACCCACGCAAGGGACGATCAGTGGTACGATGTCGCAGATCACCTACACTCCGAATCTCGACATCATAACCACCATTCCGCCAGATAGCTTCTATTATCGTGTTACGGATGCAAATGGGCTTCCCGCAGTAGGGCGAATTACGATTAGTGTTGTGGCATCCTTAATCGCCCCGGATTTTACTTACGATACTGGTGTCGATCACACCGTGAGGATGTCTGGATTATATGCAGAGGGTGGCTTAAGCCCGGTTTCGTTGTCGATTAGCGATCCAGAACACGGTACGATTTCCAATAATATTGACTACACACCTGACACAGGTTTCTCCGGTGTAGATACTTTCACATATACGGCAACAGATGCCGCAGGGAATACCGCCACTGGTACAATTACAATTAACGTTTTCCCGCTGACCCTTCCTGAAACTGTGTTGAATCTGACCACTCCATACCAGACGCTTTTGCGAATTCCTATCGAAGTATTTGGCGGTGTTCTGCCGTATTCGCTCACTATTGATGAAGGTTTGCATGGCACAGTGATGGGTGAATTGCCCGAGTTACTGTACGTGCCGGATGATGATTTTTCCGGCGTGGATACCTTCACATTTGCCATCATGGATGACACAGATACAAGCCATACTGTAACTGTAAATGTGACAACAGAAACCCAGCTACCTGCGACCATATTCGTGGATACGCTGGATTATGAATATCCATATGTCAATAATGGCAATTGTACGATTGGCGAAGCGGTACTTGCCGCTAACAGCAATCAGCCACAGGATAATTGCGCGACTGGTACGGACACTAGCACGGATATTATTCAGTTACCTGCGGGCGAGATAAGCCTGCAACGCGAGAATCCAATTTCAACCTTTCTGATCTTCTCTGGAGATACGATTTTACGAGGTATGGGCAATCAGGTTACGAGTGTAAAGCGTGATTCTGCCAGCGAACTCACAAATCTGATTTCCGTCTCGGCAGGTGCATCCGTCACCATTGAAGATTTGACCCTAGCCAATGGTTGGGGCGCTAATTATGGGGGTGCAATTGTTAATGCTGGCGACTTGACGGTACGATTTGCCCGTTTTGAAACCAACCATGCCGGACGAGGTGGTGCAGTTGCTAATTACGGCGATGCACTGATTTATAGCAGTGTATTTCACAGCAATACTGCATCCAGCGACGGGGACGCAATTTATAACTTCGATATAAGCTCACCTTCGCGGATTGGCGAGGTAGAAGTTTACAATAGTGCGTTTTCTCAAAATGGCTCTGGTAGTTTTGCTTTTGATACTATTCTAGCGAACTATTCAGTCGGTCAGGCAACCTTTGGATATAGCTGTGTATTGGATACTCCAGGGATGTTATTTGCTGGTGACGTTGATGTTTCATACTACTATCCAGCTTCAGATTACTGGCGCACAGTAAATCCCAACGTCGCTAGATTCCCTGATATTTGTCGCCAGCTCCCAGAACCGCCTATTATTTCTCTGGAAGTGAGCGATGTGCAGGAACTTATTGATGCCATCACAGTGGCAAATACCTTCGAGTCAGCATTGATCAATCTGGATAATTTCGGTACTTACGATTTTGTAGAAGTTTTCGACGTTGCCGATGATTCCGTTGATTCGGTCTTACCTGTCATTACGTCGGATATCACGATCTTCGGTCATAATTCCGTTCTGGCAAAAGATCCGTCTCTGCTGGCACGCTTTTTTACGATTCGCGGTGGCACTCTTAGCCTCTATAACATGACCATCGAAAATGGGTATGCGGCGGGCGGTGTTGGTGGCGCGGTTGACGTGACAAATGGATCACTTATAGTCCAAACTGTGACGTTTGATAACAATCGGACAGATTTAATAGCGGGCGCGTTCGGTGGTGCAATTCATGTTCAAGACAGTTCCATAGACATTGATGGCGCTACGTTTTCAAATAATAGCGCTTATGCAGGTGCGGCGATTTACATGGATACCGATAATGTGGACATCATTGAAATCCGAAATACTATTTTCGATGCGAATACGGCGACAGCGACGGGTGCTGTCCATATAGAAAACGGTAACTTCCTTATTTTCGAAAGTTTGCTCAGAAACAATACTGGTAATAACGGTAGCGCGGTCTATATCAACGAACAACCGGCTGACCTACAGCAAGACGTTAACTCTACTTGTGTAATAAATAACAGTGGAATCAGCATCTATAGCACAAACACTGATTCTGCCGTTGATGTTGCGAGTGCACTCAATAACTGGTGGGGTTCTGCTGATGGACCAAGTGGCGCGGGTTCCGGTAATGGCGATGCTGTGGGTGATGGTATTTATGTAAACGCATTTGTAAACGAACCCTATGATTACTGCTTCCCTGATGAAGTCATTGCAGACGATCAATCTGTTAGACTCTATTATCACCTGCCGTCGATAGCTGTTACATTATCTGCGACGGGTGGTGTGTCACCCCATACTTTCACAAATATCAGTACGCCCACAAATGGCACAGTAACATTCGATAACGACGTAACAGTGACCTATACCCCTGAATCTAATTTTTTAGGCACGGATACCTTCACATTTGATGTTTTTGACAGTGAAGGCAATCTTTCCACGGGGACAATCACGGTCAATGTTACGCCTGCGACCATCTATGTGGACAGCCTAGCGCAAGAAATTCCCTTTTTGAATAATGGCAACTGTACCTTTGGTGAGGCGATTATCGCCGCTAATACAGATACGGTTGTGGATGGCTGTTCTACTGGACAAGGAGCCGATCTAATTGAGTTGATTCCGGGAACATATACCTTCACTGCGATTCATAATGCTCTCTCTGGTGCAACGGCGTTACCTCAAATCACTACGCCCATCGACATCCTCGGAAATGGTGCGGTGCTTCTGCGTAGTGATGACGTAAATACACCGATGTTCCGTTTCATGGCGGTTACTGAAACAGGAAGTATCGCGTTGCGTGATATGACCCTGCGTAATGGGTATGCACAACCAACTCAATCAAACTATGGTGGTGACGGTGGTGCGCTTTTGTCTGGAGGAACGTTAGTTGTACAGGATGTGACATTTGAAAATAATTCGGCTTATCGCGGCGGTGCTGTGGCGATATGGGCTGGATGGGAAACCGATCATTATTTTGAACAAACAAACTTCAGCGGGAATTACGCGTTGGTTTCCGGTGGTGGTCTTAACGGTTATGGGCAGATTCATATCACAGATAGTGTTTTCGAGAACAACACAGCCGAGATAGAACATGGTGGTGGTGCCTATTTTGAGGGTGGGGCATGGGTCACTGATACTGTGTTTAATGCCAATACCGCACCTAGAGGTGGGAACTTCGTCAACTACACCGGCGATTACTATTTTGACTCTGTACAAGTCTATGGAGTTAACAGTTATTCCAGTATTGAATCGTCAAGTTCAAGTACGTATCCCCGATTGTATATTTCTAACAGCTGTTTGGTCGGTGGCAGTATTCGTATCCGGCGAGGTGACATCAGCAACAACTGGTGGGGATCTGAATCCGGTCCGGGTGGAGATTATGCTGGTACAGGAACGGCGCTGGTTGATGAAAGCAACACCTATTCACCGTACCTGCTAAACGCACCGGAGGGATGTGATACTCCACTGCCACGTGTGTTGTTTGATACCTATGAGACCGCGTTTGAAACACCCATCGCCCTTGATGATCTACAGATAATTGATGGCATCGCACCATTCACATTTACCGTGAGTGATCCTGCAAATGGTTCCATTAGTGGAGATACTCTTGAGACGCTTGTTTATACACCAGATGATAGTTTTTATGGCTTCAATACATTCGAAGTCATCATCACCGATAGTACGGGTGCAACATCTGCATCTGATATAAGCAAAATTACTGTCCATGTGTATCAGGAACTGATTGTTGAAGCTCAGAACATCGAGACCACGCATGAAACGCCGATTAATATCTCGCTAATGGCTCAAGGCGGCACAATTAATCATCAATTTATTATTGATACTCCACCACAGCATGGTTCGATCAGTGGACTCTTACCGAATTTGATATATACACCTGATGCCGATTTCAGTGGGCAGGATAGCTTCATTTATGCAGTCACAGATGGCACAAATGCCCTGAAGACGGCAACAATAACTGTGAATGTCGGCTCAACTGTGATGGGGCTGGATGAGAGTATCAGCACATTCCAAAATACTAGCGTCACGCTTAGTCCACGTGCTACGCTTGGTGTGCCTCCCTATAGATTCACAATAATTTCAGGTGCACAACATGGTCTGACTTTGCGAACACAAGCGGATACGATTTTATATCTTCCTGAACCAGGTTTTGTTGGTATGGATGAAGTACAGGTTGAAATCGTCGATGCAAATGGGGATTCGGATACGGCAATACTGACTATATCTGTTTCGACTATCATACTGAGTATTCCACCACAAGATGTAGCGAGCCTCATTGATGTGATCTCAGATGCTAATGCGACCAATTTGCCGACCATCATCAACCTGACTCCTCACGCTGTTTATACACTTATGCCAGAAGATACGCTTCCCATCATTTCTGGCAATATTACCCTTAACGGTAATGGTGCAACAATAGAGTATCAGTCCGGCAACGCCGCGCCAATTCTTGTTGTCGGCTCCGGGGGATGGTTGACAGTTGATCGACTCACACTTTCAAATGGAGCGCCGGCAATCACGAATTCGAACGGTTCGCTGAGTATCACCAACAGCACATTGACTGCCAATATCGGCGTTCTTGGTGGAGGTATCCTGCATCAGAGTGGGGATACGCAAATCATCAATACCACGATTTCAGGCAATCAGGCCCAAATCGGCGGTGGTGTGTACGTAAATGTTGGCACTGTGACGATCACCAATGCCACAATAGCCAATAATATGGGCAAGGGTATAGTCAATACATCTGGTAGTGTCACAATAGGTAATACCATCATTGAATCAAATCAAAGTCAAAATTGTAGCGGGAACTTTCTCTCTGCTGGCAACAATATTGATTCGGATATAAGCTGTAATCTAACTGAACAAAGTGATAACAATAACACGAATGCCGCGATCTCACCTCTCGCAGATAACGGAGGACCGACGTTTACGCACGCACTAGCGAGTAATAGTATCGCTGTAAATCGTGCTGGAGCGAACCTGTGTTATCAGGTCGATCAACGTGGCGCAAACCGTGAAGCGGGTTGTGATATTGGTGCGTTTGAATATGCGTCTATTCCTACGGTTGATTTGAGTGTGAGCTATTTATTAAACTCGCAATCTAGTCAATCTGGTGATGTTATTCAATACAACATGATCATTACTAACAACGGTCAGCGTAATGCACAAAACGTCGTACTAAATGCCACTATTCCCGAGAATATTGTGGTCAATCAAGTGAGCGGTGGCGATAATGTCTTATGTGAACAGCTTGTTGGAAAGATTGTTTGCTACGCTACGATTGTCTCCGCAAATACAAGTATCGATGTTTCAATTGTGGCGCAAATTGATCAGACTTTCATCGGGGATCTAATGCTGAATGCAACAGTCATATCAGTCGATGAGGATAGCAATGAAGCGAACAATGTGGCTACGCTAGCTCTATATGTTGTGTCACAGCCTTTGTCACTTATTTTACCGTCAGATATTGTTACCGATGCCTATGGTAATCCTACATTTACGTGGACTGATACTCTAGCTGAATCATATGAATTGTATGTGGCGCGGGTGGACAACACGCAAATCATCAACCCGACAGTTTCACGCACAGGCATCTGTAATGGCACAATCTGCTCCATCGACCTGACGACCCTCGCAGAAGCTAATCGCCTGACGAATGGTGCCTATCAATGGTATGTGCGCGAGGCGGCTGGTGTGTGGGTCGGACCGATGAACTTTACACTCAATGCACCGCCGCCGGGCTTGGTGACACTCGGCGCGACTACTGGATTGGACAACCTGAAACCGACTTTTAACTGGACGCTTTCAGGGGATGCAATCAATGCGACGTATTTCAATCTGTATCTGACGACTTCAAGCGGAACGTTGGTGTTCGATCAATGGTTTACCCGTTCGGAAGCGTGTGGTGCTTTGGATGATACGACCTGTTCGCTGGTATCGCCTGTCGAACTTTTGAACAACACGGCATACACACTCTATGTTCGAAGCTATGGACCGGGTGGCTACAGTGTGGGTGGACCCTTCAATAATGGCTACGCGGGACCGGCTAACTTTACAATTACCGCGACATACCCAACGCCGATTTCTCCGAACGGCACAGTGAATTTACCGCTCGGCAACCCACTTTACACATGGACGGACATCGCCGGCGCGGAATATTATTATCTGTATGTGGCGAATGTTGCAGGACAGCAGGTCATCAACGAGGTTGTCTCGGATGTCGGCTATTGTAACGGCACACAATGTCAGATTGATGCGACGACCTTACGCGAAAGTTATCGTTTGCCGAATGGATTGTATACCTTCTATGTTCGAGGCTGGAAAGATGGTCAGGCAACACCGTGGTCCGGTGGCATGAGCTTTACGGTGAATTCAACGTTGCCCGGTGCGGTCACGAAGACCTTCCCGCTAGAGGGCGAATCAACCGCTTACGACACAACTTTCCAGTGGAACGAAGTCGCGAATGTGAGTGGTTACAATTTGTATCTGGTCAATCCGAACGGTGTGGCAAGTGGCGTTCTGCGTGGCGAAGTCGGCGATGAGGTGGTCTGTTCGACAGGCACATGCGGCTGGAACACGACGCTAGCATCCGTTCCGGGGACTTGGACGTGGTACGTGCAGGCGTTCAACTCGGCGGGTGCGGGTGCATGGTCAACCCCGACAACATTCACCGCCCCGACAGCAATTCCTGACGTGATCGCTAAAGTTGCGCCGACAGCAAATCAAGCGTTGACGGATGGCACAGTCGGATTCTCGTGGACACCCGACGCTGAAGCCACACAATACGAACTTTACATCGTCGGACCGAATGGCTGGATTAGCGATATCACCTACATCATCGGGCAGAATGTCACCTGTGCCAGCACTTGTGATTTAAATATCGTTCTGCCATATGTTGGCAATTACAGCTGGTATCTGCGCGGGTATAGCGCGGCGGGATGGGGTAAGTGGTCTGCTGGAGAAGCGGCGGATGGTTATGGCGCTCAAGCGTTTAGCGTGACTGACACGTTGCCGTCTGTGGTGGCAAAACTCGCGCCGACGGATACGCAAAACTTAACAGATCTGACGGTGACATTCAGCTGGACACCGGACTCAGAGGCGACTTACTATCAGAGTTACGTGGCAGGTCCGAACGGCTTCGTCTCGGATCGCACGCTGATGGTTGGTACTGAGGTCACTTGCGCGAGTACCTGTGATACGACGATCACTCTGCCCGTCAACGGAGCTTACAGCTGGTATCTGCGCGGGTATAGCGCGGCGGGCTGGGGCGATTGGTCGGCGGGTGGCGCGGCGGACAATTACGGTGTGGTGAACTTCACGGTTGGTCAACCGTTGCCGGGTGTGATCGCTAAAACAGGTCCGACTGCCAGCGAAGTTGTTCCGGTTGCGGATATGGTTTTCGACTGGACACACGATGCCGACGCGACCAAATACGAAGTCTCCATCACCGGACCGAACGGGTTTTCGAGCTATGCGCCGTATGTCGTCGGGTCGGGTGTGACCTGTACGAGTAGTTGTGCGCTGAACCTGACATTGCCCGCAAATGGCGCGTATACATGGTATCTGCGGGGCGGCAATGCGGCGGGCTGGGGACCGTGGTCGGCGGGAGATGCGGCAGATGGCTATGGTGCGGTGACCTTTACCGTCAATCAACCGTTACCGGCTGTGATCGCCAAGATCAGTCCCGCGGCAAGTGCGGTGGTGACGACGCTCTCTGGCACGTTTACTTGGACACCAGACGCGAATGCCGCCAAATATGAAGTTTACGTCGCCGGACCAAACGGGTTTATAAGTAACGCGCCGTATGTGGTTGGTTCGGGCGTGACCTGCGCGAGTGAGTGTGTGCTCGACTTCACGTTCCCGGCGAACGGCGCGTACACATGGTATGTGCGTGGTGGCAACGATGCGGGCTGGGGATTGTGGTCGGCGGGAGAAGCGGTGGATGCTTATGGTGGTGTGGCGTTCAGTGTGGCGCAACCGTTGCCCGACGCGGCGACTTTGCTCACGCCTGCCAACGATGCGGTAATTTACCAGACCAACCGTCCCACATTTACGTGGAACACGGTGGCGACAGCGACTTATTATCGTCTATACGTGCTCAACGGGATGGGATTGCTCGCCTACGATCAATGGCACACATCTGCGAGTATCTGTTCAGCTGGCACATGCAGTTTCCGTCTGCCAAATCCGCTGGCATTCGGCGGCTACACATGGCAAATCCAGACCTACAACATCACCGGAATCGGTGCGTTGTCGGCAACGCGCAGTTTTCTGTCGTTGTCGTTCAATCTGCAACCGTTAATGGTACAGGTCGAGAACGGCGCGATCACCCGCACAGGGGCATGGACGCAACAGACAAACGAGAGCGCAGTCGGACAAGCCTACTTACAAAGCTCGACATCCGGCGCGGACACGCTGACCATGACCTTCACGGGAACGCAGGTCGATGTGGTTTACGTAGCGGGCGTGGAATATGGCACATTCGTGGTCGAGATTGACGGCGAACCAATGCGTGGAGTCAATGCTAACGCAACACAGACCGCTTTCGGTCAGATCGCCAGCTTCACGGATCTCACAGACGGCGAACACACGTTGAGGATCATCCCGTTGGGCGTATCACCGGTAGCGATTGATGCGCTGATTGTGAATGGTCAGGTGTTGACGACACAGCCTGTCGAAGAAGTGTCAACACCGATTGTCATTCCAGCACAGCCAATCGACGAAACGCCGATCGTGACACCTGCACCGGAAGTCACGGATGAAGTCGTGGTCGTGCCCGTTCAACCGGAAATCACCCCCGATGTCGAAGTGACAGAAATCGCGCCGAACATCGAAGTGACCGACGAGCCGAATTAAATCTGCCGTGCGGCTTCTCGCCAATCGGTAATATATGTTTTTGTGGTTCTTGTAGAGTTGTATATTAACTAAATTTCATGCCGTACCCACGCTGATGCCAAGTGCATGAGTAATTTCAGGATAACTGAAACAATCATTTCATAATCGTTTTGCAAGCTTTAAGTGTGCAAAATCAGGTTGACGTAGTTTAGGCGGAGTAGGGAGCAAATCTAGCGAAAAGGTACGTTCAAAATATCTACACGACGGTTCGAATCCCGCTAGGGTTGCCTAAGCGGAAACGTAACTAAGCGTTTGCACTTTTTGTATTCTTGAACGTATGTGGTCTTAGCATAAATCTTACGAAGTAACGCGGTTCAGGCGCGCCCTTTTATGACCAGCCACGACGTTGAAAAAATGCCCGAACGAGTACGACGGATACGATCATTAATAGGGTGATGACAACGGAGATGACCCGTCCGTTAACCGGAATAATCACACTTTCACCGAGTCTGAAAAATCCTGAGTCAAACAAGCCTAAGAAGAATGTGAATGGCACGAATTAAGAGCGAAATGATCGTCAGCCGATTCACTGCTTCGTCCGTCTTTTAGGTATCGATGCCATGTTGTGCGGCGAGATAAAGAAAATAGGCAACGCCAGGTGTGCAAGAATCAGGATTCTGCACCATCCGATTATAGGCTTCTTCTAGTGCAGAAGACGCTGATTAGTGAACAGCCATCGACGAGAGCTTTTTCCAGATTTTCCTGACTCAGGGCGCAAGATCATCGCCACTAAAGATCACACGACAATCATCAATGGGGCGGGAGACCCGACTGCGATCAAGGATCATCTACGGGCGCTTCGTTGTGAGATTGAACGCAATACCAGTGATTATAACGGAGAGAAACTTTAGGAACGTGTGGCGAAACTCAGCGGCGGTGTTACCTTGATGAATGCAATGTCCGCACTCGCCCATCTCGATTTTCACGATGTAGACATTGGCATCGTACGTGCCGCGCTAGAAGCCCCAATGCGCCGCCTTATCGAAAATGCCGGACACGAAGGAGCAGTCATTATTGCCAATGCACGCCGGATGCAAACGAGCCAGAAGAATCCAAGAATTGGGTACAACGTAATGGCAGGGGAGGCTGGCGATATGATTCTGGCAGGTATTCCTGATCCAGCGACGGTCACGCCCGGTGCGGTAGAAAGTGCCGCATCTATTGTCGGCATGATTCTCACAATTGAGGCGCTATGTGTCACATGATTTCGCTTATCGAAAATTGCGAATAATGCGTAGAAACTTTAACAATGACGGTTGAGACGGTTTCCAGATATTGGAAAGCATATTCGTTTTTGCATCGTTTAGGGACTACACTCATAAATTATCGGAACAACCAGCGAGAGTCCTCCAATTGAATCCTTTTAGCGAACTCTTTTCTGCGGGTCAGATCATTGTTTCATGTCAGGCTGATCCCAATACCCCAACTAATTTTGTTGAGATGATCGTTGCCTTTGCATTATCAGCCGAAATGGGCGGAGCAGGGGCATTACGACTCAACAGTGCGGAGCATGTCGCCGCAGTGCGCTCACGGACTAAGCTCCCGATCATTGGCATTCAAAAACATATTTCAACCGATGCTCCCGTCTTGATTACGGGCGATCATCATAAAATTCCGCCGATCATCAGCGCTGGTGCAGAGGTGATTGCATTTGACGCGACCATACGAGAACGCCCGTCTTCTTTGGAGGCAATCATCGGCGCGATTCATGACAACGGCGCAACGGCGCTCGCTGATATACGAGATTTAGGGGATGTCGAAAGGACATTAAGTTTAGGCGTTGATGCCATCGCCACAACGCTTTCTGTGATTGATTTGCCCGAATATGTGCCAGACATCCAACTCATCAAAGATATCAAGCGCGAGTGTGATTTACCCATCATCGCCGAGGGCAATTTCTGGACACCTGATGATGTCAAACGTGCGTTTGATGCGGGTGCTCACGCTGTTGTGATTGGATCAGCAATTACGCGTCCGTGGAGAATCACTGAATACTATGTCCGAAACCTGTGATGCCGAATTTGAATTCGTGCACATAAATCGAGTTGTATTATTGTTGCTGTGCTGGAATCCGATCCACTTTCGCATCGCGTAATGCAAATACACTTATCACCATGCCAATCAGTGTAACACTCATGACCCCTGTAAATAATGCCACCACACCGAGGTTCCCATAGATCCAACCACTGATTGCACCCGTCAGTAGCGTTGCAATGCTGGGAATCGTCCCCTGAGCAATCGCCTGATTCGTCGCCACATTTTCAGGATGACTTGCTTGATTAATCACAAGAAATGTGGACAAATGGAATATCGAAAACAGGAAACCGCGCACGAGGATGAGCGGCAAAATCCACGTACTATCCGGTAAAATGCCCACAGCCATCCATACAAATGCCATCCCAACGCCACCTGCCCAGAAAGCAACGCGCACATTGATCGACAGTAAAATACGATCAAGCAGTACAAAAAACGGAATCTCTGATAGCGCCATTACCGCCGAAAGCACGGCTAAATGTTCAGTTGAAAGACCCAGATTTTGCTGGAAGTGGATAAACCAGAATGCGTAGCCAATCCGCTGACCCATCATGATGAAAAACATGCTGATTGCGATCAGGTAAAAGGCGCGTGTACGTGGAACACGGGTTACGGTCGCTTTTTCTTGTTTTTCTGTCGTCGCCTGAGGCAATGATCCAGTCAATGATAACGAGGTGAGATACGCAAACGCCGCGCTACTAAACAGCGCGAAATAGCCACCCACGACAAACAGCCAGTTCGCAATGAAGCTCCCCATACTGAACCCCAGCGACGAAAATCCGCGTACGCGCCCAACATGCTGGCGGCTTTCGTAACTCATCCGCGTAATCACAAGCTGTAATCCCAGCGTCATTGTTGGGCGAAAGGTGGCTTCAATGAGGATTACCGCGACGATGAGCACGGGAATTTGATCGAATAAGGCGAGTAACAAATTGCCCAATGCCAGACTGCTGATGAAGCCGATATACAAGAGGCGATGCAAACGGTAATGATCTGCGACCATGCTTAATAGTGGAGGCACAAGCATCTCAAAAAGTGCGGCAATGCTCAATAGGACACCGAGCGTCGTCACACTGACCCCTGAAGCCAGAAGGTACAGGTTGACATAGGGTTTAGACAGGGCATTACCACTATAGTTCAGGATTTGGAGACTATACAAACGGGATTTGGATTGACTTTTTGGAGACTGCGGTTGGCGCTGAGGCTGACTTAACATGCGGTGCTGGCTCCTTTTTTGGAGAATACGAATAATCCCCGTAAATTAGATACCAGCGTATCAGCAGATACCGGGCGGCTAGCTGTAAGCAATCAATCTAGCTGATTATTTCCGAGTAGTCGATTTTACGTCAAGATTGTTAACTTCTTCCAGCATACTTTCCGACTGTCGGAAAACATATTCGCTGACACTTGCGTGTTCATCTAAAATTGCAGATAGAATGAGGATACCAATAGATAATTATTTCTTATTTGGCGAGCATTTTAAGATAGGATCAAGACAACATGCGTGGAATCGGGATTATTGGCGCGGGGTCATATGGTGAGCAACACGCGAAAGCTATTGCCGAATTGGACAATGTGCGATTGGTCGCGTCTTCTCGCACGAACGCGGACGCATTAAACGAGTTTACGCGTACATTTGGTGGCGCGGGTTACGTGGATTATCATGATCTGCTTCGCGATGATGCGGTTGATATTGTCATGATTGCAACGCCCCACCATCTACACACCGATGTGACGATTGCCGCGGCGCGTGCTGGAAAGCATATCCTGCTGGAAAAGCCACTCGCTCCCTCCCGCGCAGAGTGTGAGGCGATTGTGCAGGCTGTCCACGACTCAGGCGTGAGCTTCATGGTGGGGCATGTGAATCATTTTGTTCCCGCCTATCGCGTCGCAAAACAACTCATTGAATCCGGCGAAATGGGCGAGGTTGTGCTGGGGCTGGCGACGATGCAAAAGTTCTGGATGGAGTCTAATCGGCGGGGTTGGCATCTGGATCGCAAAACCGGCGGTGGCGTGTGGCTTACCGTAGGCATCCATCCCGTAGATCGCCTAACATGGTTGATTGATAGTGCTGTGACTGCGGTATCCGCCCAATTTTCGACTCGCTTTCACACACAGGATTCGGATGATGCGGGAATGGCGTTCCTGCGATATGCGAATGGAGCCGTCGGGAACATCGTTAGTATTGGATACCAGACTGGCGCACCCAAACATTTGACTGAACTCACCTGCACCAAAGGCATGATGACTATTGATTATACGGGCGGTGTCAGCATCGGTCGTGATGAAGTCTGGCGCACCGTGCCGGAGTCACTCCCATCGAATAACTGGATGCACGAGGCTTTAGTGGAGGAATGGCGACAGTTTATTGACTCGATAGATCAGGGCAAACCCTCGCCCGTTCCCGCGAATTTCGCCACGCACATCATGGATGTTATGTTCGCGGCGGAACAATCTTCGCACGAAAACCGCGAGATCCGGCTAGAGGATAGATAAGTGGCATCTGATACCCTTGCACGCTGGATGATTGACGAGATCGGCACGCTGGATCGGTTTTCGTTCGTCACGGGGTTGCCTCAATTTTCAGAACGCGCCTTTACTGTCGCGTTCTGGTATATGGCGACCACAGCGAACCGAACACAGGTGATGGTGAGTAGCGAAAACTGGTTTCAGGTTCGGCTAGCAGACGGAATGATCGCCGTTGAAGTTGCGACTATCAACGGGAGTCCATCAACTTTATCAGCGCCACAACCAACTTTAGACGAATGGCATCACGTCACGGTTGTGGTGGGTGATACATTAGCGATTTATGTCGATGGCAAATTGGCGAAAGAAATACATCTACCGGACTCTGTGCAAATTCCACGCAATAGCGCATTGTGCATTGGCGGATACACCGACCCCGCGGGTGGGCATTTCGATCACACCTTTGGGCGTAATCAAGCGGGCTGGATTGACGATGTGCGCTGGTATGATCGGGCACTCGGTTCGGAAGAAATCGTTACGTTGATTCCTAATGATGCAGAATCCTCGAACCTCGAATTCGTCGCAAAAATAGATGCAACCGGAACGGCAGACTTTACCGCGATTGCCGACGATCCTAATGTGTTTCGCGCATTCTTGTGGGATTTTGGGGATAAAAGCAGTGGGCTAGGCGCAAGTGTGTCACACGACTATCCGTTTGCGGGTAAGTATCAGGTTCAATTGACGGCTATTACACAGGATTATCAAACAGTCACCCTCGAACAATCAGTGGTGATTACTGGCAAATCCGAACCACTTACTATCACGCCCGTGTTCATCAATGGTATAGAAGGGTACGCATGTTATCGAATTCCGGCGATTGTGCGTGCCACAAACGGCGATCTCGTGGCTTTTGCGGAAGCCCGTCTGGAAAGCTGTAGTGATTCGACGAGTACCATTCACATGGTCTGTAAGCGCAGTCACGATCACGGCAAGTCATGGTCACCGTTAGCGGTCGTGGCGCGGAATATTGTGGACGGGCATGAGCATGTGGTGCAAAACGGTTCGCCGGTTGTTGATACTGTTCGCGGGACAGGGCGGATCATTCTGCTTTACAACAAGATGGAACATTCCGAGTGGGAGTTATCGGATGGTGTGGGTATCAGCCGGATATTTAGCATCGTCAGTGATGATAGCGGTGCGACATGGCACAGCGAAACCGATATAAGCAAGCAGGTTCATCGTCCATCGGAATGGCGCGTGCAACGTCCAACATTGGGTCATGCGATTCAACTTAGAACGGGACGGTTGTTTTATTCCGGTGTGTTCACAGACATCGGACACAGTGTCTTTCAATCGCAGAATTATGCTTTCTGGAGCGATGATCTTGGGGAGTCATGGACGATTGGAGGCATTGTGCCAGAAATTGGACTCAATGAAGCGACCTCAGTCGAATTGGAAAACGGGGATGTCATGATTAACAGCCGCGCCTATATAGACGAGAAATCTGTCGGGTATCGTGCGGTTACAATCGGGCAATTTGTGGATGAATCTACTATTGAATTTGAACCCACCCGCCATGATAAGGCGTTAATTGATCCAGCTGTACAGGCGAGTATCGTGCGTTATACAACATCGGATCAGGTTGAGTATGGCGGCAAAAGTCGGCTACTGTTCTCAAATCCGAATGATCCGCAGGCGCGATTTAATCTCACAGTGCGCCTGAGCTATGATGAAGGCAAAACATGGGCGGTCAGCAAGTCGATTGACAGTGGGCCTTCAGCGTATAGTGACTTGGTGGTTCAGGATGATATGCACATTGGCGTATTGTATGAGCGGGGCAATCATGGTGGCATCGCGTATCGAAATTTCACGCTGGATTGGTTAACGGATGGTCGGGATAGCATAGGGGAAACACGATGAAGTTGGCGACGTTTGCTGAAAATGAATACGAGCGATTTGGCATTGTCCTGTCTCATCCGAAGACGGGTGAAGATTGGGTTTTTGATCCAACACTGGTGCAAGAACGCCTCACTTTATATGCGTCTCGCGGAACATCACCGCTGAATGCCAATCCGCCGACATTTTTTCACTATGAGATTCCAGATTCCCTGACGGATATGCTCGCGCACGGGCAAGCGGGCTTGGATGATTTGCGTCGTATGGCGGATTTTCTGTCAAGGTTTCTGGTACAGGCAGACCAATACATCCTCAAGGGTGCGGGTTTCCCACTAAGCGATGTTCAACTTTTAGCGCCTATTCCGAGACCGCGCCTGTTCTTCGGATTGGTTCAGAATAGCCCGACTGCATGGCGTAGTCGTCCTGAGCGCACCCACTTGAATCTGTTTCCGCAGGGGCATCAACGCCCTCAGGGGACGGTGCTTAATCCCGGCGATCCGATTGTCTTACCTTTCGTTGAGGATATTCAGGGCGGTTGGAATCCTGAGTTGGGTGTGATTATCGGGCAGGGTGGACGGGATATTCCAGTCGATCAAGCAATGGCGCATGTGGCGGGTTTAACGATTGTTAGCGATGTGACCTTTGATTATTTCCGAAAAGATTATTTTGCACAGGAGCCATCGTTCGATTGGTTTGAGGATGCGATGAGTTCGTGGGGGGACAAGAAGTCGGATGCGCGCACGCCGATGGGACCGTATCTGGTGACTTTAGACGAAATAGGTAATCCTTATGATCTATTGATCTATACACGTCAATCAGGGTTACTGCGGGATCGTTCGCATACTGGTGCGATGGCACTTGGCATTGAGCGCACAATTCATTGGTTATCGGCTTTTCATACGCTATATCCGGGTGACGTGATCCACATGGGGACGATGGGCTACGATGGGTCGCCATATTTGCATGAATTCGCCGTGCAAGGCGGGGATTATCTTGAAAGCGAAATTGAAGGTTTGGGAATACTGCGCAATCCCATTGTGATCGACACGCCCCAGTATGATTGGCGTGAAGCAAACGATCCTGCGCGTAAAATTCATCCATCGCCCGCGGTGCGTCGTCTATTGAAGACACATCAAACCACCACCACGATTGATGATTGGTCAATTGAAAGCGTGCGTCATGTCTGGTTGAATTTTGGGAATTATCAGGACGCGGATCAGCAGGAACACATGCAAAAACGCCCTTATCCACGGTTTCTTTGCGCCCCAAATACGATTATAGCGATGGACAACGCACCTGTAGAGATTCCCGCTTCTGCGGGAGACATCTGGCTAGGATGTGAACTTGCGTTTGTTGTAGGCAAGCTCGCCCATGAAGTTGATATTGATGAGGCTAATCAATACATTCTAGGCTACACGCCGATGTTGTCCGTCTACGATACATCCTTCGAAGATCAGACCATCGAACCCGCTTCTACACAGGAACGCTACGCACCCCAGGTTTATGGACGCTGGCGCGACGGATTTAACATTATTGCTCAACCTCAAGCTAGCACTATCGCTGAGTCCGCAATTTGCCGAGTTTCGTTGGATGGCGATGGCGTTGTAGACTGTAACATAGATGAATACGTGCATTCAGCAACCGGAATACTCGCTTACATCTCGCGGTATGTCACCTTGTTTCCCGATGATGTGATTACGCTCGGTCGTCTGTCAAAACGGCTACCCGTCCCGATTGGCACACAGGCAATCGGGACTGCGGAGATCGGCGGTGTGGGGCAATTTGCCGTTCAGATTAACGACTTGCGAGTATCGAGTTAGATCGCCTACATTGCCACCATCGTATCAAAATCAGTTTCAGCAAGGTTACGATGCAATGCGTCGCGCTGGTTAGTGCTTAACGGCAAGCGTGGCAAACGTGGTTCGCCAAATGGGACACCCAATAACTGAGATAGCACCTCTTTAAGCGAACCGTCGAACCCTTGCTGAATCATCACTTCGATGACTTTGTTAGCGCGCACCTGTAAATCTTGCGCCTTATCATGTTCGCCTGCTTCAATATAGTCGCGGATGTTCCTGTAAACGCCGGGCATACAATTTAATGTAGACCCAATTGCGCCGGTTGCGCCCATCATGGCGGCATAAACGCATTGCTCATCCATGCCAGAAAACATCGTCCACTCACCATTTCCCATGTCAAGAATCCGGCGAAACTCAAACATATTCGGTCCGGTGTATTTTGTCCCACCCAGATTTGGAATATCCAGAAGGGAGTTCACTAAAGCCACTGAATCTAAGTTAGGGTTGAGGATATACGCTAGAAACGGAATATCTTTAGCCGATGCGGCAAGCTCTTTGTAGTAGCGGGTGATGAGGTTCAATGTGTCGTACATCGGTGGGATGATGCTACTGATTCCGGCGGCACCAAGGTCTTGCGCCTGTTTCGCCATATCGGTGGCATCATCTATAGAGATCGCCCCCACATGAACAATGACCGGCACACGATTGTTGACGTGTGATAGCACTGTTTCCGTCAAGATTTTGCGCTGGCTTACTGGCATGAAAATGCCTTCTCCGGTTGTACCGCCGATGTAAAATCCATCCACGTCTTTATCAATGAGATAATCAACCAGATTACGCACTACAGTCACATTTACAGAATGATCTTCGTTAGCAGGCGTGACCAGAGCCGGCCAGATTCCTTTAAAAATTTGCATGTTTTTTCTCCAATAGGTCATCAGGTGAATTTAAGTGCTGTGTCCTTTTGCACCGATATCTGTACTTTGGTTGACGGGTTTTGTCCCATCAACAACTTCCCGTATTGTGGTCAGTTCAATTTGTGCCCCACGCGCAACATACAAGGTGTCGCCGCGTATCACGACAAAATTAAACCCGCGTTGCACCCACGAAATGACGTGCTCCGTCGTCCCAAAGTTAAGGTGCATCCCGACAGCGGTATGATATTGCTGGCAAGTAGCGATAATCTGCTCAATTGCGACGATAAACTGTGGATTGTCGTATTGTTCAGGAATGCCGAGCGCGATTGATAGATCATGTGGACCAATCAAGATGGCATCCACACCGCCAAACTCTAGCATCGCTGAGAGGTTCTTGATCCCTGTGGGACTTTCAATCATGATGACCAGAAAGGCATTGTCATTGTAGTCAGGCAGATAGCTTTTTGTGTATTCGCCGGGGAATTCTCCCGTAGCTAATGCGATTTCAAGTGCCTCGCCTTTTAATGGGCGATACTTCACCGCCCCAACCATCGACTTTACCTGAGCCAGCGTTTCTACATAAGGAACGATAATTCCATGAGCGCCGGCATCCAAGCCCATTGTTGCCTGAGATGCGGAAATTTCCGGAATACGTAACAGCGGGGCGATTCCGTTTGCCGCGTAGCATTGCGCCGCCCATGCGATTGTTTCACGATTATTCGGGCTATGTTCACTATCCATGAAGACATAATCAATCACGTTAAGATCCGCAAAGAAACGGGGCCAGCGGGGTTGCCCGTAGCCTTCAAGACTAATACCATAGACTCGCCGTCCTGATTGAAGTGCTTCTCTTAGTTCATGTCCGAGCAAAAGATTTCCCCTATATAACCAGGCGTGGATCAATCGCGTCGCGGATGCCATCCCCGATAAAATTGACGCACAATACGGTGAGTACGGTCATGACGGCGGGTGGAATCCACATCCATGGTAACGTCTGCAAGATGTTGAGATTACGCGCAGATTCCAGCATATTGCCCCAACTGGGGGTGGGTGGTGGAACGCCCAATCCAAGGAAACTGAGACCCGCTTCGGTCAAAATTGCAGAGCCAACGCTAAATGTAATGAGTGCGACGAGCGGAGCAAATACATTCGGCAGAATATGGTTGATGATAATGCGTCTATCCCGTACACCCAAACAGCGTGCCGCCAGAACAAATTCAGATTCTCGTATAGACATGAATTGTGCCCTGACCAATCGCGCCACAGAGGGCCAGCTTAGCCCGCCAATAATCAGGACGATGTTCAGCAAACTTCTGGGTAGTAGCGCCGCCAGGGTCAGCATGATGACGATACTCGGAAAGGTCATCACCGTATCCGTGATTCGCATAATGACGTTATCGACCCACCCACGATAAAAACCGGAAATTGCGCCTAATATCGTACCGATTACTGTCGCAATGACCGTCGCACCTACGCCAACAGCGAGCGATACACGCCCCCCGTATAAGGTACGACTCCAGATGTCGCGCCCAACACGGTCTGTCCCTAACCAGTGTGCAGATGATGGCGACTCTCCGCCTGCCCGCAGGTCAATGGCATCATATTCATAACGCGCAAATATCGGCGCTGATAACGAAATGAGCGAGATCAATCCGAGCAGAATGACCGCAACAATGGCGATCCGATGTTTCAGAAAGCGCTTTAACGTCCGATTCTTCGCCGGACGTGGAGGAGACTGATTCAGATTTATGACCGCTGTTGTTGGTGAATTGTTTAGTGGTTTTTCAGTCATATCGAATCCGTGGGTCTACCACCGCATAGGCGACATCTGTCAGAATATTTGCGACAAGCACAAACAGCGCGATCATTAAGTTAATTCCCATAAGAAGCGGGACATCTCGCCCTAAAACAGCATCCAGATACAACGTACCCATACCGGGCCAGCTAAAGATGGTTTCTGTAAAGACTGCGCCGACGACCAGATTCGGAATACTCAACCCAACGACCGTGATGACCGGCAGAATGGCATTTGGCACCGTGTGTCGCCATGTCACCCGTGTTCTGCTTATACCCTTAGAGTGTGCGGTTGTAATGTAATCAGATCGAATAACTTCCAGCATACTGAAGCGCATATACCGCATGAATGACGCAATATAATTTAAACTTAAGACGAGGCTTGGCAGAATCAGATGATGAATGGTCGTCCCTAGGGTCGGGTCACGATCTACCGGACGCATCCCCCCCGACGGGAACCAGCCGAGTGTGATCGAAAATACCATGAGTGCAAGGATACCCGTTACGAAAGCTGGTGTGGAAATCCCCAGAAACGAAATCCCCGTCAGGGAGAAATCCCAGAAAGAATATTGCCGCAAACCGGTGAAAACGCCGAGCGGAATCCCGATAACGATGCCGATGGTTAGTGCAGTGCCGATCAGTAAGATGGTTGCACCAAATCGACGAAAGATAACATCCCGAACCGGACGACCATCCGTAAACCGGAACCCAAAATCACCCTGAACGACATTGCCCAACCAGTTGATGTAGCGTACCGGAGCCGGTTGGTCTAAGCCAAATCGGGCACGGACTGCATCCATCTGTTCGGCGGACATCTCCATTTCCGGGCTGATGAAGAAATCGGCGACATCTCCCGGCGCGATTTCAGTCAGTCCAAAAATGATGATCGTTATCGTAATTAAAACAGGAATAGTAACAAGTATTCTTCGCAACAAGTATTTGAGCATGGATCAGTCCAATTATTCAATGAGGGCAATCCGTAGACTGCCCTCATTGCAAGTTGATTATTAGTCTTCGCTAACTGCCCATAATTCTGCATGATCTTCGTATGGACCACCACCTGCGGCGGGGAACCAGTAGAAATCAGTAAGATTATTTGACCCTGTACCGAAGCGTGTTGCTGTCCACATATAGCCTTCTAAGGCATGTTCGTTCTGGAACTGGCAGATGTCCTGCAACAGACTGAGATAGACATCGGAATCTGCTTCTACGCGTGCGGCATCAATCATTTCCTGAAGTTCGGGGAACAATTCACCTTGAAGGGGTTCGCCATCAACGGTTGGCTGTCCACCGGGTTCATAGAAAGCAAACGGGAAATTACCAACGTTTACGCCCACACCACGATACGAAATGTCCCAACCCTCACCGGTGTAGAAGTAGGAGTTATAGGTAGGAACATCCTGTGCCAGCGGGGTAACATCAACACCGATTTGAGACAGGAACGCCTGTTGTGCCGCCAGCGCATCATTGTGGAATTGGTTGTTGTAATAGGTCGAAATCTCAAAATTCCCTGAGGTATCGTAACCAGCTTCTTCCAGCAATTGCTGTGCTAGTTCCGGGTTATAAGCATAGTCGTTGAGTTCTGATGAATCCGGCCACATTGCAGGGAAGGGCGAAATACAAGGGACGACCTGCGCAGTACCCTGCAAGACGGTTTCCGCGATTGCCTGACGATCAATAGCATAAAGGAATGCTTGACGGACACGTTCATCTTGAAATGCTGAATTACGCAAGTTGAAGATAAAATAGTTCGTCACGCCGGATGGACCGGAGAACGTCTGGTAATTGCCTTCATCCTGTAGACGTAGCGCAATGTCACCACTGGTAAATGTGAAGTTGATTTCGCCACTTTCCAGCGCCAGCACGGCTGATGTTTCGTCTTCGAAATAGCGGTTGATCAAACGATCCAGACGGGGTGCACCGTTCCAGTAATTCGGGTTTGGTACAAGCGCCCAGAATTGATCTGCTACAAATTCATCGTGCATGAAGGGACCCGTTCCGATGGGATTCGTGAAGAACCAATCCAGATTCTGGTAATCGGCAGGGTTGATGTCGTTCAGCGCGTGTTCTGGCAGAACCCATGCAAAGATCATAAAGAAGGGTAAACGCGGGTTCGGCTCAGCAAGTGTGACTTCTACGGTGAAGTCATCAATCGCGGTGATGGATACGACATCAGCAGGGTCTAACTGTGAAAACGCGGGGAAACTGGTCGCCGCTTCTGGATTGAGCGCCAACTCCAGCGAGAATACGACATCATCTGCTGTGAATGCTTCACCATCGTGCCACAAGACACCTTCACGTAAGTTAAACGTCCAGACCGTGGAATCTTCATTGGCTGACCACTCTGTTGCCAGTTGTGGCGTAAGGGCGCTCATGTCCTCGTTCCAGCTGATGAGCGGACTCCAGATTTTTGAAAGCCATGTACGTCCGGCAGTATCCATGAAGGGGATGATCTGAGGTGCGCCACCGGGACCAACATCAAATGCGCCAATTAACGTACCACCACCACCGCCACCTTCATCCTGTGCCATTGCAGGCGAAAATGCCAACAAGAACACAGCCAACAATAAAAACCCAATCGCTTTTTTGTTCATTTAATAATCTCCTTAAAGTATTAGCGTGCTAATTCGTTAATTAAACATCTATCGGGATATGGTTTCGTAATGGCATCTCCTTTATCTATTGTGCCTAACACATTACAATCGCGGCTTAGCCAGGAATTATTCCTTGTATCCAAGTTTGTTTGAAATTCTATTGGCCGCCTGGCAAACAGATTTACCTAGATCATCAACGCGATCAAAAGTAATCTGAGATTGTGGACCGGAAATGCTCACTGCCGCGACAACCTGTGCTGTATAGTCGCGTATTGGTGCCGCAACACAGCGCACGGCTTCGCCTGTCTCTCCGTTATCGATGGCATAGCCACGTTGCCGAATCTGGTCTAATTCTTGTCGTAGGGCATCTACAGAGGTAATCGTCGTCTCAGAGAAGGACTTCAAACCGTGTCGATTCACGACATCATCAAACCAAAACTCTTCCTGTAAATTCGATAGGAGGACTTTACCCAATGCGGTACAGTGGGCGGGTGCGCGCTTCCCGATGCGCGTGTACATCCCCTGCGTACGTAAACCCTCTACGCGCTCGATATAAATGATCTCGCCTTCGTTGAGTACTGCAAGGTGAACAGTTTCGCCGACATCATTCATGAGCATTTTCATGATTGGCATTGCCTGAACGCCGAGATTGAGTTGTTCAATGACTGAACCACGCAATTGCAGAATGCGTACGCCGAGCGTGTACTTGTTGGTTTCTGGATTTTGCTCAACATAACCGAGCTTGAGCAATGTAGAAAGCAAGCGGTGAGAGGTCGCAAGCGGTAATTGACTACGTTGGGCGATTTCGGAGATACCGAGGTGGTAATCTGCGTTACCCAGCAATTCGATTATGCTAAAAGCACGCTCAATAGTTTGAACCGCCTTGGTCATAAAATGGGTGCCTGTCTGAAATAATTTTTTAAATATTTATATCAACATTAACACCACACGTTTCCGCAAGTCAATTATTCTTTCCACATAGTGGAAACCTCTATCTACAATTTAACGCCAAACAGCATCCGGTAATTTATGCGATTGTGGCACAAGGCAGGCGTAAACAGCATCTTCACGAAACGCAAATTCACGCTCAATCTCTGGCGTTAAATGCACACCTAGTCCGGGCGTATCCGGTAAATGTAGTTGCCCATCACGAACCTGCCAATCCGCCATCCGGTCTCGTATTGAGAAGGCGGGCAGGGGCAACTCGGCGATCTTCCCGCCTCCACTCAGCGCGGCATGATAATTCGCCATCATGCCGACTGCGCCACCCCAGCAATGGACATATACTTCGCAGTTCACTTCATTCGCGACAGTAAATACGTCCACAACCGATTGCACACCGCCGATGACAGTCGCATCAGGTTGAACGATGTCATAATAATGTTCACGAACACGCTGTGCGATTTCGCGGAATGTGGTGATGATCTCCCCACCGGCAATCTTAATATCTACTTTCGAGCAAAGGTCAGGGAATTGGTCGATGACATCCGGACCAAGGGCTTCCTCGATAAACGCGGTTCGATCATTGAAGCCGATCTGCTCAAGAAATGCGATTATGTCGTCGATTGATTGCGAGGGCATGGCTAAATTTTGAGTCATATCTATGGCAATACGAATATTCGCCTGCGAACCACGTTTTAGGCACCACGTTGCCTTATTGACATCATCATTTCTGGCGCGGATTTTGAATACATCACAGCCTAATTGCTGAATTTGTTCAAACTCAACTTCCATTGCGTCTGGATGTAAGGAATCACCGCCACTTGCGTATAATTTCAAGGTTGGCGAACCGTCATAACCCAAAAAACGGTAAAGTGGCATATTCGCCAATTTTGCCCTGCAATCCCAGATGGCAATATCTATCGCACTTAAGGCATGTTGCGCCGCGCCCTGCAAACTCCAATAGCCCGTTGTCACCTGCAAATCGTGACTGATTTGCACATGATCGTTAATATCGCGCCCGATTAGGGTTGGCGATAGTAAATGGATGAGTTCCTCAAATATGCGCGGGGCAAACACCGCAAGATAGCCTTCGCCTAATCCTGTGGTGCCATCATCCAGCATGATTTCAACCATCCCACAGGTGCGATAGCCGCTCTTGAGATGATGGGCGACTTCTAAATTAGTCTCCGTATTGGCATAGGGAGCACTGAGCAGAACAGGTCGTACCCGCACTATTTTTACCATAATCGTAATCCTCAAACTTTATCCGGTGGGAAATAATCACTGCTGATGACTCAGTAACCCCGTTCAAAATTAACGATATTCAGAAGCGGTTTTCCTGCTTGATAGCAGGCTAAATTATCGAGAAACACTTGTGCACGTCCGCTGAGTTCACCATCAAATCCACCGCCGGTATGCTGGGTTAGTATGGTATTTGGACACTCCCATAACGGATGGTTATGCGGTAAGGGTTCTTCCAGCGTTACATCGAGGACTGCACCGGCTAATTTGCCATCATTGAGCGCCTGAAGGAGCGCAGATTCTTCGATCAGAGAGCCGCGACCTACGTTGACCAGAATGGCATCGCGTTTAAACTTCGCTATGCGATCCGCGTTAAGTAGCCCGACTGTCTCCCGTGTATGGGGCAGGCATCCAATGACGATATCCGCCTGTGTCAAAAAGGAATCAAGTTCGCTCAGTGGGTGCGTCTTGGCAGTTCGTTGTCGTGAAAACGCGATCACCTGACACCCAAATGCTTCGAAGAGTGAGCCTGCATATTGACCGATTTGCCCGTAGCCAAGAATCAATACGGTTGCGCCTTTGAGTGTTTTAGAGCTTGCCCGGATCGCATCTTTTTGCCAATCGTGGTCGGCTTTGGCGGGGATCAATATATCCATTCGACGATAGAGTGCCAATACACCAGCGAGAACCGTTTCAGCGACTGCATGTTTGCCAAAGCCCTGTAGGTTCGTAATGGTTTGCGACGGTTGAACCGTTTCACCATAGCCGCCAAAGCCGACAGATTCGAGCTGTAGCCACTCTAATTGCGTCAATTTCGGTAAAGATTCCGGTGCAACATTGCCGAATATCACCTGTGCCTGTTCTAAAGCGATTTTGTCGATCTCTGCCATGTCGTGTTTATTCGCGAAGTGAAGTTCAACATCGACTGCTTTATCCCGGATAAGTTGACGTGAATCGCTGTCCATTTCTGCCCAGATCACAACCTTCATAGCGTTCCCCACTTCATCGGCGATTGACCGACATATTTTCCTAACTTGTGAAGACTGTACCATTCAAAACACTCATTTCAATCAAGTTTTCCGGATAGTGAAAATATCTATTGGTGCCAGCGTTTACAACCGTATAAGATGGTAACAGCAAATAGTGGCGTTGATTCGATAAAAATGAGAAATAGTAGTTATTGCCCGACAAAGATAAGTTTAAAAAGGTTCAATGATGAGTTCCTCTATTGTTGGTACAGCGAAGGCGAATAATGACTCTTTAAAGCGATACCAGACTCTGGAAACGCACGTGGCACGCCTATTAGGGGGCTGGTTGCCCGGTGTCGCACGCTGGGAGGTAAAGAAGCAAATCGGGTATCATATGTGGGAAGATATGCGCCGCAGTCAGCACATTCGGACGCGACTCTGGGAACTGAGAATCACCAATCCAGACCGGGACGTTGCGCCAGAAGTGAAAGATGGTGTTAAGCATTTAGCAGTCGCCCAACATGACTATGAGTTACTCGCAGGCGTTTATCTCGTCCTGAAAACAGAGTTGCTCAGCGCGTACAAGCAGTATGTTGAGTCCACGTATGATATTTACGATCATCCCAGCGTTATCATGTTCAAATCCATCATCCCCGGCTTAGAAGCGCAGATCGAGTGGGCAACCAGAACCGTAGATGAATTGGCAGATACAGGCGAAAAGCGCCGACAGGTACAACGCTGGATGCAATTCGCGCAGGATACGATCCTCGCAATGGGTGGCATCAACGGTGATGGGCAGGTGAGTGCTTTTCCACCGCCGCCACCGGGGTATAGTTCACTCCTGCCATTTTCAGAAGCAAAACGTGACGAGCGTTTTACTGTTCAGGTCGGGGGCTTATCCTTACCGGATGAAAACAACCTCATGGAATATATGCTGTGGCAATTCTCAAATTATGTTCAGGAAATGCAAGCGGCGGAAACACTCGCAACCATGTTATGGGAAGTAGACGATTTTGATTGGGAATTCTACTTTGATATTTCCCGTCATTGTTGGGATGAAATCCGTCATTCTGAGCTAGGAGAAAATCGGCTCAATCAGCTCGGGTATCATATTTCAGACTTTCCCAGTTCGATTGGTAGTTACGGTTGGCGACAATTATTTGACCCGCTGATCCGTTATTGTGCTTTAACCTATGTGATTGAAGCGGATTCGTTCAAGCTGAAACATGCCAGCTATCAAAAATACTTAGCGCAGAATGATATGGAATCGGCACAGGCGATCATGTATGACATTATGGATGAAACCATGCACGTTCGATTCGGGCAGAAGTGGGTTGGTAAACTCATGGAGCATTATGCATATCCAGACAACCTACAAGATTTGATCGAAAAGTGTCGGGAAATAGTCGCAAAACATAGCGTTTCCTCATCCCAACGTGACGCGGCACTCGCTCATAATACGAGCATCTAATCAAGAGATCGCAGAATATGGAACTGATAAAGCGGAAACTTGTATCATGCGTTTCTGCTTTTTGTTTCTGCGAGTTTGCGATAACTGCTTGAACGGGTGAGTCGTGCGCCTTCGACCTTTCTCCACTCAAGGTAGGGCAATCATAGGCTAAATATACCTGAGCCATGAATATGGATTTACGAGTCGCAAAACCCCATTGCCTATTCATAGAACGTACATAAGTTCTCCATAATTGGTGGATAAGGTTATATCAATGAGGGTACATAATGCCTCAGCAAATTGACTTATTGTATGTATAGCTTACAGGAGATCTGATGAAAAATTCCCGTTTGTTTGCACTGATTGTGGCGCTGATGACCCTACTTTCAGGGATGGCATTACAGGCGCAGGAAGGCTCTGCTGGCACTTATGAAGAAACTTCGTGTGCATTTGACATTCCCGCCGGATATGTTGAAGGCACAGACATTACTTGCGGGTATGTAACCGTACCTGAAGTCCATAGTGCGCCGGACGGTGCGACCATTCGCATTGCCGTCGCAGTATTCAATAGTCCCGCCGCTAACCCCGCCGATGATCCACTGGTGATGACGCAGGGTGGACCCGGTGGTTCTACGTTGACGTTATTCGGCGAACTACTTCCCGCCGTGACGGATTTTTATCGGCAGGAGCGGGATGTTATCCTGATTGAGCAACGCGGCACGCTATTTTCCGAACCGAGCCTCACTTGCCCTGAATTGACTGATCGGGGAATCGAATTACTGAATCAGGACATAAGTGCAGAGGAATCGCTGGCAATACAAATTGAAGTTGTCAATGCCTGTCGCACGCGCTTAATTGACGAAGGTGTAAATTTTGATGCCTTCGATAGCATTGAGAACGCCGCCGATGTGCCGCTTATTGTCGATGCGCTCGGTTACACGGGGGAATATAATTTTTACGGTGTTTCATATGGCGCAATGCTCGGACAGCATTTATTGCGCGATCAGGGTGACCGTCTGCGGGCGGTTGTGCTGGATGCTGTTGCCCCGCTCAACCAGAATTTTATGCGTGAAGTACCGACCACCGCGCAACGCGTTTTTGATGAGATGTTCATAGCTTGTGCCGCCTCAGCGGAATGTTCTGTCGCGTTTCCTGATCTGGAAAGTGATTTTTACACGCTGATTGACACCTTAAACGAGAATCCGGCGACGGTGACGATCAGTGATCCTGATTTAGAAGACGTAACTTACGAAGCGCTTATCACAGGCGATGCCATGGTGAATATCATCTTCAGCGCGATGTACTCGTTCCCGTTGCAAATGCCCGGATACATTGATGCGATGGCGAATGGTAATTTTTCGTGGTTTGAATTGATCGGTGGCGCACTGGCGATTGACCGCACGAACGCAATTGCGATGCAGTATGCGGTGCTTTGTGCCGAAGACGGACTCGACTACACGTCTGATGATGTTTCTAGTGACGGGGTAGATGCGCGTGTATTTGCGGCATCTGCTCTAGCGTGGCAGGACTACCCGAACCAATGTGAAGATTGGAATGTTGAGCAAATCGGCGATTTTGCGGATGAACCCGTCGCCACAGACATCCCTGTATTGGCGCTTTCCGGTCAGTTTGACCCGATCACACCCCCATCTTATGCAGATGTAGCACTGGTCGAAATGACGAATGCGTATTCCTACACATTCCCCGGTTCAGGACACGGCGCGATTTTTGGGATTAGCCCTTGCCCGTTGACGATTATGGCGGAATTCCTCGGTGATCCTACACAGGAACCGGATGCAAGCTGTATCGACACCATGACAGTAGATTTCACCATCCTGGTTGCCAACCCTGCTGAGACATTCAATATCCCCATTCCAGCCGGATGGACAGACAACACCAACGACATGTTCAATCTGTTTGAAGACCCGGAAACCGGTAGCCTGATCTATGGCGTATCGACGGGCGCTGATGCAGATATTGAAGTCGGCATTAACGAAGCACTGGTAATCACACAGGGCGAAGATTTCGCCGTGCCGCTCGTACAATCGGATGAAATTTTGCCCGGTTATTATCAATATATTTACTTTGATGGTGAATTATTGACAATCGTCGTCGCCACCCAAAACAACGACGCAACCGTACAGGCAAATGTAGTCATTGTGACAGACCAAGCAGGATTGCAAGCCATCCAATCCGTGTTAAATCCGGTGGTTTTCGGATTGCAATTTGTTAATGGGGGTGTCGCCGCTCCGCCGACCCCATAAGCGATAATTGAGCACAATCATCCCGTAAAACTTCGATCCGTCCTCTACATCTGCTAGGGGGCGGATTGTATTTATGCGGGACAAATCAAGACACAGAATGTAATTGAAGGTTGTTTCTCGATGTGGATACGGTCTATTCTCATCAATACCCGCTATAATTAATGGGTTCGTATTGGGGGAGCGCCTCAACATTATGTTTATGGCGCGGTAGAATCGTGAATTTTACGACTATCTTCCACCCTATTGGATCTGTCATTCTCGTTATGTATCCGTAAATGGAGAACAAAACACCATGCCGACTACGTTGCCACATCTACAGAAGAATTTCAAACTGGTTATCGCTGATAATTTGCCCCAATCTGTTGTCGAATCTGTCCATGACAGACTTGAGATTATGTGCTGTCCGCTGTGTGGGTGCAATCATCAACTTATCGGGGTGGATATAAGTGTACCTTATTCACCGTTGTGCCAAATTCAACCTGTCCTTTTTAAAGAGCAACTCTTGAGCTGGCACAAGCTCTATCCCGACGTGATTCAGTACAAGTCAATTCATCTTCAACCAGCAAAAGCCAGCTAAGAAGTCATTCCGAAATTTGTATTATTTGGCGATGAGATGATTTTTGTGGTGATGAAAGCGGAAATGCAACCCTGCGTTTCCGCTTTTTTGATTTCCGCTAAGGCTTAATTTGTTGGGATTCGTCAGGCATCAGGGGTCTCAAATGTGACTTTCTGGTACACGTTAGAGAGGTTGAGTGTGCACTCAATAAAGGGTAAGGCAAGTTCATTTTCTAGCCCGCGCGCAATGCTATAGAGCCACTCCCCCGTTTCATGGCGCATGTATCGTTCGACCCGCGCTTCATCCTGTGAGACGAGCAGGTAGGCTTGTAGGGTTTCAATCTGGATATATTCTTCGAGTTTTTCGTTACGATCCTTAAGCGCTGTGGCAGGGGATAACACCTCCACCAGTATAATTGGATTTATGATTGTGTCTGTACGACCATCCAGATACGATGGATCACCGCAGAAGACTGTCACATCAGGATAACGATAGGTGCCTTTGCTGGCAATGTGTACCCGCACGTCTGGACTCGTAACCGTGCAATCTTTACCACTTAATTTGTTACCTAAGTGGATAATTGTGTTTGCTGTAATAATCCCATGACGCACGCTACCGCCCGTCATCGCATAAACCTGCCCTTTGCGATATTCGTGTTTGATTTCGCTTTCCGCGTCAAACACCAGATACTCTGATTCGCTCATCTCGATAGTTTCTTCAAGTTGTGCCGCGTACATGGCTACATCCTCGTGTGCGTTTAGGTTCTATTGTACAGCATAGAACCGACATATCGCATCAATCGCATTTCTCACAAGTATGATCCTCACACCCCCCATTAAATCACCCATATGACCTATCCTCGATTGCCTCAATGTGCTCATGAGAATAGATGTGCGTTGACATACACTTAGTTCAATACTGACGACACACCATGAGGAAAAATCAAATGTTAAGTTGGGCGCTGTTATTTTTCTTGATCGCACTTGTTGCCGCGGTGTTTGGTTTTGGCGGTGTTGCCGGGGCGGCGGTTGGCATTGCACAACTTCTGTTCTTCCTGTTCTTAGTACTGTTTGTTGCCGCGTTGTTTTTCGGACGGCGCGCACTCTAATTCTTGATAAGTAACAACGTGTTCTCCCCACCTGAAGACGTTGGCTTATAGGGGTGATGTTGTAGAGTTCATCGCCCCTTTTCTAAACATCACGTTTCTTAAAAGTTGTTATCTGACCGCGCATGAAGATTGATAATAGTCTCCCAAAAATGGAGTGAACATGATGGCAAACTCTGAAAAAAATCTTTCTCAAAATATTGGTCTAGCAATTGATAAGGGCAACAGGCGCGAAAATAACGAAGACAGCGCCGCGGCAGTTGATATGAATGTCGCGTCCGGCGATGCACTGCAATCAGTTGGCATTTATGCGATTGCAGATGGCATGGGCGGACACCGTGAAGGCGAAGTCGCCAGCCGGATGGCGATCCAGACAGCGGTGCAGGAAGTGATTAATGGGATTGCTTCTGCAAATGGTGAACTGGATGACTCTTATACAGAATGGCTGACGAAAGCCCTTGAAACTGCCAATCGCGTAGTGCGCGGGGATCGCCCCAAACCAGAGCGCATGGGTACGACACTGGTCGTTGCGGTTGTCGTCAATGATAAGGCGTATATTGCGAATGTCGGTGATAGCCGTGCTTACCTCATCATTAAGGACGACATCTATCAGATTACACAGGATCAAAGTGTCGTACAGATGTTGGTCTCCGCGGGGGCAATCACCAAAGAGGAAGCGGAAAATCATCCGTATAAGCATATGCTTTCTCAGGCAATCGGCATAGATACCAGTATTAAGGTCGATACGTTCAATACCGAAATCACCAGTGACGCGTTTTTGTTGCTATGTTCCGATGGGTTGACCAATGAACTTGAAGATAGCGAAATTTTGACCATCATTAGCGACGCGAAATCACCGCAAATTGCCTGTGATTTGCTAGTGGATGCCGCAAAGACGGCTGGTGGTAAAGACAATATTTCAGCCGTGCTCATTCAGTTAAAACGCAATACACCTGAAGCCTAGAAACATAACCTTTCGGAGGTTTACAAATGTCATTAGAACACAAAGAACAAGTACGTGAAGTTCGTGGACGTGGCTATGCACAACGGCAACGTGTGGTAGAAGTTACACCAAACACGCGCACCATTCTGGTATCACGCATCACAATGCTACTCTGGCTCCTCACTGCTGTTTTAGTCGGGCTTATCGTTTTTCGCTTCGCATTGATGTTGATGGCGGCAAATCCCCAAAATGGTTTCGTCGATCTAATTTATAGCATCACGGATGTTTTTGTCTCACCGTTTGCCGGGATCGTTGGCTCGCCTGCATTGGACACCGGCTCCGTTGTAGACACTGCCTCAATCTTTGCGGCAGTCGTTTATCTGCTGGGGGCATGGGCAGTGGTTTCGTTGTTCCGTATTTTGTTTGCAGGATCACGGAGCACACGCCACGTAACAACCATTGAGCGTGAAGGCTAAATTTAATCATATGAGAGGGAAACTGGCTAACAGGTAGTTTCCCTCTTTAAAATATACGTATTAAAGAAGTATGCGAGGTCATTATGAAAATCAACTGTGAAAACACAACTTCAAGACAAAACTCACTTTTTTTCCTGAAGTTTAGCGCAACGGTTGCGATATTGATTACGCTAATGCTCGCAATACGATTTGTGGCTAAACTGGCGAACGTTGCTGTGGAAAGTGGCTTGGTTTCTGCGATCATTTTCCCCGTGACAGACGTATTGGTTCAACCATTTACTTTTATCATGGCACCTGTAACGTTTTCTTCCGGCGCTATGGTCGAACTGAGTAGCTTATTGTTGTTGCTGGGTTTTGTCTCACTGAGTACAGCCCTCTTGTGGCGTTTGCATCTGTGCATAATTGAACCGCTACGCGTACATTGCATTCGCGTTTAGCAAGATTAATTTTTCCGTCTTTTTGATGATAATTATGAGGATAATGCAATGATGACTTACAATTTACCAAAATCAACTGCCCCTGATTTAGATACCGCTGTTTTGCCAGAGACGAGCGCCCGTTTACGCATGATGCTTGATTTACAAAAGGTTTCTGAGCACGATGCGCCTCCATTACACAAGACTCATGAGCTTATTTTTCTCATTCGAGGGATGTCAGAGCATTTCTCGCTCGTGGAAAATACTTCACTCATCATAGGGCGATCTGATCCCAATAGTGACCAACATATTGATGTTGACCTCCTCCATTATGGCGGCATGTTACGCGGAATTTCCCGCTTACATGCACAGATTAACCTTTTGGGTGGCGGACGTTTATTTATCACCGATCTGGATAGTACCAATGGCACCTACTTACGTGGTCAACGCATGGAGCCGTTTATTCCTCAACCATTGCGACGTGGCGACGAACTCGTGCTTGGTCGCTTGCCCGTTCAAATTCTTATCAATTAGCGATGAATAGATGAATTTGAGGCGAGACTCGAATCAATCGCTTGACAAATTTCATCTTTATCGTAAAATTACGATTATGGTCATAAAACAAGCAGTTAAAACTTACAACCTCACAACCGAAGATGAACGCCTAACCGCACTAATGAAAGCGTTTGGTCATCCAGCGCGGATGCAAATTGTGCGCTTCCTGAGTGACCATCCGCAATGCTTCACCGGTGATATCGTGGATGTGCTCCCGCTAGCGCAGGCGACCGTTTCTCAGCATCTGAAGGTGTTGCGTGATGTTGGTTTGATTTGTGGTTCCATTGAAGGACCGGCGACAAGTTATTGTATCTGCGATGAGACGTTGTCGTGGTTCAAGAAAAAAGTTAGCCTGTCTTTCTAGTGTAGGGTAGGGGTGGTAGACTCTTTTTTTCGCCTGAATAATCGTATTTCTACGATATAAGGCAAATTTTTTTGGTTACATTCATCGTAAAATTACGATAAGGGACAATTATCATGAATGCAAAAACGCTTCCTGTAGCAATCATTGGCGGTGGACCGGTTGGTTTAGCCGCTGTCGCACATTTAATCGAACGTGGCGAAACGCCGGTTCTGTTTGAAGCCGGGGAATCCATCGCCGCGAATATCCGCCATTGGGGACACGTAAGGCTATTCTCGCCGTGGGAATTCACGGTTGATGGGGCATCTGTACGTTTGCTGGAAAAACATGGATGGCAGATGCCACCGGAAAAAGATTTACCGACAGGTAATGATCTACGGGAAAAATATTTGCTCCCGTTTTCTGAGTTACCGGAAGTCAGTGATGCAATCCACTTAAATGCTAGGGTAGTCGCCATCAGCCGGAGCAATGTGGACAAGATGAAAGATAACGGGCGGGATGATGCGCCGTTTATTCTGCACATCGAATATGCCGACGGACGTGAAAATCTGATCGAAGCGCGGGCAGTGATTGACGCATCCGGCACATGGCACAACCCGAATCCCATCGGCGCGAACGGGTTGCCTGCAATCGGCGAAAAGCGCCATGCGGATCGTATCTTTTACGGGATGCCCGATGTTTTCGGTCAAGATAAAGCGCGCTATGCCAACAAACGCGTGATGGTCGTCGGGAGTGGACACTCCGCCATTAACGCCTTGCTCGATATTGCTAAACTCCAACAGGATTATCCGCAAACTCAGGCATTCTGGGTGATGCGAAGCGCCAATTTACAGCGTGTATATGGTGGGCAAGATGATGACGCGTTGCCAGCACGCGGACAATTGGGTTCGCGTATTAAAGCGCAGGTGAATTCTGGTGCAATTCGGATTGTCGCGCCGTTCCGAATTGGCCAAATGTCATTGCAATCCGGTAATCTTGAAGTCGTCGGCGATACACCGGATGGTCAGGAAACGTTGATCGTGGATGAAGTGATCGCCACAACGGGTTCACGTCCTGATCTTGAGATGCTCCGTGAGTTGCGGCTTGAACTTGACCCCGCGTTGGAAAGCACCCGTGAACTCGGTCCGATGATTGACCCGAATATTCATAGCTGTGGCACGGTCAGACCGCACGGTGAAGCTGAGTTACGCCATCCTGAAAAGGACTTTTACATCGTTGGCATGAAAAGCTATGGACGTGCGCCGACATTCTTGCTGGCGACAGGCTACGAACAGGTGCGTTCGGTGGTGGCGGGGCTGGTCGGCGATTGGGAATCCGCACGGGATGTTCAACTCAATCTGCCGGAAACTGGCGTATGTAGCACCGATTTGGGCGGTGAAGGTGGGGCGTGTTGCAGTCCGTCCGCGTCTATACAATCCGCGCCCGCGTTTCTTTCTGTGAGCAATATCGCGGTGAAAGCCAGCCCGCTACAACTGATTCAAGTGTCGTCTAATGTAGATACATCTTGCGGTTGTGGTGATGACTGTTGTGGCGACGGCGTACGCTCTACGACCTGTGGTTGTGATGATACCTGCTGTTCCTAATGTGTGATACTTTGAGGGTCTATCAATGTGTAGACCCTCTTTTTATAGCTATTTTACCCTTCTGCGTGGATAAAATCTCATATGCAAACGCGACGTAAAACGTTGTATTACGGCTGGATCATTACCGTCACGCTGGCAATCACCGAGACAATCTCATATGGCATAATTTACTATGCCTTTTCGGTATTCATCACCCCGATGGAGGCGGAACTGGGCTGGTCTCGCACCGATTTGACGGGTGGATTTTCATTAGGTCTGCTGGTGATGGCGGCGATGGCGTTTCCAGTTGGCAATTGGGTGGACAAGTATGGCTCACGCCTGTTGATGACTTTAGGGTCGATCTGTGCCAGCATATTGGTGATGGGCTGGTCGCAGGTTAATCAACAATGGGAATTTTATCTCGTGTGGGCGGGCTTGGGCTTATGTGCGTCGATGGTGCTGTATGAGCCGGCTTTCGCAGTGATGGCGACGTGGTTCGTCCGGCGACGGGGCAGGGCACTGGCGATCATCACCTTTGCGGCAGGTCTGGCGAGCACCATTTTTGTGCCGTTTTCTGATTATTTGCTGAATGCTGTTGGCTGGCGGGATGCGATTCTGCTACTTGGCATTTTTCTCGGCGTGACGACCATTCCCTTACATGCGCTCATTTTGCGCCGTCGCCCGGCTGACCTCGGCTTGGTTCCTGACGGTGAAGACAACGCGATTGAGATTCATCAGTCCGCGCCGGTAAGTTTTTCACTCGGTGATGCCCTGCACAGTCGTTTTTTCTGGGTGCTTACCGTTGCTTTCGGGTTATCTGCATTATCATCTGCCGCCATCCGTGTGCATTTCATCCCGTTATTGATCGACAACGGCATCAATCCGAGTCGGGCGGCATGGGCAAGCGGGACGATTGGCTTAATGCAAGTGGCGGGACGCGTGGTGTTCGCACCATTGGAGGCACGCTTTTCTGCACGGACGATGGTCACGGGCGTATTTGTCATGCAGGCTTTGTCTATCATGTTTTTTCTGCCGGGTATCTCACTGTTCATTGTCGGCATTTTTCTGGTGATTTTCGGCACATCATACGGCGCGAAGACTCTCGCACGGGCAAGCGTTATCGCGGAACTGTTTGGCGCGTCCCATTATGGGCGGATTTCTAGTGTGATGTCGATTTTCCTTACTATCGCCGGAACCCTTGCGCCCGTCGGGGCAGGGTTACTCTATGATCGTTTCGGTAATTATGACATGGTGTTATGGGTCGCGATGATTCTCGGCGTTTTTGCCGTAGGTGTAATGTTCCTCTCCAAGCCAGACATAAAAAGTTCGCTCACGTTGCAGAGTGCAGTCGCCAATGAATAGCGCCGCCATCACAATGAGGTAACGCCTGTTCCGTTACCCCATGTCGTTTCTAAAATCCGGGATTAGGTCAGTCGTTCAAGGCGTTCGTCAACGAGGTAATGCGATAAGGTTGTCCATTTGGTGCGATCAAGGCTTCGATTGCTGTGATGTTCGCATCCAACCACGCCATTTGATCGGGGAAGGGGATGAGCGAGATAATCGTTCCTCCGGCTATCGTGTTGTTAAAAACACCTTCCATATAATTGATGCTCGGCGTTGGACCGAGAATATTGACCCGTACCCCCTGAACCCCGTAAAGCGCGTTGGCTTCTTCTAGCCAATCAAACCACGGATGTTCCCAATACCAGCAGGCGGGTTTAGCGTAGCGGATTTCGTAATTGGGGTCGTCCAGAATCATGCGGAGTTCGTCCCGAAATAGGAGAAAATCTGCCATAAATTCTTCCGCACTAAAGCCGTGTTGATGCTGACGGGTGAAATAGCCGATTTCGTGTCCCGCCGCGACAATATCACGCCATAACTGATAGTCTTGATCGAGCATATAGGCGGTATGCGGGAAAAATGTCGCCTTGATGCCACGTTCCTCGAATAAATCAAACCAGTAGCGAATGTTGCCTTCATAGACGTTGTCATCCACCATCATCACAATATTATTGGCGAGTGCGGGATCATTACCGTAAATAATGTGCGGATGACGGTTTTGATTGTCGTAGTCATCCTCCTGTGCATGGGCTGGCGCGGTGAGCATCAGCGAAAATGCGAATAGCAAGAAAGTCATCGTAAAAAACTTGGTTCGGTTCATAGCAAGCTCCTCTTTGGATAGGTGATTAATCGTTAAAAGCACGGGTTATGCTGGTGATGTGATATGGATTCTGCTGGTCGTCCCTCATTTCCACTAAATAGGGCAGATTGGTTTGTAGCCACTGAACATCATTACTTCCGGTATGCAGTAGAAGGATGCTCCCGCCCTGTGTGCGATTGTGTAAAACCCCATTCATGTAGCCGATGTCTTCCGTCTCACTCGTGATGTTCCAGCGCACCGTCATCAGGTGATTGTCGCTCGCCCACGTCAGCCAATCCGCATTCCAAACGCCGTTGGGCGGGCGCACATAGCGAATGGTATAGGATGGATTTTGTAAGGTGGTACGGATTTCTTCCTGAAAAAGGGTGAAATCTGCGCTGAGTTGTTCGGGAGTCAGGTAGGAATTGTGATTGCGTGTGTGATAGCCAATCTCAAAGCCAGCACTCACAATATCGCGCCACAGTTGGGAATCTTGGTGGTTGATGTAGTGGGTGTTCGGGAAAAATGTCGCCGTCATCCCACGATCCCTCAGGTACTCGAACATGATGCGAACGTTGGATTCAATCGAGGCATCGTCGATGGTCAGGATGATGTTATTCGCAAACTGGGGTTCATTGCCGTAGAGTATCCAGCCGTCGCTCGTTGCAGATATAGGAATAATACCCAATACACAACACATGACGAAAACGAATAATAGCATAAAGCGACGTAGTAGCATGGATGCACCTTCGATGGCGGAAGTAAAATGAGTTGGTATCAAAAATTTACCATCGTTGGGCAGGTTGTCACATAACGCTAGCCTGCCGGATAACCGTCGCTTGCCCTCTGCTGAAGTATAGTTAATTAAATCGTGGAGAAACCTTTACGTTATTGGAATCACCAGCATCATAAATGTGTGCGGTGAAATTGTGATTTTGCCAGCGGCTAATTCAATTGCTTCTTGTTGGATGACAACTTCATATGGGGTGGATGCGTCATTTTTTGAGAGCGGCGTTTTTCCGGTAACGGTATAGATCGTCGCACTAGTAGGCGAATCGATGCCCGTTAAGGTGACCTCAATGCTTGCCTTCACATCCCGATTGACAAGCGCGAGATACAGCGTGTTTGTATCACGGTCAAGCGTTGCCGACGCATCAATCATCGGGACGGCATCAAAGGCGGGCTGATTGCCAATTGCAGGGCTGGAAAATGTCGGACTGTCTACGGCGCAGTGTACGGCGTGTTTGCCGCGGTATTTGGTCATCAATTCCATGACGAGCGTGGATGGCATCTTCACAACAGACGGCGCAACGGGGGAATCGCCCAATGAAACCGGAACCCAACCGCCACCACGCCCCAGATTCACAGCCTCCCACTCATACAGCGGATAGACAAGATAACTGCCCATGACGTTGATGAGGTTATAAATGGCGCTCATTTTGATGCGATCACAGCGTTGGATGCACGCGTTCATCAATCCTGCTGTATAGAGTGCGTCCGCCAGATTATAGTCGTCGATATAACCGGGACCTTTCGCGCCATAATACGTGTTCCACTCATCGAAGGCGATAGGTATAGGTTTTGACGAGGACGCGTCCATGATCGCCAATGTGTCGTCCAGCATCTGTGAAACTTCATGCGCGGCGGCGATTTTAGGCAGAAACATCATCTCGCGTGGGGGAGGGGTTTCCCATTTTTCCGTGCGAATCGAATAATAATGCACGCTAAATTGATCCATATCTTCGCCTGCGATTTTGAGCACGAGTTCGTTCCAATGACCGTATACATCTGTGGGCACACCCACCGCAATCAAGGTGAGAGTCGGGTCGACTTCGCGCATCGCTCTTGCAAATTGCAGATACATGCGGGCGTAGGTTTCCGCATCAACATGCCCGACCTGCCAGTTGCCGAATTGCTCATTGCCGACGAACCAGACTTTGACGTTATACGGGTCGGGTTGTCCGTTGGCGATTCGCATCGCGCCGAATTTTGTGGAGGCATCCCCGTTGCAATATTCGACCCACGCGACGGCTTCTTCAATCGTGCCATCACCCATATTGATCGTTAAAATTGGCTCTGAACCAACCAGCCGACACAAGTCGATAAATTCATCCATCCCCACATCATGCGACTCCCAGAGCCACCAAGCCGGATCAAGATAGGCAGGGCGTTTGTCCCTATCGCCGATGCCGTCCTGCCAATGATAGGCGGAGACGAAATTCCCACCGGGCCAGCGTAAAAATGTGGGTGTCCAATCTTTAAGCGCGTCTATCACATCTGCACGAAAGCCTTTTTGATGGTCGGAGGGCATGACCGAGGCGCACCCCACCCACAAATTACCCGTGTCGGAAATCGTAATTTGCAACGCGCCATTCGGATGGGTTGAATTGAGCGTGAAGGTGTGCTCGTAAGTCGTCCAATCATTCGCAACCGCATCAATCGTCCATTCGCCGTCGCCGAGACTCACCGTTACCGTTTGACCTTCGCCTTTGAGCACCACACGTACCTCATAAGCGTGACCCGCCTGCACGTATAACCCCGCCTGTTGGATACCGTGCGCTTGACCATCACTCTGCCGGAGGGTAATACGTTGCGATTGCCGACCTGTATAAAAGGTGGTGTTGTCATGCACAAATAATACCTTCTCATAGTCAGGATTAACCGCTTCCCACGGGACGACCACGCCAATACCCGGATGCACATTATGCAAGCCTTCACTCACGTCGGTATACATATGGTCGTTTCCGGCGAATTTGCGATCTCGCAACATCTCCGCCCAGACACCACCATAGATGGACTGTCCGATATGTTCCAGATTTGCACCATAAAGATAGTCGTGGACTTCACCGATGATGTGTTGTGGATTGAGCGTGATTGTGGCTTGTGTAGACATGTGGAATACTCACTTATTGGTTATTAACGTCAGTTCTGGATAAGCAAACGATCATGAATGACAGTCGTTTTGTGGTCAAATACCTTGAATATTGGAAGCTCTTAGCTCTTGGCTTTTAGCAAAAGCATTGTTTTTCAAACTAAGAGCTAACGGCTAACGGCTATATTTCACGAATGCTCACTTTAAACAGAATTCATGTTATTAAAATCAGGATAATCGGCATACCATGTGGTATTGATGGGGGCGGGTTGATAAATCGTTGTCCATGATGTGGCATATTTCGCGGCGATGGCGTTCAAGCGATGCAGGCGTTCGCGTCCGGTGGATTTTAGCCAGTGTTCACGCGCATCATGCTCTGCAATGGTGCAGGCATCGCCCCAAACCGCCCGCCCGACGATATAACCACACGCCCCCGCTTTACAGGCAATTTCTACTTGCTGACAGAAAATCTCAAAATCCACCCCTGCGCTTAGTAAAACCCATGGCGCATTGGTAGCTTGCGACAGCGATTCACAGGCGGATTGCCAATCGGCGTGATCGGGATATGCGCGAACGTCTAACGGAAATTCCAGTTTAAGAATATCCGCGCCGAGTTGGTCACTCTTGACGGCGGATTCGATCACCTTACGCTGACGATTTTCTGGCGATGTGTCGGTGATAATCGGTTCAGCGTAGAGCGGAATGTCATATGATGTGCAATCAGCGACGACTTGCTGAATGGTCGCGTCCTGTTTCGCGCATAAATGAGCATCATCGGGATCGTAATAATAGAAGAGCTTTACGCCGTCCGCGCCCATGCGTTTGATCTTACTGACGCTCCAGTGTGGGCGAATATCTACCGCGAGGGGCAGGGGTTGCATGTTGTAATCGGCTTTTTCTAACTCCGCCAGCAAGCCCACCTGTTTGGGCAATCCCTGTGCGATGATTTGCGCCGTGCCATAGACCGGATCAAGCAAAACGCCGCTTGCCTCGTCCCAGAGTGTGGAAACCACCTGCATCTTGAAGGCGATCATCTCTGCATCGGTCACGCTATCCGGTGACTCTGAATTTAACGCCCGCCGGAGCGAGTCTTGATGGTCAATCGCCAGCACAGTAAAAATGCCATCAGCGGTGCTCGCCCGTTGCAAGGCGCGGAATTTACCGATAGAAATTGCCTTAGCCATCGGTTTTGATCCAGACACTTTTGACTTCGCTATAGAGGTCGATGGCTTCTTTGCCCATTTCGCGCCCGTGACCGCTTTGCTTATAGCCCCCGAATGGCGACGCGGCATCTGTATCTCCCCATGTGTTAATCCAGATCGTCCCCGCCTGCAACGCCGCCGCAAAACGATGGGCTTTGCTTAAGTTGCTCGTCCACAAGCCCGCCGCCAGTCCGAAATCGGTGTTATTGGCGCGTTTAAGGATGTCATCCGCGTCGTCAAAGGGCATGGCGCACACCACCGGACCGAAAATTTCCTCGCGGTTGATCTTCATGTCATCACGCGTGTTGACGAAGATCGTCGGTTCGATGAAATAGCCCGTATCGGTCAGGCGTTTGCCACCGGTCACAGCTTCCGCGCCACCCTGAAATCCATCTTCAACGTAGCCCATCACGCGCTTCATTTGCGTCTCGCTGATGACCGGACCGAGCGTTGGTTGTTGGGTGTTCATCCCCGGACCAACGTTGATTTTGGAGACTTCGTCCGCCATATTTTGCACAACTTTATCGAACACTTTACGTTCGATGTATAAACGCGCCCCCGCCGTACAGGATTGACCGTTATTGCCGAAAATCGCCCATGTCGCGCCGATACTCGCTTTATCAAGGTCAGCATCTGCAAAGACGATGTTAGGACTCTTGCCGCCGAGTTCGAGCGAAACGCGTTTTAAAGTATCCGCAGAAGCGCGAATGATGGTTTTCGCCGTCGCCACACTGCCCGTAAAGCCAATTTTGTTGACTCCTGCATGTTCCACCAGTGTCGCGCCAACCACACTACCAAAGCCATTGATGACGTTAAATACCCCAGGCGGAAAGCCAGCTTCTTCAAACAATTGCGCCAGATACAACGCGCTCAAAGGGGTTTGCTCGGCGGGTTTGAGGATGATGCAATTGCCCGCCGCCAATGCAGGCGCGATTTTCCAACTTGCCATCAACAGCGGATAATTCCACGGGACGATTAAGCCACACACGCCGATGGGTTCGCGCAGGGTATAGTTGAACATACCCGGCGTGCTGACCGGAATGGTCGCGCCTTCGATTTTGGTCGGGAAACCCGCGTAGTATCGAAAATGCTCGGCAGAAAGCGGCACATCCGAGGTCAGGGTCGTTTGATAGGGCTTACCCGTATCCAGCGAATCTAATTGCGCCAGAATTTCGCTCCGTTCCTCGATCAAATCCGCCAATCGCCAGATGAGTTTGCTCCGTTCGGAAGCGGTCAGTTTGTGTCGCCAATCCCCCTCGAAGGCGCGTCGTGCGGCGCGGACGGCTAAATCGACATCGGCTTTGTCGCCTTCAGAAACGTGCGCGATGATCTGCTCTGTTGATGGATCAATGCTCGTGAATGTCTTGCTACTCTGGGCGGGAACGAAGCGCCCGCCGATATAAAGTTGGCGCTCTGAGGTCAACATCGCCTCAACGTCGGGATGCAGACGAATATATTCTTCTGGCAAATTTAACATCGCACCCTCGCTCATTTGCTGGCGTGTTGGGCTAATCTGGCAAAGAAATCACGATAAATCGCGTTACGATTAATGTCCAGGCCCTCGCGCATCAGGTGGCGCGGTTTGTCTTTGCGTATCCATTTTTGATCGTCCGTGAGGTAAGGCGCGTCGATAAAATAACTTGGCACCCAATCCGGTTGCATCAACCACGCGAAATTGATTAAGTCCCAGATGATCCATGTACGCCCGAAGTGATCGTCCAACCCTTGAAATGGATAATGTGGATTGTTGGTGTAAAGTTCATATAAATAATCGCCCATAGCACCCTGACCTTTCACCCATGCGTCCATTTCTGGCAGGGAGAGGCTCAGTTGTGCGCCGACATGAAAACCGGGCAAATACACCATTGGCACGCCACTATCAAACAGCAATTGTGAGGCGAGCATGTCCTGTTCCATGTTGAACGACTCTTGAAATTTGTCCATGATCGTCGTCGGGTAGCCCGCTGTCCATGTGACGACGATATTGCGGATGATCTCCGGCGCGAGGAGCAGGGCAGAGGCAATGTTGGTCGGTGCGCCGATTGCCACAATATACAGCGGATCGTCGGGCGTGGCGGTGCGGGCAAGCGCGATTAAGTGTGTTACCGTGTCGCTTTCTACAGGCGTATCGTAGGAGCCTAAATAGCGATCTGAACCACGAAAGACTTTATCACCGTGATCCATGCCGAGCTTGTCATAGCAGATCAGAATTTCCTCATAACTTTTTTCCATGCCCACCGCAGGCGAGACCATCGTGACGTTTTGCGGGTCAATCTGTGCATCGTCGAAAACGTCCAGTCCCTTTGATGCTAGACGATCTAACTGACCGGAATAGCGATTGAGCAATGCTCGTTCGTTGGGGTCGGGTGTTCTCGCCTGCTGACGAATCTGCGCGGCGTGGCGGATTTCTTCCAGCCGATTACGGAACGAATATGGCGCGGCGTACATAGCTTCAATTTGCAGTTGATCCTGACACAATAATGCCCATGCCAGCGCAAATTGATCGTCGATTTCGTTGCGTGCGTCGGTATCAATAACGCAACGCACTTTCCCGGTTGGAGTCCTCAGGATGTGTCTATATTCGGCTTCGGTGAGTTTCGGAAAACGGTCTAAATGGCTCATGCGATGACTCCTTGTTGATGTAACTGCGAGATTTGCTCAGGGCTAAAGCCAAGTTCCGCGATAACTTGATCGGTATGTTCGCCAAGCGTCGGTGGGTGACGACGATAGACCAGCGGGTTATCTGACAGGTGAACTGGGGTGGCGAGCGATTTCACCATGCCGATTGCCGGATGATCTAACTCGATAATCATGCCACGTTCGATAACATGCGGATCAGTCAGGGCTTCTTTTACCGTATTAATCCGTCCACAGGGTACGCCCACCTCGCGCAGAGCAGTTAGCCATTCATCGGTGGGACGTTGTTTGATGATGTCACGGATCGTTGGCAAAAGCGCGTCATAATGGGCGATGCGCTTGGCGTTGGTGGTGAAGCGTTCATCCTGTGCAAGATCATCCCGATTCACATATTTGCAGAATGCCTGCCAGATGTTATCCGAGCCGACACCGAGAATGAACCAATCGCCTTCGCTTCCCTGTACCGCTTCGTAAGGGACGACCTGTGGATGCCGATTGCCACGGCGGGGCGGGTCTTCTCCATCAGCGAAAAATTCTCCGGCATAATTTTCCAGCCACGTCATCTGACCTTCTTGCAGGGAGCTATCGAGAAATTGTCCGTTGCCACTGCTGTGGCGGGCATTGAGCGCCCCTAAAATGCCAATGAGCGTGAACAATCCGCAGGTCATATCGGCAATGGGTGTCGGGAAGCGCATCGGTGCGCCGCCGACTTCGCCCGTAATCGCCATTGTGCCGGATTCCGCCTGTGAAACCAGATCATATCCGGGTTGTCCGGCACGCGGTCCGGTGCGCCCATAGCCACTGATGGAGGCGTAAATCAGGCGCGGGTTAATCTCCCGCAAGGTTTCATAATCAATGCCGTATTTTTGCAGGGATTGTGTGGTGGCGAGGTTGGTCAGAAACACATCGGAATCTTCGATCAGCTTGTAGATGATGTCGCGTCCTTCGGGTGCGGTGATGTTCAGGGCGATGCCACGCTTATTGCGATTGACCGCTAGATAATAGCAACTCTGATCGCCGATAAACGGGGGTGCCCATTGGCGGGATTGATCGCCGATGCCCGGACGCTCAATCTTAATGACCTCCGCGCCCATATCACCGAGAATCATCGCACAATAGGGTCCGGCGAGGGCTTGCGTCTGGTCAATGACTTTTAATCCTGCGAGTGGTGGTGTTCCTGTCATAATATCGTAACCCTTTTAGCAAATTGCAACTGCATATTCGTTAAATAATTGCCCCTATTCGGCGGGGCGGTTCGTCCAGATGAGACCGATAGCGATCACGGCGGAAACTGCCCATAAAATGAAAACGGCGTTCCAGCCATTTGCCTCAGCGAGTGCGCCCACCACAATGCCGGATGCGCCCCCACCAATATTGGAGACCGCGTTTACCGTACCTGCTACCGAGGATGCCCGTCCGGGTGTAGACAAAATAAGTGGCATTGAACTGACGATTAAGCCCACCGCACCGTTGAGCGCCAACAGGGACAGGGCAATGGCGATTAGTGAAAGGGCATCGGTGGTGATGACCGCCAAGATCAGCGCGAAAACCGTGACAGCTAACAAATTGGCGGTGGTTGCAAACACTTTTCCAGAACGATTCACCTGATAGCGGGCAATAAATAAGCCAATCAAGGCGATGATTTGAAACAAGGCGGCGGTAAGCCCAACAATCCGCTCCGGCACTAAGCCAGTATCCGCGATATAAGTCGGTAACCAGATCAAGCCTCCGATTTGGATTGAGCCGACCAATGCGCCTACGATCAGCACGAACCAGATGGCGCGCATTTCCGCCAGAATATTGCCTGGCTGAAAGCCGGAACTGTTCGCTTTTGGCGCATCAATCCCCGTAGACCACCAGAACACCAGCACACCTAGCAAAATCAAACCAGGGAGCCAGAACGCAATGCGCCACTCTGTACCGGAGGCGATAAACCCGATGAATGCCCACGTCAACGCGGTGCCAAATACGTAGCTGAGCGGCATGATCGTCGAGACACGTTTGACCTGTGCGCGGTCAAAACGTTCGGCGATGATGCGTAACATGGGCGACCATCCCATAGATTGCGCGAAGCCGTTTATACCCCACAAGACCATCATGACGATCAAGGAGGTCTGCACCGAAAACGCTAGATTGACCAGCGCGATTACCAGAAGCCCGATGGTAATAATCCGCCGTGGACTCATATGACTGCTGAGTTCGCCGTTTACGAATTGCCCGACGGCATACACCCAGAAGAAAACTGTCCCCAATGCGCCCACTTCCGCCCGGCTGACATCCAACGAGAGGGCAAGCGCGGGCAATACCGGACTCAGATTCACACGTCCGAGATAAAATAACGCGTAGGTGATCCACATTTTCCCTACCGTCAGTTGTTGCTCACGGGTAATGGCGGGAGAAGGTGGCAGGGCATCAACGTGCGTTCGGGACAACCCAAATCCTATCAGATGGCAGAGTCACATTAATTTCGTCGCCTTCGTTAATTGAACCCGGTAAATCTGCACTACGGATGGCTTCAATTTCATGTTCGCCGAGCGTGATCTTATAGCGGGTGTATGTGCCGACGTAAATCCGTTCACGCACACGCCCGATAACCGTGTTTTCTTCCGGTGCTTCTGCAAGGCGAATTTGCTCCGGTCTGATGGTCAACGTGACATCACCGCTAGGCGCTTGCTCAATACACGGCGCAGTGAAGCGAAACGTTCCGACAGCGGTTCCGACGGTGTTCTGGTCGCGTTTTGCAGGGAGAAAGTTCACCCCGCCGAAGAAGCGCGCCGCCCGCTCGGAAGTGGGACGCTGATAAAATTCGGCTGGTTCGGCATATTGCTGAAGCACACCGTCGAAAATCAACGCCACCTGATCTGCTAATAAGACTGCCTCTTCCTGATCGTGGGTGACGAAGATGGTTGTAATTTTTAATTTGCGCTGAATCGTCAGGATGAGTTCGCGCATTTCGTCGCGCAAATGGGCATCCAGATTACTTAACGGCTCATCAAGTAACAGCACACGCGGTTCGGTGATGAGCGCACGGGCGAGCGCCACCCGTTGCTGTTGCCCACCGGAAAGTTGCGCGGGGCGACGTTTGGCAATGTCCGGCAATTTGACGAGATCAAGCATTTCATGGACTTTTTGCGCGATGATTCTCTTATCCACACCGCGCATTTTTAAGCCAAAGCCGACGTTATCGCCGACAGACATATACGGAAACAGCAAATAATTCTGGAAGACCATCACCGCACCCCGCTTTTCTGTCGGGATCGGCAGGATGTCGTCGCCGTCAAAGGTGATTTTGCCAGCCGAGGGGCGGATGAGTCCGGCGATCATTTTGAGCGTGGTCGTTTTGCCACAGCCGGATGGACCGAGAAAGGCGATCAGTTTGCCGGAAGGAATATCCAGCGAAAAGTCATTGACGGCAGGCTTGGTTGATCCCGCATAAACCTTGACGAGTTGTTCAAGTGTGACGTGTGTCATAGCTGTCCAAAGCCTCCCACAGTGTTGGATTCGCCGGAGAGATAGCGTGAAGTCAAAATCAAAATAAGCACGGCAGGCGCGATAAACACGAGCGACATCGCCGCGATATTGGGATTTCTGCCACCCGGAATGGTCGTAAAGAGCAAGACAGGCATGGTAATTACACGACCCTGACCGATCAAGAAGGTGAGGATGTATTGTCCCCACGAGACCAGAAAGGCGAACAATCCCGCCACGACCAGACCGGGGAAAATTGCCGGTAAGGTCACATGGCGAAATGTGGAGAAAAATCCTGCACCGAGTGTTCGCGCTTGCTCTTCAAATTCGGGATTATAGTTGGCGAATACGCCGGATAAGGTGAGCACCACATAGGGCATCACGGGCACAAGATGTACCAACGCTACGCCCAAAACTTCGCCAGCTAAATTCCAGCGTAAAAAGTTGATATTCAAGCCCATCGCCACCGCAATGCCGGGGACAATCGTCGGTGCGAGGATCAAAAATTCGACCACGCGCTTACCGCGAAATTGATATAAACCGAGCGCCCGCGCCGCCGGTAATCCAATGATAAGTGATGTAATGGTGACAGTGAGGGCGATGACGATACTGTTTTGTAGCGCATTAAAGAGGTCGTCGTCCAGTACACTATTCCACGCGTCCATGCTCCATTCATTCGGGATGAGTTGTGGGTAAAACCAGCGAAAGGCGAATGAATTGATTATGAAGGCGGCGAAGGGGAGTACCAGCCCGACGAGTAATAAGATCAGCGCGGCATAACGAAATAGAGTTGCCATACGAGCGCGGCTATCCGGCGCAGTTTTTTCCATATCCGTTGTGGTCATGATTAGCTCTCTCTCACAGAACGACGGCTAATCCACATATAGATCAGCACCATAATCAGCGCGAAGAAGGCGATTATCATGCTCATCGCCATGCCTTCAGTACGGGCGTTGAGGTCAGGATTACGGAAGAAATCAAGCGACATCACGGGCAACATCCGCACGGAGCGCACGCCCAAAATCGCGGGGACTTCATAGGAGCCAAACGTAAATGTGAAGACAATAATTGAAGCGGAAAGCAATCCCGGCATAATCAGCGGCAGGACGACAAACCGGAAGCGTTGCCATCTGTTTGCACCTAATGTAGCGGCGATGTCTTCATAATCTTCGCCGAGTGATTGCAAAATCGCCAGCACAATCACGCCGATAAACGGAATCTCTTTCCAGATGTACGCAAGGATGATACCGATACCAAGCCGATCTCGTACAACAATCGGGAAATCGCTCGGTGACCCGATCACACCCGTTTCCGCGCCGATGCGAGACAGTAAACCACTTTGCGAAAACAGGAATAAAATGCCAATCGCGGCGACCACATGCGGGATGGGCAGGTTAAGTTGAAACAAAAATGTCGAAATGCGTTTGCCTAGAGCGGTACTACGGATGAGCAATGCACCAATGATGGCGAACACCGCAGAGAAAAATGTACTGGCAAAACTCACCCATATAGTCAACGCCAAGCCCGACCAGAATTGTCCGGCATATCGCTCGGATGTCATAATGTTTACATAAGCATCCAGCGAGAGATCAAAATTGCCGATACGCGGTTGCCAGCCGAGGCTTTGCAGTAAGCCATAGAGCAACCCGCCGATGAACAAAAAAATGATGACTGCCATTGTCGGCGCAAGCATCACCGGTATGCGCCAGCGTTCCCAACTCATCCGCACAGTCCTTAATTTCTTTAGAGATGAAGTGAATGTATGCTCTATTTAAGAAGTAGGAGCACGGTCATCCGCGCCCCTACCCGATATAAACTGAGAGGTAAATCAGTCTCCTAGAAGTACGTTGGCTTCCCAATCCGCTTCGATCAAGGTTTGGTATTCAGCGGCAATGTCCGCTACCAATGATGCGGAAAGACTCGCAGGATCAGCGGCGGCTTCACCCAGACCGTTGATGGCGGCTTCTAGCGCGGCGACTGCATCAGGGTCTTCCACACGGCTTACGTCAATCGCAAAGCCCAGACCGAAGCCATTTTCTGGCAAGACCTGTTCTGCTTGACGATCAGGACGCAGAATCAAATTGGCGAGTACCATCGCGGCGGCTTTGTTCGGCGCGTTGAACGGAATGGCGACATAGTTAAAGTCACCGATCATATTGTTATCAAAGGCGAATGCCCGGCTTGTCGGCGGGATCTGACCGGACGCAATTTCTGGACCAGCACCGGAGATTGCCTGTGTGAGGGTGAAATCAATTTCACCATTGGCGAAAAGTTCATGCAATTCATTGACGTTGGTCGGGTAGGTCTCGCCACCGCGCCACAGGTTTTCTTCCCAGCTATTGAGAAGTTCCCAGAGTGCCGGTGCATGTTCGTCATAGAGTTCTTGATTGAAATCACCGACCCATTGTTCTTGCCCGCCACTCACTTCATACAGGGCTTGCTTGACGAAACGTGTTCCCTGGAATGCGCCCGGACCCGGTGCAATGTAGGTGAAACGCCCCGGATTGGCTTCAATCCATTCGGTTAATTCTGCATAGCTACGGGGCAGGTCTTCTTCGCTCATACGGGCGGAGTCATAAATGAAGTGGAACTGTGCGCCTGACCACGGGCTTTCGTAACCATCCACCGGACGACCAAAGTCCAGATTCATGGCAGGGTTGTCCCAATCGACGAGGACGCTATTAGGGATGTTTTCTGCCCACGGTCCATAAAGCAGATCAGCTTGACGCAGGGTGAAGAAGTTTTCACCATTAATCCAGATCAGGTCAACCGAACCATCATCGCCTTCAATACCGGCTTCAGCTTCACTCAGGACTTGGTTAACAGCATCCACAGTATCTGCCAAACCTACGCGATTGAGCGTAATTCCATATTCTTCCATAAGGGGTTCGCCATAAAATGTTTCGACAAAATCATTGATTTCATCCGATCCACCCCACAGATACCAGTTGACTGTACCGCCACGCGCTTGCTCCACCACATCATCCCAGCTTTCAAAACCGGGTGGGGCTTCCATCATGTCATCATCCTGCGCGAGGGTTGACCCGAACAGCGACAATGGCAATGCCAGCAGGAGTAAAAGAATAAGTGTGCGTTTTTTCATCAGTTTGCATTCCTTTTAACTCATAACGAACAATTTTTTGAATATCTCCCAAAAAACGGGAGTCCTTCACCTATACATTAACGCCTTCGATCTGTACATAATTCGCTTGCGGGATATGTTCAATCAGGCGCATTTTCTTCCACGCCGCAAACTCCATCAGTTCATCGGTAACGTCACCCTGACCAACCGCGAAATGGTGCTCATGTCCGCGCACCGTGAGCGTGTTGATTAAATCCATCAGGCTGACAGGTTTTTTGTTTAACTCAAAATGGGAGAACCATCCACGTGTGCCATCAAACCCTTTTTTGGCATGTTCGATAATGTCCGAACGGATGACCAGTAAACTACTTCCGTCGTCGCCAATGTAGCTGACGGTGGTTTCTTGCGCGGCGAATACTTGATCTCCGGCAACGCCATACGGGCCATCATCTCCCTTGCGCCCCAATGTGACATGATCGACCCATTTAATGCCATCGTCATTGGCGAAATGCCGTGGAGATACGCCACAGTGCCACATCAACATGGCGTTGGTTTCTGGATCAAGTGCGGTCATATCCAGCAGGGTGGATGAGCCTTTTTTGCCGGTGAGTACATTGAGCAAATACATGCTCGCCGCACCGAGTACATCCCCTTCGCAGGAGACCGCGATGCCATCTTCACTGCCCAGCCAGCTATACGCCATACATGGCGCGACCTTAAAATAGCTCTGGAAGTTGGGCCAGCATTGCACCGCTAGCGCATCATAATTGTATTCACTTGCCATATCACGCATTGCTAGATAGAGGCGCGTCACACGGTCAAAGGCGCTGTTCTCTGTGACGCGGATTTCAGTAGCGGCGGCTTTGATCTGATTAACCGTCGCGCTGACCGGTTCTGGATCATAGGCTTTGGCACGAGTGACGAGTTCTGCCAGCTCATGTGGCAATACGCTGATGCCCATGCGACTGCGTAAGAGGCGCTCATCGAAGATCATATCGTTAAAACCGGGGGAGAGGTTGCCAATCCAGCCGATGCGGGCGCGTTCCATATTTTTGACGGCGGTGAGTGCCCGAACGGTCACGCTAAACCGCTTCTGGAAATCGTCAGTTTCCACATGCCCATAAAACCACTTGAACGGAATCTCCTCATGCTTTAAGTATCGCTTGAGGATGGCGGCAAAATGACTCATCGACACAACCGAGTGAATCTTGATTTCGCCTTCCTGTTCAGGGTCGGGTGTTGCCCAGATGCCGAGGCGTGGTGCGGCTTTGACGAGCGGTAACAATTGCTCACCCATGCTACAGGCGGCGGTTTGAATCAGCAGAAAATCCACCTCATTATCCCGTAGATATTCTGCCGCCCGCGCTGACCCTTCTTCGGTCATGACTTCATCATGGACGGCGATCAACTCAAAATCGAGGTCGTGCGCTAATTTTTCCAGTCCATCAATCGCCCGTTCGCGCTGGCGATATTCCCCCGCGAAATAGGAACTGATCGAAGTGCCGATGTAGCCGACCCGTAATTTATATTTTGCCATTAGTCCTGACCCTCCAGTGTTTTCCAGTAAGCGTAGATGGCTTCAAACATCAGTGTGATGGATGTTGCCCCCGCGTCTTGATGCCCGATGGCGCGTTCGGAAATAAATTTTGCGCGTCCGTGTTTTGCGATCATCGTTTTTGTGCTTTTCGCACCGCGTTGTGCCGCTTCCGCCGCAGATTGCCAGCCACTTCCAAAATCTTGCGCTCCGCAAAATGCCTGCACCGCAGGACTGAGCGCGTCAATCATTGTTTTGTCGCCCACGTCAGATTTTCCGCGACTCTTTACGCCGTCTAAACCCGCTTGCCACAACGCATCCATATCAGACTTTGTGAGCGTCGTTTTGTCTTTGGCGGTCAAGGCGGCTTTCATAAAGAGTGTCCCGAATAACGCCCCTGATGCGCCACCCATGCGGTTCATCACAACGGAGGCGGTGGTCTTCAAAATATCGGCAGGCTGGGCATCCTCTAGCTGTTTCACTTGTTCCGCCGCCGATGAAAATGCCGTGCTGATGCTCGTGCCATGATCGCCGTCCCCCAGCGCGGAATCCAATTGATTAAGCAGGTCGCGGTTTTCGGCAATTTGCGCCGCGATTGCTACAATCATGTCGTCGAGTTGTTGCGAAGTGATTACGATGTTGGCTGTCATAATTGTTTCAAATACGCGCCATTTGCCGGAGCGTCCCATAAGTGTTTAAGTTCATCGTCCACTTTACACAGCGACAGGGCAAACCCCGCCATTTCCTGTGTCGTGGCATACGGTCCGATCCACGATTTATAGACGCGAATGCCTTTTTCTTGCAGAATTTCCGCCACCCGTTTATACAGGATGAATAATTCCATCAGCGTCATACTGCCACTATTGTTGAGCATAACCAGCACTTCGTCGTCTGCCTTAAACGGCAAATCATCTATAATCGGCGGGAGCATCAAATCAATCGTTTCCTCCGCGCTGACGATCTTTTGCCGTCCCATGCCCATCTCGCCATGCACGCCCATGCCGATTTCCATTTCGTCGTCGGCAATCTCAAACATGATCTCGCCCGTTACGGGGCTGGCGCAGGATGTGAGCGCCATCGCCAACGTGCGCGTGTTGTCTCGGATTTTTTCCGCCATCGCCTTGCACGCGCTCAGGTCGTCGCTGGTTTCTGCAAATGCGCCCACCATCTTCCAGACGAAAAATAGACCCGCTGTGCCGCGCCGTTCCGGTTCGTTGCCTTTGGGTGCGCTGGAAATATCATCGTACAGGATGACCATATCGACGTTTTCGATGTCTTCCATCTCGCATAATTCGAGCGCCATTTCCGCATTCATCAAATCGCCTGCATGATGCGACACGCACACGAGCACACCCGCTCCATGATCTGCCGCCCTGATGCCCTCGACGATGCGCTCCGGTCCCGGTGCGGTAAAAATTTCGCCGGGGATGTTGACATCAAATAAGCCTTCGCCGACCAGACCAATCATCGCCGGTTCGTGTCCGCTCCCGTTGCCGATGACCAGACCGACCTTGCCCTGTGGTTTGGGCTGACGGCGCACAATTAAGCCGTTGTCTGTTAGGCGTACAACATCCGCATAAGCGGCGCTAAAGCCTGTCAGCATATCGGCGAGTAGGGCGGATGGGTCGTTTATGAGCTTTTGTTTACGACTACTCATGCGTTTTCCAGTGGTTCGAATGCCATTAAGTGAATCGGATGTTGAACAGGGTGTTGTGTATAAACAACTTTAACGCGCATTCCGATTTTTGCATCCTCCGGCGCGATTTTGACTAAATGTGGAAACAGGGTGGATGCCCCATCCAGCAAAACATATCCTAGCACGTAGGGCGTTTGTAAGGCGCGGACATCGGCGTTGGTGTTGGGTGCAAAGTGGAGCACCGAGTATGTTTGGAGTGTGCCTTCACCGGAAAGTTCAACCCATTCGCTAATCTTCATGCAATCAGGGCAGAGCGGGCGCGGTGGTGCGTAGACTTTGCCACAATCTGCACAGCGCGTCGCCATAAAACGGTTGTTTTCTAGCTCAATGAAAAAGCGCGAATATTTACCCAGACTATAGGTATAAGTTTGCGTCATTTCCAGCGTGAGGCGTTCAATCTGCCGGAAATCCGACCAGACATCAGTATTCCCATTCGAGGCGATGTTTTGAATGTCGAGTTGAGCGGTTACTTTATCCGTCATTATTGCTCAATCCCGCCGCTCGAAAATGTTGACCACGCTAATACTGGCGATCCCGGCGTGGGTATCGGTTAAGCCACGTTTCGCGTTCTTTACCTGACGACGCTCGTCGACTTCGCCCCATAATTGCTGGACGACTTCTATCGCCTGTAAAATACCCGTCGCACCCACTGGAGCACCACGCCCCAACAAACCACCACTGGTATTCACAGGGAGTTGCCCGTCGAGGTCAAATTGACCGTCTGCGATGGCTTTACCGCCATAACCTTCCGCCACGAAGCCCAAATCTTCCACCGCTTGAATCTCGACCCCGCTATAACTGTCATAGAGTTCGGCAACATCAATTTGCTGAACCGGATCGGTAATGCCTGCCATGCGATAGGCTTGCTGGGAGGCGTGGCGTTTTGCGCGGAAATTGGTCATGTTCGGGTAGCGATCTCCGAGGCGCATAGTATCTGTGCCACAGCCTGTCGCGGAATAATACACGGGCGGACGGTTCAAAAATTTCGGGCTGTGTTGTTTTGCCCATGCTTCGGTTGCCAGCAGAACACATGCCGCGCCATCACTCAATAAACTGCAATCGTAGAGCTTATAGGGTTCAGCCACCGGACGCGATCCGAGCACATCGTCAATCGTAATGTCCATTGGTTTTTGCGCGAGGGGATTATAGCCGGCATTTTTGCGATTACGGACGGCAACATGCGCGAAGTGCTCCTCTTTCGTGCCATATTTGTCCATATGGGCGCGCATCATCGCGGCATAAAATCCGGTGTACGTGCCGCCGACCATCATCTCCCAATCAACATCAGCAGAAAGCGCAAACAGTTGATTGGCAGTTTGTGACGACACACCGCGTCCATTTTTCTCACAGCCATAAACCAGTACGGACTCACATAAGCCACTTTGTAGATACGCCCAAGCGGTACGCATAGCCAGCGCGCCGGTTGCACCGCCACCTTCTACACGCACATTCGGGGTAGGGATCATGCCGATAGTATCGTGCAAAATCGCGCCGAGTGTCATCTGTAAATTGAAGTGATCGCTTTCGTAACTGGTGATGCCATGCTGAACCGCTTTAAGGGTATCAAGTCCGGCATCTGCCATGCAACTCAAAACGGCTTCCGTCATGAGATCACGCAGATTGCTGTCCTTACGGTCCGATGAAATCGTGGTTGCACCCACACCCGCCACCACAGGCAAATCACGCATAAGTGAATTGCCTGTTCGGTGGTGAGTGCATATGAAGAGAAGGAGGAAATACAAATGAATTCAAAAGAATATCCAATATAAAGTAAAATAAGTGAAATTTTAGATTTCAGGTTAAATTACTCATTTTCAGAAGGTTTGTCAAATAAGTGATGCTTTTCACAGATGAATTGGGCATAAGTTGGCAAATATGCACGGAATCTTCTCCAAACTGAAATTTCAGTTTACGCGTATTTTGCGCTACAATACGCATAATGTGCGTTTATTGTATATTTGCCTTGAGATGTGATATTCAATGCCCTATACTTAATAGCTGGTTGTTAATGATTGATCGGTAACCCGTCTTTGGATAATTCTGTAATGCTTAACCCAATCGATACCCCTAATCTCAGTGATGCTGTCTACGATATTTTGAGGCGTTTGATTATCAGCGGGGATTTTGAACCGGGGCAACGCCTGCATTTAACAGAATTGGAAACCAGCCTTAACGTGAGCCGTACACCCCTCAAAACCGCGCTAAAACGCCTTGAACTTGAAGGCATGGTGACCATTCATGCCCGTCGTGGCACTTTCATCGCAGAGACCAGCGCCAGCAAATTAGAGGAAAACTATAAAATCCGCAGTTCGTTTGAGCTGTATGTGGCGTTGTGTTTGTTTAAGTATTTATCGCCGGAAGATTACGCCTTTTTTGACGCGATTCGCCAGCAAATGAATGATCTGGTGGAGGCTTGCGAGGGAAATTGGCAGGGAATTGTCCATCCGTATGTGGATTTAGACCGCCAATTCCATGAGCGTCTGGTGGCAGTGGGTGGTCCGCCGCGTATGCTGGATATGTTCAAGCAATTGAATGTGCATGTGCAGATGGTTTCGATCATCCCGCATTATGGTACGAGGGATTTTCAGGCGATGCACTTCGAGCATGAGCAGATTTTCGCCTCGATTATGGATCGCTCACCGGAGCGCCTGAATGCCACGTTGCTCAATCATCTGGAATCCGCCCGTTTCCGTGCCTTGCATTACGCACAAGAGTCAGCTTAGCTAGGTAGTAGGGGCGCAAAATCTTGCGCCCATTTTGTTATTTTGAAGCATCGCAAAACTTACGGCATAAAGCGCACCGAATACACAACCGCTAGATTATGTGCCAGACCCGTCCACGATTCGCCCCGATCATGCGAAATGTAGACGTTTCCGGCTGTCGTTCCAAACACAAGTGTATCGCCGTGAATGTCCAGCGCGTGACGGAAAACAATGTCGTAGCATTCGCTTTGCGGCAATCCGGCACGGAAATCCTGCCACGTTTTCCCGCCATCGTCTGTGCGGCAAACGCACAACGCCCGATCCACCGGCACGCGATATTCTGCGCTAATCGCCGGAATCACCCAAGCGACGTTCTCGTCTTTTGCATCTACCGCCAGCGCGAATCCAAAATAAACTGGACCGCCTTCCTGAGAAAGATTATTCCACGTTTGCCCGCGATCCGTACTACGGAATACCCCGCAATGATTTTGTTGCCACAATACATCAGGGTTTGACGGACTGGCGAGCATAAAATGGGGATCATGCCCGAATTCTGCATACGGATCGGGTAGATAATCCGCATAAAGACCTTTATTTCTGGCGTTCCACGTTGCGCCGTCATCGGTGGTTTCGTACACCCCACCCACGCTGATTCCCGCGTAAACGTGCTGGCTATCACGCGGATCAACGACGATGGAACATACGCCCCCATGATCGCGTCCGCCGCCCATCCAATGATTGCGCGAAGGCTGATTCCATAGCGACTCTACGATTTCAAAGGTTTCGCCATTGTTGTCACTCTGGAATAATGCACCGGGTTCGGTGCCAATATAAAGGCGATTTGGCTGGTCGTTGCCGCCGGGTTGGACGATCCACATATAACTGTTGGAAGCCGGTTCACCATCATCAGGACGTGTACTGCCTTCAGGGTATTTTGGCGCGGGAATTTCTGACCATGTTTTGCCCATATCAGCGGAGCAGTGGAGTTTTGTTCCCCAATGACCATGATCCAGACAGCACCATAACAACTTGGTGCGCGGATCGTATGTGGCATGAGAGATGGCAACTCCGGCGAAATGTTCGCTGATGATCGCCCCGTTTTCATCGGTAATCAACAGTCCCTTACGTGTGCCTAATAATATTGGCATGGATTTATCCCCCTGAAAGTGCTTGCATAATGTAGATGTGTGTTTTTGCAGTTACCGCGTCTGATAAGGTGATTTTGTCCTGTAATAATTCATCATCGACGAAAATATTGACGTGTTTTCGCATACTGCCGTTCTCATCAACGATGTAATCCGCTAAACCGTGCCAGCGTGCCTCAATCGCCGTGATAATGTCGGCAACTGTGTCACCCTCAACTTCAATTGTCTTCAAATCAGGAAAAAAGCGTTTCAAATTGGGTGTAAATTTAATGTGTGCCATGAGTTTTTTCTCACTTTCACCAACGAATTCATTGTAGATCAAATGTGCTAATTTGGCAAGTTATGGAGAATAAATAGCCATGTGACCCATACGCGAACACGTCCTTAGGATGATTGATGTTTGGGTTAGATGAGGTAAATTAGCACATTGTCAAAATCACTGCACACTGAATGCCCAATTTTCTATTGTATTGCAGTTATAATTGGCGAGCATCGAAAATAACTTTACTGATTATGTTTGGAGAGAGAGATTCTATTGTCAACCTTATTGAAATTCATCCGAAATATCATTCTCGGCATCTGCGGTATATACGCGCTTTTGATGTTGGGTGGCTTCGTGTTTAATCTGACCGTTACGCCGGATACATCTGCCATTGAACTGGCGAAGACCCTGTTTGAACTTGGTCTGTGGTTTGCCGTCCCCGTTTTTCTTCTCGTGATGGTCTTACGGGCGCGGCGATTGGCGCTGGTGATGCTGATTGTTGTGATGGCATTCGCGGTCACTTATGTGCCGGGCTTTTTGCCCCGTTCGCCGGAGGTAGACTCTGATGCGCCACGCTTAACGGTGATGACCTTTAACACGAAAATGACTTCCGAAGGTCTCGTTGAGGCGATTCTTATAGCTGATGCCGATGTTGTCGCCCTGCAAGAGTTGAGTTTAGCAGGCGCATCCGTGCTTGTTGATCTCGAAGACGAATATCCTTATCAGGCATTGCATGCACAGCCAGTTCCGTATAAGGGGCAGGGGATACTGAGCCGGTTTCCGATTGAGGCTGATGAATATTGGGAATATCCTGAAGTGCCGTTTACGCTAGGGCATCAGCGAGTGGAAGTTACTTTCAACGAGCAGATCATTGTCATCTATAACACGCATCCGTGGCCCCCGCTTGGGTGGGAAAGTGGCTATAATGACGAATCGCATCATGTGGTGTTGGAGGATATTGCAGAACGGACTTTTGCCGAGGAACTCCCGCTTATTCTGGCCGGTGATTTTAATATGACCGATAACTTTGGCGAATATGATCTGCTTGCCAGCCAATTTACAGATAGCTTTCTCCATGCTGGCGATGGCATTGGTTATACCTATCCGAATTACAAATATGAACCACTTCCGTCGTTTTTACGGTTGGATTACATCTGGCATAGCAACCAATTTGAAAGTGTCGAATCGCATGTCCAACAGCAAAATGGCGGGTCGGATCATTCGCCTGTCATTACCGTGCTTGCCTTGACTCAACCCATTGCAACTGGTGAAGGTGATTAAATTTCAGCCAACTGATTTAGAAATGAAAAGGGTTGTGACCCCTGAATAAGATTCACAACCCTATCTGATTGATCTGATTTAACGCGTATTTTCTTGGTCTTTAGCCTGGCAAAATGCAGACTGTTAACCGTCCTTCGGTGAACGGCGGGCAACTCCGTTGTTCACCATCGGATGATGCGGTGATATAGAGTGGAGTAGTGAGGTCGGTCAGCGGTGTACCCGTTGGAAACGTATAGCTGGCAACGGTGTCACAACTAATGGGTGGATCGGTAGCTTCGGAAGCCTCTTCTTTCAGGAAAATACATTGGTTAGGTGCAAGTAGCGTTACATCACCTACCACACGGTCTGGAAAGTCGCTAGCCGAGACAGAATCTGCTAAAACCTCTCCACCCTGGATACCATCAGTTGGGCTGAAAAAGACTCCACGCAAGGACATCCATAGGTTTTCAGAATTATTATAGATTGTCCAGCTATTTTGGTCAGTATATGCGATATACAGATAGCTGGTCGTTTCTAATGATCCACTGCTTTCCAGAAAGAAACTACAGGTTCCCGGTACACTTATCGTACACAGACCGCGCTCTACGCCATTTTGGATGACATTAAATTGAGTCGCACCATTTGTGCCTGTCCAGAAGTGCTGATTGGTGTCGTTGGTCGTCAGCCACAGGGTAGACTCTGTACAGCCATCTACATCTTTTGACCCGGTGCGCCCAACAGACCACAATTGACCGCAACTATTCGGACTGAGTGACCCTCCCCAGCGTGCGGCGCTAAAAGATGCCGTTGAATTCCCGCCAACTGAGTTAAACGCAATTGCACCCAGAGCAATCGTCCCACCGCTTTGATTAATCATCGTGACATCGTTATCGTCATACACCATCGTGACGTTATTGGCGCGCAGTACGGTGATGTCTATTGTTGTACCGAAGGGGACACTCTCACCTGCGGCAAACGACTGTTCAGTAATCGTGTTGGCAGGTAAGCCGGATGCTTCTGTCCAACCGAAGGCGGTTTCTGTACCAAGACGCAAGCCTGCGCGGTTAAGTTCTGCCGCGGCGACGGGCACGGTTAAACCCGAAATATCTGGCACGGTGACCGTTTCATCCTGTGCGATGGTGAACGTGATTGCTGTTACGGCAGTGATAATGATGACCAATAGCTTTAAAAATAATGTTGCATGCTTAAACATAACTCTGCTTCTCCCAAAATTCCGCACGATAAAGCACTCTCAGCAGTCAAACCGCTAAGTGGTGCGTAATGTTGCACATTTTGATGTGTTGATTTTATTATATCGTGCTGTTGACCTGCTAAACGTTGTGATTCATTGAGAAAAATTTCCCAAAGTTGACCGTTTAAATAAATTTAACTATACTTATTTTAATTTACCCGATAAAACGGTTAAATGAATAGATTGCATAAATTTTAGGGAGAGGGTACTAATATGGCAACTCCGGTAATGACGAGTACAGATACGGTTAGCTTTGTTCAAGAAATTCACGCGCCGATTAAACAAGTTTACGAATCGTTTACCAATCGAGACAACGCGTCCGATTGGTTGGGCGTAGATGGGGAAGTGCGTGCGGTTAAAGGTGGGTTCGCGCTTTATATCATCAGCCAAAATGAACATGCTCATGGTACGTTCAAAGATGTGGTTGAAAATGAAAAGCTGATTTTAACGTGGGATGATGGCACGGATCATCCGGTCACCACACTCAAGGTTAAGTTTGCGGAAGCCAACGGGACGACCACTGTAACCTTAAAACACAGCGGTTTTGAAGATGATGCCGTCGTCGCACGCTATCAAAAATTCTGGAAACTTGCCTTAAGAGAGCTTCAGGTCATGCTGGAAACGGGAAAACGTGCCTACATCACAGATCGCATTATTATCGGGATTATCCCCACCGAACTTGACGAAGAAACGGCGCAGAAGCTGAATATTGCGGCGGGTTCTGGTGTGCGTGTTGGTGGATTGGTGCCTGATTACAGCGCGGCGCTGGCGGGTATTCAGCGTGATGATGTGATCATTGCAGTCGATGGCGTGGCATTAAATAGTGAGACAACCATCAGCGACATCACCGGACAATATAAACCCGGAGATGTGGTTGATGTCACCTACTATCGTGGTGCAGAAAAAAATACCATCCCGCTAGCGCTTAAGGGATACCCCATTCCACCTGTCGCGGAAAATTTCCCTGCCTTAGCAACCCAATTTGAAGAAACATTCGCGGAATATGATGCAAAATTGTCGGCAATTTTAGCAGATCTATCGGAATCAGATGCGGATAAGAAGGCGGAAAACGCGGAATTTTCGATCCGTGAGACAATCGCCCATCTGATATTGAGTCGACGTCATAATACCGAATATCTGAGTTCATATGTGCAAGGTCCGCGCCGGATTAATCCGTACACACATATGCCTGCACGCATCAACGCGCTTGTAAAAGCGTATCCAACCCTTGACGAGTTATATAAGGAACTGCAATACGCTAGTAAAGAGATGGTTGCCGTAATCCGTGAATTTCCTGAAGAACTGCACAATCGCAAAAATAATTTGTGGTGGATTAACTTTGAACTGGGTTATGTGCCTACCGGCTATGATAATGCAATCGAGCAGATAAATTCTGCATTAAAGGCATGATATGACCGTAGCGTGAACTTCTATAGATCGGTACGGGTTTAACACAAAGACCGTCATTGATGCGAAATGGCGGTCTTTTCTGTTGAAATGGTCAAACGAAATGGTCAAATTACAATGGTATAAAGAATTTTTGAATTTCCCTCAAATTGATTTGACAATGCTTGACCGTCTGCTATGATTTTCATCGGACTCTATCCGGAATACAACGTACCCATCGCGGAATTTTCTTATCATTACTTGATCGCCGATCATAAACTCAGGATAAAAATATCTCATGGCGGAATGGATAAAAGTAGTCATCCTTGGCATTGTCGAAGGCATCACGGAGTTCTTACCCATCTCTTCGACGGGTCACCTTATTGTCGGCGCGGCGATTCTTGATTTTAAGGGGAGCATAGACGGCACATTTGAAATATTCATTCAACTGGGTGCGATTATTGCCGTGATTGGTTTTTATCGAGCAGAAATTCTCACGCAGGTGCGTACCGTGCAGACGGACAAAAACGTCCAGCATTTCTGGCTTGCCATTATCATCGCCGCCATTCCCGCCGCTATATTTGGCTTGTTACTCAGAGATTGGATTACCGAAGTTTTATTTTCTCCGCTTGTTGTAGCGGTTTCGTTAATTATCGGTGGTATTGTCTTCTTAATTGTGGAGCGCCGTCCGCAGGTCGAAACTGCCGAAACCAATGACCTGATGCAGATCACTTTCCGGCAGGCATTGCTGGTGGGAGTTGCCCAAACCCTCGCGCTTATTCCGGGTGTATCCCGATCAGGAGCATCCATTATTGGTGGCTTATATTCAGGGATGGATCGTCAGGTAGCGACGAATTTTTCTTTTTATTTGTCGATTCCCGTGTTGGGTGGGGCGACCATTCTCAGCTTACTGCTAAGCCTAAATGAAATTTCCTCAGATGATCTTCTAAATCTGATCATAGGTGCAATTGTTTCCGGCATCGTGGCATGGTTCGCAATCGGCTGGTTATTGCGTTACGTTGCACATAACAATTTTGTTGTTTTCGGCTATTATCGCATTTTTGCTGGTGTGGTCATCATCTTACTTGTAATGGCAAAAATAATTTAATGCTTCGGATTGCATTATTCGCATATAATGGTGGAAGAAAAGGATTTAATTCAAAATATTGATACGATAGGCTTGCCATAATGTCAAAAATTCTCGTCATCGAAGATGCTGACGCACTACGCAACGACATCATTGAAATGTTAACATTTGAGGGATTCTCTGTAGAGGGTGTGGAAAACGGGTTGCTCGGCGTAGAGGCGGCACAATCTTATCATCCTGATTTGATTATCTGCGATATTATGATGCCAGAATTGAATGGCTATCAGGTGCTTGAATCCCTGCAAAAAGATAGCTCAACTCGCACAATCCCCTTCATTTTTTTGACAGCGAGAACAGACCGCTCCGATATGCGTTATGGCATGGGGCTGGGCGCTGATGACTATTTGCTGAAGCCTTTTATGGCAACAGAATTGCTAGAAACGATTAATGCACGTTTACGCAGGCATGAGACGTTTGTAGAAATTGCAGAGCAACAGGTACAAGACCTTAGCGAAAATATCATGACCGCCTTACCGCATGAGCTACGCACCCCGCTAAATACAATTCTCGGTTTTTCTGAAATGCTCTCTCTAGAGTCTGCGCGCCTAAAGCCAAATGAGGTTGCACGTTGGGCACAACATATCAATGAAGCGGGTCGGCGCTTAAATCGCCTCATAGAAAATTATCTGATGTTTGCGCGTGTAGAAACACTCCACCGTGATGCAGAAAAATTGACCGAGTTAAGAAACCATGAGACACTCGCCGGTCCGATTATTCAAATGCAGGCGTACAGCAAGGTTGATCTCTACGATCGTGCTGATGATTTACGAATGACCGTCGATGACGAACCTTATGTGGCGGTTTCTGATCAGGATTTAAGCAAAATTATTGAGGAAATCCTTGATAATGCGCTTAAGTTTTCAAACGAAGGTACACCCTTGAATGTGGTTGCCGCCCGTGAAGATGATCGCTATGTGCTCCGCGTGAAAAATGCTGGACGTGGCATGACACAACCGGAGATTGATGCTATTGGTGCATATATGCAGTTTAATCGCTACTTCTATGAACAACAGGGTAACGGGCTGGGTTTAATCATTTCTAAGCGCCTTGTTGAACTGTACGGCGGCGAATTCAAAATTTGTAGTGACGTTGATCGTGAGACAGAAATAGTCATCAAATTACCATTATCAGACCACGCATAATTTATGATTCGTAATAGCCGGATATAAAATCTATAATAAGAACGTTATACAAGCGAAACCCCGTTGGAGGATACCGGCTGTGAGAAGAACATTTCCGTCTTTTTTCCCGCTTATTGGGATGAGCGTTTTAGTCATGTTAGCGCTCACGGGCTGTTTTCAGTCCATGAGCACAGATGGCGAACCGACTCCGCCGTCTAATTTGTTTGCTTCACCAACACCTTTGCCACCCACACAAACGCCACAGCCAACATTTACGCCGTTCCCGACCAATGAAGACACGGTGCAAACGGTGATCGTTACCGCAACCCCTGATCCAAATTTGACGGCAGTGGCATTTGATGCCAGTTCATCTGATGAATTGAGTGTTGATGTTGAACAGCAACAGGAAGTACCCACCGAAGCGATTAGTGCCGGTCAGCTAGAAGCGACGCGCATCATCGCGGAAGCCACGCAACGTGCGCTAGATCAAACTGCGACAGCGGAAGGTCCAGTAGTTTTGCCAACCTTCACGCCGACCCTTGATCAACTCGGATTTTCTACCGCAACACCAGCGGCGGGTACGGGCGGCATTACGACAACCGGAACCTGTACCCACACAGTAGCGGTGGGTGATAATCTGTTCCAACTCTCTATGCAATATGGTGTATTGATCGTGGATATTGCTAACGCAAACGGTATCGCCAATCCGCAACTGATCGTTGTGGGCGATGTGCTGACGATCCCCGGCTGTAACTCTGGCGGATTTACGCAAACTGGCACGACCACGGGAGGTACGACTTCCGTAGGTTGTCCGGGACGTGGCATTCAGCATACCGTCGCACAAAACGAGACATTGTTCCAACTGTCTTTGCAATATGATGTGCCGATTGCCAATATTGCGGCGTGCAATAACATCAGCAATTATAATTTGATTGTCTATAGCACCGTGTTGACTATCCCGTAAATGGGTGAGTTGACCGAAAAAATCGTCCATACCGAGCGCGTCTTTAGTGGCGTGCTCGTCAAACTTGATGTGCATGATGTTGAATTACCTGACGGGAGCATGTGCAAGCGTGAGGTCATTCAACATCCCGGCGCAAGTGCGGTGATCGCTTTAGATGGCGATGATGTAATTCTCGTCAAGCAGTTTCGGAGTGCCTCCGCACAGTTTATGCTGGAATTACCGGCAGGTGTCCTCGAAGTGGATGAAGCCCCTGAAGTGTGTGCAATACGTGAATTGCAAGAAGAAATCGGCTATAAGCCCGGCAAATTGGAGTCTATCGGCGGATTTTACAACGCGCCCGGCTATACCACTGAATATATCCATCTTTATATCGCCACTAATCTCATTGAATCCCGTTTGCAGGGCGACATCGACGAGCAAATCGAAGTTGTGCGACTGCCACTCTCCGAAGCATTGACCATGATTGAAAACGGCACAATCGCTGATAGCAAAACGATCATTGGTTTGTTGCGCCTCGCCCGCCGTTTGGGTGTGTAGAGATAGATTTTCATTTCCACAAGTTTTGCAAGTGTTCTGGCAAATACGTAAGCGTGTTAGCTTGATAACATGACCAATGCACGGGCATATGAACAGAAATTGCGTCTAACGTTGCATGTGGTTCGGAAAAATTGTTCCTAACATACAATTGTTCATCAAAATTAATGATATATCGAAGGTGGGGGCGATTTAATTGAGTTAAGCCATCGACGGAAAATTGTTCAGCGGTTGGACAGTAGATCAACTTCGAGACTTCTTCTATAGATAGTGAAAAATTTGACAGTAAGCGGAGAAATTCATCACCATTGTTTTCGTCAACATAGGGCAAGTGGTTGCGATAATAACTAAAAATTGCGTCTTTAAACTCATTCGCTAATCCGCAATCTACCATAAATGCGCCATAATTGAGTTTCCAGGCATCAAACATCTCGAAGAAATAGCGCCAATGGCCCTTCCACTTGACCGCGCCAACATCTGTATAGCGATGAATCCCTACTTTATCAATTGACGGGTAAATGTGCTTTGTCATCCATAATAGGCGGATTTCATAGGGTACGAAATAAATCGGGTTATTTGTGATGACTGTCCATTCATCAGGAATATATTGTGCAAGGTCGAAACCCTCATCCTCATAAGCGCCGTCAATAAATAGACCAATATCCTCCCGAATAACAATACTTAGCGGTAATTTGCCTTCACATAAGTAGAGGTCTTGCGCCGTAAGCTCTGTATCAAGTGACGATAAATAGTCGTTGAATTCAGCTTTTGTGTAAAGTAAATGGTCGCTACGTTCTGAGGGGATATTCTGAAAATGTACTGAGCGCAAATCGAATGCCCATTTTTGCCTGTAATCATAAAAGTAGCGCCACTGACCGTTGGTATATATTGCGCCGAGATAAAATCCATCAATATCCATCGGGCAGGGCACGTCTGTTTTTCGTTGTGTCATCATTCTATAGGTCTTGGCTAATCCACTGAAATCAAATCAATAATCATTATATCCCCACCAATCGCTTGCATCGCCCCTTGTCGGTCAATTGTCCCTCATGCTATAATGTCCGTCCTATTGTTCGAGAAATCTTTGCGCCATCGGGCGTATTTTTTTGAAGGGTGAATAGCCGTGAATGAATTAATGCAATCACTGGTCGCGGAAAAACGCGGTCATCCAGAGGTCGCTGTGGGCGATACTGTAAAAGTCCATCTTCGCATTATCGAAGGTAGCCGCGAACGTATTCAGATTTTCCAGGGTGTGGTGATTCGCCAACGCCGTGGTGGTAATGAGCAGAACTTTACGGTGCGTCGTGTCGCCAGTCATGGTATCGGCGTGGAACGTACTTTCTTGCTACAAAGCCCACGTATCGAGAAAATCGAAATTGCGCGTCGTGCGAAGGTTCGCCGTGCACAACTGTACTACCTCCGTAACCGTCGCGGTAAGGCGGCACGTTTGAAGGAACGGCGTTAAATATCAACAGCGATATACTAGCGCGTTCTTGAAATTTAGTGTTACATCAACAGCCGGTACGAGTTAATCGTGCCGGTTTTGCGTTTCTGGATAATGTATTGAGGGAGCACCGTCCATGAATCACATTGGCACCCTGACTGAAAAATCACTTCATGCCGGGCTGAAAACTTATCTGGCGCAGGATGGGGATGAATTTGAGTGCAAGCTGGGGCGTTATGTGATTGATATTAAGCGTGGCGATGTGTTGCTGGAAATTCAAACGCGGAATTTCTCGAAAATCAGGCGCAAGCTGGAAAATCTGGTAGAAAAGTATACCGTGCGGCTGATTTACCCGATTGCGGAGATCAAGTGGATTGTAAAATGGGAGGAGCTAGACAAGTTAGATATTGGTGAACCGCTTTCACGACGCAAATCCCCCAAAAAAGGCAAACTATTTGATGTCTTCCGCGAGTTGGTTTATATCCCACACTTGATAGACCATCCGAATTTTACGCTGGAGATTTTGCTGACGCATCAGGAAGAGATTCGCGTTAATGACGGGCAGGGGAGTTGGCGACGTAAAGGCTGGAGTTTGCACGATCATCGTTTGCTAGAAGTGGTCGCCCATCACAAATTTACCGGACTCACGGATTTCGCCGCTTTGTTGCCCGCTGATTTACCGGAGGCTTTCACGACGAAGGACTTGCGTAAATCCCTCAAAATTACGCCAGCAACTGCACAGAAAACCGCTTATGCTCTGCGAGAAATGGGCGTGATTACACAGGTGGGTAAGCGCGGCAATGCGTATTTGTATAGTCGGAACGTGCGCTAGTTTGATACTTTTGGAGATTTTATCGCTGTTTCTCTCAGGCGTTCGCTGTCGTCTTCAATTGTCATAATGCGCTTGGCATCGTCCGGCGTGTTGACAGGTAAGCGCACAAAGAACGTCGTCCCCGGATACGTCTCCATGTTATGCCCCGGACTCTCCGCCCAGACGCGTCCACCATGCCCTTCGATCACCCCTTTGGCAATCGTCAACCCCAAGCCCGGACCCGCGCCCATAAATTTGTAAGTTCCGGTGGAGTGCAGGGATGGATCATAGGCACGGAAGAATTTTTGGAAGACCAGTTCGAGGTTTTTCTTATCAATGCCCACGCCCGTATCGGTGATGGCAATGTTGATATAATCCGTACCATCGGGTGTATCGGCACTTTCTAGCGAGGCGATAATTTCGATCCGCCCGCCGTCCGGTGTGAATTTAATTGAGTTGACGATGACATTGCGGAACGCTTGCACCAACCGTTGCAAATCCGCTTGAATATTGGGTAATCCGCGCAGACCGCGTGCCGTGAGTGAGAGTTTGCGCTGGTTGATAGCATCACTAAGCGGCTCAATCGCCATCCGCACGATGCTTTCCAATGGCGATTCTGTCAGGCTTAAGTCCATCGCGTTCACGTCTAACTGACTCACATCAAGCATGGCGGCGATGAGTTCTTCCATGCGTTCCGTCGCTTTACGCAGATTGCCGACCAGACCGTTCGCTTGTTGTTGGTCGAGTAGTCCTTGCTCGTTCATCGCGTCGAAAATATCGGTATAGCCACGTATTTGGGCGAGGGGTGTGCGTAATTCATGACTCGCGATGGTGATGAAATCAGTTTTGACGGCATCCATTTTATTCAGTTGCTCATTGGCGACCTTTAAGCCACGATTGAGCGACTCCATGCTTTTGTTCAGATGCTTTAAATCATCCAGCAAACGCGCATTGCGAAGCGCCACGCCGGTTTGTTGGGCAAAGGTCATCAGCAGTTGTAAATCACGCGGGAAGAACGCTGTGTCGTTTTGCATCGGACCGACTGCGAGTACACCGATTAGGGAATTCTCTGAGATGATAGGCGCATAAGCACTCATATTGAGGTCACGGAAAAAATCGCGTTCTTTGGCATCCACTGTGCGAAATTCCGGCGCATATTCGATGTCGAATTGTGAAATTGGTTTACGGGTGGCGGCAAGTGCGGCGTAGATGGGGCTAAAGTTAGACACAAAGCCCGTCATCTGGTCTTTACTGCCGCCCGGTTGCATGACCAATAACTCAACCGCATCCTTCACTTTAAAGGTGCTGTTCAGCAATAATAAGCAGGATCGCCGCACGCGCATCACGCCATTTAAGGTAGAGATCACCTCTTTCACGAGCGCATTTAATTCGACGGTTTCCGTCACCTGCTTGCCATAAATGCGGGTGGCTTCCGCCGCGTCAATCGTTTGTTTGACCATCAACTGCCGAATAATAAATTCAATGGCCTGGCGGATGGGGACGAGCAACGCCGCGATTATCAGCGCACCAAGCGCAATTGCCGCCAGCGTATCAGCATTATCGACATCGGTGCTGGTCGTCACGGCGAAGTAAATCGCCATTAGGATCAGCGCGAAGGCGATGCCAACAAATAGCAAAGAACGCAGGGACAGAATAATGCCGCCGCGAATATCGAAGACCATGTGGTATGTGGTCGCATAGACCGTGCCGACAAACGCGATGAGTAATGCCACCATGCCGAGTTCTGCAATGATGGTTGTGCCACTGCTGATGAGGCTGACCGACAGCATGAGTATAGCGGTATTCATCACCCAGAAAAGCGCACGATTAGCGATTTCTGGGAGGGTCGCCATGTAAAATTGATACAAACCGACGGCAATCAGCGCGAATCCAAATAGCAAGATGCCCGCAAAAGTGACAATCCCTGATGCGTCCGGTTCGGTGAAGAGCAGAACCAGCCAATTTTCTGTACCAACCTGTACTGGATCAGTCAATAGCGTAGTTGCGAGTAAACCAATAATCAGCGCGCCACCAGCGGCGGAAAATATTTGCAGGAGGCGTGTACGATATGCGCCTTCGACAAGATCAGTAATGATGTAGCCACCAAAGGCGATCAGGATACCGACAGATACAAGGGCGAGCGGTACACCGCGCCCGAATGTGTCCGTGAGTGTGGTCTCAGGAGGGATAAAATATATGCCGCTTGCAAGTGCGGAAAGTCCTAGCGCGACATAGAGCCATCGTAAATCGCCGCGTGCTAATGTGCGGCGCATCCAGACGAAAACGCCTAATCCAGCGTGCAAAGCGATGATAAGTAGGGTAAATAACCCTAGGATGATAGTCATCGAAACGTCCTTTTGGCGCTGTGGTTATGAGCTACTTCAAAATGTAGTACGTTCCCTTTTTAGAGCCAACCTTGACGAGAATACCTTTTTCCACCATATCGACCAGATCAAGACGCAATGTTTCCGCAGAAACCCCCGCGCACAATTTGCGATACTCGCGGTTGGTGATAGAGCCATTTTCGCGGATATATTGTAATGCGCGTGCTTGCCGATGGTTGGTGTTGCGTGTCCATTCCGGCGGGCTTTGCTTTTCGCGGGCATTAAAGAGCGTCACGGCGAAGCTATACGGACGTGCATCGAAGGTTGGCGGTTTGTGTCCGGCTTGCTTCATGACTTCCATCATGCGGTCAATGCCGAGACCCAATTCTTCGATGTACCCCCATTGGAACAAGCCGTTCACGATGCGCGGGTTACGACTAAAGTGCTCGTCCTTGATGTTCTCTATTGTGATAAATCCGGGCAACCCGCCGGGGGAGATGACTTCTAAACGGTCAGAGTACATGCGAATCTCGATGCGCCGACCCTTCAGCCGATAATCACGATGGCAAATCGCATTTACGATGGCTTCACGGACGGCAAATTGAGGATACTCAAAGGTTTCTTCACGCTCTAAGCCTTTGACCACCGCACTAACCGCCATTTCGCTCCAGATGATATTCCACGCCGCTTCGATCAAGCGGGGGAGTGGTCCGGTTAATTCTTCACGGCGCGTGTATCCGGCTAAACCACTTTCACCACGCGGGGTTTTGCCCACGAATTTGGCGAACACAACGCTCGATTGGGGTAACCACTGTTGTGGATATTCTGTGAATAACAACATGCCCGTCATGGTTGGCTTGCCATCAGCGGTAATTGCACCAATTTCCCGCAGAAGTTCATCGGTATTCCCACTATAGGGGCGTTTGGTGCGTTCAGCACGTTTTTCCAGATATTCTTCTAGCATTTTCTTGCTGAAATCGTCTTTAGTCGCGCCCGGCAGGACTTCGGATTCAAAATCGCCGGTATTTTTTGCGCTGGCTAATCGTAAAATTTCCTGCCCGCCAAGGGGACGATTTTTCACGCCACTGCGGATGAGCACACGTCCATCACTTAAGGCGTGGAGTTCGATAGAGCGCGGTACACGCACCGTATAGACCTTGCCACTCTCGGTTTCGACTTCCTCCCAATTGCCGATGGAAACAGTCGGGTTACAGAGTTCGTCAGCGGCTCTCAGGGCATCGGTGACCTTCTCGCCATCCACGCGGGTACGGGCTTTTTCACCCGTTTCTTTCAAGCCAATGACAATCATACCGCCTTCTGTATTTGCGAAGGCGATCAGGGTTTCTGCGATAGCTTGCGGATCGGCTTTTTCAAGAAAAGCAGTTCTGGGACCTTGCCCGGTCTTAATCAAATCAGGTATAGACATAAAATTAGTCGGATTATTTTCTCGAATGAGTCAGGTAAGTAGTCAGTATTCTATCACATCTTGCAGAATTCCAACGCTAATAAATGGTCTGATTTTAAAACTTTTGTACTAGAGGACTAATTACTAGAATTTTGTCGCGTAATTGCTTCTCACCCCCTGTAGCGTTTATAATGCGTGCCATGAGAGCAAAACGATTACTTAACTTGATGGGCGATAAACTGTACAGTTTGCCGCTGGTCGTCCTGTATTTGACAGATGGCTGTAATAGCCGTTGCCTGACGTGTGACATCTGGCGAAATCCGCGTAAAAATATGGACATGCGCCTCGTCGATACGATTGCTGACGAATGTGCGAGTCTGGGTGTGCGTGCCGTCCTTTTGAGCGGTGGCGAGGCAATGCAACATCCAGAATGGGATCGCATTGCACGGCGTTTCCGTGAGCAGGGCATTTATACCATGTTTCTGACGAACGGCTTACTCTTGCGGAAAGATGCTGAACGTTTGGTAGGAGCGGTGGATGAGGTGATCGTCAGTTTGGACGGTGGCACTGCCGAGACCTATGAAGCCATACGCGGCGTGGATGCGTTTGATCTTGTGTTGGACGGTATTCGCGCTGTGCGTCAACTTAATATTCCGGTGGTCACACGGACGACGATTCAACGGCTAAATTATCGTGAGATATCACAAATTATTGATTCTGCACGTGCTGTTGATGTCAATCGTGTGAGTTTTCTCGCCGTTGATGTCGATAACCCGTATGCGTTTGGTCCGCGCTTTGTGGTTGATCCTGATCTGGTGGTGATGCCCCCGCGTGAAGATACCGCCGCATTAAGCCGTGAGGATGTTGAGGCACTCAGCTTGATTCTTGATGATCTCGCGGTCAATTATGCAGATGATTTTCGGTGTGGATTGATTGGCGAATCGCCACAAAAATTGCGCCGGATTTTGCTGGATTATTTTTATGCGATGCACGGGCAGGGGGAGCCAACAGCCCCACGATGCAATGCGCCACACTTTAGCACGGTGATCGAAGTTGATGGGACGCTCCGTCCGTGTTATTTTTTGCCGGAATACGGTAAAATTGACACGAATGGGGGACAGTTGCATGAAGTTATCAACAATGCTGATGCACGAGCGTTGCGCCGCGCCTATCGAGCCGGTGAGCGTAAAGAATGTATTGGCTGTGTGTGTCCTCTGTATAAAAATCCGCAAGCCTTATTAACGATGTAAACCAAAAATGTTAGCACTTGTTGCCGTTCTTCCAATATTTTTAATCAGTGGCTTTCTTTTAATTCGATTAATTCTGGTGATGATCGGTATGCACAAAGCGCCCTTGCTCGCGCTCTTTGAAAAATACGGTGACGACGAAAATCACTTTTACCCGCTACCCCGTATGATGTTGTGGCTGGGGATTTTTCTGATTTCTACACAGCTTGCATTTTCCGAAATATTCAACCTGCCATCCTTTATTATGGCTGTGGGCGTTTTTCTGGTAATTATTGTGTACATGGTTTCAAATTTTATACCGGATAGCGTCCGCGAATATTTACAAGAATTTCCGCCATTTCCGCCGTGGTATCATGATTTACGCGCCCGCACCGAGCGTGACGAACGCCGCCGCATCGCCTATATGTGGTTGCGTTTGCCACTCAGGACGCGCCTCTTGTTTAACAGCAACAACCGTGCTTTTTTCCAATGGGCGGATCTGATTATTATGGCAACCGTCACCAAAGACGAGATCGTATTTTAGCGTGATTCGACAATTCCTGAAGCGCCTCAATGCATCGTCACGTCCACCTGTTCAAACCCTATCAAGCCTTGATGCGTATGCGTTGTGGGCGCAGAATTATCCGCCGCATGTCCATAATCCGCTGATGCAAGCTGAAGAAACTGCCATGCTTGCGCTGATGCCAGCCTTAAAAGATAAGGTTGTACTAGACCTCGCCTGTGGCAGTGGTCGATTCAGCCGTCTTGCACAAGAACGTGGCGCGAAACAGGTGATTGCGTTTGATAACTCGCTGGAGATGCTCAAAACAGGTGTGCAAAACTTAGGGCAACAATCGCCACAATTTGGTCAGGCGACATTGACGAATATTCCATTGAAGCGTGCATCTGTGGACGTTGTGCTGTGTGGGTTGGCGGTGGGGCATATCCCTGCGCTTGAACCCGCCATTGCAGAAATAAGCAGGGTGCTCAAAACGGGTGGCGTAGTCCTTATGAGCGACTTTCATCCCTATTTGTTTCTTTCCGGCAAACAGAGAACCTTTACCGCGCCGGATGGACAGACCTTTGCCGTTGAACATTACGCCCATTTACATAGTGCGTATTGGTCTGCCGCAAGAGGAGCTGGACTTCGCTTAGACGCGATTCAAGAACCACGTTTACGGATTGAGGGACGTGATGTGCCGGTTGTGATGGTGTATCGCTTCGTAAAAACGCCTGTTGATAGCACGGTGTAGCTATTCAGCATTTTTACCACCCATCACGAGGATATACACGCCGAGGAAGGCGGTCATCAGCGCGGGCGGTACACAAACAGAGATTATCAGGCGCGGAAAATCATCTACATTGGCGTTGCCGAGGATGACCCACAATCCCACAAACAAACCTATGGCGACAATCCCAAGAACTGCACCGCTTAGACCAATCCGTGAAACTGATTTACCGTCAAAATTAGGGTTAGGCGATTGCCCCACAGCACCCCTCCAAATTCCAATTTAGTTTGATGAATAGTTATTTACAGAAGACATCAGTTGCAAAATAAACTGATCGTTAAGTAATCCTACAACAATTTGTTTGCCTGTCGAGGTCAAGTTAACCAATTTTTTCAGAACGTTGTGAGACGGGACGTGGTTTATAAGGTGCATCAATGAGGGTGGATTCTGGTGAAGTGATCTGAATATCAACTTGAGTTGTAGGGGTGGTGTTGAATTTAGGTCGGCGGGGGCGGGTATCCCTGCTGGCATATTGGCGCTTATATTCAGGTTGATGCACGTTAGTAGTTCCACGCAAAGGCATTCTATTGGCTTGAATGTAGGCAAGTTCTAAGCGTTGCAGGCGCATTATCCGTAATATGGAAATACACATAATGACACCGACGAGGAACATCATAAATAGGCTGGTGCTGAATGAAAAAATGATGAGTTGTTGTGCCAGCGTTGTCTGCATATTTCCCCACCCGAATTCAATATCTCCATGATAATTTGTGGGAGGCGATTACTCAATTAGAGTGTGGTGGTGATTGCGTAGGTTTTGTGTTTGAAGTGTGGTTGGTGCGGCATAGATATAAAAAACCCGTTACTTTATGGTTAGTAACGGGTTTTCTTTTGCTGGGAGACCTGGACTCGAACTCACAGGGATCGCGGGAGCGCCGTATCGCCTCGCCGATCCGCTTTCGAAGATCTCGTCCCATTATGCCGCCATCGTGATTGACACCCGTCCATCATTTTCGCTGATGACAGAAATGGGATTGCTGGCGGCGACTGACGCGATTGTCCCAGTGGAACCTCGCTATCTGGAAACCGTTGGTCTGATGAGTGTGATCGGCAAGATCAATAATATTCGTGATGGCTGGCGCGTACCACATCTGCGCGTGAGTGGCATTCTCGTCACCAAGATGGACAAACGCGTTCGCGGACATCGGCATCTGCTGGATGAACTTAAGGGGCATTCTTTACTGGGCAAATTACTATGCGGTGTTATCCCGGCAAATGAAGCGATTTCGTATGCCCATCGCAACCATCAGAGTGTCTACACCTACGATCCCAAAGCCTCCGCCAGCAAAGCCTATGCCCGATTGGTCGGATCTCTCGTGCGCGGCATCTCGAAAGGCGGTGCCGCATGAGCCGGAACAAACGCGACAACACCGCCCACATGGATGCTCTGCTGGCTTCAGTGACCGAAGAAATGCTTGGCGGAGAATTTGATTTGCAGTTTCAAGAACAGGGCTTGAGGGTCGAACGCATACTGCTCGAACTTGTCCGTCCCGATCCCATTCAACCACGACGGGTATTACCGGAAAGTATTCATCAACGCTTTCATGAAAACCGACTTACGCCATCACAAGCCCTCCGAGAATTGGTGCAGTCGGCACAGATTTCCGCCCGTCAGCACGGTCAGCCGTTCGAAGGATTGTTAGATATGCTTCCCAATCCGGATGACGAAACAGAGCCGGATCAAAAATCCAAGAAATCACCTGAAGAAATCCTGCTGACCGATCTGGTTAATCTCGCAATCACGATCCGCGACGATGGACAGGTCAACCCGCTCACAGTGGTGGATGTCACTGAAGGGGTTTAGCGTAACGCACTTGAAAACGTTTGGAAGGATGCAGGAGTTGCGACGAGCAAACGTCATGCCCGCAGACTTATAAAGGAAGGCATCAATCAGGGATACTGGACACTTGATGCTCGAACAGGGCGAATTTATTTATCTGGTCAATTGCGTGTGGCAAAAGGTCTAGTCAAGTCAGCGATAATGCAGGAATATGCAAATATCATTGAGACTAACAAGCCGGGTAAACGCCGTGTGGAAGTTGATTTATCCGGTGGGATTCAAGAAGCAACTGCACAGCTTTATGCCGCGTGGATGGCGACAAAAGACTCTGAGCGAGAAGGCATAACCATTAGCAGGGATATGCTGTGTACTTTGTGGCATGTGTCTATTCCGACATTATTGAAATGGGAAGAGATCGCTCACATCGGCAAGCAGGCAAATTACGCCCAACAGAACAACACCTCCACTGACCATGTTCCAGCACACGCCTATTTAACACTCAATCGCGATGGCACAAATTCTGCCGCGTGGCGATTACCAAACACATACACCGTTAGAAGCAATATCCAGCAACATCCGCGTACCGGAAAAGCGAAGAAGATACGTAAAGCGATTCAAGGTGAAATTGTGCAAGCCGAACAGCGTGGTGCTATAGGGGATGCCGCGTTGCTCAGTTCTGGTAGGCTCTATTTTACACAGAAGGCGAATTCTTCCGTTGATCCATTTCATGCGTGTAGCGATTATTTACGTAAGGTCGGACGACGCGATGGCGATCTGAAACGTAGACGCTATTTTCATGTTGGCAAGCGACATGGTGTAACAATCTTCGAGCCATACAACCCGGTCACCAATGTGCCGGAAACGTATCTTTCTCAACGATTGATCTGGTGTGAGGCGGATAATGTGTTTGAGCAGGCGCGGATGAATTATAGTTTAGCGGTGCAGAATTGATGGTTAACGTGCGGACAAAAAGTTTATAGTCTTTAGGGGTTAAACAGATTCTAAAAATGTGGTTGAGGTGAAAATTTGCCTCATAATCTGAGCATAAAATACAGGGTGGCGATGTACATAATCACTCCGAGAATTGATGGTATTAAACTTTGAATTTTTAGTTTGATTCGGACATTCTATTTGAAATTAAGCTGAACGATATAGGCTACCAGTCCTAATGCCTCTAGTCACGATTATTCGTATACCTTCGTACACCTGTTCACATCTCACAAGCCAATGCCTTGGCTTAACACTGGACTTGACATCGCAGAGAATAATCACCATTCAATTTGTATCTCATGGCTACTCTTCGTCAGCAATTCGACTCCATTGTCGGTGACGACCACATCATCTTCTAATTTCATATTGCCCGCACCTTTCACATAAATGCCCGGTTCAATACACACGGTCATCCCCGCTTCAAAGGGCGTGGTTTCGCTGATAAGGCTGGGCCATTCAAACGAGGTTGCTAACCCGATGCCATGCCCGACACGATGTATCAACTCATAACCCGCGCCTTCAATCACTTTAATTGCCGCCTGATGTGTCGCATTACACGGCACACCGGGGCGAATTTGTGCGAGTGCGGCATCATAGGCATCTTTCACAATCGACCAGACTTTCGTTTGCATGGGCGATGATTCACCAAGTACGAAAGTACGTGAGGCATCCGCCTGATAGCCCTGAACCATTGCGCCCATATCAATCATGATGGAATCACCTTTTTGTAATCGGCGATCAGTAGGCATTCGAATCATTATCGGGTCATCATTCCCACTTACAACGGTGGTTGGAAAAGACAAGCCCGCTCCCATACGTTGCATCAGGTAATCCAATTTTGCGGCGACTTCCTGTTCGCTCAGTCCGGGGCGTAATTCTGCACGAATTGCCTCGAATGCGTGATCGGTGATGCGTCCTGCCTCTCGCAATAACTGAATTTCTAGCGGGGTTTTGCGCCGTCGGAGAATTGCTACCGATTGCCCGATGTCGACAAATTCCACTGGAGATAACGCACTTCGAATCGACTCATAAAGCGTGAACGGCAGGCGATTTAATCCAACCACACCAATTTTTTGTGGCGAATTTTGTGCTAGAAGATCAATCAAAACGGGCGTTGGATCAAACTGCCCATACCAGTCATCAACGCCGGAAATACGCCGTGCCTCGGTCAGTTGCCAGTCAAAATTGAGAACACATGCCATCGCATCCGCACCCCTCAAGATGCCCCATCCATCCCCGATGACCGGCACGAAATTGGTCAAATAGCGGAAGGGTTCCGAGTGTCCTTCGCTCCCAAAGACTAGAAGAAGATCGCATTCATGTTGTTCAGCAATCTGCCACGCCGCCGCCCGCCGTGACGCGAGTTCTGTGTGCCATTGTGCTTGTGTGATAATCTCCATAATTACAGGTGCTCCGCAAGAAATTTGAGCTTTTTGCCCCACGAATCAACATTGGCATGATTGATCGCCTCTGGCTCTCCACCGAAGGCGTAAAATCCACCATCGACCGGATGTTTCATCGTCACCGGAGTGGTCGGGCTATAGGGTGGTGTTATGAGATGCCCCGCGCCCGGATAGCTCACATGCTCGTAAGGGTGTTGAAACTCAGATGCTTTGAAGCGTTCTATCGCGACATTCGCCAATTGCGTGCTGGGCCACATCTGGTCATCTTCGCCGGAAATGAGCAACACAGCGCCATTAATCTTCTCGACTTGAATTTCTGCTGATTTCATCAATGTCCCATTGCGGCGCATGGTTTCCAGAAAACCGGGTGTGCCGGGGATTGCCTCGCCGCGTTCGGAATAATCCGCATAATAGCCATAAATTTCTGGATCATAGTCACTGTCCATGTAAGGAATTGTAGCGCCTTTATAGACCCATGCCGGTTTATTTCCCTCAGACGGATCTTGCCCGAATCCGCCCCACACAACACCGCTAGGTACATCCGCCATGACCGCCTTATATTGTGGAAAAACCGAGCCAAGCAGAAGCGAAAGTTCACCCCCGCGCGATCCTCCGGTGATCGCCAATCGTTCGCCGTCAATATCATCGCGATTTTGAAGATAATCAATCGCCGTCTGGAAATATTCCAGCGGAATGTCCACCAGAATTTTGGGCAGAGTCTCATAATTAAAATAGGCGAGGGTGAAGGCGGCATAGCCATGTGCGGCGAAGAGCGCGGCGCGATATTCATACACACCGCCACCAGACCCACTCACGAGTGTGATCGCCGGGAAAGGTGCTTCACCAGCAGGCAAGAACAGGGTGCCAAATAATCCGTTTTCCCGCACGACCACGCGCTTAACACCGTCCGCGATGTGTAAGCGTTCGACTTGAGCTTGCGCGACGACTTCATCCTCTATGAGTGCCTCAAACTGCACAATCAAAGGAGCGAGATCAGGCGGGCGGGTGAACATGGCATAGCGATCTGCTTCGGTTGTCGGGGTCATTGACCAGATTAATCCCATCGCGTCCGCGGTTGTATAGGTGCCGGAAATGGGTGCGTGTGCATCAAGATCAATCTGACCGTCTGCATCGGTTTGATAGTTTGCTTGCGCTTGCCAGATGATCCCCGCGCTATCCGTCATCTGCGATCTGAGCATAACCGTCTGTTGTGGATCGAATCCGCTTAATTGAATTTTTAGAGGCGTATCCACAAGTGCGCTCATTGGCGTTATGCTGATTTGCGGTGAATCGGACATTTTGCTCCCCTCCTTGATGATTTGATGACTTTTTGACAGGATAAATCAAAGGTGTTATTTTTGCTTGTATACAAGCAGTATATCGCATCCATATCAGGTCTTCAACAACGTGTCAGAAAAACTGAATCTGAAAGAAATGATGCAGGAGTCCCCTTATCACCGCTGGCTGGGCGTGGAATTGACATCCGTCGAAGCGGGTAAGGTGGTGGTGCGTTTACCTTTCCGTGAAGAATTTCTCGGCAGTGATGAGCGGACGAATATTCACGGTGGCATCATCTCTACATTGGCAGATATTGCCGCGTGCTTCGCCATGATGAGCAGTACAGGCAACGACGCGCCTAATCTGAATTTGCATGTCGATTATCTCCGCATGGCAGGACCGGATACTGAATTAATTGCGACGGGCATATCTGTAAAAGTGGGTCGGAGTGTTGGCGTGGCAGATGTAGAAATTCATACACCGGATGGACGATTAATCGCGGTGGGACGCTCAACATTGGTCAACAATGCGCCCCCAAGAGACACATTGACGAAAGGGTAGTACACGATGCGGGCAATCGTTATTCATGAACATGGTGGGCGCGACAAGCTCATTTATGAAGAGGTAGCAGACCCCATACCTGCGGCTGGAGAAATTCTCGTGCGGGTAAAAGCGGTCGGGCTGAATTATCTCGATATTTTTGTGCGGCGCGGAATGCCGGGCTTACCCATTGACCTGCCACGTATCAGTGGGGGAGACATCGCCGGAGACATTGCCGGACTTGGTGAGGGTGTGAGTGGCTTAAGTGTCGGTCAGCGCGTGTTGATTGACCCTGCAATCACCTTGCCCGACGGGGAAATCGGCGCATTGGGAGAAAATACCACTGGCGGGCTAGCAGAATATATCGTTGTTCCGGCGGAAAATGCGATCCCCCTTCCCGATGAAGTGACTTATGAGCAGGCGGCGGCGTTACCTATCGCATACGGCACAGCATGGCGCATGTTGATTACACGCGGGCAAATCAAAGCGGGCGAAAGCATCCTGATTCTGGGCGCGAGTGGCGGAGTCGGCACAGGCGCATTGCAAATCGCCAGGATGATCGGCTGTACAGTTTATGCGGCGGCGAGCACCGAAGACAAACTTCAACGCCTGCTCGATTTAGGCGCAGATTATGGGGTCAATTATGTTGAACATCCAGAATTTCATCGTTATTTACGGAGCATCAACAGCGAGGGCGTAGATGTGGTCGTCAATTACACGGGCGGCGATACCTGGGTGCGAAGCCTAAAGTGCGTCAAACACGGCGGACGGGTGCTGACTTGCGGTGCGACGGCGGGTTATGATCCACCAACGGACATTCGCTACATCTGGCGCAAGGAGATGGATATTCGCGGCTCTGATGGTTGGAGCAGACAGGATTTAATCGACCTTGTAGAGGCAGTGAGAAATGGTGACATCGTTCCGGTGATTGACAGTGTGTTGCCCCTGGAAGAAACGGCAGAAGGGCATCGCCTATTGGAGGATCGTGAAGTATTCGGGAAGGTGATTATCACTCCATGAGTGTAACAAAACATTCATCCAATAATTTTGGTGAGCTATTCTGGCGACCTGTAACGCTCTATCCAGAAAAAATTGTCATCGAACAGGGCGACCATAGCCTCACTTATGCTGATCTGGAGCGGCGCACACGGCAGGCGGCGACATTATTTTCCGCGCAGGGCATCGGTTCGGGCGATAAAGTGCTTCTGTTGATGACCAACGATTATCGCTTCGTGGAGTGCTTATTCGGGATCTTGCGCGTGGGGGCGGTTGCCGTCCCTATGAACATCAAACTCGGTGATGATGCACTGATTTATATTGCCGATCATAGTGATGCGAAAATGCTCATCGCGCATATTGACCTCGTCGACAAAGCACAGGCGATTAGCGCTAATGCAACGGGAGTCACGAAAACCTTGATCGTCGGTGGAGACGTGCCGACTCTGATGGCGTATGACAGTTTGCTCGCCGGAACCTCACCGGACTTTAAAACGGTGACCGTCAATGAAGATGCGCTTGCCATGATGATGTATACGTCCGGCTCGACGGGTCGCCCGAAAGGGTGTTTGCTTAGCCATCATAGCAAATGGTGGACGGCACGTTCCGGCGCACGCTCTATGATGCACATTGAATCGGATCGGGCGCTGGTCGTGGGGCCGTTGTATCACGCCAATGCGCTCTGGGGCAGTTTGTTGCCCATGCTTTATATCGGCGGATCAGCGGTGATTTTGCCCGGTTTTTCCCCTGTTCCGGTCATCGAAACGATAGATCATTATCGCCCGACCTTTATGTCCGGCACGCCCTCGATGTACAGCCTGATTCTGGCGGAGCGCGAGGCACTGGCACAGCATGATGTCAAATCCATCGAAGTGTTGATGTGTGGTTCTGCGCCTGTGCCGGAAGAGTTGATGAATGCCATGCAACGTACGTTTGATTGTGAAGTGGTCGAAACTTATGGACTCACGGAAGCGGGGGCAAATGTGCTTACGCCGCGCTGGGGAATCAAAAAGCTCGGCAGTTGTGGCTTGCCCGTCATGGATGTCGAAGTGCGGATTGTTGATCTTGAAGATGAAAACCGTGATTGCGAGGTCGGCGAAGTCGGCGAATTGTGGAGCAAAGGACCGGCGAACGCGCTCGGCTATTACAAACAACCGGAAGTCACCGCGCAGAAAATCACGCCCGACGGCTGGCTAAAAACGGGTGATTTAATGTCCGTAGATGAGCAGGGCTATATCTATTTTCGCGGACGCGTGGACGACATGATTAATACCGGCGGCGAAAACGTTTATCCGAAAGAGGTCGAGACGATTTTGCTGGAACATCCCGCCATTGCCGATGCAGTCGTGGTTGCGGCGAATCATCAGGTAAAAGGGTCGGCTCCGGTGGCGTGGGTCGTCACGTATAAGGGGGAATCTGCGACGGAAGATGAGATCAAGCAATTTTTTCTGGCGCGCGGTCCGGCATATGCCCATCCACGTCGGGTCTTTTTCATTGATGAATTGCCCGTCTCCGGCACAAATAAAATCGACCGTAAGTGGCTCACTGAAGAAGTCGCAAGGCTGATTCCAGAAGGGCTTTCCGGTGGGCAGGGTTAGGTTAGATAGGCAGGTCGGTTTAGGGTAAATCAAGCGAGGTGACAATGTTACTACTCAAAAATGCTTACTTAATTGACGGAAATGGCGGGACACCGCAGGCAAATCAGGCGGTGTTGATTGACGGGGATCGTATTGTGGCTGTGGGTGATGTTCAGGCGATGGACATTCCGCCGGAGACAGAACAGGTTGATCTTGCAGGCAAGACACTCTTACCCGGTTTCATTGATTGTCATGTGCATATTCTATGGAATCCCGATCCCACTGCGAAGATGCCACGCCCAACACGCGTTCCACTTCGAGACAAGCACTATTTCAAGGCGCGTTCGCTGTTATATGGCGTAAAGTCTACGAAAATGACTGTGGAGGCAGGCTTCACGACGATTCGGGATGTTGCCGCACCCAATGATGCAATTTTCGCCCTGCGGGATAGCCTCGCCGCCGGAGAATTCGTCGGACCGCGTTTGTTGGCAACGGGCGCGTGTATCACCCACATCGGCGGGCATGGCACGGAAAGCGACAGCGACATGGCAATTGTCGCGGATGGCGCGGAAGAAATTTTGAGAGCGGTACGCACGCAAGCCGTCGCCGGAGCCGATGCCATCAAAATCATGGGCGGCACGCGTCCGGCATTGTCAGCGCCGTTTCGGGGTCGTCCAGGCTATATGACGGAAGAATTGATTCCGGGCGTAAACGAAGCCCATCGCGCCGGACTTAAAGTGGCTGTTCATGCCCATTCCAGTGTAGTTGGCATTAAAGACAGCATTCGCGCCGGGGTGGATAGCATCGAACACGGCGCACCACTCGATCAAGAAGCCGTTGATTTGATGGTCGAACACGGCACATATCTCTGCCCGACACTGGCGGTCAATCCCGCGGCGATACAGGCCATTGAGCAGGGTTTCTGGACGTATCCCGGCTCAGAAGATCAAATTTATCGGATGCGTGACAATTCCTACGAAGCCATCGCACTAGCGAAGAAAGCGGGCGTAAAAATCGCGCTCGGTACGGATGCCGCCATGCCGTTGGTTTTTCATGGCGATAACGCATGGGAATTTGAATTGATGGTCGAACACGGTTTAACACCGATGGAGTCCATTGTTGCCGGTACGCGCAACGCCGCCGAGAACATCGGTTTGCTGGATGAAATTGGCACGATCGAAGCTGGAAAATTGGCGGATATTGTCATCGTGGATGGCGACCCTATACAAAATATTAGCGTGCTACGTGAGCAGGCGTGTATCAAATTGGTACTTAAAGCCGGTCAGATTATTAAGAATCTGGGCATATTGCCCGGTTAAATCTAATTGTTCAACACAAACAAGAGGAGCAACATCATGAAACGACTCATTCCATTTCTTCTAGTTTTTCTTCTCATTGTGCCGTTTGTCAGTTCGGCGCAGGACAACGATACTGTTGTCCTTGCGTGGCCCTCACAACCGGATTCACTCTTTCCCGATTTTGCTGTGACGGCAACGGCGGGATATGTTATGGTCAATCTGTATTCGGCGCTGGTTAAGGTCGACTTAGAGGGAAATACAGTGGGTGACCTCGCGACAGGTTGGGAAGTCTCTGAAGATCAACTGACGTGGACGTTTAATTTGCGCGATGATGTACTGTGGCACGATGGCGAACCTTTCACCGCCGCTGATGTAAAATATAGCTACGAAATCGCCTCTAATCCTGAATATGCAGGTGGGTCGTTTTATCCAGAAATTCTTGGTGCGACAGAACGCCAGAGCGGCGAAGCGGACGAAGTTTCCGGTGTACAGGTTGTTGATGATTACACGATTTCAATTACCACTACTGAGCCAAACGCGCTTCTGTTGAATACGATTGCACAACGCCAAATTTTGCCGGAGCATGTCCTGGTTGACGTCCCTGCCGCTGATCTGGGGGGAAGTGTTCAGGCAACTATGCCCGTCGGTACCGGACCCTATCGTCTGGTAGAATGGCGAACGGACGAAGCACTCGTCTTTGAAGCCTTCCCAGAGTATTACGGTGGTGTTGCAAATATCCCGAACTATATCTGGAAGGTTGTGCCGGAACTTGCCACACATTACACCGAACTTGTGACAGGCGCGGCGGATATTTCTACCTCGGTAACCGGTGATGACTTCCCTGCAATTCAGGAAGAAGCAGGCATCGCCACATTGCAATTACCGGGTATCAATTTGACCGATGTGAACTTCAATACCAGCTCACCTTACTTCAGTGATGTGCGTGTCCGCCAGGCGGTTGCTTACGCGTTAGATCGCGAAAGTATGATCGCTGTGGGTGGTGGTGCAGGCGGATTGACCACCAGCCAGATTCATCCCAGCGCGCCGGAATACAATGCGGACATCGAACCCTATGCCTACGACCCTGAACAATCTGCGGCGCTGTTAGAAGAAGCCGGTTGGATTGACGCAGATGGCGACGGCGTGCGTGAATCCGCAGGCATCGAAGGCTTGGAAGATGGCACACCCTTCAGCGTAGAATTGGGTACATGGTCAAATCCATTGTATAGTTTGCCCGCCCAGATCATGCAACAGAATCTGGAAGCCGTTGGTATTGACGTTGAGATTAATGTGGTCGATTTCAACGTGTATTTTGCCGAATTCCTGACTGCTACCAATAATCCTGATTTTCAATTTGGTTTGAGTGGATGGTTTAACTTCAGCGTCCCGACCTATTTCGATCTCGCAGGCAACTTCGCCACAGATAGCGATGGATACAGCCGCACGTTATGGTCGAACGAACGCGTTGATGAACTGCTCGCTGCCATCCCGACAATATTTGATGCGGAAGAACGTAATCAGGCATACTATGAGGCTCAAGAGATTATCCACGACGAACTGCCCTATCTCTACCTGACCCGTCTGGATAACCTGATCGCCTATGATGAAAATCTTGTTCTGCCGGAAATTGGCAATCTTCGTAACCTGTTTGTCTCCATCCCGCTGTGGTCATGGAGTGAATAAATCGCATTAAGCTAAAGGGGGACTGCTCGTTCATTCGGGCAGTCACCCTTTGGGGCAGTCACCCTTTGGGGCAGTCACCCATTCGGGTCGTTCCCATTTCATGCACACTAAATCAAGGAACAGTTTATGCAACGGTATCTCATCCGCCGCCTGATTCAGATGGTGCCTGTCTTTATCGGGATCACCTTTATCACCTTCCTGATGATTAGCCTCGCACCGGGTGACCCCGTGATGAGTCTCTATCCGCCGGAAGTGCTAGACCGCGTGGATCTGGATTTGCTCCGCGATCAACTGGGCTTGAATGATCCACTTCCGGTGCAATATGCGCAGATGATGGGACGATTTTTAACGGGCGACCTCGACTCGTTTCAGGAGCGTCGCCCGGCAATGGATTTGATTTTTGATCGCCTGTTCCCGACATTGATGTTTGCGACTTTAGCGACTTTTTTAGCCTTGCTTATCGGGCTACCGGTGGCGATCATCTCCGCATTACGTCCGTATTCATGGTTTGATAATGTGTCTACAGTATCAGTTCTGACCGGCTTATCCTTGCCCCAATTCTGGTTCGCGCTCCTGCTAATTCTATTTTTCAGTGAGCGATTGCGCTTATTGCCATCAAGCGGTATTCGTCCTATTGATGCGACGAGCTATAATCCGGTGGAAATGCTCCCGTATCTTATCATGCCAACTCTGGTACTTTCACTGGGATTGCTCCCGTCGATTATGCGCTATTCACGCTCCAGTATGATCGAGGTGCTCTCACAAGATTACGTGCGTACCGCCCATAGTAAGGGCTTATCCAACCGCAGAGTGTTGCTTCAACATGCGCTACGGAACGCGATTTTGCCCGTGGTCACGCTCATCGGTGCGATATTTCCTCTGCTTCTCGGGGGTGCGGCGGTTGTGGAGACGATTTTCGGCATTCCCGGCATCGGTCGTCTGGCAGTCCGTTCTGCGCAGGTGCGTGATTTACCGGTGATCTTGAGCCTGAACATCTTTGCGGCAGTGCTAATTTTACTGTCTAATCTGCTGACCGATATTTTCTATACGTATCTTGATCCAAGAATCCGGCTGGGCTAATTCAGAGCATATGGCTACCCAAACGCAAAACCTCTCAGCAGGCATCGTTCAATTAAAAAACGACGATATGCCTAAACGCCCCACCTTTTTACAGCGTTTTTTTCGTAACAAACGCGCTGTAATTGGTGCCTTGTTGTTAATGATTTTTACCATAATTGCCATTTTCGCGCCGATCATCGCGCCGTTTGAAGCCGATGCACAAAACATCGTTGACCGTTTGCAAGCGCCTAATTCCGTCTATTTGATGGGAACCGATCAATTAGGGCGTGACATTTTTAGCCGGGCAATGTTTGCAACACGTATTTCCATGCCCATCGGTGTGTTTGCGATGTTAGTCTCCGTGACCGTCGGTGTTTCTGTGGGGATGATCTCCGGTTATTTTGGCGGAATATCAGACAATGTGCTGATGCGGTTGACAGATATGTTGCTCTCATTTCCGACATTTTTTCTGCTACTGACCGTGACGACGCTCTTCGGACGAACGATGCCGGTGCTCACGCTTTTGCTAGGTTTGACATCGTGGGGGGTGGTGGCGCGTGTCGTAAGATCGCAGGTATTGGCACTTAAAGAGATGGATTTCGTCGAAGCGGCACAGTCTCTCGGCGCATCTCACAGCGAAATATTGATCCGCCATATTTTCCCGAATATTCTACCCATCATCATCGTTGATGCGACCTTGCGGGTTGCATTGGTGATTCTCATTGAGGGAGGCTTGAGCTTTCTTGGCGTAGGCATTCAACCGCCGACACCAAGCTGGGGGAATATGGTGGCAGAAGGGAATGCCTTACTTCGCCGCGCGTGGTGGGTCAGTGTATTTCCCGGCGCATTCTTGTTTTTATGTACAATGTCCTTTAATCTCGTAGGTGATGGGCTACGCGATGCCCTTGACCCGCGTTTTAAGTCTTGAGTTGTGGTGAATGGAAAATTCTAAAAAGCATGACATTTATGAAGCACTTCGGCAGGAAATAATTGCCCGCGAATTGAAACCGGGAACGATACTTAATGAAGGTGTTTTAGCCAAACAACATGGGGTTAGCCGCACACCAGTGCGTGAAGCCTTATTGATGCTCTCCGTAGAAAATCTCGTCAACCCATTGCCACGCGCTGGTTATCTGGTTACTGAATTGACCATCAGGGATGTGCAAGAGTCGTTTCATCTACGCGAGTTGGTTGAAGGCGAATCCGCACGGCTGGCGGCGACACGCATTAGTTCAGCACAAATTGACCATCTCAGAGAAATTGAGATCGGTATTCCGCCGTATGTTGACAAAATGAATCGTGATTTTCACCTGACAATTGCCCGTGCAAGTGGTAGTGAGCGTTTATATAAGCTCGTCGGGCAAATGCTGGACGAAATGAGCCGGATGCTGGCGATTGATCCTTATATGATCGAACCTCCGCAAGCCTATCGCGGTCATCGAGGGATCATCGACGCTTTGGATGCGCGTGACCCTGAAGGTGCACAGGATGCCATGCGTCAACACATTAGTGCCGCAAAATCCCGCGTTATGGAACGTTTCTAAACCTTACAAATGCTACACCACTTATTTTCATTGTGAAATGAACAGACGTTTTTTATGATGAATATGGCGAATAATAGGTGGCTCAACTCTAGAAAGTGTGAGTTGAATGAATTAAAGTAGATGATATGAGATTTCCAATTACCGAGTTACTAGATCAAAGAGACTGTGAAAGCTGGCTATTGGAGTATTTTCATCCCGAAGGGTTGAAATGTCCAAAA
>JAVJSU010000057.1:0-7391 GCA_040219275.1 Aggregatilineales bacterium | reverse complement strand
TTTGGACATTTCAACCCTTCGGGATGAAAATACTCCAATAGCCAGCTTTCACAGTCTCTTTGATCTAGTAACTCGGTAATTGGAAATCTCATATCATCTACTTTAATTCATTCAACTCACACTTTCTAGAGTTGAGCCAAGTTTTTAATGAATTGCGCCTTATTATACCAAGTGTCGACGTGGGGCGAGCGTTTCTTGTTATATATTGTCATGTTCAAGTCATCTTTAATGAGGAGGCTAATTATGGAATTTTCTACACCATTGGCAATTTGGTTCATCATAATAGGGATCATTGCCACTCTTGGCAACTGCTTCCAATGGAACTGGTATGAGGCGTGGGGAGGGAAAATGTGGTCGAGTTTGGTTGGCGCGGACAACCGACGCTTGATTGGCTTCCTGAACGGTTTTCTCGCCCTATTCGTTGGACTGATGTTCGTGCTCAATAATAGCCTCGAACTACATATCGTAGTTGCGGGACTCTTAAGCCTCATCGGTTCGGTCATCATCGTGGGCATGATCTATTCGCTGAGTAAGTCAACGTTTATTCAGTCCGCCCTAAACCGCTCCAGAAATAATGACTAACTTACGCTGTCTATCTTCGTTAAAGGCGAAACACCCATAGCATTTCGCCTTCATTTTCGTCAACCACTCAGTTCCTAAAGCCAGAGACAAAGGTGCGTGCCTCGTAAGTGTCGTTAAAATGCACCGCGAAGGTCTGGCACAGGCTATCATTGCTGGCGACGAACACAAAGTTGATCGTTTCCTGCGCGTCGTTTTCAAAATTGCCGTAGCCATAACACGGCTGGAAATCCACCGATTGGGTGGTGAAGCCTTCTTGCTGGCATCCGCCGAGTTCCTGTGCGCGTTCAGGATTGACCAGCAGGAGCAATCCCACAGCCGGCGGCGCGTCGGTCAGGTCAATGTTGCTGGCGTAAATGCGGGCATCAAAAACGCCTTCTTCACGGTAACAATCCACATAGGTATCAAACTTTTCAATGCTATTGGCGAGCGAATCAAAACCTTTCCAATCCGCGACCCACGTCACCGCCGTTGTGACCGCATCCGTGAGCACATTCGTTCGGTTATAGCCGTCCGGTTCAGGGAAATAATCGCCAATATCCCCCACAGGCGTGACGATATTCAGCCACAAGCCGCCCATAATAATCACGACGGAAATCACCACCACCAGCACAACCGCCACAACCGTGCTGATAATCAGCCGTAAGCGGAGCTTTTGAAACCACGATTTGGGTTTTTCGGTTTCAGGTGTTTCCTGGGTTGGGGTTGTTTCTGTTGGTGTCGCCATCTGTTCGCCTCATCTCCACACATAAAAACATTGCTGTGGGATAGTGTACACCATTAATCCGCGTTCGGATGTTATGCGTTCACCGGAGTCATTCCAGCAACCATGCGATAGCATTTCTGCGCTCGGTAGCGGGGAAGAATTGGCGCACGTTCTTTTTGTCCTGCCGCAAGATGGACGTATACATTTTCACCGTGCCGATGATGAAGCCCGGATTATAGACATATGCCGCCCGCACGTAGGGGTGGTCGGGATACCGTTGATACATCTGCACCGCCTGCCGGAAGGTATAGAGGGTGGGCGGATTTTTCGGCTTGTGGAAGTCAATCATGATCCGCACAACATCGTTGACCGAATAGGTATCAAACAGGCGCTCGATTCCAGCGATGAGCACATCCGCGCCCGCTTTATCATCCGTCAGAAAGACAAATTCATGAATGCCGTTTTTGAGTTCGGTGTATTTGCAATCTTGCGGGTTCATAGCAACCCCAATGTGCTAGTCCTGTGATGATAGCGCCAATGGTAACGTAAAATGTACCGATGTTCCCAAATTTGCTGGCTGTTTTGCGGGAAAATTAGCTACTTCGTACAAGAGGCGAAAGTTTTTCGCGTAATTTTGCCGATATAGCGCCATTTTGTCTTAATCTGAGTATAACAAGACCTTACAATTCTCGTGTTATGTCTACTAACTTCTCTAAATTTCACACTTAAGCACAAGGCTTTCACGGTAATATATCTAAATATACAGCCTTTTTTGACTAATTTCACAGAATTTGTATGAAAACCCTTGACAAGCTCCTCATCTGTTGTTAAACTCCCATCAAGTTAAATTTATTAAACAAATAAATTCGTTGTTGCAAAACATTTAAGTCGAACGCCCTCGCCAAAAGCGGGGGCGTTTGCGTTATATCAGCCTTGAAGCGCAGATGCTTTTCAAGTATGATAATTATACAAAGTTGTTGATAGTTCTCTCTGGCTGGGTCCCGTACGGCAGGATCTCCGAACCGTGTCAGGACCGGAAGGTAGCAGCACTAAGGAGTAACCCTGGGTGTTACGGGGGTGCCCGGCCTGAGAACACTGTCAATAACTTTTTTGATTCCGGTTTTCAGTGCACTACACCTCAAACTGAATGTCGATTTGCCCGGCGGTTTCGTCCACAAATCGGCATAATCGTTCGCCTTCTTCAATTAATGCGTCCTGAATCGTTGACTCAATCGGCTTAAATGGCGAGATGGTCAGCGTGATCGTGTTCTTTTTGCTGGTGATTTTCCACGTTCCAGCGACAAATCCATCCACCAGAAAGGTATTCAACACGCGTGCGGCGGAGAGAAACACTTTCTTGCGGTCTGCGTCAGCGATGATGCGGTTGCGGTCTGCATGGGAAATCAGCAGATTGTCATATTCAGGGATGAAGCGCACTGGAACAGGCGTGTCTTCCGGTTGAATCGTCATGTCCGGCAAATCGAATAATTCTTTGCCGTCTTCTGTTTGATACGTGATGAGTTCCGGTCTGAGCGCCTCAATCTCGTCTTTGAGCTTCGTCATGCCCGTCCACGTTTGGAAGTCCATGATGCTTGCCGGTCCGCAGGCTTCTAGATAGCGGAAAAATAAGGTTCGCAAATCTGCCGTCTGATTAAACTCGCCCAGCCAATCCTCGGCAATCGCATATGCCGCCATCGACCCCGCGCCCCATGTGCCTCCGGGCGGCACTTGCACCAGCGGCAAATAGGTGCGGATGAGATACGCCATCGCGTCGGCATCAGCGTCCGGCTCCACCTCCAGCAAACACGCCCGCAAATCTCCGGTGGTGCGATAGTCTTCCAACAAAAATGGACGCGCCGCCGCAACCAGCTTTTCGATGTCCAGACTCCTGCCGCGCTTGCCGAAAAATGAGCGTAACGCCCGTTCTATCGCGGGTTGAATCACCGGACGAAAACGGTGATGGTCGCCCGCGCTGACCAGATGCAATGTCGAGCGCATCATCGCCGCCCGCACAATCTGACGGCTTTCCATCAATTGCGTCAGGTCATCCCGCTTAAAATTATGTAGCCGCGTCCATAAGCCAATGTAAGGCGGGTTCGGGATTTGCGATTGCAGACCGAGCAGGCGTTCCACCGCCTCCTCAATCGGCATAGCCTGCCGTTCGATCAGTAATTGTCGCGCCAGAAACGTCCGGTTCAATGCGCGTAATGTGAGGATTCGTTCGGTCATGTTTCTTCCTCTTGAGGTAAAAATAACGCCCACGATCATCCACAGTACACAGAAGCATATGATCTGTCAATTCACCCTCACCATGCGTTAAATTTCGGCTCACACCGTCCAACAAAAAAGGCGACCCGCATCGGATCGCCTCTGTGTTTTTACTGTTTACTGACAACTGTGAACTGTCTACTGTAAACCGTTCCCTACTTCTGACCCTGCCCGAGCGAGAAGCCCAGTTGACCATCAAACGTATACAGGTTCTCCGTCTTGATGCAATCAAAGCCGGCATCATGCGCCCGTTGCAACAAATCGACGATCTGCTGATGGGTGATCGACTTACCCGGCAATGGACCTTCGCCTTCCGTCTGGAAACGGCAACGCCAATGATCGGTGCAGAAGGTATCGGGATGTCCATCGGGCCACACTTTCTGCCCGCGATTGGTCAGCATCACCAGCTTCAAATCGCCCCCGTTGATCTTGCTGAGTTCCGTCGCCAGCAGGTTTGGATCGCGTTCGCTGTCTTCGGTTTGCCAATCAAGGAACATATCAATCCCGACAAGTTCCTTCTTATGCTTGTTGATCGGGATAATCTTCGGTGGTTGTGGCTTGGGCAGGCTCGCCCCGTGTGCATAATCTACCGGCTGTAACTTCTTCGGATAACTGCCGAGGCGCTCAATCACCGCCCGCGTAAAGCGTTCCGTATTGACTTGCTCGGTGCTGTTTTCCAGTTTGAAGATGTCCTTGGTGTGGATGCCGTCCTCGATGGTCAGCAACCATGCGTTGTGGATGCGTTCCGCCACATCCTGCTGACCGATATGAATCAGGAGCATCACGCCACCGATAAGCAAACCGGACGGATTGGCAATCCCCAGACCGGCAATATCCGGCGCAGAGCCATGAATCGCCTCGAACATGGACACAGTTTGCCCCACATTGACCGACCCCGCCAAACCGACTGATCCGGTGAGTTGCGCGGTAATATCAGAGACCACATCGCCGTAAAGGTTCGGCATCACGATTACGTCGAAGTTTTCCGGCTCGGTTGCCGCTTTCGCCGCGCCGATGTCGATAATCATGTGCTCGTTGTCGATTTCTTCATATTCACGGGCGACTTCATCAAACACATCATGAAACAGTCCATCGGTCATCTTCATGATGTTGTCTTTAGTGAACACCGTCACCTTTTTGCGCCCATACCGCCGTGCATATTCAAACGCATAGCGCACGATGCGCTCACTGCCGGGGCGGGTGATGAGCTTGAGGGTCTGATAGACCTCTTGCGTCTGGCGATGCTCGATGCCCGCATACAGGTCTTCTTCGTTTTCACGGATGATAACCAGATCAACTTTCGGATGCTTCGTCCGCACAAACGGATGAAACGAGCGCACCGGACGCACATTGGCATACAAGCCGAGTGTCTTACGCATGGTCACGTTGATGCTCTTATAACCGCCGCCCTGTGGTGTGGTGATGGGCGCTTTAAAAAACACTCCCGTCCGCCGCAGAGAGTCCCACGCGTTCGGGTCAATCCCGCTGGAATTGCCAGATTTAAAGACCTTCTCGCCGATGCTAATCGGGTCAAGCTCAAGCTGTGCGCCCGCCGCCTCCATAATTTTGAGGCTGGCTTGCATAATTTCCGGACCAATGCCATCCCCATACGCAACGGTAATCGGCACTTTATTCGTCATTGTCTCCTCCATTCGTTGTCTTGATAAAAACGGCGTTCGTGCATCTTCGGGTTCACCCAACCGCCGTGAAATGACCTGTGCAACAAAAACACCGATGAGGCTATCGGTGTGACTTCTACACTACCCATTGTACGCGATTTTCGGGTGCTTTTGTATTGTCGCTGGTTATGAGGCAGATAAGCATTGTTGATGGATAGAGGCAGGCATAAGCAAAATTAGTTTTTGATAAGCGCAAACCAAAAATCACGGGAAGAACCGGACAATCAAACATTAACGAAAAATAAGAGCACAGCAAAAACACATCCAAACGCATAATTTGACCGAAATACATTGCGAAACACATTGCCGACAATGGTTTGGACTTTTACTGGTATCCGTCGGCAATTGTGTGGACTTTTACTGTTTTTAAGGATGGAGTAATTCATGAAACGTAAATTCGTAGGTTTATTGGTTGTACTGACATTGGCACTAACCTTAGTTGCTGGTAGCGTACAAGCGCAAGATCAAAATATTGTTGAAATTGCGGCAGGCAACGAAGACTTCAGCACACTCGTCACCGCAGTACAGGCGGCTGGTTTAGTCGATGTACTCGCCGACCCTAACGCGGAATGGACAGTATTCGCCCCCACCAACGCGGCATTCGACGCATTGCCAGAAGGCTTGCTCGATACACTCTTAGCAGATACCGAACTACTGACCCGTGTCCTCACCTACCATGTGGTAGAAGGCACAATCACCTCAGATATGCTGTCCGATATGATGGCTCCCTCAATGGAAATGACCGCGCCCGGTGCAGATTTAGTCGGTAGCGAACTGGAAGTCACCATTAACGATGATGGCACCGTCATGATTAACGACGCAACCGTTATCACCGCAGACATCCTCGCCACCAACGGCGTGATCCATGTCATTGATAGCGTGCTCGTTCCGCCGGAAATTGCGGCAATGTTAGCGGGTGACGACATGATGATGGACGATATGATGGACAGCACCCTCTACGCCTCCCTGAACCCCGGTGAACTGGAAAACGACGCAATCGTGACCTTCGCCGACGAACTGAGTGAAATCGCGACGACCTTTGATGGTTTCGACGGAATCACCAGCGTTCAAAGCGTAAAATTCACCAGCGATGGCACAGCCTATGTGACCGTTGATACAGCCGAAGGTGAAGGCGGAATCCTCGTCATCGAAGGCATGGGTTCAGCCGATAGCATGGCAGTTGGTATGGGATCACGCATGATCGGTGGCGTTCAATTTTCCGGTCTGGTCGCCCCTAAAGGTCTAGAAATCATCGAATCGCTTGATCTGGTTCTGGTTGCCAACTTTGGCGCGGGCAATGTCAAGGGCTTTAGCCTGAGTGCTGATGGCGATGCCGCCCCGAACGTCTTGATTGACAACTTCGGTGGTGTTGAAGGTAGCGTGTGGGATGTTCACTATGATGAATCAACCGATACACTCTTCGTCGCCAATACAGCCGGTAGCTTGCTCGTCTATGCCACCTTCTCAGAAGACTTCGGCGCGAATGGTCCAACAAGCACCATCATCCCCAGCGATGCCGATGGTAATCAAATTTCCGTCAACCTGCACGGTGTAGAGTTTGATGCCGAAAGCGATACGATCATCCTCAGTGATGTCGGCGCGGCAGATGACAACACCGACGGTCAAATCTTCACCATCTCCGGCGCAATGATGGCAGACGGCAACGTGACGGTTGATCTCGCCATTGGTGGTCCAGAATCAATGCTCGGTAATCCGGTAGACATCGTCTGGGACGGTAGCGGTTTGTATGTGGCAGAAAAAGCCAACGACCTCGTCCTCTACTATCCTGACTTGCTGGATAGCATGGGCATGATGGACATGATGGCTCCGTGGTCAATCGAAGCCACCAAAGCCGAATCAGTCACCCTCTTTGGTGGCATGATGATGGACGATATGTAATTCACTAGAAAATCCTGTTCCCCAATGTTGGTGATTACCCCCACCAATCACCAACATTTAATGTAACGGTAGCGCACAGCAAGATCGCATGGGGATGCGGTCTTGTTGTCTTTTATATAGGTTCATCCGCACTTTATGTGAAATCAGGGTGGAGCAAGAACCCGCAGACGGAGTAGATCGAATTTAGCACGACCATACATTTGCCGTTTGATGAATTTGAGACGGTTGACTTGTCCTTCAGTTTGTCCATTACTCCAAGT
>JAVJSU010000056.1:0-25227 GCA_040219275.1 Aggregatilineales bacterium | reverse complement strand
GAACGATTTCAAAGCCTTCAATTGTATATGGAAGTGTACCGATGATCTCTTGCCACTCCAGATGCCAAATATGTAAACCACTATTTTATTCTTTCACATCACTCTTCACATATTGCTTTTCACATAAAGTGCGGATGAACCGCTAAAATAGAGTAACATTTGCTCCGAGAGATTGTACAATGGGACATCAGGAGGAGCACACGGGACGCAAGAGCAATTACAGCGAAAGTTACAAGCGCGAGGCAGTCGCCAAAGCCCAAGCCAGTGGCAATGTCAGCCAGACGGCACGCGAACTGGGCATCAGCAATAAGAGCCTGCACACTTGGATCAAAGCATATGGCGAGCAGTTGGATGTGGACACAGCCGACGAGAAGGAACTTTCAGCACGGGTATGGCAGTTGGAGCCTCTGCTGGCAGTGCGTGAAGGTCAGATTGAAGTTTTAAAAAAAGCGATTGGGATTGTCAGCGAACACGGGAAGAACAGTTTATCATGATCCAGCAGGAGCAGGTCAGTACTCCCTTGAGCGTAGACGCGTTGTGCGAGGCGTTGGATGTCTCCGCCAGCGGCTACTATGCCTGGTGCGAGCGCGTGTTCATTGCAAGCCGCCGCACCTATGGCAGTCATCGCGTCTGGTTGGCATTGGGCGAGCAAGGCATTCGTACCTACTTCCATCAGATCAATGCCCAATGAATCAAACATGTTATAATCGTCGTTATGATTAGACCTTGCTCAACAGAAACCAGATTTTATGACTGACTTTGAACAACCTGCCCTGAGTGCATCCCACTTGAACAACGGCTTATTTGCCGATTATTACCTGAACGAAATCGTCCCGACCCTGCCAGAATGGAGCGATGATTTATTCAACGAGGCAAAAGCGGTACGCGAGATATTGCGCGACCTGCGCCAACGCACCCACCCCGCCGCGCTTGACGAAGCCCAACTCGAAGAACAATGGGTTCAGCCGGTATTTAAGGCGCTCAATCTGCATTATTCCGTGCAGGTGAAAGTGCGCTACCAGCAGACCGGCAACCGCCGACCTGATTACGTCTTCGTCGCCTCGGAAGCAGAAGCCCGCGCCCTGACCAACGCCATTTATGCGCCGGAAGAAATCGCCCATGCACTCGCCGTCGGGGATGCCAAGCGCTGGGGAACTCGGCTCGACCAATCCGGAGTGGGACAGCGCAACTCCGCCCAGCAAATTGACGAATATCTGCGCTATAGCGAACTGCCATGGGGCATCCTCACCGATGGCCGCTTCTGGCGCTTGTATCATCGGGACACCAGCAAACACAACCAGTACTACGCCGTTGATCTGGACGCATTACTGGAAAGCGACAATATCAGCGCCTTCCTCTACTTTTACGCCTTTTTCCGCAGAAATGCCTTTACCTCCGGCTGGCTGAGCAAAGTGCTGGCAGGCAGTGAGGACTTCGCCCGGAAACTCACGGATAAGCTGGAAGATGAAGTTTACGAAGCGCTGGAAATTATGGCACAGGGCTTTCTGGATTATCGCCGCAACCGGCTGAGCGCCACCCCGCCTACCCTGCGCGAAATTTACGAAAACAGCCTCGTTCTGCTCTATCGTCTGCTCTTCATTTTCTATGCGGAAAGTCGCCAGATTTTGCCCATCGACAATGCGGCCTATAAAGCCGACATCAGCATGGATTCGATTAAAAAGGAAGTCGCCAATACCCTGCGCTTTAGCAGAAATGTCGATCCGGATAGCAGTCACCTCTATACCCGCCTGCGTGACCTGTTCTTCGCCATCGATGCTGGCAACCCGCGCTATGCCGTGCCACCCTATAACGGGCGCTTATTTTCGGATAGCGAACATCCCTTCTTGGAAAAACACATTGTCGGCGATTCCTACCTCGTTCCGGCGCTGGATAAATTGGCTCGCGTGGATGATCTGGAAAACAAGCGCGGTGAACGGGTTTTCGTCGATTACCGTGATCTCGAAGTGCGCCACTTGGGGAGCATCTACGAAAAACTGCTCGAATACGAACTCGACATCGCCACCGAAGCGCTGACGCTCAAAAAAGGACAATACGCCCCTGCCAAGTCCGGCGATGCGGACATCGTGAAGCAAGCCGGACAGGTGTATTTGCGGACGGGCAGTAATGAGCGCAAAGTCACCGGCAGTTACTACACACCGGATTACATCGTGCGCTTCATCGTGGAGAAAACGCTCGAACCGCTATTAACCGCAATCACCGCCCGTCATGCTGAGCAGGACGCGGACGGACAGTGGCATGTGCGCGACGGCGAGGCACTGGTGCGCGAGGTGCTGGCGCTGAACGTGCTTGATCCGGCGACGGGGAGCGGGCATTTTGTGGTGGATGTGACCGCCTATATCGCGGAATGGCTGGCGAAACTCAGCTTGAATCCCGCTGATCTGGGCGACGAGGACGAACTCATCTACTGGAAGCGACAGGTGGCGAGCGCCTGCATCTACGCCATAGACATTAATCCGCTGGCGGTGGAACTGGCGAAACTCAGCATGTGGCTGACCACGCTGGCGAAGGGCAAACCCTTGAGCTTCCTTGACCATCACCTGCGCGTGGGCAATAGCCTTGTCGGGACGGACATCACCCATTTAACTGACGATCTCGACGAGGAAAAACGCCGCAAAAAACGGGCAAAAGCGGAGGAAAAAGCCGCCGCAGTCGGGCAAATGAGCATGTTCAGCGATGCCGATTTTACCGATGGGGTGCGCTTCGCTGTGGAGCAGATGAACGCCATCGAAGGCACCATCGCCAACCATGTGTCTGATGTGAAACAGCAGGAGCAACTTTACGCCGACCTGACCAAACGCCTGAGCACATGGGGACAAGCCGCCGATGTATGGACGGCGCGCAACTTCGGGCTGGAGATCACCGCTGACCAGTGGAAAGCCGTGCGGAATTTCACCGCATCGAGCAGAATCCCCGCCAACGTGCAGAAGCTCGTCGATGAAGCCCAACGCATCGCCCGTGAACAACGCTTTTTCCACTGGGAACTGGCATTCCCGGAAATTTTCTTTGATGTGGACGGCAAGCCCAAAGCCAACCCCGGTTTTGATGCCGTCGTCGGCAACCCGCCTTATGTCCGGCAGGAACGCATTCAACCCATCAAGCCATTTTTGCAGGAACACTACGACGTTTACAGCGGGACGGCGGATCTCTTCCTCTATTTTTATGAGCGCGGCTTGAATTTCCTCAAGCGGGAGCACCGGCTCGGCTATATCACGTCCGGCACGTACATGAATAGCAACAGCGCCAAGCCCTTCCGCCAATATATTCACGACAAAGCGGGGATGGAATGGGTGGCGAATTTCGGTGAAAACCAGCCCTTCAGAGGCGCGGAAATGGTCTATCCCACCATCGCGGTGGTACGCCACGACAAGAAAAGCGACACCTTCCGCAACCTGTTTATGGAAGGCAACATCCCGTTTTCCCAATTGGAAGAATCACTAGAAGCAGGAGAATGGGTGGATAGCCTTTCTGATGCAACAGGCATGGAGGAATGGCGTTTCCAGCCCGCCGACTTAACCAGATTATATAAAAAAGTTATCAGTGATTATCAAACTCTGGAAAAAGCTATAAATGGTGCAGTTTATTACGGGATCAAAACAGGCTTGAACGAAGTATTTATCATAGACGATGAGAAACGTAAAGAACTAATTGCCGCACATTCATCAAGCGAAAAACTCATAAAGCCATTGTTACGCGGACAAGATTTTCGTCCTTGGTATCAAGTTAACAGCGGTTTATATCTAATTTTTACCCATAGCGGTATAACGAATATTGATGAATTCCCTGCAATAAGAACATATCTTGAACAATTTAGGGAAAGTCTTGAACCTAAGCCAAATAACTGGAAAGGTACATGGAAAGGACGAAAGCAGGGATCATATTCTTGGTTCCAAATTCAAGATCAAGTCGTCTATTATCAGGAATTTGAAAAAGACAAAATATATTGGGCTGAAATTGCTAAGTTACCACGTTTCTCATGGGACGATCAGAAACAATACTCAAACAATAAAGCTCATATGTTAATTCCGCCGTCAAAATCATTTCTATCTATACTAAATTCTCGTGTGATTTGGTTCATAATATCTCAAATGGCAGTTCCTCTAAGGCTTCGCGGTGGATTGTGGCAATATCAAACGACACAACAATTTGTAAAACGCCTGCCCATCCCTGACTTGAGCGCGCAACAGGAAAGCGATCTCGCCGCCATCGCTGAGGAAAATACATCACTCGCCCGTTCGCGTTATGCTCTGCATGAGGATTTCCGCCGCACGCTGGTTAACGAATTCGACGGGGACGAGATTTCCACGCGGGTGGGCTTGTATAAATGGTGGGAAATGGACGATGAAAAAGCGCTCAGCGACGAACTCAAACGCCAGTTCAAGCAGGAGATTCCGCTCGGCAAACGCTCAGAATGGCGCAAGTTCCTCGCGGAGCAAAAAGCGAAACATCAAACCCTGACGGACGACATCATTGCGCAGGAAATCCGCCTGAATGCTATCGTGTATGATGCCTTCAAGCTCAATCAAGAAGAACGCCAACTGATCGAAGACACGACTAAATACCCGTATGGTGAGGTGTAGTGCCATATAATAGGCTCTGATGATAGAGGAGATCGTTCTTCTATATACGCGCCGCAACCTGAGCAAGAGATTCAGATGACAGAAAGCAAATATGCGGTTAGATCAGGAAATTGTCTTGCCATCTATCGCTTGCACGCTACTCTGTCAAATGTGTACCGTAAAGTCACCTTTCATGATGCTGATGGATAGTGAATGTTGCCATGGTGATCTCCTTTATTTTTTAGAAATCAAACTATTCGAGTCAGATCACCTCAAAAAACGAAATCAATCACAAAATGTCACATCTTGACTCGCTACTACTGCCTCATCCGACCAGATGCTACGCAAAGCATTCACTTCCATATGTATAAATGTGGCTTCACCTCCTTCTGCGAACAATGCCACGCCCCCGGCAGACGGATCGCCGAAGCTGAGGGCTGTTAAGGCGGTTGTGCCATCATTGATGAACACTTCCACCGATGACTCATCGACTAGAATCCGCAGAGTCAACCGACCGTCTACCAGTTCAACGGGCGCGCCAAATATAGGTATAAACCCGCGTATCAACTCGCCATCCACCCGATCAGAGCGTGAAATGAGCACCTGCGAGGTCAGTGGGCTATAAATGATTTGTGTTTGGGAAACCTCATTGCGATGCACGCTAATGCCTGACCGCATTACTGATCCCGGATCGAATTCAGCAATGATCTCCAACTCGCGTCCGTTTATGTTCTCAAGTTCGACTACGCCAGAAACCGCTAATTCATCCCAGCTACCCAGTGATTCTCGGACTTCACTCAGCGCCGGAATAGGAGTCTGAGATAGTCGCAGTCCGTCTGGGGTATCGACAAGGGAAAGTTCACGGGGAATGGTCATCGCCCCACGCCATGTGGATGTTGGCACATGTTCCGCATATGCCCAGTTGTTCATCCAGCCGATATGGATGTGTCTGCCGTTCGGCTCATTGCTGAACGTCGTACCGGCATAGTTATCCGCGCCATAGTCCAGCCAGAGGATTTCCCCCGGTACATCCGGGACAAAGGATTCGCCATCGAAGTCACCGATAAAGTACATGGTTGCGCTACCACCGGCGGGCGTACCACCGTTGATACTGACAATCAGCACCCACTTGGTTTCACCTTCAATCTCCATCGGGAAAAGATCAGGCACTTCCCACGTCCCCGCAGTGCCGGGCGTATGGAAACTGCTCATATACTCCCAGTTAAGCAAGTCGGGTGAATTGAAGAATTGGATTTCACGTCCGGCGGAAATTGCCATAATCCACTGCCTTGTATCCTGATGCCAGAATACTTTGGGATCACGAAAATCTGGCAACAAGGCGTCAATAATCGGATTGCCGTCGTACTTGGTCCATGTCCTGCCATTGTCGATGCTATAAGCTACTCCCTGCGATTGCGTGTTGTAGGAATAGACCGCCACCATCGTATTCTCACCAAAGCCTGCCGTGTTGTCCCGATCAATAACGATACTGCCGGAAAATATCGTGCCGATATCATCAGGGTAAAGGGCAACCGGCAAAGTTTGCCAGTGGAGCAGGTCGGTGCTCACTGCGTGCCCCCAGTGCATCGGTCCCCACGTTGTGCCGAAAGGATGGTACTGGAAAAATAAATGGTATTCACCATCGTAATAGACCAACCCGTTTGGATCATTAACCCATTTACAAGGAGGGCTGTAATGAAATTGTGGGCGATAGGGTTCTTGATAAAGATTCGTGTCTTGTACCAATGGTTGCGTCCTGCTCAGCAATAGGATAAATAGGGTGGCAAAAAGCAGTTTGTACCTCATAATTCCCCTCGGATCGATATCCAATTCCCCTAATCAGATGCTCGTCTAAGCTGCCCTCGAAATACCTGACCCACTATGGCGTTATATCGTCCTGTGACAACACAGCGTCGATATTTGAAATGCACATTTTGATAAGTTGTTTCTGTGTGGGGTTGCACGCATCCCAAACCAACTGAAATGTTAGTTTATAGAGTTGGAGACTTGCCCGCGTCTGTTGAATCAGGTCAACGGTGGATTCAGCTGTTGAGGAAATTCCAAATACGTGTCGATGTAACCCTGACCATTCTGATGTAACTCCTGCCGCCGCTTGCGCCCCGGCGATAAGTCCATTATCCCCGGAGGTGAGAACCGCTTTATGAACCAGTAGGATATATGTTAAGCCCCATGCAAGTCCATGACTCGCATTGATGAGGCGATCCGCATGATGGTGTTCAAGCCCATTCAACCCTTTGTGGACTTCTTCAATCAGCCCGACCATCTGCCCGGCGACATAATCATCCGCGCGGCGCTGATGTTCTGCCGTCCAATGAAATTGATGTGCGCGATTTTGTAACTCAGCGAAAAATGCACTCGGATCGATCAGCGGCTTCGCCTGCCGCAGATTCTGCATCACTTGTACGATCTGCTTGGGTTCGGAAAACCACGCTTCCGTCTGTTCGATTGTGACCGAGCTAACCACCACTAATTGATCGCCCGAATATAGGGTTTGGGCTTCCGGTGCTGTCGAATTCCGGGTGATGCAGACCAGATCAACATCACTGTATGCCTGCGCTTCCCCACGAGCATGGCTCCCCATCAACGCGATGGCGACTGTTTCAGTATCATAAAATTGCCTTGCAAGCGACGCGTACATGGTTTAGATGATCGCCATCTGACCGTCCATCAAACCGACGAGCCAATGTTGACTGGTCTTAGCCAGTGCAAGTGCCTGATGATCTTCAAACTGGCACAAAATATCAAGTGAAGAATCTGTCACCCGTACTTGAATCAGCGCGTTCGCCGTCAGCACCGTAACATACTCTCCATTCGTTTTGAGCGCGTATATTGCCTGTGTTTCAAACGCTTCCAATCCCGGCAATTTATGCCAATCCTGCCCGTGTTCATCGGCGACATACACCCCATTGCCCTCTGTGCCAGCAATGATCTGATTTGACGAAATTGCAAGACTAAGGACCGGAGCGGACTCCATTGGGAATGGTGTCTCTTGCCATGTCTTCCCGCCGTTTTGACTGCGAAATATGCCGCTCTGCGTCCCTGCAAATAGCGTTTGATCGGACGCGAAATTCGGCGACATAGCAATACAATCGACATCAAGATCGATAAGCCCTAAATTCCAGGGTATCCATTGCTCTCCGCGATCTGATGAGACAAACACCCCGTCTTCAGCTGTACCGGCAAAAACGGTGCCATCTTCGGCAAAGTTTGGAGACAGAGCGAGCGATGTGACCAGTGGCGGCGGCGATGCCATACCAACCAGGCGCCAGTTTTCTCCATGGTCATCTGACCATAGGATTGCGCCGTTAGTGCCTGCGATGACTGTTTCGCCCGCTGTGATGACGGCTGTTGTAGCAATGGAATCTTCCTGCGCGACTGAATCAGTCATGTCCTGCCACGAGTTGCCGTTATCGCCGGTACGATATAATCCGGACGTTCTGGCGGCGAAGATATACCTATCATTCACAGCCAGCCCATAGATTGAATCAATTCGCACCAGTTCAAGCTCATTCATCGGGATTACCTACTAGCTCAGGATTCGACCTGTGAACCAGAACATCGATTGTGAGCACAAGCGCCGCCATGCTCATAGCATTACGAACGCTGGCTTTAACGACATCTCGACTATCATAAATACCGGATGAACAGATATTGACGACCTGTCCGGTTTCAACATCAAACCCTGCTTCTGGACTTTCATGGTAGAGTTTTGCGATAATCTCGCTAGGCTCGTAACCGGCATTAGAGAAAATAGCCCGTGCTGGTGCGGCAAGCGCATTGATTAGCATCCGATGTACCGCACGCTCATCGGTATTTGTGATCGTTTTCAGGCGCTGTTCCAGTATGTCCCGACAGCGGAGCAGAGCGATGCCACCTCCCGCTACCACACCACCCTCAAGCGCCAGACGCATAGCACGCACCGTGCGATCTACCACACTTTTCGTTGCGGAAATTTCCGACTCCGAAAAACCGCCAATCCACAACGTTGCCGAACCACCAAGCAGATTCCCGATCCGTTGTTGAGATCGCGTACGATCTTCGAAGTCTTTAGCCGCCTGATGTTGTCGCTTAAGCATTTGAATATGCTCGCGTAGTCGGCGTTTATCGCTACGTCCGCCAATCACACCGAACGTTCTCACGTCGAGCCAGACCCGTCGCGCCTTACCAAAATCCTTTGCGCGGACTTCTCCCAGTCCATCACCGAGGACCTTCAAATACGGTGTCGTGCCTGTCAACAAACTCAAATCTTCGATTGCCTCCATCCGATCGGTCTCGTTCAGTCCCGGCAGTTTGATACCAATTGCCGTAAACGTGTTCATACGGCTGTTGTTGGTTGTTAGCAGACCCACTGCTTTTTCAGAGAGGTCACGGGCGATGATGATTAAGTGCCTGACACCCGCTTCATGCGCCGCTTTCAAAACAGGGAACAATTCTCGATGGTCATCTATCGAATAGTCGCACAGGAAGATGGAGGGTTCTTCAACATCGAAGCGCGTTTTTGAGCCATTTGGGAAAAATGCGCTGGATAACGCGCCGGAATAATAGTATGTGCCTTGCACGTACTCGCGTCTCAGCACACGCCCATATCCTTCGCGCACTTCTAGCCGTCCATATTGCCCCAATAGAGCAAAAGTCTCGCCCATCAACTGTGCCATATCGCGGTCATGACAAAGGGAATATGCCATGTTGATTAGCGCATCTTCCCCTTCAAGTTGGAATGATAGGCGGTCTAGTTCTTCTAGCACGCTCGGGATCAATTTTTCCAGCAGGCGACGTAATTGCATGGCATCACCGCCAGCCGCGATATAGCGGACTCCTGATGAGACCAGTTCATCCAGCAGAATCGCCGCCGTCACTGTTCCATCGCCCACAGCCCCATACTGTTTGACGACCATTGCACGCGCCAGCATCGCGCCCATATCTTCGTCACGATTTCCCAACTCGATGATGCGCCTGGCAATCGTTCCTCCACCATCTAGAAATTCTGGCAGGTTGTTCCCCGTGTTGATGTGGTCAATTACGACTCCACCAGATAAGGGTCCCAACGTAGGACGTAGTGCACGAACAACGGTATGAATACCACGCTGTAACTTGCCATACACCTTTGGCTGGAACACCAGCTCTGGTATCTGTTTTCTTGTTAGCAACTGTTTTAGCCTTTCAAGCCACCGCTCATCAAACCTTCCAGCAGATAGCGCTGTCCAAGGACGTAGATGATTACAACTGGAATAGTTGACAATACAATCCCTGCAAGCACAACCGAAATACTTCCTGTTCCCATATAACCTTGTAGATCAACAATACCCATAGTAATCGGGAATTTCTCGGGTGTACTCATGAAGATTAGCGGCGTGAAGTAGTCGTTCCACTTGGCGTTAAAGGTCAAAATTGCCAGAATCGCCATACCTGGAGACGCAAGCGGAAAGTAGATACGGGAAAAGATAATCCACTGGTTTGCGCCATCAAGCATCGCCGCTTCTTCAAAATCAAACGGAATTTGCAGAAAATACTGGCGTAACAAGAAGACACCAAAAGCCGAGGGTAATGAAGGAATAATCAATGCCCAGAGCGTGTCACCCAGACCTAATTCACGCGAAATCAGCACAAATACGGGAATAATGATCGCCTGTCCGGGAATCATCATCGTCGCTAGAACAACCCAGAACAGAATGTTGCGTCCGGGAAATCTTAGGCGAGCAAAGGCATATCCAGCAAGTGTGGTGGTCACCAATTGCCCGGCAACAACCGATAACGTGATAATGAAACTATTGCCGATTTGTCGCCAGAATGGAATCTCGTCAAAAACCTGTGAATAGTTTGAAAAATCCAGATCGGTCGGAATCCACTTTGGCGGCAAAGTGAACGATTGCGCAGGTGTACGCATTGAGGTTGCAACAACCCAGACAATCGGAGCTAGCGTCAATATCAACATCACAGCCAAAAATAGGTAGGTCAACCACAAGCTAATATCTACTCTAGGTAGTTTGAACGGACGACCTGTAGTAGTTCGGTCTGCATTTTCTATAGCGATACTACTCATTTGTCATCCCCTCTATCCGTAAAATACCCAGCGACGGCTCAGAATGAATTGCGCGGCGGTAACTAGCATAATCACGCTAAATAGCGCAAGCGCAATGGTGGAAGCGTAACCAAAGTTGAAGCTGGAAAAACCGGCATCATACATCATCATCACGACGGTTCGACTAGCATCACCGGGTCCACCGCGTGTCATAATGAAGGGTTCATCGAAGAATTGGAGCATTTTTATCATGTCGGTTACAGTGGCGAAAAGGATCGTCGGGCTTAATAGTGGCAGAATGACCGACCACAATTTGCGAAATCCCCTCGCACCATCCACCTCGGCGGCTTCCAGAACCTCATCTGGCATGGTACTTACGCCACCCAGATAAATGATAAAAGTGAACCCAAGATTACGCCAAACAGTGGTTAGCGAGATGGCAATCAGCACGTAATCGCGGGAGGTTAACCAGGGTATTTTGTCGATTCCTATTTTCCCGAGGTAGTAGTTGATGATGCCAAAATCTTGATGGAATAAGTATGAAAGTGTCACTGCAACTGCCGCGCCAGATAAGAGAACAGGCATGAAATATGCTGTTCTGAGAATGTAACCAAGATAATTATTGGTGACGCGCTTCACAGCCAACGCGAGAGCAAGCGCCAGCACCTCCAGAAGACTAACCGTCATAATGACCAATAGAAAGGTATTTTTAAAAGACGTGAATACACGTTTGTCATTTAGTAAGCGTTCAAAATTGTCCAGACCAACGAATACCGGTGGACGAAAAACATTCCACTCGTGAAAGCTTAAGTAAAAGGTATAAAGCATCGGTCCGACAATAAAGATGACGAGACCGATAATTGTTGGTGCGATAAATAAGTATCCCATCAGCATACGTTGGCGACGAATACCTGTGACAGTATCAGCCGCCAGCCAAGGAATTACCGGTTTGCTCTTTTCGGTTCTGGTTCCAGTTGCGTTCACAATGATCTCCCCAAATTTTGTTTGAAGGATGCGCGGGAAAGTAGAGTTATCTCACTTATCCCGCACGTTATGTTCACATTATGCGTGAGTGATGTCAGTGCTTACTGACGGGCGTAAAGATCTTCCAGTTCACCCTGCATTTGATCGAGTGCATCCTGCGGTGACAAATCACCATTGGTCGCTAGACTGGTGTAGCGGACATAGATATTTGTCATCTCAATTGATGTTGGAGGTGCTGGAATAGGTGCGGTATCTGGACGATCATCCAGAGCGCTATAGAAGGCTTGCCAATTCTCCAGACCAGTATGCGCCCAATATTCTGGTGTGTGCATAGAGCGGCGTACCGGAGTCGTAGATGCGTTCGCCATCCACGGGATCATCAACATCACCTCGGTGGAGGTGTTGAACTTCATAAATTCCCAACCCGCATCTTCGCCGGCACTACCATTTAGGAGCCAAGCACCACCGGTACCGAATTGATGGCGTTGAGATTTCCATTGCGGCCAGAACTGAACTTCGAAGGAACCGGGTTCCATGCCGGCGTTAATGAGCGCACCTGCCCAAAAACCACCTGCGATAGTCATCGCTAATCTACCACTGATGAAGAAGCCATCGAGTGTGCTACCACCGCCGATTTCAACAGCGGGGGTCAAACCCTCTTGGGTCAGTCCTACGACGAACTCCAATGCCTCAACCATAAGTGGGTTATTGGCTTGTGGTGCGGACCAACGCCAGCCACCACCACGCCCTTCGGCAAGCGGTTCATCAGCGTAGAATGTATTCCAGATCGACTCGCCACCCGGTGCGCGTTCTTCAGTCAACAAGTTGGTGTCATTGACAAAGAACCACGGTGTCCAGCTACCCCAGAGACGGTTGGTCCAGCCATAACCGAATGAATCGCCACCTTCACCAATCCCAGTCAGGGCACGAGACATTTCAACAAACTGATCTTTCGTCCATTCTGGTCCCGGAACTTCCAAGCCTGCCTCTGCAAGTAATGTCTTATTAAAGAAGATGTGCGCCGCGTTAAAGTCCCGCGGAAGTTCGTAGAGGTCGCCTTCCCACATCATGCCTTCAACCAGCGCTGGGCTCACATCGGCAAAGTACTCTGCAAGTTGATCGGCATCCGCAAGGCAACGTTCTGTCAATGGACCCGCCAACCCCAAACCGGCATAGAACTGTACTGCTTCAGTTGCCGCGAAACCGAGATCAACCGCCTGCCCGGCTGCAAACTGTGTCATGATCCTTGTCGCAACTTCGGCATGGTCAACACCGGAAACTTCAACGAATTCTATATTGACATTCGGATATAGTTCCCGAAATGCGGCAACAACGTCCGCGTAACTATCTGAATTTTCTTGAAAACGCAAGGTGACCGCCTCATCTTGAGCGGCCGCACGGGCAAAGTGTCCCAAAATTGGCACAAAATTTATACTGATAGCACCACCACTCGCCGCCATCAGCTTCAGTAAATCACGCCGACTCATTTTATTATTCATGAATATATACCTCCAACATATTTTCTAATCTACAAAATGAATTTCTGTTCCGTACAATCTCGTATAATTTTCCGCGATATCCACCTCCCTTAATAATTACCAGATTGAGGGCATTTCCCATATATCAAGCGTCTCCAATTTAGCATTAACCCCATGCAACAAGACGTGGTTGTGGTTTGGGTCACTGGGATAAAATCGACTGGTAAGGCTGGTACGTTCGTTGGCGATAACTTCGGCGACTGACCCATCTAAAAGGATACGCAGTTTCAAGGTTTCATCGCTCGACAATGGATGATCCACCTCGCGTATATGCGTCGTCAGGGAACCGTAAGCTTCCGGATAGGTCTTGCTAACACGTAACCGGCTGGTTTTACTATCGTAGATAATGCCAATCTGTTCGTTTCGATCTGTTGAACAGGCAAAGGAGAACCCGCAATAGCCACCTGGTTCGACGGCGAACTCGGCGACAACATCCAGATGTAAGCTCCTCACATCAAGTTCGATCTCGCCAGAGACTGAAGTGGAATCAATCGCATGATGCGCGCCACGAATGCGTTCTAACTCCACAACGGGTTGCATTATGAGGCGATTCTGCTCATCTAGCCCTAAAACGCGGGGAATGGATTGTGCTCCAGACCACCCTGCCAGACGTTGATCAACCTCGGAACGCGCCTCCCGCAACCATCCAAATAAGATGCGCCGATCCTTGTCATCCACAAAAGAGAGTGGTGCATACAGACTGCCATAATCCATAACACCCTGAAACTCTGGGGTAAATCGGAAGTTTTCATAATTACCCACAAAGTACAAGACAGTTTCGGCCATAGAACCGGTATTTGTCGAAATAATTAGCACCCACTTGTTACGAATTTTGAAAAAGTTGGGACATTCCCATGTATGATCGTGCCGTTTATCGTCTCCAACCAAGAGTGGATTGAGATATTCCCATTCGATAAGATCGTGTGAGCGATAAAGAAGAACTGCGCCGCCAATATCTTTTATACGAGAACCCAATACCATGAACCAGGTGTGACCTTCATTCCATACGAATGGGTCTCGGAAATCGATAGTCTGATTTAGTTCTGGTGGAACATCGACGAGCACTGGATTGCTAGGATGTTTTGTCCATGTGATGAGGTTATCTTGGCTTGTGGCGATGGATTGTGTTTGAATTTCATTTCTGTCGCCGGAAGTTGAGGTGTAAAGGATGGTCGGCACACCATGGTCATCCACCGCACAACCTGAGAAGCAACCCGCCTCGTCAGGTCCGCCCTGTGTGGGTTCCAGTGCAAGCGGCAAATGTTTCCAGTGGATCAGGTCATCACTGATGGCATGACCCCAACTCATATTCCCCCAAAGTGGACCATATGGGTTATATTGAAAAAAGAGATGGTATATACCGTTCCATTGAATCAACCCGTTGGGGTCATTCATCCAATTGGAGGGAGGCAGAAAGTGATATTGGGGACGGTGAAAATCAGAACGTAACTGATCCAGATTCTCTAAAGTATTTTCAATCATCTTCTTAATTCCAAGATTTTTAGTATTTTTTTATTTTTGTGATCGATCCCAATAAATCTGAATATAGCGAACTTTTCTCCGATAGGCAAATTTTCATTTATTATTCTTCTCAAATGCATTATGATGATCCTAAACTAATCGTAAGCTACAGGGAATATGTCAAAAAGATTCACCATTCACGATATTGCAGAACGTGCAGGAGTCAGTAGAGGTACGGTTTCGCGCGTTTTGAACAATCATCCGGCTGTTAAAGAAACAACACGGCGTAAGGTGTTGGATGTTATGGAGCAAGTGAATTATCGTCCCAGCTTCAGTGCGCGACACATGCGTACAGATAACTCCAATCTGGTTGGATTCGGTCTCATAAGCCACGATGTAATTACCTCTCCACATGCGGTTGATATGATTCGTGGCGCACAAGAAGCCTTGTGGAATATAGGCAAGGTCATGCTGGTAATCAATTCCGCTTCAAATAGCGATATGACACAAACTGCGTTCGAGGCAATGCTGGAGAGGCGTGTAGAAGGCATTGTTTATGGCAGTGTTTTCCATCAGCCCATCGATTTGCCGTTTGATTCTGTGGATACACCTATCGTTCTGGCAAACTGTTATGCCAGAAATCGAGAATATCCGTCGGTGGTTCCAGATGAATTCGCTGGTGGATACAATGCCACAAAGGTCTTACTTGAGAAAGATCACAAACGGATCGGCTTCATCAATTTGGGCATCTCTCGATCAGGCTCATTGCCACCTCAGGATGCAACAAAAGGGCGGTTAGCAGGTCATAAGCACGCCCTTAAGGAATTTGGTGTGCCTTTCGAAGAAGAACTTGTCCGGTACACGGATTTTGAAACCCAAACAAACTTCAACCTCACAAAAGAATTGATGCAACTCGGCAATCCTCCGACGGCGATCTTCTGTGGAACAGACCGCATAGCAATGGGCTGTTACGGGGCGCTACAGTCGATGGGATTGAATATACCGAATGATGTAGCGGTAGTCGGATTTGACAACCAGCAGGACATTGGCATAGGTCTTCTTCCAAATCTGACCACCATTCAACTGCCTCATTATGAGATGGGAAGGTGGGCTGTGGAATACTTGATGGAGAACAAGGACAACGCTGTAGAACCTGTTCAACATAAGCTCGATTGCCCTGTTGTGCGCCGCGATTCTGTTTAAATGAAATGAAAATCTAACTTTGTATGTGCCAACGGTTGTGAGAGACAGGCTGATCGCATCAAACCCGTTTCTTGGCTCAGAATAAGTCAAAAGACATCGCAGTGTATCGTTGGTATCCAATACAATACCGTCTATAGGCCAAAAGACCTGTAATGATGTAAATATTAATTTTAATTCTATCGCCTTGTTGTTAGAGATCATTACTTTGATTTTCTCGGAATAAGCTTGGTTGATTACAGCACCAATACTCTTGTTCCGGCGACTTTGCTCCCCGACACAAGCCAAACGAAGAGGTGTTGAACTACGAAGCTGACGGAAGAGGGTGCTGATGGTTTGATTAGTAACCTAATCCAAAACACTAAGTTGCTTCGCCATACCTTGACCTTGAGCATCTAGCGCATCGGTTTAACTTTGCGTCCGAGATTGCTACGGAACTGGACAACTTTTGCTGGATTTATTCGTTTAGTCTTACGTAGCATTTCTAGCATAAACTTTTTGCTGTGTCATCCCTTTACCTTTTGTGGACGCGAGAGCCAAGGTGATCGCGTGATCATCGAAAAAGTCGACCCGTTTACCTACCGCATCACTCCGGCGGAGGGTCGCGTGTAAAAACGATCATCCCAACAACGTTAATGGATTTGGTGACGTAATCAATATTACAATAGGCTTGTAACTTAATAATGATAGTGAAGCCTATGAAAACGACCGAACACGATCTGACCAGACGTTTCTTTAGTGGAAACAGCGCCGCGCTAAACTGCATCTGTACCACCCTTGCCCCGGCACACATGATTCGGATTGCGTCGGCATACTTTGAGCCTTCTGGATTTCAATGCCTTCAGGATGTTCTTGCAGGTAAGCAAGTGCTGTTGTTGATCGGACGGGAAGAAGGTGGACGAGATCGCGCTGAAGATGTAATTAATGAATTCGTGGATAAATTGGCGGCTCACCCTCTTGAGCGCCGAATGCGTGCTATGCGCCTCATGCTCGAAGCGTTAGAGAATAATCTGCTATTGGTTTCGGTTGGGGATTCTGTGGATAGTGCGGTATTACTTGATGCGCGATATTTGTACCATCACGCCAAGCTCTATATCGCAGACGAGGACGCGGCTGTTGTGACCTCTGCGAATATGTCGTATCACGGTCTGGTGAAAAGCCGAGAAGCTGGCTATGTTGTTGTTGAGCGTGATGATGTTTGTTACTTCGTTCAACAATTTGATGCCTATTTCACTAAGGCGGAATCCATCACACAGGCGCTCATCGACAAACTGCGGGCATATGTTACAGCATATCCCCCTTTTGATGTGTATGTGCGGGCGCTGGTGGAATTATACGGTCTACCTGAGGATGAAGTCCCACCACAGTTACCACAACTCGCCCGTTACCAGCGGCCAGTTGTAGCGCGTGCTTTGCAATCCCTTATGGACTATCGCGGTGCAATGCTTATCGCATCAACCGGTTTAGGCAAGACCGTCATGGCGGCGCACATTGTTGCTTACTTGCGGATGCAAAATGCCATTGATCGAGTTATTGTCGTTTCCCCTGCCGGTTTGCGTGAGACATGGCGGCGTTTTATGCGCGCGGCGGCGACTTCTAGTGCAGAGTTTTCGTACAATACACTTTCCGCCGATGATCCTGAGCGTAATAACGGTGTGCGCAATCTTGAATATGACCTACGTTATATCACCTCCAAAACACTCATCATTTTAGATGAATCCCACCACATGCGAAATGCTGACGGCACAGGTGGTGAGAGAAAACTCCGTTACCAAAGAATCGAAGATGCCATTCATAAAAGCGGTGCACATCTCCTCATGTTAACAGCAACACCCTTCAGCCGGGGAATTGATGATGTAAATGCACAACTTGGCTTACTACCCATGTCAGCGGTTGCTAGCCGTTACCAGTTGTTCAATGATCCAACTTACTGGAAGGTCGAGACATCGGTTGAGCTACCTGAACTGCCGCCCTGTGCGGTGTTAACGACACCCAGTGTCGTCTATCATTTTAGTGAGCGTGATGCGTCTGGTGAGCGATATGTTGTTTTCGCGGCTGGTGATAGACGTTACTTCCCACGCAGGCTCAAGTTTCGCACGGAGGTTTACGACAACCCGCTCGACGAGATATTGGTCGAGTTATTAAACAGCGGGTTGCTTGACCGAAAGCAGAAGCCCACCTCACAACAACAGCTTTTCAATGAATTTGAGATTATCAACGGGCAAACAGCGGGCTTCTTCAACGCAGAAGTCATGCGACAGTTTTGTTCCTCACCAATCCAAGTCGAGGATTTATTCAATAAACTGCGGAAGTCTGGCGGCTTTAGTAAAATGCGGTTCGCTCATCAACGAGACTTAACACAGTTTGTCAATTACTATCTACCTCAAGTCATACAGCATCAACACCCTCAGCATGACACAAAACTCAAGCGCGTTCTGGAAATCATCCGTCACTCTGGTGGCGAGAAAGTCGTTATCTTCTGTCACTATCGAGAAACGGCAAAAGCCCTGGCTGAAGCCATCACCAATAATCTGTCAGGAATTCGTGCTGAGACCACTACTGATCGTGATATTGATACTGTTGATAACTTATTGCGTCGATTTGCTCCGGTAGCGAATGATATACCTGAGGAAGAACGCCTAGAAGATGATATTCATGTTCTGGTGGCAACTGGTGCTCTGGCAGAAGGCTTCAACCTGCAAGATGCATCCATATTGATCAATTACGATTTACCGTGGACGGTTCTCATTCTGGCACAGCGCATGGGACGTGTGCTTCGCCCGTGGAAAGAACCGCGTGAGATAACCATTTACAACTTTGTGCCTTCCACGATGAGTAATCCACAGGTGCATATGGCGATGAACTGGCAACGCAGATTGATCGAACGCAACCGTCAGCATCAGTCTTTTGCGGATATTCCTGTGATGTTGGAAAGCACCCAGCAGACCGATGACGATGGCTTAGAGATGAGTGCGCTTGCGAAACAGCTTCAAGCATTCGATCAAAACATCGACCTCGATCTTGATGAAACGATGAGATTTATCGAGAACGCGGAGAAATTACAAACAAGCTCGTTTCTTGATGATCTAGCTGTTCTTTCTATCGAAGATCGCTTACGTGTTGAGCAACTGCCACCAGGATTCCGTAGCGCAAGACTTGTAAGTGGCAAAACACAGCTATTCATTCTTTTCCGGCATCGGCGGCGGCACTTTGCCGTGTTGTTCGACCAACATGCTCGCATAGTGATGGATAATATACAACGCGATGGCATCATGAACGCGATTCGATGCAAACGTGATGAACCTATAGCGCCACCTTCCAAATATCCAGATGATGATATGTATGACCGTTGGCTAGATCGTTCAAGGGAAACATGGGCAAAAGAACACACGTTTGCACTCAACGAAATTGGTATTGTCTGTTCGTTGGTGCTCGTGAGTGCCTAGTGTCAATTAATTTCAAAATGAGTGATGTCTTACAATTTCCATTTATACCGTTAAAACCGTGCGGTGAGACTACCCTGCGAATTCGCAGTATATTTGAAGTGCACCGCAAAACACCGTCCTGATAACTGCTTTCATTGCAAAATAAAAACTGGCTGGCGAAACTATCACCAGCCAGAGGTGTAGATTGCTAAGTATATGCCGCCGCTAGCATCCGTGCGGCTCGTTTCATGTACTTCGGGAACGTCTTCGGATTCTTGCCCAGATCGATTGCCGCTTCTGTGTACGTCTTGCCTTCGAGTTGAGCGCGGATCGCCCCGGCAATGCAGACCGTGTTGCTGTACTGATTAAGCAAATCCTCAGCAGGTGCAGTATCACCGGCGTTATACTTTTTCCGCCACTCCGGATAGGGTGATTTGTACTTTCCGCCTTCAAGAATGATCTTGTTTTTGGGCGGTGAATAATCGTGTTTAGTAAGGAACGCCTGCGCGAATTCGTACTGAACCTCTTTCAGGATCGGCTCGGCATAGCTCCGGTAGAAATTCCACGGTGTCACACCTGCCAGCGCCGCCGCATCGTTCCGTGAAACCTGCGTTGTCACGTAGTACAGCGCGACCAGATATTTGTGCGAGTCAGCATATTTTTTTGCCAACTTTTGCATGATTTGTTCCACGTCGATCCGGATGTCGACATCCGTTGCCCATGTCGCCCAGCGCTCAATCGAATTCCACCATGATGAAGGACTATTGAAGCCTGTGACCGTGTGCTCGTCCCATGTATTATGCCAGTCATAGGAGACGATCTGTTCAAGACTGTCGTACTTGTCATCGTAATAGCGCAGGCTGGAGATTTTACACTGTGCCAGAATAAAAAAGACCGCTTGTCGGCGGTCTTTGTGAGCTAGAAAGTCATTGTCTTCAACGAGTTCTAGCCCGAGAGCCATGAACCCGTGTTGAATACAATCCGGTAAATAGTTGGTCCGGTGGATGCCTTTCGACTTCATGACATTGCTGACATAGTGCGCTAGATTATCATAAATCTGCTCGAAAGTTTGTGGACCTGCCCATGAAGTCTGGTACGTGGCAACATTCGGAAACGGCTTGATGGACTGACGAATTTTGCTAGCGATTGTTACTTCGGACATGACGAACTCTCCTCACCACCACTGGATTCCGTCCAGCTCGGTCGAGCACAACGCTCAAATCTGCGGGAACGGCGCAGAGGAGGGGACCCGTCATAACAAAAAAGCCGACGGCAAAGGTCAGCTTATTTGTGAGTCAACTTGTAGTCGGCTTTTTAGGCGGATGGTTCGGTGGTCCCGTTCGCAGGATGGTACCAGCGTATCGTCCGCAGGTGTTTGATGGGGAGGGATCCCGCGCCGTACTATCGCCGCGTCGGCGGTGTGCGAGATATACGAGAGGATTCAAAAAACGACATAAACGCTAAAAAACTGATCTCATAAAAATTGTCATACTTGACAATCTATCGGTTTTCGGTCTATTATATTGTCAATACAGACAATCTATTGAGGTATTAGCATGGGACGAAAAAACCTGACCGAAGAACGTACCACAGAAATTCTGGATGCTTTCACACGCTGTATGGTCAAGTACGGGCTGGATACATCGCTCGATCAGGTAGCGGAAGAAGCAGGTATGACCCGCAGTATCATTCGCCACTACATCGGTAACCGTGAAGAAGTTGTCAATATGCTAATCGAACGTATCACGGCGGATTTTGTGGCGGAGCTACAAACAGAAGCGGCACAAATCCCGCAGGAGGAAATGATCGCCGCCACGCTGGATTATCTATTCGATGATGAAGCGGGTTACGACAATACAGACAAGCTCATCTTCGATGTGATGATGACCGCTCAGGATCGCTATCTACAGGCAAAACAGACGCTCATCGGCATGTTTGAAGAACTCATTACTATGTTTGCCGATGATCTGGAGCTTGCCTATCCGCAGGCAGACAAAACGCACTGCCGGAACGTAGCTTACAGTGTTCTGGCTCTGGCAATGAGTCATGAGTCGTTGAAGGGATTGGGCATGAACAAACGCTACCGGGCCGCCGCCCGCACCAATGCGGAAACCTTAATCCGCACCCTGGAGTTTTCTGGCTAACCGATTTTTGCTTCCAACCATATAGAGTCGTCACTGGCAGGGGAAAAGCCGCCTGCCTATAGTTCATATTGCCTGATACAGGACAAGGAGAATCAATGAATACAACAACCATTACACCGATTCAACAGCGTATCACCGCGTTGGATGTTTTGCGCGGATTTGCGTTGTTTGGGGTGCTTCTAGTCAATATGCTGGATTTCAGCAGTTCCGCCCTGCGTGTTGATACAATCGGCGTTCGCGGCGGTGAATTCGACCAGTTGGTTGACATCGCTATCGCTTTTTTCGCCATTACCAAGTTCTATCTGCTGTTCAGTTTTCTGTTCGGCGTGGGCTTCGCGGTGCAGATGCGCCGGATGGCGGCGACGAACCGACCTTTCATCAGCTTCTATCTGCGGCGGTTACTGATTTTGCTGGTCATCGGATTCGCTCATGCTACCCTGCTGTGGGATGGCGACATTTTGCGACTGTATGCGGTGGCGGGTGTACTGTTGTTAGTGGTGCGTAACTGGTCAAATCGCACTCTGCTGATGCTGGCTGGCGTAATTACGCTGACAGGCATGATTATCTTCAGCCTCGTCTCGTATGAAGACGCAACCGCGATGACTGGCACAGAGAGTCTGCGTCTCTTCACTGATGGCGCCTATACTGAACTGGTCGAATACCGCCTGAACGAACAGGTTGTGCTGGATATTCAGATTCCGATGGTACTGGTGATGTTTCTTGTCGGGCTGGTTGTCGGGCGGTCAGGCGTTCTGGATGAGCCGCAACGTCATCAACCTTTTCTGCGGCGCTGGTGGAAGTGGGTATTGCCGTTCGCGCTAATCGGAAATGTACTATTCCTTGTTGGCTTTGAGGTTAAAAGCATGTGGATGGTGAGCATAGGCATTCACATCGGCGCGCCTCTTCTGAGCTTTGTCTATACCGCATGGGTGCTACTATACGCCGAAAAACTGACCTTTTTTGCCCCGATCGGTCAGATGGCGTTGACGAACTACTTGTCACAATCGCTGATCGCCACCACGCTATTTTATAGTTATGGCTTCGGACTGTACGATCAGGTGCTACCCACTCTGATGTTAGTTCTCGTGCTCATTATCTTCGCCGCACAGACCGTTTTCAGCCACTTCTGGCTTGCACACTATCGCTTTGGTCCGATGGAGTGGCTGTGGCGTTCGCTGACCTATGGAAAGTGGCAGGAACTACAACGGCGCAATGGCTTACAGAACCAGCAGTAACGCATAGCTACGACAAAATTCAAGCGTAAAAACTGTAGGTAAAACACAACACAGAGCGGCGCATCAGTGATACTCCATCTGCGATGTCCGAGGCTACCTACGCGATCAGAAAGGGACTTGCTCGATTTGTAAGTCGGCTCTCAGGCGGGATGGTGGTGCTGGCGTTTGACCACGAGGAAGAAAAACTATTTGTTGAGAGCTGAAAAGATGAGTGTCACCGGAGTCACCGCTGTCTCCGGTCATGAAATCAATTCTAAAAGTAGTGTTCGTACCCACCCCGTTTTTGTGCAGAGTTTTTCGGCTCAAACACACATAGAGATGTGCCAACGGTGACAGCGGAGACAGATGTTCGCAAAAATCAGTAAGTGTCACCGGAGTCACCGTTGTCTCCGTATAAGAATCATTCACTTGCTGTGATTGTCTGGTCGTTTTCATCGGATGCGTCACCGGAGTCACCGTTGTCACCGCGAAACAGATCGGCTTTCAAGCGCCATACACGTACCCGCCGCCCGTTAACACGGATCTGCATGGTCAGGTGGCTGTCGCTACGACCCGGTATCAGCCAGCCATCCTCCTTTAGCTGACTGCCAATCGCGGCAGTCGAGAACTTCAAGGGACGGATGCGCATCACCTCACGGTAAGCAATCTCCGGTAGCAGATAGACAAAATGATCGTCCTCATAGCCGACAACCGTCACACCGGGTTTAGGCTCAACCGGATGACGTGATGGGGTGATGCTGGCTTCGCCACTGGCGAGCAATTGATCCAGCGCCTGAATGAAGGCATCCCCCGCCCGTTCCTGCTGGACGAGCCGCACCGTTTCCAGAATGGCATCCTGCCACGTGGGTAACACATCCACCGCGCCATTTTCCTCCAGAAAGTCGCTCAGAAGCTGGTAGACGGTGAGTAATAGTCCCCAGTTGCGCTCCATACGTCCGGTATGCGCCTCACTACCCAGCGTGCGACTCAGATAGACTTCATAATCGTCTGTGTTTTCGACCAACCTGTCGGCTAAGCCTTTGACGAACTCCCTGTCATCTGCTTGCCGGGCAATCCACTGGATGAACTGCACGGTGAACCCGGGCAGATGATTTCGTAGCGCTTCAGCCTGCTTGAGTGCCAGCCCACCGGGATCACGCTGTTTCCAGGGTGGAATATCCAGCACCAGCATCCGCGACAACACAGACGCTTCGCCTTCCAGCGTTGTCTCACCGGTACTCAAGATATGTCCACGACACGGGCGCTCCTGCCTGAGCTTCGCCTCGCGGGTTAACCGTCCCCGTCCCATACTCCGTGAATAGCTTTGCATCATCCGTGAGAAGGTGCGCGTATCGGCATAGATCGTTTTGTAGTCATCAACCCAGTAGAGCGCGTCAGCCAGCGAATAACCCAGCGCCTCGACCGTGTTGATCGTGTCGCCCCATTGCGCAGGGGGTGCGTCCCGCGCAAAATCGCCGTAGAAGCTCACCATCACCGCCGCGATCTCGCTCTTGCCGCTACCCGTCGTGCCAGAGAGATGCACAGCAGGTTTCGCCGTGGCGGCAGGCAGGAAACGCTGAATCAGGGGTAGCAGACTGAATGCGATCAGGGTGGGCGCGAGTTTGACCGGCATCACCCGGATGGCGGCGTTGACAGCGTTCAAGCTGTCTGCCCAATTCGATTCGATCAGGCGATAATCCCGCAGTCGACTTTCGAGTTCAACCTCATGCGCTTCAGCCATCAACCCTGCCGCGCTGATACTCAACGACGGTGAAACATAGACCCACTTCTCCTCAATCTGCGTCCAACCCATGAAACGGTAGGTCTGGCGGGTCGGGAATGTGCCGGACAGCTTCAGGATGGCATTGGGCAGATGACGGTGCATCCCGGCACAGGCGGTGTAGATCGCGCCGCCTTTCTGCGCGATAAACCGCTGGAAGGCGTTGGGATCGCCGAACAATTCACTCGGCACATCAAGCGTTGTCGTATGGGCATCATGGCGCAGGTGCAGGCGCATGACGTGTTCGGACTGCCCATCATCGTTGACCTGCGTGACCCACTCAACGACCTGCCCGTTCCATTCGGCGACCATCTGGCGGGTGGTGCCGCGCTCCGTGATCTTCTCAAAGATCATACTGCCTTCGATCTCGACATAACGCGGAGCGGTAGATAGCGCCGGTTGTTGACTGCGCTCTAACTCGCGTCGAGTCTGTTTGTACATACTGTTGAGGTCTTCCACGCGGAAGATATCCCCACAGACCGCCTTCAGCCGCTTACGCTCCTCCGCCCATTCCAGCGGATCAAGCGCGGCACAAGCTTGTACAATTTCCCGAACCTGCTCAACCGTAGGACGCTCTGGCTCGGCTGAGTCCCGGCGATAGCGGCTGACGAGCGTATCAACCTTTTCACGTGCCTGTTGGCGGGGTTCCGCAATACCTTCGGTGAGCTTCGCTATGGGATCTCTTGGTGGCTGGCGGTAGGCACTGGCGATAGTGGCACGGGCTTCCTTCTCCCGTGCCGCAGGATTCTCACTTCCGTTTCCATCAGCAACATGCCGGGCAACCAATTCTCGTTCAGCATCGCTCTGACTGTACCCCGCATCGCGAAGCTGCAGCTTTGCGTTGGCCGAGCCGCGCATCGCCAG
>JAVJSU010000055.1:0-34881 GCA_040219275.1 Aggregatilineales bacterium | reverse complement strand
ATTTGTTCGTTCCGTTTTTAATGATGTTATCACTACCGCATGAACGACAAGTATACGTAATGGTTTCTTGTATCATGCGGTAAGTGTATCAAATCACTCTCACCACTTACCTTTTAACCACTACCAAAATCCGCACCATTGGTTATATAAATCCATCACACTCGCCACATACAAGTAGCCTTCTTGGGTAGGAATATAGGTGATGTGGGTCAACCAGATGGCATCCGGTTGAGGCGTGTCAAAGCATTGCCCAAGTTGCTTCGGCGCAAAGCGATGACGAGGACCCGATTGTGTCGTGCGTGGCTGACGTTTGCGTTCGATCAATCTGCCGCTGACGATTTACATTTTTTGCTAATATACAGAAACATTCAAGGCTGTTAGTTTAATCAGCCAGGCTATTGTTTCTCCTTAGAGGCTTGTTCTGCAAGATAATCAAGTCTCTGGACACACTCGAGCATTGATCTGCCTGTATGATAGGCAACCTTCCAGGGATTGCCAAGATTCCTATCAAGCGGTTCACCCTCTCGATTTAATAGAGTGTACCATTCACCGATTATATGATTAATCATAAAATTATCGACAAACGTCCAAATATTGACGAATGCATCCCAGAAAAGTTTGTCGTTGAAGACTTCATACGCATCGAGAAAACCGACTAAGGATTCTGCATTCTGCCAGAATTCTTTCTCATCCACCAGAACTTCTCCACTTGATGTCCCATCTCTGTAGATGCCTCCATATGCCTCGTCGATGCCATATTGCAAAGCATGTTTATACAATTTCTCCATAATTGGATAGTAAGGATGTTGATCTACCTCAGCAACCTGCAAGGCGCGTCGCATGAGCCACGCAAGTTCGACATTATGTCCGAACGACGTTGTATCAGTGGGCACAGCCGGGACATCACCCGCGCGCTCTGCGTTCCACGTGTGTTGGATCGCAATCGCAGGTATCGGTTCGAAACTTGTAAGGAATTGATTGCGGCCACATCCTGTTGCTGGATCCACCATTTTCTCTACGATAAGATTAATAAGCTCAATCAGACTTGCGTAATGACGCTTCTCGTGAGATGCCTGATACAATACCGTAAATGCTTCCATAAGATGCATGTGGGTATCGAGCGTTTTTCGATCACCACCGGCAAAGCCGTTATCTGCAAGCGACCAATCGTGTTTCAGGTTTTCATGATAACCACCATATGTTTGATCAAGACAATGTTTCTGCAACAAGTCATAGGTTTGAATAGCATAATCGAGACCCCTTGCGTCTTGTGTAGCTAGAAAGTATTGGCTTAACGCGTAAATCGCAAAACTTTGACCGTATACAATTTTCGCATCAACAATCGGTGTTCCCTCCTTTGATACTTTCCAGAACCAGCCTCCTGATTCCGGATCCCAAAGATGATTGATCAAGAAGGTTACTCCTTGCGAGGCATACTCTGCGAACTCCGTTTGCTCCGGGAATTTTTCGTATAATGATGAAAACCACCATATCAGTCGCGCTTGCGTATTGAGATATTTCTCAGGAGTTGGAAGCGTCACGCCGTCTGCATCGAAATTTGTCAGGAATCCTCCTGAATTCTCATCAAGAGCGCGTTCTGACCAAAATGGGACGAGAGCATTGAGGAAATGGTGTTGAATCTGGTTTTGATACATGCGAATGTCTTGTTCTAAGATTGGCATTTTACATCTCGAAATATTTGTTGTGAAAGTTTAGATTGTATAACTAGTTAATCACTGTAGATCTCCATTTAACGCCACCGAAGTTGGATTGACTCCGGTAACAAAGGTTTGCCATCCTTATGCCAAATCTCAATTACTCGGGTTTCATTTGGACACAGATCTATCCAATTATCCGAATAATGTACACCTCCAACCGGCACAAGTACGTTTACAAAATAAGCATATTTTGCATTAGCGCGAAGTGAAACGCACAATTTTTCACTCTGGGTTTCTACCGACATCTGTACCTCTGGTTTTTCCCGTTTAAGATCACGTAATTCCCCTGCAAGGAAATAGCGATTATCGGGAAATAGTCCTGCTTCACTGTGTAACCATAGCAATTCACGTTCAGGTTGAGCATTTTCAAACATGCTGTTATCAAGATTAATTAGTGGACACGATGTGTTGGCGGTAATTGATATTTGAGTGCTGTTTTTATGGTGGATTTCGCCATCAAATGTCATATATGTCCACGTAAGCGTATCAATAACATCTGCAAGCGTATCGTTCGTTCCCCAGATGGTATACTTATGTTCAGCAAGTTTTTTAACAGACAACATCACAGGAGCAAACGCTCGCTTAACAAAAAAGTAACCTGCTTTCGGAAAACGATAATAATCAAGTACAGACCACGTAATACTCGGCCAATTATCATTCCACTGCCAGAATAGCGCCCCTGAGCAATGAAACTTGCGCCGACGATAGTGCTCTAATCCATATTTCAAACCCTCTGCTTGGACCATCATTGAGTAGTCAATATAATCGTCCAATGAGGTGGGTATGCCAATATGTGCCTGCATCATAAGATCGCCACGATCCTTGATGATATTTCTATTCCGGAAGATCATTTCCGGTGAGTTATAGATTAAGCCCTTTTCTGGAATGTTTCGCCGCAACGTTTCCATGATGGGAGAACCGTGAATACCGAACTCTGATATGAAGCGCCCTTGATCTGTTCCTAGATGCCAATAGCTTACGGCACTTGCCTGATCTTCAAACTCTGTGATGCTTTTTGGTTTCTCTCCAAATTGACGGTCAACGATAGCGTGCCATGTTTGCCAGTTGTGTTTGTCACCTGCTTGACTACCATTATGGTCATTTCCACCATAGGGTGAACTGGGCCAGTAAAAGCAATCAGGATCAAGTTCATTCACGATTTGTGGAAGCAACTTGTGCATAATATTTTTGCCCGGATAATAAGCTCCCGGTTGATCCCATTGAATTTCATCCAGATGCCAGTCTAATTCGTTATTGCCACACCAGATTGCCATTGAAGGGCGATTTCGTAGACGTGTGACCTGATATTCCGCTTCTTTACGGACCTCTTCGTAAAAGTCCGGGCGATTTTCTGGATAACTCGCACCAGAGAACATGAAATCGTGCCAGATCAAAATCCCTAATTCATCTGCAATTCGGTAAAATGATTCTGGCTCATATTGTCCACCACCCCAAATTCTGAGCATGTTGCCGTGTGCTTCTTTGAGAAGAAGTAACCATTCACGATAATCCTCCTCTTCGACACGCCCATTAAACAGGTCGGTTGGCACCCAATTCGCACCTTTCGCAAAGATCGGAACATCGTTAACGACAAAGGTAAAATTGGTACATCCGACTTCATCAGGGTCAGGTGATTGATCTATCCGTATCGTACGAATTCCTACTGTATCGACGAAACTATCAACCACGCGATTATCGGTACGTAAGGTCACATTGAGGTCGTATAATGCGGATTCACCATAACCATTTGGATACCAGCAAACCGGATGTGGAATGACCATGACAGTTCGCGCAATTCCATTTTCAACGGTGGTTGTGCTAGTAAATGTTTGTTTTACATTAGGCATGAGATGCGAGAATTTCGGTTGAAGCTCCATACGAACATCTACCTGTAACTCAGGATGGTTCATCCACTGATCAATGGGTGCATCTATACCAACCACTGCCTGATTTTTGTCGAGGCTTAATATACGAAAATGCGGTGATTTTAGGCGTGCACCTTCAAATTGTTCTAGTAACACATCCTGCCAGATACCAACCATCAGGCAGGTTGGCGTATGATCCCACATGAATTGCGCCTGTGCCTTCCGTACCTGAACACGCGTTTGGGAATCATATTCTGGCATCTGCGGTGATAATTCTTCCTCTGCAACGCGTGATCGAAGTGGATCAAATTTAACAATAATGAGATTGTCCTGATCGGTATGCAATGTTTGTGTAACATCAAATTCCGCCGGTCGAAACATATTGGCGTGCTCACCAAGCTCAATGCCATTTAGATACACGTTAGCAAATAGATCAAGTCCGTTGAATCGCAAAAAATAGCGTGTCTCTGGAGTTACTTCTTTGATTGCTGGGAACCGTTTGCGAAAGATCCACGTACGAGCTTCAACCCACTGAACCTGGTCTACCTGAGAGTCATAAAATGGATCAGGAATTCGTTCGGTTGCTAACAAACTACTATGTATATCACCAGGTACGTTTGCAGAGATCCAGTGGGAGTCGTCGTAATTTAATGAGCAAAAGTGTGAAACGTCTATTGTTTCTTCACCAAAATCCAGCATTTTCCATAGACTATTTAGTTTCATAATACCTCTCGTTTTCTGCTAAAACCGAGTTCCTTGACAGATAATGTAAACCGATGTAACTTTATTGTAAACGCATACATTTTTTTTGCAAGTTTGTAACAAAGTGAATATATCAAAAAAATAACTATGAAAAGTATCGAAAATTTCAACAGCAAATCGGGTAAACTGATTGTCATATACAAGCAAAGCTGAGCATAGGTACATGTCCATGACGATCAAAGAAATTGCTGATCAACTGAATATTTCTACTGCCACTGTGAGCCGTGTGCTGAACGGAAAACCGGGTGTTGCTGAAAAGACTCGTCAACTAGTTTTGCAAATGGTCAATGATTTACGTTTTACGCCGAACCCAGCCGCTAGCAATCTTGCATCCTCCAAAACTTATGCAATCGCATTTGTTATTAGGCGCAGATTACTTGGTGAAGAAAATACTTTTTATGATGCGATGATGGTGGGTGTGGAACGTGAGCTTGAGCAACATGGTTATCACCTTGTTGCTATCACCATTGACGATGATTCGTCCCGTGATTTGTGGTTACCTCCGGGTCTTGATACACGTCGACTGGATGGTATGTTCATCACCGGTTGTGAGCTTAGTGACCGTGTGATGACAACGCTATTGTCAATGGATACACCTACAGTGTTAGTTGCCAATCACTTAATGGACGACTCGCTAGATGCGGTGACCTCTGCAAATCGAAGTGGGGGATATGCGGCTACAGAACATCTGATTAAGCATGGACACAAGAACATTGCGTTTGTGAACGGACCGAATGACTGGTCACCTGTATATGAGCGTCTTCAGGGATACAGGGAGGCAATGAGTAATTATGATCTGCGTCCGATTATTTCTCATCAGTCTAATCTGCTCATTGACAATGGCATCGCGGCGTTTGAAGAAATAAAGCAAGTTGACGAACCAGTTACCGCAGTTTTTGCGGCGAATGACCCGGTGGCTATAGGGGTTATGCAAGCGGCGCAAGGTATGGGTCTTAGCATACCAGACGATCTTGCCATTATCGGCTACGACAATATCTCATGGTCGGAAACCACTACGCCGACATTAACCACGATCAATATTCAAAAAGATAAGATCGGTCAACTGGCGGCACGTCGTCTATTAGACCTTCTCAATGGTGAGGCGCTCACACCCATCAAGATTGAAGTGTCAAACAACCTCGTTATTCGTGAGTCATGTGGCTGTTCACCCGGTACACTAATTCATTGAGTTGATAAGGAGGGAATTTATTTTAAACCCTTAGCCAATATCGTACGAAATCTATATTTTGATTAGGAGATTTATGATGGGAACAAAAAAATTTAGTCGTCGTGATTTCTTGAAGATAGCAGGTGCCGCGAGTACCGTACCTTTAGTCGTATGGGGTTCACCGGTTCTGGCAGAAAATTTCGGTAACCCGGTTGCAAAGTGGAAGCAATCAAGGGTCATTACGATTGCAACCTCGGAGGGACAACGGTCGGAGGGAATTGCATTAGCGTCGGATCTCATCCTTGAACAGACAGGCATCACAGTTGATGTGCAGGCATCCTCGGAATGGCGTACCCGCGTTGCCGCTGATTTTGTATCTGGCGGCGGCTCGTTCGATGCTGTAATCGCACCGTTTCTATTTATGAAAGATTGGTTCGCACCGGGCTATCTTGCATCGCTTCAACAATATGTTGATGCGGACGCTAACATCAACATTGATGACTTTATTCCGGCAATTCTTACAGCCTATAATTGGGGGCAAGATGAAGTCTATAGCCTACCATTCCAGGCAGATACCTTCTTGTTCTTCTATCGTAAAGATATTTTTGAAGATCCCGATGTTCAGGCGGCATATCTGGCGGCAACCGGAAATGAGCTTGTTGTACCACAAACCGTTGAACAACAGTTGGAAGTAGCGCGGTACTTCACGCGTAGCATGAATCCAGATTCGCCGATTGACTACGGTTTTACCAATTGGAGTGAGCGTGCAGGTTCAATTTGGTGGTGGGGTATCCGTATGTCCGCACTCGGTGGTGGCTGGTTAGACGAGAACAATCACCCCAATATGAATAACGAAGCAGGGTTACGTTCACTACAAGACTATCTGGCAATGCATGAATTTGCACCTGAAGATGTGACGACTTACGAGTGGGATCGAGCAAACACATCGTTCCTTGACGGACGTGCCTTAATGTTCGATGAATGGAATTCATTTGGGTCTATCGCTCAGTCTTCCGAAAGTACATCTGGAGCGTCCACAGTAGTTGGAAATGTAGGGTATGCACTGCCAACGGGCTATGACATTGACGGTACTATAGTCAATCGCTCAATTCTCGGTGGTTGGACCTCTGCCGTTTCCTCGTTTTCTGATGATGTGGAAGGTGCTTATCAAGTGCTTGCCCAGATCACAAGCCGTGCCGGCGAGTTAGCGCGTGTACCTACAGATATTGCCCCAACCCGTCAATCAACTTACGACTCATTGGAACCCACACCGACCACAGAACATTATCCGATGCAAGCACAGGCATTTGGGGTTGGTACGATCACTGCGGACGTAGATGCGGCACCAATCAGCCAACAGGTTCAGGATTATATGGCGACACAGATTAGCCGTGTGCTTCTAGGTGAAATTGATCCAGAAGAGGCACTAGAAAGCATTGATAGTGAATGGACAAATCTGTTACAGGATGCAGGGATTTACGGGTAGTTGATCGCTGAATAGAAATTTGGTTTTTGGGGAGTTGACTCGCAAAGGTTAACTTCCCAGGAATTGAACATAATTTATACCTTTGGATGTAAATAGTTTTATCGGAGCTTTTATGGAAGCCTCAAAGGTGATCGTCGATACATCACCCGCACCAACTCCACAACGTAAAAAGGTTAACTATACGCCGTACCTTTTCATGTCACCTGCACTTCTTATTCTACTTTCAGTCGTGATCTTGCCCATTCTTTATTCGTTCTATATTAGCTTTTTTCGCTATCAACTAAATGCACCACAGCTCGGCGTGGATTTTATCGGACTAGATAATTACACTGCCATCGCCGGTGATGAGCAAATGATTCAATCCGTTCAATGGACATTACTTTTCACCCTCATCGTCGTTACGATTGAAGTCTTTTTGGGCATGGGGCTGGCACTATTATTAAACTCAAGTATTTTGGGTTGGATGCGGAATCTACTTCGAGGCATCTTCCTTGTTCCGATTATGCTTTCTGGTGTTGTTTCCGCATGGATGTGGCGCTTATTGTTCGACACCACATACGGTCCGGTCAATCATTTTATTACAAGTTTAGGGCTTGATGCTGTTCCTTGGGGGGCAGATGCAGTCTCTGCTCGTGCAATGGTCGTTATTGCGGATGTCTGGCTGGCAACTCCATTCGTGATGTTGATTTTGTTGGCAGGTCTACAAAATATTCCTGAAGAGTTGATGGAAGCGGCAAGCATTGATGGTGCGACCGCGTGGCAAAAATTTCTAAGGATAACCCTCCCATTGCTGAAGTTCCCAATCATGGTGGTTCTGGTTATTCGAACAATGGACGCGTTGCGCTCTTTTGATCAAGTATTTGTATTGACAAGCGGTGGTCCCGGCAGTTCAACGTCCACGATTATGTATTACAACTATCGCTATGCTTTTTATTATTTCAGGATGGGACGTGCGGCGGCAGTGGCGTTTGCGTTTCTGCTGGTGATTCTTGTCATCACCTATATCTATACACGCTTATTACGGCGCGAAGCCGAGGCATAAGGACAAATCCATGACAATGACCAGGCTATTTAGAATCGGCATCACATGGTTAATCGTGTTAATTTGTCTCTTCTGGGTCGTGTTTCCAATCTTTTGGACACTGAGCGTATCTTTGAAGACAAGTAGCCAGCTTTTCACACGACCACCGACCTACATTCCGAATCCTCCTACATTACAAAATTATGCGGATGCAATTAATGATCGGGGAATCTTGCCCGCATTACGCAACAGTTTGGTGATTATGGTCATCTCCGCACCAGTTTCTGTCTTTCTTGCATCGTTAGCCGCTTATGGCTTGGCACGCTTTAGATTTCGTGGTAAGCAAATTTTGCTTTATGGTATTTTGTCAATCCGTATGCTCCCTGGCATCATTCTTGCTATTCCCATGTTTATTATGTTCCGCCGGGTCGGACTACTGGATAATTTATGGGGTCTTATCGTTATTTATACAGCCTTCAATATGCCGTTCAACATCTGGTTGCTGACTGGCTTCTTTGAAGAAATCCCGAGTGAAATTGAGGACGCAGGACTAATTGATGGATGTAACGCATGGCAACTATACAGCCGTATCATCCTTCCGTTGTCTTTACCTGCCTTAGTCGCATCGCTCATTTTCTGCATGTTATTGGCATGGAATGAATTTCAATTTGCATTGATCCTAACATTTACAGAGCAGTCGAAGACTTTACCCGTTGTGATTTCAGGTATGACGAGTGATCGTGGTACCTACTTCGGGCAAATGGGCGCAACAGGTGTTATGGCGATCTTTCCTGTATTAGCCGTTGCAATCTATGTTCAGCGTTTTCTTGTTAAGGGTTTGACGGCAGGGGCAGTTAAGGCTTAGGTATACCGGGTATTTCATGCGTAAGGATTCTTTATGACCACAGACGGTAAATTGAATAATCCATCATCTATACCAAGACCAGAACATCCTCGTCCTGATTTTAAACGCGAGGACTGGCTTAACTTGAACGGCACATGGAATTTTAGCTACGATCCAGATAATGACGGACGTGAACGCAATCTATCGGATGGTAGAGGGGAGTCTTTTCCTGAAACCATTCAAGTGCCGTATCCGTGGCAAAGCCAGCTTTCTGGACAGCATAATACAGATTACACAGGCGTTGTATGGTACCAACGCAAATTTATGATCCCATCCTCATGGTCAGGGAAAAGCATTTTCCTGCGCTTTGGGGCGGTTGATTATCGCGCTGATGTCTGGGTGAATGGTCAACCAATCGGCACCCACGAGGGTGGGTATTCGGCATTTGAATTTGACATTACCTCAATTTGTAACCGGCAAGAAAATGTCCTCGTCGTACGCGTTGATGATCCAGCTAATCTCTATGAAATCCCACATGGCAAACAGGCATCTATTCCACCCGATCCCTGGCAACAGTTCAGCTTCGCTACAACCAGTGGCATCTGGCAAACAGTCTGGTTAGAGGCGCGCCCGGAATGCTATGTGTCGTCTGTTCGTTTCACACCGAATATTTCTGACGAACAAGTAAGAGTAGATGTGGAGATAATTGGTTATACAAAGCAAGTACAGATGCTGGAGTTTGGCATCCAATCTGCATCTGGTGCGGTTATAACTGAGGCGTTTGAACTTAAGACCACCGAGGGGAAGCAAGTGAATTTCTCTGGATCAATTAATATCGCAAACCCTGAATTGTGGGATATTGATACGCCGAATTTATATACAACGATAGTCAAACTTAAATGGTCTGAAAATAACAGTGATGAAGTGTTTACGTATTTTGGAATGCGTCAAATCGAACAGCGTGATGGTCAAATCTGGCTTAATGGTCATCCTATTTATCTAATGACCGCTCTTGACCAGGGGTACTGGCCAGACGGATTGTGCACAGCGCCGAGCGATGAAGCATTGAAGGCTGATGTTGCCTATGCCAAGCGTATTGGCTTGAACGGTTTACGTAAGCATCTTAAGGTGGAAGATCCTCGATTTAATTATTGGGCAGATCAACTCGGATTGCTCATGTGGTGTGATATGCCATGTCCAACGCTTTTCAATGATCTTGCCTGTGAGCGACTTTATACCGAGCTAATGGCAATGGTCGAACGTGATTACAACCATCCGTCCATTATTATCTGGTGTCCCTATAACGAGACATGGGGACTCGAATTTACTCTGCAAACCAACACTGACATGCAAAAATGGGTCACCAAGCTCTATGACCAGCTTAAACTGTCGGATCCAACACGCATAGTGGTTGACAACTCTGGATGGTCACACGTCAAAACCGATCTGGCGGATTTTCATTACTATACGGGCAATGAACGTGATTGGCGTATCAAAATACAGGAATATGCCAATAAGCCTGAAGTTACGGGTGTCTTTGGCTTTAAACTTATGGCAGATGGATATGAATTAAATAACACGCCATTATTATTGTCCGAGTTTGGTTTTGGTTGGCAACACGATGGTTCATGGTCACTGAGGTGGTCAATGAATGAATTGCGTCGTCACGCGTCGATCGTCGGTTTTACTTACTGTGAGCTTTATGACATCGAATATGAATACGCGGGCTACACATTATATGATCGTACGCCGAAGGAATTTGGTTATGACTTAGCTACGATCAATAGTGCAGATTTTATCGTTCTAGACTATCAAGGGGAACTTAGCGTGTTTCCTGACGATGAAATATTGATACGCCTTCTGTATAGCGCATATGCACATCCCCCCTTACAGAATGGTAATCTGCGCTGGAAACTTATACGTGTCCTGCCTTCCCACGTTCCAGAATCCGTATTGATGTGCGGAGAATCTGCCATTGAACCCACACCGTACACCGTGGGCGAAATTGATGAGCTTAAGTTACGTGTGCCTAATGCACGAGGTCCTGTGCAACTAATTGTTTGGGTTGAGGATGACAAGGGAAAAACACGCGCACACAACACGCTCGATTTTGAAATATATAACCCCACGCAGTCATTCTTTGAAACTACTGATAATGAAGAAAGTTTTACCTTCGCTTTAAGCGCGCCCCCCGGTAACAAGGCAAAGTCTGTCTGGAATAGTGGCGATCATCAGCTGGGCTACTGGGTTGACGATCGACCGGGTGCAATCTGGTTTGACGAATCCGGCAAGATTGAACTCCGCATACCCGTAATTTCGCGCCTGGGCTTTCCCTCTAGTTTGCAAGATATGACGTTGATTATGGAACTTGGTTCGCGACCTGATGAAATCACACAATCTATCGTCGGGAAAAATCGGTTTAGCGATGTGACTGTATCACTCAACAATATTGAAGTAGAGACCGTTCGATTGCTGGATTTGCATGTTCATGCCGGTGGTGCATTAACACGTATTCACAATACCGGCGTGGGTGAGCATGGCGAATGGGTTGAATTACGGATAGCGGATGAACGTCTGGAAAAGATTATCAAGGAAGCGAAAAGAACAGGCTATCTATCACTAGGTTTAGAGGTCAAGGCGACTGCAGAACATGTTGGTGGTTTGACCGTTTTTGGTTCAAGGGTAGGGCGTTACGGTATAGATCCCACTATAAAACTGACCATCCCAAAATAGATTTTGAGGAATTGTATGACTGTTAAGCAATATCATATGAGTGATTTTGATATAGATTTAAGTGGCTTTGAACTACCAGATAGTTTTCTCTTTGGCGTATGTAATTCTCCATACCATTCTGAAGGAAACTATAATACAGACTCAGGACCACATAATAATTGGTCCCAATGGGAAAATGATGGACATACTGAAAGATCAGGCGAAACAAACCGCTTCTGGGATAATTATTTGCCGCATATTCGGAAAGCGGCTGAAACAGGTCTCAATGCCTTTCGGATGGGAATCGATTGGGCACGGCTTCAACCATCATCCAGCCCGTATGAGGCAAGTGAACCCCAATGGGACGAAACTGCTTTTGATCGCTATGCAGAAATCATTGGAGCGGTCTACGATCATGAGATGATGCCGATTATCACCCTCCATCATTTTACACACCCTGCATGGCTCGGTGATCATGTCTGGACGGATGATGAAAAAGTAAAGAAATTTCTAGTGTATGTGAGTAACGTAGTTGAAAAGGTAAATTCGCGGCTAGTAGATAACGGGTATCCAGCAATTCCATTCTATGTCGTGTTTAATGAACCTTTCAACACGCTCGCCGGACCGTACCTATTTGGTGATGCTCCACCCGGAGGCATCAAGAATGATGCAGAAGCATTTTCGATAGCGACGGTTAACCTGCTAACCGCCTATGTGAAAGCCTACGATTTAATTCATGCAGCTTATGAACAACACAGGTGGCAATCTCCAAAGGTTGGCTTCAACATTGTCAGCTATTGCTTGTACGAACTTGATAAATGGTACCTTGATATTATTCGTGCACGCTCATTGAATTTGGAGCGTGATGCGATTGAGAATTATCTTAACGAGAATAAGCAGAGTTTCTACAAGACCATGAATGCTCTTGCTGAAACCCGCTTAGATGCTTTTCAGCGGTGGTACTGGGAAAAATCACGCTTTGATTATGCCGCTCTCTTTAGCGATTTTGACCTGACCAAACTTCTTGATGCGATCTACGAATCGCCCAATCCTCAAAAGCTCGATTATGTGGCAATTGATTGCTACGATCCCTTTATTTTCTCGCGCGTTTCAATGGAAGACCTTTACCCCTTCAATCCACCAAAATCTATCGCCGAAGAACGCTTCAATTGGGAGAAATTGCTATTCGATGCAACGGTGACACGGGAACACCTCATTATGCACGCCTCGAACCTAAGCGGGTTACCTCTCTATATTTTAGAAACCAATACCGGTATGAACCATCCGTTAAACGGTGATCCTCAGCCGCGTTCGGATGGCATGACCCGTCCAATGTTTTTACGAGACATCTTGATCGAAGTAATCAAATTAATTCAACAGGACGTTCCTCTACAAGGCTTCTTGTATTGGACTTTATGCGATAACTACGAATGGGGAACACATACTTCACGACTCGGACTGGTGGAGTACGACTACGAGAATAATGTGATTAAAGAGACAGACGCTTTTGGATTTCCCATGTTGCGTATCTACCATGATTTTATAAAAGCATTGCGTAGTGGCGATCAAGAGTTAATTCGTGCGACCTTCGAAAACAAGGGCGCTTTTACCGTGACAACTTAAGGAATAACATAATGACTGTGCGTAAGCATCTCCCGTATGAATTCAATCTCGATCTTGCGAACTTTAGCTTGCCAGACGGTTTTCTATTTGGGGTTTGCAATTCACCCTATCATGTTGAGGGTGATTACAACTCGGATGGATATCCTTTTAATCAATGGGGACGGTGGGAACTGGAAGGTGAAGTAGAAACTTCTGGTAAAGCGAATCGCTTCTGGCATAATTATCAGCATCATATTGACAAAGCAAAATCGCTCGGTCTTAATGCCTTCCGTATGGGCTTCGATTGGACCCGTGTTCAACCCACATATCAACCAGATGTTGCGGCTGAGCCGCCCTTTGACCCTGATGCTTTTGATCGCTACTCAGAAATTGTCGCCGCAATCTATGATGCTGATATGGAACCGGTCATCACGATTTATCACTTCATTCAGCCGGCATGGGTAGGTACAAACCTCTGGATTGAAGATGCACTCGTCGAAAAATTCATGACATACGCAACAACGACAATCTACGAAGTAAACAAGCGGCTCGTCAACAAAGGCTATCCTCCTATCTGGTTCTGGGTAACATTTAATGAACCGGGTATACCCCCTCAATGCACGTTTCTCAATCTTGAACATCCTCATGATCCTGAAAAAGTTGGCATGGAGAGTGCGGTTACATGTCAGGATAACATCCTCGCTTGTCATATCAAACTCTACGGAATTATCCATCAGATGTACGAAAAAGAGGGTTGGCGTACACCCCACGTTGGTTTCAATACTGTCGCCAATAGCCTGTATGAGTTTGATAAAGGTTTCTACGATCTTTGCCGTGCTCGTGAATACGGTGTTAAGCGTGAAGACTTATCGGAATATTTTAAGAAACAGCGTCAGGACTTTTATCAAATCTATAACCGGATCGCAGATCGCCGTCTCGGTTCAATTTCTGATCAACGTCTCCATTATGAAAACGCCAAACATCAAGCAATCCTTGATTACAGTCCGCTTAAGTTCACGCGGGCAATAGATGTACTTTATGAGTCCAAAACGCCGCAAAATATGGATTACGTCGCCATCAATATCTATGAGCCATTCCTTGCTGGCACCAAATACGAAAGACCTGCCGGAAGGGATATCTCCGTTGCAGACCCCGCAGGTCGCCCTCCGTGGTGGGAATGGGATCATGAACGGAAGACCTACGAAGATCATCTCGAATTGTATGGACGCGATACACTCGGTTTGCCACTCTATATTCTTGAAGCCAGTATTGGACATGAACAGCCATTATTTGGCGCACCAAAACCGCGACCTGATGGACTGACGCGGATTCAATATCTGAAAGAAACGCTGGGGGAAGTCATGCGTGGAATTCAGCGAGGCTATCCAATACATGGCTACCTTTATTGGACGCTTGCAGACAATTATGAATGGGGAACATATACCGTTCGGTTAGGTCTGCTGGAATACGATTTTACCAATCATATTATTCTCGATACGGATGCGTTTGGTTTGCCAACAGGTGAAACTTTCCGATCATTGATCGAAGCAATGCAAAGTGGTGATCCGATTCAAATGGAACATCATTTCAGCAGTTTAGACCCTATCAGGATTTAGCTTTAAGAAGGGGAGGATTATGAGAAATTATGTAACACGGCATGAATATGATGCCTGGATTGCCGAATGTGCGGCATTGGCTATTGCCTGTGGATATCCGATTCAAGACTCAATGATTAACGATAATACCGGTTTGATTCTGGGTGAAGATCAATACAAAGCATTTGTAAACAGCATGTGGTCACGCGAGCCTTATGAGTTATTTGCCATTTTTGAAGCAATTAACGAACCAGCGATTCATGGGTTGCCGGTAGGAAGTTTGGAATGGGCAGAATTCGGTGGATTATGTGACAAGTTGATGATTGTGCATCCCGGTAAATTTTGTTCTGCACATCTTCATTGGCGCAAGACAGAATTTTATGAGGTTGTGCTCGGTGAAATGGACTTGTTCTATGCGCCCGAAGTAATTGATGATGAAAAAATGGGTGTGAGTCGTGGTAATTTAATCCTCAATTCACCCATGCCGAAGGGTGAAACGTGGCCCGATTATATCATTCTGCCTGAAGGACGAGAGGAAAGCTACAAGCAGTTAACTGAGTATAAGCGATTGAAAAAGGGCGATCCGAAGTTCGTGATGCACCGCAAGCATCTTCACGCGTTTGGTTGTCCACCTGATGCGCGGACACCTGTTGTCATCCGTGAAGGATCCACCTATAGTCACGAGCCAACTGAAAGCGGAAAAGAAGGTTTGCTCGACGAATGGAAGCATATTCATGATAATGCGTTTGTTCACGATGGTGTCAATGCGGGACGACTGAAGAACAACATTCGGCAGGAATAATGTTATGCAAAATTAATACGCACATTTTGAGTTATTGAAAGAAGTTTAATGATGTTACTGCCAAAAACAAAACCCGCGCTTGATACGCGTCAGAAACCCGGCATCGTTGTTGATATAGATGTGCTTTATCAGATGCAGAGGGGTATCAATCAACTTGTTGATGCCTTAAAGCCCACATTAGGACCTCTACCCCGTCTCGTTGCTGTAGAGCGTGCGCTTCGTACAAAATCTCCTGAATTATTAGATAGTGGCGGGGATCTTGCACGACGTATCATTGATTTACCGAACATAACAGAAAACGTGGGTGCAATGATGGTGCGCGGCATGGTGTGGAAGCTCCATGAACGGGTTGGAGATGGTACTGTGACTGCTGCCATTCTCTTCCAATCACTCTACAATCAAGGCATGACATACCTTGCCGCAGGCGGCAATCCGATGCGACTGCGAACGGCACTTGAGGAAGGTTCCGCTATCATTGTAGAGCATCTTGATAGAATGACTTTTCCCGTTTGCGGAGAAAATCAGCTTGTAGGAATAGCGATGTCTGTGTGTGGTGACGCACAACTCGCGAAAATTCTCGCGGACGTGTTTCATGTCATTGGCGAATATGGTGCATTGGAGATACGCGCTGGGCAACGTAAAACGAGTTACCACGAATTTGTGCAGGGAAGCTATTGGTCTGGCGGTTTGTGGAGTAGCGTCGGGAATATACAGCGTGTAGAAGAAGAAAAAGCTGGCATTCTTGTTACCGATCTGCCTATTGAAGATCCGCATGAGCTTGTACATGCTTTGAAAGCGGCAAATGAAGCTAACCTAAATAGACTATTCATAATTTCTCCCCAAATTTCTCCTAAGGTTCTCGCAATTTTTGCGAAAAGTCGCGAAAGTGATGTTTTACAGATTTTCCCTGTTAGAATTTCGGAGACCACTACCGGACTTCCGCATCAACATCTGGAAGACATTGCTATTCTCACTGGCGGACAAGTGCTTCTTAGCATAGCCGGATTTACGTGGCAATCCATAAAATCGGATCAAATAGGACGTGCGCGCCGTATTTGGGCTGATAAGGACTATTTTGGTGTAATTGGTGGAAATGCGGATGCGCTCAAACTACGACAGCAATTGAACACACTTTATAGATCTTATCAAAATGCTGAGGATCAGATTATTCGTGAATCTGCATTGCTGAGGATCGGCAAATTACGCGGTGGTGCGACAATAGTTCATGTTGGTGGGGATACCGAATCGGAGGCGAAATATCAGGAACAAGTCGTTAAGCGTACCGTCAGCACCTTACGTGCCGCTATACAATCTGGGGGATTACCCGGGGGTGGCGTAGTTTTATTTTCATTGAGTGCAATGATGCAGGAGATGGCAAAGCAGACGGACTCATTTGATTCAAGCGCGGGATTTCGTATGCTTGGAGTAGCGTTGGAAGCACCGATTCGTATGCTTTTACAAAATGCGGGCATAGAACCTGCACCTCCGTTACGCAATATTTGCGAAGCCAATTATCAAGTCGGATATGATTTACTTTCAGATGAGATTATACCGTTAGATAAATTTCAGGTTTTTGATGTGGCAGATGTGGTCAAAAACGCGGTTCAGTTGGCAATACATCAGGTAGGGCTGGCTCTGACAATCAACACAATCATACATCGGCGTGAACCACCGCAGATGCATGTGCCTGATGGAGGAGGTAATTGAGTCATGCAAAAGAGTGAAGCAACAGTAACCACACAATCTGATTTTGTTTATGCACTTGGCGCATCACCATCATTTCAGCAGGATGGGATTTGTTTTGCGGCAAAACAATCGGGACTGTACCGTTCTCAAGATGGCGGCATAGCATGGGATTACTGCTTTAATGCCTTCCGCACTAAATCCCTGATTCCTGCAACGGCTATTGTGATTTCGCCCACGTTTGATTCAGATCGGACGCTCTTTGTAGGAACATATGGTGGCATTCTGAATTCTACAGATGGTGGTGATAGCTGGGAATTCGTTCCCTTACCGTCACCAGCACCAATAGTTACGGCACTCGAAATTTCTCCAAACTATCATCAGGATGGTATCGTACTCGCGGCAACACTTGAAGATGGTGTCTTTCGATCCATCAATAGGGGAGCAGGATGGGTGAGTTGGAATTTTGGTTTGTTGGATTGGCGGGTACATTGCATAACAATTTCACCACAGTTTGCTCAGGATGAAACAGTCATCATCGGAACTGAAAGTGGGCTATTTCAGAGCAAAAATGGTGGACGTATGTGGCAGGAAGTAGCCTCTCCTGTTATCGGTGATTTGATCAGTCATATTTTACTAACCGCGCAATTTACCAGTCACGGTGAACTGCTGATCGCTACAGAAGACGGCAAACTATATCAGCGAGAGAAGAATGATCAGTGGGAAAAGTTGGAAATGCAGACATCTACAGAACATATTCAGGCGTTAATCTCTTTCCCTCCTCAATTATCTGTATCAAATCGCTATCTTGTCTTCACTGAAACTGAAATCTTTTGTGGAACAGATAGTCCGGTTTTGCCTGTAAAAGAGAAATATAGTGGGCAGGATTTAAAGGGAATTACGTGCGCTTTGGCGGTGAGTAAAAAGCAATCATCACCACAAATCCTTCTTGGAACGATTGATGGAAATGTTCGGCAAATTCTACTTTCACATCAGTTTGTTGAGTTGACCCTGAGATGAAAGAGTAATGATTTAGTTAACTGAGGGGTGTGCATTATTCATACGAACGCCCCATGGATATGTGAAATGGTACGAAAGGGTAAGAGCCAAATACTATTGGCAATCATCTCAATTTGCAATGACAATACGCCTAATCCAAGATGAGTCCGTACATTTTCAATCACTTGTCTGAATAATTGCTTCTGTTTTCCGGTTGTGCCAAGCAATTTAGCAATCAGATCAAAAATGGGTTCAATCGCAGTTTTGCGTTTTTATTAAATGCGTGCAATGTCGGGTTGTTTTTTGATGAAGTGTCGATACGCTTTGGCATATTTCCCTGTGCGCCAACGCAAAGCAGGGGTTAGTAATATCACACCCCGTTTTGCCCAGCGCCGGATCCGCATTGCATTGGTATAGGCATCGTCACCACAGAAGGTATCGGGTTTCAAGGTGTTGAGAATCCGTGTTTCTTTACGTTCAACAGCCGCTTTTTCAGAAAAGGTAGCGGTTTCGACTTCAAGCAGTACCGGAAACCCTTGGTGAGTACCAGTGAGGTGTATACCATAGCCATACACCCAACCATGACAAGCACTTTTTGACCAGGTTGCCTCGGTATCCAAATTCCTCAGTTTCTCAGGAATTCGTCCGATTTTACGATCACTCTGATGCCAAACACTCCCCTGTGCTTTGAATAAACTCTGATCTTCATTGAGGGCTTTTGTACTCATTTCTACACCTAACGGCTCACTATCCTGCCCTAAAAAAGCGATGAAGTCTTGGATCACAGCATACAAAGATTTATAGCGCCGTGAGAGCGTTGTTCGATATGGCATCCTCTTCCAAGCGCTTTTTCAAGCAAGACTACACAGCATACCTACCCGCCCGCGGGTTATTATTAGTGATGGCTTGAGCTACTATAATATGTTTCACGCAAACTTGTGCCGAAGGATGGAAATTGGCGCAGTATGTATTTCAATAATCCAGCAGAGAACTCAAATCAACCCGCGCGGCTACGAGAACGACGAAGGCAACGCTTCAAATCACCATTGCAGTCGCAGACATTTTTGTCGATTTTCGGTCCGATTTACGAACATTTTCATCCCAACAAACACCTTTTACTACATGATCACAATAGCGATCAGCTCGCTAATCGTTTCAATACATGGGCTACCATGATTGCCTAAAATACCCACACATCCACTTCAATTTGTTTTGTTCTCAATCTGCCAGATTAACTTGATATGCCTGCGAAATTATGCTCGCTGTTGCGTGCTGATTACCTCGTTAAATTTTCCTAACCCGGTTACGGAGAATGGGCACCGCACGATTGGCGAATAATCAAATTGACATCGACAACAACGCGGATGTTAGATGTCCGTTGGTTATTCGCAATCATGTTAAGAACATGCCGGCTGATGTCCATTGTCGGCACATTAACTGTCGTCAAGGGTGGCCATAGGTACGCAGAAAATGGGCTGTTATCAACCCCCGCGACAGCGATGTCTCGGGGAATTTGTCGACCGCTGGCATGAATGGCATGAAGCACCCCGATTGCAACATCATCGCTGGCCGCAAAGATAGCGGTGGGTAATTCATCTAGCTCCAGGATGGCTTGAGTCCCCATGTATCCCTCCTTCGAAGAATTATGTGGGCCAGGGTGTTGCATCCACTCTGCGCGCACGGGTAGATCGTGCATGAGCAAGGCTTGGCGATAATATTCTACACGCCTCCCGGTATTGCCCACGAACGCGATGTACCGGTGTCCCAGACCGATGAAGTGTTCGACTATGATTCGGGCAGCCGCACTGCGATCAAATGTCACGGTAGGAAAATCACTCACCGGGGTGTCTAGACAGACGATATGCTCGATGCGCTCCTCAAGTTTCTCGACCACGTTCATATAATTCGGGTCGATGCGCATTAGGTCTGCGGCAAGTAAGATGAGGGCGGAAATTTGCTCCGGATGAACCTGCGTGTTGAACAGAACAGGATCCTTGAGTTCATCCCAAAAGTGCATGAAGCGAATATGATAACCAATGTCATGCACATAGTCAAAGATACCTGATAGCAGTGCTGCATAAAACGGCTGTTGGATGACGGCACTCGACCCACCAATAACGATCCCGATTTGTTTTTCGGCAAGGTCGGTTGCTGTTTTGCCCAGCGCCTGTGCAAACTTATTAGGCCGGTAGCTCAGCTTCTCTACCGCCGCCAGAACCCGTTTTTTTGTCGATTCCGAGACGTGCCTCGGCCCATTGTTGATGACATATGAGACAACTGCCGATGAAACTCCTGCGAGTTCGGCGACGTCTTTTTGCGTTACGGTTTGATGCTGTTTACTCATAAGGTCATTTCTCTTCGATAGCAAGATGCCCCGGTATTGAATGCCGCATTAACTAACCATGATCTCTGATATGCTGTGCCATTTGCGCTGCAAAGGCGGCGTGACCGGCGGGTGTCCAATGAACTCCATCTCGTGGGTCGACAGTTAGTATAGCGCCTGCATCCATGAAACGACACCCTATCTGTTCTGCCACATGACGATAATATGCCACCATTTGAATGGATTTATCACGACCACCTTCAAACAAGGGTGCGATCTCTTCTGGGATATCACCGAGAGGCGGCGGTGAGACGAGCAAAACATCGGGAGGAGTGCCGTTCGGTCCGGTCTCGCTACGCTGTGCCATCTGAGCTAACATCCCAGCACCTAGAGCAATATCATAGGCTCCCAATCCGAATCGTGATTTCAGGTCATTGGTTCCTAATAAGATTATCACCATATGCAGGGGCGCATGAGATGCCAAACACGGTGTCAGATAGGTTTTCCCGCTGTGGTAAGCGTCGATTGGATCATCCCAGACCGTTGTCCGCCCGGGTAGTCCTTCCTCAATCACGAGATAATTATCGCCCAGATGTCCGGCTAGGACACCTGTCCAGCGCTGATGATAGGGTAAACGATGCGCCGATAGGGCTTGATAGCCCCACGTGTTGGAGTCACCGTAACACAAAATCGCTCGTCGAGATGTCATTTCAACCTCCGATTCAAACGTCGAGTTAAGCAATTGCTTGACAGTTTTCGAAATTCGACTATATTATATCTAAATGTTTATCTAAACGCATAGATAAAATAAATTTAAGGCATTTATTGTGACAAATCGCATTCAGCCGCATCCACAAAATCCATTTTACTGGCAATATAAAACAAAACCAATGCTGTTGCTGGGTGGGAGCGTGGAAGATAATCTTTTTCAAATTCCAGATGTTGAAGCCCATCTGGATGTCCTACAAACAATGGGCGGCAATTACGCCCGATGTACGATGTCCAGCCGAGACGCAGGTAATGTGTTCCCGTTTACAAAAGGGCTAGATGGTCTTTACGATCTCAATCAGTTCGATGAAGAATACTGGATGCGGTTCGAGCAATTCCTCGGTGCGACTAAAGCTCGTGATATCATCGTGCAAATCGAAATCTGGGATCGTTGGGATACAACCGGCCCCGCGTGGCAAACAAACCCCTTCAACCCGCGGCTTAATCGAAACTACACCACCGCGACGTCTTGCTTGGCGGAGGAGGTGGGGGTTGTGCCGTTTCGAGAGGCGAATGCATTCTTCTATACCATCCCAGCGCTTGACGACAATCCCGTGGTGCTCGCCTTTCAAAAGGCTTTTGTAGAGAAACTGCTGTCTATTTCGCTGACCTTCCCTAATGTCCTTTACTGCATTGACAATGAAACGCAAGCGTTGCCGCAGTGGGGATGGTATTGGGCAGATTTCATTCATGATACCGCCGCAGAACACGATGTGGCAGTTTACGTGACAGAGATGTGGGAGCCGCACGCGCTCACCCATCCGTGGCACCAGTTCACCTTGACGGAGAGGGGGCGGTACCAATTCTTCGATGCATCGCAAAACACGCACCTCAATGGGGATGCACACTGGCGTGCCCTACGCAACCTCCATCTCGAACTCGGGCAGTCTGGGAACCCTATGCCGATCAACGTCGTAAAAACCTACGGTGCGAATACGTTTGAATTCGGACGGCACACCGATGCGATTGAGCGGTTTTGGAGACATATCTTTTGTGGTTTAGCCAGCACGCGGTTTCATCGCCCACCTACGGGCATCGGTCTCAGCGACACAGCGCAAACCCACATCTTCGGGGCAAGGGCTTTCGCAGATCGGTTCAACATTTTTGACAGCTTTCCGCGCACAGAATGGCTACACAATCGCAGTCCCAACGAGGCATTTTGCTTGGTCAACGAGGGCGTAGAATATGCCGTGTTCTTCCCAGATGGGGGCGATGTACGTTTGACATTAGGCGGCATCATCCATGACAAAGTACACCTTACCTGGCTCAACATCAATACCACGACATGGTCATCTATAACAGAAATCGAGGTTGAAAGGGGATCAATTCGGCTGGCAACCCCTGCAGAAAGCGGCTATTGGCTTGCACACATCCAAGCAGATATGCCCGCCACTTAAATTATTGATTGGTATCAATCGGGGTACGTTCCCGTTTTGATTCATCCATTCGGTACGGAACCAACAACTCGTAAACCGAACGGATCGTTTGAACAAAACTTTTTTCGTTTACTTAAGGGAAGGATCCAATATGTTTAGGAAGCTTTTGTACATTGGGATGATTTTGGGGCTGTTGCTCTCGACAGCCACCGTTTTTTCGCAGGATGAAGATGACGAAGAGTTCGTGCCGTTGCCCGTACTGGAACTTGAAGAATGCCCCGTTCCAGATGCGAGCGGTGAGTTCGAAGCATGGCTCGGCGGTGAACTGTGGGATTCCTTCATCGGTGAGTTTGCCGAAGCCTGCCCAAACCTCGACATCGTGAACGGTGCACGAGAATGGAGCGACATCCAAACGCAGATGCAACTCGCAATTACCGCTGGTGAGGGGGGGTGCGACCTTTGCCCGATGGAGCAAAAGGATATCTCCCGATTTGTGTATGGGGGTGGTCTGCTAGATATCTCTGAGCAGGTTGAACCTTACATTGCGGATATTTCACCCGGGGCTTGGGAAGCAGTTACTGGACCGAATGGCGCGATATATGGTATCCCCAGCGATGTTGGGCCTGTGGTGATGTATTATCGCCGTGATGTATTCGAGCTGGCGGGCTTACCGAGCGACCCAGAATCTGTGACGGAGATGGTGGCAACATGGCAAGATTACCTCGAACTTTGCACGACGATCAAAGAGAATACGGGTCTCTACTGTTTCAATAATACAAGAGCCAACAATGATGCCCGCACCTACGAGATGATGCTGTGGAGTCATGGTCTGGGGTATTTCGACGATGCGGGGAACCTGACGGTTGCCAGTGAAGAAAATATCGAAGTTCTTGAACTGATGGGTGCTTTCTGGGAGCAGGATTTGGTGACCGATCATGCCTCCTGGACGGACGAATGGTACGCGAGCTTTTCCTCATTCGATGAACCAGTTGCAACGCTCGTCATCGCCGGGTGGATGGAAATCTTCCTGCCGACGTGGGTTGCCCCCGATACTGCCGGACTGTGGGGAGTGGCTCAGATGCCTTCTGGGACTGGCGACAATGTAGCCAGAGCAGCTCTCGATGGCGGGTCCGCCTTGTTCATCCCGGCCCATAGCGACCAGCCCGAAGTAGCATGGGCCTTAATGGAATACGCCGTGCTCAACTACGAAAATGCGCTGTTGTGGCGCACATCCGCCGGGAACTTCCCCGTCCTCAGCGCTGTCTACGATGACCCCGCCCTGGACGAACCGGATCCGTTTTTTGCCGGGCAGTTAACAACCCCCCTGTACCTTGATGTTTACAATAATGTCCCCGCGGTCAACATCTGGGGACCAGACTACACCATGATGAACGAAGTCGTCAGCACAGCTATTCAACGATATTCCCGTGGCGAACTAACCGCGGCTGAAGCGCTCGAAACAGCACAGACCGAGATTGCCGCTAACCTCGAATAAAGCTGGCTGTATCCATCGGGTAGGAGTTTTGCTCCTACCCGACATTTTTGAACGTCTCAGGAGGAAGACCACATGGCAGAAATAAGCCACAGATTGCCAGATTCAGATGCCGCACCAACGACCACAACCCCATCACCGGGTGGCATATGGCATGAGATGAAGCGTCAGAGGTGGGCGTACTTTTTCATCGCACCGTTTTATATCATGTTCTTGATTTTCGGGTTGTTTCCGATTGGGTTTTCGCTTTATTTGAGCTTCCATCGCTGGGATGGACTGGGACCGATGGAGTTTATCGGATGGCAAAATTTTACCTATCTTCAAACACCGGGAGGCGCAGCCTTCTGGCAATCAATGCGTAACAGCTTCACGCTGATGGGGATGTATGTTCCCCTGTTGACGTTGATCGCGTTGATCGTCGCTGTACTGTTGAATTCCGAGCGTGTGCGCGGATTTCGCATTTACCGGATGTTGATTTTTGCACCGTTCGTTACCTCGACGATTGCCGCTGGTTTTGTGTTTCAACTCTTGCTCGGCGGTCAGGGATTATTCAATACCTTTTTGGAGGCGTTTAGCCTTCCAAGTGTCCCTTGGTTGAGTACGGTGTGGGGCGCACGGATTTCGCTCAGCCTCCTCGTGTTCTGGAGTGCACTCGGCTATAACGTGGTCATTATGCTCTCTGGCTTGCAAACCATCCCAAGAGAACTGAACGATGCGGCTGCCATTGACGGTGCAGGCCCGATACAGATTTTTTTCTTGATTACCATCCCGCTGATGCGCCCTATTATTCTGTTCTCGACGGTCTTTTCGATCGTGAGCGCATTCGGTTTGTTTGATGCTGTGGTAGCGCTTGGGCGGGGTCCGTTGCGGGCGAATGTAACGCCGCTCGTTCAGATCTTCGATGTGGCGTTCGGGCAGTTTGAGTATGGCCGAGCTTCTGCCCAGGCATACATTTACTTTCTTGTGATTATGCTGCTCACCATGTTGCAGTTTCGCTTTTTGGGGAGGAATGCTTCATGAGAAACCTAAAGATACGGCTTTTTGCAATAGTTCTTATATCCTGCTTGTTGGCGGGGGCGATCACGCTTCATGCCCAAGAGGGTAGTCTGATCTTCTTCGATGAAACAGAAACCGTTTCCGAGGCATCCGTTCTTGTAGCAGCACAGCCTTTGCTAGACGATGGCGCACAGGTACTCGTCTATGTGGTGAACGAGGGCATCGTCCCCCGGATGAATGAACTAATGGAAGCAGACGGGTTCAGCGGCACCCTACCACCCAATGCTATTGTGCTGTTCATCAGTGGACAGAATGACTTTAGCTTTTTGCGCTTTGGTAGTGATTGGGCACCAATTCTGGGGAGCCAGACGGCAACCCTACGTAACCAACAGATTGGGCCTCAACTCGAAAATGGCGACTTCGAAGCGGCGGTCCTGGCAACCCTCAACACTATGGCCGGGGTTGCATCGGGCACGATTGCTACCGTAGACCGTACCGAAGCTCTCAGAACGGACCTCTCCCCGGTTAGAAATGGTACTTATGCGGTGATTGGGATCATCATCGCCGCGTTTTTCATTCGCTGGGGAATGACCCGCCGAGCGGCAACGGCTGGCAACGAAGTGATAATCTATACGTTTTTAACAGTGCTTGCAGTATTCTCGATTTTACCATTTGTGTGGATGACAAGTAGCAGTTTTAAACTCATCGCAGAAATCTTCGCCCGCCCACCACAGTTGATTACCGATAATATGTCACTGGCAGCTTATCGGTTTGCCATCGATATTGGTGTGTGGAGAGCGATGCTCAATACGTTTGTGATTGCGCTGACATTCACTGGGATTACGCTGCTTTTCTCGACGATGGCGGGGTTTGGCTTTGCAAAATATCGCTTCCCAGGGCGGAAGGCACTGTTCGGTCTTTTGTTGGCGATTATGCTCGTGCCGGGTGCCGTAACCATAGTTCCGACGTACATTCTGATGCTTGAGTTCGGCTGGATTGACACGATTTGGCCACTAGTGGTGCCGGGTGCTGCCAACGCCTACGCGATTTTCTTTATGCGCCAATATGTTCAGGCAGTTCCAGATGAAATTATCGATTCGGCTCGCATCGACGGATGTAGCGACATTGGAATTTATCGTCACATTATTGTGCCATTAGTTACCCCGGGGATGATTAGCCTGGGACTGATCTCTTTCATGGCGATGTGGAACAATTATTTTGGACCATTGATCTATCTGCGTTCTCCAGAAAACTTTACCCTCCCACTTCTCCAGATGAACATCGTTGGTCCCGTCGTCTCGGCACGCCCCTGGCCAGAGTGGATGGCGGTAGGGGTTATCAGCATTGCACCGACCCTGTTAATTTATACCATTTTCCAGCGTCGCTTTACGGAGGGCATCGCCGCGGGAGCCGTCAAAATGTAACTGTAAGCGATGAGTCGATTTTGCTATTCGATTACCTGTGAATTAAAGGATTCTTCATGCGCTCTCGATTATTTTGGGGGGTAGATTACTACCCTGAACACTGGCCGGAAGCTCGCTGGCCTCATGATGCGGATGCAATGGTGGCAGCCCATTTCAATGTGGTTCGGCTTGCAGAATTTGCGTGGAGCTTGCTAGAACCGACCGACGGACACTTCGATTTCGGCTGGCTAGATCGAGCAATCGATGTGTTAGCCGAACGGGGATTACAAATTGTTGTCGGCACGCCATCAGCCTCGATACCGCCGTGGTTGTTTGCCGCTCATCCAGATATGGTGATTGTCGATGCAGATGGAATCCGCCGCACCTACGGTAGCCGCCGCGATGGTAGCCCAGCGTCTCCTGTTTACAGAGACTATGCCGCCCGGATTGCCCGAAAGATGGCGGCCCATTATGCAGATCACCCTGCCGTCATCGGTTGGCAAATCGACAATGAGTTTGGCGACCGAGATTACTCCTCTCATGCTCAAGCAGGGTTCCACGAGTGGCTTAAAGCTCGTTATCCCTCACTAGATGCGCTCAACCAAGCCTGGGGTACCCGGTTTTGGAGTCATGTTTATACCGATTGGGCACAAATCCCGGTCCCGCGACAGACAACCCATGCCCGGCATAACCCTGGATTGCATCTGGACTATGATCGTTATCTTTCCGATTGCTATGTTGCGTTTCAACAAGCACAAATCGATGCCATTCGTGAAGTCGTGCCACAAACACATTTCATCACCCATAACTTGATGGGTTTCACATATGCTGATATTGATTATTTCGACCTAGCAGCACCTTTAGATGTTGTTTCATGGGATAATTATCCAAGCGCATTCTGGCGAGAGAATCCGTTTGCGGTTCCTGCGGATGTGGCTCTTAATCATGCGGCGATGTGGGGTCTTAAGCAAAGTAATTTCTGGGTTATGGAACAACAAAGTGGTCCCAGCGGATGGCATATCGTCGGACCGATGCCCCGTCCCGGACAGGTGGCGTTGTGGGCATGGCAGGCCATCGCACATGGTGCCAATGGCATTGTGTTCTTTAGGTGGCGTACCAATCCGCGTGGTGCAGAACAGAATTGGCACGGCATTCTCCATGCTGACGGCACGCGAACCCGCCGCTACCAGGAAATTCAAAAGATGGGCGAAGCCCTCACACCGTTGATGGATCAGATTGCAGCGACAGAACCCTTCCATGACATTGCCCTCATTCACGATTACGACATTCGGTTCTCGTTTCAAATTCACCCAGATAATCCCCTGTTTAGCTATGAGCAACACGTTGCCGACTACTTTCATGCTATCCACGATGATGGTCGAACAGCAGCGGTGTTATCTGTCGAGGCTGACTGGGACGATTATCCATTGGTGCTTGCTCCTGCATTGCGGATCGTCGATGAGGCGCTCGTACGGCGGCTTACAGCATATGTCGAAGCGGGGGGTATTCTGGTGTTAACGATGCGCTCCGGTAGTCGAGATCGGACCAATGCGCTCGTGGAGACTCCGTTTCCCGGTCTGCTGGCAGATCTATGCGGTGTCACTGTGCGCGAGAGTGATTCCCTTGCGAAGAACGATCGTAAGCGGGTGCGATTCGGAGAAAATGAAGCTTACGCCACCATGTGGTGTGATGTCATCGATCCCACGACGGCAGATGTCATAGCAACGTATGCCGAAGACTTCTATACAGATGAGGCGGCGGTCAGCCTCCAACGACGGAGAAAAGGAGCCGTCGTGTATGTGGGCACGGCAGGGGATGCGATGCTTGTACAGCAAATTTTAGCAAAGGCCATCGAACTTGCCCAAATTCCCCTTATGAGCGACATTCAGATACCAGACGGGGTCGAGATGACCCGGCGGCGGGGGGATAATGGGGTGCTGATTTTCGTCCTCAATCACAATGCCACCGAAGCGGTCATTACCTTAAATCATCCCCACCACGAGCAGATGACGAATGCTGTCATCGATGAAGTATTGTTGCTACCGCCGTATGGGGTGGCGGTGTTGCAAAAGGTGATTGAAACCGCAACGCATAACTTAAGGACGACATAGACAATGTACGAATTTGTATCCATGCAAATGGTGCCTTTTGAGTGGCGCGTGGCGGCGCAATCTCCCGTGCAAGATCCCTATCATGCTGTCGATTTGGATGTGATCTTTACGCATGAGACGGGCGAGACGTTCACGGTGCCGATGTTCTGGGCAAGGGAGCAGACGTGGTGTGTCCGGTTCTCACCCCAGCTGATCGGGAAATATACATTCGAAATCGTGGGGAATGCCCCTCAGCAAGCCGCGCTGATCGGACATAGGGGGACGCTCGCTGTACATGCCTATGATGGCGAGCATCCGCTCCGCCGCCACGGGCCGCTCCGTATCGAGACAGATCAGCGTTACCTCGCCTTTGCAGACGGCACTCCATTCTTCTGGTTAGGCGATACGTGGTGGCTGGCTCTGGCAGATCGGCTGAACTGGCCCGACAGCTTCCAGAAGCTCGTTGAGGATCGCGCACAGAAGGGATTCACCGTCATTCAAATCGCCAGTGGCCTTTACCCAGATATGGACCCCTTCGATGAGCGTGCTCGCAATGAGGCTGGGTTCATGTTCGAGCCAGGGTTTGCTGGCATCAATCCTGCCTACTTTGATGATGCCGACCGCCGTATAACGACACTTGTCGAGGCGGGGCTGGTGCCGTGTGTGTTGGGCAGTTGGGGATATCACCTAAAAATGTTGGGGGCAGACCAGATGAAGCGTTATTGGCGTTATCTTGTCGCCCGATGGGGATGTTACCCGGTGATCTGGTCACTGGCGGGTGAATTGGCGATGCCGTATTATCTCGACGAGAAGTTTGGTACGGGGGATGACCCTGAGCTTGCCATCAGATGGGTTGAAATTGGGGAATACGTCCGTGATATAGATGCCCATCAACGGCTGATCACCGTGCATCCCTCCTCTAATAGCACCGGTCGAGATCAGGTAACAGATGACACATTTATGGATTTCGAGATGCTCCAACCGGGACACGATGGTTATCCCAGTGTTCAAACCATGTTGACAACCCTGCACGTGCAACGCGAACGGCTCCCGGTTAAGCCGGTGATCGTCGCAGAAATAAATTACGAAGAACAGGTCAACGATTCTCATGCTGGGGTGCAACGATTGGCCTTTTGGTCGGCGATGCTCTCTGGCGCGGCGGGGTTTTCGTACGGGGCAAATGGATTGTGGGCGTTCAGCACACCAGAAAAACCGTGGGCAGCGTCTCCGCATGGCCTCACCTGGACCGATGCCTACTGGGAAGACACCTACGACCTCCCCGGTGGGCGCCAACTGGGCTTGGCACATAGGTTATTGCAACGGTTTAACTGGTGGCGCTTTGAGCCACACCCCGAATGGGTGTCCCCCGCGGCAACCGCGCAAACTTATCGTGCCATGTACGCCGCGGGTATTCCCCGTGAGGTCCGTGTGATCTATTCCTATCAACCATCCTGGCCTTGGGACCGCGAGCGTAAATGGATCAATGATCTCGAACCCGACATTGTATATGAGGCCCTGTTCTGGAACCCGCGAACCGGAGCCGAACATAGTATCTCCACCGTGACCGCCGATAAAGACCATCGTTGGCAGGTTCCACTGGAACCCACGCCGCTCGACTGGTTACTCATTCTATATACGACTGCGTCCTATACAACCGAACAGGATACATCCGCATGAATACTCTGACTCCTTGCCCAGACGACCAAATTGCACAGTACACGGCTCGGCGCGTTGCGAAACCTCTACAGATTAACGGTGACTTGAGCAAAACCGCCTGGCAAAACGCAACTTGGACACCGCGCTTTGTGGATATGGCGAGCGGTTCCCCTGGATTTTACAATACCCGTGCCGCGCTACTATGGGACGATGAGGCACTGTACATCGCCTTCCGTGTAGAGGAACCGTTTGTTGAGGCCCAGCACACCGAGCGCGACAGCATCATCTTTCAAGAGAATGATGTTGAGGTCTTCATTGATGGTGGCGATTGCTATTACGAACTCGAACTCAACGCCATTGGCACGATTTACGAAGTGTTCTTCATCTGGCGAGATGCCTTTAAGCGGGGTGGACCGTTCGATCTCCCAGAGTTCGACCTGTTCGATGATCGGACGTTTAGCTTTGGTGGTGACTACGACCGTACACCGGCGTCCTTCTGGCGTGGCACCCATCCACGGGGGGGACGCTGGGCCTTTACCGGGTGGGATTTCCCCGGGTTGCAGGTCGCAACGCAGATTCAGGGAACCCTCAATGATGATAGCGATATTGACAGGAGTTGGACAGCGGAGATTGCACTGCCCTGGCAGGGGATGACGCATCTTGCCAACGGGCGTAGCCTTCCTCCACAAGCCGGGGATGTATGGCGCATTTTCCTGGGGCGCTTTCAAAAACTCATGAACGCAGGCAAGGAGATCATCCCCCACCCGGCATGGGTGCTCAGTCCGCATGGTATTTACGACACTCACCAGCCAGCGTGCTTTCCTTACATTGCCTTTTCGGATGAGATGATCTCGGAGGAGGCATCGCGATGAAAATCGCTATCGGCGGGCTAGCCATTGAGTGTTGCTCGTTCTCCCCGTTAATGACGACCCTGGATGACATCGACGTACGCCGGGGCGATGCACTGCTGAGCCTGTATCCCTTCCTGAAGGATTATGTCGATCTTGACATTGTGCCGATTGTGCGCGGAAAGGCCACATCTGGAGGACCTGTGACGCTAGAGGCATACCGCGCGATCCTTGATGAACTCCTTGACGGTTTACGACACGATGCGCCCTGGGATGGGGTTTATCTCGATTTGCATGGGGCGCTGTTTGTGGGTGGGCAGTTCGATGCCGAGGGGGCATTGACGGCTGCGGTGCGGGAGGTGGTTGGACCGAAGGTGTTGATCGCCACCAGCTACGACCTCCACGGCAATTTATCAAAGAAAGTCGTAGACAATATCGACATCTTGACAGCTTATCGGACAGCCCCGCATATAGACGTGGAAGCGACGCGTGAACGCGCCTTTTACTTAATGGTGACCGCCCTACAGACGGCTACACGCCCAGTTACCCGCTTCGTCTCGGTGCCGATGTTGCTACCGGGGGAAGTCGCCATGACCACGACCAACCCGGCACAAAACCTGTATGAAGAACTCCCCGATATCATTCAGAGTTACAATTTACTAGATGCTTCTTATCTTGTGGGGTACGCTTGGGCCGACGAACCGCGTGTATGTGCGGCGGCGGTTGCCGTTGGTGATGCGGAACGCGCAGAGCAGAGCGTTATCGACATGGCTGAAAGGTGGTGGAAGCTAAGGCAACAGTTTCAATTCGAAATGCCGACCGGGAGTGTGGAGGCGTGTTTGAAGATGGCACAGGTCGCTGGCCCGAAGGAGCGGCCGTTTTTTATCAGTGATGCGGGGGATAATATCACGGGCGGCGGCGTTGGTGATATCCCCCTGATGCTCGAACATATGCTGGCGGCAAATACTCAGAACAGCGTGTATGCAGCTATCGCCGACGCTGAAGCCGTGAATAAGTGCGGCGAGGCACTGGGAGAGACTGTTTCCCTGACCGTCGGCGGTAAGCTGGACACACGTCACGGCATACCCCTCCACATCTCTGGACGGGTGATTGCTCTCTATGGCGACACGCAATATGGGCGTCAGGTGGTGATGCAGGTTGAGGGTGTTAGGGTCATTCTGACGGAGCGTCGCGTCCCGTTTATCTCTCTGGGGCAGTTCGATAATCTCGGCATCGATCTTAGGAAAGTGAATATTGTGGGGATCAAATTGGGGTATCTCTTTCCGGAACTCAGAGCGATTGCCGGGAAAAGCGTGCTTGCTTTGACCCCGGGTGCTATCAATCCCGATGTTCACGCGATTGACTATCATCACATTCAACGTCCAATCTATCCTCTCGATGAGGCTATGGATTGGACGCCTACGAGCGACTAGCGCTTGTTGAGAGGCGGATCATCTTGAAGGAAACTCCCATACCAGAACAGATGCTATCGGGTCTGTTTACCCCCCACATAGCTCGTATGGTTCAAAAATTAATCAAAGGGAAGATCATGTTATCAAACTGTCTGGATTGCTCTTAAACTACGCGACTGTTAATGATCACAAGTTTGAAAGCGCACAATTATTTTCGATATATCTTCTTTGTGTGGCAGTTTCTTGTTGATACTGTTGCCGTTCTCAGCCTGTTCGATGACGAAAAGTCCGTTGAAATTTGCTGTTGCGCCAACAATTACTCATTGTCGCTCGTCGCCAAATACATGAATCCACTATTCCATATTGGCACAAATTTTATGCAATGCGTTCCGGTATTGTGGAGGCTTTTTGGGACAAACTGATGCAGAGGCAATTCGTCAAGCGGCGATCAGTGGCGCAGACATCATCAAGGTCAAAGGCAACTTTACAGTGTCATGTTAATTTATTCGTAATGGTATTAAACCCTCTTTAGGATTAAAGAATAATGGAGTTTTTCAATGAGCAATAATAACCAAAATCAAGAAACCTTTCAGGAGTACAAAGACTCATTTTCATACGGGTCACGTCCCGATCTGAACTTCAAATTCATGAGCGCATTTACAGATCCGGATGCCGCAAAATATATACAAGACCTGCTCTGGAAAATCGGCGATACACTGAACACGGGTGATTTAGAGCTACTTCGTGAACATATCATACGGGGGCAGACTGATGCTTATATGAATGTCGCACCGCAGTGGACATACGATGAAGGTGATTTTACCCCCCTCACAAAACCTATTTCTAAATCACGACTGGCACTCCTGACCTCTAGCGGACACTTCATTAAGGGCGATGATCCCAAGCCGTTTGGTATCGAAAATTTAACACAGGAAGCATCGATCAAGCTAATCGATAACTTCCTAAAAATACCCCCAACTTTATCCAAAATTCCAGTTGATACGCCAATAGAAGACATTACAGTGCGTCATCCGGGCTATGATATTCGTGGGACAACAATTGATCATAATGTTAATTTACCACTCAAACCACTGCGCCAATTAGCAGATGAGGGTATGATCGGAGAATTTCTCGATACCGCGTATTCATTCGTTGGAGCGTGTTCCCAACTGAGACTACGTAGTAAAATCGCACCACAATGGGCGCAGATGTTAAAAGATAAGCAAGTTGATTTGGCAATTCTGGTACCCGTCTGACCTGTATGTCATGTGTCCGTGGGACACATCGCACGCGCTATGGAATCAATTGGTATCTCGACAGTAATTGTAGCTATTCAAGCGTTCCAAAATCAGATTGAGGTCATGAAGGTTTCCCGACTGTTATTGACGCATCATCCTATGGGAAAGCCGCTCGGGGCACCATTTGATCATGATGAACACTTAAGGATCATGCGTAAGGCTATCCAACTATTGAGTGATGCCGATGAGATTGGTACAACTCATTTTGCTTAATTTTCTATATGACAATGCCCCGTTTTTATAGACAGTGAGAAAGTTTCACAGATGTTAAACTCTAGCCTTAAGGGGATGTTTCGAGTCTTTGAATGCTGATTTTGGTCAGGGTGTCGATTTATTTCGTCTGTTTTCAACACGCATATTTTTCAACATAAGCTTAACTGACAGGTAGTCCTTGATTTCTATTTTTATCAAAGCGCGCAACTTCAATTGCCTTATCCATATCCTCAAAAATCGTCATGCCAAAGACGGCTTTACGCTTTTGCATTGTATCCCGGTACATTTTTACGAATGCGCTCGACCCTACAAAAATGGGTAATGGTTAAGTAGTAAGTGATGAAACCTGTAAATTGTACTCAATAATAAACCACTCGAGCATGATACGGTGCATGAGGTCAGACTTAGAAAAGGACAAAGTTTTACGGACAAATCGCGCCAGTCGTTGCCGGAGTGTATTGTTCCATCGCTCAATATGGGATGTCGCCCCACTCTTTTTCTCTTTTGACCAATGTAAATGCTCAGGCAAAATGCCTTGGTAGGATGAAAATTGGTCGGTGACATCTAGTCTAACAAATGTCACCTCATCCTAAGATACAAGGGATAATGAATACGTTGCTCTAGTTGTCGTGCGGATGTCTCGTCACGCTTGCCGATGTAGAAGGCAATAATTTGACGTGTCCGACGACATAAAGCAACCCAAACCCAGCGTTTTTGGTCTTTTCCGAGTACGAATGACCATAATTCAT
>JAVJSU010000054.1:0-4037 GCA_040219275.1 Aggregatilineales bacterium | reverse complement strand
GTGTGATATGAACGAAATTACACTCTACACAGATGGTTCGTGTCAGACACAGACACGGATCGGTGGCTGGGCAGTTGTCCTACGTTGCGGCGAGCATCGTAAAGTGCTGAGCGGCAGTGTCGCGGATACAACGGTCAATGCCATGGAATTGATGGCAGTGGTGAACGGACTGAAAGCACTCAAAACAGTGAACCAGACCGTCACGATTTACACAGACTCGAAGTATGTATCGCGCGGAGTCAATGAATGGTTGCCTGACTGGATCGCGCGCGGCTGGCAGACTGTTGCCAAACAGCCCGTCGCCAATCGTGAGTTGTGGGAAGCCCTTCAGACTTTGCTTCAAACTCATACAGTCACGGTGAAGTGGATTCCGCGTGAACAGAATGCTGAAGCAGATGGACTGGCACAGGAAGCACGTCTCAATCATGATATGACAGCGACGACTAAATCAACACAGCAAATCACACATTTGATGATCGCAGGCAGTCGGGATGCCACCCCGCAAATGCTGGATTACGCCAGACGTGCGGTGCGTCGCGCTCACGATAAAGGCTTTACCATTCTCGTTGGCGACAATCCGAAGGGTGTGGACATGGCTGTAGTCCGCGAATGCCGTCGTTTGCAGATACCGGTGATTGTGGCGGGTGCGGGTAATTTTCCGCGCAATGGTGGATGCAAACACGGAAGCTATGTCAAAGTCCATCGGGATACCTATCGCGCATCAGGTGGGTATCTGCTCAATCGTTACACAGTGCGAGATCGCTGGATGGTGGATCAGGCTCAAATCGGGTTGTTCATATGGAATGGCGACAGTCCAGGTACAAAAGCAGGCTTTGATTACGCGACACAGCGTGGCAAAGATGCCCATCTGATTGAGTTTCTCCTAGGGTAGCCCCTATAAATCACCACTTCGTGCGGCAATTTGCCAAGTCAAACGCTGGATTATTCGCTGAACATCGCTACTTCCCAGGTCATAGTCGATTTTTACTCCACAATCGTGATACGCTTGCCAGTACTTGACTGCATCTGCTAATCGATCTTCACGTTCAGCCTCCCTTGCACGTTCAACGAAAAGTTCCATCACTTTATAGGTGAATGTCCTGATATCTTGGGGCAAATCATGCACATTCGGATACTTGCCGTAATACTGTTGGCAGTGAGCTGGAAGTTGCTCTACAAGGACATCTAGATCAGACATCTGTAGGTAGTAGGCATACTCAGCACGTTTAATTCGGGCTGATACATTATCCGGATACATCTCTAACAGACCAGATAAATCCTGAATAGCTCCTGCAACATTCCCCAAACTGTATTTGCAGAGTGCACGTTTGTATCGTGCTTCTACATCGTTCCGATCAATCTCTAATATTGCAGTAAATATCTGCAAAGCGTTTGCAAAATTTTCCTTTCGAAATTGACTTTCGGCATGTTGGCGAAATTCCTCAATTTTGCTCGCATCCACCTCTTTAACCCTTTGAATATTTTTCTAGGAGTACAGGTATATCATGATAAATCATATCATTGGTATTCACACCTACGGCTCACATCGCGTGAAGCACCCGCAGACGAAACAGACCATCAGCGCGTACAAAATCGGCTACACGTCTGCCGCGAGTGCGGTATTGCTAGAATTGTACGGCGATCAAGCGCGGGATGTTTCGTCGAAGCAGGCATCCTATCACTACATCCAGATTGATGCCGAAGTCACCATCCGTCACGGGTACATCCTGCTCAAGATCACAGATGAAGAACTGGCACAAGCCGAAACCATCACACGCAAGGTACATCGTCCAGCCGTCTATCGCTGGCAGAAAAATGGCTGGCATGAATTTCCGAGCTTGAATCAGCCAGACTACGCGCCAATCATCGGGCGTTCCGGACCGGACTTCAACCCGACGGGGATGTTGATTGTGTCGGCATCCAGCGGCGAGGCAGAAGCGGCAATAAACGGTATCACCATTGAGAAAAGCCAACGCGATCCGAATGAGAAGGCATGGCACTGGCTTCGTGGCGACACATATCCGCACCGTGATCTGCTGAAACGGTGGGGTTGTCGCTGGAGCAAAAAACGTAAGGCGTGGTTCTATATTGGTAACGATTTGCCGGATGCGGTGGAGACTCTGATTGACAAAATCAACGCGAAATCTGCCAATGAACAGCCACAATCTGAAATGTCAGACGATGAGTTTGAGCCGTGTTCAGTTGAAGAAGCCAGCGCGATTCTTGGCGTGCCGATCCGTGAATTAGAACCAACCAATGATATTGTCGCGCAACCAGAAACTGCCGAAATTGTCGAAGAATTAGCTGACGATGCGCCGAAAATTCGCATCATCAAGCCGAATTTCGATATGTCGGACGGCGAAGCGGATGCCGTGACGACTGCTATCCGTCATACAAAAGTGGAGAGCTTGCCCATCGTTCAGAAATCAAGCGGACTATCTTCCAACAGACGCAATTTAGCGCAGATCCCGCAATCTCCCTGCGGCGAACTGACCGGAAGCATCACCGGCAACGTATGGTGTTATGGGTTCGCGATTCATGATGGCGTTTGTGTGTATGTAAATCTTGGCGGACCGAGGATGGCAGTTGAGGCGATCCGCGCGCGGTTGAGCAAAGGCGAGATCGTCAATTGTGTGCCGTGGGATGCGCCGGGCATCGAATTGACGGCGGGTGAAGGCAACACGGGCATGTATTCGGCGTTCATGCAGAACATTCCCGAAGCCAAGTTCACCAGCCTGATTTTGTTGCACGAGATGGTGACACAACCGAACTACGGCGGAAAATCAACCACTTTCATCTTTCATATGTCCGACGAACAGGCGATGGCACAACTGCGCGATCACATCACGAAGCTGGTAAAAGTGCCGGTGTTCCCCGAATGGACGGGCTACCTGTGGCAGGCGGGACAAGCCGCGATGTTGTTGCGTCCGACACGCACGGGTGGTGATGTGAAGATGTGGACGGTTGATCTGGATGCCGATGCGTGGACACGATTAATTACGGGTGGACTGGCTCAGAACGTGGTTCTGCTTCCCAAGCACATACAATTTGGTCAATAGGACTCTATGTACTCCCTCAGTATGTTGACCAGAGTATCAGTGTTCGCTTTTGACTGACCCAGCCTATTAGCTACTGATACAGAGTAGTAGATTTCCTCCCGATCAACAATTACTTTCACATCCACGACTGGACCATTCATGAGACCTATACCTTGAATATGAATACGCGGATGAACTCTGTTAAACTCAAAATGAGGAGAGATCAGTGTAATTATTCCTAGTGTGGCAGACAGCACTTCCGTACCTGAACTATCTTGCGCCTCTGCAATTTGAATCTGATGTTCACATTCAGCGTAGAGTTCGTCCCAAGTGGTAATCTGCTTAAAGTGTTCGTATTTGATATACAGTGCGCTACCGAGGCTCATCGTATCGTACGATAGCCCAACCGTGCCCCATTCAAATTCGTAACGCCATAAGACAAGCTTTAGGATTTGTGTCTCTGTTAGAAAATCCTCCTCAGACTTCAAATATGGTTGCTCTTTGACGTGGGGATTGCCTAGTTGACTTAACAACAGATTCTGTGCGACATCAATCCAAGTAAGTTGTTTCTGCCACCTTTCGGACTGTCCATCAAAGTGATCTATATCGTAGTTTACTTCACCACTACCCATAACAATGCCAGAAACAAACCGATTATAAAACTCGATTTTTGCTAACCACTGATGTTGTTGGAAAGGGAGGTTTGAGAGCATACACTGCCGGAATATCACTCCTGAGTGTGAGTTGACTTCCAAACAATGCCACCCTTCATGAAGGCTATCTGATAGCTCATCAAATGTTCGCTTTATCGCAAGCCTTATCGTTCCAAGCGTGATGTCTCCCGAAAATTTATCAATTTTCTAGCAACCGGACATCAAACAGAAGTTCGGTCTGAAGAGAATAGGAATGGGATCATCAAAGACGAATCGTCGTTCTAACCAATCCCAGCCGACGCGAAAAATACTCAAGTCGTGGCGGTCAGTGCGGTCAACCTCGGTG
>JAVJSU010000053.1:0-21894 GCA_040219275.1 Aggregatilineales bacterium | reverse complement strand
CAGATCACTGAGGCACGGGTCAAGGCTGTCGCGCTGAATCGGATGACCCAGCTTGGAATGCCTGACAGCTATCTTGCCATCTAATTTCAGATACTCTTGCGATCAATGGGTTTATTCACCTTATTCATTCAACAAAGCTGTTGAGAGGTGCAGTTTTGATGGTTAACATGCGGACAAAAAGTTTATGGACTATAGGGGTTAAATTGCTTTTCAAATTTGGTTAGATGAAAATTTACCCCATAAGCCGACCACATCATTATTCACTACTGTAAGGCTTGATATTGAGGTCCGACGTAATAAGCTGATCTATCAGGTTGTATCTTAAACGATCTTATCTGATATGGAATCAGTTCTAAATTTAATACGTTACCCGCAATATCTGCCGCTCCAATCGATTCCTCTAATAGATTCACTTCGTCAGCAGACTCAACATGAAATGCAAAAACGAGGGTTGTGGTTGTCCGTCCACCGTGGGCTTCATACACGCGTACGATCAGCGAGTCGGAGTCTTCCGCTTTTTTGACCGTGTCGATTACAACGCCTGATGTGTCACAGGTCACCAATCCAAATTCGGTAGGCAATTCCCCGCCTGTACTGTTTACATGATGTTCCCACATGGGATGATTGAGGAGTTTCGCCTGTAACACCGTGCCATTTCGCCAGTCATCTGTATGCGGATAGATGGCATAGGTAAAATGATGTACGCCTTGATCTGCTTCGGGATCGGGAAAAGTCGACGAACGCAGAAGGCTGAGGCGCAACACATTATCCTCTGCGCTATACCCATATTTGCAGTCATTGAGCAAACTCACGCCAAATCCACTCTCGGACATATCCGCCCATTGTTGGGCAGGCACTTCAAATTGTGCCTGATCCCAGCGCGTATTCCGGTGAGTCGGACGTTCAACCGTGCCAAACTGAACTTCATATGTGGCGTTCATCGCCCGAACTGCAAGTGGAAATTGCGTTTTTAATAAGATGTGGTGTTCATGCCAATCCACATCTGTTTCGAACGTCAAAACGCGTTGACCCGCCACCAAACTGATACGCTGGACAATTCGGGACTTATTGAAGCGATAAATTACTTCGAGCGTTGCACGCACAGGACCATCTTCCACAAGGCGTGAGGACTCCGGCATCAATTGCCAGCCTTGTTCATGCACATATGCCCCGATGTCCCATGCGTCGAACTCATGCGGACGATCCACATATGCCCAGAGTTGATTACCAATCGTCCCCTCTTCCAGCACATCACGGGCACTTTCAATATCGTATAGGCGTGTTAAATTACCGCGTGAATCAAACTCTGCACGAAGATGGGCATTTTCCAGACGGATTGGAGTGGCTGAAACAGTTTGAGTCTCTGATGGCATTATCGCTTTTGAGATGGGGCGAAATAACAAGACTTTGTACCCATAAGCAGGAACTGAGTCTGCTAGCACCAGAGCACGGCGATTGTCGCGATCAAGCCATTGGAACAGCGCAATTTTTCCATCGGGGTCGACGATTTCAATCGCCCCATTTTGCGCTAATGTAACCTCAACAGTTGCGCTAGAAGTCATACCCATCGTGTTGAAGATAGCAAAACTACCGACCTTTTGATCGTGGGCGATGTGTCTTGTGAGTCCGTGAAGCAGTTGATTGATGAGTGCAGTCACCGTGTTTTGTACCTGCCGCAAATCACGCTCTGCGTCCTGATGGACAGCATGAATACTTGTTCCCGGCAAAATATCGTGGAATTGATTGAGGAGCAACGTTTCCCACGCGTCATTAAGCACCGCCTGCGGATACGATCCCGCTAACAACTGTAGAATAGACGCGAGTGCTTCTGCATCGTGCAACAGGATTTCACATTTGCGATTGAGCCGCTTGAGTCGCGCCTGACTGGTATATGTACCACGATGATACTGGAAATAAAGCTCACCCACCCAGCGCGGTAGCTCGGCGGTAAGATTGTTTTCCAAGGCTTGAAAAAATTGCTCTGCAGTACTATGAATTACTTTCGGCATACCGGATAAATTCTCCATGCGGGCGCGCCGTTCGATCATATCGCGGTTTGGTCCTCCACCACCATCGCCGAGACCATACGCCATCGTCAAATGATGATTTGCGTCTTTTTGCTTGTAGCGCGTCCATGTGCCGAGCACATCTTCCGGTTGCATCACAGCGACGTAATTGGAATAATCCCGCACCTTGCCTACATCCCACGTAATTTCTGGCGTGGTTGATAGATGTGTCAGCACTCGACTACCATCCAGACCTTTCCATTGGAATGTGTTATAGGGCATTCGCTCATGGTCGTTCCAACTGAGCTTGGCGGTAAAAAAATAAGGAATGTCAGCATGTCTCATGATCTGAGGTAGGGCGGCACTGTATCCGAAGACATCCGGCAACCACAGCACTTTCGGGCGCACACCGAGTTCACGCTCAAAATAGCGCATCCCGAACAAAAATTGACGCATCAGTGATTCGCCGGATGGAATGTTCGTGTCCATTTCCACCCATGTCGCTCCGGTAGCATTCCATTGCCCGGTCGCAATACGCGCCTTGATCTGTGAAAATAATTCGGGATCATCTTCGGCAACCGTTTTATACAGATAAGGCGTGCTCTGAGTAAACGTGTAGTCGGGGAATTGCGCCATCAACGCCACCGCTGTGGAAAATGTACGCACTGCTTTACCGCGTGTAACATGCAATTGCCATAACCACGCCACGTCGATATGGGCGTGTCCCAGCGCATGTATTACCGGACGCTTAATGACTGCATTATCAGCATTCGACTGGCTGTAAACACGACTCCGCAGATGGACATGCGCCTGGCGCACACTGGCAACAAACAGGTCGTCAGGGGGATTTAACCAGTTGATGCGCTGGAATGTCTGGTTAAGTTCACGCAAATAGGCGACCCTTTCTGGCGATCCATCTGGCAACACGCCTATGGCATCAAGCAATACACGGGCATCCCAATAGAACGCCTCAACATCACGGTCAATCGCCACAATTTCGGCGACTTTTAGGCGAATTCGGAGATCACAGGGTTGCGATACGCCGGTAAAACAGTGTGCCGTCACGCGGATACTTCCCGCTGTAGCGTCTTCCGTGAGCATCACTTCGTCGTGCATATAATTGATCGCTTGCTGTGGCGTATTTAATCCCTGCACCTTTACCAGCGCTTCGGGGTCGGTAAAAATACTTCCATTATGGTCAGTCGCGATTTGACTAAACTCCATGTGGAGCGCAATCGCTTTGCCTGCAAGACGGTCTGGAATATCAACCTCCGTGACCAACCACGCCCAAGACGTATTTCCCCCCCACCATGCATCGGCTGGTAATTCTCGCCAGATTGGATCATCATCGGCGGGCAGGGCAACATCATTGGCTAATTTATCCGCAATGCGCCACGTCTCCAGCGGGATCGCGTCACGGTAAATGTAGGATTTTAAGGTTTTTATCAGGTGGTCAAGCTTCTCGAAAGTATGTGACACGTCCTGCATCCTTAGCTCTAGTCGGTTTCTCGTTTTGCCCAGTAAACAATCCTAACTGAGTAAAAATGTTATAATGTGTTTTTATATGTGCTATAATGTACAAAATAAACACAAAACAAACAAGTGATAAACCAACAACAGAGGCCTGTATGGCACAACCTCCGAACATAATTTTCATATTGGCTGATGACATGGGCTATGGCGATTTCTCTGCATTTAATGATGGGCTGTCGCAAACGCCGGCATTGGATTCTCTCATGGATGAAAGCCTGTGCCTGACCCAACAATATACGGCTTCTCCGGTTTGCAACCCGTCGAGAGCATCCTTATTAACGGGGCGTTACCCGCATCGCACAGGCTCAATAGATACGTTAGAATGGCGCGGTCTGGAAAGGCTGGCGCTTCGTGAAGTTACTCTGGCACAACTGCTCAATCAAGCCGGATATATCACCGGGCACATTGGCAAATGGCATCTGGGATCGTTCGACCTGCGTTATTCGCCGACTCAGCGTGGATTTGATGAGTCCGTCTGTTTTCGCGGGGGGATGCACGATTATTATGATTGGCGCATCGAATACAACGATCAACCTGTCCGTTCGGATGGTCGTTACCTCACCGATGTGTGGACTGATGAGGCGGTCAGCTTCATCGAACGCCACAAGCACGATACGCCCTTCTTCCTCAACCTGAATTACAACGCACCGCATACCCCCTTGCAAGCGCCGGAGGAAGACACTCAACCTTTCCGCGATAAAAATCAATTTCCTGAAGGGGTCAGCCGTATCTACGGCATGATTCGCCGGATGGATGCCGGAATCATGCGGGTATTGGACACTCTGGACGCGTGTGGTTTGCGTGAAAACACAGTCGTTATCTTTACATCGGATAATGGACCGGAACTGAACATCTACGGCGATGATGCCTCAACCGATACGCGACGCTTCAACTGTAATTTTAACGGCGCGAAAGGTGTGGTTTATGAGGGCGGTGTGCGCGTCCCACTGATCGTCCGCTGGAACGCTGGTTTAGACGGTGGCGGACGGCAATTCGACGGGATGGCACATTTTACGGATTGGTTCACGACCTTACTCGCTATGGCTGAGATCAACCCGCCGGATGATCGTATGATTGACGGCATTAACCTGCTTCCGGTGTTGCGGGGTGAATCAAATGACATTTGTGATCGGCGTTTCTGGCAATGGAATCGTTATACGCCCGTCAAAGAATGCAACGCGGCGATGCGAGAAGGTGATTGGAAGCTGATTTTCCCCGCCATTCCCGAAGCCATGCAAGTGTTTGATGGCGAATGGCTGGATGTGAGCATGTACCACTACGAGTATTTTGTGGAGAACGGCATCATTACCGATCCAGACCCTGAGCGAAACATTCCGCCACCCGCCGAACCGGAACTTTATAATATCACGGATGATCCTGAAGAGATGCACAATCTTGCCAGACAGGAACCTGCGCGGGTGAATGCGATGCGTCTATCGCTCGAAAATTGGTTTGATGCGGTGGAAGCAGATCGCCGGACGATCCATTCTGAGGCATAAAAATAAGTGGGTGGGCTGGATAGCGTCCACCCACTTAAGCGATCATTTGATCGGATGACAAATATCATCCCTTTACCGAGCCAGCCGTCAACCCGCTGACGATTTGATCCTGAAGCGAAAGATACAGGATTACCACAGGCACACCAGAGACTAACGCGCCCGCCGCGAACAAGCCCCAATCACGGTTGAATTCCGCACTGATGAAATTATATAACCCGACCATCAGCGTCCAGTTGATCGTATCGCGGAGCATAATTCTGGCGAGCACGAATTCATTGAAGGTAAAGATGAACGTCAGCACCCCGATCACAGCGACAATCGGTCTTACCAACGGGAAAATGAGCAACCAGAATATCTCCCAATTAGACGCGCCATCTACTTTGGCTGATTCATCAATATCACGCGGGATCGTGTCGAAAAAGCCCTTCATCAGCCAGGTGTTTAAGCCCAAACCACCGCCAACATACACCATAATAAGCCCACCGAGGGCATTCAAGCCGAGTAACTCCATAAACGACCAGTCGATGAAGCTCAAAAAGGGAATGGCTTCCGGTATGGCGGTTGCTAGCCTGCCGATCTCCAGCAAGATGAGGAAAATCGCTACCATCGCCAGCAAATTCGGAAATGCCTGTAGCAGAAGCAAACTGAGAAGCAATGTACGCCTGCCATAAAAGCGAAAACGGGAGAACGAATACGCGCTTAACATGGTAATAAACAGGGTAAGTACCGTGCTCACACCCGCCACAATGAACGAATTTACAATCCAGCGCCAGAATGGAAGGAGTTCCAGAGACTGAGGATCAAACATAAGCTCTTCAAAGTTGGTCGTCATATCACTCAGGTTCTCTACGCCACGGGGTAATAGGGATTGCGTAGCCAGTGTTCCGGCAGGATTGATGGAGGATGAGACCACGAAGACAATTGGCAGAAGCGCAAAAAAGCACCCCAATAAAATGACGATCATGCGCCATGTTGTGCCGATCACCCGTGCTCTGCGCTCAATCACGATACCAGAACGCGAATGATCCGGTATAGCTTTTTTCGTAGATGCTTTCTTGCTGAGGTTACTAGACACTTTCACCGACCCTTTCCCATCGCGCAACATAACGATAGTTAAACAGCGTGATAAGGGCAACAATCGTGAAGATCACAATGGTGATTGCCGCCGCGTAACCATAATCCGCACCTTGATTAGACCCGAACGCTAGATTATAGGTATAACTGATGAGGATGTCCGTATATCCGGCAGGCGTAGACGTTCCGGGTATTGGCGGATTGCCTTCTGCGAGCACTTCAATGAGCAAGTAATTGTTGAAGTTATACGTAAATGATGCAATCAACAACGGTCCAACACTGACCAGCAACATCGGCAAAGTGATGCGCCAGAATGATTGCCACGCTTCCGCACCATCAACGGATGCGGCTTCGTAAAGTTCAGAAGGGATTGCTTTGAGCGCGCCGCTACAAACCAGCATCATATAAGGGTAGCCCAGCCATAGATTGACTAGAATAATAGCCGATTTTGCATGCCAGGGATCCGTAAACCAGGGAATACGATAACCGGTAAGTTCAAATAGCGTATTCGTAATCAGACCAAGATTCTGATTTAGTAATGCACGCCAGACGAGGATCGAAATCACGCCCGGTATGGCATAGGGAATAAAGATAATCGAGCGCCATATCTTGGGGAACGGAATAAAGGGATGATCGAGCACCAGCGCCATGAACAGCCCGAAACCAAACGTTGTGATGACAGATAGAATTGCAAAAACAATTGTCCAGAGGAACACATCAATCAGAGGCGTTAACAGCGTGCGATCTTCATAAAGGCGTTGAAAATTACTCAACCCAACACCAACACGATATCCGGGTATCAATCGATCAGAGGAGGTACCACCTTCAAGCACAAAGAAGCCTGTTTTATCGTTAGCAAGATAGTAACTGCCCGTCTCTTGATCTAAGAAGGCGTTACGTTCTTCGTCGAAGACATATTGCTGAACCAACGGGCGTGCCGCCTGTCGACGGTTGGCAATTGCGGCAGTATCCTCACCTGTTCCGAAAATCGCGTTTTGCAATTGTACCATCGCCTGTGCTTGCTCACCGACGGTTAAGAGGCGAAATCCCTCATAGAGTTCTGGCGGTTCTTCATTGTCAGTCTCAACTTCTTGAATCGGTTCCCCCATAATAGCGAAAGCAACCACACGATTGCCGTCACTATCGTCGCCATCTAACCACAATCCGTAATCGCCCGCCTCATTCTGATAAAGGTCCCAGCTGTAGCTCTGAGCAGTATCTGGCACAAATTGTCTGCGCTCGATCAGTTCGATAGCCTGACTCTTAGTGAGGATGTGGCTATCACCATAGTTGGAAAATGCAGTAACAATTGTATACAGAACGGGATAGACAACGAACAGGATCACCAGCATTAAGCCCGGTGCCATCCAGCGAATGGGGTATAAACGTGGCACAAAAGTAACGACATTTGCAAAAACAGTAATTACAATGATGACAATCGCGAGTCCCAGATTATCATCATCCAAAAAAGCATAAATAATAATCAAAGCCATCGCATTCAGCGCGGCTAGACCCAGATACTTCAGAAGAACTGCCCAAATTCCGGCATTCTCTAATGAAGGAGTCGCCCGCCCCCCATCAGGGGAGCGAGCAAGTCTCGTATTTGTGGACATGAGATTTCTTTTATTCGCTATCTTCAGCTTGCGCGTCTGTTATTGCTTGTTCAATCTGAACGACCGCATTTGAGTAGCTTTCAGTGGGATCTTCACCCTGACCGATCAAACGGGTCGCATTACCCCATGCCGCCCACACAGAACCCATTTCTGGAATTTGGGGCATTGGCATCGCAGAGGCACCCGCATCAATAAAGCCTTGAATATTCGGGTCTTCGGAAATATCAACCCCGTTGAAGGCGGGGAAACGAGTCAATACGGTGCCTTCTTCCGCGGTAATCATGACTTCCTGTGCCTCCTGTGTAGATAGGAAATCATAAATAAAGATTTCTGCAAGTAATGCTTTATCAGAGAAGGCGCTGATCGCAAAGCCAAAGCCACCGCTAAAGGGGCGACCATTTTCCAGCGCACCATCGGCGCCGGGGATTGGATCAACACTATAGGGTACGCCAGCGTCAATCACCCGTTGGGAGAACCACGGACCGGTAATAAACATCGCCAATTCACCCTGTGCGAACAGTTCCAGCACGACATCATTATCCATATCAGGGTCGGCTAAGCCGTCTTGATACAAGCCACTGATGAACTCAGCACCGGCTAAACCACCTTCACTACCCAGCCCAATGTCGTTGACATCATAGGAACCATCTTCAGTAACACCAAAGATATAACCACCAAATGCGGTTATGATCGGGAATTGATGATAAGGGTCACCAAAAAGCGGGACAAAACCATATTGGGCAGTGCCAGAAGATTGCAGTTCTTCAGAAATGGCGCGAACTTCTTGCCATGTGGCAGGGGCTTCCGGTACAAGATCAGTGTTACGGATCAATGCGACGTTTTCCCACGCAAACGGCAGCGCCCATGTTTCGCCTTGATATGTAAAAATATTAAGCGCACTGGGGTTAAAAAGGTCTGAGATGTCGGATAAATCAAGCGGGAGCAGTGCGCCATTCGCTACCAGTTGACCGAGGCGGCTGTTCTCTGTGATGATAATATCTGGACCTTCGCCCACAGGACCGAAATTCACCAGATCATCCGCAATCTGGTCGAACGGAACTTCCTGTACTTCAATCGTAATTCCGTACTCTTCTTCAAATAATGCACCTAGTTCGGTCACCGCCGCTGAATTTTCCGGTGGTGCCCAGACCAATAATGATTCTTCCTGTGCCATTGAGGGTGCAATACCAACAATAAGTGTCAACATTGCAAATAATATGGTAATTACTAAAAATCTATTGCGTTTCATCTTCAAATTACCCTTTCATGCTATGTGTTTTAAGCTACGATCCTAGTTTAAATATTTCATCCTCGTATGCGTGATGGCGCACGAGATTTACACACTTTTCGATGAAAAAACGTTCAGATTGAGACTCCATAACCCCAACAATCAAACGCATTTGTTCGAAAATGTTTATATAAAACACAATAACACATACATTTGTTTAAGTCAAACAATCGAACATGACATAGCTCTCGATGTTCGATTTCGGGTTTGTTTATGATATGGAGGGAGAGAAAAAGATTCTGTTAGAAGAAAAGAGTACGCACCTTAATTGGTATTGAGCATCCATTTTGATTCATCCTTTTAAGAACAGATGTCGCGCAATACTTTAATTGGCGATGTGCACTTCTACCTGTTCTTTAGTGAAATCCTCATAGATAGAATCAGAGATATTTCGATCTGTGATAATAACATCCGGGGCAAATGCACCGAGAAAACTGGTCAGAGAAACAATCCCGAATTTACTGGAGTCGATGAGCAAGATAACTTTATGTGCAGATTTAATCATGGCTTTCTTAACCTGAATTTCCATCATATTCGGGTCTGTAAAGCCGTTGGTAACCGTCCACCCGGTAGCGGAAAGAAAGACTTTTGTGGTATTAAACTCCGTGAAATGTCGCTCGGCTACCGGACCGACAAGCGTGTTGGATACTTCACGCAATACGCCTCCCGTAGAAATAACCGTGTTTCCCGTGGCGATACGTTGCAGTTCATACAGCGTATGGAGTCCGTTGGTCATGACGGTGATATTTCTGTAGCTTTCCATATGACTGACCATGCCAGCGACAGTTGTGCCACCTTCCATGCTTATAATGTCATTCTCCGAGATAAAATTTTCTACCGCATAACGGGCGATCTGGCGTTTTTCCGCTTCATGGATGCCCTGTTTTTGCACAAACTGTAACTCATCCAAAGCACGGCTATTGGGCACAGCACCACCATGTGTTCGTGTGATTAAGCCCTGATCCTCAAGTAGTTTTAAGTCTCTGCGAATGGTCATTTCCGAGACTTGATATTTCTGGCTTAAATCATTCACGCTCGTGATTCTGTTGGATTTAATATCATCTAAAATATTTTGCAAACGCTGAACTGGCAACATGAAGATCAACCTAGCATATGGGTAATTTAATGAGACAAATTATAACATAGCATTCGTTCAGAATAGAAAATTTCCTGTTTGACTATGTTTTTATTTGTGTTATATTGTTATAAACAAACATAAAAACACATACTTTCGTTTGTTTGTACTCCAACTCAGTAAAGATTGAAAGTATGAAGTGTCATTTTGCTGATGCTAAACAAGCAGTTAAGTGGATATTTTTGCAAACATCTTGAAGGAAAACTATGACGACCACAAGAACCATCACCCATAAATATGCGTCATCAGTGACATGGTCGTGCATCGGGCATCCCGACGATCCGCATAAAACATTGGTCGATGAACGTGGCGCACTGCTCTACGATTATGTCAATTCTATCCCTGCGGAAGGCACTTACTGGTTTAACAAAGTGTTCAGTTTTGGGTTAGTCAGCCCACAGCCTCCGCTCAAAATCACGCAAATTACCGAGTCCGCAATACACCCTTTCGTAAAGACGACTATCGAGTACGCACACGCCACCCTTGAATTGCTCGCGTTTGGTCACGAGCAAAATAATAAACGCACGGATATCGTATTGTGGAACGTGGCGTGTGCCGATAGTCAAGTTGCGGTGGATACAGCGGTATGGGTCGATGCGCACGCACTAGGTAAGGCGTTCGTGTTGCCACAGGGTGATACCGCGCCGGAAGATGTATATAAAGACATCTCATCACAGCAGGTGTATATGTTGGATGCACAGCACTGGGCGCATATCGACTCTTATTTTCTGGTAAAGCCAACCCTCGAAAAATATTCGGATGCCAGCGAAAACGGACAAACGTGTGCTTATATTTCCGTCCCGTATGCACTCAATCTCGCACCGGGTCAACACTTCGGTCCCGTATCGCGCATGAAAACACCCATTTTCACCGCGCAGGCTGGAAAACCCATCGAAGGCGCGTTCATCTTCCCTGTGAATCACGAAGGCGACGCCGGCTACGATCTGGAATGGGCGAAACAGGCATTAGAGACCGAGCGTGCATTCTGGGCATCCTATCCGATTCAACCCTTTGCCATGCACATTCCAGATAACGATGTGATGGATATGGTCACGGCTTGTGCGCGGAATATCTTGCAAGCGCGTGAGATTAAGGACAGTTTGCCGGAATTTCAGGTCGGACCAACCTCCTATCGCGGGTTATGGGTGGTCGATGGGCATTTCATTCTGGAAGCGGCGCGGTATTTGGGCTATGAAGACGCGGGCGAACAGGGCATCAACGCTTTGCTACGGCGTGTGCAACCGAGTGGCGAAATCCGCCAATTGGATTTTCACCCCAAAGAAACCGGCATCTCAATTCTAACGCTCATCCGGCAGTGCGAACTCAACGATGATTGGGACAGGCTCGCCTCGGTCTGGTCCGTGATCCAGAATGGCGTGACGTTTATCCGTCATTTGCGCGAAGAATCAAAAAAACGGGGTGAAGATGCCGCTGAGTATAATCTGATGCCAGCTACATTCGCGGATGGTGGCTTAGGTGGCGAACGTCCCGAATATACAACCGCGCTATGGACACTTGTCGGGTTGCAGAAAGCTGTCGAGGCGGCGAAAAAGCTGGGCTATAGCGATGATGAAAAACGCTTCCAGCACGAATATGACGATTTGCTGGCGGTGTTCCACGAAAAAGCCAAACGCGATATGCGAACGTTGGACGACGGCACGCCTTATCTACCAATCTCCATGCCCGATGCGAGCAGTGAGCACGTCCAGATTCCAGATTTTGAAGGCGAGGTCAGCGCCTATTATCGGATCAATCCCGGCACGGCGACATGGGCGCTGGCACATGCCATCTATCCGGGTGAAGTCTTCGCGCCGGATGATCCCATCGTCCAAAACTTATGCACCCTGTTAGACAAAATTGATGACGAAGAGGGCATTCCTGCAAATACAGGTTGGATTCCGCACAATGCAGTGTGGAATTATTCAGCATCCTTTTACGCGCATGTGTGGCTCTATGTCGGACGACCCGACAAAGCGATTGATTATCTCTACGATTTTGCCAATCATGCCAGCCCGACCCGCGTCTGGCGCGAGGAACAGAGCCTGAGAAGCGCCACTTATGAGCAACTCGTCGGCGATATGCCACACAATTGGGGGTCCGCTGAATTTATTCGTCTGGTACGCAATCTGCTGGTATTTGAGCGCGGCAACACGCTTGATCTGTTATTGGGTTTACCTCCTGAATGGATAAAGGCGGGCGAGACTATTCAACTAGTGACCACGCCGACACGCTTCGGTGCGGTGTCGCTTGATCTATCGTTTGACGAATCAGTGAACGCCGTCTTGAAATTAACTGTCGAGACGCAACGCACGCAACAGCCGGAAGCAGTCACCGTGTATCTACCGGATGGCTATGCACAGATTCAGCTAGACAGGCACGAGATTACACCTGTTTCGGGGAAAACAGTAACGATCCCGTTTCAGAATCAGGTAATCCGTTTGATGCGGTAGGTTGAACTTGTTTTATTGTGGCAGAACGCACGACGCACATCACGCGAAGGACATGACATGGTTGCCGGAATCATGATGGCAATAATTAGCGGGGCATTCATCGGGCTACAGGGGATCTTTAATTCCGTTTTGGAGAAGAACATTGGCTTGGTGGGGATGACATCCTTCGTACATCTCACGGGATTTCTGGTGTCGATTCCGCTGGTACTGGTGTTCGAGACAAAATTTGTGGAAAACATGCAGGCACTCCCCCGTCAGGGCATACCCTTGCCGGTAATTCTATCGGGTGCGTTAGGGCTGGTGTTGGTTCCGGGGATCGCGTTTGCTCTCGGCAGAACTAACCCCGCCATCACATTTTCATTTGTGATGATCGGTCAACTAGTGCTGTCGATGGTGGTGCAACAATTCGGCTGGTTCGGTGTCGCGCAGGAAAGTCTGAGTTTCACGAAAATTCTCGCCATTGTGTTGATCGTTGGTGGCGTTGCGCTCTTTTTTAGTGATCGTTAAGAAATCATTTTATTTATTGAAGCAGGGAAGATTACGCGATGAAAGTTTTAGTCACTGGCGCAAACGGATTAATCGGCAAAGACGCAGTTAGACAATTGCTGGAACAAGGCTATGATGTGCGCGCCATCGACATTAACGAAGAATCGGCGCATCCCGATGTGGAATATGCCATGTGTGATGTGCGCGATTTCGATGCAGTCCGCGAACAGGTGCGCGGTTGCGATAGCGTCATTCACCTCGCGGCATTGCCCTCGCCTATCTATGCAACCGGATCCGTGACATTTCATATCAACGTCACCGGCACATACAACGTCTATGAGGCGGCGGCACAGGAGGGCATCAAACGAATCACTCAGGCGAGTTCTGTAAACGCCATCGGTGTCACATGGACAGTGGGTGAATTCGTGCCGGATCATTTTCCAATTGACGAAACGCAATCGCAACAAACCACAGATCCGTACTCGCTTTCCAAGCAACTCAGCGAGGACATCGGCGCATATTTCTGGCGACGAGACAAAATTTCCAGCACAGCGATCCGTTTACCAGCTGTCTTTCCAGCAGAGTTTTTCAAAAGTGAAGACTACTATGCGATGCGTGACACTGCCGCCGGTTACATCGATGAATTTCTGAAAATCCCCGAAGATGAATGGAAACGCCTGCTAGTCAAAGTCCGCAAACACACGCTGGCATTCCGGGCGGAACGCGCTCTGGAATTTGGGACGAAGAAAGAAAAACCGCCGGAAGATCAGGTTGACGGCATCACCCACAATTTATGGGATGCTTATTTGTGGCATCGCAACATGCTGTGGGGGCTGGTCGATGTGCGCGACACGGTACAGGCGTTCATCAAGTCACTCACAGCCGACTTTAAAGGCAGTCAACCACTCTTCATCAACGATACGGGCAACTTTGCGGAGTATGACGCGAAGACTCTGGTGCGCCTCTTTTTCCCGGATGTCGCGATTCTTGAAGGACAATTAGAAGGCAAAGCATCGCTAATCAGCATCAAGAAAGCACAGCATTTACTCGGCTTTGAGCCACAATATTCCGTGCGCGAGACTTAATCTAGCATTCGCGTCACAAATTTGACGATTTTCTGGAGGGAATGTGAACTGGTACAACGAACCCAAAATCTGGGCAGAAAAAGACGGCAAGCTCATCGTGACAACCGCTGGCAAAACCGATTATTGGCGGGTGACCTTACACGACTTTATTAAAGATGACGCGTCGTTTTACTATCAGACCGTTATGGGTGACTTCACCGCCTCCGTTAAAGTTACCGGAGACTATGCCACGCTTTACGATCAAGCCGGATTGATGGTGCGCGAAAATGAAATGATCTGGATGAAATGCGGGATCGAATATCTCGAAGGTGTACAGCAAGCCAGCGCGGTTATCACGCGTGATTTCTCCGACTGGTCGATTGTGCCACTGGCAGATAATCCGGTATCCATCTGGATACGCGCTCAGCGAAAAGGATCGGCGATTGAGGTGTCATTCTCACGCGATGGCGACACCTTCACGCTCATCCGGCAGGGGTATTTGAGCGCAAAAGCAGAACTACAGGTCGGCATGATGTGTGCCGCGCCACAGGGGGACGGCTTCGACGTGACCTTCGAGGATTTTGTGCTGTCGTAAGGTTGTGGCTAAACAGGTTAAATGACCATAAAACAAGAGGTAAAGATGTTTCCAAAATTACTTTCGCTTAAATTTGATCCAAGCGCGCCGGAAGTGGAAAACGCAGATGTAACTATCCGGCGACTATCTGACCTGAACGGTGCATTTGCCGATCAATCCCGTTTCGATGCGATGCTCACCGAAAACGACCCTGTGCTCTATCGTGTCTCTAGTTGGGAAGTCGCGGATGGTGATGGTGATCTTGTCTGTGGGTTCGGCACGCTCTATCCGGGCAAAGTTGGCGATGAATACTTCCTCACCAAAGGACATTACCACGAATGGCGAGAAGCCGCAGAAATTTACATCGGTCTAAGCGGCGAAGGGTTCATGCTTCTTGAGCACGAGTCGAGCGGCGAATCACGCATGGTGTCGCTATTGCCCAATCAGATCGTGTATGTGCCGGGTCATACCGCGCATCGCACCGTCAACACCGGGAACAAGCCGCTGACCTACATCGGCATTTATTCTCCCCGTGCCGGACACGATTACGGTGCATTAGTGGAGAAAAACTTCCGTCAGGTGATTGTAGAAAAAGACGGTAAACCCGCGCTATTGGATCGTGCTGAATATTTATCCATCCTAAATCCTGAAGGTACAACATGAGCGAGTATGTGACCAAACCCATTCCTGATGAAAAACCGTTTGTTGACTTTGTAGAGCGCCCCTGGGGGAGCTTTAAGCAATTCGCCAACAACGAAGAAGTCACTGTCAGCCTTATGACAGTCAAACCCGGTCAACGCCTGAGTTTGCAATCGCACACAGGGCGCGCCGAATTGTGGATTGCGCTGGACGATGATGCGATTGTGCAGGTCGGTGAGGAAATCACCAACGCGAAAAAGGGGCAGGAATTCTGGATACCACCGAATACCAAACACCGCTTAATGGGTGGCGAATACCCTTCACAGGTGCTTGAAGTAGCGTTTGGCAATTGGCAACAGGCAGACATCACCCGCTACGAAGACGATTATGCGCGTCCGGATCAAGGCGAATAAGGGATAGTTGATGATGTATCGTAAAACTTCACAGGATTTAGCACCCATTGAGCATAGCCCGACACAAGCGGGACAATATGACCTCTATCCCGCGTTCTCCGTTGGCGATGGCAAAATCAGCATCGGTTATGATGCGGTCACCGAACACATGACTAAGCATTCGCAGGTGATTATTGATGGCTATATTGGCGTGTTATGGGACGATCTGCGCGAACAACTTGATTTGGCGCTAAACAATAGAGGCATCTCCGCACGTTGGATGGATATTCGCACCGCACACTTGCCGGAAGCGACAATTGATTCGCTGGTCATGCCCTTTTTAGGTGGAGACGATCCCATCTTTGGGACACGCTTTACCGGCACACTGAAGGATTTCTTCGACGCGGATAAAATCTCGTCACTTATGCCTAATCGTGACGCTTCATTGAGCATCATTTACGGCTGTGGCGCGGCGCTGGCGGGCTGGGAGGATGCCCTGCTGATCTATGTGGATATGCCCAAAAATGAAATTCAATTCCGCTCACGGGCAGGCAGTGTGACCAACCTCGGCGCGACTTCCCCAGGCGCACCGAAACCGATGTACAAACGCTTCTACTTTGTCGATTGGGTGGTGCTCAACGACCATAAGGCGCTGTTATTGCCCAAAATCGACCTCATCGTAGACAGTCAACGCCCCGATACGCCTGTTTTGACTTCCGGCGACACGATGCGTGAGGCACTCACCGCGATGAGCCGTAATTATTTCCGCGTGCGTCCGTGGTTTGAGCCGGGTGCGTGGGGCGGGCAGTGGATCAAAGAAAAGATCCCGCAACTCCCGCGTGATGTGCCGAATTATGCGTGGTCGTTTGAACTGATCGTGCCGGAAAATGGACTGATGCTGGAAAGCGACGGCTGTCTGCTGGAAATCTCCTTCGACTTCCTGATGTATCATGACAATCAGGCGATCATCGGCGATTCTGCGGGGCGTTTTGGTTGTGAATTCCCGATCCGGTTTGACTTCTTAGATACCTTCGATGGCGGCAACCTGTCGTTGCAATGTCACCCGCGCCCCGAATATATCAAATATCATTTCGGGGAGACCTACACACAGGACGAAACCTACTACATCCTTGACTGCAAACCGGATGCACAGGTCTATCTTGGCTTTCAAGCGGGGATTAATCCAGCGGAATTTCGCACTGCGCTTGAAAAAAGTCAGGTAGAAGGGATAACCGTTGATGTGGAAAAATTCGTGCAGGTACATCCCGCACATAAACACGACCTGTTCTTGATTCCCAACGGCACGGTACATTGTTCCGGCGTGAATAGTCTTGTGCTGGAAATCAGTGCCACGCCCTATATTTTCACTTTCAAAATGTACGACTGGCTCCGGCTTGATCTGGACGGCAAACCGCGCCCGATCAACATCGAACGCGCCTTTGAGAATCTGCGCTTTGAGTTGCAGGGCGATGCTGTTCAGCGAGAACTACTCTCTCAGCCATCCCAAATCGCACAGGGCGACGGTTGGAAGCTGATCCACCTGCCCACCCATGCACGCCACTTTTACGATGTGTTCCGTTATGAGCTAAACGCGGGTGCAAGCGTAGACATCGAAACAAACGGCTCGGTACAGGTCATGAGTCTGGTCGAAGGTGTGACGATTCTGCTGGAAACCGCGCACGGCATGACCCAACAATTCAATTATGCAGAGACCTTTGTTGTTCCGGCAGGCGCAGGAAAATTTCGACTTCTCAATAATGGCGATCAGACGGCGAAAGTCATCCTCTCAAATATGAAGGTAGCCGGGGAATGACAGACTATTATCTGGGCATTGATGGCGGCGGAACGAAAACGCAAGCCGTGATTCTCGACGCAAGCGGACGGTTGGTTGGTACGGGTGTGTCAGGATCGTCCAACTTCGGCTATATTGGCGTAGAACAGACTATCCAAAATATCGGCGAAGCAGTAACTATCGCGGCGAATGACGCAGGGGTATCGTCGGAGTCGTTTGCGTCGGCGTTTTTAGGGCTTGCCGGTGTGGTCTCACGGGCAGACCGCGACATTGTGACCGGAATCGGCAAGACACTGAAGCTCGCGCCGGACGCATTTCTCGGCGTAGATCATGATTGTCGGGTGGCGTTAGCGGGTGGTTTAGGTGGCGCACCGGGAATCGTCCAAATTATCGGCACAGGCACCTCTTGCTTCGGCATGAACGCAAACGGTGAACGCTGGATGGCGGGTGGTTGGGGCAGTTTGATCGCAGATGAAGGCGGCGGTTATTGGATGGGCGTGCAGGCGATGAAAGCCGCTACCGAAGCCTATGATACACGTGGCAAACCTACCTTACTTAAACAGGCAGTACTTGATTCTCTCGGCATCAGCGAAATCGGGCAGATTATGCACCGCGTTTATACTCAACAGATAAGCGTAGCCGAAACCGCCGCTTTGGGTCGTCTCGTAATTGAGACCGCGCGAGAAGGTGATCAGGTTGCGCTTGCAATTATCAACGCAGGCATGAAAGAAGTCGCCCGTTGCGTGGAAGCTGTTGCCAATTATCTCGCATTTCCACAGGATTCCTTGCGTTTAACCTGTGTCGGCGGGATTACTCAGGCGGGCGACATTGTGATGCAATCCCTCACAGCGGCGGTGCATCAGCGTATACCAGATTGTCAGATAGAAACACCCCGCTTTACCCCGGCGATTGGTGCGGGTCTGCTTGCCATACAACAGCATCAAGGTAAGCTATCCTCCACAGTAATCAAGCACTTAAACGCCAGCTTATAAGTCACGAAAACGCCCAAGACTCAACACGAGTCACTATTCCTGCGAAAGGACACCATGCCCAAACCGACTAAGAGTCATGATCTAAACTTACCAGCTTGGGGACCTTACTCGAAACGTTATGCAGGTATCGCCCATATCCCTGATCTGCAACGTGGGCTTCGCTTTGATTTGAGCATCATTCCCGGTCATTATCGGCGACAAATGCTCATTCCGAACGAAAAATGGGCATCAGGTTATCATGCGTGGGAAGCCGCCCCTGACCTCAGCTATTATGCCTATCGCTATGAGATCGAATGGAAAGATCAGGTTTATTGTGATGTGTCGTTCTCGGCGATTTCTGAACAGGAACGGTTAGTGCGCTGTGCTTTTGTCAATAATACCGATCAACCACAAAATTTGATGTTACACCTGATGGCATCGATGAATTTTCCGCCTGTGCGCCCATATTCTGATGAGGCGATCCGTCAGATGGACGTGACCATGCCGCATACGGGCATCTGGGTGGATGCGCTTGATTATGACGATCTTGGATTTGCCACGCCTCGCCCAACAGACAACCTTGTCGAGAATGGCATGATGCGGGCAGAAATCCGCGACCATGGGCTGACAAATGGGTCAGGTATCGGTACGGGCTTCGGCGCAGAAATCGGGGATTGGGTGACATTCATAGTTCACGTTGAAAAACCATTCCAGTATGCAATCCTCAACTTGCGTTATCGACTTCATGGAAATAATCCAGCGGCATTCCGCATTGATGGATTCATTGAGTCTGAATTTCTGTTGAACGGTGATAATCGGGACGAATTCGGATTTTCACAGGTGTATGTGTCACTTGGAATAATGGATATAGGTGAACATAGAATATCTTTTACCTCGTTGGTTGAGAGCGCTATTGATCTGGATGGTTTCGCATTGGTCGAGGCAGAACAAGTAAGCGATGTGCAATTTAAAGAACACATCTGGACATACAAACCGAACATAAGCATCGGCGCGTTACCCGATAATCCTCTGATTGCTTACGTGGACAGTGAACGCGATTGGACATTCAAACAAGAAGCGCGGTTAGGCACATCCCCAAACACACTCATGTTGCAATATGCCGATACAAATATGGTCTATGGCGTGGCATGGAACCATCCTGATTGCTGGATTAGACAGATATTGCATGACGAATTGGACAGTTATCTGCGTCAGATTGTGCCGGATAATTACACGGAAGTGCATCAAGGCAATGGAAAAGGGCATTTTACCGATGTGTTCATGCGCCCCATTTTTCTCGCACCGCACACGACGGTAACGGTGCATAGCATCGTCTGCAACGGAACAACCGCACAGGTGACAGATTCCATTAAGCGGTTTCTGTCTCAGTCAACACCTGATTATGAAACCCTCTACGAATCAGCACGGCAGAAAACCTTTACGCTGGATTGTCTGCCATCCGGTGAATCCTTTCGGTTTAGTCAGGAACGAATGGTGGCAACTGAACTTATCAATGTGGTGTATCCAATTTACACACAGCGCCAATTCATCCGCCATTACACACCTGGAAAATGGTGGGATTGCCTTTATACATGGGATTCTGGCTTTATCGGGTTGGGCTTGCTGGAAATTGATATTGAACGCTCAATCGACAATCTGAATGCCTATTTGACAGATGCAGGCAATACCCACGGCGCGTTCATCCATCATGGTAGTCCAATTCCCGTGCAGATTTATCAATTTCTCGAACTGTGGAATCGCACACAAGACCACGCATTGTTAGCGCGATTTTACCCATCATTGCGCCAATATTATCTGTTTCTGGCGGGTCGGCTCGGCAGTTCGACCACCCGCGATCTACCATCCAATTTACTGAGAACGTGGGAATATTTTATGTGGGATTCTGGTGGATGGGATGATTACCCTGCCCAAATCCACACACTAGAAACGGAAATCACGAAAAAGACGACCTGTTCCGCCATCACCGCCCACATAATACGAAGCGCCCACATCTTAAAAGCAATTGCTAACGCTTTAGGATTTTCTGAAGATATAGCGGCTTATCAGCAAGACACTGATCTGCTCTCAGATGCGCTTCAACGCTTCGCATGGGACGATGAAGCGGGTTATTTCAGTTACGTGGTACATGATGATAATGACATCCGTCAGCTAAGGGATGAGCATGGTGTGAACTTTAACATGGGTTTAGACGGTATTATGCCCTTGATTGCCGACGTGTGTACACCTGAACAGGAAACCCTGATGCTCAAGCGTTTGCAAGACCCTGAACGCTTCTGGACACGCATCGGTCTTTCAACAGTGGATCAAACCGCGCCATATTATCGCAAAGATGGCTACTGGAACGGCTCTGTCTGGATGCCCCATCAATGGTTTATATGGAAAACCGCGCTTGATCTTGGTCATGGAGATTTTGCCTACAAAATTGCCAGCACCGCCCTTGATCTGTGGAAGGCTGAGGTTGGAGAGTCTTATTATTGCTTCGAGCACTTCATCATCGGGACAGGGCGAGGTGCGGGCTGGCATCAATTTGGCGGGTTATCATCGCCGGTCTTGGCGTGGTTCAGCGCTTATCATCGCCCCGGTAGATTAACGACTGGCTTCAATATATGGGTCGAATCGCAACGCTTTGCCGCTGATCACAAGACTTTTACCGGCAATTTACGGCTTACTGTATCTCCACGAATAGTAACTGTTCTAGTAACCATGAACCCTGATGCATCATATAACGTAATGTGGAACGATGAGATAATCGAATATAAAATGCCCCATGCTGGATTTCTACAAATCAATCTACCGTTTGGTTCGGACATTGGCGAGTTGAGAATAAAAGCACAGGCAGAGTAAAGGCTTCGAGTAATGTAGCGTACAGGAAAATTAAAGAAAGTCCGTAAAGTAGTTCAACGTTAAACTTTACAAGCCGTACTGCAAGGTGCTTTAAGCGATGCGTGTTTCTCGGTTCTGATAAACTCTTGTTGATCTGCTGAGAATATCTAAGGAAAGTAGGCGATGAGATGAAGGTAGAGTCTACCGAATTTCCAACAGCAACTCATATCCGGGCGTAAGATATAAAAGAGATAAAGTATGTTAAATTCCGATCCCATCGTCACTTCGTTCCATATAATGACGAAACCGCGCGGGGCAATTTGTATTCTCGATTGCAATACCAATTGGGCACGCTGTCTGTAAACGGACATCTTTCGTAGGTAGGACTTTCGTTTCTAAGCAGTGTCAAGAGCAGGAATACGTGGGTCACGTAGTTCTGCTCTGAGAAATTCGTACAATAAATCATGAACGGTTGCATAAAGTGTTTTGCCAATTTCATCAGCTTTGGTTTTGATGGCTAACCAAGCCTGATAA
>JAVJSU010000052.1:0-2576 GCA_040219275.1 Aggregatilineales bacterium | reverse complement strand
ATTAAACGACTGCGCCATTTACCATAATTTCTAGAGCTGAACATTGGGGGTCTCCTCCAGGCTGTTTTGTGAGAAATTCAACCTTACCAGAGACTTCCTTTTGTTCAACTCGCTCATTTGTTCAGTGTACGGTTGCTAGAGTTTCTGTGTAACTCTAAAATGGAGCGTATTTCCTATTATATAAGCTTTAATAAGCGAATTTAGATCCTGTTTCCTGGCTTTCAAGGGTATTATTTGGGAAGCGTAGAAATTAAGAAAGTCGTCGTTTTGTGCGCATTCTGGTCAGCGGGTTGTTATCCGATTCTTGAACGGTTGACGCTGGCTCATCCGTTTTCATTCCCTTTCGCTTTAAGTCTTCTGGCTTTGCATCCTCTGCTCGATTCCTTCTCTGGCATTTGCGTGCCTTTCTCATTGCACAGTACCACGCCACCCCACAGAGCCTCATACCTGCAAGCAGGCACGGCTACGGGTTTGCTTCTGGCTAGCGCCGTTTCTCTCATAGCAAACCCGTGCCGCCCGGAGGGTGAGCAGTGGGGAACCCCGTCGTGGTATGACCTGTGCAGAAAGTCACTTTAACAAATGCAGAGCTGGAGTTATCCGATCAGACGGATGAACCGTTAGCCAGGTCTCGTTTGCTCGAAAGGGCGCACCGTAAGTTTTCCCGGAGCCATTGTGCTCTGACGGTCTCCTAGAGATGATCGCTCTGATCCGCTTTGCCAATCCCGCCCTCAACAACCCGGTTGAGTGGTTCTAAAGCGGTCGTGGATGCTGGTGATTAGGTTCTGATGAACCTTCGCCAGACCGGAACGGTCAACGTCTCGAGGTCTTCGCTCATGCGGAGCCGGGGCGCATTCAGGCTGTGAAAAACGGGCAGATGTAGGATTACAACTGCGCTTGTCAGGCACCAATAGGCGGTATCAATATTCTGACTTTTCACGCACAACACGATCTGCCGATTGTGGTGGGCGTTTTTCATTTTCTGGAGGTGACTTATGAAACCAACTGTTCATGTGATGATTGCTGGATCGCGTGATGCAACACCACAAATGCTCAACTACGCACGTCGAGCGGTGCAACTTGCTTACGAATGCGGCTACACGGTGATTGTTGGCGACAATCCGAACGGCGTGGACATGGCAGTTGTGCGCGAGTGCCGACGCTTAAAGGCAAAGGTCACCGTCGCTGGCGTGAGCAATTTTCCGCGCAATGGAGGGTGCAAGCACGGGCAGTATATGAAGGTACATCGTGACACCTATCGTGGAGCGAAAGGTTATCTGCTTAATCGCTACACTGTGCGAGATCGCTGGATGGTGGATAACGCAACTCTCGGCGTGTTTGTCTGGAACGGAGAAAGTCCCGGAACAAGATTGGGCTACGATTACATGATCTCGCGTGGCAAAGAAGCCCACTTGATTACCTTCGGGCGGGACTAGCTTTCCACATTATATACACAGCGAAATCCAATTCCTTCTCGTATTTCATTTTCTCTCATAGGGAATCTATTCCAACTTGCTGCTCGATAAGAAAAAGATAAATAGTTGCCCCCTTTCACCACTCGTTCACCATCATCGCTTTGTTCCGAATAAATCGTTGATGTCCATTCAGCAACATTTCCTGCCAAGCCAATAACACCTGCCCAACTTCTATCACCTTGAAAAGCATCGACAAGTGCAATCTGTGCAAATCCATCATCCCAGCGTATATCTGCCATGGTATTCGCCTCACAATTTATGTCGCAGAAATTCAAGAGCGTACCATCGAACTCGTTGCCCCACGGGAATGAATAGGACTCACTGCCTCTGGCGGCATATTCCCACTCAACTTCTGTTGGGAGCCTTCCACCACGCCAGACACAATATGCTTGCGCGTCGTAATAACTGAGGTACCGCATAGGCTCATTGGGGGATTCAGGCGGCGAGAAATCATAAACGTATTGAAGCACATCACCATTACAGACATCTGCCTCTACACAGGACTCATATAAAGCGACAGTCACCTCATATCTATCCATGTAGAAATCATCAATCTGTACCGATTGAACTGGCGTAATAAAAAATGCGACGCCATCTGGTACAGCGTTTTCCCATCGCCGTTCACAATCATCAGGTGAATCATATCGACTGGCAGATAGCTCAGCGCATAGCACACTGGCATCTTCCACTGTCACACCGACAACGACAGATCCACCAGAAATATAGATCAATACTGAACTGTGACCTTCTAACAGTGAGGGCAAAACACCACAGCCACAAATAGCAATTGTAATAATTATCATCAGAGGCTTTGCACGCAATTAGCTTTGTTGAATGAATAAGGTGAATAAACCCATTGATCGCAAGAGTATCTGAAATTAGATGGCAAGATAGCTGTCAGGCATTCCAAGCTGGGTCATCCGATTCAGCGCGACAGCCTTGACCCGTGCCTCAGTGATCTGTCTGGTCAAAGTGCGTGAACTCAATGTGTTTCCGAAAATAGTCTTGAAGCGAAAAACCGCCGTTTCTGCCAATGAGCGCCGATGATAGCCTGCTTCGATCTTCCATCTTTTACGACCAATGTGACGAATGCGTCGCAAATTT
>JAVJSU010000051.1:0-18338 GCA_040219275.1 Aggregatilineales bacterium | reverse complement strand
ATGGCTCACATCGTCAAGATGTTTCGCTAAATTCGTGCAGGTATAATTGATCGGTGTGCTAATCAGATATTCGATATAGTCTTTTTTCGTAACCATATCTCTATCATAACAAATCACCGTTTTGTGCTGTCAAGCGAAAGTCCTAGGCATATAACTTTGCTAAGCGTCTTAAGACATTGAAAGGACTAACTCCTTACGAATATATCTATCAGCAATGGCAAGAACATCCTGACAAATTTACTGCTGATCCGTCCCATCTCACTTTGGGACTGTACACCTAATTTTCAGATATTTAGGAGGGCTTGAATCTCAGAGGAGTCAAGCCCTTTTTGAGAGAAACGGTGAACAGGCTATGATTCTGAAAAAACAACTTAATCTTCGAAAAGCGATACCCTATGTACAGTATGAACTAACATTAGGTGCGATGACTTCTGTTGCTGTTTATGGTCTGTATGAGCTAGCGAATCTACAGCAGATTGCTATCCCCAACCTGCTACCAGCCGTTTTGGGTACGGCTCTAGCAATCTTTCTGGGCTTTCGGAACAGTGCCGCGTATACTCGATGGGGTGAAGCGGCTCAACTATGGGCATCGATTGCCAACTATAGCCGCATATTCGCCCGCCTCATCATCACTTTCGTCGAATCACACAACCATACGCCACAGTATGAATCGCAACAGGCTCAAGCCTTTCACCGCGAAATGATTTACCGTCATTTAGCATGGGTAAACGCGCTACGCTTGCAACTTCGCAGACAATCCGACTGGGACTCTGTGGCACAATTCTTGACAGATGAGGACAGGCAAGCCCTACGGAGCAAGCAGAACAAACCGACCGCGCTCATGCTGATGCAGGGTCATCGTATATACGACGGGATGCGAAACAGCACTTTACAGGGCTTCGATAGCTTCCAGCTTGAGGGATGTCTGGCACAGTTATCGGCTTATCAAGCACAATGTGAACGTATTAAAGCGATTCCGATCCCTCGCCAGTATACTTTCTTCACACGATTATTTGTGTGGGTATTCATCATGTTGATTCCGTTTAGCTTCGTGCAGACCTTCGCCAATGCGGGTATGACATGGCTCGTCATCCCGGTGACATTGTTACTGGCTTTTGTGTTCGGCATTGTAGAACGCACCGGCACTGTCAATGAAGAACCGTTTGAGAATCGCATCACCGATGTTCCTATGTCGGCTTATTGTGTGGACATCGAACGCGATCTACGCGAGATGCTGAATGAAACAGATTTACCAGATAGCCTTCAGCCACAAAACGGCTATCTTTTCTAGAGAACGAGAGCTATTCAGATGCTACCTAATCGGGCTTTTAACAACGCATTCAGGAACAAATAGAAGGAGCGCAAACATGAAAATTGGTATCATTGGGACGAGCCGTATTGGCGGCACACTAGGCAGAGTCTGGGCATCTGCCGGACATGATGTGATGTTCGGCGTACGCGATACCAGCCGAGTTTACGAGTTACCCGGCACAATCGGCACTGTTGCTGAAGCGGCTCAACACGGCGAAGCGATTCTGTTCGCCCTTCCTGGAAAGGTTCTGCTGGAAGTAACCGAGCCGCTTGACCTGACCCACAAGATTGTCATTGACGCGACCAACGGTGGTGATGTCCCACAACAACCCGTCGTGCAGGCACTGGCAGGACTCAAACCGAATGCTTTCGTTTATAAAGCGTTCAACACACTTGGTTTTGAGAATTTTCAGAACCCAACATTCGGTGATGAACGTGGCGATATGCTCTTCATCGGACATGAAGAACAACAGGAGAGCGTCGCCGAACTCATCCATGATGTCGGTTTAAATCCTCTTTATATGGGCGACCTGACTCAAACAGGTGTGCTGGATGCGGCGTTATCACTCTGGTTCGGTTTGTCGCGTCGGCTGGGGCGGCATCTGGCATTCCGTATCCTGTACACGTCATAAATAGCGGGTCTATAAACAAATACAATGTGTGAATTCCAGCATGGACTCAAGAGGCTCAACGATCTGTAGCTCAGATGCTGTTGGTAAATTGATTTGAGCGTTATTGCCCCTCATCCACCGGACCCTTCTCCCGAACACTACACTCGGAGAAGGATTTAAGATGAGGGCTTGTTTCGTCAACAGCATCTGTACAATCACCGTGCTATGGCGCGAAATCCTTCTGTCATCACTTAGAAATCGCTTATTATCTGTGTCTTACTCAGTTATTATCCAGATTAATGCTTCACCCAGATCTCCCCGACGTGGCAAGCAGTCATCAGTGACGATGGTATAGGTGAGGGCAACCGGTTGATCCCCAAATTTGATAACACGCAGGTGATAATCAGCGGTTTCACAGGCGGGTAGTGTTTGAGCGTCAACCGTGATTGTGACGATGGATTCATTAACGCTAATTGTGCCATAGGGATAGTTCTCGTAAATTGCCATCGTATTTTCAGGGGTATCTGCTAAAAAGTAGCGACCATCTTCCAGATAACGGATGTGTCCCATACCCATAGGTGCCGCGAGGTTCGGATTTCCCATATATTGCTTCCAAACACCGGCTACATCTTCACTCGAAGTTACAATCTCATCACATGGATATGCCGCAACGTCGCTGTCCATCTGATCCGAACAGGGAATCAACGGCTGAGCCAGAGCATCTACATCAGGATCGAGTTCCGCAACCTCGGCAACGGTATAATACAACATAGGCTCGGTGAGATCGCCAATTCGCCCCGGACAGGCATCCTCTATCTGGAAATATGTCAATGCCACTGGTTGGTTGCCGAGGCGAATTACACGCAGTTCATAGGTTCCGGGAGCGATGCACTCTGGTGGAGCCGGACTGTCTTCACTGGCCGCAATTAATGCCAGACCAGCTTCAAATGTGATCGTTCCGGCTATATTGGGAACACCTTGCGGGTCGAGTGTTATGCCGAACTCACCATCTTCGGTGTATACTGTAAATGCCATGGCTGTGCCGCCTTCAAAATAGCGACGCCATATCCCAACAACATCACTGATCTCATCCACGATCTCCACACAGGGAATGTCCTCGCCCTCAACACACTCGACCAGTGGCGCACGGCCCGCAGGTGGTCCGGGTGGAAGCCCGTCCTGAGCCAGAGCAAGTCCCGAAGTGCAAAGCAAAAGTAATGCGAATACCTGTAGTGCTTTTACCTGAAACATGTATTCATCCTCCACTAGAGATATACAAAATATTTGCAAACGAAACCTTGCTCGTTTCGTTGCTAGCTATGAGGATATAGATAAAGCGTTTCGACAACGCTTCGAAGGGTGAAGGGATGTTAGAAATCACAGTATTGGGTATCCCGCAGATCAAATTAGACGCACAACGTATTACGACTTTTGAATCGCGAACTGCCGAAGCGGTTCTTTACTATCTGGCAGTCACTGGTCGTATCCATTCCCGCGAAACTCTGGCGGAGTTCTTCTGGTCTGAACGAAGTCAGGCTCAATCGCTCAGTAATCTACGGACTGTCTTACACCGATTGCGTCGCGTTCTTGAGCCGTATTTTGACATCACACGTTCAACAGTCGTGTTGCAACGAAATGCTGGTGTTTGGATTGATGCTGTAGATGTCTTACAGATATTAAACGAAACTGATGTGCATCATCTTACAGCGATAAGTGCAACCAGACTAGAACAGGCGCTTATGAATTATCGCGGTGCATTTCTGGATGGGTTCTTTTTACGTGATTGCGTGGATTTCGAAAACTGGACTCTTACAATGCGGGAAATGTTGCAGATACGAGTGACTGACACTTTAGATGCACTCATCGAGTATTATCTGCAAAATAACATGCATGTTCCGGCAATAGCTCAGGTTGAACGACTGATTAAAATTGATCCGCTTCGAGAACAATCCTACGCGTTGAAAATGCGACTTCTTGCGGATCTAGGTCAGCGTGATCGGGCAATCGAGGTATATCATCATCTTACAGTGTTACTTCACTCAGAGCTGGCTATCTCCCCGTCAGTAGAGTTACAGCGGTTATACAAACAACTTCACCCCCAAGAGTCTGCACGCAACGTAATGCAACGACTTGCCCTTGACCTTGCCACTTTGACACAACGCTGGCTTGAAGTTGAACGCCACTCCGACTACTTAGCAACAGGCAAACCACTCGAAAAGCTCGAAACCCTGTTGGCAGGCAAGGTCATATTATCGGATATTGAACGTACCTTTATAGAGATGAGTCTGGAACAACGTGACTTACGAGAAGTTGCAGAACAGGCAAGGGAGAATGAGGCTACTGCTATACAATTGTCGGTTGAGGCGACGCAAATACTGGATCGGGGTGGTACTGGTGAGGTAGCAGGGTTACTCGCCATCCGTAGTCTAGAATTGTCCTACACAGCTTCCGCTGATGCCGCATTATTAAGAGCTTTGCAAAAGCCATTACTCAAACAGCGTTTCAGCGGGCATGATTTCCGCACAGTCACCATCATAACTTCGACTGATGGACACTACTTATTATCGGCAGGGGCAGATAAAACCCTACGCCTCTGGGATTTAAATACGGGCAAAACTCTTCGTGTAATATCTGACTTTGATGTGCCAATAAGATCAGCAACTTTTTCGCCGGATAGCAAATATTACGCCGTCGGTTGTTCCGGTAATACACTCCGCATCTGGGGGGTAGATCATAGTGAACCTGTTCGCATCTTGCGGAGCCATACTGGATGTGTGCAATGTGTCGCATGGTCTCAAGATGGACAGTTGCTCGCTAGTGGAGATACCGAGGGGGTTGTCTATATCTGGCAAGCTCAGACCGGTGATGTGATACAGGCATTCAAACTTGAAGTACCCATCGAACAAGTGTATTTTGCTGAAGATCGCCCTGCTATATTCGTCGTTACAGCCGACACCGTCACAGTCTGGAATGTCGAAGTAAGAAACCGGTTTCAAATAATCGAAACAGGTTCCCACCGTATCACCGCATTTTTATCAGTTCCTGATTCCAATCATGTGCTTATCGGCACTCATAACGGCAATATTCAGCTGTGGGACTGTTCAAACGAACGCATGATCAAAATGCTCAAGGCAGAGACAACAGCCGTTATTGCGCTATGGATCGAGGATCAGCAGATTATCGCGTTGCATAAGAACGGGCAAATGTGGGCATGGCAACTCGAGGAAGAATTACCGCTATGGACAAAGACATACCCTGAAGAAATTCAGACCGTAGCACGCTCCGCAAATAATCAATCGCTATTTATTGGTGGTTCCCCGAATGCCGATTTCTCTAGTTTTGTATGGAGAAAGCCAAAGGAAGGCGAGCCACGTGTGCTGGCCGGGCATAGGGGCTGGGTGACGGCGGCTGTCTTTTCACCGGATAATGTGCTAATCGCCAGCAGTAGTTGGGATAGCACAGTTCGTTTATGGGAAGTAGCAAGTGGGCGAGTCGTGAGAGTTCTGAAACATCCTGAAGGCCATGCACTCAAAGCTGTCACCTTTGCCCCTGATGGTCGCTCTGTAGTCTCAAGCTGTGATGATGGCATCGCACGTTGCTGGGATGTCGAAACGGGAGAACTGCTTCAAATGTATGAGGGACATTCTAGTGCCGTAACTGGTGTGGCATTCTCTAGTGATCACAATTTTGTACTCACAGGCAGTCATGACCAGACCTTGCGATTGTGGGATGCTTACAGCGGTACACAGATACAATGCTTCACCGGACATAAAGGTGCAGTTTTCAGAGTTAAGTTTTCTCCTGATAATCGACTTGTACTAAGTCCGAGCGCAGATCAGACTGTTCGTTTATGGGATTTACGTACCCATGAAGTTGTTAGAACATTCAGCGGACACACGGGCTGGGTCACGGGTACAGCTTTTTCGCCGGAGGGTCGGTATCTTGTTACAACAAGTTTTGATCAAACAGCGCGCCTTTGGCATGTAGAAACCGGTGAATGTGTTCGCGTTTTTTCCGGGCATACTGCGCCGGTTCGCCATACTGCTTTTTCTTCCGACGGTCGCTTAATCGCAACCGGAAGTGAAGATCGTTCCATGCGCTTATGGGATGTTGCCACAGGTAAGCAGGTGCGTGTCTTTACCGGTCATGAGGATGGTCTGTGGCAAATGGATTTTTCACCAGATGGACGAACAATCGTTTCTGCCAGTGCGGATCGTACCATCCGTATCTGGCGTGTTCGTCTGTCTGATGTTATTGATTTAGCGCGTGAAATATTGCCGGGACAACTTTCATCTTCAGAACTTTCCGAATACGGCTCACCGACACGTCAGATTGCTCCACAAATCGAATGATTTCTACCTTCTTCTTACTCACTGTGTAATGCATTAGCTCTACGAGCCACTCACGCTTTTTTTCAGCACCTGATTCTTCAGCAACAGTTCTGCTACCGCTTGCTTGAGTTGGTTCAAGTACAAATCGACGAAGTGCGCTTGAAAATGCAGGCATAAGTACTGAGGGTTGCCATGGCGGTGGGGAGCCACTTGTGATTGGGTGCAGTCTGTCAGTCTCAGCGAAATCGTCATTTGGCGCGACATGCATCTCGCCAGCCGCTCCGAGACTGTTCAAGCCCATGTCTTTCTCCTAGGTTGTGTCCACAATTTCTGCACTCCCCATAATTCCTTGCACCAGCACACTCTTGCTATGGACGCGGGATTGACCGACCATTATTGGTCGGTTTCCAAGTTCTTTCATTTCCATTTCAAGCCTTTAGGGCATCCACTGTTTAGTGCTCATTTTTACCTGTGTAGTCTTAGAAAGCAGATAAATTACGGTTTAAAAAATGAAATTTCATCATAAGAGCATTTCAAAAATCTGTTTAGCCCCTATAGTCCATAAACTTTTTGTCCGCATATCAGCTCTCATTTTTTACAGCGCGCCCATAATTCATCTGCGCCCGCTCGAATCGATCATCGGTTTCTCTCCAGATTAATCGTTGAGAAAGATGCGTTTCCGGCGCATTGGTGACAGGGTTATACGGCTCGAAAATCTGCACGCCGTGCCGCTTGCCAACATAGAAGTAGCGCCGACGTTTCATGTCGCCATCCCGTCACCCAACCTTACGCAAATAATCACTACAGGCGTGAAATGGATCAACTTTAGATCGGGCATGTTCCGTGAAATATAGCCTACCAGAACTGGGCAACGCGGCATCCCCTAATGCACCACGCCGTTCGGCTTGCGTTATTTCACATTGTATAGCTTTTCTGATCTTCTTCGCTTTTCCTGTACGCGGATGTTGCTGGATAGACTTGTCGGTAATCGTATAAGTATTCGGCAATCGCCACGCGGCAGAATGTGATCCGTCCCGATTGAGCGTCAAGTAGGCGTGACTTGGAACTTTGTCAATCGCAGTATTATTCTGTTGGGCGTAGTTGGCTTGCTTGCGGATATGAGCTAGTGATTCCCACTTGAGCAGAGTCGGGATCGACACATTCCACAATGCACACAGCATATCCCTACTGATGGTAATGCCCTCACGCTCAGGGTCTTTTGTTGCTAGCCATGATGAATACAACTTTGCGGATGCTTCCTGCAATGAACCAGATAAATCAACTTCAACGCGGCGTTTCCCGGGTTTATTGGTTTCGACAATGTAGGAATATCCCTGCTCTATCGCTTTATTCACCAACTGTTTCGCTACGCGCAATTGTCCAGAAAGATAAACTCTGCCTGTTCGCGCATCCTGCGTCCAGTAACCGTATTTGATGCCTTCCTTTATAAGTCGGCGTGAATGACGCTTGCTCGTGGCGATTCCTGTCTCACGCCAGGTGTCTTCAAGTTTGTCACGCGCAATCCGCCCGTCGCCATCGTCAATCGCGTGAGCATAAACCCATTCACGGAACAAGCCGAATTGACCTACGACTTTTGCAATTCGCCCCGCTTCTGCATCAATGAGAATGGTCTGGTGGATAACTTTAATTTGAGGAGTAGGCGTTTTGAGTTCAATTGAAGGTAGTTTCAGACGATGGCACTTCAACTGAGCATTCAGCCAATCAATCTCTTCGGGAGCATGACTCTGAATAAACTCAATCGCTCCATCCATGTTGCCGCTCTGAATTCGGATCAGAGCAAATTGGCGGATTGTAAGCTCATTGGATTTTTGTAGGTGAACTTGAGCTAGTGGGTCAGTTGGCATAGGGATATGGATAAACACGGATCAGGTGTAAACTGTAAAGCAAACTTGCCATGAAGTGAAAAGTGATTTGCCATGACGCGCCGCCGTAAAGACCCGCTACGTGATCTGACAAGAGAGGAACAAGTAGACTTGGAAAGCATCAGTCGTGCTCGAAGTGCTCCAGCTGAAGCCGTGATGCGAGCCAAAATCCTGCTCAGTGTTGCGGCAGGCATGAGCTATCAAGATGCCGCCCGTAGCGCGGGTAGGAAAAGTGGGGATGCGGTGTCCGCATTGGTGAGCCGCTTCAATCAGACTGGTCTCGATGCGCTAGTTGCGCGTCACGGTGGCGGTGGCTTTCAGAAACAGTATGGCTCTGAAGATCAGGCACGGATTCTGCGTGAGTTTGAGCGTCAGCCGGATCCCGGACAGGATGGAACAACGACCTGGTCGCTGACGACCTTGCAACGCGCTCTTCGTCAAGCGAAAGATGGTTTGCCACAGGTGAGTACGTATACCATCCTCAACGTACTTCATGAAGCCGGATACAGCTGGCAACGCGACCGTAGTTGGTGCCAGACAGGACAAGCAATCCGCAAGCGCAAGAGTGGGAAGGTCGTCGGTACCGACCCGGATACGGCGGCAAAAAAAGATGATTGAGCGGGCTTATTCGCTGGGTGAAGCCTTGGGGATTTCGGTATGGTGCGAGGATGAAGCGGGACCCTACGGAACAGTGCCTTATCCGGGGACAAGCTGGCAACCCGATGGCAACTCTGCACGATTAGCACACGAGTATTTCCGTGAAGGCACCGCCAAAATGATCACCCTACTGCATCCCAAAACCGGGGAGATTCGGGTGAAAGGCGTGACAAACACCCGCAACAATACTCTGCATGGCTGGTTGAAACAGGAACTGAGCGCCATTCTTGCTACCTTGCCTGAGCCTGCACCGATCACCGACTCCCAGACCAACTGTTCCTTCTGGGAAAGCTGGCGTGAGGGACTGACGGTGAAGGCGACCTTGAGTACCGACTTACCTCCCTTGCGGCTGCTACTGGTAATGGATAATTTGATCGGACATAAAAATCCCGACTGGCTCATCTGGTGTTTTCACAACGGTATTCTACCGATTTACACCCCTCTTGGTGGTAGCTGGTTGAATATGGCTGAATCCATACAGCGCATCCTCAAGCGGCGGGCATTAGATGGCTCTCATCCCCCTGATGTCCAGACCATCATTGACCGTCTGGAAATGGTCGCTCAGGGTTGGAATCGCTGCCCCACTCCCTTCATCTGGAATGGCAAACGGCGACAACGGCGCGACCGTGCTCGTGCTCGTCGACTTCACCGGGTAGGAGCTTCTGCGGCAGTCACTCACCGACCGATTGAGCGGCTCAACAAATGGCGTTCTTCATGCCATTTGACCCATTAGTTGAAAATCATGGATGAAGCTCTAAACTTAGCTTAACCAAAAGTTGAGTAATAGAGTTCATCCATGACTACAGAAGATATTATCATTCACATATTTTGCAAAGTCGATGACAAGATGCCCGAGATCGAAAAACATCCGCAGGCAAAATTGTATCCAAGCGAGTTGGTGACGATAGGGGTTCTATTCGCGCTGAAAGGGGGCTATTTCCGTGCATTCTATCGCTGGTTAAAGCGAGACTATGATGACCTATTCAAGGGACTACCTGACCGCACACGTTTATTGCGGGCATTGAAAGTCCATCAAGACTGGACAGATCATCTCTTAGCCGAAGCGAGTGTGATGACTGTCATTGACACGTACCCAATTGAGCTACTGTTCCCAATTCGAGAAGGACGAAGCCAGCAACAAATAGGCAAGAAGGGACGCGATAAAGGACGCTGGTCAATCGGCATCAAGCTTTGTTGGTTATTGAACAAATATGGGCAGGTTGTTGGATGGGATTGGGCAGGGATGAACACACATGACCAGCATTTTCATCCCGTTGCCGAAACGGTTTCAAACACCAGTATTGTCTTTGCCGATGAAGGATTTCGAAAGGCAGATGGCATCCCTGATAACCTCAAGTTATGCAAAAAGGGGACATGGAACGAGCGGATGTTTGTCGAAACAGCGTTGTCGATGGTGACTATTGTCTGTGATTTGAAACGGATGCGCCATCGCGTTGCAGACGCTGTGACGGCTCGACTAGCTTGTGTCACAACTATGTTCAATGTCTTACTTGAGCTTTTTCATGACCTGCATCCTGATGCCCATCCCATGAAGATGAGCATCGCTGAATTTTCGCTGTGAACTAGCACCAAAGGTTACTATACTACTTTTTGCCTACCATGCTTTCTTTGATCTCATGGATAGCTGAATAGTTACGTCATGCGTGCGTGGTGGTGATGTGCCACGCTCGACGGCTCGTTATCAGCCGCAAGGGCGTTCGAACGATGCGGAGATGGCGAAAGCGGTGCGCGATTTTGCCTATCGTTTTCCCCAATACGGGTATCGTCACATCAGCGCTTTGATGCGGTGTGAGGGCTATGAAGTCAATCATAAGCGTGTGGAGCGGATCTGGCGCGTGGAAGGCTTGCAACTACCGCGACGTAAAACGGTTAAGCGGCGCTTTGGCGAACGCGGCGATGTCAAGAAGCGAGCACAGTATCCTAACCATGTCTGGAGTTATGATTTCACTGAAGATCGCACTACGCACGGTCAGCGGGTGCGGGTTCTAGCAATAATGGATGAATACATACGGGAGTGTTTGATAATCTATGCGGCTAAAAGCATCAGTTCAAAGCGCGTGATTGACATCTTGAGCTGGTTGTTTACCACACGTGGCGTACCTGACCATATCCGTAGCGATAACGGACCTGAATTCGTGGCGCAGCGTGTTCAGCAGTAGTTGGCGAATAAGGGTAGTCAGACACTGTACATTACGCCCGGTAGTCCATGGGAGAACCCATTTATTGAGCGCTTCAACGGTACCCTGAAAGCCGAATGTCTGGATCGCTATCTGTTTGATCGTGTCTCCGAGGCACAAACCATTCTGGATCATTTCATGGATGACTATAATCGATTTCGTCCCCACAGCTCTCTGGATTACCTAACACCCTTAGAATTCCGACAACGTTGGGATTGGCAAACAACTCTCACTCACACTGGTACATAAACTTGGGGCTAGACATAGAGGCAGAAATGCCTCTCGGCTAACCGGTAGTATGCAAAAACCCCCAGTTACTGATGTTTTAATCAACTACCTGGCTGCTTTACCGGACTCACTTACACATGATTGGTATTAGATAAACATCGAAAACGGGCGGCTGGAAACCGTGCAAACGAGTTTAGGCAGAATGCTCTAATTATCGGTTATGAATTTTTTCGAAATTTTGCACTGATGCCTCCAGAAACCTATATAATTAAAATTAATCATTTTGTGTATCATTGATAAACAATCATGCTCTAATCCAGATACCATACAACGAGCGAGATAACCTCGGCATAGGTTCTGGATGCGCTACTCACAAAATGAGGTATCATCATGTATTTCCGTGACAATACCAAGGATAAATTCAACTCATGCGTGTCGCCTTCTTATCTTTCGATTTTGGAGAGTACTGTATTCGACTGACTAGCGCAATGGCGGACGACACCACAATTGCGCTGATGTTGCCAGACAAATTTGCAGAACCTTTCATTGATGTTCTTGATCCACGCATTAATATGCAACCTTTCAGCCGGCCTCGACTTCGTCAACCGTTAAGCCAGCTTATTCTATTACGAAATTTATATCGCCAGATACAAGACTTTCAACCAGATGTGATTCACATTCAACAGGGGCACCTTTTCTTGAATGGTATGTTGCCCTTCTTGCGTAAGTATCCACTCGTGATCACGGTTCACGATGCTCAAACGCATCCCGGTGACCGAGGAGCCGCCAAAACACCCCAATGGGTGATGGATTACGGCTTCAAAAATGCCAACCACATCATCGTCCATGCACGCCATGTTGGTGAAACGCTGGTTCAACGTCTGGATATTTCGCCGGATCGAATCACGTTCAGCCCACATATAGCCCTTGGTCTGGATATCACACCGGAAAACCCTACTGATACCAGTAGTGATGATGCACCCAATATCCTTTTTTTCGGGCGTATCTGGCCATACAAAGGGTTAGATTATCTGATAAAAGCAGAACCGCTAATCACAGAAAAATATCCCAACGTAAAGATTGTCATTGCCGGACGTGGTGAAGATTTTGACCGATACGAAGCAATCATGGTCAACCGCGACCGATTCGACATTCATAACCACTTCATACCCCATGAAGCTGTCGCGGACTACTTCAGTGCCGCTAGCGTTGTAGTTCTACCTTATATTGAAGCGTCACAAAGTGGCGTTATACCGATTGCCTATGCTTTTTCCAAGCCAGTCGTTGCTACCATCGTCGGCGGTCTCCCTGAAGTGGTTGAGGATGGGCAAACGGGGTATCTCGTTACACCTCGCGACGAGCAGGCACTTGCTGAAGCAGTTATCAAACTACTGGACGACAGCGAACGGCGTCATAACTTCGGCAAACGTGGCAAGGACAAAATCCTGAAAGAGTGTTCACCACCAGTTGTTGGACAGCAGACGCTTGATGTTTACCGCAAGGCAATCGCTAAGTATCTATCCGAAAAGACAATTGGGACTTGATTAAAATGGTGTAACTCGTTGAAATTGGTGTTATGAAACAAGCCAACGAAACGAGTACACTATGTCTAAAGATCATATCTAAAAACCTAAAAATGTCGATTACTTTCAAGTCCCGAAGCCACTGTGGAAACGGATTAAGAACTGACGTTACGCACAGAGCACCTCAAAATGAGGTAGACTACGCGCATGGACGATAAAGAATGCTCGATATATATACGGATTATCTCATCAGTTCGTTCGGGTCAACAACCCAAACGAGACTGTCTAGCTTGTTGGATGGAGCGATTAGTCATGACAGCATTCAACGTTTCCTGTCCAGCGAGGTCAAAACAGGTAAAGACTTATGGATGACGGTGAAATCCCTATGTGCGCCAAATCCAGTCGGCTGACGGGGTTATCATTGTGGATGACAGTATCGCCGAAAAGCCGCATACTGATGAGAATGACATCCTCGCTTGGCACTATGACCACACAAAAGGGTATAGCGTCAAAGGGATCAATTTCATCACCGCATTGTATCATGTGGACTATATTTCGCTGCCCGTCAATTACCAATTGGTTGGGAAAACCGAAGTCTACACAGACAAGAAGACGGGCAAATCAAAACGGCGCTCGCCCATCACCAAGAACGAGTACCATCGCCAAATGTTGCGCCAGGTGAAACAGAACCAGATTCTTTTTCGCTACGTGTTGAATGATGTCTGGTTCGCCTCGGCAGACAACATGATGTTCATCAAACACGAACTTGAGCGCGATTTTGTCATACCACTGAAGACCAACCGCAAAGTTGCTTTGAGCCTTGAGGACAAAAAGCAAGGTCGTGATGAGCGTGTCGATGCGCTGGCGATTGAACCGGATACCGTCCTGACTATTTATCTGGAAGGGGTAGATTTCCACTTGCATCTGGTCAAACAAGTCTTCACAAACGGAGACGGCAGCATTGGTATCTTGTATCTGGTCACCAGTGACCTCGACCTCACTTATGACGATATCACCACAATCTATGGCAAACGATGGAACCTGGAACCGTATCGTATCATAAATCACTCAAGCAGAACGTGTCGTTGGCGAAATCGCCGACCAAGACCGTCACCACACAGAGCAATCATTTCTTTGCGTCGGTGTGTGCCTACATCAAATTAGAGATGCTCAAAGTGACGACGAAAACCAATCATTTTGCGCTCAAGGCTCAACTTTACATAAACGCCTTACGATCCGCATTTCAACCTTTGGATACCTTGCATCCTATTCGTTTGGCTGCGTAACGTCAGTTAAGAAGTTGTTTCCAGACTCGAAAAAGAAAAGTAGACTGGGACGACCCTGAGCGGACGATCGGGCGGTGCTGAATGGAATTTGGTATGTGATGTGAACAGGATATCAGTGGAAGGCAGTGCACAAGGACTGGTTTGGGGTGTCCAGTAGTGTGCTCCACGAGCGCTTCCAGACCTGGCAACAAGCGGGTATCTTTGCCCGGATCATGAAGCTGATGGTCAAGTTCTATAACCAGCTTTGTAAGATCAAATGGGAATGGCAGTCGATAGACAGCAAATCGGTGCCAGCACCGCTGGGTGGAAGCGAAACAGGCAAGAACCCGACGGATCGTGGTAAAAAAAGTGCGAAATTGCATATATTGGTCGATCACCGCGTGATGCCATTGTCGGTTTATATCACGGGTGCTAACGAACATGATAAATGGTCAGCCGATGATATAATCATCTCAATTGTCGTCAAGCGCCCAAAGAAGAAAAGCAACATTTGTGTTTGGATAAAGGCTATGATTATGACGATGTACATGAGTTTATCGAGAACGAACGCTATATCGCCCCCATCAAACATCGGTGACGACGTGGGGAACCCATTATTGACGACTGTCCACTACCCGGCGAAACCCATTACCCTACCCGGCGCTGGGTCGTTGAACGTACTTTTAGTTGGCTCACCAAACGACGTAGCATTCACGTTCATTGGTTTAAGAAATTTGAGAATTGGAAAACCATGATCCAATTCACTCGTGCTCATATTTTGTTCAACCGAGCATTTTCGGATAGCTACTAAACGTAAACGCCAACAACTGACTTTATTCGTTATCTGAACAAGGAGTCATCATGTCCACTTATTTTGACGCAGCACAAAAGCTCTACACCTACTTGTTGAACCATCACTGGCAATCTGGCCAGCTCTCCGGGCCAGATATTGGCATTCGTTTTAATTCACGTATTCTGCGCTTTATCAAAAGCTATCTGGCATTTATACCATGGAAGGACAATTACTACTACATCCAGGGACAGGCCTACTGGGTGATGTGTAACTGGGTGATGTTTAAAAAAACCGGTGACAATCGATATCGGGATGTTGCTGTTGAAGCGACTGACACTATTCTCAAATCTCAATTAGATAATGGTGCCTGGGTATATCCAAATCCCGAATGGGCCGGGCGCTATGCTACTGTTGAGGGATGCTTTGGCGCTATTGCCATGCTGAAAACCTATGGACATACACAGAATGAAGATTTACTGACGGCATCACGCCGCTGGTATGACTTTATGGTGACTGAGGTCGGCTTTCAGGAAGAAGATAGTATGTTAGCAGTCAATTACTTCTCTAATGTTTCCAAAGCCAAGGTACCTAACAACACCACACTAGCGCTTCAGATGATCGGCGTTTTTATGGAAGTCACCGGCGACCAGCACTATATGGAATATGCAGCACCGATGGTTAAATGGCTGAATCATGTTCAGCTCCCTAGTGGTGAACTCCCTTATTCCGTTACCAGTGAACAGGGGCAGGGACGTACGCATCTTTTCTGCTATCAGTACAATGCCTTTGAATTTATGGATATTGTGGATTACTATCAAGCTACCAATGATGAAGCAATTGTACCAGTGATACGTCTTATGACCGATTACCTGGCAGGTGGTATTACACAGAATGGTACAGCGTTGTTTGAGTGTGACCGCTCGACACCAGAAGTTCTATACTATACTGTGGCCGTTGCCCATGCGCTTAGCATCGCGACATCGATGGGTTTTGGAGATTATCGTGAATTGTCTAACCGAGCTTATCAGCGGGTTCTTAAGGAGCAACAACAAAACGGACGTTTCAACTATTTCTCAATAAAAAATTATGGTTTTTTGGTCGATGCCCGTATGTATCCGCGCAGTTTGTCGATGCTCTGCTATCATTTGTTAGAAGAGTCCCTTGATCGTCAGCCTAAGACCTGATAATACCAGGATAGCTATCACTACCGAAAAAGCCGGATCAAGTAGCGTTGATGTGGCGTTCTTAGCCAGAAAGCGTAAAATACAAATAATCTCGGTAGTGTTTCGTTTCAGAGCCACTCGGACACGGAGATAGGCTAACCCTGATTGCTAATTAGAGACGCTCATGAAGAACTCGGTAGAAAAGAGTTTCCAACAAAATTCAGCGAGTAATCTTCATGAACGACAAGTATATTATAACGGTTTATTGTTTGATCGAAGACCTGTTGAAAGCCTATGGGTACCGAGATGATCTCCGCGCAACGGTCAGTGCGGCGGAGGTGTTAACGGTGGCTGTTATATCAGCCAAATACTTCCAGAACCATCATAAACGGGCATTATGTGTTCTGGTGAAATTGGGAGACATCCCGCCCTTGAGTGTGTCGCGTTTCAATCGTCGTCTGCACGCTTTACGCGACTGGTTGTATGGGATCATTACGACACTTTGCGAATGGGGAGGTGTTCATCATAGATAGTCTGCCCTTGCCCGTTTGCAAACGGGTGCGAGCCAGTCGTTGCAAAAAAGTGAGCGGCAAATCTTACTGCGATTATTGTGCCGCCAAACGAGAAAAGTTCTTCGGGTAGCGCTTGTACCTGATTTGTACTGCGGATAGAATTCCGGTTGCCTTCGATCTCTTGCCAGCGGCTGAACACGATCTGACACCAATCCATGAATTGACCTATGGGTTACCATCGGGATCAACCGTGTTTGGTGACAAGAGCTATATCTCAGCCGATGACGCACGTACTATTTTTGAAGAAACCAGTGTACGCTTGGTCTCTATTCGGCGTGAAAACATGACCCCCAACACTTGGGCAGATGATTTTCACCTGCGCTTATATCGCAAACAGATTGAAACGCTGCATTCACAGCGAGAAGCGATGAGGATACAGCGCCTTCATGCTCGTACCAATTCCGGGATTGATCTGAAGTCTTGCGCGAGTTTGATTACCCTTGCTTTTACCAATATCATCGACTAGCAATCAGGGTAGGCTAGAATAAAGGAAACTTTCCACCCATTGGATCAGAAAAAAGTAGTGAGAAAATGGGCAGAAAGCATCCACCGAGGCAACCTTGAAGAATATCCGTCGCCAGACCCGACGCCACCAAAGCGCCGAGGAAAAAATCCGTATCGTGTTGGATGGTCTGGATCATCGCCGAACTGTGTCGGCGCTAAGGGATCGCGCAGAGCCTGTGCTACAAGTGGAGCAAAGATTTTCTGGAAGCAGGCAAGTCGCGCTTAGCGGGCGACACAAAACGGCAGGCCAGCAGTGACGATGTAGACGATTTGCAGGAAGAAAATGCCCAACTAAATCAGTTAGTGGCTGAGTTGGTCTTAAAGAACCGCGTGCTGAAAAAAAGTCTGACCGGTTTGGAGAGCGAGCGGGACGTATGACGCGCTATTCGCAGGCTGAAAACATGGAAATCATTCACGCGGAAACTTCCGAATTATCAATCAAGCAAACCCTGACGGATCTGGAGGTGCCACGTAGCACGTTCTACGAGTGGTACAGTCTATGCTGAGGCGGGTTATGACGGACTGGCGGATCGGTGTTCCAGGTTGTGAACACCAAAGATAAATTCGACCATCCGACCCAACGCGTGAATGAACTATGGCAAACCGATTTCACCCAGTTCAAGGTGGTGAATTGGGGCTATTACTACCTGTGTACGGTGCTGGACGATTATTGATGCTACATCCTCGCCTGGCGTCTGGCCGCGACCATGGGCAGCACCGATGTCGAAGAAATGCTCAACATCACTGTAGCAAAGACCAGTGTGCAGCACATCAAAGTCCAGCACCACCCTCGGCTGCAGTCGGATAATGGTCCCGCCTTTGTTTCGGATGCGCTGAAAAAGTAACTCAAGCCCTACCAGATGGAGCAATGGCGACGCACCCTACCATCCCCTGACACTTAGAAGCTATTTGAAAAGTGGGAAAAGACCTGCTAGGGTAGAGGAGTGGATAGAAAACCTTACCCCAGTGACTTGAAAGATGATGAGTGGGAACTAATCGCCCCCCATCTACCGAAAGCTAAGACTGGAGGACGAGCACGAGAGACAGATATGCGTGAAGCCCTCAATGCAATCTATTATGTGCTGAAATCAGGCTGTCAGTGGGACATGCTTCCCCATGATTTCCCAGCCAAAGGCACTGTCTATCACTATTTCAATGCCTGGCGTAAAGATGGCACATGGCAACAGCTCAATGCAGTATTACGCGGTGAACTGCGGCAGGAACTTGGTCGAGATGAGACCCCCAGTGCGGCAAGTGTCGACAGTCAATCTGTGAAAAGCAGCCCAAAAGGGGGCAACG
>JAVJSU010000050.1:0-16393 GCA_040219275.1 Aggregatilineales bacterium | reverse complement strand
ATGGCTCACATCGTCAAGATGTTTCGCTAAATTCGTGCAGGTATAATTGATCGGTGTGCTAATCAGATATTCGATATAGTCTTTTTTCGTAACCATATCTCTATCATAACAAATCACCGTTTTGTGCTGTCAAGCGAAAGTTCTAGGATAGATACTAAGTTGATTTCGTGCAGATTCCGTGAGTTTGCAATAGCATTGAAGCAAACTCATGTTTTATTGACGTGTGCCAACTACGATTTTTATCGCGCAACGGAGTGTTTGTCAGAACGGATTGATGTAGAAGGCAGAAATGCACTAAGAAGCAAAAAATGAATTAAGGCTGAGACTGACATGGTCTTTCTATGTTAGCGGTCTACCACCATCAACGGGAATGATTGCCCCGGTAGTGAACGTTAATTGTGTGGCGACGGCATAAACGGCATCTGCGACATCTTCTGCTTCTGCGATCCGTCCAAGCGGAGTCAGATCGCTCTGTTGTTGCAGTATTTCTGCTGGCATTCGCTGTGCGTAGTCGCCGTTGACCCATCCGGGTGCGACACTCACCACACGAATTTTAGGTGCAAGTGCACGGGCGAGACTCATGGTAATGTTGTCGATTGCCGCCTTGCTTGCACAGTAGGCAACATTACTGCCGACAGCGGTACGTGCCGCAATCGAACTGATATTGATAATTAAGCCCCCATCACCGGAGTTTAAAAGGTCTTTCATAGCACGGATTGAGGCAAGTGTGCCGCGCACATTGACCCGCAGAATGTCATCGATCAGATCGTCTGTGAGGCTGTCAAGATCATGATGGGCGACAGGTTTAGTTATCCCGGCATTGTTGACTAGCAGATCAAGCGTGCCATAGCGGTCATGGATGGCTTCCGCTAATTTGACTTGAGCAAGACCATCATCTACGGGTGCTTGCATCACCAGATGATTTTTACCGGATAATTCACCCGCGAGTTGTTCCGCTTTTTCTTTGCTCTGGTTATAGGTGACTATCACAAATGCGCCTTCAGCCGCTAACCGATGACAGATCGCACTGCCAATTCCGCCACCGCCACCGGTGACGAGCGCCACTTTTCCAACCAGTGAGTATGTCATGAAGGGTTGCCTTATCGGTATTTTCGTTCAGGATAAACGATGGGATGCTCTGCTAATTTATCGAGGAGCGCGATAATTTCATCATTGAGCGTAACACCGTCAAATTCGAGTATCGTTTTTGTTCTTGCTTCGTCTGGATGGATATAAGTAAGGTTATTTGCGTTAAACCGGATCGTTGGTTGTAGCACATGCGGTTGTAGTCCCCAATTACGTGAGCGGGAAAGGATAAATGTAGCGAGTGATTGTCCCGCACGAAGTTTTTTATCATATTCTCGTTCGCGCATCTCAGAGATCATATCTAATATTGGTGTCATGGATTGCCAACCAGATGTTGTTGTCAAATGTTCATAGAACGATACGATTTTGTCCCATGACAGCGAAAAGTCGTAGGCGGGATCATCTACAGAGCCGCGCCGTTTGAGCTTGCCGGGAATCAACCTGAGTTCCGGCGGGGAGTGCGGATCGTCGATTTTTTCCAGCATAAGCGTGATGGTTGCGTCAATCATTTCGTCCACTTCCTGACTAACCGTCGTCAGGTTATAGGCACCCCAGCCCGCCATTGGAATGTCATCAAAGCCGACGATGCTCACATCATACGGAATGTTGAGCTTTAATTCGCGTGCCGCATCAATCGCGCCGAGCGCCATAATATCATTCGCGCAGAAAATCGCATCGGGACGCATTTGTGCTGAACGTAACAGACTCTTTGCCGCTTCGTAGCCACTTTCATAGGTATAGCCAGCTTCGGCAATCATGATGTCGGTGATACCCCGTTCGCGCAGGCGTTCGGTGTAGCCGCGTTGACGATCCGTATTGGTGGAGGTATTCTGCTGTCCAGCGATATACCCGAAGCGACTGTGTCCGCTATCGACCAGCAAATCGGCGATCAACTGCCCACCTGCCACGTTATCCGCACAGACAGCACTCACCTGCGTTTCGCTGACGTAGCGATTGAATAGAATCACCGGTGTACCACTGCGCTCGCACTCCTCCACCATGTCTGAGGAAAGCGTCGCCGAGGTGATGATGAGTGCATCCACCTGATGTTGCAGGACAAGCGGTAAAATATCGTCTACGGATTGATCGGGTGAGGCAGTGAACAGCAACACCTGACGGTCAATCGCCTGGAGTGCTTTTAAGAATTTTTCCAGTACATACGGATAAAATGGGCTGGTGATGGTCGCCATGACAATCCCGATGATATTGGTTTGGCGGGTGCTCATCATGCGGGCAATGATATTCGGTTGATAGCCGAGTTCATCCGCCGCATTAAGCACCCGTTGCCGCGTCTCTTCGGAGACATTCGGGCTATTGTTACTGAACACGCGGGATACCGTTGACTGTGAAACGCCCGCTAACTTCGCTACTTCGATTGATGTCGATTTCTTACTCATAATGGGTCAACTATTTGCAGTAAATAAACGCATCTATCGTACCATGTTTTGCTAGCGAACGATTGCTTTACCATAGCGACGCACGCGCAAATCGCATTGTTCTTTGTGTCCCATGAAGCGTTCGATCTCACACAGACGGCTTCCAACTTCGCCGATTAACGCACTCGCTTCATCGGTCATAATCCGTTGATAGGTGACGGTTTTGATGAATTTCCCGACCCACAGACCACCTGTATAGCGAGCGGCTTTTTTGGTCGGTAAGGTATGATTGGTGCCAATCACTTTATCGCCGAAGGCAACATTGGTGCGTGGACCGAGGAACAACGCCCCGTAGTTCCGCATGTTATCCAGAAAATATTGCGGATCTTCAGTAAGAATTTCCACATGCTCGCTGGCGATTTCATCCGCAACTTTGAGCATTTCCGCCTGTGTATCACACAGAATCACTTCGCCATAATCTTGCCATGCGACGCGCGCAATATCGGCGGTGGGAAGCGTTTGGAGTTGGCGTTGGATCTCGGTTTCGATGTTTTCCGCAATGCTTTTGCTGGTGGTCAACAACACAGCAGGCGAAGTCGGTCCGTGTTCCGCTTGTCCCAGCAAATCTGTCGCGCAAATTTCTACATCGGAGCTATCATCTGCGATGACCAATACCTCGGTAGGACCCGCCAATAAATCAATACCGACCACGCCGAATAACTGACGCTTCGCTTCAGCAACATAGGCGTTACCGGGACCGACGATCATATCCACCGGTTCAATCCCAACCGCGCCGTACGCCATCGCCGCCATTGCTTGAATACCACCCAATACGTAAATCTCATCCGCGCCACCGAAGTGCATGGCGGCAATCGTCGCGGCAGGGAGTTCGCCATTGATGGGTGGGGTACAGGCGATTACATAATCCACACCGGCTGTTTTCGCTGTAAGGACGCTCATATGGGCGGAGGCAACCATCGGGTAATGCCCGCCGGGGACATAACAGCCCACACGGCTAATCGGGATGTTTTTGTGTCCGAGAATCACACCCGGAATGGTCTCTACTTCAATGTCCTGTAAGCCTGCGCGTTGCGCTTTTGCAAAATTACGCACCTGTTCCTGTGCGAATTTGATGTCATCAATCACCTGTTGTGGCAAGTTATTGATGCAACTTTGAATTTGTTCATCAGAGAGCCGGAAATCCGCCGGTTGCCATTTATCAAACTTGAGGGATAGTTCGCGCACCGCGTCGTCTTTACGTTCCGCAATATCTTCCAGAATTGCTCTTACATTTGCCTGCACTGTGGCATCTGCCTGGGCTTTTTCATCAAGCGATTTACCTTTTTTGAGATAAGTAACTGTCATTTTTAACCTCTATTCTAAGTTTTCTTTTGTTTCGGCAACGAGTTGTTTTGCATATTCGCTGAGAATCATGCTATCGGTTTTTACGGTCACAAACCGGAATCTCCGCTGAATCATTTGTCCCGCATACGCTGAGGATGCGGTGAATATACCGGCGATCAAGTTATGGAATTCGCAGGTTTTGAGGATCATATCTAGCGCCGCTTCTACCTGTGAGTCGTTGCTATCAAACCCGACTTGACCGCTTAAACTGAGCCGTAAATCGCCTGTGCCGACGAAGAGCATATCAAGTCCCTCAACGCTCGCAATCGCCTCAACATTCTCAAGGGCTTCTCTGGTCTCGATCATCGCAATCGTCAGAATTTCATCATTGGCATGATCGGCATAATCGGCACCCATCACCACACTCGCCCGTGTAGGACCTAAACTCCGATAGCCCATTGGTGGATAGCGACATGCACCGACAAAGGCTTCGCACTCCGCACGGGTGTTAATCATCGGGCAGATGATTCCAAATGCACCGGCATCCAATAAGCGCATGATGCTACCGGGTTCGTTCCAATTAACCCGTGCTAGTGGGACAGTTTCTGTGGTGGAGATGGCTTGCATCATCTGAATCACGGTTTCAATGCCGTGCATCCCATGTTGCATATCGACAGTGATGCTATCCCATCCGGCGTGTGCCATAAGCTCTGCCGACCACATACTGGGAATGTGTAACCAGCCGTTGATGACCGTTCCGCCATCCGCCCAAATTTTCCGCAGTTTGTTTGCTTTCATGGTATTTTTTCTCGCCAGAGTCCTTCCTCAGTTAACCAGTCACGCAGTGCTTGTGTAACGATTTCGGGTTGTTCCATTGTGCTTAGATGTCCACAATGCTCGACAATCACCAGCCGACTATGGGGTATCAGCCGCGCCATCTGCTCATGCGCCACTACCGGTACCACCTGATCTTCGCGTCCGGTAAGGATCAGCGTGGGGCAGGTGATGGTTTGCAAATCAGGGATCGCGCTCGGACGCGCCAATTGAGCTTTCACTTCATTCACAAAACCCTCCACGCCAATTGTTTGCGCCATGTTGAGCACTTTTTGGCGTAATTCCTGATCCTTCCGATGGTCAGGATGAAGCATGACATCTTTCAGAAAATCAGTTGTGATTGCTCTAAATTCGCCGAGGTGTGCCATCCCGACGAACCGTTGCTGGCTTGCCTTTGTCTGTGGTGCGGCTTCATGCGGGTTCGTGTTTAGAAGCGCAATTTTTGCGATACGATGTGGGGCTTGCCTCCACAGTTCAAAGGCGACGATGCCGCCGTAAGATAAACCCGCGACTGCAAATCGCTCGCTCCCTAGCGCATCCACTTGCTGAAGGATGTATTGTGCAACATCATGCAAGTTATCTTGATGATGCACGTCAATGACCATCGGCATCGCAACGTCTACAAGATGATTAACTTGATGCCCAAACAAGGTGGCATCACACAGCGTTCCGGGTAAGAGCAGTAGCGGCAATTGTCCCATGATGCCTAGCTCCAGAGTTTCTCGCTTGCCCGCCGTGCACCTTCCGCCAGAGAGCTGAGTTTGGCATAGGCAATATCAGGATGCACCGCGCCGAACCCCGCAAATGTTCCAAATCCGCAATCTGTACCGGCGATAACGCGCTCTTTGCCGACAATATTGGCATACCGTTCTATACGTTCCGCCACAAGATCAGGATGTTCGACAAAATTGGTTGTGGTGTCCAGCACACCGGGAATCAGGATTTTGTCATCTGGAATATTGGCGCTCGCCCACACCTGCCATTCATGGGCGTGGCGTGGATTTGCCCCTTCAAATTGGATCGCCTGTGGTTTCGCGCCAAGCACGATGTCAATAATTTCATCCAGATCAATATCATGGGTGTGCGGACCTTCATAGTTACCCCAACACAGGTGCATCCGCACACGGTCAGCCGGCACATTTTCCAGCGCATAATTGAGCGCCTCTACCTGTCGTTGCGCGGCTTTTTTGAAGGTGGGCGTATCATCATCCCGAAAACGAATGTGCCGTCCCATTGCTAAATCAGGACAATCAACCTGCAAAATCAAACCCGCACCAACAATTTTTTCGTACTCAATTTTCATGACTTCGGCGAGCGCCTGTAAATAATCTTCGTCCCTTTTGTAATATTCGTTCGGTTGGAACACAGCAATGACACCGGGAGAAGCGGCGTTCATGAAGGCTTCGTTCGCACCAACTGCGTTTGCGGCGGCTTTTAGATTGGCAATATCTTTTTCAAGCGGGGCTAAATCTTTAATTTTGATTTCGCCACGCACGACAGGACGATGATATTTTGGCGTGCCACCCTGTTCGGCAAGGCGTTGCTTGAACGCCGGAAAATCATCCAAATCTTTAGGGGTTGCGCGGGGTGTATCCGCAATTTCAAAGCCGGTCAGACGATGCCGGATATAGGTAGCATAGCTGATCTTGCTCATCTCACCATCACTGATGATGTCTACACCGGATGCCACCTGTTTTTCTGCCACCTCTTTCACCGCTTTAGACATAACCGCGTCAAATTCAACCGGGTCGTAGTTATTGCTTTGATCCTGTGCGAACAATTGATCCACGACATATTGGGGGCGGGGCATACTGCCAACATGAGTGGTGAGGATACGTTCTGAACTCGCTTTCAAGATGTCTTCTCCGTTCTATCAATGGATTATTTCGGTGGCTGGAAATCTTTGAGATCAACGCCGGTCAGATTCCGAAATTGCGTGAGTAAGTTTTCATTCTGGGCGATTTTTTGTGATTCATAATCCGCTGGATGAATCATTTTGCCTTTTTCATTCGCTTGATACCCGATGTTTAGGGCGGCTTGTTCGACTTTTGGTGCCCAATAGGGGTCTTTGCCTTCAAAAACCTGATGTGATTCCAGCACGGCGAAGAACCATCCAATTTGCTCGCCGATATACTCAAAACTGCGATACATGCCGGGCGGAAGCGAAATCATGTCCCATTCATCGAGGTCAAAATAGCCTTCCACCTCATCAGGATCATTGGAATTGCCCCAGTAAAATCGCCAGGGACCTTTGAGGATAAAAAATGACTCTACATAGTCATGTGTGTGCCATGCGGGTCCGCTATTTGGGGGTGCCCATCCCATGCCAATTTGAAAATTATGAGGTGCAGTAATCGCCCGCTGAATTTCAAAATCCGGGTTCTCGCTAGCCGTATCACCGATGACGGCATAGTTCATTCGTTGATGTCCCGGCAACATGCTGTCAATAAACATGATGGGGATTCCTTTATTTTTGAGATCACTGAATCGCATGATACGCTCTGCCATGCTTTCAGGTGTTTGTTTTGGATGTTCCATGAGGCTCTCTCCTGCAAAATAAGTAGAGCTTAAATTTTTTTTGCATACGTATGCAAAATTACTCAATGTTTTATCGTTTGTCAACTAATTGCTCAATGCAAATTGTCTAACGCTCGCCAACAGGGTGTTGTGCGGCGCGTGCAGTTTGACAGTACCACGCAAGAAACATGGGAATGAGGCAATTTTTGCATACGTATTCAACATATGCTACCATCTAAAAGTATCGGCGAAATGGATTTCGGTCAACGAATTATGTCCAAAACAATTCAGGACATTGCACAGCACCTTGATATTTCAAAGTCAACCGTTTCAAAAGCCTTGAACGGTTATTCTGATGTGTCGTTGGCAACGCGTGAACTTGTGATGAAAACCGCGATTGAGTTAGGGTATCAACCGAGCGCGGCGGCACGCAATTTACGGCGTGGGCGAACAGACAAAATAGGGCTGTTCCTGAATACATCTATTGACTATGTGGTGGATTATTTGTCTGGAATCATTCCGGGTGCAGTGCTCACTTCGCAGGAGTTCGGCAAAAACCTGCTCATTTATACGATTACAGATAATAATCCGAGTCATCTACTCAAGGTATGCCGTGCCGGAGAAATTGATGGGGTCATCCTATTCTCCACCCACTACGATACTGAAACCATCGAGACTCTCTTAAGCGAAAAGTTTCCGTTTGTCGTCATGGGGCGGGAAATTCAGGATAATCGCGTATCGTATGTGGTGCCGGATTACTATGATGGTTCGATACAAGCCATGCGCTACCTGATTGAGCAGGGACATCGTCGAATCGCCTTTACCACACGTCCGGAACTGAATACCGCGAATGATGCACGTTTAAAAGGCTATCTGGATGCGCTCAAAGAAGCAGGCATAGAGCGAGACGAAAACCTCATTGTTCCTACCTATCTTGAGCCGGATAGTGGCATTCAGCCAACCGAGAAACTTTTGAGATTAGACGATCCTCCCACCGCTATCTTTGCGTTCCACGATTTGATCGCGGTGGATGTTATACGGGTGTTACAAGCACATCAGTTGCGGGTACCTGAAGATGTATCCGTGATCGGGTTTGACGGACTTCGGGCAGGCTTTATGACCATGCCACACATCACCACCGTCAAACAACCTCTGCAATATATTGGACAACGGGTCATCGAGATTATCAATCAGCAGATTGAACATTCTGACTATAAGTCAACCCATGAAGTCATTCCGGTTGAACTTGTAATCAGAGGATCGACCTAAACAGGTTATCAGGGTCTTCACAGACTATTTTGGTCAGAATAAACAACCTTAACTGTGGCGCTAAATCGCAAAAATTATTTTTGGCACGTTCCGAAATCGTTTTCGGAGATACAAAGTATGAGATGAGGGGATACTCATGAGTGATGTGAACGAGAAAAAAAGCAACAATCCACACCACCCGATTATGCTACAGAACAGCGTTGATATTCAGTTTATGGCTGATGCTAACGGTAAACGCCTGCACTCAATGGACGGGTTTGATCCAAAGTTTGCCGATATTGTCGATTATATCATCCGCATTACCCATGAAATCTGGGAAGAAAAAGCGATTGGCAAACTCTATGACTATTATGCCAACACGATTGAGATTCATACCTCCGGTCAAACGATTCACGGGCGGGATGCGGTACTCGCTGGCACGATTGCAACCCTAGCCGCCTATCCAGATCGTCGCCTGTACGGTGATGAAGTCATCTGGGGGGGAGATGACGTGGTCGGGTTTTATTCTTCACATCGGTTAACGCATTCAGGCACGAATCGAGGTTGGTCTGCATATGGTCCGCCAACCGGCAAAAAAGTGGAATATCGTGCGATTGCGGATTGTGTGGTGAAGCGCAACATGATTGTAGAAGAGTGGTTGGTTCGGGATGAATTGACGCTCGTCCACCAATTAGGATTAGACCCGGTTAAGACTGCTAAAGACATAGCGCGTAAAGAGCGATCAAACGGGCTTGATATGCAGGTGGATGGCGATATTGAGCGTGGTATCGGTCAACTGCCTCCCCCTTTAATTGAGGCAAGCCAAACGTTTGAGCCGGAAAATTTCGTCAGGCGTGCCATTCATGAAATCTGGAATTGGCGCTTACTGAATAAAGTGCGTGAGTTTTATGCTACGACGATGACCTTTGAGGGTGCATCAATGCGTCGTCTGCACGGACACAATGATTATCAGGCGTATGTGTTGTCTTTACTTGCGCCCTTCCCTGATTTAGCCGTGACCGTAGAGCATTTTTGTTGTGTTGGTGATGAGCAAGTGGGTTATCGTACCGCGACTCGCTGGCGCATGACAGGCACACATACCGGGTATGGCATCTATGGAGAACCTACCGGTAACCGGATCAACATACTTGGCATCAGTCAACATCTTATCAAGGACAGCAAAATTCAAAATGAATGGACGTTATTCGACGAGTTTGTGTTACTCAAGCAAATTCACCGTCCCACTTGATAAGGTCATTATAGTTGGAAGAGGTGGTGATTGTTCCTCAAGGACGCACCTTTTTAATAACGTCATTGATTTTCTAAGAAAGGTAATAAGATGAAAAAAATGATCTTCGTTCTCGCAATCCTTATGCTGATTGTTGGCGTTCCCGGCATGGCACAGGAAAGTAATAGTTGTAATGTGGATGCTCCAGCGGAGTCATCTGAAATCAACATGATTGGTTGGTCTTTCCCCATCACTGATTTTTATGCGGCAGAACTTGAACTGTGTAATGACGTTGAAAACCTCACAATCAACACCCAATTGCTGGCATCAGCAGATGCTCAGGAGCAGGTACGTTTGGCACTCTCAACAGGTGGAGACTCACCATATGACATCGTACACCTCTCCAATGCTCAGGTTGGTGAATGGGGTGGGGCTGGCTGGCTGACACCACTCAATGACCTGGTTGAACAATATTGGGATGAGTACAATCTAAGTGATATCCCGCAGGTGGCATGGGAGGGTGTAACCGTTGATGGTCAAATTTATGGTGTGCCCATTGTCAGCAATACCCTGCACCTTATCTACCGTCAAGATATTTTTGACGAATTCGGTATTGAAGTACCCGAAACCTATGGCGATGTGATTGAAGCCTGCAATACTATTGGTCTCGATAATCGTGACTATGATGCACCTTTCACGATTAACCTATCTGCTGGCTGGGCATGGGAAATTGAATTCTTCCAATTCCTGCGTGCCTTTGGTGGCGACTTCTTAAATGAAGACCTCACGCCTGCATTCAACGGTGAAGAAGGCGTTCAAGCGGTAGAACTCCTTCTCGATGTGGCGAACGCCTGTATGGGTGAGTTCGGTTACACCTTCGATCTCAACGCTCAGGAAGTCGCTATGCAACTGGGTACACTGCCAGCAACCAATATGTGGGCGAGCCGTGCGGCGAATATGAGCGATTCTGAACGTACCGACCTTGCTGATGTCATTGCCTATGCACCTGCACCGCGTGTAACGGAAGATAGTCCGCGTGCAGGTTCTGCCTGGAATGATTATTATGCCATTCCAGCAACAACGACCAATGATATCGAATTGATTTTCCAGATTATCATGGAAGTAGCCGATGAAGAAAGCCAACAACGGGCGGCAGCTGTTGGTCAGGTAACCCGCCTGTCTTCATCGGGATTCGGTGGTCCATATCTTGAGGCAGCGGGGATTACAGTAGCAGAAGGTATTGGTATCTATGACAAGCATCCGGCAATCGCTATCGTGCGGGCAAAACTGGGTGAATTCTTGCCACTTGTTGGCACTGGTGACATGACACCGCAGGAAGCACTCGATGCCGCCGCCGCCGCCTATATTGAAGAAGCAACTGCACAAGGTTATATCGACGGATAAGGCATATCCCGCTTTATCACTTGTAGTAGGAGTCCATTGCCGTGGACTCCTGCTGTCATACACGCCCCATCCTAAAAATCTAAGAGGCTATTATGAAACGTGGAACATTTTTTGCATTTGCTTCACCAAGTATCATTATTATGACACTGTTAATGCTCATTCCACTATTGATGGCAATTTATCTGGGTATGACACGCTTGAATTTCCAGAACGTTACCAATCCAGAATTCATCGGGTTGGGAAATTACACGGATGTGTTGCAGGATGAACAGTTTTGGCGTGCCTTCGAATTCACGGCGATTTACATTATTGTTGTTGTCCCTCTGGTGATTATTCTGGGATTTGTGATGGCACTGATTCTCGATCAAGTTTCTATCGTCACACGAGGAATTTACCTTTCGATATTTTTGCTACCATTCATTATTGTGCCGATTGTGGGTTCATTAATGTTTAAGCAACTTTTTGAAGCATCGGGCCCACTAACTTATTTATATCAAGAGATTTTTGAGGCTCGCTTTCGCCCAACCGAGCTTTTTGTAAAATTGCTGATTATCTCATACGGGGTCTGGTACATTACACCATTTACACTGGTTGTATATTTTGCAGGTTTGCAAACATTGCCAGCTGACTTGATTGAAGCGGCTTCTATTGATGGTGCTTCATGGCATCGAAAAATACGTCATATTGTTATTCCACATGTTAATTCTCTAACTTTGTTCATTTTATTGTTTACCATTATGGACGCTTACCGTGTCTTCGACAGTGTTTTTGTCCTCAGTGACCAACTCAACCCGATTTATCGTGCGAATACGGTCATGACGTATACTTTCCAGCAAGCAACGCTAGTACAAAACCTTGGTAAAGCGAACGCGATGGCTGTCATTACGGTGATCGGCATCTTGATTGTGTTGATACCAAATCTGTATATATCGTACAAGGGACAGATTGCGGAGCGTTAATCATGGATAAAATTAGAAACCCGTACGGACGAATTGCTATTCATGTCGTTTTGATCGTATTTGCAATTTATAGTGCTTTTCCGTTTTTGTGGACAACATTGCAATCCTTCAAGACCTTCCGCGATGCCAATTCGCGTACACCTTTATTCTGGGGATTTGAACCCACATGGGAGAATTATCGAGAGGTGTGGTTACGCTCTATCCCCGAATCAGGAGGGGCGACCATTGCATTCTTCTTGCTATTGGCAGTGGTTCTGCTCATTTGTGCCTTGCTCTTTGCACGGTATATTCCCCTCCCGGATTGGCTAGTTTACGCAAGTGTAGGGTTAGGGTTTATGTTTCTCTTGTGGATTATCCCGCAAGTTGTTGATGTTTCGCAATTTTATGACTATTTTATCAACACCATCATTGTGACCGTCGGAACGATTGTGGTGTCAATTAGCATTGGTTGTCTGGCAGGTTATGGGTTGGCACGGTATGCGGGCTATGTCGGTGTAATCATATTGATTGCGGCACTCGCTTTTCGTGCACTGCCACGCCTGGCCTTCATCCTACCGTATTTTTACATTGGTTCGATAACCGGGCTGACTGATACACACTTTCTCGTGATTATTACGCTAGTCGCTGTGAATCAGCCCTTCACAATCTGGATGCTACGTAGTTTCTTCATGGAAGTACCCAAAGAACTTGAAGAATCAGCCATGGTCGATGGTGCAAATCGGTTAGTGTCCTTTGTACGTGTTATCGTGCCAATTGTCTGGCCCGGTATCATCTCAACAGCCCTGTTCTCGCTGTTGCTGGCATATAACGAATTCTTGCTGGTACGTTTGCTGACACAATCGAACTGGACACTACCTGTGGCGATCTCTCGCTTTACAGGCGGTGAAGACCCGCGCCACCTGACTTTAGCCGCGGCATCGGCAGTTTCGGCAACCATTCCAATTATGCTGGTTATCCTGTTCTTCCAGAAAAATCTCGTAAAAGGTCTTACAGCGGGAGCAGTCAAAGGTTAACAATTTATGAACGAAGAATCTGAGAAAAACAAACAACTCATTGATGATATGTATGCGGCTATGAACAAGAATATTCATGGTCTCATGCTTGATTACTGGTTTGAGAATATGGTCTGGGATGGCCCTGCGGGAATCGGCACGATGAACGGTGTTGACGAATTTGAGATGATTTATCGGAAACCCTTTATTCATGCCTTCCCCGATAAACATGCTAAAGATATTGTGCGTATCGCTGAAGGTGATTGGGTTGCCGCTACAGGTTATCAGACGATGACCTTTGCTGAGGATTGGCTCGGTCTTCCGGCAACTGGCGAGCAAATCAAAATGCGCTATATGGATTTTTGGCGCGTTGAAGAACGTGGTGGTGAACGCAAGCTCGCCGAAAACTGGGTACTGATTGATATTCTGGGTGTGCTTGAGCAAGCCGGATACGATGTCAAAAAAGTGCTGGCATTCATCGGTTCTAAAGCACCCGAATTTTTTGAGACTGTAGAAAATACACATGACGACATTGATTCATCAACAGAATAAAGCGTTACTTAATAAGTTCAGGGCGGCGCTTTACGATTGCGATGTGCACAACCTAAAAGATCAATTAGGCACACTTTTCTCGGCGGATAGTATCATCCATTTAGCCCATCCGCTAGAAGATTTAGATGGCGCAGAGGGGCTGTTCGAGCAGGCATATGTGCCACTCATTACTGCCATTCCTGATTTAGAGCGTCGTGATTTTATCATGATGGCGGGTGAAGTGAATGGTCACAATTGGGTCGGCTGTGCGGGGCATTACATGGGAGTCTTTGAAAACCACTGGCTCGATATTCCACCCACACAACACCTTGTTGCGATGCGCTATCATGAATTTTTTCGTGTGCAAGATAATAAAATTGTAGAGATGCAAGCCCTCTGGGATATTCCACAGGTGATGATGCAAGCTAACGCATGGGCAATGACACCCGGTCTTGGCGTTGACTGGATTGTGCCCGCGCCCGCCACCAATGATGGCATCCTCATTGCACCCTATGACAAAGCCCATGCTGATGCCAGCGTTCATCTTGTAGGGGCGATGTTGGCTGGTTTGCAAAATTCAACACAGGGCGTAGAGGCAATGTCACTCGATACCTATTGGCACCCAAAATTTAATTGGTACGGACCCGCAGGCATCGGGTCAATGCGCCGGATCGCGGGGTTTCGTAATTGGCATCAAATTCCCTTTTTGAATGCGATGCCTGATCGAGCTTCTGTACTGAGTGATGGGGCATTTTTCGGTGATGGTGATTACGTGGGTTTTACGGCGTGGCCCGGTATGCACATGACCATCAGTGGCGACGGCTGGCTTGGTATTGCGCCATCTAATCAGAAAATCACGATGCGAAGTCTTGATTTTTGGCGTTGTGAAAATGGATTAATCCGCGAAAATTGGGTGCTCGTGGATCTGCTTCATGTGTACAATCAAATTGGCGTGGATGTTTTCGCCCGAATGCTTGAAATGACTTATGCACGTCAAAAACGGCATTAGACTAGGAATCAGTGTAATGAGCGAATATCAAGAAGCAAAAGCAGTGGTGCGTAGTTATTTTGATGCGCTGGAAAAAGCGACACCCGAAACTGTAGCGCAAGTCATTCGATCTTTTACCGCTGAAGGTTACCGTTGGCGTGGCGTTTATCCGTTCCGTGAGCAATATGGTGCGGATGCTGTTGCCACCCAATTCTGGTCTCCATTACTGATATCACTGAAGCACATGCAACGCCGGCAGGACATTTTTATCGGCGGTACAAACGAGATCGATGGTAAACAATGGGTCATGAGCATGGGCAACTTTATGGGCTTATTTGACCATGATTGGCTCAGTATACGTCATACACGCAAAATTGCAAATCTTCGCTATGCAGAATTTCACTGTGTTGAAGATGGTAAAATTTCAGAGACGGGGCTTTTTGTTGACCTTATTGGTTTAATGGCACAGGCGGGGGCATATCCACTTCCTCCATCCACTGGCGTTTATTACACTTATCCAGGTCCGCGCACACATGATGGATTGCTCTTTGAAGATGCACCGGAAGCTCAGAGTGTTCAGACATTAGCGTTGGTGCATGAGATGGTTGCTGACTTAACAGCCCTGAACGAAAGCGGTTCAATGGATTGCCCGCCTGAAATATTACAAAAAACATGGCATGATGATATGATCTGGTATGGTCCCGCCGGTGTGGGAGCAACCTATACGATTCCGCGCTATCAGGAACAGCATCAGCTTCCTTTTCGCGGTAATTTAGCCGATAAGAAGGGACATGGGCATGTCTGTCGTTTCGCTGAGGGTAATTTTGCCTGTTTCTTCGGCTGGCCCAATCTATCGAACACGCCGATTGGTGGTTGGTTGGGTCTACCTGGTGGAAATGTGAATTCAGAAATGCAAGTCGTTGATGTCTATCGACGCGATGGCGACAAACTGGTGGAAAACTGGGTACTTATTGATATTCCCTACTGGCTAAAACAACAGGGGCTGGATGTCCTTCAGCGCACAGAATCAATCTTGAATTCAAAAGAGTGATATTATGACATTAACGTGAGCCTGAGTAAGTTGGTATAGTCTTTACTCTTAGAGACCATATGGAAATGAGCCACTCTCGCGAAAATAGAGTAACAGTTGCTCCCAGAGATTATACTGGAGTCCGCTGGAGTCGGTGTAAAGGAATGAGACACCGCATCCCAATTTTTACAAATCTTGTTTAACCCCTATAGTCCATAAACTTTTTGTCCGCGTATTAGCCCTCAATCCGAACAGCGCATCTATAATTCATTCGCGCCTGCTCGAACCGCTCATCCGATTCTCTCCATATCAATCGCTGATTGAGATACGTTTCTAGTGCATTTGTGATGGGATTGTATGGCTCGAAAATCTGCACGCCATGCCTCTTGCCGACATAAAAGTAGCGCCGACGTTTCATGTCGCCATCGTGTCGCCCAACCTTACGCAAATAATCACTACAAGCGTGAAATGGATCAACGGAAGAACTCGCCTTTTGCGTGAAATATAGCTTGCCAGAACTAGGTGAATTGTTTTATGACATCGACTGTATGGTTTTTCTCGGTTGTGTCCTTAAATGACGTAGTGACATCGTGACCACAGACGAACAAGGGGTGTTAGAACGGTGTTGACGGGGGAAATAGAGGTATAAATTACTTGGTTTTCTGGGTGCGAGCTTCCTCTAACATGCGTTTCAAATAATTCTGAAATGCCATCAGTTTACCAATAAGATCAGCTATTTCCAGCTCCTGAATGATTTGTCCCTTGTGAAGCACATAAAACATGCGCTTTTCAGCATCCAATAAGACACCAACTCTGGCTTTGCTGTGCTGATGACCGACATAATAGGTGTGAGTCC
>JAVJSU010000049.1:0-37052 GCA_040219275.1 Aggregatilineales bacterium | reverse complement strand
AAAAGCTGACCACCATTCACCCTATTGCCGCAGGGGATATGTATGGCATTAAGGGCGTTGACCATCTTGCACATGTCGGTTTGCTTAAACGTATTATTTCGGAATCATCTGCCAGATGCGCGGTGATGGCATGGATGAGGGACCGCTGGGATATGATCCCGAAATAATACGTTTAAGCAAACCGACATGTGCAAGATGGTCAACGCCCTTAATGCCATACATATCCCCTGCGGCAATAGGGTGAATGGTGGTCAGCTTTTGTGGGTAGCCGGTTTCTGCAAAGCGTTCGCCGATTGCCTGTAGCACTGAGTCAGGGCAACCTAAGCCGCTGGACGAACTGATCGAGATGACGACATTGTCGGGGATGAGTTCTGCCGCTTGTCTTAAAGAGATTAATTTAGACATCACCGTGCCTTTGCATTTAAATATAGGTGCGACGTATATTGACTGATGATCGCAGAACCAGTGTCGATGGCATGATGATCTGTCGCTCGGTTTCATCCGGATTTTGGATACGGTGTAGTAAAAGACGGGCGGCTTCTTCTCCCATTTTTGATGGTTCGGCGGCAATGGTTGTTAAAGACGGCGACCATAACGCCGCTTCTTCAACATCATCAAACCCGACGACAGAAAAATCATGTCCGGGTTCTAACCCTGCCTGACGCAAACCAAGCATGACACCGAAGGCGACCACATCGTTATAACAGAGCGCCGCCGTCGGGGGATTCTCCATCCTTAGAAGAGATTGAACGGCTTTAAATCCACCAGAGCGTGTTACGGGAGTGCTCATAATAAGCTGTTCAGATTGCGGAAGCGTGTATTTTTCAAGGATGCTGGTATAGCCCATAAGACGATCCTGCCGTGCAGAGGAATTATGGGCACCACCGATAAACGCGATTCGTTCATGCCCTTTATCAATGAGCGCTTCCATTGCACGCCGTGCACCGAGTTCATTGTCAATCCCCACATAATCAACCTGTACACCTTGCAAATAGCGCGAGACCAGTACGGTTGAAACATCACTTTTTAGATGTTCTATCGCGTCAATTGTCGTGTTTTCTGCGGGAACGAGGATGATGCCATCAACAGAGCGTTCCTGCATGATGCGTAACAAATCATTCTGATTTTCAATGAGATCCGCAGTGCTACCTAAAAGAGCGATATAGCCATTTCGCTTAAGTTCCACCTCAATCCCGTGGATCAGTTCTGCGTAAAAAGGGTTAGTGATATCAGTAATAATCAACCCGATAGTGTTGGATCGCTGAGTGCGGAGGCTCGCCGCTTTCTGATTGTAAATATAGCCAAGTCTTTTGACAGAATTGAGTACACGTTCACGCGTTGGATCTGAAATGCGGGAATTATTGTTCAGTACTAATGATGCAGTCGACCGAGACACACCAGCATCGTCAGCAACATCTTGAAGTGTAATCCGCATATTGAGTTTGTCTGAAGCCTTATTTACCATGTTTTTACGTTCTTTAGTAAACCGATTTACTAAATAATAGAGACATAATCAGCTTTTGTCAAACAATTCTCCCCCTTGAATTAGCAATTTCTTGACGAGTTTATAGAATCTCTATATAATTCGATTAAATTTAGGTAGATCGGTTGACTAAATTACATTGAACAATAATTTTGGAGATATTTCGCATGAAAAAAGGACTTAGCCGCAGGGAAATGCTTAAGATCATGGGCGCGACGACAGTTGCCGGCGTGGCGGGTGGGTTTGGTATCCCGAACGTTTCGTCGATAACACCAATGCGCGCGCTTGCTCAAACAGACACAATAGAATTGTGGACTGGTTTTGGACAAGGTCGTATGGCTGATGCAATGAATAGTGCAGTTGAGCAATTCATGGAGGAGAATCCCGGTACGGAAGTAAATCATGTGGTTGTTCCGTGGGGGGAATTGCGCGATCAGGTATTGCGATCTGTAGCCGCTGGTGATGCACCCGATGCGTTCCGTGGATGGGATTGGATTGTTCAAACAGATTCCGCAGAAGGCGTACTTACACCGCTTGATGACTATATCGAAGCCCATAACGGTAATCTGGATGATTTCTGGCCCGGAACGCGTGACGCAATGACCTATGATGGTCAGATCTTCGGGATGAGTCACTCCACAACAGTCCGTATGATGTTCTATAACAAGGATATTCTGCGTGAAGTTGGGATTGATCCTGAAGTCATGCCAGACACGCTTGAGGGTTGGGTAGAAATGGGTGAAGCCGCGACGTTGCTTGCTGATGATGGTGAAATCGAGCGCGTAGGATTCATCCCAACAATTCCGGGCTTCTTACCATTTGCATGGTATGCGGCGTTTGGTGGTCAAAACTTCTGGGATGCTGAAGCTGGTACGTTCAACATTAATAATCCTGAAATGCTCGCTATGTTTGAATGGCTAAAATCATTTGCGGATCGTTATGGCGCAGAAAACATTGAAGCCTATGCCAGCACGTATGGCGGCTCAGGTTTTGGTCGTCAGACACCGGATGGTATTTACTATACGGGTCGCATCGCAATTTGGGCATTGAACAGCTATATCTATAATGATATGGGTGAGTATGGTCCGGATGTTGATTTCGGGATTGCGCCCTTCCCATCACCCGCGGGTGTTGATGGAGCACCCGGCGATATTGAAGCCAACATGTATCTTGTTCCGGTACGTTCAGCAAATCCTGAAGGTGGCTTCAGGTTTGCGAATTTCATGACCAGTTCAAAATTTGTGGCGCTTAACAAGTCGCTAGTGGATTCAGTGATGCCTTCACGTCCGAGCCTTGCCAATGATCCGGATGTAGAAGCCGCCGCAGGATGGTTGCCGCTTGCCCGTGATGAAATTCTGCCCCGTTCACGTTATTATGGTCAGTTCCCTGCATATGGGTTCTTGCTCCGCACCATTTCTGATGATGCGCTTGATCGCATGTTCTTCGATGGAGCTGATCCTGCTGAAGTTCTTCAGGATGTTCAGGAAAGTGCCGAGCGCGAACTTCGTCGTTAAGAGAAGAGCCATCATAGCGAACGAGATGTTTGTCACACTTAAACATCTCGTTTCGCTTTTTGTTATAGAGATCATCAGCCCGGTGACCGAATTTTGGCGGATTTACGCAAGTAAGTATCCGTAAACTTCTAAGGGCAGTATCCAAAATGGCTTCAAGTAAGGACGTTTTGAAACTTAACGGAATTTAAGGTTTTTATATGCAAAATTTGAAACGGCGGCAACTTGGTTGGGCGCTTTTCTTTATTTTTCCATGGATTATTGGATTTCTGATCTTCACAGCTTATCCTATTGGGGCATCTTTTTATTTTAGCTTCACGGATTTTAACATCATTGATTTTACGCCAGAATGGGTGGGCAATTTTAACTACGAAGAGCTGACACAGTACGATGATCTGTTCTGGAAATCGCTAGAAAACACAATCAAGTATGTGGCGATGTTGGTGGTTATTGCGACTATATTTGATCTTGCTATTGCCTTTCTGTTAAGCCTCAACGTACGTGGTCTATCCATTTATAGAACGGTGTTTTTCTTGCCTGTGCTTGTGCCAACTGTGGCGGCGACGATGACATGGGTTTGGATTTTAAATCCGCGATATGGTCTGCTTAATGGTCTACTGGAGCGAATAGGCATTGATGGTCCACGTTGGTTAGCTTCACCCAATACAGCACTTTTTTCTATCGTACTGATTGCAGTTTGGAGTAGTGGTCGGGCGGTATTGATTTACTTAGCCGGCTTCAACGATGTTCCGCGACAATTGTATGAAGCGGCAGATATTGATGGCGCAAATGTTTTCCAGAAAGTCTGGTTCATCAGTTTACCGATGCTGACCCCGCAGATTCTGTTTAACGTGATAACGCTCGTCATTTTTTCCATGCAGGCATTTGCTGAACCATACATCATGACCGGTGGTGGTCCGAATAATTCCACTTTGCTCTATGCCCTCTATTTGTATCAGCGCGCATTTCTTGATCTGGATATGGGATATGCCTCCGCAATGGCGTGGATTTTGTTCATCATTATTCTGGCATTGACTATGTTATTTATCTGGGCGACCCGTCGGCTGGTCGTTTATGATCGCTAGATTTAAGGGAGACCAATGGCAGATATTATAGATTTACCGTATCAAACCGCACAATATCGTGCTGATAAACGCCGCTACTTGCTCGATAAAATACTGCGTTTTTTCATACAGCATGTACTACTTATCATCTTTGGTATCATTTTCATGCTACCGTTCTTGTGGATGGTATCCAGTTCATTGAAGCAGGATACAGAAATTTTTGACCTACCCGTTTCGTTGATTCCAGCATCATTTGATTTTGGGAATTATATTGAAGCTCTGGATGCAATAGATTTCTGGCGCTATACAGTCAATTCGCTATTTTACACCACAGTAGCCACGATTGGCGCAGTGATTTCAAATACCTTTATCGCCTATGGTTTTGCACGCATAAAGTGGCCGGGGCGTAACATCGTTTTCTTCCTTGTGCTGGCAACGATGATGTTACCTTTTCAGGTACGGATGATCCCACTATTTATTCTGTTCAGTAAAATTGGCTGGTTGAATACATTTTTGCCACTCATCATTCCCCCATTTTTGGGCAATGCTTTTTACATTTTCTTGATGCGGCAGTTTATGATGACGATACCATCAGAACTTGATGATGCGGCGCGGATTGATGGCTGTACGGAATTAGGTATTTTCTGGCGTATTGTTGTGCCATTGATGAAACCTGCCATCATTACGATTGCCATTTTTGAAATGGTCTATGCGTGGAACGATTTTCTCGGTCCCCTGATTTATATGCGAGATGCGAGTAATTACACACTTTCTATCGGGCTACAACTCTATTTTACACAGCATGGTGCTGAATGGGCATTATTAATGGCGGCGGCGACGATGTTCACGCTACCGATGATTATCATTTTCTTTTTTGCACAACGTACATTCATCGAGGGCATCAGCCTCACCGGCATTAAAGGATAAATAATGACTACTTACGGTGTTCGGCTACAACCACAGGTACATCATCATTTGCGACGGGGCATTAACTTGGTCGCTGACCTTATCGCCCCTACGCTAGGTCCGGTGACGGGTTTTGTAGCAAACCAACGGTTTAATCATTTAGCCCCGGAATTACTTGATGATTCCGGCACCATCGTGCGGCGGATAGTTCAACTGGAACATCAGGGAGTTGATGTTGGCGCGATGATTATGCGTAATATGATCTGGAAAATAAGTGAAGATTTGGGGGATTGTGGGGCAACTGCCGCTGTGATCGCCCGTGCAGTCTTCAATGAAGGTTACAAACTACTACAGGCCGAGGCAACAACATATAGTGAGTTGCGGGCAGAACTCAACACGGCATTACTTCAGGTTGAGCAATATTTGAGGGAACATACACAGGCGCTATGTACGGAAGATCAGCTGGCGCATGTGGCTTTATCGGCAGTTGATGATTTTGAACTGGCGCAGGTGCTTGGCGAAATTGCCTATTTGCTTGGACCAGATGCTTATGTCCACGTAGAAAAACATCCGGCACGGTCAATCGAACGCATTTACCTAGAGGGCGCACATTTCCCTGCTCAAGTACCTGCGAGCCATTTCTATACGGAAAATAGACGGGTGATTTTGCAGAATCCTTGCATTGTACTGATTGATGAAGCGCTCAAGTCAGATGTGCAACTGCAACAACTACTTCGTTTTATGCAAGATTCTCAGCCTATGGTACTTATAACACCCAATATTGAGCATAAGGCGCTCAATTATTTGATTGCCAATACGAATAAACAGAAGGTGTCGCTCGTTCAACTAAAACTCACTGAAATTGAACGGATGCAGGCGTATCAGGATTTACAATTGCTTACAGGCGCAACCGTAATCGGGGAGTCTCGAGGGTATCCTATCAATCAGGTGACAGGCGATTACTTTGGTCACGTTCAGCGGTTGGAAGTGAACAACGAGATCGTTACAATTGTCTCAAAACAACAGAATCACGCGGCGGTGAGAGATTTAGTATTTCAATTACGCGCAATTCCACACAAAACGCCCGCTATACAGCGCCGTCTTGCATCGCTTGAGGGCGTGTTGTGTCGCTTATGGATCGGCGCGGCTTCCGAAATTGAACGGGATGCCCGTCTTGAATTGGCGAAGCGTGGCGTAAAAATCGTCAGCAACGCCCAGAGAAGCGGTGTGATTGCCGGCGGCGGGGCAGAGTTGTATCGGGCTGGATTACATCTTGAGCATATCCTAAAACAGAGTGTTAGCCGCTCCATCTTGCAAAAGGCATTGAGTGCACCGCTTCGTCAATTGCTCGAAAATGCCGGATACGAAAATATCGGTGTAATCTCTGATAAACTCAAAACTCAAAAAACTGTCTTTGACGTACGAACCGCCAAGATTACGGGTACTTCTGATTTGCGAATTGTTGATTCCGCAGAAGGTATCATAAGAGCGGTGCGTTCTGCCGTCAGTAGTGCATTAATGGCATTATCAACCGATGTTATTGTGCATCATCGCAAACCTAAAGTTTCAATGGAGCCTTAATTCGTGCCAACGATATTTTCCTTAAGTAGCCAAAAGGAAGTAATCTGGGCGGCAAGTAGCCAGGGATTGCTTCGTATTGAGTCTAATCATGTCGAAAATGTTCATCAACCTTTAGAAATAGTGCTTACATGTCTTGCATTATCGGATCGAATTATCGTTGCGGGTAGCCCTCATGGCATTGTGTTTAGCAAAGATAATGGCATAAGTTGGACGGCGGCATGGTTGGACGGCGTGGACGCGCTTGTAACCTGTTTAGTAGCTCAGCCAGAAAATGATTCGGTTATACTCGCAGGAACGCAGGAAGGACATGTTTTACGTAGCACAGATTATGGTGAGCACTGGGAGCAGGTCAATGTTGGTTTACATCAGCATCCTGTGCTATGTATAAGCTGGATGCCCTCACGTTTAGAGTGGCCTCACTGGGAAACCGTCTTTGTTGGCACAGAAGGTGGCTTATATCGCTCGCCGAATGGTGGCAGAGCATGGAAACAGGTCATGACTATTACCGATGCGGTTCAATGTATTGGCGTAGATGTCGAAAATCATATTTTTGCCGGTACTGAAACCATCGGTTTGTGGTCCTCGGCAGACATGGGGCATCATTTTGAACCTGTAGATCAAAATTTTGAAACTGTAAACGCGTTGGCGCTACCTATGGGTGTGCGTGTTCTCAGCGATACCACATCCCTCTGGTATCGTTATTCTGTAACGCCACACTCGACTCCATGGAAATTAATCCCTGATATTCCCCCTGCGCTGGTGCTCCTTTTTCAGGATGATAAACTCTGGATCGGTCATGAGGCGGGCTTACAATCATTGAGCTTATCGCAACTCCGCGACGGTTTGGCGACCACCATTGCATGATTTGAACTGTTCACAATCAACCTGAATGTGTTATAGCAAACGGCAAAAGGTATCTCAAAAATGAAAATTGTTTCTTATGAATTAACGCGTTTCGCTTTTCCGCGTGATCGCGTTATCGGCGATGCACAGGTCAAGAGTGAGTGGCACTACATCGGCATTCTAGAATTACTGACAGACACAGGATTAGTCGGAACGGGATTTTTCTTATCGCTATTTTCGCCTTTACCAGCACTCGATGAACTTAAACGTATCTTTGAACTAGAGTTTTTACCGTCTGTGCTCAACCAGAATCCCTATACACTCATTCATCGTATCTCACGACCACGTGGCGGGAATCGGTCATCAAAGACGACGATTGATTTTGGCGGTGCAATTAATACGGCACTCTGGGATATTGCGGCTAAAGGTGCAGATTTACCGTTGTTTCGGTATCTTGGTGGTACCGAAGCACACGTGCCCGTTTATGCTAGTTTACTTGAATTTCATTTGTGTGATGATGCACTCACGCATTATCTCCGGCAGGTGAAAGCACAGGGATTTACAGCCTTCAAAGCTAAGGTCGGTCACAAGGACGTACAATGGGAGCTTGACCGCCTGAAATTAATTCAATCTATCATGGGATCAGAGACACGATTGATGATAGATGCCAATGAGTCTTGGTCGCCTAAAGAAACTGTACGGCGCGTACGGCTGTTTCAGCGAGCGGGGATCGATATTTTCTGGGTAGAAGACCCGATCTTACGTGAAGATATTGAAGGTCTTCGTTTTATCAAATCCGCATTACCGGATGTGCATTTAAATATTGGCGAGTATGTTGATACCAGTGGAAAACGACGGTTAATCGAGTCGGGTATTGTAGATATACTCAATATCCATGGGCAGATTTCGGACGGCTTGAGGATCGGTTGGCTGGCGGCAGAAGCGGGAATTCCCATTTCACTGGGCAACACGCTTTTTGAAGTAGGCGTACATTTAGCCGCCGCCCTGCCGGAATGTATTGCCATTGAATATGCGTTTCACAATTTTATTCACTTGCTAGAAACACCTGTCAAAATCAGTGGCGGTTTCGCTTATGCGCCAGAACGCCCCGGACACGGGTTGCTTCTTGACGACCAAGCGCGTAAACAATGGGCTTGCTCAGGAATCAGTGATGTGAAATCGGAGATCACATTTCATCCGAATTTAGCCCCGTTTACAGATCACGCATAAGGATTACATTTCGTCGAGCAAGCAGAGATCGCCCCTAACCCCATTGGGATAGTCAAATTGGTCTGTAGTCCACCTACTCGGATAATCCCAACCGGTCGTATTGTTCTTTTGGAGCATCGTTAGATTGCATCAGGTTTTTCATCAGATCAACCATGCGTGATTCGATGTGTGGTTCTGCTGTTGTTATAGGGTTGAGCTGTTCTGGATCATGACGTACATCGAATAACAATGTCCCAAACGGAAACGGATTTACCCACGGGCGTGCAGGTAACTTGAGCACCGGACAGCCCTTTGTGAAAGTAAACGGTGGTTCTAGTTCCGCGCTATTTAGTTCTTCAGGCGAAAAAGGTTTATCCATGTGCGTTGGCATCAATGTATATTCGTAGAGTGGCGCGTTGTCCTGATTTACAGGTGCACGCATATACACATATGTGCCGTCGGTCACGTTAATGTGACCGCCATGAATCCCGAATAATGCACTATCCCTTACCGGCGTATCATACGTTATCACATCTTTAAGTGTGTGTCCCTGCATATCTGATGGTTTCTCTACACCGAAGTAATCAAGCAAGGTCGCAGGGAGATCAATGAGTTGAACAAGTGATGAACGCGATTCATGAGTGATTTGACTGCGCGGATCCCAGATGAACAGCGGGATATGCGCGATTTCCTGATAAAAAGGCTGTTTTACTTTTGCCCACCACTCATGCTCACCTAACATAAACCCGTGATCGGTGCAGACAATCAGCAAGGTGTTTTGCCACAGGTTGTACTTGTCCATCGCATCAAGCACGCGTCCCAATTGCGCGTCGCACATGCTCACGAGTGAGGCATATTGATAGCGTAAGTGTGCGACTTGTTCCGGTGTTTCGCTGACGTGTTCATATGCGGGCCAATCGAAAAGTGGTCCATCGTAGTCATGTGGATATAAGTCTTGAAATTCAGCTTGTGTGAAAAATGGTTCATGTGGATCAAACGTTTCGATCTGCAAAAACCAGTTGTCTTCAGCATGATTTGTGGTAATGAACTCAAGCCCTCGATCAACCGTCTGTACCTGTGGCATGGCTTCATTGGAATGTAGATAAGTCCGATTAACCCAATCCTGACGGGTGCGTTGCCCTCTTTCCCCGTTGATATTGGGTGGTGGTTGTGGATCGGCGACATGCCCTTTCCACGCATCCCCCTCTTGCCCACGAATGATCTCCCAACTTGAATACCGATTGTGATACGTCGCCCCGCCATCTTCCCAATAATGGGTGTGATCGCTGACGAGATGTGAGTAGATGCCATTTTCGCCAAGAAGTTGTGGCATTGAATCATCAAAAGGTTCGAGAGGTCCCCAACTGCGATGTAAGAAATTATAACGACCTGTATGTAATTCCCGTCGCGCCGGTATACAGGGCATACTGCCGACATAGGCGTTCTGGAATGTGACAGTTCGTTTTGCTAACCTGTCAAAATTAGGGGCTTTAACCCGGTCACACCCATAAGGTGGCAAGCAATGCCGATTAAGCGAGTCGAACATCAGCATAATCGCTTTCATGCAGAAGTGCCTCCTCCTGTAACGATTGATGTTGCCGGATAATAGTCAGCGAGATTTGCAAGTAGGGTCGCCCGAAATTTATGTGTGTGGATAGCCCTCTGTTGCTGTATTGCAAGCATGACCGCTCCGGCAACAGGCGGCGCTTCTAGATGAACCAGCGTTGCCCCCGGTGCATGTTTGCTTATATAGGTTTTTAGCGGATCAATGAGTATCGCCCCTGCTTTAAACATACTGCCTGTCAAAACTACCTCGAAGTTTTCCCGTTCCAGAGATAATTGCCGTATTACACCGAATGCCAGACTCCCCAGTGATTCAGCGGCACGGATAACGCACTTGTTGGCAACAAGATCCCCATCGTGTGCCATTTCAAAAACCCTTAAGGCAAAATCCGGCTCGATTTTCTTTCTAAAAAGCACAAGGTCTTCAATTAACATATCGATGGAAGTATAGCCATAATATTGTAATAAGGCTTGTGTCAATGAGGTTGGCTCTCCCCGCCGCGCCCATGCCGCGCAAATTGCCTCCACCGCATATGTCGCAAGTTCAAGCGCACCCGCCCCCTCGCCCCAGCGTAACCCATCGCCAATCACGCGTCCTTCGCGTCCATCAAGTGTGCGCCCACGACAATTAAAACTCGTTCCAGCAACTAAACAGATGCCCCAACCGGCTGTTGCGCCGGCAGTTAATCCGAGAATCGTATCATTGGTGACCATGACGTTGTCTGTGAGACCGTCCATCCTGACAACGTCTTGAAATTGGGCGGTTTGAGAACGCCAGTCGAAGCCGGCGATACCAAATGCCGCTCCGCTAATATGATGTAACTCAATGCCTGCCTGATCGCAGATTGCGTGTACCACACGCTGATTGAGTGTTGCCAGGTGCGAAAATCCAGTGACTTCGGGATTGCCGGCTTCGTCCGTATGAAATGCTAAGATTTGTCCCGTTTCGTTCGCCAAAACCGCGTGAGTTTTTGTCCCGCCGACATCTACACCAAGGAAAAATTGAGTCATAGGTTACACCCCATTCTGCATGGCGGCAAACTGAGGTAAGTAATCCCGATTGACTGTCAGCAGATCATCAATTACGGCATTGATATGATCGGCGGGCGGTCCCAACGGGTGTGCTAAGAGGGCTTTACGTATTGCCGATAGGTCACCATGGACAGCGGCTTCAACGGTCAATAACTCATAAGATTTGATTGTCGCGATCAACCCGAAGACTTCTAAGGGCAAGGGCTGTGCAGGCAGGGGATGTGCGCCTTGCCTGTCGATATGAGCCGGTAATTCCAGCACCCAATTGTCGGGCCACTCTACAACTGCGCCATTATTCAGCGTGTTGACAACGTGGACTTCACCGGTGTCATTATGATGGGCATTCACCAACAATGTGGCAACCGTCGAGTAATATGCCCCGCCCCGTTGCTCTAAACTTTCAGGCGGAATATCATTCGATGTATTCGCGTAGTAGGCTAATAATTCACGCTCAATGTCCATCACTTCTTCAGCGCGTGATGGAGGCCATGCGTCCTGCGATTGACGTTTTTTCTCTGTATAGTAGAAATATTCCAGATAATAATTCGGGATCATGTGCAAGGTATTGAGTGTGTCGCTATCCCACGAACCGAGCGCGAAGGCTTCAGGATCAGCTTGTAGACCTTCAAGTACCTGTGACCACACGTCCTCACCATCAATCGTAAGTCCACGATGCCAGCTTAAATGGTTGAGTCCGAGTGTGTCCAGTTCTGCACGCTGAGGTTCAACCGTAATCCCGCGCGTTGCAAGCCCATCTAGCAGGCGCATTTTCGTAATCATCGGTACATTGCATACGCCGATGCTCACGATTTCAGGTGCATATTCCACAAGAGCTTGTGTCACTAAGCCTGCCGGATTGGTGAAGTTGATGAGCGGTGCATTGGGCGCAAGCTCGCGCATTTCACGTGCAATATCCAGGATGATTGGGATGGTGCGTAGTGCCTTCGCCATGCCTCCTACACCGGTTGTTTCTTGACCGATAATGCCGTGCCGCCGACCAAGGTATTCATCTTCGCGTCGTGCGTGCATACCACCAACGCGAAATTGCGTGATGACATATGCCGCGTCTTTGATCGCCTGCTTTCGATGGGTGGTTAACGTTACATCAAAGTTGCCATTCGCACTTGTTACCATCCGTTGTGCAAATCCGCCGACAATCTCCAGACGGTGGGCATCAATGTCCATTAAACACAGCTCAGTGAGAGGTAATGTTGCCTGTGTGTTGATAAATCCCTTAACAAGCTCCGGCGTATAGGTTGAACCACCACCGATAACTACAATTTTCATGTGAGACCTCTGTAAGTTATTGATTATCCTTTTAGACCGCCGGATGTAAGTCCTTTGACGATACTTTCTTGAAAGATAATGAAGATGATATAAATTGGAATGAGGCTGATGACAATACCTGCTGAAATCAATCCGTAGTCTACCGAGCGTTCGGCACGTAGCAGGGGGACTGCGAGCTGAATGGTCTTAAAATCCCCCGGAAGCAAAATGAGCGCAAAGAGATATTCATTCCAGACATACAGAAAGTTCAGGATGATGACCGTCGCTACCGCGGAACGGGTGAGCGGAAGGAAAACATGCTGGATGACCTGTAAGCGATTGGCTCCATCAATGACCGCAGAATCTTCGAAATCTTGCGGGATTTGCCGCATTGCGCTGGCGAGTATGACGATGGTCAATGGAAAACGGGACACCGCGTAAAAGGCGATCAAATAACCCGGCTCATATAACACGCCAAGGTTCGCCGCCAACAAAAAGACAGGTAGGATGATAGCAAAGGCTGGAATAAGAAAGCCTGCACTGAACACCGCCTCAACTAATCGTGACTCAGCTAACTTAATGCGTGCAATACCATAGGCGGCAACGTAACAGAACACGAGATTAAACACTTCTGCCCCGATGATAACCGATGCTGTGTTCAGCATGGCTGTGAGCAGGTTTGCACGTTCCTGTGCTTCAAAAAAATTATCGATGCTCAGGTTCGTTGGCAGTGAAAGCGGATTTGCCAGAATATCAGAATGATCCTTGAATGCTGATAGCACAATAAATGAGATCGGAACGATAATGGTCAGCGCGTAGAGCAGGGCAACCCCATAACCAACCGTGTTAAACGTCCGCGAGGTTTGAGTTAGTTTCATTGCTAGTCTCCTAGAACTCATACACACGATTGGTTGTTCGACGTATGAGGAACATACCGATAATGCCTATCGCAAAGATCACCACACCAATCGCCTGACTATAACCCAACCGTTTGACTTCAAATGCCTGCTCATAGAGGTAATAACCGAGGGTGAGAGACGAATTTCCCGGTCCACCTTGCGTCAATAGCAACACGTTTTGCGATGAGCCAAGCAAAAGCCACATAAAATGCAACATCAACGCCACACCGACAAAATCTAGGAGCAACGGATAGGCGATTTTCCGCATAATTGTCCACTCGTTCGCGCCATCGATTCGTGCGGCTTCGTAAAGTTCGGCGGGGATGTTCGAGAGCATGGCATAGAACAATACCGCATAAAAGCCTATGCCGCCCCAAACATCAATGGCGATTATCGCGCCCAATGAAGTTGAAGGATCAGCCAGCCAAACATGCGTTAAATTTTGCAGTCCAACTGATGTTAGCATCTGATTGATAATGCCATCCGGGAAATATAGCCCCAAAAAGATGAGTGCTTTGCCGGGTGGGGCGATCATCGCTGGTGAAAAGAAGATGATGCGAAGTAAGCGATGCCCACGCGGACGGAACGACAGCCAGAACGCGATGAAGAATGCCGGATAGATGGTCATCGGTAATGCGATGCCAATATGTATGAATGTATTACGCACCGCGACGGAAAAGTCATCCTGCTCAAGCAATCGCTGGTAATTTTCCAGACCGGAGAACGTGCTCGGACGCAATAGACCGCGCCAATCGAGCATACTCACATAAAACATATTACCCAGTGGGTATAGCATCAATATTGCGAATAGCACTAATGCCGGTCCGATGAGGAGCCAGAAAAGGATACGCTTATTGATACGAAAGGTCGATTTTGTTGTCATAACAGGGCGAGTCGTCAAATTAATCTGTGCCATTAGGTTTGCCCAAACATTTCGATCTTGAATGATGCAAATTCATATGTTGTATATTCGATGATTCATTTTGTTATAATGAAACATCACCTGCCTCTGTTAGACTTCCGATCAATCCAGAGGCGGGTCTTCAATTAGCATAGAGAGGAACCGCATTCGTGCGATCCTCTCTGTGCGCTTATTGTCTTGGTCATTCAAGCGTGTCGGCGTAGATTTCGTCAATCCCCGCTAAGATATCGGTTGCTGAAAGATCATTCGGGATATAGATGTCTCCAGCAAACGCCACCCAATCTGGATTGACAACAGCTGGAATGGATAGCTCTGCAAGATAGACATAAGTTGCTGTTTCCGGCAGTGAAAGTGAGCGTAAGAAGAGCGGATTTAGCTGTGACTCATTGACTTCGACGTTCATAGGCGGCACCATGCCTGCATCTTCTACGAAACGTGCGATATTTTCCGGCTGATACAGGAATTGGATGAAATCCCGTACTACGTCCATATGCTCTGCACCATTGCGTGTAATGTGAACACCCTTTGCGGTGAAGCCTGCCCATGCAGTTGGCATATCATATGGCGAGTCAGCAATAAGTGGGAATCCACCAAGTACAACACTATCCTGAAGTTCCTCTGGCAGATCCGCATAACTCCACGCGCCACCGTGCATCATCGCCGCTTGTCCGGTAAAGAATAATTCGTTTTGTAGCGCGAAGTCCAACCCCTCGACGTTGTCGGCAAACACACCGCCATCGCGCATCTGCACGAAGGCTTCCATCGCCGCCAGCGCATGTTCGTTTTCGGAAAATCCACCATTCGTCAGCAGTTCAATGGCTTCGTCCTGCGGTAATCCGCTTACGAGTAGGAGTTGGCTAAAGCGATAGCCCGTCCAATCTGATCCACCAACCGCGAAAGGCTGATAGCCCGCTTCACGTATAGCTACCGAAGCGGCAAGAAGTTCCTCAATAGTGGTGGGAATTTCAACACCCGCTTCTTCAAAGATTGCGGTGTTGTACCAGATGGGCCAATTGAAGCCTTCTAATGGGAACGCGGCGACTTCACCATCTGCACGCGTATATTGGCTCAGGGCGGCATCAAGGAATTGCCCCTCAAAGCCCCATTCGTCAATCAAGTCGGTCACGGGAATGGTCACACCGGCATCCACCCATTCCAGTGATTCTCCAAGGTAATTCTGGAAGATTAAATCAGGTTCTTCCCCACCAAGGAAAGCGGTTTCAACACGGGTCGGGATATCAGGGTCTGGTAGAACTTCGGTTTCGATGGTTACATTCGGGTAAAGCTCCATGAAACCATCAAATACGGCTTGCATCGCTGGGCCTTTAGAATCTTCGGGACCCCAATTGTGCAGGATACGCAGGGTGATGCTATCTTGTGCCTGAAGGGGCGCGATGATGAGAAACAGGCAGGAAATAGCGAGTATACTTATGATTTTTGTAGCGCGTGATTTAAACATTTTCTTTCGACCTCATCTCCATTAGCAAAATCAAATTAGAATTTCTACAAACGTAATCGGTGGGTGATTTGCCTCCTCTAACTTATACAGGACGAGCGTCGAATGACCACTTCGGTAGGTAAGGTCATGGACTCAACATATTTTCCGTTGATTAAATCAATCAACATACAGGTCGCATTCTTGCCGATTTCTTCGATGGGTACGTGAACGGTTGTAAGAGAGGGAATCATCCGGCGGGCAAGGTAATCATCATCAAATCCAACAACCATAATGTCGTCTGGAATACTCAAGCCAGCACTTTCTGCGGCATGATAAACACCCACAGCGGCTTCATCGTCACCGGCGAACACCGCATCAAAAGCAAGGTCTTTTTCAAGCCATGTCTCGATTGTGTTGCGTGCGACCGCTTCATCAAAACCGCCATACCCTACGAGAGACTCGTCGAACGGGATGCCATGTTCGGCTAATGCGTCACGATAACCCAATTCACGTTGATGGGAGTCATAATCTGCTTCCAGACCACGCAGGAAAGCGATCCTTCGCCGTCCACAATCTTTGATTAAATGACTCACCATCGCAGAACTGCTCTGACGATTTTCCGCGACAATATAAGGGATGTCGAACCCATCTGGGGGTTTACGAAACATCAGCACAATCGGGAATTTGGCATAATACAAACGAAGAAGTTCCTCATCTGTGATACAACCAGCCGTCACCAATAAGCCATCCGCGTTGTGCTCACCCAAAGTTGCCATGAGGCGGCGTTTATCCATCGTTGCGCCCACAAGAAGATTTAAACCACTGTCACGGGTGGCGTTCTCAATGCCACGCAAGAGGGGCAGGATGAATGGCGCGGCTAATTCATGAACAACCAGTCCTAATGTATTGGTTCGATTGCTTGCCAGATTGCGTGCGCTACTCTGTGGAACAAATTTTAATTTCCTGATCGCATCGTTAACCTTATCGGCTGTTTTCTTGGAAACATATCCACTGGTATTGAGAACACGGCTCACTGTCGAGATGGACACGCCAGCTAACATGGCTACGTCGTCAATTGTGACCTTTTGTTCACGCAATGGATTTACTGGATTCTCGGTCATCGATTCTCTCATATAAAATTCAGGAAGCGCTTCCATATAAGATAAATCGAATCGTTTATTTTGTCAAATTTTGCTTAAGGAGGATACGTAATTAATTGTTTTTCAAGCGAAAAACAAGCCATTTCATAGGTCATTGATGGGTGGAAGTCTCCGAACTGAAAAACCAGATTTTATGAAAGCGCTTTTATGTTGTTGTGTTGATGCTATTGTCACTGGCTAATGTGAATGATTATTGTATTGCTATGTAGGGGTATAAATTAGGGCTAGAAAGTGCGTGAAATCCATTGGGAATGGTGCGACATAAGCGGCGGATTTTGCGCCAAACCGAGTTTCAATCTCATTTAGTGGAGGACGAACATTGCAATTCAGCTGATTGTATTTTACAGACATAAATCGGCGGAGATGCCTTAACAATGGCTTTTAGATAATAGGAATTAATATCCAGGCTAAGGCATCACAGTATTCAATTTGTGGCAATCTTGGGGTTCTCCATATTTCCAGAACGGTCGCGAGGCATTGCTACATAATCTGCCAGCTAGAAATCATGGTTTCTTAAACTGCAACCACCCTTGCAATTTCTATTGCCTCTCAAAATAGTTAAATAGACAAATTAAGTAACATCAGGATTGGGTAGCATGAACTTTTCACGGATAAGGGCAATCAAATCATGATAGGACGCAATAAAGCCACGCAGAGTGCGTACAGTCGCCCCGAATGAGTCAAATTCGGACATTGCCAGACCATCAGCATCATACGCTTTTCGGAAATCCGGAATATGAGAATAAAGATCGTCAATAATGGTTTGATCAACAGCCGTAGCCATGCGCGATTTTATCTCTATTTCTGAAACATTGAATCGCTTTTGCCACTCTGACGGGATGGTCAAAATCATGTCTCCGCCAATAAATTCGGACCAATGGAGATGATGGCGATACGCCGCCGCCAATAGCCGCGTCTTGTAGCCACGTTCCTGAAAGATTCGATAAGCATTTTTCATAACCGCAACACCCGCCCAGTGAATGGAGCACGGATTCATCGTAATTTGATCACGGTTCACGATCACACCCATCCAATCATCAACACGTCCCACCATAATCGTACAAACCGGTCGTAAGTTCTCAATGTCTTTGTTTTCGGCGACACGGCGGCTTAAACCACGTTCCACGGCTTCAGCAACGGCTAAGGCTTGAGATACACTGAAACATACTGTGGCGTTGATATTGACCCCGTGATAGGTTGTTTCTTCGATTGCTTTGATGCCCGCAGAGGTGGAGGGTATTTTTACCTGCATGTTGGGCGCGAGTGTATCAAAATATTGTGCCTGCCTTATAATTGCTTCCGCCGTCCGGTAATTGGCTGGATTGGTCTGAATAGAGAGCCGTCCTTTTTGACCGTTTTCACGCTCAAACACAGGCAACAGCAACTTTGATCCATGAACAGCAACTTCTTCGATAATTTTCCACGTAATCTCAACCTCTGTCCAAGATGGGTTCTCGATGATAAGTTCTTCGATACGTTGTTCCCATAGGTGCATATCCTGTTTGAGTGCCGCCAGCACAATAGTAGGGTTACTCGTAGCACCCACAGCGCCATGTTCAATAGCATAGGTCAACTCCTCAACCGAACATGAATCATTCCAGAAATCGGTTATGGTCTTAGCAACCATTTCTTGAAGCGGACTAGTATCGATTTGATCGGTATTCATGTTTACTCCTCATATTTGACTTACTCGTGCGGTTGTCACCTGTCATTGTGCCACTAAAATTGACGACTCCATTCGCGGGGCCAGCGTTCAACCACTACTTTGGTCTGTGTATAAAATTCAACACCGTGCCGTCCCTGTGCATGTAAATCTCCAAAGAAGCTGTCATTCCAACCGCTGAACGGGAAAAATGCCATCGGAGCGGCCACGCCGATGTTGACCCCGATATTTCCTGCGTCCGCTTGATTACGAAACTTGCGCGCAACCGAACCACTGTTTGTGAAGATACATGCCATATTCCCAAATTTACGCGCATTCACCAGAGCGATGGCTTCGTCAACAGTATTTGCGTGCATCAAACTCAAGACAGGTCCAAAAATTTCTGTGGTTGCGAGATCGCTCTGAGTCGGCACATTATCGAGCACCGTAGGCGCAATCCAGTAACCATCTGCAAAGCCGGCTACCGATTTGCCCCGACCATCGACCAGAACGCTAATATTTTCCAGTTCTGCTTGTCGAATAAAGCCCTCAATGCGTGTCCGGCTTTCGGGAGTGATGACCGGTCCCATCTGCACATCATCATCCAAACCACATCCCACGCGCCGGTTGACTGCGGCATCAACAATCTGATTGGTGAACACCTGTTGAGCCGCGCCGACGGTAATGACTGTCGATGTTGCCAGACAGCGTTGTCCCGCACAACCAAAAGCGCTATCCGCCACAATGTGGGTTGTCGTATCCATATCTGCATCGGGCATCACAATAATGGGGTTTTTTGCGCCTCCCTGACACTGTGCGCGCTTGCCATTAGCCGTTGCTCGTCCATAGATATGTTTCGCGACAGGGGTGCTTCCGACAAAACTCACCGCTTTTACCATTGGATGCTCAAGCAGTGCGTCAACCGTTTCTTTGCCACCATTGATAAGCTGGACTACGCCTGCTGGAAAGCCAGATTGTTCAATAAGCTCGAATAATTTGGCAGTCGTCGCGGGGACTTTTTCACTAGGTTTGAGAATAAAGGTGTTTCCGGTTGCCACCGCATAGGGCAAGAACCAGAGAGGAATCATGGCAGGAAAGTTAAACGGTGTGATTGCAGTGACAACACCAAGCGCTTGACGGAACATATGCTCATCAATACCACGGGCAATGTCCTCGTTATTATATCCCTGCATCAGGGTCGGCATTCCGATCGCCGTTTCAACATTTTCTATTCCGCGCCGTAATTCACCAACGCTTTCTTTATAGGTTTTTCCGCATTCAGTTGTAATTATTTTCGCGAGTTCGTCTATGTGGCTCTCTAGTAGCATTTTGAATTTAAAGAGGTGTTGAATTCGATCAGTTACAGGGACATAACGCCACTCTTGATATGCTAGATGACCGGCTTCAACTGCCTGCGCGACGACATCTTGAGGAGTCATAAGCACCTCTGCAAACGCGGTTCCCAACGCGGGATTAATGACCTGTATAACGTCAGCGTGATTCACATCCGTCCACTGTCCGTTAATAAAGTCGACTATTTTCTCAATCATTTATACTCCTAAGGATTTAACACAGTAGGAAAAATTAGATTCCGCCTCAAATTTAAACAGGCTTGAATAACGTTTTTACACCTTGCTTCGCATTAAAGGACTTGAACGCAGGTTCCCACTCGGTGATGCGATAGCGATCTGTGATGAGCGGGGTCGTCTTTACAAGACCATCCGCCATGAGTTTAAGTGCTTTATCCCATGCCCAGGGCACACTTGCATTGCTTCCAGTGACGATCAATTCCTTATAGCAGACTTGATCCAGATCCCACGCAACCGGTTTGCCGAATAGCCCGATTTGAACGTAGCGTCCTTTGCGCTTTACGAGCTTTAGCAATTGTTGTGCCGCCGCGCCTGCTCCAGAGCATTCATAAACGACATCCGCCCCCAGACCTTCCTGCGTGATCGCCCGTATTAGCTGTTCGGGGGCTTGTTGCTGAACGTTAATGGTATAGTCAGCACCGAGTTCTCCGGCAAGTTTTAGCCGGTTCTTATCAGCATCGGTGCCAAGCATAACCACCGTCGCACCGGCTGTTTTCACAACCTGTAGTGTGAGTAGTCCTATTGCTCCAGGTCCGGCAATGACAGCGACATCTCCGGCAGTGATGCTTCTTGAACTCAATACGCCATGAACAACACATGCAAGTGGTTCGGTTAATGCACCGGACTCGAAATCAACGTTATCAGGCAATGGGTGAACATTCATCGCCGGAACAACAAGGTACTGTGTAAATCCACCGTTAACGCCTGAGCCAATGGATAGGCGATTTAAACATAGATTGCGGTGTCCCTGACGACAATACATACAGGTTCCACAGGTTTGATAATAAGTCTCCGTAGTGACACGCAACCCGATCTTAAAATTATCCGGCACATCCTTCCCGACTTCGACAATCGAACCGGATATTTCATGTCCGAGTACAACGGGTGGACGAACCTTGAACTCGTCCTGATAAATATGTAGATCCGTTCCACATATCCCCGCTGAATCAACTTTGATCTTGACTTCTGTAGGTGAGGGTATCGGTTCTGAAATATCACGTATTTCCAGATGCCCGACCCCTTCAGCAACCTTCATCAGTGCTTTCACGCTATTGTTACTCCATTCTTTACGACAGGGCTGGCTGGCAAAACGACTTCAACATCACATTCTGCTGGCGCGTCATAATGCAGATGAAACTGCCCATCTGAGTCAATAAACCATGAGACATAGATCGCGCCGTGTGGTGTTGGCACTGTGCCTGAGGCTTCAGTCAGATCAAAAGGCTTCGGGGCAATCCGAACTTTTGCGAAACCCGGTGCTGTGGGTTGAACACCGAGAATATGTGTCGATAGAAAGTAGACCGGGGCGCTAGACCATCCGTGACACATGCTACGGCTCCAATGACCTTTTGACACCTCACCGGGAAAGGTCTCCCAGAAAGTGGTCGCGCCTTTATCCAGCATTTTTTTCCATTGGTCGCGGATTATCGTAAGGGCTTCATCGGAATAGCCCTGCTCAAACAGTGTTTCCAGCGTGAAAAATAAAAACCATGGACTGCCTACTGCGACAACCTTGTCCGGACTGCCTAGATACGCATAGTCGGTTCGGCTGGCAACAAATTTTCCTTCAGTCGCCGCTAGCACAAAGGGAATCACGCTCTCGTAACGCTCCGGTGGAACACATCCACATAGTAGCGCTAATGTGTTGGTCTGCTCACTGATACGCTGTTTCTGCCGGAATTCATCAAAACTTAAGGGTGTTATATCCGTTTGAGTACAACGAAGAGTGTAATCTGTATAGGCGCTTTGATCGCGAACAGTATCCACAAAAGCGCCATATTCTTCTGACCACCCGTAACGATTTACGGCGTGCCGAACCCGATTTGCAACCTGTTGATAATGCGCGGATTTTTCGTTCTCACCGAGGCTCTGCCCGATATTGACGGCGGTTTCCAGAGCGCGAACAAACATCACACTATTGCCGATGATTTCTCCATAACGTTCATTGTCATTTGCCGCATGATCCATCATATTCCATGCGTTCTCAATCGCAAACAAATCACGCGAACTAAGCATCGTTTCTGCACGGTCTAAACACGCCTGCACCGCAGGATATAATGTCGCCAAACTTTGTGTATCCCCCGTGTACAAATAGTGTTCCCAGACGGTCCACACCCACAAAAATGTCCACATCGGAATTTCATCAAACCACCCGCTGACAACATGGGACGCAGTCAATTGCTGACGATGGGTATAAAAATCGGGAATAATCGCTTGTATGCCGGAAGAAAGCGAATCTGCCACGAGGCGATTGCATCGTGCTGTGAGGTCGTAATCGCCAAAGGCGGTGGCATTCACCAGCGCACTATGTCGGGCATCGCCTACCCAGAAGACTTGCTCAAAACCGGGGCAATCGACATAAGTATCCAACATACAAAGCTGAACCGTATACGCCGATACTTCCCATATTGTATTGAGTGTTGTATCGGACGAGTGGAATGTCCCACGATGAGACACCGGATAGGTGCTTTGATACAGTCTGAGATGACGGATCCGCAATGGTCTCTCAAGATTACGCACCGTGAGGCTCATATATCGGAAACCGCGTCGTCGATGCGAACGCCAAGTTTGCAGACCATCCCTACATATATAACGAAACGTGTTCCGCATACTACCCATCCAGTAAATGCCAGAGTCATCAATCGCTTCGAAACAATTCGCGTCCAGTATGGTGCCTTCGGACGCATCAATTTCAAATTCGATGTAGCCAATAACCTCTTGTCCGAAGTCAATAACCAAATGCAGGTCGCCATCAGGATGTGGATCAATGTGTGTCCAATCGGCGTTATCATGCAGAAAGGCATCGCTTCGGTGGATATCTAATGGTTTTGAATCGGGTAGTTTGATACGTGGATGTGGCGCACTAATGGTCGGATGACAAAACCCATTTTCGACTGCGAAATAAGTCTGTGATGTGGTTTCGACAAAGACATCTAACCTGTTGTCCGCGTCGGTAATCGCCTGTTGCGAAAGGGTCGTATCAATATCCTCCAGACGTGATACATCCCATCGCGCATCGCTCTCCCGTTCATCAAACGGACCTGCGAACACCCATGCCGCGCCGGGTAGCGCCCGTCCCGCAGTAAGTGTGAACGGTGCATCACATTCAATGAACAGGGCTGGCCATTTTGCGTTTCGCATCATCACCAGATTGGATCCCGCTTGCAAATCTACAGTCCATGTTTTTGGGTGAAACTTATCAAAGGGGCGAAATGTCTGTTCGTTGACACGAAATTCCACAAATTCATAATCAGGGTAGACACGAATACGTGCTTCACAGGGTTGCTCAACCACAATTTCACTGTAGATCAGCCACGCCTTGCGCTCAGGGACAGCACTTTCTAACCCTTTGTGGTCAGTGCCTGCCAGTTCCCGCACATCCAGAGTCCACGCAAGTCCATTATTCCGTTTTGCAAGTTCCGCCGCCAACAATCGTACCGGTGCCAACGGTGTTTCCGTCAGGAACGGAATATCGCGTGGCACGGGAGAAGGCTCAACCGGTCTGATGACATTCGCTTTTTTCCAGTGTCCGGCATCATATTCGGGTAGAGTCCAACCAGCCGCTTCCTGACGTGCGTCATAGTGTTCTTCAAACTCTAACTGTTTGGAAATACGTGGCGCGTCCTGATCTATTGGTGCGTATGGCAGACAGTCCCAATCCGCATCTGTTCCAACGACACAGGTTTGTCCTTTCCGGGATTGTAGGATGATGTCGCATAAAAATCCGGGTTCTCCCTTCATATAACACATGGAATGATCGCCCAGATGATTTACGATCACACCGACCACAAGCGCTTCCCCGACTACGATATATGATGTTATATCATAGGTATCGTAAAAATAGCGGAAGGGATAACCTCGTGCCGGACCGCGCCCGATGCGGTGACCATTGATGAATAATTCGTATGTTGTATCTGCCGTAATGTGTAGTAGACACTTAGACAGAGGTATCTCCACAGAAAGCTCTCTACGAAAATATAGCCAGCTATTCGGCGATTTCGCATCACGATCCCACACCCACATCCCTTGCCAATTATACGGAGAGTCCACCTTCTAGTCCTTTGATGAACTTGCGAATCATAAAGATGAACAGGATGATGAGCGGTAGGCTCGCCAGTGTATATCCGGCAAATAGAAGCCCGAAATCTGTGTAGTAGTCTCCACGAAATCCGATCATTCCCGGGGCGATGGGTAATTTATCGCGATCAAACACGACAACGAGGGGCCAGATGATGTTGTTCCATGAGAATAAGGAGTCTATGATGACAATGGTACCCAAACCCGGCAATGCCATCGGGATTGCAACACTCCACAGGAGCCGTAACTCACTTGCACCGTCCAGACGGGCGGCTTCGAAAACTTCTTTTGGTAGCTTTTCAAAAAAGATACGCATGATAAAGGTCGCAAAGACCAGTTGTGTTGCGACCCACGGCAACACCACACCTTGCCGTGTATTCAACCAGCCCCAATCACGCATCTGTACAAACAAGGGTGCGAGGGTTAACACACCGGGCAACATCATGAGCGCTAACATGGCGAGAAACAGAAATTCTTTTCCAGCAAAACGGAATCTTGCAAAAGCGTAGCCAGTAAACAGAGCCAGAACCGCAACAATTGAGACAGTCAATACAGTGTAGATGATACTGTTTACGATGAAACCGGAGACCGCGGGAAAAACATCTATGTAATTTTCCAGGTTTAAGGGCCAGCTTAAGCCCCAAAAATTTGTGATAAATTGGTCGTTGGTCTTAAATGACGAACTCACCATAAAGAACAGTGGATAGAGTGTCAGGAATGCGAGTATGGTCAGAATCGTTTGTTCAAGAAGCGCTATCTGACGGAAGCGTTTAAACATTGACATCTGCCGCTCCTTTATAGCGTAGGTAAATTGAATATATACTGAACCCCAGACCAACAATCAACATAATGACACCTACCGCAGACGCATAACCGAACTGTCGGTTCTGAAAAGCCGCCAGATAGAGGAAATGTGCCGGGGATTCTGTCGAAACACCGGGACCTCCCCGTGTGAGCACCAACTGAGGCTGAAGCAAGTTGATTCCCTCAATGACCAGTAGAATCACCGTGAGCGTAATGGGACCCTTCATGAGTGGGACATCTATGTAGATCAGCCGTCTCCAGAAGTTACACCCGTCAACCCGTGCCGCATCTAAGACTTCGCTGGGCATACTCTGTAATGCGGAGACATAGATTAGGAAAGCAAAGCTGGCAACAAAGGGAAAGCCGATGAATATGATTGCGCCCAGCGCGGTGCTGGATTGTCCTAGCCAGGGCTGTCTTAAAGAAGCCAACCCGATGCTTTCGAGAAATTCGTTTAGTATGCCGTTCTGCGTGTTATAGACGAAACCCCATACAAGGAGATTGACCGTATTCGGCACAATAAGCGGGATAATAAAGACGATTTTCCAGAAACTCTGCATCAGCACGCTAGGTACGCGTAACACAAGTTCAGCCGCAACAAACGCCATGAAAACCACCATTGTTGTGCGGGCGAGGGTATAAATAATCATGTTGGTCATGGCTTTGATGAAAACGTCATCCTGTAACAGACGGACATAGTTTTCTAGCCCTACAAATTCCGGGGCACGTACACCGTTCCACTGCGTAAACGAGTGGTAAATTGCGGAGAAAGCGGGCACGTAGCGAAGCGAAATGAATAGAATGAACGCTGGAAGGATAAAGAGATAGGGAATTAGCTTTCGGAACCGCATCTGCCAGAGTGTGGGTTCTGTAATCACTTTTGTCGTAGCTAAGTCCGACTGTAAAGACTCTTGCATAACATACCTCAAGGAAACAGATATTATAGTGAGGACAAGACCCGGACGTGATAGCATGTCCGGGTCAAATCGAGTAAATGTAAATGGGTTAAGAGTCGCACCATTCCCAGTCATTGTCGCGACAGAGGTCATCAACGGCGCGTTCCATTGCCGATTGATATTCGGTTTTCAACTCATCTCCCGTGATCTCACCTAACATGAACTGCTGGAAGAGCCTGTTGTGTGTTGTACCGAATTCAGCTGTCAGGCGAGCGACAGGGTCCGTCACTGCACGGGACGGGAATTCCTGAACAAAGTCGAAGCGAAGCGAATCGGCTTCTAGTCCTTTAACCTGTGGCATGAAAACAGGAAATGTGTCATAGACCCGCTCAAAACTCTGTGGGGCTGTCCAGTACATCATGAAGTCCACGGCTTCTTCGAGCAGACCTTCATTCGCCGCACGCTGGCTAATCCCCATTTGTCCGGGGGAACTCGGTCCACCGACACGGTACATGCTGTCTTCATGAATGGAGTATGGATTTTCCGCCTGTGTGATGGGGGGCATAAAGGTACGACCATAGTTAACGACCTCGTCGAAATTGTAGCTGAAGAAATGCGCCGCACTGAACCAACCAATGGCGACTTCACCTTCAATAAATAGACGCGCCATTTCGTCCCACGAAGAAATACCGGCGAAACCTTCGATCAGGCAGTTATCTGCCAGATCACGATGGAATTGCAAGTAGTAGTCAAACCGGGGATTATCCACCGAAAGATGACCGTCATAAATCGCTTTTGCGACTTCTTCCTGTGCGAGTTGCCGCCAATCGAGGTTCGGGTTCATGTATTGCGGTAACTGCCAATCCATGACCTGATCGCTGAAGGCTTCGGTGAATAAATTATCATCCAGCCACTGATAGCTACTGCTACCGCTGGAAGGTACCCAGATACCAAGCGGTTCGATACCATTTTCACGCATGAGGGCACAATCTTCGTAGAATTCGGTAATGTTCGTCCAGTCCGGCTCAATACCAAGTTCTTCGAAAATTTCTGTGTTGTAATGCCAGCCGCCTTCTGTCCAGTCCATAGAAATCTGATACCAGTTTCCATCGCCTGCACGAACCTGTTCGAGCATCCGTTCTTCAAATACATCGCCCCAGCGATCATGACCGGGTAGACCTTCTGGAATATACGGGTTTGGCATCTCGAAGTAGTCGTTTAGGGGAACCCAGACCTCTTCACCTTCTGGATTACGCAGATAGTAGTGTCGCCAGCTAAGATGGGGTTCCTGACCCGCCGCAAGACGTGTCTGGAAGAACACCTCGAACTCGCCCCATGGGATGAATGGGATCATGTCGATTTCCACGCCTGGATGAAGCGCTTCGTAATCCGCGATGACAGCTTCTACCTCAGCGGCACCTTCCGGCTGTGCTTCCGGTGAATAATAACTAGCAGGGTAGAATTGCAATGTCCCCTCTAGTTCATCGTCCTGTGCCACCACTGTCCCAATAACAAGGAGGGCAAAAACCGTTACCAAAAATACTTTTAGAAAGTTTGCCATAAAAGAAATCCTTTCAAAACTCATCGTTTGTTAATCAAAAAATGTTAACGTTAACATCAGACCGATGAGCAATATATAACACATACCATGCAACGGAGTCAAGAAATTAATCTGTTTTTTCATCAAGAATAACTAATATCCTGAATGAAAGGTTGACAAATATGATAAGGTTAACATACACTTTGAAGGTCTTGAATAACGTTGATAGGTTCCATCATCATGGGTAATTCCAAGCCAAATCGCGCCACTCTGAAAGATGTCGCAGAGCTTGCCGGGGTTTCAATGCAAACTGTATCACGGGTAGTTAACAATGTACCCAAGGTGGCACCCGCAACGGTTAAACGCGTCACACGTGTAATGCAAGAGTTAGATTATCAACCGAATACGGTCGCCAGAATACTACAAACCCGCCGCTCGTATACCTTAGAGGTGATCGCGCTGGATATTCCTTTACTCCCTGCCCCATTGGTACAAATGGCCGCCAGTGCCCGTAGTCACGGGTATCATATGGTGTTTACTACCGGCGCAGAGGAAGAGTTAGACACGATCGTGGAAAGTATGCAATCGCGGGTGGTTGATGGTTTTATTGTGGTTGCACCGCGAATGCAGGATATCCGGGGCAAACTATCTGAACTGAATGTCGGTATCCCGTTTGTATCGATGTCAGTGGGTGCGCCTGAGGAAAATTCCCAGATTCCTACCGTATTATTTGATCAGAAATCCGGGATGAAAATGCTTGTTGAACATCTTCAATCACAGGGACACCGGCATATTGCTGAGATTAGTGGTCCACTGGATCATCAAGGTGGACGAAGCCGGCACGAAATACTGATGGAACTTGCTAAAGAATATGACATATCAGTAGAACCAGCAATTGCAGTAGATTTCTCGATGGAAGGTGGCGTACAGGGTATTGATTATCTGCTGAACCAAAATGTGAATTTTACAGCAATTATCGCAGGTAATGATGATATAGCGCTCGGTGCAATCCATCGGCTACGGGAACATAATATTCGCGTTCCGGAAGATATCTCGATAACCGGATTCGATGATATTCCACACGCGGCATATGTCTATCCCCCGTTGACGACGGTTAAACAAGATTTTTATAAGCTGGGTAACTTAGCAACAGATTATCTGATCTCACTAATTGAAGACGAAAATGCACTTATTTACGAACGGGTGTTGAAACCAGAGCTTATTATTCGCAAAAGCACCCGCCAACTTTAGGGCGTGTTACGATGACAAATATATTGTTGATTACCAGTGATCAGCAACACTGGAATACACTGGGATGCTTAAACCCCGAAATAAAAACACCGAATTTAGATCGTCTTGTCGAACAGGGACAACTCTTTACACGGGCGTACTGTCCAAATCCGACCTGTACGCCAACACGTGCGAGCATGATTACGGGGAAATATCCCGGTCAGCACGGCGCATATTCACTTGGCACCAAACTCCCTGAAACCGAACTCACCGTCGGCGAAATCTTTCAGGATGTGGGTTATGAAACCGCGCTGATAGGTAAAGCACACTTTCAACCCCTTGTAAGTACGAGCGAATACCCGTCACTTGAATCGTATCCTACGCTCCAAAACCTCGACTATTGGAACGACTTTCACGGTCCCTTCTACGGATTCAATCACATCGAAATTTCACGGAATCACACTGACGAAGCCCATGTTGGACAACACTATGCACTGTGGATGGAAAGTAACGGATTCACTCAGTGGCGCGATCACTTCCAGAAACCGACAGGTACGCGAGAACAACAACGCCATCAGTGGTCTATTCCTGCCGAATATCATTACAACACATGGATTGCCGAACGAACGAATGCGCTACTAGACGATTATGCGAATGAGGAAAAACCATTCTTTCTATGGAGCAGTTTCTTTGACCCGCATCCCTCATATCTCGTTCCTGAGCCATGGGACACGATGTACGACCCGCAAGAATTGACCCTCCCTCGTCCGGTAGAAGGCGAACATCTCCACAATCCACCGCACTTCCGGCTAGCGATGGAGGCGAACCCGGACTTTGGATACTGGATGGATGAAGCAGGTGGTCAACATTTGCAGGGTATGCGGTCGCATGTGCATGATCCTGCTGAGTTGGCTAGAGATATGGCAGTTTATTATGGCATGATTAGCTCCATGGATCATGCGATTGGATTAATTCTCGATAAACTTGAAGCAATCGGATTAGCGGGTGACACGCTTGTTATATTTACGAGCGATCACGGTCATTTTTTTGGACATCATGGGCTTATTTATAAGGGACCCTTTCATTATGAGGATATGGTACGTGTTCCGTTGATTGTTCGATTGCCTGAGCGTATTCCTGCTGGAGAGCAGTCTCAAGCATTGCAATCACTGGTGGATTTACCACAAACAATGATGCGTTTTTGTGATGTTCACGCTGAACATACCATGACCGGAATCGATCAATTCGAGGTCTGGACAGGTGAAACAAAGCGAGCGCGTGATCATGTCATTGTTGAAAATCATCATCAGCATAAGCGGCTTCATTTGAAAACTTATATTGACGAACGCTATAAGCTCACAATTTATCTGGATCAACCGGACGGAGAATTATTTGACCTTGTCAATGATCCGGACGAAGTCCACAATCGCTGGTACGATGCACACTATTTGAAGATTAAACAGCAGTTGCTTGAAAAAATGATCCATGCTGAATTCGCCAAAGAGGAGCTTATTACAGACGAGATGCGTACACAACCGCAAAAATCCGAGCTTATGTATATGAAATGCGTTGAGAGTGGCGGTTTTTGCTTGACCTATCATCCGGAAACTACACGATTCACACTTGTGAATACGAAAACGAATTATGCATCCACAGCGGATCTGTGGGATCATCCAGAGTTCGGTAGGATGCGTTATGAAATGATCCGCCAACTCCTGTTTGAACGGATGCGCAATGAACCCGCATGGATGCCACGTACTCATGGTGCTTAGGAAAGATGCAATAGGAAAGCTACGCCATGTCGTTTCAGTGCATTGTCATCTGGGCGAGGGACCGGTATGGGATGCCAAAAACAATTATCTCTACTGGGTTGACCTTTTCAGGAACAGAATGCATCGCTGGTGCCCGCTGGTGCCTGACGCATTCGACACCATCAATTTTGACCATATGGTAAGTGCAATAGGGTTAAGGAAAGACGGCTTGATTCTCGCCACAAGTGACGGGGTTGCCTATGCGAATAGTGACGGTAACATCGAGGCATGGCGTTACTTTCCTGTGTTACTACAGGAGGGCGCACACTCCAATGATGGTGCTGTCGATCGGCAGGGGCGCTTCTGGCTTGGTACAGCCGCCGGTAAATTTCCGGAAAATCATCTCTATCGATTAGATAGTCAATCTATTCAGATTATGGAATCACACATTGGTATTTCGAATGGCATCGGTTGGAGTCCGGATGATCGCCTGATGTATTATGTCGATAGCCCCAAACAGGTGATTTATGTCTATGATTTTGACAAATCGACTGGCGATATTGCAAACCGCCGAATATTTGTGAATGTGCCTAAATCTATGGGCGCTCCTGATGGAATCACAGTTGACCGGGATGGCTATATCTGGTGCGCCATTTGGGATGGTTGGCGAGTTGTCCGTTATTCGCCGGATGGACATGTCGACACTGAGATAAGGGTTCCGGTACAGCGTCCAACAAGTTGTACATTTGGCGGCAAACACCTGAATACGCTTTATATCACATCGGCTTCCACAGGGCTTAGTGCGCGGCAACGGAATCAGCAACCTTTTGCCGGTGATGTATTTGCTATTGATTTACCTGTTTCCGGTATAGGGGAATCGTATTTCCTTGGATGATAAAAGTTCTACGATCGTCCAACATTTTTAGAGAGAACATATGTGGGAACACAAAGTTATTTTTTCTGATTAATAGCGCCCGCATCAGCATTGATAATCTGCTGAACCCGTGCCCAGTGAATACCAATCACTGTGCCGATTTTCCGATAGCTCATGCCCTTTTCGCTCATTGTGAGGATGTCAGCTCTTCATAATTCACGAGCCACTGATACATCTCCTGCGCTCGAAGACGTTCAAGGATAATCTCTGAATCGGCTTCATCCAAAGTATCTAGATCAGCAAGAAATTCATTATAGGACTCGGCTCCCCAATTGCGTTGCTTGCGGCGTGCTTCCTTTACACGTCCCCGAATAGAAGCAATATCTACACGTTGAATAAATTTGAGACTGAGTTCTGGCATCTCATCGCTGAGACCATACCCACCCATATGCATATCCCAGAGAAATACGCCAAGAAGAGCATTGAGGATTGCGCGACATTCGTTGTCATTCTTGCTAATGGCAGGTTGTGCAAGATATTGCTCCAATGCTGAGGCAACATTGTAAAGGCTAGTGTAGAGATTATCATGCGGATAAAAGTAACCATCTTCCATGTTCAGCAAATTCTTCCAGAATGGTGCGATAAACCGCCGCCGCATTAAGCCAATTGTCCCGCTGTGCTAAACGTTCTGCAAAAGTTGCCACATGATTCATAGCCCGGCTTGGCGCGAAATCACCAGATCCGTAGTAATGGTCGTAGTCGTATCCACCGAATGCATCGCGGAATTCCTGGCAGAATGAAATGGTATCAAGCTGAATCATGCCAGTAGCGATTTCTTTGGGTGTTGGATGATCCACGATGTCTTGCAGGTGGGGATAACCTGTGACCATCAGCATGATGATGTCTACCAAATCTTCTTTGTTGCGTGACATCAGTGCGGCTAGCAGTAGCTGACGTTCTTCAAATTGGTCAGGCTTATGCAGATACGTGAATAGATCATTCTTCGCTTAAAAAGTAAATTTTTCTGATTATGGCGAAGGGGATAATAATTATCAACCGTCTTTACGGAGTCGCCCCATTTCCCGTAGTACACTATACTTTATAACGGTCGCTAATAGTTGTGGGCTACTGTGTCTTACAGCTTCTCTTGCATGATGGAGCATGTAAGACATCAAACGCATGACATACAGCCTGTCGTCAGATAGTGTGGTATTTTAGGCTGTGTGTGGGTTTGGTCGGTGTGGTGAACCACGCCGACACGCCAGATTGAACCACCGTGTTCGATCTGGGGTGCGTCACGTAGGCGTGGCGCATCAGCCTCACGGGCGCATGACGTGCCAGCGTTTTAGCTGGCGACACCCGCAGACGCTGAAAATGGCGTGTTGCAGACTAGCGTCTTGCAGCACAACCATTATGTCAGACGGATAACCATTTGCGTCGGGGGTGTTCGGGTTGTGGTCCGCAGGGACTGCGAGGCGACAACCGGGGTTCGCTGCAAGGCGAACCTAATCAATGCTAACTTCTTGAATTTAGGCTGTGGAATTGATGGGTATGAACAGTCAACTTGAACACTACATAAAATCTGTCAATCGAATGCGTACTGATGCAGGGAAAAGTAAATATCCTTCATCAACACAATATCGTGCGCCACATAAACCTATCCTTTTGCTGTCTGCCCTAGATTTATTTGAGCAAGGTGAGCTAACCACGAATTTTGTTCCTCTGTCACCTGAACTTGCTGATCTGTTTGCTTCTTATTGGGAACTTGTAATGCCCATTGATAAATCAGCCCGGTTGTTCCTACCCTTCTTTCATATGAAGAATGATGGCTTTTGGCATCTTGTTCCTCATTCTGGTAAAGAAGACGTATTGGCTTCAATCCGTCAAATAGGTGGCATTGCCCAACTTCGTGACACTGTTATAGGTGGTAGGTTCGACCCCGACTTGTATGAATTAATCTGTGTGGATGAGACACGAAGTATTTTGCGGTCAACGCTTATCGAGCAATATTTCGATAAATCTCTATTGGATGTCTTGCTCAACCAGACCAATACAAACATCTTTGCACACAGATACAGTCTCAAGTTGCTTGAACAAGCACGTTCAAGAATGATATATACAAATAATATTATTAATGAAATAGAACAACCTGTTCGTGATCAAGGGTTTCGGAAAGCAATTGTAAAAGCCTATGACCATCGTTGCGTGTTGTGTGGGGTTCGCCTAGTTACTTACGAAGGTAAGACTGCCGCAACTGCTGCCCATATTATTCCTTGGAGTGTTAGCTACAACGACGATCCACGTAATGGACTGTGTTTGTGCCGATTGTGTCACTGGGCATTTGATGTAGGATTGACAACAATAAACACTCGTTTCCGGATTCGACTTTCGGAACAGCTTAGCGCTGATGGCAATATGTCGGGCTACCTTTCAACCTTGAGTGATCGTCCTATCTTTGAGCCAACCGAGGAAATTTATAATCCTGACGTGGAAGCCTTGAAATGGCACACTGAGAAAGTTTTCTTAGGTTAATTCAAGCATGGGAAGATCAACGCAAAACATACTACAAAATCGTGCGTGATCGTATTCCTGAAATCATCGCGGCTGATGGTCGGCAATGTGCCACAGAAATCATGAATGAGAATGAGTACCGTCAAGCGTTGCTGGTGAAGCTGATCGAAGAAGCGCATGAAATCGCAAGTGCTGAAGCTGGTGATCTGGTGATCTTGTGAAAGAGATTGCTGATTTGTATAAAGTGATTAATGCTCTTCTGGTGGCGTTTGATCTGAACAAAGAGACAATCTTCGCCACCCAGAAAAAACGCCATGATGAACGCGGTGGCTTCGAGAAACGTATCAAATTACTGTGGACGGACTAACTGCCTGCTCCATTGCCCGATGTCATCCACCACCAGATACGCGAGACAGCATCCGTATTGTGTGCCATCCTATCTAAAGCATCTTGTAACGCATCGGGGCGATTCTGATCTCTGCACCAGTGCAAATAAGCAAGATGCGACATGAAAGGCTTGTTATCTTTTGGCCAGTTTGTGTAACCCAAATAGATTGCTGTATCGACTAACCCGGTTGATTTTGTGGGGAGCGCAACGGCATCCACAAATATTTTATGCAGGTCAACCATGCGCGGCTTAAGGTCTTTGTGTACTTCAGGTGGCGTAGTTTCGTTCAGATGTTTCAGTATAGATTTGCCCCAATAGTAGACCGTGCACTTGTACTCAAATGCTAAATCGCGGACATGCGCCCATGCGTAGTGAATATGTGGCACTAAGCCGACCATTCTGCCGTCTGGAAGGTGCAGGCGCGTTGGAACAGGCATTCCCGGCATATCAATCACGTAATGCTTTTCCTGCGCTGGACTCGATAGACAAAATCCCCATGGCCATTCAGGAAGCGTATCGGGATCAACGCGCACATCGAGGATAGCACCCTGCTTGCAAATTGCTTCGGGTATGCTACCAAACCATACGGGCTTATCCTCTAAATATGCCTGCGCAGAAGCACGAATACGCGGGGCAGTTTTCTCACCAATGCCTGATATGGATTGCAAATCCTCAACTGACATGGCGGCGAGTTGCTCCAGCGTATGAAAGCCGCGTCCAGACAATTCGGTTATGACCGCTTTTCGGGTAATGACTTTGCGAATATCGTTACCTTGCATGGAATTCCTTCATCAATCAGAATTTTCATGTGCGGCAACTGCTCCAGCATATTCCAGAAACTGGATCACCTGCTGACGGGTGACAGTCGGGAAATCATCCAGAAAGCTATCAATCGTTTCGCCTGTAGCCAGATAATCGATAAGGTTCTGCACCGGAACTCGCGTCCCACAAAAGACGGGTATTCCATCAAGAATGTCAGGGTCTTTGATAATCACTGTTTCAGTCATTATATCCTCCTGTGATTTACTTTCATTGTAGTATTATTTACCGAACAAGCTCATCGTCAAGCAATTTGCGAGAATTTACCCGAAAAACTGACCATTCTGCTCACAACTGACCATACAAAATCAGGCTATGATAGCAATTTCGATATTTTAGCGTTTCATCATTTCACGCTCTCTAAGCTGCATCTCATCATGACTCGCTTGAATAATTGCCTGCGTATCCCTATCAGATTGTGTCAAACAATCCTGGAGGAAAGTCTTAATACGAGGTGTCATTCCACGCCCATTGAACCATGCCGCGATTTTTTCAAAACCAACCTTCCGATTAGTAACATCTTGGACAGCAGTTTCATAAGTGGCGCTCGCGTCATAACCCACAGCTTGTAACCATTCTGAGATAATGACATTATCATACCGTTTAGCAATTTCTGAATCTTCGCCAGCAGCGCGAACTAATCGATTCAGTGTTGAATTGAGATTTAAGCGCAGAAATTTATTTTCTGGTTCCGCTTCATACCAATCCATAATGGCCATAGCATCATCCAGATGACTCAGAAGGCTGGTCACATGTACTTTGGATTCTGGAATTGCAGAAAGACGAAGAGCTGAAGCAACCGTATCAAGCCCTTGAAAAATAGTAAGAAATTCAGAGACTTGTCGCTCAATTACTGCCATCGTGAGGATAGCATGGTCACGAACATTCTCATCAGCATCAGAGCGCATTGTGTGTTTTATGAGTGCCAGTGAATCGCCGTCAGGTTTGGGGCGATTGGCTTTACAAGCACTAATAATTTTTAGCAATGTAGCAATGCGGATTTCAGGATTAGAATCCTTTAAACCGACTTTATAATAAGGCATCATATCGGGTGCTACATTATAAAGACCTTGAAGTGCACCTATCCGTATTTCGCTTGACTGATTTGCATCATAAAAGAGTTTGCTGGCGTGGTTTGCAATCTCATTTCGCAAGTTCTCATCAGTAATCATATAAATATTTTTGAGGATAACTAGATTATAGGCGGTGTTTTCATGCTGTAAGGCAGTTACAAGAATGGATCTTCCACCATCAGGTTGTTCATTGACTTGTTTCATCGTACCTTTTGTATTATGAATCAATTGGTCAAAGATTTCGCTCATATCTTACTCCTAACTGTTACAAAAATTTATGAAAAATGGAAATGAAGAACGATAATCACCTACCCCATTTTTACTATGAACGATATTTGATCGCAAATCATCGCTTTGATGTTGAGGCATTGTCAAACAATTTGCGAAAGTTTGCCTGAAAAACTGACCATTCTGCTCACAACTGACCATACTGACCATTCAAAATCAGGTTACAATAAATGAAATGTTATGTGGAATATGATGTTTTTTGTCAAGAAGACGACTTCAGATCGCCGAATGTCTTAAACATAATCAGATGTATTCGGAAATGGGAACGAGATAGGCCAAACTAAAAGAAAAACAGGATTTGAACCTAATCTTCACAACGCTTCTGCAAGGCTCAACAGTCGAAAATACAGCTTGCGTAACTGCTGCGAATCAAGGTACGGAAGAATGCACGACAGCCTTGCCGATTCACTAACTGCCGAATACAGACGAAACACCGCTTTGGGCATACAGCGTGTCGGCAGGAATTGGCTTGCTCCTATTGGTCATAGGATTTTTCGTGCTGAAAAAGAAGTTTGTATAACCGTTTAACACAAAGGCATATAAGACAGAAAACTAGGTGTATAGTCCCAGAGTATAGTGGTACAGTATCCATTAAACAGAGGGAGGAATTATGGGACAAGTACTTCACGGTAGCGCCAGAACGACAGAGGCAATCCGTCGAACAATCCAAAATAGTGAAGAGAGCATAAGAGT
>JAVJSU010000048.1:0-121461 GCA_040219275.1 Aggregatilineales bacterium | reverse complement strand
AATGCTAAAATGATTTTCAAAACCCCACTGAAGTGGGCTGTTTTCACAAATATACGGGAAGAATAGCCTGCTTCAGCAGGGTTTTACACCAATGTAGCCAATGGGTTTCAGCCATTGGCGGCACTTTGCAACAGAGCAGCTAAGAGCCAAAAGCTCCGATAGTCAAGGTCTTTTACCGCAAAACGACTGTCATTCATGATCGTTTGCTTATCTAGAACTGACGCTATTAGAGCACAGACCGCGATATTAACGTTTGAGGCGGGAAAATTTGAAGCCGAACACTCAGGCATGACAGGCGTTTTGATCGTCCGCGAAGGGGCGGATGGCTTCGTCAATCAACTGTATAAAACGCTCCACGCGGAAGGGTTTTGCAAGGCGGATAATCCCTTGCGGGCAACTCATCAAACTGAGGATGTCTGCGCTCATCGCCATAATCGGGATATGTGCAGTCTGTTGGTGGATTTTGAGGTTATTAATCAACCACGCGCCATCAAATTGGGGCATTTCAAGATCGGTGATTATCACATCCGGCGGATTTTCCAGCGACATCATCAAACCGGATTGAGCATCGGTGGCTAGGCTGACAGTCGCATGGTGCATCTTCAGCACAGCGGCGATGCTATGCCTTAATTCCGGCGAATCCTCGATGAGTAGTATGTTGACATTATTCAACATGTTCATAGTCCCAATATTAATGACTAGATAATCATTATACGCCACACTCACGCGGATGATCCGTTAAAAGGCTTACAATTTCGTTTGAATTCATCGTTATATAGCGTGATCCGTGCTTCCGTGAAGTGTCCTCCTTGCGCCATTTTTTGTGAATAGTTGCCAAATACTACCCAAGCAAGTAAGGCGTTTGTTAGTGAATACGTACAGCTAATCGCTAGATCACCAAAAAATGTGCGCGTTTTATGTCTAATATGACAATAAACGCCGGAGAATTCTAGTCGTTCTAACCCAACAAGTCCCCAAACAGTCACGTTATATTCCGTTAGTGTTTATTTACTATCTTTCATCACACCTGACTCACTCATCTGGAATTCAACGCTGTGACGTTCACCACAACCATCGTCCCAAATTTCATAAAAAGTCTGCGAACGCGCCGCCTGCTCGAATTACTGCCGATCATCGTCACGTTGATTCTGGCGGTGGCGGTCTCTTCGGTGTTGCTAATTTTGTTCGATGCCAACCCCATCACCGCCTTTAACGCCATGTGGCAGGGGGCGTTCGGCTCACAAAATAGCACCGCAGAAACACTCGTCAAAGCCACGCCGATTATGTTCGTCGCCATTGGCATCACCGTCGCTTTTCGGGGCGGGGTCATCAACATTGGTGGCGAAGGGCAGATGATTATGGGCGCGGTGGTCGGCACTGCCCTCACCCTCAGCATCGGGGAAAGTCTCGGCGCACTGGTGATCCCGCTGGCATTGTGTGCCGGATTTATCGCGGGGGGGATTTACGGAGGAATTGCCGGATTTCTAAAAGCCTATTATGACGTGAATGAAATTCTCAGCACCATCATGATGAATCAGATCGCGGTGCAATTGATGAATTTCTTGCTGAATGGACCGATGCTCGACCCGACTACCGAAGGCGTAAATAACATCGCCAAGACGCAACGCATCCCCGACATTGCAGAATTGCCCCGTTTGTCGATTGATCTTGGCACGGTGCAATTATTTGACCGTACCCGTCTGCACGCTGGATTTTTGATCGCACTCGCGCTGGCAGTCGTTATTTATATTCTGCTGTGGAAGACCACCATCGGCTATCGCATCCGTGCGGTGGGCTTAAATCCACATGCGGCACGCTACGCGGGGATTCATGTGGGCAGAAACATGACACTCGCAATGTTTTTGGCGGGGGGATGCGCGGGAATAGCCGGTGTGGTGCAGGTGCTTGCGCTCGGTTATCGTCTGCAAACCGATGGCTCGCCGGTTGGCTTCACGGCGAACGCGGGCTTTAACGGCATTGTCGCGGCGTTATTCGGTGGATTGAACCCACTTGGGGCGATCTTTTCGTCAGGATTTTTTGGCGCTCTGCTAGTCGGCGCAAATGGAATGCAACGCGCTGTGGGTGTTCCGGCGGCGATGATTACCGCCATCAATGGATTGATCGTCATATTCATCGTCAGCAGTCAAATTTTCACCCGTCGTATCGCACGGCAACGCCTGCTACAACCAGCCGAATCATCGCCTGTAGCGACTCCCATCATCAGTGACCCATCTGCCGACACCCCCACCGAAGGAGTCCTCTTATGATCGGCGAAATCTTCACCGCGAGTCTGTTCGCCTCCACAATCCGGCTGGCAACGCCCTATTTATTCGCATCGCTGGGGGAAACACTCGCCCAACGAAGCGGTGTGCTGAACTTGGGGCTGGACGGCATGATGCTGGTCGGCGCATTTACCGCCTTTTATACCGTGCTCCAAACGGGAAGCCTGATTCTGGGTTTACTGGTGGCGATTATCACGGGTGCGGTGATGGGTTTGGCGATGGCGTTCATCAGCGTCACCTTAAAAGCCGAACAAGGCATCAGCGGGATCGGCGTGTATTTGTTCGGTCTGGGCATCAGCGAGTTACTGTTCAACAAATTTCTGTCAACACCGCGCACCGTCAGCGGCTTTCCACAAGTGCCATTGCCGATTCTGTCGGATATTCCGGTGATCGGCAACGTGTTATTCAATCACAATTTGCTGGTGTATGGCGCGTTTTTGCTCGTTCCGGCGATGTGGTATGTGCTCAATCGCACCAACTTCGGGTTGATGGTGCGCGCTGTCGGTCAAACCCCGGAAGCGGCGGACGCAATGGGCGTGAGTGTGGCGCGTATCCGCTATACGACAGTCATCATCGGCGGCATTTTCGCTGGCATCGCGGGCGCATCGCTCTCTATCGCGCTCATCAACACCTTTCAACAAAACCTGACTTCCGGCTTGGGCTTTATCGCCGTCGCGCTGGTTTATTTCGGCGGTTGGCGACCCACAGGCGTATTGTTCGGCAGTCTGTTATTCAGTTTCGTCAATGCCTTGCAATTACAGATTAGCGTGGTCGGGCTGGATATTCCGTCCGAGTTTGCGGTGATGTCGCCCTATGTCATCACGCTCATCGCGCTGATTTTCGCGTCAAAACGGCAGGATAAGCCGGACGCATTGACGAAACCTTTTGAACGTGGGGGCTAGCGAGCACGGCGCAGGGTTGCTGTGTGTCGTCTCGTTTTGATTTGAAACCTTTTATTCCGCATCACAAACAAGGAGTTACAGCATGATTCAGAAAACAGTGCGCTATTTGATCGTCGTGGCAGTGGTCGCTTTATTCACGGGCGTTTTTGCCATTTCTGCGCAGGAAGATGAAGCCTTTAGCGTGGCAGTCGTCGCGCCGAGCGCCACCAACGACCTCGCTTTTAGCCAGAGCATGTATGATGCGCTGGTGTTGCTTCAGGAAGTTTATGGCGAAGACGCTTTCCAATTTACGTTCCTCGATGGCGTGTTCATCGTCGATGATGCCGCCGTCGCTCTGCGTGAATGGGCGGCTTCCGGCGATTATGACCTGATTATCGGGCATGGTTCACAATATGGCTCCATCATTGAAGAACTCGCGCCGGAATTCCCGGATGTGTCGTTCGCATGGGGTACAGACGAGAACACCTTCGGCTTGGATAACGTCTTCGCCTATACCGCCGCCGCCGAAGAAGGGGGTTACATCAACGGTGCGATTGCCGGTTTGATGACCGAATCTAACGTCATCGGTGTGGTGGGTCCCATCGAAGTGGGCGATGCCAAGCTGTATGTGGATGGATTCGTCGCGGGTGCGGCATCCACCAACCCTGAAGCAGAAGTCAATGTCGTCTACATTCAATCCTTTAGTGATGTCCCGCTCGCCACAGAAGCCGCCCAAACGTTTCTGGCAAATGGTGCGGACATCCTGACAGGCACGGCGCAGATGGTCGTCGGTCCGATTGCTGTCGCCACCGAAAACGGCATCCCGTGGTTCGGTACACAATCCAGTCAGGCAGAGCTTTCTGGCGAAATTGGCGTGGCGTTTCAGGTCTATCATTGGGAAGTCGTGCTGGACGAAATCATCGGTCTGATTAGCGAAGGAACGCTCGGTGGCGAAGCCTTCACGCTCACACTGGAAAACGGCGGTCTAGCAATCGAATTCGGCGATTACTTCACACCGGACGAATAAGATAAATCGACCTGTGGGGGCGCAACATGTTGCGCCCCCACAGACCAACGACTCCGCATCTACTTTGTTTGAAGGAACATCTCCCATCATGAGCGAAACTACCACGAGCGACATCACCAACCGCATCCCACACATCAAACAACTTGAACTGCGCGGCATCGTCAAGAAATTCCCCGGCGTGCTTGCCTGCGATCATATTGATTTTGACGTGCAAGCGGGTGAAATTCATGCGCTACTCGGTGAAAATGGCGCGGGAAAGTCAACGCTCATGAAAATCCTCTATGGGTTGTATCAGCCGGATGAGGGCGAAGTGCTGATTAATGGCGCACCCGTAGAGATTAGCTCTCCGCAGGATGCCATCAAGCGCGGGATCGGCATGATTCATCAGCATTTTATGCTCGTGCCGTCGCTCACCGTCGCGGAAAATGTGGCGCTCGGCTTAAAAACATCCTTCACCGCCCACATGAATATTGAAAACATCAGCCGTGATTTACTCGCACTCTCGGAACGCTATAACCTGAAAGTGCATCCCAACGTCCCGATCTGGCAATTGAGCGTCGGCGAGCAACAACGTGTGGAGATTTTGCGGGCGATCTACAAAGGCGCGGATTTGCTGATTATGGATGAACCTACCGCCGTCCTGACCCCGCTCGAAGTCGATGATTTGATGCGCGTTTTACGGCAGATGAGTGCTGAGGGTCGGTTGATTATTTTCATCTCGCACAAGTTGCAGGAAGTGCTGAATCTCAGTGATCGGGTGTCGGTGCTTCGGGATGGTCGCCATGTGGGGGAGATCGCCACCGCCGACGCGACCAAATCCTCACTCGCGCAGATGATGGTGGGTCGCCCGATTGTCATGCGCCATGAACGCACATTTGTCGAACGCGGTGCGATTCGGCTAACTGTAGACGCGGTGAGTGCGCGCAATCATCGCGGGAATCTCGGCTTAAATGGCGTGTCGCTGGAACTCCACAGTGGCGAGATCGTTGGTGTGGCGGGCGTTTCCGGCAACGGTCAGCATGAATTGGCGGAAGTCATCGCCGGATTGCGCCATGTCGAGGGCGGGCAAGTGCGGATTGATAACACCGACGTAACCGGACATCCCCCCGCAAAGATGCTCCAGCATGGCTTATCCTACATTCCAGAAGAGCGCATGGTCGATGGAGTCGTCAAGGATTTCACCGTTGCGGAGAACCTTGTATTGCAGGATCATGGCAACGCACAATTTTCCCGTCGGGGCATTTTCATCAACTTTAAAGCGATAAAAGATGCCTGTCTGGATACCATCAAACGCTATGAGATCAAAACACCGGGGACGGACACACCGATCAAGAATCTGTCCGGCGGCAACATCCAGAAATTGATCCTCGGACGCGAACTCGCCCGTAAGCCATCCATCATCATCGCCGCCCAACCCACCCGCGGCGTAGACATCGGCGCGATTGAATACATCCACAAATGTCTGCTGGACGAACGCGAAAAAGGCACCGCCATTTTGCTGATCTCCGAAGATTTAGACGAAATTCGCGCGCTTTCAGATCGCATTGTCGTCATGTACGAAGGGCAAATCGTCGGCATTGTGGAACATGAAGAAGCCGTCAGCAATGAGCAACTCGGCGCAATGATGGCGGGCGTGCACATCGAAATTTAGCCCGATTTCCGCCTAATTTTCATCTAATATCTACAGCAACCACCAAAAATATGGTATGTTTGCGTTCTGAAATTTGCAGAATGCTAAGGGATACCCGTGTACCACATCAACCGAGACCGCTTCCTCGCCACTTTAGACGCACAGGCAGAAATCGGCGCGACCCCTGACGGCGGCTTACACCGTCCGGCGCTCTCCGAAACCGATATGGAGGTGCGGGCGTGGTTTACCGATCAAATCGAATCCTCCGGACTGACGTATAGCATTGATGGCGCAGGCAATCAGAGCGCGATTTTATATTGTGATGATCCCGCCGCGAAAACAGTGCTCATCGGTTCTCATCTGGATAGTGTCCCCAACGGTGGACGGTTTGATGGGGCGCTGGGCGTGCTGGCAGGTTTTGAAGCCCTGCGGACGATTCAAGACTCCGGTAAATCCCTGCCATTTCATCTGGAAATCATCAACTTTACCGACGAAGAAGGCAGTTTACGCGGATTGCTCGGCAGTTCCGCGCTGGCAGGCACGCTCAACGTAGCCAGCTTGCAGAATGTGCGTGGCGGTGTGGAGGCATTGCAAGCCGGTATGGATCGTGCTGGATTAACGATGGAGTCGATTGTCTCGGCAAGGCGTGATCCGCACTCTCTGCTCGGCTATATGGAAGTGCATATCGAGCAAGGCACACGCCTCGAAGACGCGCAGATTGATATTGGCGTGGTCACGAGTATCGTCGGCGTGCGTTCTTATAAGCTGACGTTCAATGGTGAAGCCGCCCATGCAGGCACAAAACCGATGCACTTGCGCCGTGATGCCCTGTGGGGAGCATCTGCGATGGTGCAGAAAGCGCGTGAAAAAATTATGGTGGATTTGTCGCCCGGTGTGGTCAATTTTGGGGATTTGCATATCGCCCCCGGCGCATTCAACATCGTCCCCGCACAGGTGGATTTGTCGCTGGAATTCCGGCATGGCGATCTGGCACAACTCGACGGGATGCAAACGGTTTTGCTGGCATTAGCACAGGAATGCGCGGCTGAATTTGACCTCACGTTGACCGTTCAGGCGGTAGATAATCTCATGCCCGCACCGATGTCCGAAGCGATGATCGGCTTGATCGAACGGGCGGCGGACACCTGCAATCTAACCCACACCCGCCTGATGAGCTTCGCCGGACACGACGCGCAATCCCTCGCCCTGATCGTGCCGAGCGTGATGTTTTTCGTGCCGAGCGTCAATGGAATCAGCCACAATCCACTGGAATTCACCGACGCGGACGATTGCACCAACGCGGCGGAGATTCTGCTTCATGCGGTGCTCAGTCTCGCGGGAGAGTGATTGAATTTAATTGGTTAGTTGGTTGTGGGCGCGGTGATCGTATGTCATTGTATCATAAGGTCATTAAATGGTTTAAAGGTTCGTAGGGGCGCAACATGTTGCGCCCCTACATTAAAATAGCATCAATATAATGCATAGAAAACGTAACTATTCTAGTCAATTAGTTAAATACGATTGCCCGCCCCGATTTTTTAAACACTTGATCCCGTCAATCATTCGCGCCGTCGGCATCAAAGCGGACACCAAGCGCCTTCGGTGGATCGGAGCGCAGGAACGCCCGCAATCGGCGTTGCACGGGACGAGGCATCACCAGCAATAAGCGTTCGATGCTCCCGCTACTGACCAGCAACAACGTCAAAATCATCAGCGCCCACGGCAAGCCATTCAGCAAGACGAAATTAAACTCGATATTCTGCCCGAAAATGACCAGCCCGTTGCGTTGAATATCTGCGGAAACAGCCCGTAAAGTGGCGAAAAGATACGCGCCAAGCACCACGCGGAAGGGATGCCACCCGCCGAAAATCACAATCGCCAGCGCAATCCAGCCATCGCCTTTCATGCCAGCAGGGTTGGAGATACCCGGTTTCACGTTTAGCGAATATGCCGCGCCCGCAATGCCGATCAACGCGCCACCGATGAGCATGTACATATAGCGCTGACGGGTCACATCTGTCCCGCGTGCGTATGCCGCTTCAGGGCGTTCGCCGAGTGCGCGATGCACCAGCCCGTAACGCGTCCGAAATAGCCAGAACCACGCGCCAATGACCAGCGCATAACTGAAATACACCAGCAAATTCTGCTCAAAAAAGACCGGACCGACCACCGGCACGTCCTGCAACAGCGGGATCGACAAACGCGACACCTGCGGACCGGGGATACGCGTATAGTCCTGACCGAGAAATTGCGCCAGATCGCTGGCAAGCAGGGTCAGCACGAAGCCCACCGCCACCTGATCTTGCCGGAGCTTGATGTTCGTAAAGGCGATCAACAGGGCGACCAGCGCACCCGCCACCGCCGCCACGCCAAACCCGACCAGCAGACTATCCGTGTGCCATGCCGCCGCAAAGCCGAGCATTGCCGACAGCGCTAGACTGCCATCCAGCGACAGGTTAATCATGCCGGCGCGTTCGTTGATTGTCTCGCCCATGCTTGCGATCACCAGTGGCGTGGCATTGCTGACCACACTGCGTAGGGTATTTATCAGTTCATCGTTCATTGGTTACGTTCCGGTTGTTGGGTGGTGAGGCAAAGGTGAAACAAAAAAATCCCCATCCCCACGCCTAAGGAAAGGGGAATCAAGTCCCGCCCTATGTAATGGGGCGGGATTTCAAAGGTAGGTATTTTGTAGGTTAGATTCTTAAAGTTAGCGCCAATGGCTAAAACCCATTGGCTAGGCAGGTGTAAAACCCTGCTGAAGCAGGCTGTTATTCCCGAACATTCGTGAAAATAGCCCACTTCAGTGGGGTTTCTGAATTCATCGTAGCATCGGGGTTTTAGCCCGATGTGGCACAATTTCGACAAACTAATTAAATACCCATGCCTGAAACGAGGCTGGGGGGAGGGGATTTTTTTGCTGTCCACTATAATAATTTCTCGCTCAATAAGTTTGTGCATCGTCATTCACTCTCCCCCACAACGGGGGTTTCCTGTGTTTTGGCATTCAAATCTGCCATCACATCTTTTTTGCGCCCCTTGTAGGTTTCGCGCACCCCGTTGAAAATCAGCATCATTAGCACAACGGATTCTTGCAAGACACTCGCCAAGGACGAATCTAATTGCATCGAAATGCGGAGGCGCGTACTGCCGGAGAGAATCGCCGCGAAAATAAACGTCACGATGGGGACGATCAACGGTTGTGTGGCGACGAGTAACGCCACCAGCAAGCCAAGAAATCCAATCCCACCGGAAACCAGCGGACGCAAGGCATCAAACGTGAATAGCACGCGATACGCTCCGGCGATGCCTGCCAACCCACCGCAGACCATAAACGCGCTCATCGAGACACGCTCCGTCGCCACGCCCAGCAACAACGCGGAACGGGCATTTTTACCCGTCGCCTTGAGGTTCAAGCCCCAGCGTGTGCCGCGCAGGGCGATAATCACGGCGATGGTAGCCACGACGACGATGCCCAACGCCAGCGCGCTCGTCGGATATTCTGCGGAAAGGTCGCTAAAGGTGGTCGGCGCGAGGAAACGATCTGTACCCTGTGCGCTCCCGCCAATATCCGGCTCCCACGGACCGGAAATCAAATAGATCGAGAAGACATCCGCCAGCGCATTGAGCGCCACCCCGCCGAAAATCTCGTTGATCCCCAGCCGGATTTTGAGAAAACCGACCACCATGCCCCAGAATATTCCGCCGAGCATCGCCAGAAAGACCGATGCCAGCACCAGCAGAATTGCGGGATAATCTTCCGGGTTGAGGTTGGTGTGTTGCAAGAAATACATGGGGATGATGCTGGCGAAGATCGCGCCCATCGTCATCTGTCCCTCCACGCCGATATTCCACAAGCCCGCCCGAAAGGTGACGACCAGCCCCATGCTCACCAGCGTCAGCGGGATGAAGAAGTTCAGCACACCTGCGAACGAGCGTTTGTTGCGGAACGCCCCCTCGAAAATGAGTTTGGCGACTTCTAGCGGATCTCGCCCGACGAGCATGACCAGAATCGCCGAAATGACCAGCGAGAGAATCACCGGTAAGGCGTAAATGCCAATTTGAAATGCGAGTGTGCGTCTGTTCATAGGTTGTCAGTCATTAGTTGTTAGTTATTAGTAGGGCAGACCTGAAAGCGCTTTACGAAATAAACATATAACTTGTAGGGAGGAGCCAATGTGCTCATCCGCCTATTTTCGTTGTGTGATTAATTTTCAACTCTGCCGATAGGTCGCCTGTTAAACATAAAGTTTTTCTCCGCGTTATGAAGTGACATCTTCCGGCAACCATTCAAAATTGCCACCGATGAGATGACCGAGCGCCTCCGCAGAGGTGATTTTCGCATCCGGCACTTCGCGGATTTGCCCGGCATAAAACACCAGAATGCGGTCACTATAGGCGATCACCTCGTCCAATTCCGCCGAGCTAAAAATAATCGCTGTGCCGCTTTTGCGCCGTTCTAATAAGCGCGACCAAATCCAGCGTGCAGATTCAACATCCAAGCCACGCGTGGGCTGTTCGAGCAATAACACAGCGGGATTATCCGGCAGTAGCGACATGAGCACCCGTTGCTGATTCCCGCCGGAAAGTTGCTCAATATTGTCGCTCTCGCGCCCGCGCACATCATACTGTTCGATCTGTGTCATCATGCGGGCTTTCGCGCCTGCCCAATCGACAAAATTATTTTCGTCCATCACCAGCGCCATATGCTCGGAGAGGGTTAATCCGGCGATCAAGCCTTCTTCCACGCGCCCCGCCGCGCTAAAGACCACCCCCCGCCCGAAAAATTTACGATAGGGTTGATTGGTCACGAATTTCCCATTCACGCTGATTTCCCCACCGTGGCTATGCACCAGCCCCGCGCACGCACGCATGAACAATTCCTGCCCACTGCCGTCCAATCCCGCCAGCCCGATAACCTCTCCGGCGCGAATATCAAGGTTAATATCGGTCATATCAAGCCGCTTGTCACTCAGGTGTATATTGGCGAGGGTCATCACTGGCGCACCAATTGGCACATCTTCGCGGATTTCCGGCTCAGGCGCACTGCCGAACATCATCGCCACCAGTTGGGAGGGTGTGGCGGGCAATTCAATTTCGCCGATCAGTTTGCCACTGCGTAAGACGAAGGCTTCATCACACAGCGAGATCACATCTTCCAGCTTGTGCGACACGAGCAGGACGATCATGCCGTCATTTTTGGTCAGGTCGCGCAATGCCTGAAAGAGCGTTTCTTTCTGCTCAATCGAGATGCCCGTCGTCGGCTCATCGAGGATCAACGTCCGCACGCCGAGCGCCAGCAAACGGATGATTTCCAGTTGTTGCCGTTGCGCGATGCTCAGATTTTCGATGGGCATGTGGGGATCAAGCGAAAAGCCGAATTTTTTGTTGGCGGCGATGAGTTGCTTCTCCACGCCTTTCCAATCCGGCAAAAAACCGGACGGCGAACCGAGCGTGTAATTTTCGATTACCGTAAACGCGCCCACATCGAGCGGGTCTTGCTGAAGCATCCCGACTCCGTAGCCGATGGCGGTGCGTGGACTGTCATACTTGACGACCTGCCCATTAATCAGGATGTCGCCACTATCCGCAGGTTGATAACCGGAGAGAATCTTCATCAGCGTGGTTTTGCCTGCGCCATTTTCTCCCAATACGCCGATGATCTGCCCTTCTCTAAAGTTCAGCGAAATATCGTTGTTGGCGATCACCGGACCAAAATGTTTAAAAATGTGGCGGAGTTCGATATTCATCGGCGGTTCGTTCTCGTTGGTTGAAAGTCCGTGAAAAGCATAACGCAAAGGCGCAAAGGAACAAAGGCGCGGAGAAAGATCATCATTTTATTTTCTTCGTGGACTTTTGTGGATTCGTGAAAGCCAAAATTCTCCATTTTTAACCTCACCACCGTCGCGCAGGACGCAACAGATCGAAGAATAGACCTCCCCCTCGCTAAGTTTTGGAGAGGGGGCTGGGGGGTGAGGTAAATCAGGCATTTTCTAACGAGCTTATCCATTGATGTCATTGTGGTTCATTCATGATCCATTTTACTGCGTGCCGAACGTTAAGCCCAAAACATTTAGCCATTTACGATAAGCAATCGCCGTGCGGTCTGAGCGCAAGTGTAATTCCGCCTGTAAATCCAGCGGCAATAGTTCCGGGCGTTGCGACTCGACAATCGGCACATCCTGATAGGCGATTTCGTCCTGAAACGCGACCAATTCTGCTTCCGTCTTGTCGTAAGAGTGATTCATCAGCATCCACATCCACGCGATGCTCTGCGTGTGTTCCTGTGGCGTGACCATCAGCATAATCGCAAAGCCCGGTCCGTCGGTCTCTTTCTTGAAATACGCCACCATCGGGCGGAACACTTTATAGGTATAGTTGACCTCTTTAGCGATACCCGTGCCGTCAGGGTTGGGCTGGAAAATTTTAATATCGCTGGCGGTCACGCCGTTTTCATCGGTAATGACATCGTAATCGGGAATTTCAGGACGTTCGCGCACGCCGAGGATGTTCTCATGCACATACGGGAAATGGGCGACATCCAGAAAATTCTCCACGATGCGCGGCGCGGACGCTTTGAAGTGATACGGTCCGCACAACACACGCCGATAGGTCTCATCGTGCCATTCGGGGAACACCGGCAACTCATAGGCGGGTTCGCCCATACACACCCACACAAAATCGTAGTGCACGCAGGCATGATAGGTATTGGCGACGGCTTTGGTGGGCGGTTTTTGTTCGGGATGGGCGGGCATCAGCACACAATGTCCGCTGTCATCATATGTCCAGCCATGATAGGGACACATCAGCTTGTTGCCGTCCACCAATTCGCCCAGAGATAGGCGCGTCCCACGATGGATGCACAAATCCTGCCACGCCATCACATTGCCATCGGAGGTGCGCCAGATGACAATATCCTGCCCCAGTAGGTGCGCGCTGATGATGCCTGTCGCCTCTAAATCACGCAACGGCGCAACGGCTATCCAATCGTTTGTCAGAATCGGGTCGTGAATCATACGTTACTCTCAGTGGTTGTTCGAGGTGTGTTTCTTGATGGTTATCATCAAAACAGAGGCGCAAACCGGTTGCGCCTCTGCAATTTTACGTGATGGTTTGACGGGCGATTATTCGCTTGCGCCGGTCATGCCTTCTAAGAGTTGATCCAGCATCCAGACATCCAGCGGTGCGACGTATTCACCTTCAGGGGCGAGTTCCGTACCATCTTGCAGGTTCAACGGACCTTCCCACAGATAGATGCCATCTGCACCCATGTCTCCGGTTTCAAAGGCGAGAATTTCTTCTGCGAATGCGTCCAGTTGCTCCTGTACGCCTTCCGGCAGACCTTCACCGTGCAAGTAACCGATGACGGAGGTATCTGCGCCGTTGTAATAACCGTCTTCGCCAATTTCGTCCCAGACCGGATCAATCCAGACCCAATCCTGTTCCCATGTGCCATCAGCGACGGCTTCGATGACATCCAGATAAGCAGGACCCCAGTTGTAATAGGCGACACCGAGGCACGCGGCGGGTGCTTCATCACAACCCCCTGCATTACCGTAAGGGATGGCAAAAACGCGCTCATCTGCCGCGGTACGTTGACCCGCAACCGTGATGGCTTCGGTGGTATCAATGCCGGAGATGATGACATCCGCGCCACTGTTGAAGAATTCGTTGGCGACTTCGTTCGGGTCAAGCGTCACACCGGGGATGTTGAACCAGAAGCCAATCCATGTCACGTTGAATTCGAGTTCGGCGGGGTCACCGGGGTAGCAGTAACGCGCACCCAGATAGGAAGACGCGGCTAAACGGCGGGTTTCGTCATTAATCAGCGCACCCAGATAACCGATGCTTCCGGTTTCAGTGGCGAGAGCGGCGGCACAACCAGCGATGAGGCGCGGGGCTTCCATCAACCCGTTGAAGTTGCCGACATTATCCGGCGCACCATTCAGCACGTTGCTTCCGGTGATGTTGATGAAGGTGACATCGGGGAAGGCTTCCGCGACGATGTTGGTGTCTTCTTCAAAGCTATCGGAGGTGGTGAAGATCACCTGTGCTCCACTATCGACCATTTCCGCAACCACATCCATCAGGGTGGTTTCCGGTGAGTCGGCGGGGTTCAGGCTCTCGAAAATGAGTGAACTCGCGCCTTCAAAATTCGCTTCCACATATTCAGCCGCTTCCAGATGCGATTGACTCCAACCACGATCATTCTGCGGACCGACCAGCACAACGCCAAACACAAATTCATCCTGTGCGGCGACAGGGGCAAACACACCCATCAGCAGGACAAATAAAATCGTTAACCCTAATAATTTTGATCTCATATGGTGACTCCTTGTTTATAATCCGTGCGATGAAGAGTTTAACGTGAACTTAAAGAATATGAAATGACAAAACGCACAAAATTGCACGCGCCCTTTTCGGCAAAATACAAGGTTGACGAAAATAAGGCTCTCATGCGTGTCTTCGGTTTAGTCGTTACAATCGTGATAGCATATGATAAACGCATATTTAAAGAAGAGAACGGGTGGTGACATTATGGCAAATGAACTGGTCGGTAAAGTAATTATCCTCACAGGCGCGGCGGGTGGATTGGGCAGAAGCGCGGCGCAAAGATTGGCGGCGGCGGGTGCGTGCCTCGCATTGGTCGATTCTAGTGCAGAACGACTCGCCGATTGCATTGAAGCCCTCGGCGGCGATACCGAATGCTATAAAGGCTTTCCGGCAGATTTAAGCAATGAAGAGTCCGTGCAGACGATGCTCGACCATGTCATTGACCAATTCAGCGAGATTGACGGGCTGGTGCATGTGGTCGGTGGCTTTGCGATGGGCGATCCGGTACACGCCACGAAAATGGACGTGTTCGACAAAATGATGTCCCTCAATGCCCGTATTTTGTACATGGTGTGTGGCAAAGTGGCGAATTATATGCTGGAAACTTCCACACAGGGGAGCATCACAGCCGTATTGGCACGTTCCGGTCAAAAAGGCGCGAAGAATCAAGCCGCGTATGTCGCCAGTAAAGCCGCCGCCACCCGTATCGTTGAGAGCATGGCGCTGGAATTGCGCGATCATGGCATCCGCGTGAATGGCATTTCGCCAAGCATCATTGATACACCCGCCAATCGCAGTTCCATGCCCAATTCGGATTTTGATAAATGGGTGAAGCCGGAGCAAATCGGCGATCTGATGGTCTTCCTCGCGTCCGAGGCGGCAACGGCAATCAACGGCGCAGACATCGAAATCAGCGGGCGCTCGTAGCGTAGATCAAAAATCTTAGCATTATGACTGATGAGACGGGAGAGGCTAACCCGTCTCTTTTTGTTGGCTACACTACACGAGAACCCACCTACTCACGACATCTTTGAGTGCGTCCTCGTTGTCTTCAATTGTTTGCCTATCCTGAAACGTAACTAAGGCGCGATCAGCAGAAGCCCATTTGAAAAGTCCTGAGTTGTCCTCAAATGAGAAGTCTTTGCTATCCTTCACTTTAGCACCTCTATGAAAAACAAGTACGATACGATCTTCTTTGTGCAAGTTAAAGGTCACCCTGTCCTCTCCGTTATAACAAAAACTGGGCGCATTCCATTTGATGTGTTCAATAATGTCTTCATTGGCACTCAGGATGATGCCTCTCAGAAATTCCATTTCCGACTTTAGAGGATGTTGGGAATTTTCAATGAAAGTGCTGACTTCAGTTGTTTGTCGTGACATAGCAGGCTTCCGTTTTATAGTTTTCGTTTCTCAATAGATTAGGCATCGTTCTTTCAACTGAGTCTACATTCAAATGGCACGATCTGTATTGTATAAAATGGCGATATTCACCTGCTCACGACATTTCCGAGCACATTACGAAGCCTCAGAAATTGACGCACATCATACAATGTTGTAACAGTCACACATGGGTTTCTCGCCTGAAACCTCTGTGACCGCTTGCTTTTTTCAAACTCAAGAGTAACATAAAATAAACATTAACAGTTATTGCGCTGACTCTCAGCGATCATCACACAGTCCAAACCTGACCGCATTTTGCCTACTACAATAAAGAGCATCGACCCATGACTTTTAAAACGATTGATGACTGGCGTGCCTATCTTGAAAAACATATGGTCACGCTCAAAAAGCAGGTAGATGCCTGTGCGCTTTCGTCGCCCTATTATGAATTGGTGGCGCTGTCATTCTTACCCGTCCTCCCGAAAAGCAAAACCGATCTGGGTGCGATGCTCAAGGTTATCAAGGCGCTACGCTATGGCGACCCGCTCGCGGAACGCCTGAAAGCGATTTACACAGGCGATAGTTTCGACCTGAGTGTGAAGGATCTGGTGGAGAAGCATCTGGCACGCAACAAACTGAGCAACGAAGAGCTTGAAGGTGTTGATTGGTTGCTCATCTCGCTCAATGTGCTCAATAACATGGCGAAACACACCAGCGGACAAGCCTTCGTCAAGAAATTATTGACCGATTTGCGCGACCCCGTAAGAACCACTTCCAGCGTGCGCGTGCAGGCACAGATGATTACCGCCGGACAAAATGTGATCTTCGCCGGACAGGATGTGAACGTTGTCACGCAGAATTACCCCGGTGATAAAGGCTCTTTGCGCTCATATCTGGGTGCAATTCGGGCGACATGGAATCAGGTGGAATTGGGGAGCATCGTGCCGGGGCATAATCGGCAGGTGACGGGTTTGGTGCGCCTGCATCAACTCTATACTCCGGTGGATGTCTGGAAGGACAAACTGGACGATAAGGATAGCAAAAGCGCCAAACAGGTGGAGCAAATCACCGAGATGCGCTTCCGTGCAATTGAAAGCGATATGTCGGATATGCGTCGTCCGGTGTTGGAGGCGATTGCCATTGAGCCGTTACTGGTAATTACTGGCGGTGCAGGCACAGGTAAGAGCGCCCTGTGTCGTTATATCGCAGTGGCGATGGCGTATGCCTGTGATCCACAAACGGAAAAACAGGAAAAAGTAGACGGCTTATCCCTGCTCGGCTCATCGTGGATTCATGGCGCGTTGTTGCCCGTGTATATCAACCTGCGGAACTTCGCGGGCGATAAAGACATCTTTAAGCTAGAACCAAAAACAGGTCCGGCGGATATTTTGCTGGCGTATCTGCTTAAAACACGCGGTAAATTCGCCAACGAATTGGAGAAATACCTGACCAATAGCGATGTCTCGACATTTGGCACCCTGCTCATTCTCGATGGTCTGGACGAAGTCTCGCAGGACGCTGACCGCATCAAATTACAGCGCATCATCGAAAATTGGGCAGAGCGTTTCCCGAAGTGTCGGATTGTCGTGACCAGCCGTACCTATGCCTATCGTGCGGAATCCAAATGGCGGCTTTCCAGCAAATTCGCCTCCGCAGAACTCGCGCCGTACACATGGTCACAGATGCGCCATTACATCAACAATTGGTATTTACAAGCCGCCATCCAACGGTCTGCGAGCTTTGGGGGTAGAGAAACCGCCGCCGCCCGCACAACTTCGCTGGCGACTGATCTCATGAATACGATCCAAGAGAAACAACCGCTCTGGCCCCTCGCTCGCCAACCCTTGATGCTGGTCTTATTGACACTCATTCACGAGGACAACAAGAAATTGCCCGTCATCCGTGCTGAACTCTATGAGCGCACGGTGGAATTGCTGGATCGCTGGAACATCCCCGCGCCGGAAGACATGCTGGCGAAGAAACTATCGAACCTGAACTTAGACCGGATGCGGGCGGCGCTTAAATTGGTGGCGTTTGATCTACAGAAGCAACAGGTACATTACCGCAAAGACCCCGGCACGATTCAGCGCAAAGACCTGCTGGATCGCCTGATGGAACAGCAAAAACTCGGTCAGGGTCTGGGCGCGTCCATCGAGGATGTGCTCGAATATCTGAATACGCGCAATGGCATCCTTGTTTCCGATACGCACAATGTCTATCGTTTCCCGCACTTGAGCATTCAGGAATATCTGGCGGCGTGTGCGCTGATCGAACTCTATGATGAATGTGTGATGCCCCCCGAAGCCACTTTACCCTCGCCGGATGGCTGGAGTTTTCCGGCGAATCTTTCCGCATTGCTGAAGACGAATCCCTACCGCTGGCGCAATGTCGCCTTTTTCGCCGGGTCGATCATCGCTAAGGGGTCGATTCAGGATATGCGCTGGTCATTGATTGAAGCACTCCTACCGGAAGAATTGACCACGCCCGTTTCCGAGGAAGATATGCACGCGATCTATGTGGCGGGGGAAATCTGGTACGAGAGTTTCCTCAAATCGCGCAATCGCCTGCAAAAATTGACGCAGATGCACCTCACCCGTTGCCTGCAAGCCATCCGTTTTGATGATCGGCTGGATGCGCCGGAACGGGCGACCACCTCGCTCATTCTGGCACGACTAGAAGCGATGGAATGATGCCTAGTGATCCTTTCTCGTGGAAGACTCATTTAGAAATGGGCAGGAATTCCTTATAATAGAAGACAATGTTGGCATCACGAGACTTTGCGTCGTGTGCTGACGTTAAACCGTAAGTGTACGAAGTAGGTGTAGGCGTGATGAAACCCAATGAACATTTCACAATGTCCGAACCACGGCGGATTGGTGTCGGGGCGAAATATGCCTTCTGGTTGACCACCGATGAGCAAGCACTGGTGGAATTCGTCAAGACGATGTTGTGTGTGGTGCATGTTTCGGAAGATGGCTACACGCTCCGATCAAGCGCTTCGCTTTCAGCCATTAGCGATGACGATAAACCGGAAAATCCCCATGATCACGAAGACTCTAATGAAGTTTCTGATGAAGGTATGCCTCTGCGTGTGCTGGTGACGATCAAAGATAGCTTTGATGCCGATGAAGCGTGGCACTGGATTTATAGTGAGCTAGACGAAGAAGCCCGCTACGTCCGCTTAGATTCCATCTGGGATGATGCCATCAACGGCGTGTTGTAATCCGCGCTAAGCCCACGCGAGGGATTGCGCCTGTGTGCCTGCGTTGTCCATGCCCGGATACCAGAAATCAGGATGGGTCGGATTGGTGAAGCGGAGCAGATCCGTTTTCGCTGACCAGTACGCGCCATCCGGTAGGCGGGTTTTCTCGTTAAGGCGGGCATTTTTAAGATTTGCGCCCATCATATTGGCAAAGTAGAGGTTCGTGCCTTCAAGATTGGCTTTCTCTAAATTCGCGCCCTGCAAACGACAGAATGATAAATCCTCATCGGCTAACATGCCCTCTTCGCCCGTCAGCCAGCGATCTTCACCCGTCAACCACCCCTGATGGCGGATGCTATCCACCGTAGCGCGAACAACCGAATAGGATGTGTTGTGCATATCCCGAAGCAAGCGCTTCTGTGCATCTTTGATTTCTTGCTGTTTGCGCCTTCGTGTGTCCAGTTGATCCAACAAATTGACGATGTCGTGCTCGATATTCAGGGAAATTTCGCCGAGGGCTTCCACCACATCATAGCCTAATCCGGCAATCTCATCAAAAGACGGCAAGGGGGCAGGGTCGGTAATCCGTTCAGATCCCATCAACACAGATTCCATGCGATTACGCGTCAAAATCCAAAGATCCAACTTTTCACGAATATGGGTTAAGGCTTCGTATGTTAGGTTTTCCATGCGGGTTACGGCTAACAATCATGATTATCTTGCGAACGGGTGTGGTATTTTCATTATAGGGGTGAATCGCCGAACACAGCCCTCGAAAAGTTAAGATTTTCAAACTTTACCTTGATTGCTAGTCAGCATTTCAGCTAGTCAGTTTCTTAGTAAAGCATTCATTTGGCACATTATGACCTGTTTTTAGCTGAAATGCTGATCGCTGAGACGCTAAAAAGGTCTTTTTTACAGGAGTTTCTGAAAAAATAGCGTTTATGATACAACTAGCAATCAGCGTAACTTTATGTCTGTGCTGGCACTGGGTTGGTTGAATGTGGCACTCGTGATTTGAAAATTTCCTGTTTAGAATGAGCATCACACGGTAAAACACGCATTGACATATAAGGAAGGACAGTTCTTATGAAGGGTGTTGTTTTAGCAGGTGGTCTGGGAACGCGTTTATATCCCTTGACGCACGTCACCAATAAGCATCTGCTCCCCGTTTATGATAAGCCCATGATCTTCTATCCGATTAACACCCTCGTCACCGCCGGAATCACGGAAATTTTACTGGTCACAGGCGGACCGCATTGTGGGCATTTCCTCGGCGTGCTCAAAAATGGGCGTGAACTCGGCGTGACTCATCTCGAATATGCTTATCAAGAACATCCTGACGGCGGCATTGCCGATGCGCTGGCGTTGGCGGAGGACTTCGCTGATGGTGAACCGATTGCCGTGATTCTGGGCGATAACACCACCGATGCGGACATCAGCACCGCAGTTAAGGGCTTTGCGGGCGGCGCGACCATCTTCGTACAGGAAGTGGATGATCCCGAACGCTTTGGTGTCGCGGAGTTTGATCCGGCGGATTCGACGAAGATCATCGGCATTGAAGAAAAACCGGACGCGCCGAAATCCAATTTCGCGGTCACAGGCTTATATCTTTACGATAATCGCGTGTTTGAGTATATTCGTCGGTGTCAGCCGGAGTATGCCGGACGAAACGAATTGGAAATCACACAGGTTAATAACTTCTATATTGAAGACAGTCAATTGCGCTGGGCGTTGATGGATGGTTTCTGGAGCGATGCGGGGACGTTCGAATCCCTGTTTCATTCCGCGCAGTTTTGGGCGAAAAAGGCACTCTTAACGGAAACAGCCCTCAAAAAATAGACGTTCTCATACGTATGTGTAAAGATAAACGGGGAGATGCTCCGGTTTCTCCCCGCGAGTTTTTACCCAAAACACTCTAAATTTCCTTACGTTTGCCCGATTCTCTTCATAACTTTACGTTCTTCACAAAAAACGCTTTACATTTTTCATAAGTAACCCCCGATTTATGAAGAAGTCGTAAAAAGATTTCTCGAAATCACCCAAACGCCTCCACAAGACATATACTAACGCATGTAATACGCACTCACACACAAGCATTTACAGAAAACGCGCAACACCAACGGAGGCAGTAAAATGGCAGTTCTCAACCTAACCAACGTGCAAAACGAAGACACCTACATTGCGATGACCACCAAGCAAGCCGGTCATGTCAATCCCGCGATGACGGTCAACGAACGCGCCGCCAAACGCGCTTTCGACATCATCGTTTCCAGCATCGTCCTGTTTCTGGTCTTCCCGGTCATGGCAATGGTCGCTATTGCAATCAAATTGACCTCCGAAGGTCCGGTGCTTTTCTTACAGGAACGTGTCGGTGAGAATGGTCGTATCTTCAAGATTTACAAATTCCGTTCGATGGTTGTCAATGCCGCGAATATCAAAGTTACCGACGAAGACGGCAACGAAGTTCACAAAACACGTCACGACCCGCGCGTCACCAAAATCGGTCGCATCGTCCGCAAAACCAGCCTGGACGAACTGCCCCAGCTGATTAACGTGCTGATGGGCGAAATGAGCCTGGTCGGTCCGCGTCCTGAATTACCGAAATTGGTTGCCGGTTACGAAGATTGGCAGTATGAACGCTTCAGCGTCCCGCAGGGCATCACCGGATGGTGGCAGATCAATGGTCGTAGCGACAAACCTTGCCACGAAAACACCGATCAAGATGTCTACTACATCAAGAACTACAATCTGCTCCTTGACCTGAAAATACTTTTCAGCACCATTCCGGCACTGCTCAAGGGCAAAGGCGCATTCTAATTCATCAGTTATTAGTGAGTAGTTGTTAGTTCGTAGTTAAAGCCAAAAAAACTGAACTAACAACTAAAAACTAAGCACTAAAAAAAACTCCTACTCCTCCACGAAAACACGTCGCGCAAACGGCGTGTTTTTGTTTATGGTGATCTTATAACTGATGTTATGCAATTTCGATCCGTCTTGACAATTTTCCACGATAAGCTGAAACCTCATCGCTAGTTTTCGTAAAAACCCACTACACGGTGGCGCACTTTAAACTTCCAACTTAGGTCACATACGGCGTGCTTGCGCCCGTTTTCGCCATGCCGGTTGGATCCAGCGTGACGTTGATGCAGGCGGGTTTGCCACTGGCGAAAGCCCGTTCCAGCGCGGGAACGATCTGCGCGGGGTCTTCGACGAGTTCGCCATGTCCGCCCATCGCTTCCACGATTTTGTCGTAGCGGGTGGGCGCGAGTGCGGTAGCGATGGCGCGTTCTTCCGTCACCATGCCGATCTGCGGACCGCGAATTTGCCCCCAGCCGGAATCGTTGCCGACGATGCTCACAATCGGCAAGCCGAAGCGCACCGCCGTATCAAATTCGAAGCCGTTTAAGCCGAAAGAGCCATCCCCGTTGATAATCAGCACACGCTTATCGGGGAATAAATCCTGCGCGGCGACGGCAAAGGGCGCACCCACGCCGAGGCATCCCAACGGACCGGGATCAAGCCATTGACCGGGTCGGGTGACGTTAATCACTTTGGCGCAGGCACTCACGATGTCGCCGCCATCGCCAATAATAATCGTATCCTCGTTGATGAAATTTTGAATCTCGGCGGCGAAACGGAAATGGTTAATCGGCTGGTCATCCCATTGCATCCATTCCTGCATGTCGTCATTTTTCCTGGCTTCGTATCCGCGCACCTCGTCCAGCCACTCGTCATAGCGTACGCCCTGCAAGCCTTCCGAGAGGGCTTCTAGCACAAGGCGCGAATCAGCGACCAGCGCGACATCCGCTTCTCGATTGTGATTCAGTTCGTCGACATCATTTTCGATCTGGATAAGTTTCGCGTCTTTGTTCCAGCCTTCTAAGCCATATTTGAGGCGGAAATCCAGCGGTGTGCCGATCAACACGACGGCATCAGCTTTGTAGAGGGCGCGTCCGCGTGAGGCTTTAAATAGATTCGGGTGTTCCATCGAGAGCGTGCCACGTCCCCCGCCGTTGGTATAGACAGGGATGCCGGTTTGCTCGGTGAGTTCGCGCAGAGCATCGTGTCCTTTATCCCAATAGACCTGTGTTCCGGCGACGATCAGCGGACTTTTTGCGTTGCGTAAAATCTCGAAAATCCGCCCCATCGCGCCAACTTCCGGCTCTATCGGTTCAATGGTCACGGGGCGCAATTCGCCGGGGTCGTCAATCGCGTTGAAGAGAATATCAAACGGAACTTCCATAAAGACCGGACCGGGGCGACCACTGAGCGCGGTTTTGATGGCATCGTGCATCAATTGCGGAAAGTCTTCTGTGCGCTCCACGGTGAAGCTGGCTTTGGTGAAGGTCTCGAACATTTGCGTCTGCGGGATTTCTTGCAACGCGCCGCGTCCGCGTGTTTTGAGCGGAGCCGCGCCACCGAGCAGAATCATCGGACTCCGCGCTTGATAGGCGTTGGCGACTCCGGTCACGGCATCGGTTACGCCCGGTCCAGCGGTGACTGCCGCCACACCGACATTATGCGTCAGACGGGCGTAGGCATCCGCCGCATGTGCAGCCGCTTGTTCATGGCGGAAGTCGATCACTTTGATGCCATTATTCAAACAGCCTTCGTAAATGGGGAGGATATGCCCGCCACAAAGGGTATATAAACGGTCAACGCCCTGCGCTTTTAAGGCACGGGCGATCAATTCACCACCGAGTACAAACATTTAATTTTTGCTCCTGTTTAAAATAATCTATTCTGCGTTAGATTGTAACTTATCCTCTATCATTACGACGAATATGAACAAACCCCTAACTACTAGGGAATATTCTTTCAGGATTTTGATTTAGAATAATTTTTATGATCTATATTGCCATAACGCAAATGAGGGAAAGTATGGATATTAACATTGCATCTTTAATAGTTTCAGCCTTAGCATTACTTGGTTCCGGATTCGCAGTATTTATTCAGAGTAAGCAAACAAATAAAGCATTGGCTCAGGATCAGAATTTTGCACGGGCAAATACGGTAATTCATTTTACCAATGCTTTTTTCGATCTTAGTCGACAAAGTGGACAAGCTCTCGAAGAAAATTTTAAAGACAGTACTTGGCGTGAGCAGTACTGGGGATTATTGAGTGCGGAATTTTATTTTTTCCACCACAATGTAATTCCACCAGAAATGTTCGCACTTTGGATGTCTGATCTAGCTGATGCTTACAGAAGATATGACCGCTTATGGGAATCGCATGAAGCATATTTGAATCAATATGGTAGCTTATACAGTGAAATGAAGGACTTCTTTGTTGCGATACATGATGCTTCGCTGGAAAAAGATATATACGAAGCAGTAAAACAAAAAACGATAAATTGGCTCAAAGGCAATGTAGTAAATGAGGTCGCATAAGACCATCGACAGGCACAGAGTCAAAATGACTTTTTGTCTGTTTTTGATCCCACTCTCAGAACATGGTGCAGGCGTTAAAAATGACTTAACACTTCTATCAAGTCCTGCTGGTATACATAACACGGCTTATTCGCCAATCTATTTCAAAAATTCAGGAGAGAGTGGAATGCGTAGCACCATCAAAGTTGCTGGTGTTCGTTACTGATGGCGGGAACGATCATTGTCATCGCGCCACTCGTTCTGCTATTTTTACTCTTCCAGCGCCGCTTCATCGAGAGCTTCGCCTCCAGCAGGATTAAATAAGCGTTGATTACGGCGTAACCATTTACCTGATCTGTGACGAGAATTTATCACAAGTAATGCAACAGCCTTAAGGCAAATATGCTCATAGTATGTGCTAGCATAAGGATGTAAATCTAAGAGCTGTATTTGGCTTGTAAACTTGTACTGAGGTCACAATAAATCATGTCACACGAGATGGTCGATTATTTTCGTAACGCCTTTCAGAATATCGAATTCCCAATCGAAACCGAAATTACACCTACGTCAAGGACTTCGTTCTATCGTGCTATGGATATTTCTCTGATGTATCGGGGGCATCCTAACGTGTTGTCGCGCTCAATGGAAGAATTCTTGAAATCAAATTGCCGTCCTTTCGCGTATGCGGGTGCCGCCAAAGTGCTGATGCTTTCCTCTTATATTTCATCCAGAGAATATGATGACTATGGCTTACAGGCAAGCAGAGAATGGCTATCCATTGCACGGCAAGATGTGACGCGTTGCTTTGAAATCGAGCTAATTCATGGCGAAATTGAACAAGCCAGTAACAAGTTAGACAACATCAAATCAAATTTAGATGAATTGAATACGTTTGACGAAGCAAAAGATAGCTACTATGTCGCTCTTTTAAATATGTTCTATCACTCTAAGCGCAAACAACGGGGTGAAGAGCAGAAGTGGGAAGACATCGCGGAACGACTGGCTGAGAATGACTACCAAAAATTGTTTGTCATCAATGGTAAAGCCGGTAACTTTATTCAGGATAAAAAATGGTCAGATGCCGCCAAACATTATGAGCAGGTAATCGCCATTGATAAACAAGACCCCTGGGCGTGGCATAACGTTAGTCTTTGTTATCTGCATCTGAATGATTTGAAAAATGCCGAACGATGTAACGAAATCGCGCTGGTATTGATGGACTTTGGCGCGGCACGACAGGTGCAACAGATGATTCAACAGCGCAAAACGGGGAGCTTCTTTAGTCGCCTCAAACACCTCTTTAGCGGTTAATTCACATATTCTCGCCCCGTCGCATATTTGAGACGGGGCGATCCTTCCTCTGCGTTATAAGTTTCTACGAGACTCTAAATTAAACCGCCGCACCTTCGAGCTTGACCATCTCCTCAGAAAGTGTCCACAGCCGTTCTTGATCTTCGACACGATACGAGAAATCGTTGGATTTCACAGGCTTGGAATTGTCAAAATATTTCCCGCTCACACCCTCAACATCCGGCGATGATGCCAGATAAATTTGTGTCTCCGCGCCGTCCGTCGCATTTTTGGCAAACGGGCTAATGAGCGTGACAAATAATTTTGCGAAGAAGCCATTGTTACGCGCAAATCCGGTACTCACCAAACCGGGATGCAAGGCGTTAGTTGTGACGGGTGCGCCTTCTGCTTCTAAGCGACGTGCCAGCGCGTAGGTGAACATAATATTCATCAGCTTGGATTGATTATAGGCGCTGATTCCGTTGAAGTTATCAGCCGTCTTTTGCACATTCGGGAAGCTCAATGTTGCACTAAAATGCGCTGACGATGCGACGTTGACGATCCGCGCCTGATGCTCCGGCGTGCCACTCGCCTTTAACGTATCCAGTAAAAGGTTCGTTAGCAAGAAATAATTCAGATGATTGAGCGCGAATGTCATCTCATAACCATCATCGGTTTGCTGATAGCTGGTAAAGACCGCGCCCGCGTTATTGACCAGCACATCCAGCCGATCATAGTTCGTCTTAAAGGTCTCTGCGACTTTGCGAACTTCTGAAAGTTGGGATAAATCTGCGATAATCACGTCCACATTTGGGTTATTCGTCGCAGATTTGATCTCTGCCTGAACGCGATTGGTCTTCTCGTTACTCCGCCCGACGATCACCACCGTCGCGCCCATTTTCGCCAATTCGTGCGCCGTCACTTCACCGATTCCGTTGGTGGCTCCGGTGACCAATACCACTTGCCCGTTCATATCTGCCATGTTTTGCTCCCTGTAAATCTCATTTACCCAATTCACTTCCAGCATACGCATTGCTTATGAACTCAGCGTGAGAGCTTTACATGAGACGTATCAGAATTGTGGATTTGCTGTCGGCGTTTAAATCGACTTATCGTGGCTCGTCAACACCGCGCATCCATCCGCCGTCACCAATACCGCATCTTCTAAGCGTATGCTAGTTTCACCCGGAAAATAAATCCCCGGTTCGAGCATAATCACCATGTTTTCCCGTAGGACATGCGGGTTATCCGGCACGATGCGCGGCGCTTCGTGTCCCATCACGCCCACGCCGTGTCCGGTATGATGCGGATAAACAACATGTCCGGCTTTCCGCATAAAATCACGCACCTGCGCGTCAATGTCGCCCGCAACTGCACCGGGTTTGATGAGCGAAATGGCAAAGTCCAGCGCATCGGTCACAGTTTGGTGGAGCTTGCGCTGTTTCTCCGTCGGCGACTCTGCATAATATGTCGCGCAACTATCGCTCCAATAGCCGCCATAAGTGGTGCTGATGTCAGCGATAAACGAATCATGCGGGCGGATTTCCAGCGCATCCGGCATCGCGCCAATATTCGCCTGCCGATAACCGACGATGAAATCATTGCCAATCGGCACAAATTGTCCCGCTTCTTTATAGATGGCGCTGGATACCGCCGCGAACACATCCACCTCACGGTTTCCGGCGACAACCGCCTGTCTCGCCGCCGCGTGTCCCACGTCCGACAGATGGAAATTCTCCCGTAACAGCGCGATTTCTTCCGCCGTTTTGACCTCGCGCAAGGTCGGCATCACCGAATCGAGCGCGACGAATTCCGCTGTAGTACCCATTGCCGTGACAATACTCAACGGCAAGTTAAACCGCTCCACGCCGATTCTCCCGATCACTGTGCCGCCCGTCGCCTGCGCCAATGTATCCAGCATTTTGGCTGTGGCGTTCAGCGGATTCTCAATCGTAAAGCCCGTATACGTCGCAAGCGTACAATCAGGATCATCCTGCAAACCCGCCAACCCGCCCGCGAAATTATCAATGGCGATGATCGTAAAATGTCCATCCTCCACATATACAAGTGATGGTCCACCATTAAATGGATTGACTCCCATCTGTGCGGGTGGCGCGAAACCTGTCAGCCACAAAAAGGTATTCGGATGCGTAAACAGGGCGCGTGTTAGCCCCTGACTTTTCAACATTTCAACCGTGCGTTGCCGTTGCTCTTGATGTTTAATCTGTATATCGGTCATGTGTATCAACTTTCTTATCATGTAAATTTCGGTAAACAATTTTTCAGACGTGGCGTTTGCGAGTCACTTTTTGGTGTCAAATCTCGTAAAGTTTTAGAGAAAAATTCTCTGCGTTTCTCTGCGCTCCCCGCGTCTTTGCGTTATGCTTTTTCTAAGGTTTTACGAGACTCCACAATAAGTACGAATACTCCGCCCTTATTGGAACACCTCTTCGACCACCAATTCATAATCCCCGCCACTGAGATAGCCATTCACCCGCAAAGTATAAACGCCATCGACGGGCAACACATACTCAAAGCGCGGATTCAGGTCAGTATCGCTGTCATCGGCTTCTAGCAAAACCACGTTATCAGGATCAATCAGCGCGGCGACGGGATCAAGCGTGCTCTCTGCACCTGCGATCACGCGCACCTGAACCCGTTGTCCGGCACGCCCTTGAAATGGATAAAAACGATACCCGCCTTCATCCACACTATCCGCTGTAGAGAGCACAAACGCAACCGCCGGAATCGGTGTGGCGGTAGGAGCGCGGTTGACATAGCGCCAGATGAGCGTATATGCGCCTGTCGTCGCGGCTTGCGAGGCTTTAATCCGCAACATATACACGCCGGTCTGCGCGATGCTCACACGGTTAATCAGCGCGTTGCGTCCACCACCACCGTTATCATCAATGGCGATGATCGTATCCGGCTCATCAACGGGCACGAGTTCGATGATCGTATCGAGGGCGCTCCCCTGTGAAGCACTAACCGCCGCCGAGATAATATCGCCTTCACCGAGCGCCACAAACCACACATCGCGCAGACCACGCTGATTGATGTCACCATCCACCGCTTGATCCGCGCCAATCGGTCCACGCAGAACATTGCGCCATGTGGAGCCACTGCCATAGCCGATCAAATAATCGCCGACGGTGCTATTTTCTCCGGTCAAAAAGACCTGATACACACCGTCTAACTCGGCGCGGATGGGCGTAATAATCACCGATTGACCGTCAGGGGTGACACTCGCCGCACCGGACGCGATCACAACGCCGTCAGGATCGACCACTTCCGCCCGCGCCCGAAAACTCGACCCTTCCTCCGGAACAATACCCACCGTGACCACTTCTCCAGCGGCGGCATAAAACGGGTGAATTGCTAAGTCGCCCGCTTCGACAATCGTGCCGACAACAGGCACATGATTTTCCAGCCGATTGCCCGCTTGAACGGGCGCGGGTGTGGGGTCAATCAGCGCGAAGGTCGCCGAGGGTGTGACCGTCGGTGCAGTCGTGGGTGTAATGGGCGCGGCAATCGGGTACATCAACAAACGGATTGAATACGCTCCGGCTAAATCTTTCCCGCCCGCTTGAATACTGTATAAGCCTTCCGCCGTTAAGCGCAAATTACGGATTATCGCGCCGTCGCCGCCTTCACCGCTGTTGTCATCATAGGCGAGTGCTAGCCCATCAGGATCGTAAATCGTGATTTCGGGGTTAATCTCACCGGAAACCTGTTGCATCTCCACCTGCACAAATTGCCCGATGGTCGCGGAAAATGTGTAAATATGATCGGGTGCGTCCGCGTTTATTTCCCCGCCGATGGTTTCCTCGTCGTCAATCTGCCCGATGAACGTCCCGCGTCCGGTGAAGGGTGCGGTGGGCGTGGGGATGCCAACCACTTCCGGTATGAAGGTCGCGGCGGTGGTCGGATTGGGGCGGTCTGTATAGCTGATCGCCAATTGATACGCGCCTGCGCTGTCGCCCTGGACGATCACGCGGAAAATGCCACCTGCGGGCAAAGTCGTTTCCAGCGAGTCACCCTGCGCGAGAGTCGTGCCGTTTTCATCCTGTAGCAGGAGCGTCAGCACGATCTCCTGTGCCAGCGCCCGCACACGGATCGCATCCCCCGGCTGACCGACGAAGCGCCATTCTTCGCGTAGAGTCGCCTCATCGAGTGTGCCATCAACGGGTTCCCAGAAATTGAGCAGAGCATTTTGAGCCGAATTTGGAGATTGCGCGAGGGGCGAATTTTCAACCGCTACAGCGACGGTGGCTTCTGTTTGTGGGGAGGGTGAGGCGGTCAGAGTCGGGTCTTCGGCATCCAGCACCACCCGCGTGGGCAAGACGACACTTTCCCCGCCACCACACGCGCTTAACAGCAACACACACCCGACCACAATGAGGAAACCCGTACCCCGTCCCGACATAAAATCCATCCTGATAATGATGACCCGGTTAATTCAAAACAGGGGTAAGTTTAGCACACGGCGCACGGGCATAAAAATGGGAGATGAGTCTTGTATATTTCTCCACCGCCCAGTCGACGTTCACGCTACGGCGCGACACTTCCGCAGTACACTCTAAGTATGTTTGCTGATGTATAGGATTTACTACGAATGAAACGAATGATTGTGCTGGTTGTGTTGCTGTTTGCGCTATCGGTGCGTGCTGATGAGGGTGATTTGCAGGTCATCACGGCGGAGAATGCTAATCTTGTAGAGCAACTCCATATTGTGTTCGACAGTGACAAATGGATAAATGATGTGGAATTCTCACCTGACGGAGATGTTTTAGCCTTTATAGAAACAGGCAATCCTTACGAAGGTTTCCAAGATGTTCAGGGACAAGCCTACATTTGGGCGATGAATTCATCTGACGAAATCACTAGGCTCAATAGTGGATTGTCTGCACTCAGTCTCGCATTTGATCAGTCTGGAAATTCACTTGCTGTAGGTACGACATCCGGTGAAATCCAGCTATGGGATTGGCGTGATGAACAGATATCCCGTACTCTGACGGGGCATGACACATGGGTAAATTCTTTAGGTTTTACATCGGGAGGAGGGTTGTTACTCTCTGGAAGTGGTGCGATTTACAATACGGATACGGGAGGAGACAGCACAGCCCGTTTGTGGTTAGTATCCTCTACTGAAACCGTTGACTCAACCTTCTTAATACCAGAGAATGCGAATTTGGGTGCAGTTTGGGGTGTAAGTATCAGCCCGAATGGTGCAATCATTGCTACCGGATTGACGAATGGAACTACCCATTTGTGGGGTGGTGAAACAAGCCGTGAACTCGCTATTCTTGACGGTTACGCATGGTCGCACAATATCTTATTCTCACCTGATAGTGAAAAAGTAATTTATGCCAGTCATGATGGCGTTCGTATATGGAATATAAACTCAGCGATTGAGACTTTGGGGAACATTCCAGAATATCTACTCATTGCCCCATTGGTCGATAATGAGTTTATTTTCAGTCTTGCCATTAATCCTGAAGGTACGCTTCTCGCCGTTGGTTATGCAGATGGAAGTATTCGACTTTGGGATATAGAAACAGGAGCGCAATTAAATCGCTTGCAGACGGATAGTGAAGATATTTCTGATCTCGCCTTCAGTCCGGACGGGACGCTACTCGCTTCAGGCGGGGCGGATGGCACGGTGCGCTTGTGGGGTGTTCCGGCGGGCGAGTGAGCTAGTCGCGTGAAAAGGTGAGCGTTGGATTTCAGGTTTTAGATTTAGTTCATCCTCTCATATCTATTTGAACTGCGTAACGTCAGTTAATCATTGCAGATAAGTACACAGGGTGTTGAGAGTTAAACTACTCTCAACACGTTTCCCTCAAAACAAATTAAAAGGATCGAAAGTGAAACTAGCATTTATTGCGCTAATTTACAGTTTTATATCTATCTTTCCACTCTGCGGTTGTTCGATTTACGGAGCGCTTTTTATAGATAGCCCTTACATTTTAATGATATTGTTAATCGGTTACATGCCCTTTTGGATTGTTAGTACGATCATCTTGCTACTCAGCAAGTTTAATCGTATGATTTGGGAATCATTAATGTGGAAAATCGCATTATCATCTGTAGTTTTATCAATAATCTTCTTTATAGTGGCAATCATATTTAATAACCGGATTGTGAATGAGATACCTGATGAACTATGGGGACTCACGCCATCAATGAGCTATATGTATCTTACAACTTGGTTAGGTGGTTATTTATCAGGAATTGCTGTTTTTGCATTTGGCGCTATCTTCCAAGCAAAAAAACAAATTGCTCGTTCACTACAGCAAGAAGATATTCAGACATAAAAATCTTGACTTGTGCCCCCTGATTTTTGCTACAATAGAGGCATGAATCCGGCACATCGTCAGGACGTAGATCATGCAAGTCACAGCACCAGATGCGCTCTCAATTGGGGGCGCGTTTGCTTTTGCTGGAAATCTAAGCCTTTGCACCTGCGCGTTACGCTTTTCACTGTCCAAATTGAGTCCTTTTGGCGGAGCATTTGGCTCACCTCAACGCAACGATCTGTGCTACCATCAATCACAGAAGCAACGACACACCGCCCGTGCAATCCCTACCGTTGCGAAGCCACAACGATGGCAGTCACTGGCAGTCACCGCCATGCAAACCGCCATGCAGAAACGCCCCATTTTCCCCTCAAAACGCCCCGAAATGCCATAACTTGGCGGAGAAAAAAAAGTCGTGCCACTGCCAACAAACACGTCAAAATCATCGCATCAATCCCTGTAGGAAAGTGCGAGCTAGTCGCGGGAAAAGGTGAGGGTGGGATTTTTGAAGGGAATCAATGCCAGCACAACCGCATGGACGTAATAGCCCGTGCGGTGGATGATGTCTCCGGTGAGGATGCCCACCGCACCGTTGCCCTGCTTGGAATTTTCCCGCCCGAACACGCGATCATCCGCCTCGCCGAGTTCGACTCCCTGCCGGATGAGCGTCACGACTTCGTCCGGTAAAAAGAACGTGCCGGTTTTGCTCTCGCCCGTGCGGGTCGCATCCATGACGACCACCCAGGCGAAGACCTCCATACCGTGCGCCGTTTCCTCCACACCGCCTTCGATGCCGACCCAATAATCAGCATCGGGCAGGGCTTCACGCGCCCCTTCCGCACGATTCCGTGCACCGCGTAGGGTCTCGTCGCTGGTCATCGGTTGATCGCTTACGCCGGACGGCACACTGAGTCCTCTGGCGGAAAAAGTTGTTTCGGGGAACATCCGCTGGAAGCCTTGCAGAGCCGACTCAACTTTAACTGGATTTTTTGACGCGACGATGATGCTAACCATGCAAACTCCGAATTAGGATTGTGGCGAAACGAGTGCCTGAGTATAGCAAATCCTTCAAAAAAGATGAGCGTTTGCCAAGTATGACCAACCTTAATTGACATTTATTTTGCATCATGCTAGATTGTAATTATATGTAATTATTAAGGAGTATGACGAAGATGGAGCCACACCCAATTCTTTTAAATGTTGAGCGGACAATGGTCATGCGTGATCTGAATATGGTCGCGCCGGATTATGTTACGCTATACGATAAAATCACGGCATTGGTAAGCGAGATCATCGGTGCGCCGGTTTCGCTCGTTTCGATGGTCGCTTCAAATTATCAATTCTTCAAAAGTCATCATGGCTTGCCCGAACCGTGGAAATCACGCCGACAAACCCCGTTAAGCCATTCATTTTGTCAGCATGTGGTTTCTAGCAACGAGCCGCTGATCGTCAGTGATGCCCGCGAAGTCAACTTGTTGAAGTCCAACCTTGCCATCCCTGATTTAAGTGTGATCGGCTATCTTGGTATTCCGTTGACATTAGACAAAAAACACACGTTGGGGTCATTTTGCATCATTGATATCGAACCGCGTGAGTGGCTTCCGGTTGAGATTTCAATCATGGAAAAATTTGCGTCGATCATCACGGAAGAAATCAACCTGAAAGCCAAAGCACGGCTTAATCGCGCCGCGTTCAGCTCCCAATTACAGGCTTTTGAAGCGAAAACCACCGCATTTATTGACGATGTAGACCGTACAACCAGCAAAGAAGACTTCTTGCAGGCTGTAGACGGTCTTTGCGACTCGTTGGGTCTCTCTATGTCACCAACTCCAACAAAAGCCTAAGCGCGTGTTTTGTGCAATTACTCTGCCATCACCGTCGAAGTGACTTCATCGGTGGTGGTGGTCTCCGGCGGAGTCACATCCCGATTGTGCATAAATAGCGCCGGAATCATCGCAACGCCACAGAGAATCGCGCCGAGTAAGCCCAATTCGCCGAGCACGCGCACGGTGATGCGGGCATAAGTATCCGCATAGGCGGCGACATTCACGCCTGCTTCGCCCAATTCACCGACTGCCAGCGCCGTCACCCGTTGCAGAGCGAAGGTCGTGAGCGAAGACACGCTGATCGTCATCCCCACGAGGCGCAAAATAATCACCAGCGCAGATGCCGCGCCACGTTCATCATCGGTGGCGGAATTAATCACCGAGGCACTGATCGGCGAGAAGGTTAAGCCGATGCCGATGCCGACCAGCGCCATTTGTATGCTGATCGCCAGCGTCCCGATGTCCATATCCCATGTTTGCCAGATCGCTAGAAAACCGACGACGGACAGGCTCAAGCCAGCGATGATGGTGCGACTATAGCCGATGCGATCACTCAGCCAACCGCCGGGAACGGTTGCCAGTGACATGGGGATGGTCAGCGCGGAGAGCAATATACCAACTTCTAACGCCGCCTCGCGCAGACCGGACGAATCCTCAAGGCGGACATTGACGAGAATCGGCACAATCACGAGACCGATAAACAAACAGTAACCGATAAATAAATTCGACAATAAGCCCATGCTGATGTTGCGGCGGCGGAACATCTTTAAGTTAAAGAGCGGATCGCGCACGCGTGATTCCACCAGCACGAACAGCAACATGCCGATGACAAATACGGTCAACAGAGGCAGGGCATACGGTGGCAATTGCGACAGATCACTAAAGCTCGAAGTCGTCCCGCCGATGTCGATATTCGCGCCCAGGCCAACATTTAACGCCACCAGCGCCACGACAATCAAGCCCGCACCGAGGAAGTCAAACCGTCCCTTAACGCGTTTCATCGGCACACCACGCAATGCCCATAACGTCGCCACCAGCGCGAACAGAGTCAGCGGGACGTTGATCCAGAACAGCGTGCGCCAATCGGGGAGGGAGGCACTCTCCAAGCCGATGCGATCAAAAAATGTGCGGAAATTATCGGCATTTGTGTAGAAGAAATTGACCAGCACCCCGCCATAGAGATGACCGAGCACCCAGCCAAGCGTATCAATCGCGCCGACCAGACCGAGGGGACGGGCGCGTTTTTGCGGCGGGAACATATCCCCGACCAGCGCCAGACTGACCGGCACCAGCGCCCCCGCACCAAACGCCTGCACCACCCGCCCAAAGATGATCGCCTGTAATTCCACATAGGCAATATCGGGGCGTTCACCCATGCGCCGGTACAGCCGGAACAGCAAATCCGTCGGTGCGCCATGTGCGATTGCCACCAGCACCGAACCGACGATAAATATGATTAAGCAGATGGCATAGACCGCCCGCCGCCCGATCAAATCACTAATCCGCCCCATGATTGCCAAGCCGACGGTATACGCCAGCAGATAGGCGCTCAAAATCCACGCCGCGTCGTCCAGTCCGGTTTGGGGTGGCAATTCCAGATCAACGATAAGCTCCGGCAAAAATGCGGAGACGATGGTTAAATCCAGCGAGCCAACAAAGACCGGAATACAAATCACCGCCATAATCAGCCAGGGATTCTTGACGCGGGATGTACCGGTTTGGTTTTGGGTTACGGTCATACGGTGATTATCCGTTTCTGGTTTACGGGAAGCAGTTATTAGTTGTCAGTTGTTAGTAGTTAGTTGTACCGCCAATGGCTGAAACCCATTGGCTACGCTAGTATAAAACCCTGCTGAAGCAGGCTATTCTTCACGTACATTTGTGAAAACAGCCCACTTCAGTGGGGTTTTTGTAAATCATTCTAGCATTGGGGTTTCAGCCCAATGAGGTTTGGTTAAGCCACTTTTACGACATTGCAACTGAGCAGTTATTAGTTCTCAGTTGTTAGTTGTGCCGCCAATGGTTGAAATCTGTCGGCTACGACGCTGTCAAAACCCTGCAATTAACATTTGAATAATGGATAGGGCGCAATATTTTGCGCCCCTACAAACACATATCAGGGTAGTTTCTCATTCGCCCCTACGATTTTATCAAACGTCGAAAGCACCCTGATTTCTGATAGATTTATTCGCCCGCTTCGCCTGTCGCTTCTGGTGTTACTTCGGGCATCGCCTCTGCTGTCATTTCGAGCATCATCTGTGCGTTGATTTCTTCGGCGGTTTGTTCATAATTTTCAGGCGGATCAAGCTCCGGCGGGGCATCAATGTCATAAACATCAATCGTCCATGTTGTGCCTTCAGGGTGTTCTTCCGTCGCATTATCGACCTGATGAATCACGATTCTCGACGGATAGAGGCTATCACGATCAATATACACATCCACCGGAATCATACCCTCGGCTTCGATCATGCCGACGAGGAGCGATGTTACCGCATCACCATCAGCGATACCGGAGAGATGATACACCCCCGTGCCATCATCAAGGCTGGTTTCGCCCTGATTATCTAAATCAGTGAGTGCCGCTAGCGCCGCCTGAAAACCCGTATCCTGTGCGATGAGGGTTTCTGCATTGAAGCCGGGGGCGAAATCCTCAAGAATCCAGCTGGTACCGATGAAGCGCACCCATTGGGCGAACCCGTTGGAGAAAATATCGACATCAATAGGCACAATACCCGCGATAACGCGTACCGTCCCCTCTACCGTATCGGGGTTGACATATTGCGCCACTGCCCGCCGGAACTTCACAGCGGTCACTTCGTTGTTTAGCGTAATCAACACTTCGTAATCCGCGCCGGTTTGTTGCACATCCAGCCGGAAGGTCTCTGCCGCACGGATATTCATGGCGGCGCTGGTCAGTAAGCCAACGGGATCATCGCCCACTAAGGTCGCTTCACCTTCTGTTGATGACTGATCGTCACCCGTGCCACCACATGCCGCCAATACCAGCATCAAAATAAAAAATAACGGCAACACTCGTGTATAACGCACTCTATGCGTCCGCACCATCTGCGTCCCCTTTTGTGAATGGTTAATTGCAAGGCTCCCCACAGGATCGGCGCTGGTGTATCTGTTGTTGCCCATAGGAAAGCACCCTGATTAGTATAATCCTTATCTTCTACGTTGTTAACAAGAAGATCGTTTCATTTATACGGCAATCCGACGAAAGATTTAGTGATTTCTCATTCTGACCCTCCGCTACGCCTACGATGCTGACACAGCTTCTGACGGAATTTACGTTTAACGGACTTGCGCGACACCAAAATTAACTATAATGAATATCGCAGTAAGCAACATTTTGCGTGCTGTTTGTTTAAATCAAGGAGAATCTAAAATATGTTGAACACTCGTAAATCATTTCTTATGACGCTCATCTTCGTACTGATGTTCGGCGCGTTTGCCGTCAGTGCACAGGATGATGCCACCCCGATTGGCTATGGCGATACAGTAGCCGGTAGCCTGACCTTAGATGCACCGGATAGCCTGTATAGCTTTGAAGCCAGCACGGGCGATTTCATAGACATCCGCCTGACCGCCGATGATTATAGTTTTGATACCTACCTGTACTTATTGGATGCCACCGGCGAAGAAGTTGAATCCAATGACGATGGCGGCGATCGGTTAAACTCCCGCATCCTCGGCTTCGAGATTCCCGCAGACGGCACCTACACCATCCGCGCAACCAGCTTCAGCTATCGTGATTCGACAGGCACACCGGTCGCGGGCGATTTCACACTCAGCTTGAACAGCATGATCCTGACCCCGCTGGAAATGAACAGCAGTGTTGTTGCAACGCTCGATGCTGATGTCGATAGCCTGTATTTTTCATTTGAGGGTACAGAAGGTGATGTCGTTGATCTGATCGTGGATAGCGATGGCACACTCGATACCAAGATGACCGTGATTGGTCCCTTCGGTTTTAGCGATAATGACAACGAAGACAGCGCAGAATCTGTTGATCCGGCACTGTTTGAATATGCCCTGTCCTATACCGGAACGTATCTGGTAGTAGTTGAACCACAGAACCCGCTGGCAAGCCTGCAAGGTGACCTGACCGTGATTCTGGCAACCGCCGAATTGATGTCCCTCGACGGTGGCGAAATGGCGATCCAGCTGGGTGACAATAATGACACCAACGTCTTTACCTTTGAAGGTGTTGCAGGTGAAACCATCTCCCTGACGATGAACGTGATCGCCAGCGAAACCTTCGGTTCACCGACGATTGAAGCCCTGCAAGGTCAAGAATCCATCGCCGCCGCCCGTAACTTAAACGGCGTGACCAACATCACCTTTAGCTTTGTTGTGCCACTCGATGGCGCGGTCAATGTGAGCGTATCTGGCTTTGGTGATTTTGAAGCCAACCTCTCAATGGAACGCGTGGCAGAAGAAGAATAAACCCTTCTAACGCCAAATACCAATCAGGTTTAAACGAGTCAGCTATAGCGTGCTCAAAAATTGCACAATAGCCGACTTCTATTCACACGGTTGGTATAATAATCGCTCTAAACAAAAGCCCGGCTCACCTTTGTCGGGCTTTTTACGTCTAAATTTTAGCCTTGAGCCTTAATTGCGCCGTTATTGCGCCGACCCATATTGCCCTTATAATGAAATTATGGAACGCTTTAGTCAGAAACGACGTTCTATAATTACAAACTTGTCTCAATTGGAGGACTTTTCAGTGAAACGATTTATTTTTGCGCTCTTACTTGTGCTCAGTATTGGCATGGTTGTACAAGCACAGGATGACCCCACCCCCATCAGTATCGGCGATACCGTGAACGGTGAACTGACCGATACAGCTCCAGCGATTGAATATATCTTTGAAGCCAACGCCGATGATAGCATTTTGATTGACCTCACCGCCGATTTTGACACCTATCTCTTTCTCTATGATCGTAATGGCGTGGAATTGACCCACAATGATGATGGCGGCGAAGGTTTGAACTCCCGCATTACCGGATTTGTGATACCCACCAGCGGGACTTATATCATCCGTGCGACCAGCTTCAGCTATCGTGATGGCAGTGGTGGTTCGGTTGTGACGGGTGACTTTTCGCTCACGCTAGATATTTTAGAAGTCACGCCGATTGAATATGGGCAGACGCGCACCGGCACGAGCACGGGTTTTATCGGCTTGTTCCAATTTAGCGCAGAAGCCGAAACAACCATCGCCGCCACGCTGACCGTTGATGGTGAAAATTACGATACCGAACTCACCCTCACCGGACCGGATGGCTCTGAATTGACGTATGGCAATTACGTCGACGGCAACACGACCACCATCGGACCGATTTTGCTCGAAGAGGCAGGGACGTATACCTTCTCGGCGACTGGCACAGGCGATTATTTACTGTCGCTGGAACGCGTGGAATCCACACCGGTACGGCTGGGTCAAAGTGTGACTGGCACCTTCGACGAACGTAATCAAGCCCTATACTTTAGCTTTGAGGCGACTTCCTCAACACAGGTCGTAGATATTATTGTCGATAGTGGTAACACGATTGATACCACCATGACGCTGGTTGGTCCGTACAATTACGAATATGCCAGCAACGAAGATGGTGACGGTACGGTTGATCCGGCATTGCTGGAAGAAGTCCTGAACGATACCGGCACGTATCTGGTTACCTTACGTGCTCAGAACCCGAATGCCCGCCTGAGTGGGGACGTGCTCTTCACCATCCGTCCGGCAGAATTGGCATCCTTAGAAGATGGCACGGTGTCGCTGAATCTGGGCAACGACAATGATGAACGCCTGCTGGTCTTTGAAGGTGTCGCCGGGGAAACCGTCCGCCTGACCGTGGAAGTCACGGGCGGGGAATCTTACGCTACGCCGTACATTGAACTCTCTCAGGAGGGTAGCAGTTTCGCCACATTCAACCTGAACGGTGTAACCCGCATCGTCGCGGATGTTCCGATAGCCAATACGGGTACGGTCACCGTGAGCGTGCAATCCTATAGCAACATATCACTGAACATCACGTTCGAGCGCCTCCGTCAATAAGACTCGAATCGCTCCATAACGAAAAGCCCCTGTTCGCATCGGATAGGGGCTTTTTTTATGTGAAATTATCGCGGCGACTCGAAAGGTTGAAAGAAAAATTTCACCGCAAAGCCACAGAGGACACAGAGAATCAGACCACAATCCAGCCATCGTCCAGCAGAGGGACGCTCGCCGCACGCGTGCCTTCGATTTTGGCTTGCAGGGTTGCGCTCCGGTCAATCGCCTGCTCGACCTGCGTCCATGTTAACGGCGACAGATGAATCTTCCAGCGTTTGATGCCGACATAATGCCCGTTTTCGCTATAGCCGAGCGCCAGATAGATGAAGCGTTGAGTCGGTGTGCCATGCGTGAAATCGCCGAGAAAGTTGAGCGTGCCGTTTTTCGCATCGTGCTTGACGCGCAATTCGCACTCAAACCAGATTTCGCCGTTCGCTTGCTCCGCGCCGGGGTGCACATTTTTCGCCTTGTCCTGCATCCCGAAGATCAGCGCCGGATTGGCTTGCTTCTCCGGTGGATAGCGTGCGGAAATCACGCGCACTTTTACGGTCCGTTCGTCTGCCATTATTGTGCCTCCAAATTATGCTTACGAATGAGTTCTGCAATACGCTCATGCCCGCGCCGTGTCGCCAGTTCGAGCGCAGTCATCCCGCGTGAATTGGTCAGGGTCGTATCCGCACTAGAATCGAGCAGGACGCGCACAATCTCCATGTGTCCGCCGCCGATGGCTTCAAACAGGGGCGCGCCGTTGTGATTGTCGCCGTTTACCATTGCCGGATCAGCGTCCAGTATAGCTTTCACCCGCTCGATTAGCCCGAATTCCGCGCAATCCGCCAGAGTCAACGGGGAGCGCGGGAGCAGATAGTCGTACACGTCGCGCCGTCCGGCGGCGTTCGCCCAATGCACGGGCAGGCTGTTGAATTGTGAATCGCGTATGCCGACATCCGCGCCATTGTCGACCAGCCAGCGCACCACATCAAGTTCGCCACCATACGCCGCTTCGTGCAGACCAGTGCGACTGTGTTTGATGCGTCCGTTCAGCGGAACGCCGTGTGCCTGTAGAAGTTGTACGGTTGCCAATTGACCGCACAAACAGGCTTTGACGAAGGCGATTTGCCGGATGGTTTCATTGTCGTATATGACCTCGCCGAGCGCATTGGTATAGGGCGTGAGTGTCTCGGCGGAAAGCATCGTTTCTACGAGGTCGTTTCTTCCTGCTGATGCCGCGAAAACCAGATTATCTAAAGTTGCGCCACTGTCGACGAGCGTCTTGAATGCCAACGGATACCATGTTTCTAGCGCGGTTGCCAATGGACGACCATCGCCGAGAATGCCGTTCGGTTTTGCGCCATGCCGGACAAACACGCGCACTAAATCCGTCTGTACGCCTGCTTCATGCGGATGCACGCTCGATACCAGCCCGACGAGCGGTGTTGATCCCGCGCCGCCGCCGTAGATGTCTGCGGTTGCGTTGGGGTCTGCGCCAGCGGTGAACAGGATTTCGGCGATTTCGACGGCATTCGGGGGTGTTTGTTGCAGATGATCCTCCACCCCGTTGGCGGCGACATAATGCAACAGGGTCGCCTTGCCCTTGCCATTCAGTGAGCGGGCAGTTGCCAATTCAGGATGATCGGTCAGGAGTGTTTTCAGGGTCGCGGCGTTGCCATGAATCACCGCGTCAATCGCTTTATCAAATAGGGAAATTTCGGTCATCATCGTCCTCACTTCTCGGAGATACGCCGACCAACTCGACACGCCATATTCACGGGCGATGACCAATTGTGCATCGGCGAGGGTTATGCGGGTATGCGGGAGATCGCTCAGGGAAGTATCCTGAATGCGGGGATGGTGCGTGCGGAAACGGGTGAATGCACTTTCATCACCTGCGCGCAACGCCTTGAGCAGAGCTTTCGCCTGCTTTTTATCAAATTCAAGATTGGGAAGTGGGGGAATCGATTTTGCCATAGCGCCTCCTTCGTGCGTTTGCCCGGTGTCCGCCAGATCGGGCGAAAGAAGGTCGCCAACAAATGAGGTCTTGCTAAACAGGTGGGACAATCCCTTTTCGCGGACGTGACAGCGCCCTGTAAGCGCATTACGAAGAGGGTATCATGCACGCCTGTTCTGTGTCAAGTTTTGGGATTGAACCACAGAGTCACAGAGATCACAGAGAAAGTTGAAGATTTTTCCTTTGCGTCTTTGTATCTTTACGCCTTTGCGTTATGCTTTTTTTCTTGTGCTTTCCTACTAAAAACTAAAAACTGCTTTCCTAATACGGACCAAACGCACTACCATTGACGAGTAAGGCGAAGACCTGTCCGGTGGTGACATCCAGAAAGAGCGTGCCACCGTCAAAACGCTGAATGTTGATGTCCACGTCCTGCAATTGGGTGGACGCGAAACCGAGCGCGTCGCGGGCATCCGCCACCGTCGCCCAGACCGATCCAAGCACGCCCTCCGGCACGAAGAAGCCATCGGGTGCGGTTAAGCCTGCGGGAAACACCCCTGCGGATTGCGTGACGCTCCAATGCTCGCCGACGATGGCAAGCCCGCCGGGGGCAATCGCCCAGACCTCGCTGGTAGGCTCGCGCAGATACATCACGCCACCCTCGAAGACCTGCACCTTGCCTTCAAAGCCGAACATCTCCTGAATGGGACAGCCCAAGCCGTTGACCGCACGATTTTCGGTTTGCCAGCCCGTGCCGAAAACCGCATCAATCGGCAATGGACAGGCTGAAGCCACGCCGGACTCCACGACCACCACCGATAGCGGATCGTTCCGGCGGGGCGAGAGAATGTCATCTTCGGGGGCGACTTCGCTGATGAACTCACCCACGTACGCTGTCGGGCTGGGAAACGGCGTGATGGTCGGCGAGGCTGTCGGCTCAATGCGTTGCGCGTTCGGGTCAAGTGTGGCGGTGGGGGCAAGGGTGGCGATGCGCCGGATCAGCGCGACTTCCGTCGGCATGGGCGTAGAATCCGGCGTGGATTGGCACGCGGCGATTGTGCTTATAGTGCCTAAAAGTATCAGTATCCGAAAAATTTTAACCATCACACGCCCCAATTTCTTGCTCAATTTGATTCACAAATCCACCGTCCGCCGTGACTTCGTATAAGCCAAAGCGGATGCTTTCGCCGTCCGTCATGCGCGGTAAAATATACACATCCTGCACCGCTTCGCCCGCTTGCCATGTCGTCAGGGGTCGCCAGCCATAAACCGGCGCGGATTGATCGCCCTGCGCGATAACGTTGCCGTCCGCGTCCAGCAGATGGACGAATACACTCCAATTATAGGCTGGAACGCGATCTGTGAACCACGTCACGGCTAAAAAGGTGTTGTCGTCCGTGCAGGTGAGCGACTCGTCAATCACCTGCACGCCCTCTCCGTCTGGCGGAGTCTCCGGTGTGCTAAATTCTGTCTGCAAGGCAACCAGGCGCGGCGCAACAGCTTGCGGATAAATCGGCGTGCCGAGTCGGTCTTCCCACCATGTTTGAGTCTGCGTATACAGCGTGTATTCCGGCGTGATGAGCGTTGCACCCTCGGCGACCAATCCGGCAAAATCGGCGTTATGGTCAACGAGGGTGATGTCGTCAAATTCACCGAGCACATCCTGCGCGAACCCTGCGGAAAAATAACGCGGTCCCCATGCGATCATCACGGTAGAGCCTGCCGGAGCGCGATTCACATCGGCGATGGTCTCCAATCCGGTGGGGTCGGTGGTCAGGTCACGGATGAAGCTGTAATGCGCTGTGCCAAGCAAGATTCCGAGCGCAACCGTAAATACCAATGGCACTACGACCAATTCTCGCCGTGCATTTTTCAGCGGATTAGATGTGAATACCGCATCCATCAAAAACAACCAGCCGAACGCCAGACTGAGCGTGATGGGTAAAATCAGCGCGGAGAGGATGTCTGTGTAGTAAAACACGTGGAACACATAGGCACTCAGCCCGCTTAACGCCAGTGTGATGCCCGCCCGACGATATTGTTTCATGCTGATGGCGATGGTGAGTCCGGTGATGCCCGCCAGCACACCCAGCGGAGTCAAATCGGTGATGATGACGCGGTTAATCAGGTTGAAATTGGCGATCAGCGCGTCGAAGGTTTCCGGCGTGCCGATAAAACGGTTGGCTTCCCGCCCCAGAAATTGATCGAGAAAGCCGTTCAGCGTGGAAGGATCGCCGTAGACCCACGCCGCGCCTGCCCGCAGAGGCATGTAGAGATACTGCGCGAAGCCGAGCAAACCCAACGCCAGCGAAACGCTAATCACGATCAGCAATTTGCGCCGATTGTGCATCCACCACCCCCGCCACATCGGGAACGTCGCGTAAACGAGCGCCGGAATGGTCATCGCCAGCGCCCGATGATGCGCCACACCAATCCCGCCCAGCAACGCCAGCAGATAGATTCTCGCGGGGTCGGCATCAGAAGGATCATCGTCCCCTGTGCCGTCGTTATTCCACAATGCAAGCGCCAGCAAACCAAGCAGAATCAGCAAGCCGAAGGTGTAAATTTCCGCGATGACCTGATGAATCCAGACGGTGCGGGTTAAGCCGAAAAGCACGGTGATTGCGATTGAAGCCAGCACATTTTTACTGAGCCTGAGCGACAGTGCATACAGCACGCCGAGCGCCAATATACCCCAGAACAGCGAGACGAGTCCCGGCGCGGTGGCGGGCGCGACCCCGATGGCGGTCATGAGGTTGGTCATGAGCGCACCGGACATCACATACAGCGGGTAGCCCGTCGCGTGGAGCGATCCCCATTGGTTGAGCACAATCTGCGTTTCGCCCACGTCGATCATAAAATAGTCGCTTGATCCGTTGGGGATGGTTTGCAGGGTGATGAGGTAGAGAATCAATAACGGGAGCATCCCCGCCAGAAAGACGAGGAGGTGCGTCCGTGTTTGTGTGTTGTTGAAGCGATTTTCAAGTGATTTAGTCATGCCGGATAGGATAGCATACGCCGCAAAACAAACCTAGCGCCAGCCGTAGCTCCAGCCCATGACTTGACCGGAACACCTGAATCTCAATGTGTCAATTTAAACGTCATCAGTTGAATTGTTACTGACAAATGTCGAAACCTGTTGTAAAATGTTGATTAAGGGTCACAAAGGGTCAAGTAAATGACTGTGTGATCTGTGATTGCTGATAGTTGCATCCTAACAGGAGAACCCATGACCGAAACACTAGCCCCGCCACGCTTAACCACCGAACGCCTCATCTTACGCCCGCCTGAACTCCGCGACGCGCCGAACATTCAACGCCTCGCAGGGGAGTACGAAGTCGTAAAGGGGACGCTGACGATGCCCCATCCCTACGAAGACGGCATGGCGGAAGAATTCATCACCCGTACTCAGACTCAATTCGAGGAAAAGACAGGTTATCCTTTTGCCATTGCGCTCAAGGACACGGATGAACTCATCGGCGTGATCGGTCTGCATCCGGTGGCGGCGTATCAACGGGCGGAGATCGGCTATTGGATCGGCGTGCCGTATTGGAACAAGGGCTATGTGACGGAATCGGCGACAGCGGTGATGCGCTTTGGCTTTGAAGTCGTCGGTCTGAACCGCATTTACGCCTCACATTACACCGATAATCCCGCGTCCGGCAAAGTGATGCAAAAGCTCGGCATGACCTACGAAGGCACATTGCGCCAACATCTCCGGCGCTTTGAGTCCTATAAAGATGTCGCCTTTTACGGCATCCTGCGGGACGAATATATGGAGAGGCAAAATGGTGACTGAATTTCCGATTTTAACCACCGAACGCCTCATCTTACGCCCACCTGAATTACGTGACGCGCCCAACATGCAGAGCCTCGCCGGGGATCGCCTCGTCGCGCAGGGGACGCTGACGATGCCCCATCCCTACGAAGACGGCATGGCGGAAGAATTCATCACCCATACTCAGACTCAATTCGAGGAAAAGACAGGTTATACGTTTGCGATTGCGCTTAAACAGACGGATGAACTGATTGGCGTGATCGACATTGGCTTAGCATCGGTGGAGAAATTTCAGCGTTCAGAGATTGGCTATTGGATCGGCGTGCCATATTGGAACAAAGGCTACATGACCGAAGCGGCGACAGCGGTCATGCGCTTTGGCTTTGAAGTCGTCGCGCTGAACCGCATTTACGCAGTACATTTCACCGATAATCCCGCGTCCGGCAAAGTGATGCAAAAGCTTGGCATGACCTACGAAGGCACATTGCGCCAACATTACCTGCGCTTCGGGGCGTATAAAGATGCCGCCTATTATGGCATCCTGCGGGACGAATATATGGAGAGGCAGGGATAAGTACGGGCGATTTAACCGGAAGAATGGGGTCGCTATAGGAATCCCCTAGCAACCTCTTATGACCCGCTTGACACGCTCGTCATTTCCGTGCTATAGTCTGCTCATGATTTACTTCAACCACCTCTCAGTCACCGTTTTTGGTGTAATTGGCTCCAACGTGGCCGGTTCAAGGGACAAATGCGCCTATTGACCGGAGTTAAATCGTAACGTTTTTAGTCATTTAGAAACTACGACGGCTGTGGGCGTATCTGCTCACAGCCGTTTTTTGTGTGTACTGGAGTCGTCTGCTTCCTGATCTCATAAATGCGCTTGTGGGGAGAACGCTCGCACCGCGCTATAGTGGATATAAGGAGTACGGAACACATGCACATCATTAACCTTCATCATGTCGGCGCAAATTATGCGTCACGCCAAATTTTTAGCGATCTGATCTGGAACATCGGTGATCGTGACCGCGTGGGACTGGTTGGTCCTAACGGCGCGGGCAAATCGACCCTGCTTAAGCTCATCGCCGGCAAGCTTATGCCGGAATCGGGCGAAATCATCATCATGCGCGGGGTGCGGATCGGCTACCTGACGCAGGACATCGCCTTAGAAACCGGACTTACGCTGTTTGAAGCCGCGATGATCCCACCGCCGGAACTCGCCAAAATCGAAGCGCAGTTGAACGCCATCGAAGACCAACTCGGCGATCCCGATGTCTACGGCGATTCTGAGCGTCTAACAGAAGTCCTCGCCGAGCAGGAGAAAGTGCTCCATGCGTATGAGCGTGTGGGCGGGGCGAAGCATCCCAATCGCGTCAAAGAATTGTTGGCGGCGTTCGGCTTCTCACCGGACGAATTCGACCTACCGACGGAAACCCTCAGCGGCGGGGAGAAAAAGTTGATCGCCCTGTTGCGTTTGGCGGTGGCAAATCCGGATGTATTGTTGTTGGATGAACCGGACAATCACCTTGACCTACACGCCAAGCGCTATTTGGAAGCGTTTATTCGCGGCTACGAGGGCACGGTGATTATCGTCTCGCATGATCGTTATTTGCTGGACGAAACCGTGACGCAAATCGTCGAACTGGAAGACGGCGTGTTGACTGTCTATCACGGCAATTACAGCGAATACGCGACGCAAAAAGAGATCAACCGTATCCGTCAGCAACAGCTTTATGTCGCCCAACAAAAGCGCATCCAGCAGATCGAAGAAGCCATCAAACGCTTCGAATTGTGGGCAAGCATGGTCATCGACGAGCGCCACATCAAGCAGGCACGTAGTCGCCGCAAGATGCTGGACAAAATGGAAGAAAACGGTGAGATGATCGACAAAGTGACCGAGCGCAAACTCATGCGCTTGAATATCGCCGGTGGACGCGGGAGCACCAAAGCGATTGAACTCAAAGGAGTCTCCGCCGCCTTTGATGATGACCCGGTGTTTCTTGATCTGGACATGCTCATCCGGCATGGCGAGCGCGTCGGGCTGATCGGTCCGAATGGCGCGGGAAAGTCGGTGCTGTTCCGGCTGATTCTGGGCAAGCTCAACCCGCTCGATGGTGAAATCAAGATCGGTCCGAGCACGCAAATCGGCTATTACGCGCAGGAGCACGAGACACTTTCTGGCTGGCTGAAGCGCACCCCGATTGAGATGATCCGTGACATCAAACCCATGCCCGAAGGCACAGCGGTCACGCATTTGCTGAAGTTTGCGTTCAGCTATGAGCAGACCCGTCAGCCCATCGGCACGTTCAGCGGCGGGGAGCGCAGTCGGATTCAGATGTTGCTGTTGATGCTCAGAAATCCGAACCTACTTTTGCTGGATGAGCCGACCAATAACCTTGACATCGCCTCCACCGAAGTGCTGGAAAATGCCTTGCTGGATTTCGAGGGCGCGATTTTGACGATTTCGCATGATCGCTATTTTCTGGATCGCATCGTGGATCGCGTGATCGAGTTAGATAACGGCATCCTGACCGATTATCTCGGCGGGTATACGGATTATCTCGAAAAACGGGGCTTGGTTAGGGTAAAAGCATAACGCAAAGTCTCAAAGACGCAGAGGCGCGAAGAAAGCGAAAATTTTCTTTCCGTTGTTGCCGCGTATGGATTTTTTATACGCGGCAATTGACTTTCTATGGCAGTTCCTCGCAAATTATTTTTCTGCCAAAGTCTGGCATTTTGGGGATTTTTGAGGGGAAAAACGGCAACTTTATGGTTGGCAGTTCTGCCACAGTGATTGGCATTTCTGCCATGTACTGCCATCGCCGACCCCTTTTTTACGCGGCAAGAAGGCGTGTTATCAGGTCTCAATCAGCAGTTCTCCGTAGGGTTGGTGTTTGCTCAGGATAGCATGGAACGGCGGGGCGGGGTGAGCCAAATGCTCCGCCAAAAGGACTCAGTTTTTAGTGCTGAGCAATGAGTGAAAACATTAAAAGCATCATGCAGAGGCGCAAAGGAAAATCCTGGCTAAACCATTAAACCGCCTCTACTGGAAAGCGGAACAGATCGAAAAATGTTTTGAGGGTTGCTTCTTCGCCGCGTTGAATGGCGATCATCCCGCTTTTGAGTGCCTCAGTTAAATTTATAGACCCTACCGCCAGCATCAGCACCGTTTTCGGTTCCGCCTGTGCGATCACATCCGGCTGAGTCGCCGCGCCCTGTGCGATGTGAATTTTGCCGTTCGCAATCTCGCAATGCACGACCTCATCGCCGATGTGTAGCTCTGCCGTGAGGGTTGCCTCGCGCCCTGCTTCCGCGTCAAATAGCACATTGAGCGCGTTCAGCAAGGGCATAATCCCCAGAAAATCCTCCGCGAATAATGACTGATTCTGTATCATCAAATGCAAACCCCAGCGCGTGTGGGCATCAATCAAAATCTTCAAGGTGCGCCCATAATCCGTCAATTCGTAAACGGTGATGGCGGCGGGCGGTGGCAGATGACGCGTGTGCAGGAGTCCGCTTTCTTCTAGCCCGGTGAGGCGGCGAGAGAGCAAATTACTCGCCATTTTCGGCAAGCCACGTTGAATATCGGTGTAGCGGCGTGGACCGTATATCAATTCACGGACGACGAGTATCGTCCAGCGATCTCCAACAAGATCAAGCGAGTAGGCAATCGGGCAATACTGATGATAACTACGTGTCATAAGGTCGACTTTTCACTGAAAGTAATTGAAATTTACAATAAACACCTGAATCGGGGATATTGTACCCAATGCGATGGCAAAGGGGTTATGTGGGGTGTGATAAGTTAAAAATCCGGCGGGAAGGACATCAATATGAGACATCCAACCCGCCTGTAGTACGCGTTAAATCGCCTCACTCCGGCGACGTTGTAATTCCGGCAGGAGCAGAAGGGAAATCAAGCCGTTGAGTACGACGATCACCGTACTGCCTTCGTGACCGAGCACACCGAGCGGGAGCGGTAGGTTGATAAACAACGCGCTCATGACCAGCATGACGATCACCGCCAGCGAAAACGTGATATTCTGCCAGACGACGCGCCGTGCTTTTTTGCTCAGATAGATGGCTTTCTCGATGAGTTCGAGCTTGTCGCCCATCAACACCAAGTCAGCGGTTTCTAGCGCCACATCCGTCCCTGCCGCGCCCATCGCAATGCCAATTGTGGCTATTGCCAGCGCAGGCGCATCATTCACCCCATCACCAACATGCGCCGTCGGACCGACTTCCGCCATGATCTGCTTGACGACGGTCACTTTGTCTTCCGGCAGAAGCTCTGAATAGACCCGCGTAATGCCGACAGAATGGGCGATATTTTCCGCCACACGCTTATTGTCTCCGGTGAGCATGACGACCTCAATGCCGAGCGTCTGCAAATCTTTAACGACTCGCGCCGACTCAGGACGGACTTGATCCGCCATTGCGATAATGCCCATCCAATCCAGCCCGTCTTTGCCACTCGTACACGCGCCACAGCCGTCACATTGTCCATCGCGCACCACGCCAATGACCGTTTTACCCTCGGCTTCCAGCGCATCATAATTTTCGCGCAGATGCGGCGGGAGCGGATTTTCTGCCGTCAGATAGGCGATACTCCCCAGACGGACGTTACGCCCATCGACCAGCGCGGTAATGCCCTTGCCGGGGATGGCATCGAATTCGTCGACGGGTTGGAGCGTGATTCCGCGTTTTTCGGCTTCGTTGACGATGGCTTGCGCGAGTGGATGCTCCGAGCGGGATTCCACTGACGCGGCGATTTTGAGCAGATCGTCCTCGCACAGTTCACAACAGGAAACAACCTCCGTGACTTGCGGTTCTCCGGCGGTCAGTGTGCCGGTTTTATCAAAGGTGATGGCTTTAATGGTCGCCAAGCCTTCCAGATATGCGCCGCCTTTGAACAGCACACCCTGTCGCGCACTTGCGGCAATCGCCGAGATGAACGACGCAGGCACACTAATCACCAGCGCACAGGGCGAGGCAACCGTCATCAAGACCATCGCACGGTAAAAATTGGTCTGAAAATCCGCGCCGAAAAAGAGCGGCGGAATGACGATCACCAGCGCGATCACGCCGATAATCAAACCGGCATAATATTGCTCGAAGGTATCAAGGAAGCGTTCCGTCGGGGCTTTCGCGTCCTGTGCTTCCTCGACGAGTTTGATGATCCGTGAAAGTGTCGTGTTAGCGGCGGCTTGCGTAGCTTCTACGTCCAGCACACCCTGCTTATTGAGCGTTCCGGCGAAAACTTTATCGCCAATCGCTTTCTCCACCGGCATCGATTCGCCCGTGATCGGTGATTGATCGACGCTTGAGCGTCCGCCGATGATCTTGCCATCTACCGGAATGCGTTCGCCCGGTTCGATGAAGATGGTATCGCCGATTTGAATCTCGTCAATGCCGACGACCACCACCGTATCGCCCCGTTTAACTTTTGCATCTTCAGGATAGAGCTTGAACAGGCTCTTAATGGCGCTCCGGCTACGTCCGATGGCGTAATCCTGTAAGACGTTGCTGAGTGAAAATAGAAATAGCAAAATCGCACCTTCGTGCCACTGACCGATGCTCGCCGCGCCCAACGCCGCCAGAATCATCAGCATATCGACATCAAGTTTGCGTTCACCAAAGAGGCTTTCCAACGCGGTTTTAGCACCGAAAACGCCACCGGTTGCGAAGGCGATGATACCGAAAATCGCGTCTACCCATGCGGGTGCATCCAAACGTCCGGCGACGAAACTGCCAACAAGTGCCAGTCCGGTGATGACGACAAAGCGTGGCTCCAGCCAATCCTGACTCAGCCAGACAGGGGAATTTTCATCTGAGACTTGTTCGTGATGCTCCACAGATTGAACCTGTGTTGCCATGAGGTTTCACCTTTCCGATAAATACTTTTATCAAACTAAATGTTTATATTTTAACATAGGTTAATTCAATGTGCAACGTAGGGTTGGTATAAAATAAACCAGAATTATAAGTAGTTTATTAGAAACGAAAAACACGCGATTCTCATGGCGAGAATCGCGTGTTTATGGTTGTGGTTGTTGGGTGAAGAGGGCGACCAGCTTGGTCGCCCGCCTCAGTGTTATCGAATTAAATATTCAAACGTCAACAGTGGGGTTTCAAAAATCATTCTAGTATTGGGGGTTTAAGCCCAATGCGGTTTTGTCGAGCTACTTTATAACCTTGCAACTGAGCAGGTCGCCCCTACTTAATCACTTCAATCATTTACGCCCTTTATTTCGGTGCCACAGGCGTAATGTTCGTGTTGATCTCACCGCTTTCCAGTTCGGCGATGCGCTCCAGCACGAACGAGGCGGCATCATCACCCGCGAGAGTCACGTAAATCTCATAATTTTCCAGCGCGGTATCGTATACGCCCTGTTCATAGTAGGCGTTGCCCAATCCCCAGAAGCTATCCGCATACTCAGGATCAACTTCCGATGCAGACGTGTAACTGATGACCGCCTCGGCATAAAATCCGAGATCAACCTGTACATTGCCCAGATCAATCCACGCGTTGAGGTAAGTTGGATCAAGCGTGACGGCGGCTAAATAATCGGCTTCAGCATCCTCTAAATTGCCCAGTTGTTCATAGCTCAAGCCACGATTGCGATAGGCAAGATCATAGTTGGGATTACTCTGGATTGCCTGTGTGTACTGCTCAATGGAGGCTTCATAGTCGGCACGTTCATAGTACACCAGACCGAGGTTATTCCACGCCACCGCATAGTCGGGATTATATTCGAGCGCGGTTTCGTAGTCCTCAATTGCAGAATTGAAATCCTCAAGTTCATAATAGACTAGCCCGCGATTGGTATACGGAATCCACAATTCATAGCCGTCAGGATTGGTCTCTATAGCGATGTTGTATTCTTCAAGAGCGCGTCCATACTCGCCGAGATAATAATAGGCGAGTCCGCGATTGGTATACACAAAATCCTGATTGGGGTCAAGCGCGAGGGCTTCGTCATAATCCGCTAAAGCCAATTCATACTCACCGAGGTCATAATAGGCTAGACCGCGTCGCGTATAGGCACGTATATACGCGGGATCAAGGCGGAGCACTTCACCATAATCGACAATTGCGGACTCTCGCTCGCCAAGTTGGTCATAGGCTAAGCCACGATTGAAATAGGCAAATACATACTCAGGATCAAGCTCAATCGACTCGGAATAATCGTTGATCGCCGTCTCATAATCGCCCATCTGATAATAGGTCAGCGCACGATTGTAATAGGCGCTGGCGTAATCGGGATCAATTTCGATGGATTGGGTGTAATCGTTGATCGCTTGCTGGTATTCGCCGAGGTTATAGTAGACGAGTGCGCGGGCATAATACGCCCAATTCAAATTTTCATAGTCATTTTCAATCGCGCTGGCATAATTGACCACCGCTTCTACATCGTTGCCCAGATAGGAATGCGATAATCCGCGCATGTAGTACGCGTCCGCATAATCCGCATCGAATTCCAGCGCCATCGTGAAGGAGGCTATCGCGTCTTCATAGGCTTCGTCATAATATTGTTCCAGCCCCAGATCATAGGCTTCTTCTGCGCTACTGAAACCGGAACTTACCGGCGTGGGCGGGACGGGTGTATCTTTCTGGTCAAATTCTGGAACATTCGCGTGAACGATGCTTAATTGCATCATCAGCGCGACACTGAATAATCCGATGATCGTCAATGCGTAAAACCAACGTCTGGTAAATTTTGCTGATTGAGTCGTCATTTATGTAACCTAGCCTTCCTTAGCCATAACGATAACCATAAAAGATGGCACGCCTGAGTTTTTTGTTTACTATGGTTATTCTACAGATGAAAGGGCAAAGCGGGCAAGCGATGATCCAGCGGTGGAATGGGGACGCGGGTATCAATCATGCGCTGATCGTAGACGAAATCATCGTTGGGTTCTACGTGCCAGTGATTACCATGTAACACATTCAAGGCGCTAACGATATCGTAAAATGTCCAGCTGGTGTTGGCATTCACAAGATACACCCCGCCTTCAAGCTCGGAGAGTGCCATCAGCGCGGTTGCCGTATCGTTAATGAAGGAACATGCCGGTAACCACTTTCTGCTGGCGTGGATCACCCCTTGCTCGTCCATCTGGCGTGTTAAATTGTCCACCATGTTATTCGATCCGGCAGAATCGCCAATTTGCCAGCCGAGCCGCGCAATAATCGCGTCAGGATTTTGGTAGAGTGCGCGTTGTTCCGCCTGATATTTTTCATAGCCGTAACCCTCTCTGGCATCCGGCACGGATTCCAGTGTGAAGGGACCGGGTGCGTCGTCGCTAAAGACCATCACACTACTCGTAAACACGAAGCGAATACCGAGTTGGCGCGTGATCCATGCCAGTTCACTCGTCCACTCATAATTGACCAGCCACGATTCGTTATCGCGTCCGGTGGGTTGCGATGCTGTCGCCAGATGAAACAGTACATCCGGCTTGGTCTTCTTAATGAAGGCTTCCATCGCCCAATAATCATCAATCGGGACTTTTTTACGATTCCAGACGGCGGTTTTGATGCCCGCGCCTTTCAATACTTTGAGGAGTCCTGTGCCAACCGCGCCACTTGCGCCGGTAATGAGTGCTTTCATAATGTGTGTCCTTCCTGAATGTGTGCAAAAGAGGTCGTCTGTAAACACACCACAACCTCCCCATGAGTTGCTTCGCCGGTAGGCACAAAGCCGAGACTATCACACAGCTTAATGGCGACTCCGTTATCGGGTGAATAGCTCAACCAGATTTCCCGTGCCTGATGTTCGCTTACCAGTCGATGAATCGCCAATTGCATGGCTTGCCGTCCATACCCCTGCCGTTGATGATGCTGATCGACCATCACACGCGAGATGAACCAGCGCGCCGCCCCATTGTAATGGAAATGACCGTACAATAAAAAACCAACCAGCGCGTCGTTTGCGTAAATGCCCATCGGATACGCTCTGGGGTGGATAGATTGTAAAAGGGAGACATACATCGGCGCGATAAGATGGCGCTGATTACGCTGGACGCGCAAACGCAAACAGGGCAAAATCGTCTTCAGGGTAATGGGTTTTAAGCGCACAGTCATGCCAGAGGATATAAATTCACTTAAAGGTTGGATGATGCCCCTATTTTATCGTGAAAGCGCATAACGACCAGAATCTCGTCTTCATAGGTGATCCCCTCATTCACAAAGCCAAGTGAAGCGTAAAGTTTGGCGGCGCTGGTATTTTCTGGCACATAACAGATAATCAACCCTTCAGCATCCGTTTCCGTCATGATTTTGTCGATAATAAGTTGCATGGCTTGCCGTCCGTAGCCTTTGCGCTGATGTTTGACATCAATCATCAAGCGCGAAACTTCCTATAACGGATAATTGGGACTCCTATCACAGCCATACATCAAAAAGCCGATCATGTGCTCATCCGCATAAATCCCGCACGGGAAGTATTCATCTTCGTAGGCGGCTTCAGCCAATGAGTAAACATTGGGCGCGACGAAACGCTCCTGCCCCTCGCCTGGTTTGAGTTTTATGGCATCTTCCCAATTTGCCTTTGTGATCGGTTGTAACGAAATTTTGCCCATCGTAGCCCTTTCTGAACTATGTGTCCGTGTCACATACTATATCGCCTTTACTGAATTGAAGTCAAACATGATGATGTATTTTCAGCCGTGACCGCACGCCCGAAATTTTGTAGGATTATGTGTGTAAAAGTTAAGTCATCAGAAATGGGCAATAATTATGCGGCGATATTCGTTAATTGCGCTCGGTTTCGTGGCGCTGATGTTCCTGTGCCTGATTGTGTTGACGTTCAATGCTATCAACCGGAGCAACAATCCGTCACAGGTGGAGACAGTGCTGTTTGAAGCACAAACGTTACAGGACATTCCCGTGTGGTCAATCAATGATCTGCTGACGGGGACTCAGGTGGATACCCTGACCGCAGAAACGGTGGTGGATGTGCTGGAAGGTCCCCGTCAGGGTCAGGTCACGGCGGATGATCTCGAAGACTGGTATCGCGTTCGTGCAGGCAACATCACCGGATGGGTGCGCGGGCAATTTCTTGATCTCGCGTTCGGGTTTGATGCGGGGGATTAAACCACGGAGTTGCTCATGAAAAAGATACACCACGAGCAATGAAAATGAGCTTCTGTTTATCTATTGCGCTCCCGATTTTTCTATTTTCAGGAGAGACACGGAGATCACAGAGAAGAAAATTCAAATCACTTTTTTCTCTGCGTTTCTCCGCGCTCCCTGCGTTATGCTTTTTTCTTGTTCTTTTCGATAAACCCTATCCCTGCGCGTTGATGAGTGCCGCCGCATCGTCCATTGACGGCGCGAAGGCGATGTATAGACCGTTGCCACCATCGGAGGTATAGCACAGGGTCTCCTGTACGGCGTTCAGCGCACATGCCATGCCTGCGGGGGATTCATTCGCTACCGTGCCACCGGAACGCAAGGATGCGAATTGCCCGAAGGTTGTCGCAAATTCAGTCGCATCTTCCGGCGTGTCCATCACCAGATGCAATATCCATGCGCGTTCGTCGTTGGCATCGTTGTAGTAAAGTTGGAAGCGATCCCCGCCCCAGCCTGTCGCCGCCGCATTGAGCACACCGCGACCAATTTGCGTGCCCAGATATTGACGCAGATAAAATTCGCCGAGCGTGCGTTCAAATACAAATACCCAGCCATCGCCGAGCGTATCCAGACCGGAAGTCACCGTGACGCTGAGGGGTGAATCCCCCGCAAGATACCGCTCAGGGTGCAAGATATGCTCGGTGGATTCAGGCGGATTTTCAGTGTATGCCGCGTTCACTAAGTCCCACCCGCCTGCATCCCGTAACGCGGTTACGAATTCCATGCCGGTGATATAGGGGAAGGTCAGTTCTGCTTCGAGGATAAACGGTGTGCCAGCGGGGATTTCTGCCGCCGCCAGCAAGTCAGGGTCAAGCAATGCCAGCGCACCCATTGGATTATCCATCACGGCTTGTAGAGTATAGTCCTGCATGACGAGCGTGGCATCCCCTTCGACAAGCGATTGCCGCGCGATTATTTCATCTGGATTATCCATGCCTTCTGATTCAGCGAATTCTGTAAAAAATGCCGCCAGATCAAAATGCTGATCCTGCAATGCGTGGACGAATTCATGCGAATAGGTGATGCTTTCCAGCAGAGGCAATTCGTCGCCGAGTGTATCGCCGGAGATAAGCAAGACGTTCATTTCTTGCGTATCAGGATCATAAAAGCCCGCCACTTGCGAACCAATCAACGTGGTATACACATCCAGCAAATCCAACGGCGCGTCAACAAAATCGAAGGCGCGATAAAATTGGAGTTCCTCAAATGCAGTTTGCTGATCTAACTGTTCGTTGATGTCTGCCGTCACAAAGTCGATCACTGCCTGACGGTTAGGGAACAGGCGCGTCACAGGTTGCAATGCCGCCAGCCCGCGTAATTCTGCGGTTTGCGCTTCGATAGTGTCAAGGTTTTCGATTAAGGTCGGGCTGATGACGGGTGTCTCGTCCTGTGCGAGTGAGGTAGGGATGATGACAAACAGCGCCATTAAACAGAGCAGTAACTTTTTCAAAGGGGTGTCCTTTCACGATCATTTCGCGGATTTCATGACAGGCATGAATAGGTTGTTGATAGATAAACGCCTTATTTACGATGCTTTCATTATAGCAATGGTTCGGGGTGTTATGGGCGTTGGAGTGTTAATATTGTCGCAGAATCAAAGGGTGTTACCCGTCACAACATCATAGACAGGCACACAAATAAAAAGGAGCCAACAACACGATTGATCGTTTACTCCTTTTTTGGGTTATGTTTAGATGTAACGGTGTATGTAGAACGAAGTTTAGGCGAGCGCCATTTGCAGACCGTTTAAGACACCGATAATCCCCAGCATCATCAGCGCAATACTGGCATAATTAACATTCATGTTCCAGTTTTTGCCCCGCACAGGGTTGCGTCCCCAGAAGCGACTATCTAGCTGATACAATGTCCACGCGAGGTCTTTATCGTACAAACAAAAAATACCTGCACCGATTACGAAACAACTTGCTGTTACCAACATAATCCAGTCCTTGAATAAACTTATCTCTCAACACGTCTCTTTCTAATCTACAACTCATCTTTAGTTTGTGTCAATTAAGGTTGCAAATTTTTCATAAATTAGGGGGAAAACGCATGAGAAATTGATCGACCCGCATTATGAAACGCTCACAGTGGTGCTCAAATCAGCCTCATAATCGCGCCAGAGCCTCAACCGATTGCAGGTTTTCGCCCTCAAAGACCATCGCGGTTAAGCCCTGCTCGCTACGCGTTTCGTGGAATTCGCCTGCTTGCCAGAAAGCCGCCTGTCCTTCAGTGATGGGCTGAAAGTTGCCATCGTCCCCGCTGACCGTTCCCGCGCCCTGCACTACGCAAAAGAGTTGATTGTTATGCGCCTCATGCCTGCCTAAAAATCCGCCCGCTTCTACGCGAATGCACACGATGAAGTATTTGCCGTCGCTATGTATGAGATGCGAGACAACCGCATGTTGACTACCGTATTGGGTGATGGGTTTTGATGATTGTGCCGAGAAATCAAAAATTTGCATTTAGACTCCTATCTTACGTCGATAACCTGACCCTCTGCTGAACGAAGCAGACGATCCCAGACTGCCGCGCCCAACCCTTGCCGTCCAAAATCACGCACGAGGATGACATCGACATGCAAACCGTCCAGCATACGCATCGCCGCGAACAAACTATGGCTGATCGTTTGTAAATCGTCGCGCATTCCGAGCAATTTCACATCTGCCGAACCGGAAAAATAGCGGTAATCTTCATCTGCCGCCAGCACACCTACCCGCTTACCTTCCGCTTTGAATTGCTGGATATTTTGTTGCATCCGTGCGATGACGGCATTCACCTCGCCCGTGAATAATTTTACCTCTGCATTGGGCGAATAATGCTTGACCATCTGCCCCGGTGAAACCGACGGCGCATCCTTGCCGGATGTATCCAGAAATTTGGGCGAGAGCATGATCTCCGGCACGATGGGGCGCAAATGTTCGATCAACACACCACCCGGACGCAACACAACAGGCGTATCTCCGGTCAGGTCAATCACGGTGGATTCCACGCCGATGGTCGTCGCGCCACCGTCTAAAATCACATCCACGCGCCCGTTGAGGTCTTCCAGCACATGCTCTGCGGTGGTCGCGCTGGGACGGGTAAAGGTGTTGGCGCTCGGTGCGGCAATCGGCACTCCGGCGGCGATAATCAAAGCGCGGGCAATCGCATGGCTGGGCATCCGCATGGCAACGGACGGTAAACCGCTGGCGATGTTGGCGGGCACATGCGGCGCACGTTTGAGCACCAGAGTCAGCGGACCGGGCCAGAAGAATTTCGCCAGTCGATAAGCAATGGTGGGTATGTCGATGGCAAGTTCGTCCATCTGGCGGACATCATGAATATGCGCGATGATCGGATCACTCGCAGGGCGACGTTTCGCCAGATAAATCCGATTCAACGCCTCGCCATCCAGCGCATTCGCACCCAAGCCGTAAACCGTTTCTGTGGGGAAGGCGACCAGCCCGCCACGCCGGATAACTGCCGCCGCCTGTTGGATAAGGTCGGCTTCCGGCAAAATCGGATTGACCTTTAACGTCTGTGTTTGTGCAGAATAACTGACCATAGCGCCCTGTTTCCCCTTTATGATGCTTTCAAGCCGTGTAGTGTCTCGTTTGAATGGATTATTTAAACACTCTCGAAAGAAAATTAAATGGGTCAAATAAGGTTTATTTAGTGTTATGTTTGTATCAAATTATTACAAAATTTACTCTTCACACCGTTTTATAACGAATTTGAAACCGTTATTCAGGAATAACGTCTCATTTTTTCGTGTAAAGTTAACAGTATAATAAAGTTACGCAGTAAGGAAATAGATTCAAAAATAGAAAAGACAGTTTTTATGCCGACTAATGAAACAGATTATAACTATCCTGATGTTCTTGGCTACCTTACAGGTTCGGAACGTTTGAATATTACCGTCGTACAGGCGGCGATGGCTGTGCGTCCGCGTGCGGTGCGGGCAGGTCGTCCGTTTGAAGTCATCATGATTCTGCAAAACGCCGCTGATTGTCCGGTGGATGTGACGGTCACTTTAACTGTGCCGGAAAAAGACGCAAAAGGCAATAAAGGGCGCTTTCTGGTTGGAACGGAGCGGTTGGTGGTCGGTTTAGAGGCGGCAGAAGTGGGCATAGTCAAGCTCCCTGTTTCCACCATGCCGGATGCCGCCGTTTCTGAAAGCTATTCCCTGACGATGGACATCGACGTAAAACCGCTGGAAAAACCCAATCGCATCCGTGCGAACGAGGGAGGCGGCGCGTTTGATCCAGCCAACGTTCCCGCAGAACGCCGCGAAAGTATAGAGGCGCTCAAGCAATTGACCTATTCTGTGAAGAAAAAAGGCGGCTTGTTCCGCAGTGGCAACACGGCAGAGCTAAATTTTGCACTATTGCCCGGCAAAGTCGGCAAAATTGCCAAAATGGATGCCGGCTGGGAGAGTTTGTGGAAGCTAGAAGATGCTCAGGATGACAGCATGTTTCTTGAGCGTTACGGCGAATTGATCCGTCTGCATACCTTACCCGCGTTACGTCGTGCCGCTTTATATCCGGTTTTGCTGGAAAAAAATGTGAAGACGTTTGAAAAAGCGGGCTATCCACTCACAGATATTGAAGCCTCCGTCATCACACGGTTGATGACGCTGATCTTAGAATATGCCAACTCCAAAGAGTCGCTCCATACCGGCATTGAAGCGGGCATTTATGATGTGCGCTCCTCATTGAACCCGAAGGAACGCATGATACAGGTTGATCCGCCGACTCTGCCGTATTGGTTGAGTAGCTTTTTACGTGCCGTTGCGAAAGATGAACGCCTCGCCCGTGTGCCGGTGAAGGCGATTCCGCATTTTGCCTACGATGATTTATTGCGCGATGCTATCACGCTCGGCTTTCAAGCGATAGAAATATCTACCGGAGAAGACCTCGGCACGCCGGAAGAGATGAACGACTATGCAGATGGTGTCATCTCCGCATTAAAGCGCAAAGGCAAGATGGATTTTACCCACGCCTACATGCCCCTGATTTTGGGCGGTGTGCTGGTATTCGATCGTATATTGGTAGGTGATGAAATGCTCAAGGAAGTTCTGGCAGATATTCGCCCGATGTTGAGCGAACGACGTACAGAACGCGATAGCGACAACGAAGCCATTTTTGATATGGCAACCCTTGTCGTCAATCATACGTTAAAGAAGTTCGGGATGTTTGACCAATGATACGCGATAAAACGCCCTTTAAACCGCTTTACCCGGATGTCATCGGCGCAATTACCGGTGGACGGCGCATCAATATGGAAGATATGGAGGTCGCACTCGGCATGTTTCCGAGTTCTGCCTATATTAACCAACCCTTTGAGGTCGTGCTGGTGATGCAAAATATGGTCGATCAACCGGTGCAGGCGAAAGTGGCGATTCGTCTGCCCACCACAGACCGCAAGGGCAATATCGCCGTGATCGAGACTGCAAAAGCGCAGGTGAATGTCAATCTCGAACCCGGTGAAGTCAGCGTATTGAGGATGCCACTGGTTGCGCGTCCGCCGACGCAATCCGGTAAGGATTTTCCGGTGCGGGTGGCGATTCGCTATCGTGTAAAAGACAAAGACAAGGCTCGCGCGGTACGTCCGCCGGGGGGGGGTGCGCCGCCTTCTGTGTTGAGTATTTCGCCGTATAAGTTGCAGGTTCTGCGCGATGTGAAATATGGCGAACATAAATGGAACGACTCTACGGATATTCTAACGACCTATTTTGACCTTGCGCCGAAGGTCTTCCCGAATACAGGCGAAGTGTACAAAGCATCGCTGGAATCTCTATGGACACAATCTGCACTTAAGCAGGAGATTCAAGCGGCAAAAGAATATGAAAAAGAAGCGCTTGAACTGGCGAAAACCGCCGCGTATGGAAGTGCCTTCCCGCATTTTATGGACGCGGTGGAAAATAAATTCGCCTCCCGTGATATGCCGTTGATGCCCGGTGAAGTTCGTGCGATTGCCAAGATTATGACCTACACGGTAGATGATGCCGTCCACCGTGAGCCAGATTTGATCGTGGAGAACACGCGCTGGTATCGCGCCTTGTGTCAGGTATTGGCGCATGATCCGAAATTGCTGGAAATTGACCGCAATGTGCTGATTAGCCAGCATGTGTTTGAGTCGGTCATGTATGAATCGATTCTGCTGGCGTTCAAGATTTTGCAAAGTCGTGTGCGGGAGAACCTCGGCACGCGTGATGAACAGATCAATTATGCCAACCGTGTGATGACGTGGTTTTCCGGTCATGGTGAGGCGGATTTATCGTATGTCTATTTGCCGCTGGTGTTGTGCGGTCTGGTGGCGGCACGCTGGGTAAAATCCTCCATGATGGAAAGCCCGTGGGACATCATCGACGAACTCATCGAAGCCTATCAAGCACGCTCACGGTTGATCGGCGGGGCAACGGATGTCGTCTTTGATATGCTGGATGAACTGGTCGAAAAACAAACACAAACCCTCAAATTACAACGGGTGGAGCGTCCACGCCGTTTAGGATAAACTCTGCCTCCGAACGTTGACACATTGCGCCGACGTTCGGATTTATCCCTCGTATTCTCACATTTAAATTTCTTTGAATGATTGTCTGTGCTGGCAAAACACGCTCAAATTACGCGCATTATCCTATTTATGCAACTTAAATTCTAAATCGGGTAAATAGCAGTTATCCGCATAAGAAACGGAGAGTTGATAGATGTCACAGGAATTTACGCCACCGGAACTCGAAAAATATTATCTCGTGATGCTCCGCGCAGGGGATAATGCTGGCGATTTCACCCAAGAGCAATTGATGGATTTACAACGCGGACACCTCACGCATCTCGGCAATCTGGCACGGCAGGGCAATTTGATCGCCGCCGGACCGTTTATTGATGCGCCCGACAATCTACGTGGAATCTCGATTCTCAAGGCAAATTCTGTTGAAGAAGCGCAGGCACTCGTCGATGCTGACCCGGCGGCGCAGGCGGGGCGAATCAGAATGGAAGTGATAACGTGGTGCGTGGAAAAAGGCGCGCTTGATCCACTGGTAGACGCATTGCACGCAAGAATTCAAGCTGAGAAGGACAATGCCTGAGCACGAGCCATACCAACCGCCACAAGATATTCAAAGCGTCATCGCCCGTACGTTTACGGAAAATTCCGGGCGGGTGATGGCTTCGCTGATCGGCGCGCTGGGGGATTTTGACCTCGCCGAAGATGCGATGCAGGAAGCGTTTATCGTCGCGCTGGAACACTGGCAAACGCACGGCATCCCGCCCAACCCCGGCGGCTGGATCACCGTCACGGCACGGCGCAAAGCACTTGACCGTCTACGCCGTGATGCCAATTTTCAGCGTAAATTAGCCACCCTGCACACGCTGACGGAACTTGATGCCCAACAAAACGACTCCGCCGAACTTGATATGGCGACCATCCCCGATGAGCGCCTCAAGCTGATTTTCACCTGTTGTCATCCATCGCTGGCGCAGGATGCACAGATCGCGCTGACCTTGCGCTCGCTCGGCGGGTTGACCACGCAGGAAATCGCCAGCGCATTTTTAGTCCCTGTGGCGACGATGGCGCAACGGCTGGTGCGCGTCAAACGTAAAATCAAAACGGCGAACATCCCCTATCGTGTGCCTCCGCCTGACCTGTTGCCGGAACGTCTGGATGCGGTGCTGGCGGTGATTTATTTGATCTTCAACGAAGGCTACCGGAGCACTTCTGGCGAGGCGCTCATCCGCACGGATTTATGCGAAGAAGCGATTCATCTGGCGCGAGTCTTGACGATGCTCCTCGACGACCATCCCCAACTTGACCCGTCTGCGGAGGCGTTGGGCTTGCTGGCGATGATGCTCCTGCACGATTCGCGAAGAAATACGCGCATTGATCCGCGTGGGGATATGGTGTTGCTGGAAGATCAAGACCGCACGCTCTGGGACACGGCGAAAATCAGCGAAGGGACGGCGTTATTAGACCGCGCCTTGCTCCTGCGGCAACCGGGCATGTATCAAATTCAAGCGGCGATCAGCGCCATCCACGCCCACGCGCCCAATTATGACGAAACCGATTGGGCGCAAATTGCCATGCTCTACGATTCGCTTTATCGTCTGCACCCGTCGCCGGTGGTCAAGCTCAATCTCAACGTGGCGATTGCGATGGCGACCACCCCGCAAACCGGACTCGACTTTCTGGAACGTCTGCGCGACACACTCGGCGAATATGTGCCTTATCATGCCGCGCGCGCTGATCTTCTGCGCCGACTCGGTAACCTCGACGAAGCCCGCGAAGCCTATACCACGGCGCTTAACCTCTCCGAAAACGCCGTCGAACGTACTTTTTTTCAGCGACGGATCAGCGAAATTTAATCCTCAAAAAAAATCATTTCCACTCTTGCACCTCAAATGAGACGTGGTATCATCTATAAAATCTAATTGATACAAAGTCTCATTTAAAATCTGGAGTGTGATTATGAAATTCAACCGTGTGGCTGGACTTGTGCTGATTGTTTTCGCCCTAATGAACGGATTTACCATCGTCTCCGCGCAGGAGGATTCGCCGTTGCAGGTGGTGGCGACAACTTCGATCATCGCGGATGTTGCCCGCAATGTGGGTGGTGATCTGGTGGAGGTCACGTCGCTCATCCCGCCGGAAGCCGATGCCCATTCGTATAGCCTCTCGCCACAGCAAGTCGTCAGCATCACGCAAGCCGATGTGGTGCTGGTCAATGGCGCGACGCTGGAAGAAAGTTTGCTGGATATTGTACTGGATAACGCGACTATCCCGCCGATTGTGGTCTCCGTCGGCGTTGATGTGCTGGCAATTGGCGGACACAATGAGGACGAAAATCATGACGAAGAAGCCGATCACGACGATCACGACGAAGAAGCCCATGAGCACGAAGCGGTTGACTATGTCGGCGTGCTGGGTGATTCTGCGGAATGCGATATTGATCATGAAGACCACGACGGTGACGAAGCCCATACGGACGAGGAAGATGCGGAACATGAGGGCGAAGAAGCCCACGATCATGGCGTGTGCGATCCGCATTTCTGGATGTCCGTGCCGAATGTCATTACATGGGTAGAAAACATTCAAGCCGCGTTCACAGCGGTTGATCCTGACAATGCAGGCGTGTATCAGGACAATGCCGATCAATATATCCTGCAACTCAACGCGCTCAATGACGACATTGTGGAGATGGTGGACACTCTGCCGGAAGTCAACCGTGTGCTGGTGACGAATCATGAATTTCTGGGCTATTTCGCCGCTGAATATGGCTTTGAGGTGGTCGGCACGGTCATTCCGTCCGCGTCCACGCTGGCAGATGTCAACCCGCAGGACATCATCGCGCTGGTTGAGGTGATTGCTGACGAGAATGTAAGCGCCATCTTCGCGGAAGTTTCCGCAAATAGTGACCTCGCGGAAACGGTTGCCAGCGAGGCAGGGCGTGATGTGGCGATTATCACGCTGTATAGCGAGGCTTTGAGCGCGGAGGACGGTCCGGCGAGCACATATGTCGACTACATGCGCTACAACGCCACGCAAATCGTGACCGCGCTCGGTGGATAAATAAATCAAAGCCTGCAAGTTGGTTGGCGTTCATACGTTTACGAACGCCAACCGCAATGCTCATGCCTGTCGCGCAAGGTTGCCCGACGACACAAGTAAAGCCCGATACGATTTCCGCATCGGGCTTTAATGGGTATTAAATTAGTGGAACTGGTGCTTACGCGCTGTTAAGCGTTAGCTGGAAAGTAATTCGTCTTTATCAATGTCCAGATGCACCGTGTCATCGCTCACCGCAGTAACAGAATCAAGCACGGCGTAGCGATCACCTGAGAACAGCCCACGATCAATCTTGATGTAGCCATAACGGGCGAAGCGAGCGCGTAGCTCCTCTGGCATTCGGTCATTACCATAAAGCGCTTCGGCAATTTCCGTCACCCATGTTCCCTCTTTCATCGTGTCCGCATTGCGTGTACTGGTTTCTGCACCCGGTTTTGTCGGGTCTTCGTCCCCAAAATAGACAGTTTCCACTTTACCAATTTTATCGTTATTTTTATCAACAACGGTCATATCTTCACGAATATTGGTCAGGTAATTCTGTGCTTTAACGTTCATTACACGACTCCTTACACTTACTTTAATTTGACCCTATCTTAAACCCCTGAGCTTAAATCGAACCAAACCACAGCTTAACGAGAAATGTAACGTGTATGTGTAATGGATGAGTGTGCGGGATTAAAGAATCCGTAACCAGAAACTGCCCGAAGTGCGATAAAACAGTGCCTTAGGGAAAACGGTTTTGAGTGCATCTTCGTCACTATCTGCCATAAAATGATTAGCAAACAAGACTTCTACATGGGTATTTCCAATTAAATATGCCTGTAATAAATATTGTTCCATGAAGAAGCGGTGATCCTTTAAATACCAGCTCTCTGGATACGGGTCAGGCAGGAAAATATCATGCACATGGACGATGACACCCGATTGTAACTTCGGCAATACGTCTAAGAAAAGATGCGTCACATCCCCACCCATGCGTACCGTATGTGAACTATCAATAAAGAGAATATCATTGGCTTTAAGTTGTTTGAAGATGTCAAAATCCACTTCTTCGACGCGTTGGTCGATAATCTCAATCCCGCGAACACGCTTTAAAAGTTTAGACGGATACGGTTCGATGCAGGTGATTTTTCCCTGTTCATTTTTAGTTACTGCCATACGTGCCAGGCGAGTGGAATTACCAGACCCTACCTCAAGAATGTGTTCCGGCTTAAAGTGACGGATCATACAATAATACACATAAGGGTCGATACCAGTGAAGGTAGGGTTCGGCAAAACGAAAGTATCCGCCTCAAGAATCTGTTTAGCCGACGGAGAGTCTAGCATCGTGAAATTATCATATTCCGGTTGAAAGGTCGGGAAGACTTCCTCTAGCAGAGTCTTTTGTCCGGTATAGTTCATGTCAATGCCATCGAGCGGGCTTTTGGTTGGGTAGTTCGCTTTTAGAACGCGTGTATCCGGCACCTGTGAATAATAATGTACGGGCAGAATATGAATACCAAGTGATTGCCAGAAATCAAATGAATGGCGCAAGAGAAAACGGCGCACCATACGTTGGCGCAGGGTATTGATTGCCGTTAAAAGGTTGGTCATCGCGCTGTTCTCCTAATAGTTTGGGTTTGTGCGAACAAGTCAATTGTCGCCTATAAAGATGCTTCTCTAAATATACCCGTTACGGCGCAGATATAAAATGCAGGTTTGAGTCAAAGTGAGTACGCGTTATGCAAGTTATTCTGCGAATTTGCGTCTCCTGCCGTTCTGGTCAACAATAGCAAGCACTTAGTTGTGTCGCTTAGGGGAAAATTTCATGACGCTGACCGCCGAACAGCAACGCCTCGAAGATCATCGTTTAGTCAAAGCGAATTGGAGAGAATGGGGACCTTACCTCAGCGAACGTGCGTGGGGAACGGTGCGAGAAGATTACAGCCCCTCCGGTGATGCGTGGCATTACTTCCCGCATAGCCACGCCTCTAGCCGTGCCTATCGCTGGAATGAAGACGGCTTGTGTGGCATCAGTGACCGCAATCAATATGTGTGCCTTGCGCTGGCGTTGTGGAACGGCAAAGATTCGCTCCTGAAGGAACGCTTATTCGGCTTAACCGGACCGCAGGGCAATCATGGCGAGGACGTAAAAGAGTATTATTTTTATCTGGATAACACCCCCACCCACAGCTACATGAAGATGCTCTATAAATATCCGCAAGCGCCCTTCCCCTATCAGCAACTGGTAAATGAGAATTATCAGCGTGGCTATAACGATTTTGAGTACGAATTGATGGATACGGGCATCTTTGACGACAATCGCTATTTCGATGTGGAAGTCGAATACGCCAAAGGTGCAGAAGACGACATCCTGATGCGAATCAGCGTGACCAATCGTGGCGATGAAGCCGCGGAATGCCATGTATTGCCGACGCTGTGGTTTCGCAATACGTGGAGTTGGGGCTATCCGCATGGACCGATGCACGATGTAAACGGCAAGCCCATCGTCGCCAGCTATAAAGACACCCCCACGCATAAAGTCGCCGAAGTTTTGCATCCGGCGATGGGCATCAAATATTGGCATGTGGAAAGTAGCGATAGCGACGCGCCGGAGATGCTCTTTACGGATAACGAAACCAACGTGGCGTGGCTCTATCAACAAAAGAACGAAAACCCTTATGTGAAGGATGCCTTCCATCGTTATGTGATCCAGCAAGAAAAATCGGCGATCAACCCCGCGCAGACGGGCACCAAAGCCGCCGCTTATTTTCATGCGGAAATTCCGGCAGGCGAAACCATCACCTATCGTCTGCGCCTGTGTCCGGCAGATCAGGACGCGCCCTTTAGTGACTTTGACGACATTTTCAGCACGCGCATCAGCGAAGCGGACGCATTTTATGACACGCTCCAAAATCCCGCGTTATCACCCGCAGAAAAAGCCATTCAACGGCAGGCATTCGCGGGGATGCTGTGGAGCAAGCAACTCTATTATTATGATGTCCCGCAATGGTTGGAGGGCGACCCCGGCACAATCCCGCCGTCCGATATGCGTAAACGGGGACGCAATGCGGAATGGGCGCACCTGAATAACTTCGATGTGATTTCTATGCCGGATAAATGGGAATATCCGTGGTATGCGACGTGGGATTTAGCCTTTCATTGTATCGCGCTGGTGCTCATCGACCCTGATTTTGCCAAACGCCAACTGACCCTGATTACCCGCGAATGGTACATGCACCCTAACGGACAAATCCCCGCCTACGAGTGGAATTTTAGCGATGTCAACCCGCCGGTACATGCGTGGGCGGCGTGGCGCGTCTATAAAATCGAAGAGCGACAAACAGGCAAGGCAGACCGTGAATTTCTGGAAGGCATCTTCCACAAGCTCCTGTTGAATTTTACATGGTGGGTGAATCGTAAGGATGCCGATGGCAACAACGTGTTTCAGGGCGGATTCCTCGGCATGGATAACGTTAGCGTGTTTGATCGCAGTCGGGAATTGCCCACTGGCGGGCATATCGACCAATCCGACGGCACGGCATGGATGGCGTTTTATTGCCTTGAGATGCTACGGATTGCGCTGGAATTGGCGCGAGAAAATCCGGTCTATCAGGATTCCGCCACCAAATTTTTTGAGCACTTTTTACGCATCAGCTATGCCATGAGCGACAAGGGCATCGCGCTCTGGGATGAAGAAGATGGCTTCTTCTATGATGTGCTCCATCTGCCGGATCATCAGGTCATGCCGTTAAAGGTGCGCTCGATGGTCGGCTTACTGCCCCTGTTAGCGGTGGAGACACTCGAACCGGAGTTGATGGAACAATTGCCAGAATTTGACCGTCGCGCCCACTGGTTCCTCAATCATAGCCCCCATTTTGGCGATAACGTTGCCAGCATTGATGTTCCCGGCGCGGGCAAACACCGTCTGATGACCAACCTCAGCAAAGAGAAATTGGTGCGTGTGCTCGGCTATATGCTCGACGAGGACGAGTTCTTATCGCCCTATGGCATCCGGTCACTGTCGAAAATCCACCTCAACCAGCCCTACGAATTGCGCGTCAATGGGCAGACTCATACGGTGCGCTATCTGCCCGCGGAAAGCGACAACGGCATGTTTGGCGGCAATTCCAACTGGCGCGGACCGATCTGGTTTCCGATCAATTTTCTGATTATCGAAGCCCTGCAAAAGTTCCATCATTATTACGGCGACGACCTCAAAGTCGCCTTCCCCACTGGCTCGGATAACATGCTGACCTTAGACGAAGTGGCGGCGGAAATTTCACGGCGACTCATCAGCATCTTCATTCCGCTGGAAGAAACGGGGGCGCGTCCGGTCTATGGGGGTAACGCCACCTTCCACAACGACCCGCATTGGCGCGAGCACATCCTCTTCTACGAATACTTCAACGGCGACGACGGCGCGGGACTCGGCGCGAGCCATCAAACGGGTTGGACGGGCTTAGTCGCCAAATTAATCCAGCAATCCGGCGGCGCAACCGACGAGGATGATTAACCCGATTGTCTAAAGTGTTCAAACTTTTGCACACTGATTGTTTAGATAGAATCAAGAAAACCTGTCTGATTGGATAGGTTTTTTAGTTGAGATAAACTCCACTTTTAGCTAGGTTACGCAATATTAAGCATGGCTCTATGATAAAACTATCATCATTTCTTATCAGGAGCAAACATCATGTTTAAAGCACTTATTAAAGAAGCATTGAAACCCAACAAATCAAATGAAGAAGGTCAGGGTCTCGTCGAATACGCGCTGATTCTGGTACTCGTCGCCGTCGTCGTCATCGTCGTCCTGTTACTTATGGGACCTGCCATAGGCAACGTTTTTTCGGAAATTCTCGACGTTGTACAGGGCGAGGTTGTTGCACAGGACAGTCCAGACGATTCACCTGAGGATGGTGATAAATGTGTGGACTTTTATAGCGCAGATTGGCACTACGTATGGATATATGATACAGGTCTAGCTACCTGGGAACGTGGTGGTGGTGATACGCCTTTACCGATTTGTGATTGGTCAAACTTTGGGGACAATGGCTCATATCCGTTTGGGGTCAGGTAAACACACCAGCAAAAAATATCAAATTAGAGTGTCTAATCCAATCCCCGTCACACAAGCGGGGATTTTTATTGTCCAAGGATAATGATCGTTTAGATAGACTCAAGAAAACCTGTCTGATTGGATAGGTTTTTTGTTGGGATAAACCCTATGATCGGTCAGGTGATTCCAGACCAAACGACGCGCTATGATAAAAGTATCGCCTTTATCAGCAGAAATCACTTAATCGTGTTGAACATAGTCCCTGAGCGAAACACATCGCAGGATGAAAATCAGAAACTTATCGAATACGCGCTGATGTTCGTGGCGGTTACAGTTGCCGTCATCGCCGTCTTGTTCCGCATATACCCCGGATTCAGTAATGCGCTCCATGACGTTCTTGGTCAGTCAAATAATGACGAGCATCACGGTGCATGTCTAACACGAACAACCCATTTTAGCGATGCCATCTCTATAAACGGTGAAGCGCGCCGTAGCATCCACATCAATCATGGTCAGACCATCACCATAAACGTCACCGCCACGCCACAGTTTGATCCAACTATCACGCTATACGCACCTGACGGAACGCAAATGGGCTTTGATGATGACAGTGGCGGCAACCTGAGCGCACGACTCACCACGCGCATCGCTCAGGACGGCATTTACGTCATTGCCGTCCGTGAATTTGCTGGCAGATCGGCACATTTCAACGCGACGGTTCGCTGTTCGTAAATCGCTCAAAGTTAAGTTAAACCAGATTGTTCTTCGCCGCGATGACCAGCGCTTCCGCACGGGTTTTCACGTTGAGCTTCTCTAAAATGTTGGTGATATGAAATTTCACAGTCGATTCACTGATGGTTAGTTCCGTAGCAATCTCTGGATTGGTCATCCCGTTGGCGAAAAGGGGCAAAACCTCTTTTTCGCGCCGTGACAGGTGAAAGTTTTCTGTCGTTTTCGGTTGATTCAGCAACACCTGCATCATTTGTGGCGATAGCACGCTATGCCCTTCTATGGCTGTACGGATCGTATGCTCAAGATGCTCCATCGACGCGTCTTTTAACAGATAGCCAACCGCACCGTTCGTCAGCATTTCACGTACCGTGTCTGGATCGGTAAAGCTGGATAGTGCCAGAATTTTCAGGGTCGGGTATTTTGCCAGAATGCGCTTTGTGGCTTCCACGCCGTCCATCACCGGCATTACCACATCCATCAAAATCAAATCCGGCTGGTAGCGTTCGCATAACGTCAGGGCTTCTGCGCCGTTACTGCCATGCGCCAATATTTCCATATCGTCCAAAAAGCCGAACATCTCCGACAGTGCTTGATGCACACGGCGATGATCGTCAATCACAATAATGCCTATCTTCTTCGGGTTCATCTGAGTTCCTTCGTCACTGTAATGCAAGTTCCCCGATTAACTTCACTGCTGATTTCCAACGTCGCGCCAACGGATGTTGCCCGCTGGTGCATGTTCTTGAGTCCGAAATGTCCGGCGAGAGTGTTATCCACGACAAAGCCCGCGCCATTATCTTGAATCTGTAACGTAATTGTATCATTCTGCTGGCATAGCTCGACAATAATTTCCGTTGCGTCTGTGTGCTTTCTAATATTCTGTAACGCTTCCTGTGTGATGCGATAAAACGCCATCTGTGCATCTTGCTCCAGATGAATCTGCGTATTGCTGATGAAGTTGACCGCCACTCCCGTCTCGCCGATATGCGCCACACATAAATGGTTGAGGATCATGCCCAACTCTGATTGCACCAGCGCGTCAGGATATAATTCCAGCAGAATAAGCCGCATTTGTGCCGTCGCACCGTGCGTTAATTGCTGGATGTTCAGCGCGTAGTCCTGCACTTTTTCCGGCTTGGCATCAATCGCTTTTGGCAATAAATCCGCCAATGCGCTGGCGGCGAATAGCGTCTGATTCACGGAATCATGCAACTCACGGGCGAGGCGCTCCCGCTCTTCCAGAATAGCCACCTGTTGCGCCTGTTCGTTCAAGGTTCGCTCGGTATCTTTGCGCGTCGTAATGTCATTAAACAGCAAGAGTTGCCCGGCTATGCCACCGGAGCGGTATTTTATCGGCGAGACCTGAAGCGCATAGACGCGGTTTTCGCCTGATTGTTCAAGCACAATTTCCTGATTCAAATATGCTTTATTCGTGATGCTCTCAATCAAGTCGTCTTTGTTGTGGAATAGGTGCTGAATATGCGTCCCGATGATCTCTTTTTTGTCGCGCTTAAAGTGCTGTCGTGCCGCCGGGTTTACATCCACCACGCGATGTTTCTGGTCGAGCACAACCATCATACTTTCCATATTCTCCACCACCCGATCCCGCGCAATCGGCGTTAAGTTGAGAAATTGAAAGCGGAGCAACGCCCAGCCGACCAACAAACCACTGATCGGGAAGACCAGCGTGGACGAATTAAAATAAGGGATCGGCTCTAACCCCATGCGACCAATAATATCTAAGGACAGGGGCAGATATAGCGCCATGAGCATAATGAGAATCTGCACACGATAAACCTTGTTACGAAAAAATAGTGACCGCAACAAGAAATAGGTTGCCAGCAAAGTTACGGTAAAGGCAAACGGGATGTGTACGTTGTAAAACCAGTCGCCATAGTTATAAATCGAGATTGGAAACCATGTAGTCGTCAAATCCCGAAACGACTCGCCGCGCCATAGATGATGTAGCGGGTTCGTCCAGATAATGATATTCGTGAGGATGGGTACAATGGTTAATATCGGGACAATTTTTTGGAACCGTTGCTGTTGTCCGGTGTAAACAATCGTAATGTACAACCATGTAACTGACATAAACGTGATGCCGAGAAAAGACGCATCCGCAAAAAATAAGCTCAGGGATAGGTTAAGGGTGCTCACCTCTAGTAAGCTCGTGCTCATCCAGATAAAGGATTCGCCCATCAGGAACAAGAATGGGAGCGCCAACGGGTTCTGACGCTGACGGTAACCCAATACCATCAACGCGATCAGCAACAGGAGAGAAACACCCATTGGAATTGCCAGCGGGGTATAATGCCATTGTGGGTTCAAGCGGTTCGTCCTTCGGTGCGGTGCAATAACTTTAAGCTGGTTGCTAGGTTGTATGACGAAATTACTTTTTAGCATCTCAGCGATCAGCAGTTCATCTAAAACAAGGTCGTGATATGCGAAATGACTGCTTTTGCTGAGAAACTGACTAGCTGAATTGCTGACTAGCAATCAAGATAACTTTAGTATCCACCGGAAACCGCGCACAGACCCTTAATTTTTGAAAATATTCAACGTTTTACACCATTCAAACCCATCTCACACAAGCACCATTTACACGTCTGGTCTATAATCAAATCGCATAGATGTTCTACGCTATTGTCTCGCCTAGTCACCGTAAAAATTGACCGAATGCCTTGCTCATGACCGATATCGATCTGTTTGTCGAAATTTTCCCCATCGCGCCGGAGAGCCTGCCTGTGCTGAGCGCCTACCGCATCGCCCTTGCGCCGGATGTGCCGGAAGCGTGGGGACGGCGCATCGGTAGCCGTGTGGTCAGTCGCCTCAAAAAGACCTATCCGGGTGTGTGGCGCTGGCAGGATGGGCTGATCCTCACAGATTCGCCGCGCAGTCTTATGGAAATCACCATCACGCTTGATCTGGCATTGGATGAACAACCGGATCATTTCGCCGGACTTGAAGGCATCGACGATGCGCCGGATTATCAACCGGATGCCCGCACCCGCGCTGATTTCGTCGTGCGTGAGACTCTGCGTAAGCTGGATGCACAAATTACCGAAACGCTCAAAAAATCAGAAACCCGTTTACGCAATGTGCGCGTCGAACGGGAGCATCGCATCACCGCGCAGGTCGTGGATGGTGAACCTGCCGTCGCCCTGTCGATCATCTCCCGCTTGATTTACTTTCAGGATGTGCAAACTTACGCGGGCGATCAGCGCAACCTCAAAGACTTACGTGATACGCTCTCCGGCTTGTGGGTGAGCGATAAAACCTCACCTCTGCGCGGGGAGATCACCGGCGTTAAAGGCACGGTGGCGCAATTCCGCGATGATCTGGTCGTCACTAACAAAGCGATGGAACATTTTATCCGCGATGCCGAAGATACCGATTGGGTGATTAGTGTGCGCGTAGGCAGTAACGCCTATGACATCGTGGCGCGGGCGCTGTGGCTCATTGTCCGTGTGCCGGAACTCGCCCGTTTCGATGTCGATGCACAGGCGGCGATCAACGTGTTACAGATGCAACCGAAAGTCCGTGCGGGCTTGGTCGCGGCGATCAGCGATGTGGCGAAAAGCGCCGGATTGCTCCAGAATGCGTATAATTCCCGCCTCAAGCCGGAACGATTTTTCTCAGCGGATTTTGAACTGAATCTGCGCTTCGGCACCAAAGCCACGATGCGCGGGGCGAAGAGTAGCGTCATCCCCTATAAACCGGAAACGCTCGCCGATGATTTTACCCGTCGGGGCGCGTATCGCATCCATGAAGATATGTTTGATGCGCCCATCCGTGTGTGCGTGGTCAATACGTTGGCGCTCAAAATCGAGGATTTCGTGGAGGCATTACAACGCTATGTCTCGCGTCATCTGGAATTCAACATCGAGGTGGTGCGTGAACGGCGGGTGCGCGTAGTGTCCCAATCCAATCTGGAAAGTGCGGTGCGCGTGGTCGAGAAAGAAGACCCCGACATCATCCTCGCGTTTTTCCCGGATGAGAGCGGCAATGGTGACGACGAAGACAGCGACGACGATGCCAACGCCACCTACATCAAATCGCTGACGTTAGGACGCGCCCTGCCGACGCATGTCATTTACGAATCGACCCTCGACGATCCCGATTCGATGGCGCAAATTGTGTTGAGTATCCTCGGCAAAACGGGCAATGTGCCGTATGTGCTGGCAGAACCGTTGGAAAAGGTCGATTTTGTAATCGGTCTGGCGCTCGTCACGACGTTTACCAAATCCACCGGAGATTATCGTAAAACGGCGATTTCGCGGGTGTATAGCGGGGATGGGGCGTTCCTGCGCTATGTGGTGCGCGAGATCGTCGAGCAAAACGACACGCCACCTTATGTGCTCATCCGTGATCTGTTCCCGCAACGTGATTTCGCCCGTAAGCGCGTCATCATCCACCATGATGGTCCACTCTCCGCCATGTTGTTGCAGACTCTGCGCGTATGGGGACAGGCGATTGGCGCGGTGTTCTTGCCCGTAGAAATCAACCGTTTCGGTGCGCCCCGTCTGTATGGCATTGACGACAAAGGCATTTGCAAACCGACATGGGGGAGCGCCGTCAAATTGAGCGCATCCGAAGCATTGCTGGTGTCTTCTGTGCCGGATGCAGACGTGACTCCGCAACCCGTGAGCATCTCCATCGTCGGCGATGCCCACCAGAATCTGCCCATCGAAGAAGCCCTGCGGAGCGTGCTCGTCTGGACATTACTGACGTATACACCGGGCAAGCTCCCCAAATTACCCGTAACCATCATGAATGCCGATCAACTGGCGTACTGGCTGGAAAAAGGCAACCAATTCATCACCCCACAGGGCAACGTCCCGTTCTGGTTGTAACCTGTATTTTTGCCTGACCTGTGTTATTTTTCGAGTAGATTTTAGATATACTATTCTAACTAACGTTACGCAGTTTCAATCCGTTTCGCCAATTTTCCGCGATGAGCTGAAACCTCATCGCTAGAGTTTCTCTAAAACCCCACTCAAGTGGGCTATTTTCACAAATATTCGGGAAGAAGAGCCTGCTTCATCAGGGTTTTACCATCATAGTAGCCAATGGGTTTGGTTGAGCCATTGGCGGTCACAGGATGCAAAATTCTTTCTATCAATCCTGTGCGTAACGTCAGATTCTAAAATTAACACACATGGAAAACACATGGACTATCCCTATCCCGAACTAACGCCACTGTTAAAATTTCACTGTTCGCCGGAAGAATACCAATCGCTGATTGCCAAAAACGCGCATGATGCTATGAAGCATGTGCTCTTGCCTGATGATCCCGATGTTTTGCGCTATCACGAAATCTTGCCGGACTATCTCTATGCACGCTGTCCGATCTGTGGCGCAGAGGCACGCGAACAGATCGACACCTATCAGCCCTCGCCGTATCTGAAATATGAGCTTGATCGGGACGAATTGTATCCGCCTGATTTTCTGGAGGGCGCACCGTGCGAACATTTTCTGGGCGTGGAAACGGTCTATAACTTTCATGGTCAATTGCTTGGCTTCGGCGGGCGCTTGGCGGAACGCATCATGAGGCTGTTCGTGCGCCCCACAGTCGGCATCCCGCACGTCAGCTATACCGCCATCCCCGACGTGATTGAGTCGTATGCGGTGTTACACGCGCTACCGTTCTGCCGGATTGAGCACCATTCATTCGTCCCCGCCTATACGATGTTCGTCGTTACCTATTTTAATGCCGATCCGCGCCGTGTGATTCACCATCATCATCAGCAGGAACAAAAGCAGAAATTAGCAAACCCGAAACATCAAATCGTCGGCATTCCGCAGGGAGAAACGGAACTCAACAGTCACAAATACGGGAAGACATATGATCTCGCGGAGTTAATATCGGCGGGCAAATTGGGCTTTCTGGACATCTCTCGCCCCGATGACTTGCCGTTGATGATCGGCAAGGGAACGGACTTGCATCGTGTGTATCGTGACATCTCCACCTAGCAGAGCGTGTTTGCGCGGGGGTGAGGGGGATATAAATGGCTAACGCATAGGGGCGACCTGCTAGACTCACCCGCCCATTGTCATGATATGCTGACTGGTCTAACCTGCATAATGGGGTTGGTTTTACAGCCAATTTTATGACATGGCTTGGGGATGGACTAGCTCGCTGACTTTAACCCGCAGTAATGCTACATATCAGGGTCTTGAATCAAATATTCGGTTATCAAGGTTTCGTGATTGGCTCTCCCGAGGAGCCAACAGAACCTTGATGCTCTTTGTGAAACGTCATTTGTCGAAAAACGATCATAAATGACAATCGTTTTGTGGTAAAAGAACCTGACTGTCAGAAGCTCTTGGCTTTTAGCAAAACGCGGTGTCTTTCAAACTAAAAGCCAAAGGCTAACGGCTCAAAGCTCTTTTTCACGAATTTGCACCTCTAACGGAATTTAGATTATTATTGCGCCTTAACGACAGGGACTTCCTGCGTGATGGTGGCGGCGACGAACAACTTGCGATCTGACAATTCATCATTGATGATGTCAATTTCACGATTGAGCAACTTCGCTAATGGTGATCCGGCACGTCCGGTACTCGTCAACTTCTCGCGCAGAAACAACGCACTTCTATACATCATCTTCAGGTCACTGTTGGTTACTGTATCTAATGGACGCATTTCCTAGCTCTCTCCCTAAGGTTTTCGATGAATCGAACCCGTAATATTTTTGCAAAAGTTCGATTAATTTTTTCATTAGCATAAGCATAACACCGCTGTCAACAACCCTCTTTTTACCTTTTTTCGTTTCACTCTGGCAATGGCTCTTACGTCCCATATTCGATGCAAAAAGGACTATTTTGTAGCACAAATGTGCCGAAAAGAAGGGTCAAATATAACTGTTCTCAAACGTTATAATACCCTTTCTGTTACATTTATGAAATGATTCCGAAAAATTCGGTCAAGTAGTAAATCTTTTAAGTGAAAGCTCTAGACGCGCCGATTGCACCGTTTTCCCCGTAAATTGACCATCTTGAGCCAATATTGCCTTAAACCCAACATTACGATTGCTTTCTAAACAAAAAATAGGGATATGAATCGCTCACATCCCCATGCGTCTAAATGAAATTTATGCGCCAAAACCTCTAAAATAGACCGATTACGCGCCCATTTTCGTCAATGTCGACGTTTTGCGCGGCAGGTGATTTTCCGAGTCCGGGCATCGTTCGCATCTCGCCACACAGCGGATAGATGAAGCCCGCGCCCACCGATGCCCGCACCTCTTGAATAGGAATGGTGAATCCTGATGGCGCACCGACCAATTTCGGATCGGCACTGAAACTCAAATGCGTTTTCGCCATACAGATTGGCAAATCGCCGAATCCGTCGCGCTCAAAGCTGGCAATTTGCTTTTCAGCGGCTGAGGAGTATTCGACATTTGCCGCGCCATAGATTTCTTTAGCGATGGTTTCGATCTTCGTTTTGATCGGCAGGTTGACATCATACAGATAACGGAAGTTGTTGGATTGCTCACACGCGCTGACGACCATTTCCGCCAATTCTGTCGCGCCCGCCCCGCCCTGCGCCCAATGATCGGCAACGGCAACGCCCGTCGCGCCATTTTCCATTGCAATGCGTTTGATCGCTTCGATCTCTGCCGGCGTATCCGTCGCAAACAGGTTGATCGCCACCACCGGATTCACGCCGAACTTCCGCAGATTTTCGATATGGCGGATCATATTCTCCGCGCCTGCTTCAATATCGGCGATGTTTTCCTGCGTCAGCGCCGGATCAAGCGGTTTGCCGGGGATGATCTTGTATTTGCCCGTGTGCGCCTTCAATGCCCTCACCGTGACGACCAGCACCGCCGCATTCGGCACCAATTCCGATGCACGGCACTTGATGTTGAAAAATTTCTCCGCGCCGATGTCCGCACCGAAGCCCGACTCCGTAAGCACATAATCCGCGCATTTCATGGCGATCATATCCGCCAGCACGGACGAATTGCCATGTGCGATGTTGGCGAAGGGTCCACAATGCACAATCGCAGGCGTGTTTTCCAGCGTTTGCATCAAATTCGGCTTGATGGCATCGCGCAGTAAGACCGTCGCCGCGCCTGCCGCTTTGATGTCCTCGGCGGTAATCGGCTTTTTGCTCTTGTCGTATGCCACGACCATCCGCCCGATACGCTGACGCAAATCCTTGAGCGAAGTCGTCAGCGCCAGAATCGCCATGATCTCCGACGCAACGGTGATGTCAAAGCCGCTTTCACGCGGGATGCCATCCAAGCGCCCGCCCAAACCGACGACCACATTCCGCAGAGCGCGATCATTCAAATCGACCACGCGCCGCCACGGGATATTATGGATGTCGATGTTCAGATCGTTGCCGTGAAAAATATGCGCGTCCAGCATCGCCGCCACCAGATTATGCGCCGCGCCAATCGCGTGAATATCGCCCGTCAGGTGCAGATTAAAATTCTCCATCGGCACGACCTGACTATACCCGCCGCCCGCCGCGCCACCTTTGATGCCGAAGGTCGGTCCTTGCGAGGGTTGGCGGATGGTGATGATCGCATCCTTGCCGATGTGCTTCATCGCCTGTCCCAAGCCGACCAGCGTCGTGGATTTGCCTTCGCCCAGCGGAGTCGGCGTGATAGCGGTGATGTCCACATATTTCGCGTTGGGACGATCCGGCAAACGGTCTAGCACACCGAGATCAATTTTGGCGATGTACTTGCCATAATGTTCGAGGTCAGTTTCGGGATTTAAGCCCATTTTCTCCGCAATGGCGTTGATGTGCAGGAGCTTGGCGCTCTGTGCGATGTCTAAATCAGAGGGGACGGGTGCGGTTGGCGTGGTCATAAAATCTCTTTTCGCTTCCATATAAGTTTATGTTGAGCTTACCGCGCCACGTCAAAATTGCGTAGTGCCACCCATCGCCAGTTGGGGTGACACTCTGCCTGAATTTGCGGAAGCGTATGGCAAAGGAGCGAAGAGAATTCGCGTTTGGGTCGTTTTCCATCGCCGGAGGATAAATCCATCCGGCTAGATTGTCCAAGCCCCATAAATGGGACTAGGTAGCCGAGAATTTAGCGTAGAAGAGTCGGCTTTAGACGGCTTGAATCGTCTAGCTCTGCGGCTTTAGCCCGGAGCAATGTAAGTAGCCAATGGATTATAGTCATTACGCTACAGGTAAAATACCTGTCCCTGAAAACCCTAATCTTCTGCCCGCGCTTACGGGTGTAAATATTCCCAAATGGGAGAATATAAACATTAAAAAAAATCTCAACGTCCTAGACCAACATAACCACCTGTCCTATAGAAAGTCTAACCGCTTGCCTCATTCTTGCGGGCTAATTTTCAGGTACAGTTGAATCGTCTATAAGTTCTAAAATATATTGATGATGTAAATGAGGAGTAAATGTATGCCTACTCGACAAGAATCCATCGAAAAAATCAACGACATGATCGGTGACATCAAAGTTGCCATGCTGACCACAGTGGATGGCGATGGTGATTTTCACAGTCGCCCGATGATGACGCAGGAACGACAATTTGACGGCGATGTGTGGTTTTTTGCCAGCCGTACCTCGGATAAAGTGCGCGAGATCGAACACGAATCGTCCGTCAATATCTCGTATGTTGAGGGCGGGAATTTCGTCTCCATCGCCGGACAAGCGGAAATTGTCTCCGATGTGCAGAAGAAAAAAGACCTGTGGAATCCGGCATTAAAAGTCTGGTTTGAAGACGGACCGGAATCACCCGACGTTGTGCTGATCCATGTGGATGCTAAGTCCGCCCAATATTGGGATACCCCCGACGGCATGATTGGTCGAGCGATCAGTGTGGTTAAAGTGTTGCTCACTGGCGAAGAAGATGCCGCAGGCGACAGCGCGAAAGTGCAATATAAATAACCGTCTGAAAGGACAAAACAATGGCTACAAAAACAGAAAAATCCAAAAAAGTAATTGATATGCTCGACACGCACAAGACCACCATGTTCGTGACGCGCAATAAAGAGGGCAATCTGGTCAGCCGTCCCATGACGACGCAAAAGCCAGAGTTTGATGGCACGGTGTGGTTTTTCGTCTCCAGTGATGCCGATGTGATCGACGAAGTTAAAGCAAATTCTGACGTGAACATTGCCTATTCGCTTGAGGGCAATTACCTGTCATTATCGGGGACTGCCTCTATGGTGGACGACGATAAAAAGAAGAAGGAACTGTGGTATCCAGAATTGAAACACTGGTTCGACGGCGCAGGTCCGGAATCGCCTAAAGTGAAGTTGATTAAAGTCGACATCAGCACCGCCCGCTATTGGGATATGGCGCAGGAAAAAGACCAGAAAAAGTCAAAATCTGGCGATTCGAAGACGAAAAAAGAAGACGAATCACCGATTGATAGCGCCATCGTAAAATACTAACGCGTTATCGCCCATAAAAAGATGCCTGCTGTTATAGGGGCATCTTTTTTTATGCGCCACGGAAAGATTTTTTCTCTGCGTTTCTCCGCGTTCTCTGCGTTATGCTTTTTCTTTGATCTAACTTCTTTGATCTATCGTCTATACTCTTTTCCCTATTAGAACAAACCGATTCTTCATAAATCGCCCCTGTTTTTCGCCATTTTGAGCGGAGAGCGTTTACAAAATTTAGCTCCAAATTTTCGCTTAACACCCACGTTAATAACTCTATGAATTTCCTGTGAAATACCCCCCGCACCGTCGCCGTTTCATGCTAAGGTAAACGTGGAAGCACATCCACAAAACACCTAAAACGGGACTGCGAACACAGCAGTCGATCCATTCCACAATCAGCGCATTTCCCGCGCTGACCTGAACCATCAAGCCCGATACTATTTGCTATGAGCGACTAACCCGCATGATTGCAACCACATCCCATCGCCGTTTTACCGTCACTCTCACCATCGTCACGCTCTGCCTGATTTTGTGCATGGCGGGAACGGTTTCCGCGCAAACAGATGACTCCCTAGCGGACGGAAGCGCCGAAGCGATAGACCAACCCCTCGCGCTGAGTATCGTGGCAAATCCACCGATTGCGCTGGCGGGCGACGATGTGACTTTTACCATCACCGCACAAAACACATCCGATACACCCTTTATCAACTTTACGATCGTGGACATTCTGCCGGATCAATTCCGCATCACGGCGACAAACCCGGGCGCGACAGGTGATATTATCGTCAGCCGTCAGCAGGTGACATGGCGCGGCGGCACGCTCAACCCCGGCGAGTCGGTCACGATAACGATTGACGCGTCGATTTTGATGTCTGCGTCGCTATTGGTGAATCGCTTCTGTGCAGGCGCGGAAAATCTGGCGGGTATCTGCGCGCAAACCAACGTGCTCGGCGTAACGGCGCTCCCGCAAACGGGTGAAACACCGTGGTGGCGCGTGATGTTCGGCGTAGGAATCATCATGACGATCATCGGGCTGTTCGGCATTATCGTGATGGTGCTTTTTCCGGCGAAGTCTGCCCGTCCGGATTCATATCGCTATCTGCGACATTGATACACTTTACGCGCCCAATGACGATCTGTGAGCGCATAAAAAACGGACGCTCGTACCCGTTTACGAACGCCCGCTACGACAGAAGGAACGAATGAAAATCCATCGCCTTGTAATAAATTTATTTGGAGTGAACAGTAAACAGTTCACAGTTGTCAGTAGGGAAGCATCAACATGTGCTTCCGTCATCTCATACTAGCCTCGAAAAAACTTCGTGTTACGCTTTTTTTCAACTTCTTTTCTGCAAAAATATTTAAAACTGAAAACTGAAAACTGCTAACTATTTCGCCGCTTCAATCGCGTTTTTCATCTGTGCAAAATGCTGACGATTATGATTCGGCATCCCGACTAAGGTAGTTCCGATGGCGTTAAAGATATTTTTTGTCTGTTCCGTGCTGGCAGGTAAGGCACGGATCAGCGCGATAGTTTCCCCTTGACTGCGCCGCATCTCCGCGAGAAGCGAGTCCTTGCCACCATAAATTTGTGCCAGCGCGACGGAGCGTTCGTAGATATGGGCGGAAAAACCCGTCGATACCTGCCCGTTGACCGAACAGCCGATAAATTCCTGCATCCAGCGTTCGGTATTAATCAGATGGGCGACGGTTTCGTTGGCGCTCCATTCGCGTTCGGCGGGTGGCGTGGCGGCGACTTCTGCACTCACCCCCGCGAAAACTTGCTGTAGCTCGTTATCCAGCGTGGCATATACCTCCGCCATCTGATCGGCGAGTTCGGTCAGGGTTTCCGGCAATTTTGGAAGGGGCATCGGCGACAGCGGGAAAGTTGCGTCAATCAGAGCCTGCCCGCGATACAGTTTGACGGCGACTTCATCACCCACTTTGCCACCCGTCAGCGCAATCGCCACATCCTGCCCGCGCTTGATCGGACTGCCGTTGATCTCCACGAACACATCATCGGCTTGCAAACCCGCGCTTTCTGCGCCACTAGCGGGAACGGTTCCCGAAATGCGAAAGCCTTCCGTGACTGGCACGCCGATTTGCTCCGCGATGGTGGCATTAAACGCCGTCGGGATCACGCCGAGAATGGCACGACGACTGAGGCGCAGATCATCACTCGCTTCCAGCACCGCCTGTAAATTTTCCAGCGCGCCGTCCCAATCGTAGGCATTTTCCGGCGCGATTCCCTTGTGCTTCACGGTGATGTGGGTTGCGCCATCGGCATCCTTGAGGTGAATTTTGACTTTGGAGGGGGCATCATCGCCGCGCCCGAACCACGACAGTTTGATGGTGCTGTTGGCTTCCAGTTCCATAAATTCGCCGCTGACATAATAGCCATTGTTCCATGAGAGGAAGACCGCGCCACCGACCTGCGCTGTGGTCGCTGAAAAATTGCAGAGCCAGTGCGTCAGGGCATCCGCATTGGTGAAGGCGGTATAGACCTGTTCGGCGGGGACGTTGAGGGTACGCTCGAAAATGGCGACTTGCTCCTGAATAGCGTCAACGGTCATGATAACCCTCCCTAAATGTTTAAAATATTTCAAAAGACACTAACCCATTATATCGTTTACCCGCATAAGTGCAATTACAGTTTAGTAATCTGGCATCTTGAGCAATCGCAACAACTTTGCTAAAATAGAACGTATATTCTAAGGAGGTTCAAATGAGTCTTGAGGCAAATAAAACCACCCTACGACAGTACTTAGAAGCATGGGGCAATGGCGATACCGACACATTAAAAGCACTGCTCGATAAAGATGCGGAGACGCACGTTAACGCGCTCCACACTGAACCGGGCATGACATTCGAACCGTTTGCCTGCGAAACATGGATCACGAGTTTTCCTGACACAGAGTTGAAGATTGAGAAGTTGGTCGCAGAAGGCGATCTTGTCACAGCCTATTGGGTCGTCAACGCCACGCATCAAGCCGAATTTATGGGAATCGCGCCAACGAATAAACAGGTGACCTTCGGCGGGCTTGAAATCAACCGGATTGTGGACGGAAAAATTGTAGAAATCTGGCGTTTATCGGATACATCCACATTGATGGAGCAACTCAATCCAACACAAACAGAATAAGATGCGTAGTGGCATATGAGATCATCAAAAGGATAACTAATGGCATATATCAACACGTTTATTAAAATCGCGCCGGATTCAACGGCAACAGAGGCAGATGTGCCGACTTCAAACCGCGAACCGACTCCGATTCACATCCTGCAATATCAACTGCTGACCGAAAAACCCTATCATTACACCCACGAAGACCTGACATTTGAAGTCTATGTGCGCCGACAGGGCTTTAGCGCGCAAGAACTCGATGCACGCCATGATGAAATTTGGCATGATCTGTTCCAGAAAGGGCATCCGTGTATGCGGGCATCCTCGCTGACGAAAAAATATGGCTGGGGCGCACATTATGACGACGCGGGCAAAATCGCCATTTATCCGGTGGAGTCCGACGAATATCAGCAGTATGCGGATAATGCCGACGATGTGTTGTTCGCCATGAGGAGCAAACGCGCCTAACATAAGAAGTTCAACCACCAAGACGCAAAGTGCGCCTGCGTTATGCTTTCTCTTTTTACTTTTCGACAAAATCCGTAAGTGCCAAAACCCTCACATAACGCTCATGCCTGAAAAGAGCTTTCGTGAGCAATTTATTTTACAATGAAAATAAAGTTCCACGTTTAGTTTACAGGCTGATTTATGACACACATTTCGTCGGAAGACTCTAACGCATCGCCGATTGTCCCGCGCCGTGCGGAGTTCTGGGTACTTGTCGCCACAATCTTGCCGTCCAGCATGGGCTTCATCAGCACGAGCGGGCTGGATGCCGCGTCTCCCGCGCTCCAGACCGATTTGGGCATCATCAGCGCCGATCTGTTCTGGATTATCAACATTTACGCGCTGTTTTTATCCGCGCTGATCCTCGTCGGCGGGTCACTGGGCGATCATTACGGGCGCAAGCGGGTGTTCATGTTCGGGATTGGCTTATTCACAGTAGTTTCATTCGCCTGTGGACTCGCGCCGAACTCGGATGTGTTGATCGGGTTACGGGCGTTGCAGGGTGTGGGCGCGGCGTTGATGATCCCCGGCTCATTGGCGATTCTGACAGTCTCGTTTCCACCGGAGCGACGCGGGCAAGCCATCGGCACATGGTCAACCTTTAGCGCGGTGACATCCGTGCTCGGTGCGCCGTTGGGCGGGTGGATTGCCGGACAGGGAGAGAGCTTCTGGCGGGCGGTATTCTTCATCAATATTCCGTTCGGGATCGTCGCTCTGCTGGTATTGCTGTGGTATGTGCCGGAAAGCCGCGATGAAGAAGCGCCGGATAAGCTCGATTTTGCGGGGACGATTCTGGCGACATTAGGACTCGGCGGGCTGACCTATGGGTTTTTGCAAGCACCCTCTTACGGCTTTGATGATCCGCGCATTTTGTTCAGTTTGATTGGCGGGTTGGCGGCGTGCATCGCGTTTGTCATCGTCGAAGCACGGAGCGATCACCCGATGATGCCACTCGGCTTGTTCAAATCAACTACTTTTAGCGGCGCGAATTTATTGACGCTATTTCTATACGGCGCACTGCGTATCGTGCCGTTTTTCCTCATTCTGAATCTGGTGCAAGTGCAGGGCTATCCGCAGGAAATTGCCGGATTCACGTTTTTGCCGTTCGGCATTATGCTGACATTGATGGGGCGCTGGGCGGGCGGTCTGGTGGATCGCATCGGGTCGCGGATTCCGCTGATTATCGGTCCGCTCATCACGGGGGCGGGCTTCTTCCTGATGAGCGTGCCGGGTTTGACGAATGGTGTAAGCGATTATTGGACGACTTATTTTCCGGGTATTATGCTGACGAGCATCGGTATGGGTATTCTGGTCGCTCCACTGACGACGACGGTGATGAGCGCGGCTCCGTCGCATAGTTCCGGCACGGCTTCCGGCATCAATAACGCGGTCTCGCGCACGGCGGGTGTGCTGTCCATTGCGATTATGGGCGCGGTGGCGATTCTCGTATTCAGCAACTTCCTGACCGCACGCGCTGATGATCTGCGCCTGTCGCCGGATGCACGGGCGGGTCTGGCGCGTGAAGCCAATAATCTGGGTGATGCCCAAACGCCACTGGCGCTCGTCCGTGATGTGCTGGACGGACGCACCAACCCCATGCAAATGATTCTGGTACAATATCAACTCCAAAGTTCATACATTCAGACCTTCCGTCTGGTGGCGATTATCGGCGCGGTGATGGCGTGGGTGAGCGCACTCATGGCGGCACTGCTGATAAAACCGCACGAGATCGCGGGGCAATCTGCTTGAACGAGAGCAATTAAGCAAGAGCAAACTTGATGTCTCATGTGACGCTACGACAAATCACCGCTGAAAATTGGCGCGACGCGATCACGCTGGAAGTGGCGAAGGCTCAGCAGGGGCTTCTGCCATCGAATTTGTTTTCGCTGGCGCAGGCGGCATATGAGCCGAATAACTATCCGTGCGGGGTGTATTTTGAGGGGCGGATGGTCGGCTTTTTGATGTATCGTGCGCTCGATTTTGATGGTTATACGCTGTGGGTGGTCGCCCGTTTGATGATAGATCGCTTTCATCAGAGGCAGGGCTACGGGCGTGGCGCGATGGATGCGGTCATCCGACGGGTGAAGAATCGCCATAAGGGGGACGGGCTGTTGATTAGCTATGTGCCGGGTAATCTCGCCGCGGAAAAATTGTATACGTCTATGGGCTTTGTGGACGAAGGCGCGGTGTGGGACGGTGAAATCTGCCTCGTCCTGCGCTGGTGATCCTGCGCTGATGATGGGCTGTCGTTTATAGTTTAGGCTTTGTGACTTTGACCGTTTGCGTTATGCTTTTCTAACCGATCCGGTGCAGATGACTTTAAGGGTTTTGTGTGGACGATAAAAATCTGGAAAAAATCTATAAAGACATCCGTAAGCGCGTGCATGAAAAGTACGAAAAGCGCAAAGAATTCGCCATCCATGCCACGATCTTTACCTTTTCGATGCTCTTTGTGTGGTTGGTGATTTTTTCCCCGAATGATTTTGGCGATTCCGGCATCTTCGAGATTTTCGCCACCGCAATCTCATGCTTATGGGCGATTGGTTTTGTGGCGCATGGGGTGGATTTTGGGTTTACTGAAATGCGCGAAAATGCGATTGATCGTGAAATTGAGCGTACCCGTCTATTTGGCGAGGGGGGTAAGCTCAAGAATGAAGACATCGGCTTGCGCTTGCGTGAAGATGGCGAATTCATCGACTTTGATTATGATGCCATCGACAATGACGAACCCCGTCAGGATAGAGCTTGATCCGCCGCCCGATAACCACTTTCAAACGCGCCATGCACCGTTGCCGGACGGAGCACATTGGTCGCTTCTCCGGCGAAAAAGAGTTTATTTTCTATCGGACGCGCTAGCACCTCTCGTAAGCCCCCCGCATCTACCGGCACATAGGAATAGCCCATTTTGGCGTAGGGATCGTCACTCCATTTGATGAAGCGCCCACTGTCAAAAAATCGCTCCACGTCGCGCCCGAAAATCCGGCTGAGATCGCGTAAGCCCTGCACGATTGCCCGCTCTTCATCATAACTGGCGTAGTGATTGCGGGTATTGTCTTCCATCAACGCTGTGAGGATGGGCACTTCGTTTTTCAAGCCCCAACCGGGTCGCCACCATACCTGTGAATTTTCCGTTGTGAACAGATAGCCCATTGCATCATCCCAGAATGGGCGGGTGAATTTGAGGATGAGCTTGTTGACCTGCCCCGCGCCAAGACGGTTAATTGCGTTGGTTTTCCAATCCGGTAAGGCGGGGGAAAAGGTCACATCCTGCGCCTGCAAAATCGCCAGTGGCAGGGTGATGATGATTTTAGCGGCGATGTAGGTGTCACCGTTGTCGGTTTTGACGACGACCTGCCCGCCGAACCATGTAATCTCGGTTACGGCTTGTTCTAGGCGAATGTCCAAGCCGTCAGCGAGCCTCGTCATGAGAGTCGTGTAACCCTCCGCTACATAAAAATCAGTGTCGCCGTCCCCTTCATAAGTGCCTTCTGCATACCCATACACGCCCAATCTGCCCAGACCCGCGCCGTATTCTTCCGCGATAATATTGTTGATGAACTGGTAGGCGTTGGGTTCATACAGCACATGCAAGGCGGGATGTTCTACACCGATGAGGGCTTTCAAGCTGGTATCGGGACGGTTGGATTGACGATGGCGTTCTGCGGCTTCCCAGAAAATTTCTTCCCAATCTTCATCGAGTGACTCAATCCAGTGTTCGTTGTCGTGCAAAACCCCGCCGATATGGGCGAAGCTGGACTCATCATCCGCTGTGGGTCGGGTTGTTAAGCCAAACTTTTTGATTAATTCCCACGTCAGCACATTTTCACCCTGAATGAATTCTGCGCCCAGTTCGATGGGATACGGTGCGAGGGTGCTATCACTAAAGGCTCTGCCGCCAATGCGATCCCGCGCTTCTAACACGATCACCTGTTGTCCGGCATCATGTAAGCGTCTTGCGGCGGCTATGCCAGCGGCACCTGCTCCGATAACGATGATGTCTGCATTAAACATCGCAAATAACTTCCTAAAAGATTTGTTAGTTTGATTGTAACAAACTAACCGTGTCTAACACAATGATTTTGAAGGGCGGAGGCGAGTCTTAACATTACCGGATAGTAACTTTTACCTATCCGGCAATGTTATTTTTATGGGGAATGGGTTATCTGGTGAATTTAGCGGGCGAAATTCGCATCGTGGAACAGGCGCACCGCGAAGATCACGATAACCGCACCGAGCACGCCGGTGACAATCGCACCGAATAAACCGCCAACGGGTAGCCAGCCGAGAAAGATGCTCCCGATGATCCCGCCTGCGAGACCGAGCGCCGCATCACCCAGCGGACCGTAGCCCTTGCCACGCATCATCTTGCCGACTATGAAACCGATCAGCAACCAGATCAATACCGGTACGATCAGACCGAGTACAGTCGTGAAAATACCGAGCACCGATGTTACCGCCCAGTAAATGCCGATCAAGGCAACAATCAAAATCAATAACCCCATCATGGGTATCACTCCGTAGCTAGTTAGTTTCTATATTCTATAATCATATACGCACATCGCAAAGAAAAGTTGCTCGGATTAGCGACGCGCAGTTTAAAAATGCCCGTAGTTGACCGGATCAACAGGATATGAGAACATCTTCACACCATGCCGGGAGCGATAACGTAATTTATTGGAACATATGACGACGACCAATCAAACACACGAACGCATTTTGTCGGTTGCTGATGAAATGTTTGCCACGCGGGGCTATAAATCTGTGCGCCTGCGGGATATTGCGACTGCGCTGGAGATGAAGCACACCGCGCTTTATTACTATGCACAGAACAAAGAAGCCCTCTATATGCAGGTGATGGAGCGCAATTTTAGCCGACATCAGCAACAGATGGAGGCGCAAATTGCCGGCGCAGGCGAAGACATCCGCGCACAGATGCAAGCCGTTGCCGTGTGGTTAATGTCTCAACCGCCCCTCAACATCGGGCGTATGATGCAATCTGACTTTGCAGAACTGAGCGCGGAAAATGCCAGAAAGTTGACCGTTTTGCTTTTTGATGCCTTACGCATTCCGCTTGAACGGGCGATTGAACAAGCCCAACAAGACGGTATTATCGCCCTTGATAACCCCGGCATCGGCGCAATTTCATTCATCTCGTTGATCGAAACTCTGAATGCGATTCATGGGACGTTGACTCATGAGGAGCGCCTGCCTGTTATTGAAAATATCATCGACATGCTGTTAAAAGGCTGGCTTTCCCGCGAATAATTTCGCGCCCATCCACAAGCCCGCACCGCTAAATTCCACCTTAATAGGCGCTACCGATTTAAACGCTACTTTTTGATAAATAAATATTGAATGGTGGGTATTTTTACAAACCGTAATTTTTACATTTTTTGTTAATCTTTTGCGATATAATCTCTCGCGGTCAAGATAAACCGTCAATACAGACAAATTTCCCGTCGGGAACATCTTAGGAGGATGTTATATCTATGAAGAAATTGGCGATTTTGCTGATAATTTTGAGTCTCGCGCTGGCGGCGTGTGGTGGCGGAGATAGTGACTCCGATGCCGACGCTGAAAACGCCAACCCAACCGAACAACCAACCTCAGTCACCACAGAAGAAGCTACAGAAGAAGCCCCTGCTGAAACCGATGCGACTGAAGAAGCCGTGATGACCGAAGAAGCGGATATGACGGAAGAGGCAATGGAACAATCTGCTGACGAGGATGCCACCGAAGAAGCGATGGAAGAAACCGTCGATGAGGATGCCACCGAGGAAGCGATGGAAGAAGCCATGGACGCAGATGCTACCGAAGAGGCTGACGCAACCGACGAAGGTAGCGATGTTATTGCCAGTGGTCCGGTGGTCATCAGTGGATTCGAATCCTTAGAAGAAGGATGCCCGACGTTGTTCCAATTCCAATACCCGCCCAGTTGGACGATTTTGCGTAGTGGTGGTGCGCGTGTCACCTTTGAAATCGCAACCGATAGCGGTGTGAGCGAAGGGTTGATCGAGTATCGTGGTGGTGTCGCGCCGAATCAAATCGAGACGAATTATCAACGTGTTGCTGATCTGGATACCACGACACTGATCTACACGCTGGTGTTCGACGGTCAAGAATATCCCGTTTATAAGGATGATCGCACGACCAATAGTGGTCCCGTCAATTATTATTACTTCTTCCTGCCCGGTAGAAATCTGGCGGATAATGTCCGCATGACGATTCAACCTACCGACAGCGGTGACTTCCCGCCGGATGAAGAAATGATACAGGTGTTTAGTACCGTTGTCCCGAATAGCTGTTTTTAAAGGCTATCGCGCATAAACGCTAACCATAAAAAACGGACGAGACAACTTGCCTCGTCCGTTTTTTGTTGCGTTATAGTTCACTCTGCCAGACTATCCACTTTTACATCATATTCCATGCGGTTGGCTGTCCAGATCGCTTGCTCTTTGCCGAAAAGTTTGCTGACGATATACAGCGACATATCAATGCCAGCGGAAATTCCGGCAGAGGTGATGATGCGCCCGTTATCCACAAACCGCTCACCGGGGCGGACGGTTAAAGTGGGGTCAATCGCCTGTAGCGCGTCAAATTCGGTGTGATAGGTCGTCGCGGCAAGCCCATTGAGCAAACCGACTTTCGCCAGCAGAAATGCGCCGGTACACACCGAAAGTACCAATTCCGCGTCCGGCTCGTTTTGCTTAATCCATGTCAGCAGATGATCGTTATAGATCGCGATGCGCGTGCCTCGTCCACCGGGGATGAGGAAAATATCCGGCTTGGGGCAATTGTCCAGCGTATAAGTCGGATTCACGCTCAAGCCATTGCGGGCGAGGATCGGTCCGCTGGTTTCCGCGACAGTATAGACGTTAAACAATTTATCCGTGCCGTTGTCTTTATCACGGCTAACGGAGAAGACTTCAAACGGTCCACAAAAATCGAGGACTTCGACATCGTCAAAAATCATGATTGCAAGATTACGCACCATACAGTGTCCTTATAAATTACGTTGATTGCCAATTGTATTATAAGAGCTATTTTTTTCAGTAACTCATGTAAAAAAGACCATTTTAGCATCTCAGCAATCAGCAGTTCAGCTAAAAACAGGTCGTAATGTGCAAAATGAATGCGTTTACTGAGCAACTGACTGGCTGAAATGCTGACTAGCAATCAAAGTATATTCAATCACGTTCAGGGTATCGCATCATCTACTAAACATTGACGCAGATTGTCTAAATCGTTCGCTCATCTCTATACAGCTGTTTGATTGTCGGGATGAGATAGGCGTTAAAGGCGCTATCGACATCAAATTCTGGATGCCAGCCCCAATCCGCACGGGCGGCGTTGTCGTCCATATCAGCGGGCCAGCTATCCACGATATTTTGCCGTCCGCTGGTCGGTTCATAGCTGATCTCAACATCGGGGAACGCCTCACGCACTTTACCCGCCACTTGCTCCGCAGATAGGCTGAAACTGCTCACATTATAGACGGCTTTGGTCAGTGTTTCTGCTGGTGCGGCGGCAAGATCAAGCAGGGCTTTGATGGCATCCGGCATCACCATAAACGGCATGGTCGTATCCGCACGCACGAACGAGGCATACGGTTCACCTTTGGCGGCGGCGTGGAGCATTTCCGGCGCGTAATCACTGGTACCGCCACTGGGCATGGTCGTCGCGCTGATGATCCCCGGAAAACGCACACTCCGAAAATCGACTCCGGCAGGCTCATGCGTGGGCGCGAGTTGGCGGTAGTGATTGGTGTAATAACGCCCCAGATGCTCGCCGTAGAGCTTATTACAGCCGTACATGGTAATGGGCATCAGATATTCATCTTCTTTGATTGCGCCCGCTGTGGCTTTGCTCTCAAGATCGGGCATTCCGTAGACCGCAACCGAACTCGGATACATAAATTTGACGGGTGAGCCGCGCCAACGTGCCTGCTCGATTGCCAATTGCAACAAATTGACCGTTCCCTGCACATTCACGCGATGCGCTGATTCCGGACGGAACTCCGAATGGGTAGATAGCAACGCCGCCAGATGAAAAATGGTGTCGATCTCGTACTCGCTCATCATGGTATCCAATAAGTTGGTATCCAGAATGTCGCCGACAATCGAGGTATCTACCAGTGGCATGATGGCCTCGTCCAGCGTGCGAATATCCAGCACAACAATACTTGGCGGATTGGGCATGGCGCGCATTTGCCGGATTAAGCCGTGTCCGACTTCTCCATTTGCGCCGGTAATCAAAGTGATGTGTTTTCTCATCCGAAAAGACTCCATAAGGCAGAATAACCCCTGTATTGTTCAAGAATCTGGGTACAAGAGCAAATTTACGATTAAATTATGCAGAGTATACAAAGAAAATTGAAATCCGATAAGGCATTATGCACAGCTTCCCAAAAATAGGGCTTAATTGTGCGTAATTTTAGTAAGTGGCTGATTAATCAGTGGTGTAAGGTTTTGGAAATTAACGTGAAAAATTGATTTCTTAATTGACATCAATTTTAAGTCCATGCTATAACTAAGACATAAGCACATTTCGTGCAATCATTTTTTTATAACTCAGGAGTATTCATCATGTTGTATCGTCCTCAAGAAGAAGGTCAGGGTTTAGTCGAATACGCACTCATCCTCGTGTTGGTTGCGGTGGTCGTCATTGTTGTTCTGTTACTGCTTGGCCCGGCCATTGGTAACATCTTCTCCAACATTCTTTCTTTCTTTCAATAAAAATCACGGTACACTGCGGCGGTGTTCATCGCCAACGTGTAACAGCCTAACCAATCGTAGAGCGTCCACAGCGGGCGCTCTTTTTTGTTGCATAGCAAATTAGCCTGTCAGTAAATCAGCAAAAGCAAAAAGTCTTCTGCCACTAGCATACCAACACTAAATTTCCGCTGAGGTAAGACACATGCAGGGTTTAGCCGTCCTTAATTTAGCTTACGCATAATGGCATTTTGCCGGATAGTTAAAGGATAATCCCTCATGTTGGACGATTCACAAATTAGAGACGTGCTACAAACCGCGAAGACCATCGCCGTCGTCGGGCATTCCGATAATCCCGGACGCACTAGCTATCAGATCGCGCGCTTTCTACGCAATGCAGGCTACACCGTTTACGCCGTCAACCCGACAGTCAGCGAGATTGATGGTGAGATCAGTTATGCCAGCGTGCAGGATATTCCCGACGAGATTGATATTGTGGATGTGTTCCGTCGTTCGGAATTTCTGGATGGCGTGGTGGAGGATGCTATCGCCGCCGGAGCGAAAACCGTCTGGTCACAACTCGGCGTGAGTGATGAATCCGCCGCCGACAAAGCCACCGAAGCCGGGCTGAATATGGTCATGAATCGCTGTATCAAAGTGGAACACATGCGCTTGCTATAATATGAAATAAAAACGGCGTGGAGATTTGATTCGTCCACGCCGTGCTTTTTATAGCGCGAATGTTAGTCCAGGTCGGGAATGTCGCCTTTAACGTAGATTGATCCGGCGATGGTGGCGAGTGTATCCAGAGACGGTTGCCAATCGTCCGGCGCGAGGCTATCCAGCAGGTTGGTCGTGTTGATGATATGACCGGCGTAGAGACTGTCCCAATTGGCGGGAAAGTCAAACTCGCGGTAATCATCCATGACTTCATCGGTGCGAATCGGGATGCGGAGAATCGCCATAAATTCGCCGTCATCGGTGAGGATGAGCGCGTTGTAAAATAGCCCGAAGTTATGAATCGGCAGAATATCCTGAGCGTACATGGTCACAAACCCAACGCCTGCCCCATTCTGTGCCGTGATATAGTGCGCTGATGAGATAAACGTCCTGCGTGCGCCGAGAAATAACGGATCAGCGGGCAGAAAACTCGTTTCGTCTGAGGGTTCATTCGGATCATAGATTTCGAAGATAGACTCATCTAAGGCGGGTTGATTAATCAGCAGAGCGCGCAATTTTTCCAGCGATTCGAGCGCGAGGGGCGCATCGTCGGTGATGTCCGCGGTGGGCATGACGATCATTCTGTAAAAGAAGCGATTGATGTTTTCTTCGTCAATATCCATGCCCAGCGTATATTCCTGCCGGATCGGATAGCGCCCGCCCATTTGCTCCTGCGCAGGGACGGTTTCCGTCTCGATCTCCGTCAGGAAATCGGTTGGATAGATGAATCGGACGACGGAATCTTCGTAGCTAGTGGCATCATACGGCACAACCCAATAGTCCGTCCCGTTCGCCTCGACTGTCCAGCCCGTAAAATCAGCATAAACGACTTCCACCCATAAGCGCGACCCTGCACACACCGGATCATTTTCGGTCATCGCGAACGCCCCATCGCCGGGGATTTGACCGACCAGCTCGCCCGTAGAGATGGGCGCATCACGCACGTTGTTCGCCTCGCCGGGTGTGACGCGACCAAATCCGCCGGATTCCAATTGTGTGGTCGCACAGCCATCCTGAGCCTTTATGCGACCACCAAACAATAAAACAAGCACTAAGCAAAGCGCTATCCCACGCATCCGGTTTTGCCTTTTGTTAATTGCCTTTGCTTTAGTATAGTCAGGAAGTGATTTTTGATGCAGATGGTGGAATAAATCAAAAACGGCGCGGAGGTTAGTCCACGCCGTTGATAGCATCATTTCCGTAGGGGCGACCTGTTAGGTCGTTCCCCTCACTTGAAGCCTACACAATCGCGTTGATGCCCGTCAGCTTGCGCCCTACGAGGAGCATGTTGATCTCGTTCGTGCCTTCGTAGGTATAGATCACTTCCGCGTCGGTCATCAGGCGGGCGATGTGATTGCTGATGAGGATGCCGTTGCCGCCGAGTGTCTCACGCGCCAATTGCGTGACATAACGGGCTTTGCGGGCATTATTATATTTGCCCATCGAAGCGATGCCCTCGTCAAACTTGCCATTCGCCATCAACTCCGCCATCTGGAAGCACAGCAATTGCATCAGCGTAACTTCCGTCGCCATCTCCACCAATTTCTGCTGGATGAGTTGGAAGCTGGCGATGGATTTGCCGAATTGATCGCGTTCCAGCGCATATTCCAGCGCATATTCGAAGGCGGCAGTCGCTACACCGGCGGCTTCCCATGCCACACCATAACGTCCCATACCGAGCACCATCGCGGTATCACGGAAGGAATTGCAATACGCTAGCTTATTTTCTGCCGGGACGCGCACATTGGTCAATTTGATGTCCGCGTTCAGGATGGCGCGTTTGCCGATCTTGCCTTCGATGACCGTCATCTCCAGCCCATCGACTTCTTGCGGATTTTCGATCACATAGCCGCCGAAGTTGCCGTCGTCGTCACGCGCATAGATGATGAGCAAATCGGACATGCTGGCATTGCCGATCCAGCGTTTCGCGCCGTTGAGGATGTAGCTATCGCCATCTTTTTTGGCGCGGGTTTGCACATCTACCGCGTTTGATCCGCGTTCCGGCTCGGTTAAACCAAATGCGCCGAGCTTTTCCATCTTGACCATCGCGGGCATCCAGCGGGCTTTTTGTTCTTCGTCGCCCATCGTGCCGATTGACCCCATCGCCAGACCGGAATGCACACCATAGAAGGTGCCGATAGAGCCGTCGCCTTTTGCCAGTTCAAAAGCCGCCAGACCCATCGTGAGCGGATCAAGCCCTGCCGCGCCATGTTCGGAGAGCATCCCGCCCATGATCGGCAGGTGTTTCATCTCCAGCGCAATTTCATGCGGGAATTCGGCTTTGTCCCAATAGGGATTGATCTTCGGGAGGACGACATTTTCGTTAAACGCCCGCACCTGATCGCGGATGTCGCGTTGCTGATCGTTCAAACGGTCTTCTAAGTGATAAAAATCGAAGCCTGCTTTTTCTGCTTTTTCCAGTTCTTTTAACATAATGATAAAATCCTGCACTCAATTAATCGAATCTTCATTAGATTAATTCTAGCATCACAAAATGATTCGTCTATAGACTATTTATGAAATTTTTATGAGAGTCCGTAAATTAATTGGTTATCCCACATTAAAAACCCGCAATTTCCCACTATTTAGGTGCAATTGGCTTCAGAATGCAGTAGACTAGGGCAAACGTCCTCCCATGCGTAACTAGCGAGACAAACGAGCACATTCATGCGGATCCAGCGACAGAACACCCCTCTGAATTTTCGCGCGAGTCGGCGTAAACGCGCCGGCTGTATGCCGAATGTTCTTTTGCTGGGACTTGTCATCGGCTTATTAGTCACCGGCTGGGATTGGATCGAACGCCAATTTATCAACCCGCCACCGTCCAGCATTAGCGGTGATTTGCGGAGCGCATATGGTGCGTTTGACCGTGCGGATTTGAATACGGCGGTCACATTGGCGCGGCAGGTGTGGGAGATGAACCCCAACCGGAGTGATGCGCTGATTTTGCTGGTGCGTTCGCTGGTGTATCGCAGTTATAGTGATGTTGACCGCGATGTAGACCGTGAGATCGCCCTGCAATACACATCAGAGGCTTACGAAAAATCGCCTCAAGACCTCGATATCATGCTCGCTCATGCCTTTGCCCTACAAGCGAATATACAACCCGTCGCCGCCGCTGATCTGGCGAACATCGTGCTACAAAACCGCCCTGACGATTCCTTTGCGCGGGTGGTGCTTGGTCTGGCGTATGGCGTGGCGGGAGGCTATGACACCGCCTTGCAGATCAACCAGAACACCCCGATTTCGGATGAATGGGCGTTGGATGTCTATCGCGCACGGGCGATTCATTTAGGCGATCTGGGGCGTTACGGCGACGCGATGGAGACCGTTGACCTCGCGCTACAAGAAAACACACGCCTATTGACCCTCTATTTTGAACGCGCTCAGTATGCCCGTTTACAGGGCGATGCCGATTCTGCGACGGCGGCATATTTCCGTGTGATTGCGTTTGATCCGGTGAACGTCAAGGCGCGTTTACGCATGTGTGAAATGTCTACGCTCCTCCGTGAGACCAATAACGCACTGGAGTATTGCACACAGGTCACAGAGCAAGCCCCACGTTATGCAGAAGGCTGGTATCGGCTGGGCTGGGAATATTATCTCGATGGTGAGTATCAACTGGCGCAACAGAGCTTTAATCGGTGTACATCGTTACAGGTGATGCAGGGCGTGCCATATGAAGAACGACGCTTCGAGTGCTGGTACTATCAGGGACAAACCGCGGAGATTTTGGGCGATTGCGACAGCTTACTCCATACCTACGAAGAATTCCTCAACATGGCGGCACAGGCAAACCTCGAACAGACGTGGGTCTATCCACCGGAAGGACCGGCGACCTGTCGCGCCAACGGATCGCCGTAAGTATAGTTGAAAGCCAGAATAATGCCTCGCCAATTTCCAAAAACATCGAATGTTCCGCTAGCCGCGTCATAATTGTATAAGAATTCCTCCATGCTGATAGGCAATAAGCAACTTTTTGCACACTCGCTACGTAAAGAGTTATGTAGATGAAAACCAACAGCAGACAGAAATTGGAGGACATACCCCATGAGTGAAAAACAATATAAAACAGAATGGTCATTCTCATTTGAGAATATCGGCAAGAAATTTAGCGAAGCGATGGAATCCATCGGCGCGGATGTCGAAGTGCAGACGGCGAGTTTCACCGAACCCCTCGACGATGCAAAATCTGCCCGCGTAGAACTTGATCTTTCTATCGGCAAAACTACGATCAGTGCGCTTGATGGCGCGTCGGACAATCTGTTTGAAGCCGATGTGCGGCATGTCGGCGAGCTTGATTATCATGTGAGCGGTACGGCGGATAAGCAAGTGTTCCTCGGACAGAAGAAAGGCGCGAATGCCTTTTTTGACTCCTTCAAGCAAGCACTTAGCAAACTTGGCAAACGTGAACAGGAAGGCTTAAATCTCGTCTGGGATATTCGCCTGAACCCGAACGTCCCACTTGATCTTTCGATTGACGGTGGCATGGGCTTGAACAAACTTGACCTGAGCGGTGTGACGCTGAAACGGCTTGAAATTGACGGTGGCGTGGGCGAAACCCATCTGACTCTGCCGCAATCCGCAGACGGCTACACGGTTGATAATGACGGCGGTGTGGGCGAAACGACCATTACTGTGCCAGAAAACACATCCGTCAAGCTCACCATTGATGGTGGGGTGGGACAGACCCGCATCAAATTGGCAGAAGGCACTGCCGCCCGTGTGATTTCTGACGGGGGCATTGGCGATGTCAAAGTGCCCAAGAACTTCAAGAATATCGAGAAACGTGGCGATTTCATGGGACGGAGTGGCACATGGGAAACCGAAGGCTATTCGCTCTCGTCAAATCAGGTAGAAATTACGATTGATGGTGGCATTGGTTCGACGGTAATCAGCTTCTATAGCGATGCGTCCATCTCTCCGGATGCTATTCCTTCTGATGCGCCGGATGCGCCGCAAATCGTCTAAGCGCGTCTAAATCAGATTTAACGGGGTGACTCTACAAGAGAGTCACCCTTTTTTGAGTCTTGATGCCTACCTTGATTGCGAGTCAGCAATTCAGCGGGTCAGCTTGTCAGTAAATGCAACATATTTGCACAGAACGCCCTGTTTTTAAGCTGAAATGCTGATGGCTGAGATGCTAATAAGGCTTTTCTTACCAGTTTCTAAAAGAAAAGATACTTCTCATATCACTAGCCATTAGCGTTGATGCCTGCAACTTTTATAAGCGTGGCGCGTATAGCAGTATAATGGCGGTGTATCTACCGTCGATGACAAGCAATTTTACGTACAGGAATTTGCGTCATGATGGAACAATTAGGCAGAGTAATCTCTACAGGGTTTATCTGGGCATTGTGTGCGGGTATCACCATCACCGCGCTGATTGTCGGCGGTGAGAATAACACGGATGGCTTTCAGACGATCATGTTTACCGCTGTGCCGATGATCTCCGCGCTGATGGCTACGTTTATGATCTGGGTTGCGCCGGAACTGGCACGCAACGGACGGAGAGACTCTAGTCGCCGTGACGCTATAGACACCGCAACAAAAAATAAACGCACCGCCACCGATAGCGAATCCGCACGGCTGGCAACGTTAATGGAATTGATGGACGAAGATGAACGCGCTGTATTTAAAGAATCGCTCAAGCGGCGGGTAATGAATGAGCAACGCCTCAACGACGACGGTGAATTTTATAGTGAGTCCACCACATTGGACTCGCTCTTGCATGATGAGTACGATGACAATAAACGGTTAAGGCATTAATCAGCGCGAAAGACAAGAAAAGGTGTATATACCATGAGTTTCGATAATTTCTGGAAAGCGGTTGCGACGATTACAGTGTGGGTGATCTGTGGTGTTATAGGTATTTCGGTGGTGATGTTTAGCAACGGGGGCTATTCATGGGATATGATCGGCATCCCGCTGATTGCCGCGATTCTGGCGACATTTTTTATGTGGGCTGTGCCTGAACTGGTTAAGGAAGATGTAGAAAAAGCGCGTATCGCAGGCGGACAATCAGCAACGGAGAAACAGAAGCGGAACGCCACCCCGCAAGGTGAGTCACGTCTCAGCATGTTGATGGAACTGATGGATGACGACGAACGCGAAGCCTTTAAACACACCCTAAAACAGCGCATCCTCGCAGAAAACCGCCTGAGCGATGACGGTGAATTTTATTCCGGCGTGCCACTCAACGACTTGCTTGCGGAAGACGACGCGGATCGTCAACGCAATTATTAACGCTAAACCGGACGCACCTGCACGAAGCTGATGATGGCGACGTTTTGCTCGCAATCTTCGCTGGTGATGACGAAAAACACATCCGAAACCGGCACACCGGCAGGGCTGAACAACTGCACGCTATATTGGGCTTCTCGCGGTGCTGTGCCGAGGTTTAGCTCAAATCCACCATCGCCAAACGTCAGCGCGGAGCCACTAAACACACGCTCGTTGAGCGCTTGCGGGTCTGCCACGTCGACAATCTGAATCCCGAAATTATTGAGTGCTCTGCCACCCGTATCCGTCACCGTGCCTGCAATGCTCGACCAATTACACGCTTGATCGTTGGTGTTGGGTGTATACAGCACATCGCCGACCACCGCAAACGGCAAGGCGGCGTTTTCCGGCGATGCGGTTGCCGTCGGGATGTTCGCCGTGGGGGTGCTCGATGGCGTAGACGTTGGACGGACAGCTTCCGTCTGCGTGGCGAAAAATGCGGCGGCTTGCGTCGGGTTCGGTGTGACGGAGACCTCAATAAACGGGGTCGCGGGCGGGAAAAAGTTCAGCGACGATTGCGGATTGCTCCACAAAATGCTGTAATACCCACACATGCCGAGCGTGGCGATGATAAAGACGACTGCGATCAGGCTATGTCGCCAATTGCCGACACGCCGTTTGCGTCCGGTGGGTTCAGCTGGTGCCTCTATCGCAGGCGCAACGGGTACGTCTTCGCGGGATTTCTTGACCTTAAGCGGCGGGAAACGCTCTGCCGGTGGCGTGATATTTTTGGGATTGTGCGTTTTGGCGATCACCGCGGCGACGCTAATCTCCGGAATTTTCACATCCTTCATGCCGGATGGATCACCTACTTCTATAGGTATTTTCGGCACAGGGGTAGCGTCCGCCGATTCGTCGCTAGATGCAGGCGCAGTCTGTTCCGGGAAAATAGGTTGTGCAGCTTTCAGGCTCCGTTTACGATCATTGCGCCCTACTCGCCGGATTTCCGGTTGTTCGCCGGTGCTTCGCTTATCGTCTTCGCTCATAACTACCAGAATTTACCATTCGTCATCATTTACATTCGTCGTGATTTACAATCGTCGTGATTTACAAATAAGGGCGACCTGGCAGGTTATGTGCGTCCTGTTAAGCAATTATTTCCCCCTCACCCCCCAGCCCCCTCTCCCACAAGGGGCGAGGGGGAGCAAGAACGGCTCTAGGAAGTCCCTCGCCCTTTATGGGAGAGGGATTTAGGGTGAGGGTTTTGACGCAATTAAGCCTTAACCGGATGTGCATAGCTAGCAGGTCGCCCCACAGGTGATTATTTCCACCATCCCGCTTACGGACCGGCGGGTGTTGGCTGTACGGGTGGTCCGAAGGGACGCAATTGTTGGAAGCGGACAATCGCCGCGTTCGCATTGCAATCACCGGGGAAGCTCACCTCAATATCCGGTGAAAGTGGCGTGCCGAGCGTTGTTTCCAGCCGGACGACATACAGGCGGTTGCTGATGACGTTATCAATCACCACTTCCCAGCCACTCGTCGCACCATAGAAGGAATTACTACCCGTCAACACGGTACGTTCGATGCCATTGCCGAACACACGCACCTGAAATTGCTGTGCGAGTTCCAGCCCATCCTGCCCGATGACCGATCCCCCAACACCCTGCCATGCACATCCGGCACTATTTACGCCATTTGGACCGAGGAAGACATCCCCATTTAAACCAAATGAAAACGGCGAGTCCGTCGCGGTGAAGGTGGCGGTTGGCACGCTTGATGTTTCGGTTGGCGCAGGAGTCGCGCTGATTGACGGTGTGGGCGTGATGCTCGGTGTGTTGCTCGGTCCGAGTGTGGGTGTGATGGTCGGTGATGAGGTAATCGTCGCTGTCGCCGGTTCTGTGTTGGTCGGTGTGGATGTATTCGTCGGCGTGGATGTGCTCGTCGGGGTATTCGATGGTGTAAACGTACTCGTCGGGGTGAGCGACGGCAATGCCCCGATGGGTGTAGGCAGGACGATAGAGGCTTCTTCGCTTGCGCCACTGCCCATCTGAATCACAACAAACACGACCACGAGCAAGCTCAGGACGATAAATGTAATCGAGATACCATTATAAATCGGTGAGGTATTACGATTCATACGCTGTGTCCTTGTCGATTAAATCACTTGTAAAAGCACGAAAATCAGCCATAGGATTGAGAGTGTTACGAAAAAAACACTGACGAGATTATATAGTCGTGCCTGTCCCTCACCTAACATACCCTATGTCCTCGATGTTATCGGTTAATTCTGATTGTATTACAACACAAGAGTGTAGCATTATCTGTGTGCGTTTCAACCTTAACGATTCGCTTCAATCTTCAAACGTTGACGATGCCTAATACAAAAAGCGTTCGATGGTTGCGCTGGCATATTGTTCATCCAGCCACGATTCAAATTGCGTCTGGATAATCTGCGCCTGCTCGGCGGGTTCTGCCTGACGCTCGTTTATTTCCAGCGTCTGAATAATATGATAACCGAGAATGGTCGTCACCGGTCCGGCAACCTGCCCCGGTTGCAATTGTAACGCCACCCGTGCCAATTCCGGCGTGGTCAGTGTCTCCGCGATAAACCAGCCCAGATCACCGCCTTGATTGCGCGTGGTCACATCATTGCTGACCTCCGCGGCGAGTGCGACGAAATCTTCACCGGCTTGCAAACGGGTCAATACATCCCGCGCTTCGGCTTCTGTACTGACGAGAATATGACGGGCGCGGACTTCGTTAACATTTTGCGGGATTTGCGTCACAGCGCCGACGACTAAAGGCGTGAGCAGTGAATTTGGCAAAATTTCCGCACGATATTCTGCTTCAGTATACCCGTTGGTGATGAGCCACGCTTGCCATGCGTCTTCGCCACCGATCATTTCACGGTTGGCGGCGACTTCCGCTTCGATTTCTTCCGGCGGAATGCTGAGGCTTAGATTTGCCGCCGCTTGCCGGATCAGCGTTTGTTCGATCAGTGTATCCATGACGGTTGCCGCCAGCGCGTTCAGGTCTGCCGCATCGGATTGCGCCTGTCTGCGGGCAAATTCACCCTCAAATTGTGCGCGGGTAATGTCCTCTCCATTGACGCGTGCCAGCACTTCCTGTCCGGCGGCGTTGATTGGAATTTGTGGTTCCGGCGCGGTGGCATTGGCGACAGCCTGTTGCACCTGCGCGTTGACCGCCTGACTATCCGCGTCAAAGTTTTCCGGCGTGGGTGTGGCATCCTCTGCCGGATCAACTATCGGCGTACCACTATCGACGGTATCGACGGGATCAGAAACGGGTTGGGTGGCGATGGCTTCCGGCGCATCACCGCTATCAGTAGTGCTGGCGCTATCCCCGCCACCACAGGCAGTAAGCACGGCGAACATGAGTGTCGCCAGAGCGAATATTCTTAGAAAACGACTCAAATGGGGTGTCTCCTGTTGTCGTATCGTTGTCGTCAAAAGGTGTATTGTTTAGTTTATGCAGTCTATTATTATGCTATTGCGTGGGCAGTCCTGCAAGTTGCGACTTTGTTAAGTGAAGGGTGTACGGGGAAAGTTGGCGGATGCGGTACAATGAATTCCTGTGCAAAGGCTTCCTGTAGGTATCAACGTTGACAGACTCACCTATTCCGATATATCAATTTAAATCAGACCGATTAGCGGACATCCCCTTTGAGATTATGCGTTTTGAAGCGTTGCCCGCCGTCGCAACAGAGCCGTACCCGCGCAGGAACACCTTCTATGTCATTTTTTGGATCACGAGCGGTAGTGGCATCCATTACATTGATCTTGAGGCGCTGGCGATTGTCCCGAATACACTCTATTTCATCGCACCGGGGCAAACTACCTTCTGGGAACATCTGCATGAAGTTACTGGCTATACCCTGCTTTTCACGCAAGATTTCCTTGCAACCAACCTTTTAGAGCATATTACCCTCCAAAGTTTCGAATTTTATCATCACACCCAACAGCAATCTTATATCCACGTAGATGACCAGAACGCCCCTACGTTTACCGGACTTTGTGAACACATGCTGGATGAATACACCGGTAAGAACGTTGGACGCTTCACGATGCTTCAGTGTTTGTTGCCCATTTTGCTCGTTCATGCCCAGCGTCATTACACAAATTTGAACGTTGCGTTAGGGGCTTCGGCAGGCGAACGACTCCTGACGCGTTACCTACAATTGGTGGATATTCACTTCCGTCAAGAGCAGAATCTGCAACAATACGCCGGCATGTTAGGCATCACATCAGGACATTTGCGCGATATTGCCCGCCAGCATTTAGGCACAACCCCCATCCAATTGTTGAATCGGCGGATTATTCTGGAAGCTAAACGCCTGCTCATACACTCAGATCAAACTATTGCGGAAATCGGGCTACGGTTGAATTTTGATGATCCGTCCTACTTCTCGCGCTTCTTCAAACGCGAAACAAAGCAAACCCCGTCACACTTTCGCGAGACAATCCGCGAAAAGTACCAGCATCCCCGCACCTAGTCTCTTATCAGCATCAACCATCCACAGTACGCTATGTCTGTGTATACACAACCACACCAAATTTCAAAATAAAGGACAGTCAAAATCATGCGTTACATCCGATGGTTCGTATTGCTTGCTTTACTTTTATCCTTAACAGTTGCGGTTTCCGCACAGGAGATGAACGATATGGCGTTATGTGACACTGTAGATACGCCCGAACTCGCCCCCTCAGCGGGTGTTCGTGCCATGATGGTATTGGGTGGCTTACAAAGCGGAGACATAAGCGCCGCAGAAACATTTGTCAGCGCAGACACCTACATCCAGCACAATCTCTCCGCGCCAGATGGTCTGGACGGGTTACTCGGTGTAATCCCTTTGGCGGCAGAAGGTGGTGCGTCATCAGTCAATTTTCACCGTGTGCTCGTTCAGGGAAATTTGGTCGCCCTGCACACCAGCTATAACTTGCCAATCTTCGGTGGCGAGCTTGTCGGCTTCGATATTTTCCGCTTTGATGAAGACGGTCAAATCGTCGAACATTGGGACAATTTGATGCCAGTGGCTGAACCCAATCCCGGCGGACACACCCAGACGGACGGTTCCGTCACCATCACCGGTCTTGACCGGACACAGGCGAATTGCGAAAAAGTCGTCGAGTTCGTGACCCGCGCTCTGGTCACACCTGATCCTGAATTGGACATCACACAATACATCAACCCTGCCAGCTACACCCAGCATAATCCCGCCGTGGCGGATGGACTGGAAGGGTTCGGCGCGTTTCTACAATCACTGGCGGAAAACAATCAGGTGATCGCTTACTCACAGATTCATCTGGTCGTCGCACAGGGTAATTTCGTGCTGATCGCTTCTGAAGGGGTGTTTGGTGATGCAGATAACCCGACTCCAACCGCATTCTACGACCTGTTCCGTCTTGAAGATGGGCTGATTGTCGAGCATTGGGACGTAATCTCGCCGATCCCCCCGCAAGAAGAATGGGTAAACCAGAACGGCAAGTTCTAAGGTCGGTTTGCAAGTTAAAGGTCATGGCAAAAAGAGACTCCCGTACGTGGAGTCTCTTGTGATTCTGCGCGATCTATCCGCCCAAAATGCGGTACAATCGTGACCTATAACTGTCATAAGAAAAGAGTGTTTACATGACGAAAAAGGCATTATTTCTCGCGGGTGGTTGGGATGGGCATGAACCGCAGGCAACCGCAAATTTATTCGCGGGATTGTTGCAGGACGCGGGCTACGAGACAGAAGTTTCCGAAACGCTCGATAGTCTATTGGATGCAGAAGCCCTCAGCACACTCGATTTGATCGTGCCGATGTGGACGATGGGCAAAATCACACCGGAGCAACTCAAGGGTCTTCTGACTGCGGCGGAAAGTGGAGTCGGCATCGGTGGCTGGCACGGTGGCATGGGTGATTCGTTCCGCGAGAGCACCGAATATCAATTTATGGTTGGTGGGCAATGGGTGGCGCATCCGGGCAACATTATTGATTACACGGTGCAGATCACAAATCACGAACATCCCATCACAGCGGGCATCAACGACTTTGCCATGCACTCCGAGCAATATTATATGCACGTTGATCCGTCCAACGACGTGCTAGGGACGACCACCTTTAATGCCGATCATGTCGCGTGGATCAATAACACGGTTATGCCGGTTATCTGGACGCGCACATGGGGCAAAGCACGGGTGTCTTATTGTTCATTGGGGCATGTACTGGCGGATTTCGATGTGCCGGAAGCGCGGGAAATCGTCCGGCGCGGGTTGCTGTGGGCGAGTCACTCGCTATAGATCGAAAATGACGAAAAAACCCTTCCTGCGTGATACACATGCGCGGGAAGGGGCTCGTTTATTCGCCTAAATCCGGCGCGATGATTTCCACCTCTTCATTGAAGTCGGTGTAGGCGAGAATTGCAGATAACACGAAGTGAAAATCGGCGGGAGGCGCATCGACACTCTCTAATTCGCTGTCGATCTCCCATTCGACCTGAACCTGAGCGACAAGGTCAGTTGCCGAATCAACCCATATGACCGCATTGAAAGTCATCGTTGGAAGAATTACATACTTGAACCGAACCGGTCCTACTGAATATTCGGATAACCCCAGCGTAATCCTCAAGGTTTCTTCTAAGCCTGAAAATGCCTGAGTCGGATCGACCTCAACCGAAAAAACACGGGTTGTCGTACCATCTTCAAGTGTTTCTTCTGGACGTTCTTCAATGCTCGTCACGGTGCGCTCTGTGTAATAGTTACCCAATCCTCCGATACTTGCAAGAAAGTCCAATTGCTCCGAACTGAACACCTCCAGCTCCGGAGGATACCCATCATCCTCGTTCAAATTGATCCAATCATCCGATAAAAAGATCGCAAGCAACAGAGGCAAATCATAGATACGCAGGTAGCTAACACCATCCACGAAGCGTAACTCCATAGAGAGGTTGAGCGTTGTATCCAGCCCCGGTTCTACTCGCGATTCTGCTTCCTGTACGCTAGTCATTTGTAGTGCTAAAATCCTAGCATCCTCTAAAAGCAGGTTATACATCAGCTCGGAATCTACGGATTGTAGAATGCTTTGCTCGTCTGACTGAAACTCCGTAAGAAAATTTAGTGAACCTTCAATCGTGACGCTACTCATTTGCAGAAGGTTGGTAAAACTATCCGACACATACGCAATCAGCTCGAGGTCTTCGTCTGTAAGCGCATCGTCATCCTGTGCCAGTGTGGACGGCATCACCGGAGGCATCAACATCAGCAGTAAAACCAGCATCAAACGATATGTCATGGCTTAATTTACCCCTTATTGGTCGTCTAAATCCGGCGCGGTGATTTCAAATGCTTCGTTGAAGTGAGAATACCTCAGCAAATAGAGCGATTGGCTCTCATCTTCAAGTATGTTTCCGCCAACATCAGAGACAGTTGCATACTGCAAGTCCGTCTCGACCTGCTCCACAATATCGGTGTCCGTATTCACCCAGAGGGTTGTAGTGTAAGTTGCACCTTCCATCAACTTTTCAAGCAGACTCAGTTCCTCAACAATGATGGTGTTTATGTTAAAACCTTCCGAGACACGAATCATTGAATCATCTGTTGCAACTGCACTGGCATCCAGTTCAACGGAGAAAACGCGTGCCTCAATTCCGTTGTCCAGAATTTCCTGCGGTAGTTCGTTGATGTGGCTTATCGAAGTCTCATTGTAGATGTTTCCCATCCCGGCATGGAGCATGAGATCCAACATTGGTAGGTTTCCTGAACTGAAAAATATCTCATCGCTATTCGTGAGATCAATCCAATCATTCAACAATGACTGTGGCGTTATGGTTTCAGAGGCATCGTCGACCATACGCATGTAGAGTACATCATCAACCCAACGTAGCGTTGTCAGAATTGTCATATCAAACCTTTGACCGGCGGACAAAAACATCGTAGATTCTGATGAAAAGTTCAGATTCAGGGCATAGGCAACCTGATCTTCAAATAGCGTCCATCCTGAAAAATCCACTGTCCCTTCTAACCGGAAGGATTCCCGTTCGGTACGTATATTGCTACTAGCCGAGCCTGTACCGGATGTATAGACACTGTTCATCGCCGTGAGTTTATCGAAACTATCCGACACATACTCAATCAGCGCGAGGTCTTCGTCTGTAAGCGCATCGTCATCCTGCGCCAGTGTGGACGGCATCACGGGAAGCATCAACATCAGCAGTAAAATCAGCATCAAACCACATTTTTTCATCCGAATATGCCTCAATTTTCAAAACTCATTACTATCGTAGACGAGTTGTGAGCGTCCTGTTTAGCGATGGGGTCTGTCACTCGCGCTGACTATACTATAGACTACAGGATAGGATGTAAACAAGAATACAGGTACACCCAAACGTGATCGAACGTGCCAACACCCTCGAAGAAGTAATTGCTAACCTCGATACCATCATCGACATCTCAAAAACAGAAAACCGCCGTGAAGCCTATTTCGCGGTGTTGTATAAGCTCGTGACGCTCACCGTGCAGGAGCGGTGTGAAGCCGGATTATTTGAAGACAACGCCCGCATGGAAAAATTGGATGTGATTTTCGCCAACCGTTATTTTGATGCGTGGCAGGCGTTCCATAATAACGATGAGCATCTCTCGCTATGCTGGGAAGTGGCGTTCCGTGCCTGTAAAAGCAGGTGGGCGCTGGTGCTACAACATTTGCTCCTCGGCATGAACGCGCACATCGGGCTTGATCTGGGCGTGGCGGTCTCGGAAGTCTCCGGCGGAACGCTCGACGAGTCGCTCCGGCGCGATTTCGACACACTGAACGACATCCTCGCGGAATTAACGGGCGGTGTGCAGGCAAAAATCGGCGCGATTTCCCCGTATATCGGTTTTTTGGATCGGCTGGGGGGTGAGAGCGACACGGCGCTGGTCACTTATAATATGAAGATTGCGCGGGACACAGCATGGGCATTCGCGGAGCAACTGACCTGCACGACTCCGGCATCGTGCGCGGCGGCGATCAAATCGCGGGATCGCACCGTTGCGCGCTATAGCATGGCGATGTATCAGCCGTCGTTTCCGGTGAGCTTCTACGTGTTCGTGATTAGCCTGTTCGAGAAACGCAACGTCGGCAAGGTCATTCAGGCGCTGGTTGGGGAGGATTAAATGAACGACGTAGAAAACATACCTAAACAATCCTTCGCGAAATTACTCTCCACAGGGCAATTGAATGAACTTCGTTTGGGAATGACGTTCCGTGAAGTGATTGATTATCTTGGGTATCCCGACCACGCGACGGATGAAGCCAAATTGCAGGAGCAAATCGCCTTACAAAAGCGTAATTTTAGAGGTATCGGTGATAATTATGGGTGTATGGAGGTACTATTTAATAAAGAAACCGAACGTCTCAACGTCATTCAATTCGAGTTTTGGAAGCCACTCAAATTACCTCAAAATTTAGATAGCACTTGGCTCAGTTTTGCCGCACAAATCACCCTTACAGAGTTCGCTCAATTTGTACTTGACCACAGTCTAGTAGTTTATGAGCAGAATTACAGTATCACAGAACTCACATCTTTATGGATTCCATCTTCTAGAGTGCGTGTTAACGTTGAAGAGCTTGAACCAAACTCAGATCGAAAAATCAGTGTTATCTCTGTAGCAAATAACTCCAGCATTGATGTTCAAAAACGTAGGAGCGAACCTCCGAATAAGCGTTTTCCCTCACTTTAGAAAATCTCTCCGCGTTCCTTTGCGCTCTCTGCGTCTCTGCGTTTAGAATCTCTCTGCGTGTCCTTTGTTGTTTTCTCACCTTGATACTTTTCCTTTGCATCTCCTCCCTATTCGATTTAATATCACACTAGCTTGTTTAAAAACATTTTTCAGGAATACGACTTATGGCGAAATACATTCTTTCACTCGATCAAGGCACGACTTCATCCCGTGCGATTCTGTTCAACCACGCCGGGCAGATCGTCCGTGTAGCACAGCAGGAATTCACGCAGATTTACCCCAAACCCGGCTGGGTCGAACATGACCCGAACGAAATCTGGGCGACTCAACTCAAGGTCGCTCAAGAGGTCATCGGCGACGACGCAGAACATATCGCCGCCATCGGCATCACCAATCAACGCGAAACCACCGTCGTCTGGGATCGTGAAACAGGCGAAGCGATTCATAACGCCATCGTCTGGCAAGATCGGCGCACAGCGAAATTCTGCGATGAACTCCGCGCAGAAGGCTTCGATAAAACCATCGCCGAGAAAACGGGCTTGGTCACGGATGCTTATTTTTCCGGTACGAAAGTCGCGTGGATTCTGGATAACGTCCCCGGTGTACGCGAAAAAGCTGAAGCTGGCAAATTGGCGTTCGGCACGATTGATTCGTTTCTGGCGTATAAGCTCACCGGAGGCGCGTTGCATATCACCGATGTCAGCAATGCCAGCCGGACGATGCTCTACGACATCCACAAAAAATGGTGGTCGACGACCATCACCAAACGCCTGAATATCCCGATTTCGATGTTACCGCAGGTCTCGCCGAGCAGTATGGTGTATGGCGATACCGAGCCGTCGCTATTCGGCAAAGCCATCCCCATCGCAGGCATGGCAGGCGATCAACAGGCGGCGACTTTCGGGCAGGTGGCGTTTGAAAAAGGCATGGGCAAAAACACCTACGGCACGGGCTGTTTTATGCTGATGAATACCGGAAGCGAACCCGTCGCGTCGAAGAATAATTTGCTGACGACGGTTGCGTGGAAAATCGGCGACGATGGACACACCCAATATGCGCTGGAAGGCAGTATTTTCATCGCAGGCGCGGCGATTCAATGGTTGCGCGACGAGATGAAATTAATCGACAAAGCCAGCGAAACCGAAGCCATCGCTAAAAGTGTTGACGGTACGGGTGGCGTGTATGTCGTTCCGGCGTTCGTGGGTTTGGGTGCGCCCTATTGGGATCAATACGCACGCGGCGCAATTCTCGGCTTAACGCGGGGGAGCAATCGCGCCCATATCGTCCGCGCCACGCTGGAAAGTATCGCCTATCAAACCCGTGATGTCGTCTCCGCGATGCAGGCGGATAGTGGCATCCCGCTGGAAACTTTGCGCGTGGATGGTGGCGCGACCTCGAACGACTTCTTAATGCAATTTCAGGCGGATATTCTTGGCGTAACGGTTCAGCGCCCCGCCGTGACGGAAACAACCGCGCTCGGTGCGGCGTATCTGGCGGGCTTGGCGGTAGGCTTCTGGGCGGGTCAGGACGAACTCACGAGTCAATGGGCGGTGGATGCGACCTTCGAGCCGGGCATGTCGAAAGATCAGCGCGATTCTCTCTATGCGGGCTGGCAACGCGCCGTCGAACGCGCCCAACACTGGGAACAGGATTAGACGAAGTCACGACCTCATCTCACACGGGATGGGGTCTTTTTTTACAGAATTTCGGAAAATCGTTAACCCTCGAAAAGTAAAATCCGGCGATAATAGAGAAGTTCTACTGACATAGGTACTGGATAAACTCGAATGCTAGATACACTCAATCTCGATGAATATGTCAAACTCGGTAAGACCTATCAGCGCATGAATCGCAAACCCCTGCGCCGGACGCTGTGGGTCGCTGTGCCGATTCTGATTATTGCTCTGATGATCTGGCTCAATTATAAAGACGCGCCGGGTGGGGTTTACACACTAGAAAACGGCGCGTGGCAGGAAGTCGACGTGCCATTTTCTGGTCTTCCTATTCGTGTGGAGCATTCTTCCACGGGTTTGATGTGGGTCGCTACGGATATGTCCGATGGCATTCATCGCTTCGATGGTGAAGGGTGGGCATCGTTTTCAGCCAACGATATGGGTATAGATACCCGCGACAAACTCTACGCTTTTGATACCAATAGTGACGAATTGTGGTTAGCGGCGGGCGGGTCTATCAGCCATTTTGCAGATGATATGTGGACGACCTATGAAGATGTCTATGATTATAATGCGCGTAGTGATCTGCTGAACATCGTCGCATCTGATCAGGGGGTTGTACTCACCATTGATCGTCAAGAAAGTGGGCAACTCTTTCATTTTGAAGATGGTAGCTGGGAGGTGGTTGATCGTGTCAATACCCTCAATATTGATCCAAACCGCGCTGAAAATAGCGTACCGCGTGTGTTTGAAGAAGAAGATGGCACTATCTGGATGTATGATCTGGGCGTATTTCGTTTAGAAGAGGGCGAATGGACTACGTTTTCTCTGCTCAAAAACGCGCCCCTGTTTGCAATTAGTGTCTCCAGTTATGGCGTGGTGATGATGGATCAGCAATCAATTGGCGAGTTTCCGTTTGATAGTGATCCCCGAACGGTAAGATTTTCGCAAATTGGCATCTCTGATTTTCGTCAGTTCACATCAATAAACACAACACCAGAGGGAATCATATTCACAACCACCACCAACGAAATATGGCGACTTTCTCTCGATAACGGCAATTGGGAGCAACTCCCAACGCTCATTGCACCCTATTCCATTAAAGATATGACTACGGATGTGAATGGCAATCTCTGGTTAGTGGCAAATGATGATTCCGCCACAACCGCTTTTTTTCTTTTGCCAGCACAGTCGTTTATACCGACGTGTATGCCAGTGTTCCTTTTCTTGATCTTCTTATATTTTCTGACCGGAAATAGGGGGATAATTGGGCGTAGGGGTTCTGCACGAGCAAAATTGCAGGAAATTTTCCCGGACTTGACTGTGTATCAACCTACCTCCCAACCAAATGAAAAATCGCCACGCCGGGGATTCTGGATTTTCGTGGTGTTCCTCATCGTAATCATAGTGCTTCCCATCGTTGATATTGGTTCGCCGTCAACACCGTTGATTTTGCTTTTTCTATTTTTCTTATGGGGAGCGATTTCCCCACTTATACGTTCATTCAACAAGTCTTTAACTCGCGAAAACCGTGCGCGTTTGCGCCGGAGCAGTGTGAACACTTTTGTCATTATCGTTCTTCTCGTTGCGCTCCCATTTGGTATTTTGTCGGTGCTTCCCTCTAATGGATTCATCACAATCGTAGTCATGATTTTCGCCTATATCGTTATCATCTATGGCGTTGTTTTGTTTCCGTTTCAGGTTGTGACGCGCTTAGCCATCGGTAAGGGTGATTATGACAAAGCCGACGCTTGGATAGCCCGTTTTAAAAAGATTTCTCTAAACTATTCAACCATGACGAATATCACTGCACTGAACAATTACTATCGTGGTGATCTGGACTCCGCAGGACAATACTATTGGCAGACGCTTGAAGAAATGCCAATTAATTCTCCATCGACTTTATCAATCATGTTGACCAATTTGGCATCGGTCGAAGAAGATACCGACAGAAAATTACTTTTCCTCGTAGAATCGGTCAAAATGTATCCAGAAAGTCCGGCTCCCTATAGTCGTCTGGCGTTGTTTTATTTAGACCAGAACATTCAGCCAGAACGCGCGTTGGAAGTGACCGATGCAATGATGAATTTTGCCCCGCGCAAACCGCTTCGTCTGCAATTGACGCTAAATTACACATGGTACATCGTCTTAATCGTCAGGGCGTGGGCATTGGCGAATGTGGCACATTTTGACGAGGCGAACGACCTGCTCAAGCGTGTAATGGACGTTATGGTTGACAACTTTTATCCGCTTAATGCGTGGATTTACACTATTGCCGGACACATTAAACGGCTAGAATCGCAGATCGAGGATGCTAGCGCATATTATCAACGGGCGGCGACGCTCGACCCGAACGGACTCCACGGGCGGCAAGCGGCGCAGGCACTCTCGGATTTATCATCAACAGTCGATTAGGAGTGCCGTCGAACGCGCCCAACACTGGGAACAGGATTGACTTATTTCAGGCAACTTTGGAAGGACGGTCATGTGCCGTCCTTTTTGGTTTATTCTGCCTGTGGAATGCCATAACGGTGAATGATGCCATATTCTCGCGTGAAAATGGAGGTCATCTGCGGATTAAATGTCGCGCTATAGAGACGTTCACCTGCTTCAATATGATGCACAATATTTCCGGTTGTCGCGTCCCACAAAATGATTTCATCCGTCGTTGCCAGCAAGAGTAAATTTTGGTCAGATGATAAATCAAAGTTCACGGTTTGCAAACGATAATCGGGCAGTTCCAAGGGTACAATGCTGATAATCTCACCGGAGGCAACCTCCCATGTGACGAGACTGAGGGCAAGCTGTGTCTCATCTGCCGGAAATTGATCTACTAAAATGGTCGTGAGTTGTGTGTTATCCGCATTCCACCACAGCACAGTGTTAAAATAGGATATGTTAAAATTATCATAGGAAATCGACGGATAACTGTTGTAATTTAGCTTTGTGAGTTCGCTGATTTCTTCGCCTGTTTCCCAATCAAACAGCGTATAGGTTGGATCAGGAATAGCGACGATATTTCCATCAATATTGACATCAATCGCATTCCGTGTAGCGCTGTGCAAAGTTCTTACGCTGTTGCTTTCAATATCGACAAAGTAAATTGTGTGACGATAATTAATGATTGCCCGTGAGTTATCCGCGCTGAAATAAAACTGCGAAAAACGATATTCATCTTTTGAAGACGCGAATGCGATTTGATGGATCAGTTCCATGGTGTCCAGACGATACACATAGAGCGTTCCACATTGGGCAATCGCTAATTGTGTGGCATCCTCACTGAGTTGAAAAAGAAATTCGCGCTGTACATCGCACCCTTCAAAGGCAATCGGTGGAATTATTTGATACGGCGCGCCTAGCTTGTCGGTAAGCACATAATAGATACCCGTTAAATCAAGCTGGTTACGATACACCATCGTTTGCGTATCTGGATCGAAGTCAAGATGCGATCCTGTACTTTCATATAAAATCTGAGGTTCGCCATTGAGGACTGAATAGATTCGCCCCTCGCCCACAAAATAGTAAAAGTCATCGGCTGAGTCGGTTAGAAAAATTTGACCGCTATTGCCTTCTACTAATGGAAGATAGGCGATTAGCGCCCCTGATTGAACGTTCCATGTTTGCAGGCTAATCGGCGTGACGACAGCCAATTGCGTTTCATCATCGCTAAACGCCCACTCTCGCAGATTATTGACTGCAAAGCTAGAAATAACCTGTTCATCTTCACGCGAAATAATTTGCAGATTAAGCCCATCATAGTTAAGACGGTAGTGCTCACTTAAGTAACGCGTGTCCCCATCGGTTATCGCTTGTTGTTCATAGGTTTCACTGTTAATTGTGAATTGATTTATGTGACTATGTACCATAATGCGCGATTGATCTTCAGTAAAAGATAGGCTCTGAATGTTAATGGCGTTGGTGTTTTCTTCCGCAAAAAGAAGCCTATAGTCACCTGTGCTCAGGTCGTAGAGTTTGATCTTTTGCGCCTCAGATGTTGGGCGGAAACGCGTTCCGAACCACACGGTTTCCGCAACCACAAGCTGAGTACCCGCGTTATTTAAGGTAAAGTTCACTTCTCCGGTAAATTTTTGCAGGAAAATGATGGATTGGGTTGCAGTATCACGCACAGTGATGATGTTAGTTTCAGGTTGATCCCTGAAAGAAATGCGAGAGTTATAGGCGACAATATTCGGTGCAGAATCTGCAATGTCGATAGCATAGTTATCCGACGATGTACCAATTTCAGCGATATTGATCCGTTCAAAATTGCGAATGTCCCATGTATGCACTTCAAGATTGCTATACACAATCAACGTGTGGTCATCGACAAAAAATGGGAACTGTGATGCACCGGTTGGTTGTGGCAATATGGGTGGTTCTGCATAAAGGTCATTTGCGTCATAAACTGAAATTCCGCTTTGAGCAGACAACACAATATAATTACCATCCGGCGACCACAAAATTTCATATGGTGATCCCTGCCCATAAGATGCGATTTCTTCAAGAAGATGAGCGTTATCCGGCGTGATTGGGGTTTCGTCCTGTGCGTGGGTGACGGTGGCAAGGGCGAATAGGAGCAGGCACGTCAGAATTGGGAGAATCCGTTTTGCGAACATCATCTTACCTTTTGCTTGATCGTTCTCCTGTAAGTGTGTACGATGATAAAACGAGATTCAACAACGCTTTCCCCACGCTTGCACTACGCTCCTGAACTCGTGATAGAATACACAGCCATTTGTGACGCAAAAAAGGTGGAATGGTGATAAACAGGTTCTCTCGCGTGGATGTGCTGGCGCTGGTGGTCATTGCGCTGTTCGGTGGGCTGGCGTTGACCTATGCGCGTGCGATGCCGCCCTTTGAAAATGCCGACGAGGGCGCACATTTCCTCTACACGCATAATCTGCTGGCAACGGGCGAATTGCCGCGCATCCTCAGCCGTGAGCAAATCGCCACACAGACCGAAGCGACGCAACGCTGGGCAATCGAGACGCATCAACCACCCCTGTATTATGCGATTGGCTCTGTGCTGATTTTCTGGACGGATCGCGGCGACATCGACGAGTATTTACGCCCCAACGACCTGATTTTCATTCGCGGCATCACGGCGGACAATCACAATCAATGGCTACACAGCCCAACACGCGGCGCGGACGGTCAGACCGGATTGGCGTTGATGATTTTGCGCGGCTATAGTATCGCGCTCGGCATGGCGACACTGTGGTTTATCTATCTCACTGCCCGGCTGATTTTTCCGCGAACATGGAGCGGCGCAATATTGTCTCTGCTGACCATCGCCTTCACCGCGTCCATCCCGACCTTTGTCGCCATCAGCGCGGCGGTGAACAATGATAACCTCGTGACAACGCTCTACGCCGCCGGAGTGTATTGGTCGTTGCGGTTGTGGCATCGTGGCGAAATTTCCCGCGTGGATACCCTCGCCCTGAGCCTGATTCTCGCCTTGATCGCGCTGACCAAACTTAACGGCGTGACGCTCTTTGGCGTGGTTTACGTAGCGTTACTGATCGGCGTGTGGAGAAACTATATTCCGCGTCGGGATGCGCTCCGGCTTATGGGCATGTCTCTGCTGGTCGCCGCGATTTTTGCCGGATGGTGGTACGTCCGCAATCTCGATTTGTACGGCGATCCGCTGGCGCTCAACGCGACTCAATCGCTATGGGGACGCGAGTTTGAAATTGCCGCGACATCCGGTGATATTGGCGCGGAATTGGGGCGGATTTATCGCTCGTTCTGGCTGATGATCGGCTATTTGCATCTTCCCGTGTATGCGCCGAATTGGTTTTATGAAACCACGACCTTTTTTATTGGTCTGGCGGGTATTGGACTGAGTATGGCGCTTGTGGTGCATGTGCTGGGGCGAGTGCGACGAAAAATGCCAGAAAGCTGGTTTACGCGAATGCTCACACCCAAATCACGAAAAGCGCGTGAATTAGAGCAAAATATCGACACACTCGCTTATCGTAAATCACTGGATAGCACCCTTCTCTTATGTTTCGTGATCGTCGTCGTGACCGTGACTCTGCTCATCGGCACGCGCAACGTCGATATTTCTTATGGACGCTTGCTGTTTCCGGCGCTGGTCGGATTTTCTCCGTTGATGGTGTTGGGCTGGTCGGAATTTATCCCGCTCATTCCGATGGTTAATTTGCGGCGTGTGTGGCAAATAATGTTAGTTGTCATGTGTATTTTTACGCTCACATGGATATCCATCGAAACACCGCGTACCTTCATTGCTGACGCGTATCCGGCACTCGAAATTGTCGATTCCTTGCCGGAGGGTGCGCGGGCGGTAAACGTGGATGCGGAAGGGTTGACCATCCTCGCCTATACCTTGCAGACTGAGTCGGTGGTTGCAACGCGCAGAGAACAGCAGATTCATTTTGACCTTTATCTGCGTGGCAACCATCCTGAAACGCCCGCGTTATTTGTCACGGTGATTGATACGCTCACACAGGAACGCTACGGTCACGCAGAAGTTTTCCCCGGCAATGCGCCAACCGATGCGCTTGATCCCGACCTGATTTATCGTGCGCACATCTCGGTCACGCTGGATGGGATCGACTCACGCCTCACCCCGCGCCGACTCGATTTGCGTTTGGAGTGGTACAGTCCATCGACGTTCCGGTCATTAGATTTGGTCGATGGCGGCGGCACTCCGATTGACGCGTTGATCGTGCCTGCGTCGACGTTGATCGGCTATAGCCTATTGCCGTTAGATGCGACTCAAACCGATGTGACCTTTGGCGAGGCGATCCGTTTGTCAGGCTTCGACCTTTCACACGAAACAGCACAACCCGGCGAGACGGTGGAGTTGACGCTCTACTGGGAATCAGTGGCGCGGCTGGACGAGGATTTTGTCACGGCGGTGCAGATCATCGGCGCGGATGGCGAGATTCTGACACAGGCGGACGGTCAACCTGCCGGCTACCCGACTTCCGCATGGCGACATCAGGGCGTGTTTATTGATGAACGCACGCTGACCCTCCCCGCTGATGCACCGGAGGGCGAGTATCGTATTCTGATCGGCTGGTATCGCCTGAGTGATTTCATGCGCCTGGTGGCTGTGGGTGAGGGTGTACAGGATAATTTGTTCACTCTGCCGGTGATGTTGACGATTGGATCGCCTTAAATGACAAGACGATGGTTTAGAGACTTTACTCTAAATTGAGTGATTGTTATCCTTGATTTGTTAATGACTTAAGTTCGTATTTGATTGCGGTTACCTTGTATTCGCTCCAAGGGTTACCACGATCAATTCTTAATGCCCATGACACAGGGATATCTACCGCTTCAAACATAAGAAAACCACCAAGTTTCCAAAATAAATCTATCCATTCGTAGTCTTGGACGACAATTTTTGCGGAAACGCGGTAACCATATGATGAAGTAGGAATTGCACTATCATTGTCAAAATAACTAAACCAGAATTGTCCAATTCCTATATCGTCTTGCAACAATTCTTTAATCCAATCTATAACACCTTCATCCTTTGTCTTTATACCAACTACACTCTCCTCATATTCTTCTATCTCCTCGGTCCATTCACCTGCAACAGAAACGTCAGTGAATTTTACTGATGCAATTTTACTGAAAATCCGTTGATAATGCGGTTGAATTTCTTTACAAGATAGCTCTTTCTGTTTTGCGACAAGGAGTAAGTTATCTTCGTGATCCATTTGCTGAACCTAAACTCTTACTAGAATATGGTTTCGTAATAAAGTGTAAAGACTATGAACAGAACATTTATAGTAACAAAAAAAGGACGCAGTTACTCGCGTCCTTGTGATTTCAATTTATGTCTATGATGCTTAGCGGTTGGCGAAACTATAGCCCACACCGCGCAAGGTCAGGATGTAATCCGGCTGGATGCTACCAGAGCGGATTCCAAAGGTTACGAGGTAATTCTGCGATTTTAGGGCTGGGCTTATTAGTGCATAGAGTCTCGATCATATCTTCACCTGAGTATCCCATATAGAGTATGTCCTGAGCGAACCCACCATAGACCTTACCCTCATCACTCATGACTAACCACATAAGATCAGCGTAGTCGCCGATTGGGTGTAAAGCGTTAACACCAATTACTTGGGCTATGCCAGTCCAATCATCACAATAATCCCCTTCTGCCGCATATTCAGGTATTAAGACTAGCTCGGAGAGAAAAGGACGTTTTTCCACCTTTAGCACTGTTGTGATTGTTAAACCTCCATACCGCGTCAAAAATTCCAGTACGACTTTAGGTACTGTACAGCCTTTGACAGCATGGTTCCTCTCATATTTTCGTGTATCAAATTGATATTTATCACTCCAACCAGCGTCTTTGAGTGCTTCTGTTGTTACCTTTGAAAACTCATACATTTTGAATTCCTCCAGTAATAAAAAAAGGACGCAACTACTCGCGTCCTCTCGGTATAAACTCATGTTTGTGATGTTTAGCGGTTGGCGAAGCGATAGCCCACACCGCGAGAAGTCAGGATGTAATCCGGCTGGTTGGGATTGGCTTCTAATTTCTGGCGCAGATAATGCACATAGAGTTTGAGGCTGTCAATCGCATCACCGTATTCTTCGCCCCATGCTTGTGTCACTAAATCTGTCCGTGTGACGACGCGCCCCGCATTGCGTACCAGCACGCCGAGCAGGTTAAATTCTTTGGGTGTCAGATGCTTGATTTCGTTGCGGACATAGACTTCACGGTTCATGAAATTGATGCGGAAGTTGCCACCATCAAAGACCAATTCTTCGCTCATGTTCGGACGGGGAGAGCGCCGTAGGTGTGCTTTAACACGCGCAACGAGTTCGTCGTTGTCATACGGTTTGACGACATAATCATCCGCGCCCATCTCTAAGCCGCGCACCACATCACGCACTTCGCCCCGCGCCGTCAGGAAGATCACCGGCACATCGGACATTTCACGCACGCGCTTACAGACTTCCCACCCATCCATATCCGGCATCATGATGTCCAGCAGAACCAGATCAGGCTGATAGCGATAGGCTTTACGCAAGCCCTCTTCCGCACGATACGCTTTGATGACCTCGAACCCGCGCCGCTCTAACAGCATGGCGATGAGTTGTACTGTAGGTTCTTCGTCGTCAATAACGAGGATTTTCTCTGCCATGTTTTGATTACACTCCTGTGCCGTTAGCCTCCAGCACGTTACAAAATTCAAACAATTAGATCTTAATGTATCACGATGCGATATACAACGCAAGTTTTCGGTTTGTATACGCTTTGTTTAACGTAAGTTTATTATAGGGCGTTAAAAAATTAGCATGGGTTGGTTTTTCGTAACAAGATTGTTTGCAATCGGTTTGTGTTGATTGCGATGCGGGAAATTTGAGGCTAAACGGTGAATTTTGCCCGATAAAAAATGAGGGAAATCTAACGGATTATCAACCAGATCATTTGAAGCAGTGGGTTGGTTATGACACAAAGGAAATGTTAACCTGAATTCTGTTTAAGGTGAACATCTGCGAAACTGATCTTTTAGCCGTTAGCTGCTCAGTTGCAAGGTTATAAAGTCGCTCGTGAAAACCGCATTGGGCTGAAACCCCAATGCTAAAATGATTTTCAAAACCCCACTGAAGTGGGCTGTTTTCACAAATATACGGGAAGAATAGCCTGCTTCAGCAGG
>JAVJSU010000047.1:0-13683 GCA_040219275.1 Aggregatilineales bacterium | reverse complement strand
ACAATACACTCCGGCAACGACTGGCGCGATTTGTCCGTAAAACTTTGTCCTTTTCTAAGTCTGACCTCATGCACCGTATCATGCTCGAGTGGTTTATTATTGAGTACAATTTACAGGTTTCATCACTTACTACTTAACCACTACCCTTTTTTGACTGCCATTATCCTTCATTGAGGTTTCATATTCGATTTCCTACCTTTTTTCAAGTTGTTTTTGCTAAAGTTTAAGTTGTTGGGCAATTTGCGTAAGAATAACTTCCTCACCGTTCCGGTTGGGATGAACCCCATCATCAAGGTATAAATCCGGCGAGGGTGGAATACCGATACCTATCGTCACGTCAACTACTGACACCTTTTTATATGCGTTAGCAATTGTCTTCAGTGTTTCACCAAATCGTAACAAGTCATTGTTGTCCCAGCGCATACTATGATAAAACCCGGGCGGTCGATGGTTCGCAACCGCCTCAATAACAAGCGTTGGTGTCAGCAAAACCAACGTAGCATCTAATTGTGATTTTAATGCTTCTACAACTGCTATCATGTTGGCATGATATTCTTCATGGGAGACAAGCATCTTGGTCGCATTACCGAAGTATTTGGCATCATTCACGCCATAACTCAAAAACACGAGGTCTGGCTTTAACGATAATAACGCTACGTTATGGCAAAGCTCTAAAGCGTGAGTAGATGTATAGCCGCCCACGCCCCAGTTGGTGACATTTATATTTTGCGGTTCCAACAAATGCCGCAGAATCTCGGCATAGCTAAAGTGATAGGCAGTAATGGAATCGCCCATTATGGTAACCTGCTGACTGAATCTTGCAATCTTATCCACCAATGTTGCTACCTGTGGATTTTGTAGTAACCGTTCAGCGACTTTTTTCTTTTCTTGTTCCAGCGCATTGGTATATGTGATGTAGTCCTGCTCCTCAAGATCGAGGATCATTGCCGCCGCTTTTGGAGGGATTGGAATACCCAATTGTGTTGCAATCTTATGCCATTTGCTTTCGATGCTTCGTATTTCTCTGGCAGATAAGTTTGTTTTGACCATCGTTCAATGACTTTCTACTCACAAAGTAAATGGCACGGTTCCGGTTTCATCTTGTGGGTAGTGCCATTTGTCCATGTATACGGAACCATGTTGAAAGTCATCACCAACGGACTTCAGCAACTCATCTAGCCTTGCATCTAATTGTTGCTGAATAGTGGCATAGGATGGCTTGTTAATCACATTAGTTAACTGGTATGGGTCTTCTTCGTTATCATACAGCAACCAGGGACCATCTAATGAGCGTACATAGGTATAGCGATGTGTCCGCACGCCTCGATACTCGCGTCCACCGTCTGCAACCGTAAATTCCCCGAATGGGTGAAAGCACGCTAGAAGTGCCGCGCCCGCGGATGGGTCATCACCTCCATCTAATACGCCTGAAAAGTCTCTTCCCTGAACTGTGTCGGGGATTGGTAGGTCGCAAAGACTCAGAAGGGTTGGCATAATGTCGTACGCATTCAACATAGCATCGACCTCCTGTCCAGATTTATCGGGATGCCGGAGTAGAAAGGGTACTCTTATCGACTCTTCCCATGGACGCTGTTTACGAAACTCTCCCTGTGACCCAAGCATATCGCCATGATCCGATGCAAATACGACGATAGTATTCTTTAATTGTCCAGTTTCTCGCAATGTTTCAAGAATATCGCCCACGCTTTTGTCGATTGCGGAGCAATGGGCATAGTATCCGGCAATCCACTCCCGAGCATCATCCGCCATATCAGGGGTCACATTTGGACGCAATGCAATATCCTCAGGATTATACATCGCCCGAAACTCTTCGGGTGCAGTTTCGTAAGGATTATGCGGTGGACCCCAGGATAGGACCAGCATATATGGGTTCTCTTGCATGTGGTTTTTGATATAGGCTTGAGCATCGACAGTCTGGGCGAACACATCATAGCCGTCCCAATATAATTTTTCCTCAGAGTCACCCGCATAATATGGCGAGTTATTATAATCATGCGTACATTCAAGAACCTTGAAATAGTCAAATCCTAAACGACGTTCTGGCGGAATATAATTTGACCGCCCGTTGCCATTAACATGCCACTTGCCGATATAAGCAGTATCATAACCCCCGTTCTTAAAGGCAGTGCCTAATCCGACAAATTCGCTCTGAAAAGTGACATCATTTACGATGATGCCGTGGGTCGTTGGATATTGACCTGTTAGAAAACTACCGCGCCAGGGACAGCATACGGGCCATCCCGAAATAGCATGTGTAAAGTTTGTACTCTCCTGCGCCAGTTGATCGATTGTTGGCGTTTGGACTTGTTCATTGCCAGCATACCCAAGTGCCTGTAAGCGCCATTGGTCGGTGAGCATAAAAACAATATTGGGTTTCATGGTAATTATCAGCTTCCTTTATTTTTTCGTATTCGCCACGCTTCATGATGGGTTCTTTTGATATTGATCCTCATACAAAACACAACGCGCCCAGTGGTTTTCGCCGACCTCAATAAGGGCAGGTTCGACCGTGTTACAAACGCCATCTATCATTTGTGTACATCTTGTATGAAAACGGCATCCCTTAGGTCTATTTAGTGGATTCGGGATAGAGCCGGGAATTGCGTCGAGGCGTTGCCCATGTTTCACACCGATGTGCGGGATGGAATGCAACAATGCTTGCGTGTAAGGGTGCTTTGGCTCCTCAAACAACGTGATCACATCAGCCGCTTCAACGACCTCACCAAGGTACATCACAACAACACGATCCGCAAATTGAGACACAACGCTGAGATCGTGCGTAATAAATAGAATCGCCATACCAAACTCGTCCTGAAGATCGCGCAAAAGCCGAAGGATTTGTGCTTGTGTGGTAACATCCAGTGCCGTGGTTGGCTCATCTGCAATCAATAGTTTTGGCTGACAGGAAAGCGCCATTGCTATCATTGCTCGTTGACGCATACCACCGCTAAGTTGGTGTGGATACCGATTAATGATGCGGGATGGTTGGGGCATACCAACGCGCTCCAGGATTTTTATCGTTTGCTGAGTTGCGTCCTGCCGACTCACATTTTGGTGAATAATGATTGCTTCATTGATTTGATTGCCAATGGTATGTACAGGGCTAAATGATGCCATTGGCTCCTGGAAGATCATAGCGATATCTGCACCCCGAATCTCGCGTATTTTAGACCCTTGTGGTGGTAACTTTGTTAGCTCAAGCGAGTCGCCATTGGGGTTGTAGACAATGCGCCCATCTTCAATCTTCCCGGGTGGTGGTACGATTTGAAGCAATGCCCGCGCCATGACCGATTTGCCGCACCCACTTTCGCCGACAACAGCGACTGTCTCGCCGTGATTGATTTCGAAAGATACATCACGAAGCGCTTCAACAATCCCCTGTTCCGTGTGAAAATGCACCTTAAGGTTATGAACCTCTAGTAAAGTATTACCTGACATTAGGATGCCTCCACGGAACTGTTGCCGGTCGCTTCTACAGATTTCTCAAATTCCAATTCACCTGCAAAATGGCAACGCACAACATGATTATTGGCAGTCTCGCGTAACTGAGGTACTTCATGCCGACACCGATCCTCAACGTAACGGCATCTTGGATGAAATACGCATCCTGATGGCGCATTCGCAGGATCAGCAATTTCGCCCTCAAGGGGCACCGGAAGCTGACGAAGTCGCGGGTTTAATTTTGGAATAGCAGATAATAGAGCCGATGTATAGGGATGTTGTGGCTTTTCGAATATCGTTTCGGCATCGGTTGTTTCCACAATTTTACCCACATACATGACTGCTACACGATCGCAGATATAATCTACGACGCTGAGATCATGAGCAATGAAAAGATAACTGTAGCCAAATTCGGATTGCAAGTCGCGCAATAAGTTTAAGATTTGTGCCTGTACTGATACATCCAATGCCGAAACGGGTTCATCACAAATTATCAGGCGTGGATTTAGCGCTAGAGCGCGGGCAATCCCGACTCGCTGACGCTGACCTCCACTAAAAGCATGTGGATAGCGGGACATATGTTCAGGTCTAAGTCCGACTGCCTCTAGCAAGTAAGCGATCCGTTCTTCGCGGGCTTTCCCTTTATAAAGACCATAGTTACGCATTGGCTCGCCAATAATCTGCTTGAGCGTCATACGAGGGTTCAACGAAGCAAAGGGGTCCTGGAATACCATCTGTACATCCCGACGATACGGACGCAGAGCCGTTTCAGGCAGTTTAGCAAGGTCGACTGCTTGCCCCGATGTATCGTATAGTAGGATTTCACCGGCAGTTGGATTATACGCACGTACAATGCACCGTGATACAGTTGATTTGCCACACCCACTCTCGCCAACAAGCCCGACAACCTCTCCTTCGTTAACAGTCAATGAAACATCATCAACCGCCTTAACATGTCCAACCACACTTCCAAAAATGCCTTTCTTGATCGGGAAGTGCATTTTAAGATTTTTTATTTCGAGAATAGGTTTTTGGGTTGAATTCATAAGATTTACTTTCTAAGCGTATGGGTCAGCCGCATCGCGTAGACCGTCTCCAATAAAGTTAAATGCCAGCACAGTAATGATGACTGGCACGACGGGAAACAGTAGCCAGGGTGTTAACGCGATTGCATCGAGATTTTGTGTTCCTTCGAGTAGGGTTCCCCAACTAATGATAGGAGGGCGTAATCCAAGACCAAGGAAACTGAGGGCGGTTTCACTGAGAATCATGATGGGAAGTGCCAGCGTCATGGCGGCAATCAGGTGACTAGAGAACGATGGCACCATGTGAACCACAATGATTCTCATGCGTGATGTGCCGTTGGTGCGGGCGGCGAGGATAAAGTCTTCATGTTTCAACGACATGAATTTGCCGCGCACCACACGCGCGATCTCAGTCCATCCGATCAACGATAGGATTATCGTAATCCCGAAATAAATCTGCACCTGGTTGAGGTTTCTGGGTAATGCAGCACTAAGTGCCAGCCATAACGGAATTGTTGGCATAGATCTTAGAACCTCGATTAAACGCTGAATTCCAACATCAATCCATCCGCCAAGGTAGCCAGAAATGCCCCCCAGTAAGATGCCAAGAATTAGGCTTATAAACACGCCAACGAGTCCTATGGTAAGTGAAATCTGTGACCCGAATATGATTCGCGATAGCATATCACGTCCAAGTGAATCCGTACCTAACAAAAAAAAGGGCTGGTCAGGATCATCTAAGCCAATAAAGTGAATATCGGTTGAGACGATACCAAATAATTTATAGTCTTCCCCTCGCACCAAAAAACGTATAGGCTGGCGTGATTCAGAGTCTAGACGATATATCTTTCGTAGTGTTCGCGGGTCACGTTCCCCAACATAGCTATATACAACCGGCGGAAAATGTACACCAGCGCTATCCCAGAATACTGGGAGTTGTGGAGGAGCATCAGCGAATTCAGCAACCACGTCCCGAGGATCGTGTGGCGCAAAAAAGCCTGCAAATAGGGCGATGGTATAGAGTACAACTAGAACTGCCATGCTGATCATTGCCGCACGATGTCTCCGAAAGCGCCACCAAATCAATTGCCATTGTGAGGCAGTGAGATGTTTCTCTTCCGCTTCTGAAATAGGTATGTCGTCTATTGGCTGTGCTGTATCAAGCGTAATCATCGTATTTCTCATTCATAATTTACACGCGGGTCAATGATTATTAGCAGAATGTCAGAAACAAGAGTGCTAACTAACGTGAAGAAACTCAACATAAGCAGAAAGCTACCTGCCAGGAACATATCCTGTTCCAGCAGAGCATCCAGCATCATAGGTCCGGTTGTGGGCAGGCTGAGCACGACTGACACGATAGTTGCCCCGGATATCAACGTTGGCAATAGCGTCGCGAGTGAGCTAACAAACGGATTTAGGGCAACGCGAACCGGGTATTTCCAGATGAGATGGCGTTCAGTAAGCCCTTTTGCACGGGCGGCCTCTACATAAGGTTTATTTAACTCATCAAGTAGATTTGCACGCATGGTACGAATCAAACTGGCTGTGCCTGCCGTACCCAACACAATAATCGGCACCCACAGGTGCGATAGAAAATCGAGGAACTTGGCTAAGCTCCATGGTGCGTCACGATATTCACTTGAGAACAAGCCACCCATCGAAACATTGAAGACTGAAAACCCAATCCACATCAATACGAGCGCAAGCAAAAAGTTGGGTACTGCCAGCCCAATGAATCCGATAAAGCTAAAAAGATAATCTAGAAACGAATATTGGTGTGTTGCCGAGTACACAGCGATTGGAAATGCCAGTGCCCACGTAAACAAGAGTGAGCTTATAGTGATAAAAAATGTCCATCCTAACCGGCTCCAGATCAGCTCAGAAACCGGGCGATTCCAGGTAAAAGACCTACCAAAGTCGCCCTCGGTTACGATGTTGGAAATCCAATGACTGTACTGCTGTAGGAATGGTTGGTCCAACGCGTAGCGCTCTCTCAGCAACGCTTCTGCCTCAGCATCCATAGATGTGCCGCTTTGTTGCATTCTCAAGACCATTGTGTCGAGAAAGTCACCTGGTGGCAGTTGTATAAGAAGGAACACTATGAAAGAAACCACCAACAATGTTGGAATAAACAGCAATATTCTTTTTAAAATATAACCAAACATTTTGTCCTCTTAATCGTTCGGACTCTTGTTGACAAAAGAACACATGCCGACTGCATTTAGCCGGCATATGTTCTCAGATGAAAAGCTTAGTTATCAAAATACCATTGTTCTGGCTGGTGAGGTCCCCACACCCAGAATTCGACGCTTACCACGTCCTCTGGAGTAGGCGTATTACGCAATGAAGTACTGAGAACAACAGGTCGTGGCATGAGTCCAATTGTACCAATCAACCAAAGGTTTTCGGCATTGGTGCGCATGATCTCAGTGCCAAGCTCTGCGTAGCGTTCTGTGCCACGCGGCTCCTGCATCCATGCGTCAATAGCTACATATAGGTCTTGCACTTCCTGTGGTGGCGCAACCCCATCTTCACCGTTGGACGCGTACCACTGATACCAGCCCAGTCCACCGAGGGGTGTGGTTGGAAAGTGGAAGGGTGGGCGATAGCGAATCGGTGAATTGTTGCGACTGAACACCTCAGAAGACCCACCAATAGCCCATGTGCCCATGTCAGTGTCATTTGCGTCCAGACGTTCACGATACAGATTGATATCAACCGGGTCTAGCACAAGGTCTACGCCAACTTCACCCCAGTACTCCCGGACTAGCTCGACCAGATCCGGGTTCCAGAGGGGACTATTCGTGGCGTAAGTAAAGGTAATTTCAAGAGATTCGCCATCGGGACGCAAGCGTATGTCATTAGGACCCATTTCCAAGCCCATTTCGTCTAATAGTGAGTTAGCGATCTCAACATCGAACTCGATAGCGTTCTGGTCAATACCCTCTTCGTAGAACGAAGTCGTTGGGTCAAAGATTGGCTGGCGCGGAGTACCTTGCCCTAAGAACACTAACTCCTGCAATTCTGGTCGGTTTATGGCATGGGACATAGCCTGTCGGAAGCGAATATCATTAAAGATTTCAGCCAATACAGGGTCTGGATGCGTGTAGTTGAACACGAAGCCAAATTCCGATGCGCGTAGATCGGGGTGAAGGTTAACGATGAAATCATTCGAATCGGCATTTTCTGCAAGAAGCGGAAAATCGCCGATGGCTAGCCAGAATGCAGCATGTGTTGCCTCACCGGAAACAATTTGCGCTTTTAACACTTCATTATTGGTTTCGACGCGCCGATCAAAGTAGTCTACATATGGGAGTTGGTTGCCTTCTGGATCAACTACGTGGTAATAGGGATTACGCACGAATAAAGTTGCCTCTTGTGAGTTATGGCTTTCATACATCCAGGCGGCTAGAACAGGCAGGTTTTGGTCTCGTACTGTGAAGTAAGGATCGGCGGAAGTCCCACCAAGCAGTTTGCTCATAAAATGCTCGTACCAAAAATCAAACCCGGCCTCTTGTGCAAGTGCATCTGCCTCATCGTTGTATGCCGCATGGAACTGGCTCAGATAGTGTTCTGGCAAGAATGGGCGGAAATCTGTGATCGTATCTAGAACGCGCACAAACCGTTCAGGGTAAATGAAACGGAAAGTGTAGTCGTTGATGATTTCCAACTCCGCGATCTGCCCATTTACGTTGATGCCATTGTCAGTATTGGCGAGAAATACTTCCTCAGTCAAAACTACGGCATCATACCAGAACTGTACATCTTCCGTCGTAAGTAGCTCACCGTCCGACCATCGGTGACCCTCGCGCAATGTTACAGTGAATATAAGCCCATCTTCACTGAGTTCCCAGGACTCTGCAATGTCTGGAACGATATTGAAATCGTAGTCGAATTGGGCAATATTCGCATTTAGTAAAGAGCACGTCTCAGGATCACAATCAGGGAGACGTGGAGCGTAGCTAACCAGAGTACCACCATACTGACCGATACTATCTTTTACTTCTTGAACGAGTGGGTTGACGGGTAAACGTTCTTCAACGGGGGGTAAGTCACCAGCCTCAACCATCTCTGCTAGCATCGGAGCTTCGTTGTAGGTCGTGTCTTGTGTACTGGCATATACCACTATTGATAGTAGCGCTATGAGCACAATTAATATTCGCGTTTTCATAATATATCATTCTCCAAAATTATTTATACGAACGACGTAATACACATTGGGACAATCCTATTGCTATCGCCATTGACCTCCTTATTTCTGTAAACTAACAGATGATGAGAGCAGCCTGACTAAAGAGGTGTGCTCTCGCGAAATATAATTTCCGGTTTAATGGAAATAATTTTTTCAGTAGGTTTGTTGTTCAGCCGATCAAAAACACTCTCGGCGGCTACGATGCCCATCTCGAAACGCGGCACGCTGATGGTTGTAAGCGTCGGGATGGTGAAACTTGAAAAAGGAATCTCATGTGCGCCTGCGATTGCGATTTCATCAGGGATTTTTCGTCCCAAATCAGCACAAGCTTTGAGGGCACCGATTGCCATTCTGTCGTCAAAACACAAAATTGTGTCAATATCTGGAAATCGTGTCAGCAGGGTTTTGGTAGCTTCATAGCCAAATTCAGGCGTGTAATGCCCTCGTAGAACATGGTCTTCAGCAAGTTGCAATCCATATTGGCTTAGGGTGTCAACAATGGCTTGTTTACGCGCAACTGCGGGAAATGAAACAGGACCGTTCAGATAGGCGAAGCGCCGTCTCCCTTTCTGGACGAGGTATTCGGTGAGTTGCGCCATCGCCGCGTACGAATCAACATTGATCGTCGTAACATGATCGGGTAATGTATCAACATCAGGCACGTTGATTAGTGTCGCCGCTTCAAAACTATTTAAGAGAGTCGCCAGTGCATTCGTTGGCATCAACGGACCCACCATGATGACACCGTCTACACGAAAGTCTTCCAGTGCCGTGAGCACTTGCTCCTCTTTTGTACCTTCGTTGCCCGCCTCTTTTAGCAAAATGTGATATTCATTCTGATTAGCGACATGCTCAACACCACGAATTACGTCTACGAATAAAGGAATATCAACATTAGGGAAGACGAGACCAAGATAGACACTGCGCCTGAAAGCCAGATTACGTGCAATTGAGTTGGGTCGGTAGCCACGCCGGCGGATGATTGCCTGTATCTGCTCACGGGTTTCATCGCTCACATCATCCTTGTTGTTGATGACTCGCGATACCGTTTGCTTTGAGACCTTCGCCTCCTGTGCGATGTCGGTGATAGTCACTCTGTTCTTTGCCATATTTTCTCTTTTACTTCAAATAAATCGTTTAAAGTTACCCTCGTGACCGGTAACGAACTGAGCCAAAAAAAAGTCTGTCAAGTGCTACTCAACAACTTTCTCCTCGCTCGTTGCTATGGCACCCTATACTGTGGATTAAGTTCCACAGGGGTAGCTTGGTGAATTAGAGGTTCATCCTCGCCAGCTTGCACCATACGTTCGACCAAACGTGACATTAATTTATCCGCGACATCTCTGTGGGCGGTTGACCCCACACGATTATCAAGTTCATATGGATCTGCCATCAGATCGTAAAGATAGCTTTCAATGTATTCTTTTGACCCTGAATCATGAATTGGATCAGCATCCGGAGCAGTAACACCATATTTCCACCGTTTTGTGCGGATGGCACGGGCAACTTCTGCTTCGCTCACTTGAACAAAAATTTCCTCTTGCCAATTCAGTGTTTCTTTTTTGATGAGCGGTAGAAGGGAGTGTCCTTGCATGTGGTCTGGCACAGCAATTCCGACTGCATCCAATAGGGTTGGCGGCAAATCAATCAAGCTAACCATGTTTTGTATTCTGCCACCGCCATTAAAGCCCGGACCGATGATAGCGGCCGGTACCCGAATGGATGCATCATGCACAGAACGCTTATAAGCGTCGTTTCGGGTTTTGAAGTGGTTACCATGATCGGAAGTGAATAAAACGATGGTATCGTCCAATATGCCTAAACTGAACAAGCTATCAATCAAACGTCCTAGTGCTTCATCCAAACGTTTGACCATACCATAATAACCGCCAATCTGCTGATGGGTGGAACCACCCAAAGCGGCAAGGTCGGGGGGGATATAGGTGTTGGAAGTGTATCGGTCCTGGTAGCCAAACGGCGCGGGATGATCGTCCCTGTGATTCTGTTGATGGGGTTCTAAGTAGGACACAAAGAGGAAAAATGGATCGTCTTGATGACTGTTAATGTACCGAATGGCGGCATCTGTCAGTGCATCTACCCGATAACCGGGCAATTTAACGGGATTGTTATCGTTATCGAAAACGACTGTATCATACCCATCAGACGTAAACTCTAAGATATCGGATGCCAACCAGTAGGCGTAACCGCCGCGCTCATGTTCCAGTACTGCCGTATCCTGCGTTGTGGCAAGATGCCACTTACCAATGTACCCGGTTTGATACCCGGCTTCGGTGAAGTAATGAGCTAATGTTTTATGGTCTGGCTGTAAGGGAATGTAATTTCGATAACATCCACTCTGAGTTGCATACATGCCTGTTTGCAAACATGACCGTGCGGGTCCACAAAGTGGTTGACAGGTAAAGAAATTATGGAGGTGTGTGCCTTCCATTGCCATACGATCAAAGTTGGGGGTAAGGTCAAGCGGGTTGCCATGAATCCCCGTCGTGTCCCAACGTTGTTGATCAGTAAAAAAGACAATAACATTTGTTTTTGATTTTGACATTTTAATAAATCTTAAATTTATATTTGATAACATCATAACACAAAGAAAAACTTTCCGCAACCGGTCACGTTACCGGTCACGAAAAAAGTGCCCAAAATATAATAAACATAATGTGACCCAAAACAAACCGGAACGAGAATATTTGAGCCGATTATGTAAGTTAGTGAATATGATTGTCTAAAGTCAAAAACGAAATATCAAAGCGCTTGCCCTCGGACACAGGATGAATATTAACGGGCGCGCCATTCCGCTAGTCGGGTAGAGAGATTCTCTTGAATATTTCCAAAAGCAGGATCATTGAAACAATTGTAGTGTTCATGAGGATCTGCTTCCAGGTCATACAACTCACCTTCGCCATTGGCATATCGTACTAGTTTGTAGCGGTTAGTACGGGCCATCCATCCTTGCCCAAGCCAGCCTGCGGGGCGGCCTCCCCAAGGTGGCGCATATGTACCATCTGTCGGTGTCTTTGGTCCACTCCTCCAAACAGTCGCCATATCGAGTGGCTCTCCCGCCAAACCTGCCTCTGCAAAGACTACATCGTCAGCATTGGTAATATCATCTACAATTTCAGCCGTCCTTGAGACACCAACTGCACCATTTAGCGAGGGCAGGTCCAACAAATCCAGAACCGTTGGCGCAAAATCGACCAGGGAGAACAAACGCTGTGATCGCACGCCTGCTGGAATCTTACCGGGCCAGCGGAATAGCAACGGTACTCTTATGAGCGCCTCGTAAAATGCGACCGATTTACGAATAAGACGATGTTCACCCATATAATCACCATGGTCGGATGTATATGCGACAAGGGTATTCTCACTAATTCCTTGTGAATCAAGCATGTCAATTACCCTGCCAACTTCATCGTCAATGAATGTTCCCATAGCATAATAGATTGCCAACGCTCGACGCATCTGTGCCGTATCTACCCGATCTCCTGCGAACATATGCCGTGCTACCTGCTGTCGGGCGGGCTTATCCACATCATAGCTTTCTGGTAAAGGAGGTAGATTTAAATCTTCTGATGGATAACGGTCTGCATAAGATTTTGGTGCTTGAAGTGGAGTATGCGGATCTGGGTAGCTAAGCCATACCGCAAACGGGACATTATCATTCTTTGCACAGGCTATGAAATCCAGGGCAGCTGTCGTCAGCGTATGGGTTGGGCAGTCCTCTGGCGCAAATGGTGACACTTCCGCAGACCACGGTCCCATAGCCAGGTCAGAGCGACTCACCCAATTATTGAATGCCAACTGTAAATCAGTTTTTGGATGTTTGTAGCCTCCATGAGATGCTTCTACACGTTCGTGAAACACATTGTCTAGCATTTCGTCTATGTAGATGTGATTCTTGCCAAATAGCCCAACCCGGTAGCCGTTCTTCCGCAGTGTAGTAAACAAGTCGGGAATGGTTGGATCCAATCGTCTATCATTGAACCATAGTCCATGACCATCCGGATAGTGCCCAGTAAGAAGCGTACCACGAGAAGGTACACAGATTGGACAAGTCACCAGCGCTTCATCAACGAGAACACCTTCTGCGGCCATGTTCGCGAGATTGGGCGTATGGGCTTCGGAGTTACCATACAGAGGCATAGCCGTCGCTTTTTGCTCGTCCGTAAGGATGAAGAGAAAATTTGGTTTTGTCATACTTGTAAATCCGTTCGTATCTGGACGTTACCAAAATACCCCATCTATACGGCTCTGGCAAGCGAGCTTCATACAGAGCGTAGTGGAACTTTCCTCAACAAGTAGTCGGATGTGTTGGTGGTATAAATTAAAGTAGACTCTCCAACCTATTCAAGATCATAGTAGAAATCAAAAATGGGCAAGAAAGTAACCGACAACGAATGTAGTGTTCGGCGACCTCGTCACCCCAAAGTTCATTTTTAATCGTGCCACGGGGTGAGGAGGCACTACGAATTCGCAGTATATGTGAAGTGCACCGCAAAATACCATCTTGATAACTGCTTTCATTACAAAATAGAATCCCGGCTGGCGAAACATCCACCAGCCAGAGGTGTAGATTGCTAATATGCCGCTGATAGCATCCGTGAGGCGCGTTTCATGTACTTCGGGAATGTCTTCGGATTCTTGCCAAGATCGATTGCCGCCTGATTGTAAGTTTTGCCTTCGAGCTGGGCACGGATCGCTCCAGAAACACAGACCGTTTTGCTGTACTGCGTGTTTGAAGTCAGACCGAAATGGACAAAAAAGAGATCTAGAAAGTGGGAGGAAAACAAAATCCCAAAACCCCTATCCCCGCAGCAAGCTACAGGGCTTTACGAGGTTTTGCCCTTCGGGTTCGGATTTTGTGGGAAAACCAGAGGGGCTTGCGCCTCTAAGAAGCTATTTGAAAAGTGAGAAAAGACCTGCTAGGGTAGATGAATGGATAGGAAACCTTACCCAAGTGACTTGAAAGATGATGAGTGGGAACTG
>JAVJSU010000046.1:0-75565 GCA_040219275.1 Aggregatilineales bacterium | reverse complement strand
ACGACCCGGTATCAGCCAACCATCCTCCTTCAGCTGACTGCCAATCGCGGCGGTCGAGAACTTCAAGGGACGAATACGCATCACCTCACGGTAGGCAATTTCCGGTAGCAGATAGACAAAATGATCGTCCTCATAGCCGACAACCGTCACACCCGGTTTAGGCTCAACCGGATAACGTGATGCGGTGATGCTGGCTTCGCCACTGGCGAGCAGTTGATCCAGCGCCTGAATGAAGGCATCACCCGCCCGTTCTTGCTGGACGAGCCGCACGGTTTCCAGAATGGAATCCTGCCATGTGGGTAATACATCCCCCGCGCCACGTTCTGCCAGAAAGTCGCAAAGAATTGTCACCGTACAGGGTAGACTAGATGAAGTACAACGCGCCATCAATAAGTTAGTTGACGCAGTAGAAAAAGCTGGATTTTCGACCAGCTTGCAAGCAAGATTACAAGAACGTGAGCAAGAAGAGCGCGAAATAATCGCAGAGTTAGCAAATCTGGAAGAGTTACTTGTTCAACCAATGGAAATTCCAGAAATAAGCGATCAAACGATCAATGAGTGGACACGAGCGATACGTGAGGCATTGACCGGAGAAGAAATCACTTTAGCCCGTCAGGCATTAAGACAATTTGTGGCAAAAGTCGTTATAAATGGAAAAGCGGCAACACTGTATTATGTGCTACCGCTTTCAACCATATCTAGGAATGATATTGCAGCCCCAACGGGGTTCGAACCCGTGTCTCCACCTTGAAAGGGTGGCATCCTAGGCCACTAGACGATAGGGCCTTAACTTGGACAGAAGTTTACCAATCTCACAAAACGAAGTCAAGCGTCAAATTCTCTTTGTGAGCAAATTCACTTTAGAATTTCATTAAATAGTCTGTGTTTCTTTATGGGAGTCAAAACGTTCCCTGTCTCCTGAACGCATTAATCCCAAACTTTCGCGCGCGCGGAGCAATTTTTCAACCTGTTCAGGCGCAATTTCTGAGCGTGCGCCGCCCAGTTGCTCCGTCATAAACAGGATTTTCGCGCTGTGTTCGAGCGTATCAAGTCGCAAATACGCCTCCCAAACATCCGTGGCAACCGTCAGTGATCCATGATGCGCCAGCATAATCGCATCGTGCTCAAGAATAAGCTGGTGAATCGCGTCCCGATTTTCGGTACTGGCGGGTGTGCTATAGGGCGTGGTCGGCACCAAACCCAGAATGACAACCATTTCAGGGATCAAACAGCGCTGGAAATCGTAACCCGCGATGGTCAATGCAACAGCTGTCGGCGGATGTGCGTGGACTACCCCATTGACATCGGGACGGCGCTTAAAACATTCAAGGTGCATGGATAATTCTGAAGTAGGAGTCAGATGTGCATTTGCTGGAGTAGGCTCATCAACACGATTGCCGTTAAGATCAACGGTAATCAGTTGTTCGGGGGTCATAAACCCTTTCGCCAGCCCGCTTGGAGTTGCTAACACATGTGTGTCATCCAATCGTGCGCTAATATTCCCACTTGTCCCGTCAATATAGCCTTTTTCATACATCAAACGCCCGATGTTGCAGATTTGCTCTTTAAGGGCTTGTTCACTTTTAATCTCAATCACAAACTCATCCCGGTTACTTCATAGGTCATTACGGGTACACTCCTACCCTTAAAGCTGAGTGGTCCCAATTCATTTGCTTGTACAGTACCACGCACCATACTATACGTCGCTTCACTGATAAGAATTTGACCGTCATGGCTCATATTTTCCAGACGGGCGGCAACATTCACCGTATCTCCAAGCGCGGTGAAATCCATAATTTGGGGTGCGCCGACATTCCCGACAATCGCCAGCCCTGAGTGTATACCAACATTCACTGCCATACGGAAGTGGGGTTCAAACTGAGCGTGAAACTCTGGCAATGCCTGACGTATTTGATAGGCGGTACGGACTGCCCGTAACGCGTGATCTTCTAATTCCAGCGGTGTATTGTATAACGCCATGACCGCATCCCCGATGAATTTATCCACAGTACCCAGATTCTTCATGATGATGTTGACGATTAACTCATGGTATTTATTGAGCACGGTCAATAAGGTTTCTGGATCGGTACGTTCCGAGGTTGATGTAAAGTTCTGCAAATCCGCGAAAAACACGCTCAATTCTTGCATTTTACCGCCAAGTTTTACGCTTGAGGGGTCTTTCATGAGTGCATCAACCACATTAGACGAGACAAATCTCGAAAATGTGGATCGGATCATCTTTTCGGCTTCACGTAAATTATCATTTTCACTTTTGGCACGCAGGCGCGTTTCAATGCGGGCGACCAATTCGCGGGCGCTAAATGGCTTGGTTACGTAATCCTCAGCACCCAAACCCAGCCCCTCAACGCGATGCTTCACGTCAGAAAGCGCCGTCAGCATTATGATCGGTATAGATGATGTTGCTACGTTCGCTTTTAAAGCAGAAACGACTTCAAAACCGCTCATGCCGGGCATATTGACATCGAGCAAAATGAGATCAGGAGTTTCTGTTCTCACTGCCTCCAGTGCTTGCGGCCCGTTATAAGCGGTAATCACTTGATAACCGAGTGCCGCGACAATATCGGTAAGTAATTCAATATTGTCCGGTTGATCGTCAACAGCGAGGATTTTCAAATGTCACTCCCTACTTGTTCAAATACTCATTCAACTTGCTTACGAGATCACCGAGATTAATTGGTTTTGTGAGGTAATCGTCGCACCCTGCCGCCAACGCACGTTCTTTATCCCCGATCATCGCATGGGCGGTCAATGCGATCACCGGAATTGATTTAAGCGCCGGGTTGGCTTTAAGTTGCGTGGTCGCCGCCCAACCATCCATACGCGGTAAAGACAAATCCATCAAGATGAGGTCAGGTTTTTCCGTTTCTGCCATGTCCAACCCTTCTACACCATCAAAGGCTTGCAACACGTCAAAATCCATTGAAGATAGTACATCAACAATGAGAGTCATATTATCACGGTTATCTTCTACAACGAGAATACGGCTCATGAGATGGAGCCTCCATCCTGTTTACCATAGTTCATAAGTAAATTTTACTGTATGTTGATCGAATTTGCGCGGGAGAACTTAACCCGTCAGCATTCCACAGCGTACAGCCTGCACGAAACAACATCATCTTAGGCTATTGTTGAAAAAGCAATGAGCAACAAAAACTACGAGACCCTGCTGAAGCATATCCTGCATAAATCGTATAGTTGATCGCCATACAAGTCGTCGGATTTCAGCTAGATTTAGCCGTTTCTTGCGGAACATCCTTAAAGCTCGCCGGTAACGCTACTATAAATGTGCTCCCCTGCCCCGGCACACTGCGTACCCAGATGGATCCATCGTGCATTTCTACCAATCGTTTGGAGATCGCCAATCCCAAACCTGTCCCACTAAATTCACGGGTATGGCTTCCATCAACTTGAGAGAATTCTTCAAAAATACGTCCCTGATTTTCCGGTGCGATGCCAATTCCCGTATCTTCAAGACTGATGATAACCCAATCCCCATCCCGTAACCAACCAAGCGCCGGTAACTTAAAGCCATCGGATAGCCCCTGTTTTACGCGAACACCACAGGCGCTCAGTGTAACATGACCTTCATGGGTAAATTTAAGTGCATTATCGGTCAAATTCTCGATGACCTGCCGGATACGCTTATCATCACCGTATAACTTGGGTAGCATTTCCGGCAAATCAACCGTGAGTTTAAGATTTTTCTGAATGGCTTTTGGCGCTAGTGTATCCGCAACCTGACGTGCCAACGGCGCAAGATCAAACGATACAATATCGAGCTTCATCTTACCGGCATCAATCTTATTCAAGTCCAGAATATCGGTAATCAGTTCCAGCAATTGAGAGCCATTACGATGAATTTTTTCCAGACGATCAGATTGCTTATCAGTCAATTGACCATAAATACCACCGCGCAAGAGTTCGCTATAGCCGATAATCGAGTTCAAAGGTGTACGCAGTTCATGGCTCATATTCGCCAAAAACTCACTTTTGTATTGATTTGCGGCGCGAAGCTGATCGTTTAGTTTCTCGGTTTTTCCCTTCTCACTTGCCAGATCCGTAATGACCTGTTGCAAATCCCGATTGGCAATTCGCATCTCATTGTTGAGCGTATTCAGCGGGCTAAAGACCTGAGACCGTACCACAACCCAACCAATCCAAACGGCGGCAATACTGACCAGCGTGGTTGCAATCGGTAAGCCGGAGAGTGAGTCGAAAAAGTTCGCCGCATATGCACAAATCAGCAGGACGGTGGGCACACGCAAAATATTCATGCTGTCGTTCTGCGCGCTCATCACCATGTAGAAGGACAACACAAGATAACCCATCGACAGCACTAATGCGGCATATGCACCAATTAACAGGCTGTACGTGGTCGAACCAGCAACCGCTTCGAATGCCCCACCTGACCCGATCACCAGTGCGACAATGAGAAATAGCAACGGAGAGGCGACACTTAGCACTCGCGCCACCATACCTTTTGGCTTCAAAAACACCACGGTAAATAAGAAGAAACTCGCGGCAGTTGCTACCATCGAGATGAGATAGGATTTTAATAAAGTCTCATTATCCCACCCGGATTGTAACTCCGGCACTGCCAACGCAAGGGATACAAGCGCCCAGCACGCAAGACAGAGACAAAACAGCGCAAAGAGATAATTGCTCCGCTCACGTTTGGGTTGGATGAGCAAGGCAAAAATTAAGCCAAGAGACATCGCCAGCACAAGTAGGTTGGCAATGATATTGATGGTTGAGTTGAATGTCGACAGATCGCCCATTTACTTCACAAACTATAATGACTAGATAGATTCATTTTATCAAACATTTGGTGTTAGTTTACTTAACATTTTATTGGCTACCGTTAGTTTGTATCAAACTAGCTCGACGGGTAATGCAAAGCCTGTAGCTCATAGGCAAAGGCACCCTGCTTGCGTCCCTTGACTTTAATTTCACCTAATGCCCGCGCCTGAACCAAATTCCCCAGACGATGTATCACTGCCTCTTCCACAAGAATCTGCCCCGGCGCACCATATTCTTGTAAACGCTTAGCAAGATTAACCGCATCACCAATCGCGGTATAGTTGACTGCGCGCTCCGTGCCGATATAACCGACCACAGCCTCACCCACGTTAACGCCCACGCTATAAGAAAGTTTATGCCCATGCTGAAGATTAACCTCATTGGCGGCTTTAATGAGCGCCAACGCCGCATCCGCCGCCCGATGCACGTGATCCGGCTGATCTTCCGGCGCATTAAAAATTGCCATCAACCCATCACCGAAAAATTTATCGAGCGTCCCTTCCCACGCCATAACGACCTCGGCGGCAAGACTCAAATATTGGTTCAATGTCTCGACCACCATTTCCGGCGGTGCGGTCTCGCTCCAGGCGGTATAGCCACGAATATCTGCAAATAAGATGCTGACCTCGCGCCGATTCCCGCCCAGTGTAATTTCACCCGTTTGTTTAAGGGCGCGTTCTACAACCGATGGCGGTACGAACCGCTCGAATGTACCGCGAATTTTTTGACTCTCGCGTTCTTTAGAGATTTTTAGGGCTTCATAATTACGTGCATTAGAAATCGCAATCGTCACATAATCGCTGAGTGCGCTTAACAGAGCCGTTTCATGCTGACTAAAATGCCCGGCACGCACCGAATAATTATCTACACCCAGCACACCGATGATCTCATCACGCAGAAGAAGCGGAACATAAGCCGCCGAAATCGGGTCATCGGATTCTTGCGTATCGGTTTTCTCCCGTGCGACCAGCAGAGGTTGCCCGGTTTTTAATACCTGTATTGCCAGTGGATTGGTCGCATCCACGTTGCTGGAAACGGCGCGTCCGGTTTTGTGGCGTTTCTGGGCGCGGCACACCAGCATATTATCTTCAAGTAAGTAGAGTTTGCCCTGTTCAGCAGAGGTAATGCGGATCGCGGCATCCACCACACGCGGTAATAATGTCGCCATATCGGATAGCGATGACACACTTTTGCCGATGCTGTATAACACATTAAGTTCTTGCAGGCGCATCTGTAAATCACGGTTGGCATGAATCACGCGCTCGGTCAACGCCTCTTTTTCTCGTCGCAGGCGCGTTTCCGTCAAGCTACGGTTAATCGCCTGTTCCATTTCTTCTACGGAATACGGTTTTTTGACATAATCGCGCACGCCCAAACGGTACATCTCTATCGCAATTTCTTCGGAACCGTAAAACGTCATCAGAATCACGGGGATATCTGCATTGCGATGAGCCAGATGCTTCAACACGGTTGAGCCATCCATGCGCGGCATATTGAGATCCAGCAGAATCAAGTCTGGTTTATACTTAAGCGCCATCTCCAAACCTTCAACACCATCTTTTGCCAGCAGGCATTCATACCCATTGGGCTGTAACACGTACTCCACAATAAATTCGCGGTTTTCGCGTCCGTCATCTACAACGAGGATTGTTTCGTTAGACACAGCATTCGCCTTACCTAAGTTATCCACCAATTTACAAACAGAATCGCACATCTACTCCTATCATTGTAGCGCAGTGCTTGATTTATGGGAAAAACAATCCATTAGAAATTTGTTTGTGTCCCATGCCTTACGTTGCTTGTGACACTATGCGGGCGTATAATGCAAAGATATAGAAAAACGGAAGATAAAGTTATCCTTGCAGAACGTTACCCCATCAACGAGTGAACAACCTATCGCCAAGTTACCGCGTCCCCGCCTGCAACGTTGGAGTGGATTACGCGAGATTTTGGACTTGATCGTACTCATAGGCGCGATTTATGCGCTGGTCAATCTGGCAACGGTGCGCTTCGTCGTGCAAGGTCCGAGTATGCAACCGAATTTCCATGACGGGCAATTTCTCATCATCAGTCGCATCAACTATCTCATTGGCGAGCCAGAACGGGGCGATATTGTCGTCTTTCATTATCCGGGCGATACCGAGCAAGATTACATCAAACGGGTGATTGGTGTTCCGGGCGATATTGTGGAGATCATCGACACCTTCGTTTATGTCAACGGGGTTCAGCTTAACGAACCCTACATCAACGAAGCCTGTGATCTGTCGCATTGTCCTGATGATCGTTGGGAATTGGGTGATGAAGAATTTTTCGTTATGGGGGATAATCGTAATCGTAGTAGTGACTCGCGTTCAGCCTCCGTCGACTTAGTGCGGCGAGAATTTATCGTCGGTGAAGTGTTGATCCGGTATTGGCCCCCCGAAGATTGGGGAATCGTCAGCCGCGTCGCCTATCCCGATTAATGTCAATCAATCAGGTAAGCTATCGTATGGAAACCACAAAATTACCCCGCCCTCACTTCAATAGAGGACCGCTTCGCGTTATTAGGGAACTTGCTGGCACATTGATCTTCGGTGTTGCCGTGTTTGTATTCTTCCAGCTCGCCATCCCACAGTCGATGGTGCAGGGAAGCAGTATGGAACCGACGTTTCAGGATGGTCAGCGGTTGTTCATCAGCCGTGTCAATTATATGATTAATGAACCGGAGCGAGGCGAAATTATCGTCTTTAATTCACCCAGCCCGCGTGAAGAAAACGAAGCGCCGCTGATAAAACGGGTCATCGGTATTCCCGGAGATGTGATCGAAATTATCGACTCTATGGTTTATTTGAATGGAACGATGCTCGATGAACCGTACATCAACGAACCATGCAGAAGTAATTGCAGGGACAATCGCTGGGAATTGGGACCCAACGACTATTTCATGATGGGCGACAATCGCAATCATAGCAACGATTCGCGCAGTTTTGGTGTTGTGCCTAGCGATCATATTATTGGTGAAGTCGTGTTGCGCTTCTGGCCACCACAGGACTTCAAACTTTTTCACTCGACATTACCGGACTAACCCACAGGTAAAAAACCCTTATGGCATCCGAATTCACTTACTATTGCCCGCGTTGTCAGATTGGTCGGCTTCATCAAGAAACCGCCACCTACTTACGCCTGTATCGCGGGTTACTGGTCGCGGCACCTGATACGCCAGCGCACGTCTGCGATGTTTGTGGCTATCAAGAATTTGACCAGTCTGCGATGCGCGATATTCTCATGCTCACATCATTCGATGACGATGATGATGACATTGAAGTCGAAGAACCCGCACGTCCAAAATCTGGCACAACAGTAGACTCGCCGGAAAACGCACCACCACGCAAAAATTTATAAACGCTACACAAAGAAACAGGGGACGGTAAATTAGAACCGTCCCCTGTTTTATTTTCGGATAAAGCCGGTTACACCTGAGCAACAACATCCATGCAGATACTTATTTATTACCCTCTTCGTACTGCGGGTTATTCTTGCTCTCACGGAAACTCAACCGGATCGGCGTGCCTTCAAACGGATAGCGGGCGCGAATCTGATTTTCAAGGAATCGCTTATAGGTGAAATGCACCAACTTTTTATCATTCACATGAAACAAAAATAGCGGCGGATCCGTAGCAACCTGTGACGCATAGTAGATTTTTAGGCGCTTTGTGCCTTTCATCGGCGGTTGATGATGTTGCACCGCATCGCGTACCAGCTGGTTCAATTCTGAGGTTTGAATACGCAACGAGCGTGTTTCCCAGACAGCATTGGCAACTTCCATCACCTGATGAATACGCTGTCCGGTAAGGGCGCTAATGAAAATGATGGGCGCAAAGGTCATGAAATGCAAGCGCGCGCGGATTTGCTCGGTAAATTGCGTCATCGTATGGGCATCTTTTTCCACCGAATCCCACTTATTGACGACAATAACGATCCCTTTGTAGGCATCGATAACGAAACCGGCGATATGCTCATCTTGATCGGTAACGCCTTCAAGCGCATCAATCACCAGCAACGCCACATCAGCACGATCAATCGCCTTTATTGCACGTATAACGCTAAATTTCTCCACACCCGGCTCAATGCGTCCCCGTCGCCGGATACCAGCTGTGTCAATCAACGTGACGCTTTGACCGTGCCATATTAACTCAGTATCAATCGCGTCACGCGTTGTGCCTGCAAGCGGGCTGACGATGGTGCGTTCTTCACCAATGATGTGATTGAGCAACGTGCTTTTACCAGCGTTCGGTTTCCCGACAATAGCCACCTTGAGAATTTCATCGTCGTCTTCATCGTCAAAGTTCATCTCCGCATTTTCCATCGCGTCGATCACTTCATCCATCAAATCACCGGAGCCAATGCCATGAATCGCGCTGATGGGTACAACCACACCTAAACCAAGCGCATAAAATTCACTCGCGTCATGAAATTTTTCTGGTGTATCTGCTTTGTTGGCGGCGATAATGACCGGCTTACTCGAACGTCGCAATATCTCAGCGATTTCTTCGTCAGCGGCGGTGATGCCATGCAAAATATCAACCAGCATGACGATCACATCGGCTTCTTCAATCGCAAGCAACGCCTGCGCCTTAATTTGCGGGACAAAATCAATACTACCTTCCGAGAGTGGGTTTTCGTCGCGTGTGCCTTTGGGCTGATACACCTCGATACCGCCTGTATCCACCACCCTGAAGGTCACACCGCGCCAATCACTCTCCGCTTGAAGACGATCTCGCGTTGTCCCTGGAATTTCGTTGGTGACCGCCATACGCTCACCAACCATTTGATTAAATAATGTACTCTTGCCTACATTGGGTCGCCCAACGAGGGCAACCATCGGTTTACGTGCCATGATTTCTATCTTCTACCATTACCATACAACATCAGTGTGACGCGCCCACATGATGATCGTTTTACACCATGCTCAATAGGCGCACAAAATCCGGCAAACCGCCGGAACATTTGGAAATCAATGTCAATAATTGACTTGCTTAGAATGGCGTAATCATAGCAGAATTCTAGCCTGCTGTGCAGAGTGAGGCTTTATAGCTCAACAATTTCGCGTGATAAATGCGTTGCTCGTCACTGAGCATTTACGGAAGCGGTGTTGGCACGGGGGGATTTTCCGTTGATTCGCTTTGATTACCAATAGTGACACGGACGCTCTCCGGCACAATTTGCGTTTCCGCCGGGCTAATGGATGTTGTGGGCGTTACGTCAAAAGTGCCTGTGCCTAGCCCGTTTAAATCCACAACGGCTTGTAGCTCACCCGAACTAAGACCGTCTAACTGCGTTTGTGGACCGGTGACGATAATATCCACTTCGTCCAGCTGAAGATCCGCGGTTAAGCCGTCTTCTAGCCCGATGACCGTCAGGCGCACATTCTCAAATGTACGGGTGACGATAATGGGCGAAATACCGATGGATACGGTGACGTTACGTTCACTCAACACCACTAGATTAGCGGGTAACCGTACTGAAACTGTTTCAACGAAATCTGTTGTGCGATCTGTCAGTGAAATACGCTCGGTGAGTAGTGTCGAGGGCAATGATTCCGGATTACCAATAATGATGATATTTTGCGGATCATAGCTGATGAAAGTTAATTCATAGCCAGCTTCTAATGTTTCAGTGTCAATATCCGGCTCTATGCCCACGATGTCAACATCCGTGCGCTGAGAAATAGGGATGTTTACGCTTACGGATTGCGGTTGTATGGTCACGCCATTCACAACATCACCATTGGAATCCACCACAGCCAGTGGAAGTTCACTTGTAAAATCGGTACGTTCTTCGCTCAAATTAACGGAGATTTCCGCCTGTGTCACCTGTTGAACGAGGCTCGTCGCACCTCTCACAAGCACTTGTGTGGTTTCAAGATCAATATCGCCACTCTGAAAACCCTGCGGTGGGTCTGCCTCCACGACGGTACGAATGTCAACCAATTTCGAGCTAACAGGTTCTAATGTTACCGTGACCTGTGCAGGTTGTGTGTCGATTACAGCACGTCGGGCGGTTCTTGTGGTCAGTTCAACAGTATGCGTCCCCGCCTCCATCCCAATTAAATCCACCTCGATCAGAATATCATCGGTGGTGAGTAAATTGAGCACCGATTGCTGTGCGCGAACGGTTACCCGTACCGAGTTACGCACATTACCAACCAGCACAAGATCATCGTTAACATCGTATTGTATGGGAATGCCCGTAATTGTACGGGTGGCGATAGGGTCGGATTGCGTGGTGGCGATAATCCAGACGAAAATCGCTAAGCCAAGCGACGCGAGAAACCATAAAAGGTTGTTGATAATCGTACGATTAAATTGCCTTGAACGAAACGACATAATTAATGCGCCTGCTTCCCACGATTTTGCACCCACTGAAACACTTCATTGATGCTAGAGCGCACGCGTGCTAAAGGCGAATCTGTCGGCAGGTTTTGTGCGCCATAAAAGGCATTCAAAATTGTCCGTAGACGTTCGGAATCCAACCGTGAAACCATGCGTCCGCCATTGGTAATAGCGATCTTGCCCGTTTCTTCGGAGACGACCACACACAGAGCGTCGCTCACCTCGCTAATGCCAAGCGCGGCACGATGGCGCGTTCCCATTTTACGGCTCGGCAAATTACGGTTTGCGGTCAATGGCAACACCGCCGCCGCCGCCGCAATCCGTCCACGCTCATCAATAATCGCCGCACCGTCGTGTAATTCGGTTTTGGGCCAGAAGATCGTGAGCATAAGTTGCGCGTTAACTTCGCTATCAATCATGATTCCAGTACGTATGAAGTCTTGTAAACTGCTGTTACGCTGTAAGACAATCAACGCACCATGTCGTCGTTCTGCGAGCTTTTCCGATGCCTGACAAATTTCTTCGATGATTTGCGTGCGTAATTTTTCCGGCGTTTGTCGATTGGTGAGAATATTCCCGCGCCCTAATCGCTCCAATAATCGTCGTAGCTCAGGTTGGAAGATAATGGGGATCGCAACAGCTAGAACCGTGAGCGCATTGTTCAGTAACCAGCTTACCGCCTGTAAATCAAGCACGTTGGAGATCAAAATTAAGCCGACGAGCAAAAACAGCGTACCACGCAATAGCGCCGCCGCTTGCGTTCCTCTAAATAGAAAGCTCAGGCTATAAAAGAAGACGGCGACGAGCAGTATATCAACAACCGCCGCAACCGTCAGATTATCAAATGCCCAGATAAGTTCCATACGGTTTTACTGGTTACTTTGTTTAATTGGCTACTTGCTACTAACCTTAACCACCAAGCTGAGAAAGCAATTTACGATAATCGTCCATGCCCTGCTCTGGATTAAGCGCAATGATCTGCTTGATGGTGTTACGGGCATCATTATGCAAGCCCGCCTCTAATTGTAATTCACCAAGCGCATCCAACTGCTGAATGGCTTCACTCTTGCGATTGGTCTGTTTATAAATTGCCGCTAACCGCGAGCGCAATCCGGTATCATTGGGATAATTCTTTACAAGGTCTTCCAACATCTTCACAATTTGAGCAATCTTCTTGTTTTGCGCGAAGATATTCAGCAATTTATCCAGACGGCGGATCGCTTCTACCTGATTACCAAGATTATAATTGAGGTCAACTAGCATACGATGTGCGCGTTCGTCGTCCGCCACAAGCTCCACAATTTCTTCGTAGGTTTTGATGGCGCGACGGGTATCCAGACGCATCTGATCCATGTCAGCAAGTTTATGTTTAATTTCCGCGAGTTTGGCGGGCGGTGCATTAATCCGCTTGGCTAACTTCTCTGAATTATTAAATTCTTCGCGTGATTTGTCGAAATTACCGAGTTGATTGTAATTTCCGGCAAGGCTCACATGATGGTCAAGCGCCTCGTCCATACGCCCTTCGTCTTCCAGCAACTGAATCAGGCTTTCTCGCACGGAAATATCAAGCGGTGCCATCTCCAGCACTTCGCTCAAAATTGAGGCGGCGCGGTCATTTTCATCACGCGTCATGTAAGCACGAGCAACCATATTGTATTTGTTGATCGCCTGACGCACGCGCCCTTCACGCATCATAATTTCCGCCATACGTACATGCACAGGCAGATAGTATGGCGCGGTTTCTATGGCACGATGCGATTCATCCATCGCCAGAGTCAGCAAGCCCTGACGAATATACGTGTCAATTCGCGTGACCGTGCTCGCCAGTTCATCATTACCGGTGACGATAAAATCAACCAGACCTTGATCGCCCTCATCGCGCATGACTTCTTCAAGATGGCGACGGGTATCGGCGATACGTTGCTTCCAATCTTTACCACTGAGTAAGCTCAGGAAACGCTCATTGATTGACGCAAGCGATTCATCTGTGCGTCCATCAAGCGCCGTAATTATGCTGGAATATACATCCGTTAGTTCGGCAATTTCCTGCTCATTCATCGCAAGGCTGGTATCGACGGCTTGTAAGCTCTGCGTTAAATAACGTGAGGCTTGTTTGTGCTTACCCAGCTTATGATATGCCTTACCCAGCGCATGAAGCGCACCGGCGGAAAGCTCTTTATCCATGACTGCTTCGCCGAGATGCTTTACCGCTTCATCGGGATGGTCAGCATCAAGCAACAATGCGCCTAAATTCAGCTTAAGCGACGGATGGCGCAAACGGGGTTCAGCACGTTTGTAGGCTTCAATCGCCTTATCGGGCATTCCCTGCCGTTGTAATTCCATGCCCTGCAAAGCGTCCCCACCTGCCTCATCAAGCGAACCACTTTCCACAACAAAAGCCGCCAATGATCCTAGCGCGGCGGTCATCGCTTCCCCCATCGGTCCACGCGGGTCCGCTTCACCAATTTTTGCACGGGCTTCGTCCGCGGCACTGGTAAAGATACTAAATGATTCATCAGGAGCAGGCGCATTAGGTTCGTCAAAATTCGGAAGGGCAATATCCCCACCTGATTGCAACGCCCGCAACATATTCAACGACGTTGGGTTACGCTTATCCAGACGCAATGCACGTTCTACGGCTTTAATCGCTTTATCGGTTTCCTTAAGGCGATTAAAGTTATAAGCAAGGCGTAAATACTCTTGTACAGAACGCTTTTTATCGCCAACACGCTCATAAGCCTGGGCGAGCTTACCGTGTACCACCACTAAGCCGGGCGTGAGGCGTGTAGCCCGCTCCCAGTTAGAAATCGCCTTATCCAGATCACGCATGGCGAGGTAAACATCAGCCACGTTGACATATTGCTGGGCGGCTTCTTTTAAGCGTCCCATTCGCTCCAGCACATCGGCACTTTTTTCCAGAGGTACCGGATCATCCGGCGCGAGTTGGTAAGCGCGTGTATAGACTTTTAGCGCATCATCCAACCGCCCCACTTTAAACAGGGATAGCCCCAGATGATTATGTGCTTCCGGGTCTTGCGGTACATCTTGCACCGCCTGCGTATAAGCTTTGATGGCTGTTTGCCAGTCCTGATCCCAGGCGGCATTATGCCCCTGATTCATGTGTTCTTGATAGGCTTTACGATTTTCCGCCATAATTCCGCTCTCAAATGACTCAGGCTAAAACTTAACCCAATAACTTTACGAGAATCGCTTTTTGTGCATGGAGGCGATTTTCCGCCTGTTGAAAGATAGCAGACTGAGGTCCATCCGCTATTTCATCGGTAATTTCCTGCCCGCGATGTGCAGGCAAACAGTGCAAGACGATTGCACCGGGATGGGCATGGCTCATGAGCGTCGTGTTGATCTGAAAACCATCAAATACCTTCACACGCGCCGCAATTTCATCTTCTTGCCCCATGCTTACCCACGTATCGGTATAAACCACATGGGCATCCTGCACCGCCGTCACGGGATCATGGGTACTGGTGACCATTATTTCGGTCTGTTTAGGGTAATTTGTGGCTTCCGGCAACTCATAGCCTCTGGGAGAAGCGATCGAGAAATCCATCCCGAAATGAGCGCAGGCATTCAACAACGAACGCGCCACATTATTGCCATCGCCGATGTAAGCCAGCTTTAAACCCTGCAATTTCCCAAAATGTTCGTAGATCGTCAGCACGTCTGCCATTGCCTGACAGGGATGCACATCATCACTTAAGCCGTTAATCACCGGAACACTGGCATATTGCGCCAATTCCACCACATGCTGATGGTCAAAGACACGCGCCATAATTCCCTGAACATAACCGGAAAGCACGCGTGAAATATCAGCGATGCTTTCTCGCTTGCCTAGACCGATCTCCGATGGACCGAGCATAATGGCATCACCACCGAGGTGCTTCATCCCGACTTCAAACGAAACACGGGTGCGTAAAGACGGCTTTTGAAACACCATGCCCAGAATTTTTCCCGCCAACACCGGCTTATTCCCGCCAGAGCGCCATTCATTTTTGAGGTAAACAGCCAATTGGAGAACTTCGTTTAAGTCCTTTGTCGACCATTCAGACAGGTCAAGAAAATGTTTCATGAACACCTTTTAATTGTTTAAACATGAGGTCAAAAAATGTAGTTTTTATACATTTTGAGTATAGCACAACTCAGATGTTCACGAAACATAGGGTCATAGAGGAAAATTGACTATATGGGTGTAAAAAGGCAACCTCCGTTACTTCAGCGACACCAATTCACCCGTCAATCGGCTGATGACATTGCTCATAATGGCGATCTGTGCGCGATAATCCGATGCGCTACGTTGATCGGCATGTGCGGGCATTTGAATTTGTACGATGCTACTTAGCCAGTCCTGAATGATCGTGACCATTTCTTCATCAAATGACCACAACCCACGAAACATGCGTTGTGCACGGGGATCATCCGGCGAATCCACCTCTTCCGTCACCAATGCGGTGAAAAAATTGGGCGCATCCGTCACCACAAACCATTCTTTAGCAAATTGTGACTCCGGGTCTACGGGGATGAAATTCACGTTGACGATGGGCGGCGGGGTCATATCAAAATGGGCGAATACATAAACACTTTCTGCCCGTGCCGCCATCTGTTCATAGCGTTTGCGCTGGGGCAAAAAACTGCTTATGCGCTGAAAGCTGGAAAAAACCCGTGCTTTTACGCCATCTTTAAGAATCGTGTTCTCAATTTCGCGGCTAATCAGCGTCATCATACCGACATTATTCAGTAACCGCTGATGTTTCATGTCATTTTGCACCAGCGCATATACGGATGCGCTGGGTGCGATTCTGTTTGTCATTTGTGGTTTGTATCTCTCTATATCTTTATACCTAATTATAGCAGACCCACAAACGACATCCCATTCATTACTATCGTGGACTAAGCTCTCTTTTATCCAACTTTCACAAAGTACGCTCCCAATTTAGACCGCAAAAACTGAATCTATTGCACGGTTTCCATATCGCGCCAATTTTTGCCTATTTGAGCGTTGGCTTTCAGTGGTGCATCCAGTTGATACGCGTTTTCCATCACATCGACAACCAGCTTTGTAATGTCCTGTGCGTCATCTTCCGGTACTTCGAGCACGAGTTCATCATGTACCTGCAAAATCATACATGAATCGCTCTTATGGGCGTTCAACGCGTCATAGAGATCAATCATCGCACGCTTCATGATGTCCGCCGCCGTGCCTTGAATCGGCATGTTGATGGCGGCGCGTAGCTCTGCCTGTTGTGCTCGACGACTGCCATTCACATTCTGCAACGCCGCAAAATTCCGTTTGCGCCCTACAAGAGTCGTGAGCATCCCGGCTTTCGCTTTTTCTTCGGTGTTGTCCATATAGACCTTGACCTGCGGGAAACGCTCAAAGTAGGTTTTGACGAAGGCTTCGGCTTCCGCCAATGTCAACTCGCTATCACGCGATAAGCGGAACGCCCCCATGCCATACATCAGCCCGAAGTTCACACGCTTGGCAAAACTTCGCATCTCATAGGTTACTTCATCAAGGCTGACGTTATTGACTGCGGCGGCGGTGGCGGCATGAATATCTAGTCCGTCCGCGAATGCCTGAAGCAAGGTTGGATCACCACTGATATGTGCCATGACGCGCAGTTCGATCTGGCTATAATCAACGGCGAGTAACACCCTGCCCTCCGGCGCGGTGAATGCCCGCCGCACCTCGCGCCCAATTTCTGTACGGATGGGAATATTTTGCAGATTTGGATTGCTACTGCTCAAGCGCCCCGTAGATGTGCCCGTCTGGTTGTAGCTGGTGTGTACCCGTCCCGTTTGTGGGTTAATCAATTCTGGAAGAGCATCGACATAGGTGCTTTTGAGCTTGGTCAGTTCCCGATAATCGAGAATATGGGCGATAATTTCATGCTCATCTTTAAGCGCCTCCAACGTCACAACATCGGTGGAGTACCCGTGAGAGGTCTTGCGTAAACCGCCTGTGGATAAGCCCAATTTGCCAAACAGCACATCGTTGAGTTGCTTGGGACTATTGATGTTAAAGTCCCCATAGCCGCCGGAAAGACCGAAAATCTCCCCTTCGAGCGCCTTAATCTGCCCGTCCAGAGTCTCGCTTAAGTCGCGCAAAAACGGCACATCTAGCGCCACACCTGCCCGCTCCATAGACGCGATAACCGGCACCAGTGGCATTTCCAGCGTGTCCAGTAATTCCATTAGATCGTCATTTTTCAGATAAGGGCGCAGGTAGCTCACCGCACGATGCGTAATCGCGGCATCAGCGGCGGCATACGGAGCGGCATCTTCAACAGTGACTTCCGCCATCGTGATTTGCTTCTTGCCTGTGCCAATCAACTCTTTGATTTCCGTCATGCTATATTCGAGATATTGCTGGGCGAATGCTTTTAAGCCGAGATACTTGCTGATCGGGTCGCGGAGCCACTCGGCGATCATCGTGTCAAATTTGATGGGCGACACATCAATGCCATAACGTTGCAACACAACCAGATCATAGGCGGCATTATGGGCATATTTCGGGATTTTCGGGTTCGTCAGGGGTGGACGGAGCGCATCAATCACCATTTGCATGGGCAATTGCTCAACCGGATCACCGCTGAACATCGTGCCGTCGCCTTCCGGTTTATGCCCAACCGGGACGTAGTAGCCGATCTTGCCATCCACAGACAGCGAAATTCCCACCAGATCGCCCGCCATCTGGTCAATGCTGGTCGTTTCTACATCCCATGTGATCGCTTTCGCTTTGTTTAAGACCTCAACCAGCGCCTTAAGTCCCGCCTCATCACGCACGATGACTGTCTCAACTTCGTAGTTATACACTTCACCGTCGTCATCACTTTCAGCCTCTTGCACCGTGATCGGTTCATCGCCGCCAAATTCGCTGAGCAAACGGCTCAACAGTGAGCGAAATTCCATCTCACGGAAGAGTTCCGCCACGACATTCACATCAAAGTCGTGGGCTTCGCAGGCGGCAAGGGTGATTTCAATCGGCACATTCCGTTGAATCTGCGCGAGATTCTGGCTGATATACGCCATTTCATGGTCATTTTCCAGTTTCGTGCGGGTTGCGCCTTTAATGTCTTCGATGTGGGAGTAAATGCCGTCCAGCGTTTCATAATCAGTAAGTAACTTGGCGGCACCCTTCTCTCCGATGCCCTTCACGCCGGGGATATTATCAGACGAGTCGCCCATCAGCGCCTTCATATCCACCAGTTGATCGGGGCGGATGTTGTATTTTTCCTCGAATGCCGCGATGTCAAACACCTGATCGGATTCACCGCGCTTGGGCAATTGCACGCGGACATTGGGCGTGAGCAATTGCAAAATGTCGCGGTCTCCGGTGATGATGTGGATATGCACGCCTTCAGCTTCTGCCTGCTTCGCCACTGTGCCGATCACATCATCCGCTTCGTAGCCTTCTACTGCCAAGATGGGAATGTTGAATGCCCGCACAATTTGCTCAATGCGAATCATCTGGATTTGCAAATCGTCCGGCATCTTATCACGCGTACCTTTATAATCCGCATACAAGTCTTCACGTCCGCTCAACCCGCGATCAAAACTCACGGCAAGGTATTTCGGGCGTTCATTTTGCAGAATATCCAGCAAGCCCCGCGTAAAGCCGAAAACTGCGTTGGTCGGCTCACCGGAACTTGTTGTGAAGCCAGCACCATTGAGCGCGTAAAATTGTCGATAAGCAACGGCGTGTCCGTCAATCAGATAGAGTATCGGGCGTGCATCAGCCATGTGTTCCCCCATAGGTATTAGTTCGTCATCATGCCACCCATTATGACAGAACATTTGTTTATTTTCCAATGAAAGTGATGACAGCATAAATGAAAAGGGCGGGTCAATCGTAATGATCGACCCGCCCTATGAAATTTTTGGCTTTGATTAATGATTATGCGCTGGTTAATCCCGCCCAGAAAGATGGCTAAGGCTTAAGCTAACCTAACGCGCCCGCGCAAAGTTGATATAACGCTGAATCTCCTCGACATCAAGCTCCCGCCCCGGCACAAACGCGAGGTAACTATCTGACCAGAAGTTATCGGGATCAATGCGAGAATCAGACCCGTGCGCCATCTCCGCTGTGCGACGCTTTAAGTTGGTGATGAGTTCATGGGCTGGCACTTCGCCGGGAATGCCCGCCATCATATAGAGATAATCTTCATGCACATTCAGTTGATCTATGCGCCAACCTTCCCGCGCCAATTGTAAATCCAAACCGGAAACAATCGCCTGTGCCATTTCGTTATTGACCGTGTATTCAGGGTCACGCACCAGCCAGACGAACGTATACATCATCAATGGACCGGCATCTACCGCTGGCACAAGATCGGTGGGCGTAAAGGGCTTTTCCGCCTCAATCTCATCTTCAATTGCGTGTAATTCTTCGGTTAACTGCGCGACATCCGGCTCATCGGGGATAGTTTCCAGTGGCGCTTCGATCACTTCCGGCACACTGTTCAATGCCTTAAGCAACTGGTCACTCTGGCGACGGATCGCACTTAAGCGCATATTTCCGGCGAAGATCATCGACAGCGAGAAATCATCTTCCGTCCGCCGTGAGTAGATCATGTAATCGCGTCCGGTGGTGCTGAGTGTGACGAAGCGTATGCGTGCCTGATCGCCCTGCGCCTCCCAATCATGATTGAGTGCTGAACCAATATCCTGCAAATCTTCGTGCGGTAAATCTCCGGCGACGGTCACAATTTTCCCGCCCCGCGCCAGAAGCGTTGCCTCTGCGGATAGCTCCAACGAGGCTTGCGTCAGTGCCAGCGCGAAACCGGCGATCTCTGGCGGTTGTTCGTCATCATTCTGGTCTTCAACATCGACTGCGGGTTCAACAGGAACAGGCGCGACATCAGATTCGGACTCATCTACGTGCGCTTCTGCGGTGCCGAAACCTGTTTCATAATCATCCTGATCTTCAACAGGGATCAAGCCAGTATCGGGGTGGTCATCCTCCTGCAACACCGGATACTCTGCTTCCGGCAAATCAACAGGCGGTGCATCCTCAACGGTATTTTCAATAATCGATTCCTGTACATCGGATTCGCCGCGAGAAACAGACTCGTTCACTTCCTCAAGAACCAATTCTCCGGAGTCTTCAAACACCAAATCTTCTGATTCGTCGTCAAAGATCGCTTGCTGTGGCAAGGTCGCCGGTTTAGCAATCTTATCAGAGTCATCACTCAAGAAATCTGGCTCACGGATATAACGATCTGTCGATTGTGTGCGGTCTATATTCTCAATCCATGAGGATAACATACCACTTTCACGCTGATCTTCCGGCAATTGACGCTCGATGTTATTAATTATGTTATCAATCGAAAAGTCTACTCCAGCAGATTCCTCCATCGCGGTTTGCAGAATCATGCGGGCTGTATTTTCACCCATCTCTTCGCCATCATCCGCAAAGTCCATTTCTGGCGGCGGTTCGTCCGCGATATTTTGCGGTTGACGGGGTTTAGTCTGGCGTTCCTGCAAAATACGGACGACCTCCTGCAAATTTGCATCACCCACGCCGATCCGCAAATCTCCGACAGTACCGCTTTCTTCGAGTGTGGGCATGGGGGGTTCTTCGGCGGCAATTTTCTGAAAAATGTCAATCGCATTCTCAGCCGAGTCATCCATCGGGCGTTCTAATTTTGGTCCGGTTACTTCACGCTTGAGGTCATCAAGTTCACCTTTGATGACAAATTCTATAGATTTACCGCGGGCAACACCGCCCTGCTCCATCTCGGTCATATCAACATCGAGGGTTTCTGTGCCGGGACCCTCATCCAACCCGCCGACATGCACCAGCACGCTATCAAGGCTAGAAAAATCCGCAGGTGCAGGGTCAAGTGGCGGCGCGATCTCCGGCGCATCAATCGTCAGGGTATCGGAATCATGATCGTAGGCGGGCGCTTCTGAGGTATCAGGCAGGGCATCACGCGAGTGGCGATAGACCTGTTCCAGAGTCGGAATCAATCGACGAGCTGTGATCGGCATATCGACGATGCCATTCAGTTGCAAATCTCGCGCCACAGCTTGAATGTCCGGCTGGGCGGGGCTGGCAAGAATCGCAATATCCGGCTGAACCGCGCGCGTCCGCAAAATCAGATCAATACCAGACATCCCCGGCATCGTAAAATCTAGCAAAGCAATATCTTGCGGTCGTCCGCGCAGAAAATCAAACGCGGCATCCGGTGATGTAAAAGTCGTAACAACAAATTTGCCCGTTTGCTCCAACGCCTGCTTCAGCTTAATGGAGGGGTTCAACTGGCGATTGATTATCAGAACACGAATCGGGACAGATACCATAAGGTTCCTACTTGACTCAACCGTGTGAGTCCGTTCATTTTCGTTGTGGTGGTTATCATAAAACACGAGTCATCCTAGGTTGTGGATGACTCGTATTTATTGTACATCGGTTCAGTTTTTTGCACATCTCAGAATGATGCCGTCATTCTGAGGCTAGTTCACCGTCACTTCAATAATGGCGATGTTATCCGTCTCAACGTCTTCGCTGATCTGATTTTCGCTATCGACGATCACACGGATGGTATAAATCCCCGGTGCGTCAAAGGTCAGGTTTATGGTTAGGTTGATGCTCGACCCGGCAGTGAGTCCGCCGACGACACCCAGATCATATTCCGCGTTGCCAGGGCTGACACGAACCAGATTGGAGAATTGCCCGGTGATCGTACCGCCTGTGTTACGGATCGTCACGCCATACTGCTGGCTTACGGAAGTCTGCCCAGTTGGGATCGTCAATGTGGTTGAACCGCCGATAGAAGGCACGTTCAAGTTGGGCTGTGCAGGAACGGGTGTATTCGTTGGTGCCGGTGGAATTGGTGTATTCGTCGCCGGTAGCGGTGTGCTGGTCGAGATACGGATAGCAGTCGGTGTAACAACCACACCAATATTGGCGCAAAGCGTTCCATAAGTTGTGACGAACGACGTACTCACCCAACCCAATGTTGTGCCGGATGACAGTTGTAGCCACGAATTGTCTTGCACGCGTCCGGTGACAGGCAACAATTCGCCCGCCCCCAAAATACGGATAATATCATAACTCGTCCCCGGACCGCGCCGCAGGTTGAGATTGGTGTTCACAAGCGCACGGCAGGTGGGATCATTCGGGTTAATCACCGGCACATTGGTACTCGGCTGTGAGGTCGCTGTCACCTGTGCTTGTGTTCGGCGCACAGAAAGCGTAATTTCACGCGGTTCGCTCGCCACAGAGCCACGATAGGCGATAACACGCAAATTAAGAGTGCCTTCGGTGCGCGGTGTATACGCGAGCAAGGCACTCCGGCTGGTATCGCCCGTTGCTGATTCCGATGATACCGTCTGGACGATGCGGTTATCAGCAAACAGTTGAATGCGCGTTATGCCGACAGAATCGGTTGCCGATACACTGAGCAATACTTCTTCGTTAACGACCACTTCATCACCATTTTGCGGCGAATTGATGGACACCACAGGCGAGCCACTATTGTTCGGTAAGGTGCTACCGGGTGAAATATCTTCCTCAGAAGAACTATTCAGATTACAACCAGCCAATGCCAGAATCAGCATTGTGAATATTAAGAGGGTTTTGTAACGCATCGCGTTATCATTCCTTTTGTAATCATCACGATCAGACACAGTATTCATCAATAAATTGTAACACCGTGACTCATCAGCGACAATCGTCTTGATTCAACGGTACGCAAGGATTGCCTGACGGTACATTAATTTGGACGCTAAAAAGCCCCGAATACTACAGGGCTTGTTAGACTTTATGAATTGGCAAACCGGATACTTATCCGGTGGGAAGTCTTCTTGTGAGGCGGGTAAACAACTTTACCAACCCCAATTACACCAGACTAGCGGTGTAATCTGTAGAACCTTCGTAAATTACTGATCTGTTAGCTCACAGGTTCTTTGTAAATGATGTAACGTCCCATATCTTCACCTTTACCGATGCAGGTCGTCATATCTACTTTGAACTCATGACCGCCGGAAACCCAGCGCAAACCTTCTTGCAGTAACCCTTGCCCTACGTAGCATACCGGTTTATCTGACTTACGTCCCCAACACATCGGACAGCGTTCCAGCGTATAGATGACACGATCAGTGCCTTCTTCGTACACATTAGAAATCTGATCAGAGAATTGGTTGAAGATGTTTGCCATCGCCGGCACGCCGATTTTGAGCTTCGCATTTAGCGGCAATACCTTAAATGCAAGGTCGCCCACGCCCGCTAACGCACCAAAACCACGTAGCGCGTCTGCGAAGGTTGCACGTCCTGCACGTAGCGCCAAACCGCGCCCGCCACGAGGACCATACATATCTTCCAGCGCAACCATTAGGGCGGTGAAATCAGCAAAGTCGAACGCCTTCTCCAAATTATCTGGAGGATAATTGCCGACCAGATTATTCAGCCCTGCCAGATTAAGAATGGCGTTTAGACCATTGGTACCCATGATTTCTTCCATCGCTTCGATGGTAATACGGGCAAACTTGTTTGGATAATAAAATCCGCTCTTTTCCGGTGGCATTGTGCCTGATCCTCCAATCGGTGAGTATTATGACCAACCGTGGCTCGTTGTTGACAAACCAGCCAATTGTTATTGTGCAGTCCTATTTAAATCAAGTCTGCTACAGAATAGCGGTTTACACAAATCAGTTGTGATAAACCACCTGTTTCACTTTTTAACACAGTGTGAAGTATAGCATATAAATGTTTTGATTGCCCATGAGTCAAAAACTAAATCTTAATGGTGTAGGACAATCGAACCATTACCTACGATAGCATAACTCTGCATTGCGAACAAATTAAGACTTTCCTCGCTTAAAATGCCTCATTTGATGCACACTTTTCTGCTATCCAGAGATCACCACGAGCGGATCATGTGCCTGCTCATGTTGAGGTAAGCGCCCTTGCATACTCCACGGTCCCGTCCATGTGATTTCCACATTGGCGAGTTTACCCTTCCAGTTACCTTCCCCGTCGAAAAACACGAGTTTATTCTGGGGAGTACGTCCGCGCCATTTGCCCTTATGCTGATCTTCGACAAGAATTTCCAACGTCTGCCCAAGATACTGGCTGTTGATCTCCGCAAGCACTTGCGCTTGCAGATCATCTAGCATCTGATGGCGACGTTTCTTCTCCTCTTCGGGTACATCGTCTTCCATCCGCCGTTCGCTCACGGTGTTAGGACGTGGACTATACCGCGCAAGGTGGGCTTTATCCAACTTCAGCTCTTCCAGCAGGTTGTACGTATCCATAAATTGTGCTTCTGTTTCACCACAGAATCCCACAATAATGTCCGTATGGATCGCTACATTCGGGATGCGCTCACGGATACGCGCTACTAATGCACGATATTGTGCGTTGGTGTAACCGCGCTTCATGTTTTCCAATACCTGATCGTTGCCCGCCTGCACGGGGACTTCGATATGTGGCATTACACGCGGCAATTCCGCCACGGTATCCAGTAATTTGTCATTCATCCAATTGGGGTGGCTCGTCAGGAAGCGAATCCGCTCCAGACCTGTTTCTTCCGCCACACTATGCACCACACGGAGCAAATCGGCTAAATCCGGTCCATCGGGTATGTCCTTGCCGTAACGGTCAACGATTTGACCGAGCAACGTCACTTCTTTCACACCCTGTAATGCCAGACTGCGTACATGCGCCACAATCTCACCCACGCTACGGCTACGTTCAATACCGCGCCGGAAGGGAATGATGCAGAAGCTACAGGCGTGAGAACAACCATAGACGATAGGGACATGGGCGCTAATCAGATTGCCCTGCTCATGCACCGGTAGAATCAGATCGCCATCCTGCACCGCATCACGCTGATTACGCAGATCGTTTTCCAAAAGCATGAGTTCAGCTTCGTCCATGCGATCTTTGAGGAAGTCGACCATCGCGCCCGGCTCTGATGGCGGGAGAAATACATCCACAAACGGCAGACGTTGCCGCATATAGAGCGGGTCACGTACACCCACCATACAGCCCATCACGCCGATGACTTTATCAGGATTTTGTTCTTTAAGGGTGCGGAGCATCATCAGGCGGTTCATCGCCTTGTCTTCCGCGCTTTGACGAACGACGCAGGTATTGACAACTAAAATATCCGCGTCATCTGAGTTGAGGGCGGCATGATGCCCCATGCGTTCTAATTCTGATGCTAAATGCTGTGTATCGGCAGTATTCATCTGACAGCCGAATGTCCAGATGTGATAATCCATCGCTGTGTGTCAATTATGATTATACAGATGAAAAATATTGTAGCGGATGGGCTATAACCCGTCAATGCGAGACAATCTAACGGCAACCCATCACATACGGGCGTGGCGATCTGGTTTCACCACGCCCGATTAGTAAAAACTTTTCTAATAGGTGGTTAAAACGCGACGGGGATAAAGCGATAACTACCGTCACCATCGGGGATAATATGACCTGTTCCAGGGAATGGGAAATGATAGCCCATTGCCGGAATACCTTCAGATGCCGCCATTTCAAGGATCATCTGACGGGAAGCAACCGCCTGTTCAGGATCAGCGTCAAAGCCAAAGAACCATTCGGGGTTATTGGGGGTCGCATAGGCACTAATTACCGAATCAACAAAATGGATCATCCGGCTACCATTGGATTCAATCACAAAGCTCGTGTGTCCGGGGGTGTGTCCGGGCGTGGCGATGGCGGTAACACCGGGAATAACGCCAGTTCCAGCGGCATAGAGTGATAACATGCCCGCCGCCTCTACAGGTGCAAGTTTGGCTTTTGCCCCGCCAACAACATCATCCGGTGCGGCTTGCAAAAAGTCATATTCCGCTTGCGGGAAATACACTGTTGCATTGGGGAAGGTCGGTACATCATCAGTGCTTAATCCGCTAATATGATCGGGATGCCAGTGCGACATCACCACAGCGTTGACGCTATCGGCGGGGATGCCAAGCGCCTCTAATGTCGGGACGAGCTTACCCACGCCCGCACCATTGCCGGTATCGAAAACCACATTCATATCATTGGTCTGTAACACTAAAATCAAAAATGTATTGGGAATTGTGCCAGTGTCGGGGTTCAACAAATTAAGATTCGCAAAGTAGGCTTGCATATCCGCTTCAGGCTGATTTGCGCCCACAAAAGCGGCAGGCAGTTGACCCGCATTATCGCTCACAACTGTCATATTAAAATCGCCGATGCTAAAGCGGTAATAAGCGGCAATATCGCTCCCGGTTGGGCTAATCTGTGCACGCGCAGGAGCAGTGCCAATGTTCAAGAAGCCGTAACTTAGTGCGCCAGCCCCTAATCCTTTAAGTAAACTTCTACGGGAAACTTTAAGATCACTCATTAAAACACATCCTTTTAATACGATACTGATGAGCAAAGTATAAAAGATAGATGGTTAGCGGGTATTAAATATTCTGTTAGTATCTCAATAATAACGAAACGCCACCCCATATCGCTTACAGGATGGCGCGACTATGATACTCAATTCATTTATCGAGTGCTAAATATCAGAGGAATAACACCATAATCGCCACAGCATTTCTAATGGGCGAAAGCGACATTATCGTTATGCGAGGGTTGCAAATGAACGTTTACGAAACGTCCGCCGTTAGACCCACGATCACACATCAGCTTCATCACAATGTCATTCGTGCCAGAAACTAGATATGACGTAACATCTGTGGAGAAACTGCGTCGTCCGCTAGTGGTTGCGACCTGTACACCGTTGATAAAAACAGAAACGCAATCCGGCACTTTGTCCATTTTCAGGTGCATAATTGTGTTTGAATCAGACAGATCGACAGATACCTCACGCCAGAACCAGTCCGCGCCAAAATAAACGGTTGAGGTAATCATCCAATCAGAGAGTTTGGGGAGTGGAATCCAGGGTAAGGAATTGAGATTTACCTTATTGAATGATGCCCGCGCATTATCAGAAAAGAAATAGCACCAGCCGTCGTTTAAGGCAATCGGGGTATGTATTTGCATAACTTTTCTCTCATTCACCCTGTTTTTATGAACACTTAGTACGCGCATAGTTCTTACTCTATCGTATTTTTGCCGTAACAATCGAGAACTTTCGTGAATAAATTACGAAATTCGGCAGAATACATCAAGTAAGTAGGCGTTGTAAATCCTCAGTTGTAAGCCATTTGTTTGTATTAGGTTAGAATATCGAGGAAGGCACCGCAATGTGCCAAAAGTACTGGTCATCAGTTAGCGAAGATATGACAGCGCCGAAACTTTGCGGAAAAATTGCTCTCTCAGGCAAAGATTAGCGGTTACTTACAGACGTTTACTTTATCAAACTATTACAGAATTTTTTACGTTTTTCCGATAATTAGCGCCTTTTTGATACGAGTTTCATGCCTACACATCAAAAATGCTTCTTGCTATCCAACACAAAAATGCTGAAAAATGGCAATAAAATAGCCCCGTTCCCACCCTCACCGTATGCTGATAGATCAACGCATGGTTATAACAATGCACGGTACACCTGTGCGCTTTAACGTGTGATGGGCTGATTTGTTAATTGGGAGTCGAACCCCTGTATTGCCCCTCATACAACCAAGCTCTTCAGGCTATTGCCTATGTATTATAACCCCAATGGCAGGGCTTGCGCGTTCGCTTCCATCAGTTAACGATTACCTGCTGTTTTATTGCTTAGTTTATATCATCTTCGAGCAAATCAATCTGCCAATTCATCTGCTGAATCGCCGTATCAAGCTCACGAAATTGACGCGCAATATCGTCCGCTTGTTTTTGTAGCACGGCAATATCCACCGTCACCACTTGTCGGATTTCCGAAAGACTGTAACGCGTTTGCTGGCTAAAAGATGCCGCTTGCCGGATGACATTGGACAAGGCACTGTGACGCATCGAAAGTGCATCCCGATTTGCGAGGGCATCTGTCAATGTGATGTCGCCATCAAATGGTGTCGAAGCGTTCGTCCGGTTCACGTTTTTCGCAAGACGGGTAAATTCAGCAATCGTCCGATCAAGTTCACGGAGTAATTCCTGTGGGTCTTCTGGTGGCTGACCACCCTCCTGTACGGAGATATTACGCCCCAAACGCTCCTGAATTTGGGCAATCCGCTTACGTGCATCCGCGCGGATGATGAGAGCTTCCGCTAATTTCATAAGGTTGCAACCCTTTATTATTGCATCAATTAACGCCAGTATATTCTAGACTTTTAACTTCCACAATAATGGACACTCCGAGATCTGTAGTTGCACAACAACCGCTAAGTTGCGACAATGATGCAGGTTCACAACATTGTTAGAGGAAAATTATGCGCCACACGATTTTATTGTATAATCCGATCAGCACCTCCCCCGGAAAACAACGTCTGCCGATGTCATTATTAGCGATTGCTTCGGTCATCGCGGAAGACTACGACATTGAATTTATTGACGGCAACTTAATTGATGATCCCGCCGCCTACATTCTGGAACGCGTTCAGGCGACAGGTGCAAAATTACTCGCTGTTTCCACTATGCCCGGTCCGCAACTGCGACAAGCCGTGCCCGTTTGTGACAAGATCAAATCTGCCCGTCCTGATTTAACGATCATCTGGGGCGGTTATTTCCCGTCAAATCACACGGAAGTCTGCTTAAAGAGTCACTTTGTGGATTATGTGATTCAGGGACAGGGTGAAGCGCCCTTTCGTAAATTTGTGGACACGTTCTTCTCAGGCGGGTCAATGGAAGATGTGCCGTCGCTGGCATGGATGAATGGCGACACCATACAGATCAATACGCGTGCGCCCTTTGTGAATCTCGATAATTTGCCGTGGTATCCCTACGATCATATGGACGTGACGCAATACATCGGGAGCAGTTATCTCGGCAAGCGCGTGCTGTCGCATCATACCAGCTGGGGATGCCCATTCGCCTGTAATTTTTGCGCGGTTGTGCCACTCGCAAAACGACGCTGGTTACCGGAAAGCGCCGAGCGTGTGGGCGAAATCGCTAATTATCTACATCGTAAATACAACATCGACGGCATGGAATTTCATGATATGGATTTCTTCGTCAATGAAGACCGGAGCGCCGATATTGCCGATAGACTCGCACCGCTGAACATCAATTGGTGGGGGTTGGGGCGTGTCGATACGCTAATGAGCTACAGTGACTCCACGTTCGAGAAGCTCCAAAAAAGTGGCACGCGGATGATCTTCATGGGGGCGGAAAGTGGCAGTGATGAAACGCTCCAGAATATGAACAAAGGTGGTAAATCAAGCACACAACTCACACTCGCCATTGTGGAGCGCATGAAGCACTACAACATCGTGCCGGAACTCTCATTCGTCATGGGCAACCCGCCTGATCCAATCGGCGATATTGAAACGACCATCAAATTTGTCCGCAAGATCAAGCAAATTAACCCCGCGACAGAATTGATTCTCTACCTGTACACGCCTGTCCCGCAAGAAGGTAGCTTGTTCATGGATGAAGCCTACAAGCTCGGATTTCGTTTTCCGGAATCGCTGTATGAATGGGCAGGCGAGGAATGGATGTCCCAATCCTTGCGGCGCGATCCCGGCACACCATGGATGAACGACCCGATCCGTCGCCGCGTCCGTGATTTTGAAACCGTCGTCAATGCCTACTACCCCACCGTTACCGATATGCGATTACAGGGGTCGATGCGAACATTGCTCAAAGCCCTGAGCGGGATGCGCTATAAATTCGAGTGGTATCACAACCCGGTGGAACTAAAAGCCTTACAGCGCGTTGTGCAGTATCGTAGACCGGAAACAACCGGCTTTTAGACAGACTCTTGTGGCAAGGTTGTTTTCTGCGAAGGCAACGGAGCGATACATAAAGCACAATTGAATCATCGGTAACAATTGGATTAAAATGCTACCCGAATCATGCTTGTTGGGTTACAATACGCGCAGGTTGTACATCCCTTCACAATCAGGAAGGCTAATCACTTATGAAGCAAAAGTATCTGTTTGCAAACATCACCGTTGTGATGATTTTTACCCTCTTTGCTGTCGCGGCTTGCGGTACAGTGGCAACACCACCACCGAGTTCTGAAGAATTAACGGCAATTGCGGCAGAAGAAGAAGCACATAACGCAGAAGAAGCGGCACAGTCAGAAGATGGAGAAGAGTCAGAAACCGTTGCTGAAGTGGCGACAGAAACACCTGTCCCACCGACGGAAACGCCCGTTCTGCCGACTGCCACACCGACAGAAGATTTACCGACAGCCACCCCCACCGACGAACCGACTGCCGCGCCAGCATCAAGCGCGTCAAACGATCCGCTTGTGCGCCTTGTGCAGTTGACAGGCAACGCTGAACGTGGGCAGGAACTGTTCAACACGGTTTACGATAATACGTCTACAGGTCCTTATGCCTGCGCGACTTGCCACTCGATTGAACCGGAAGTCCGGCTGATCGGACCGAGCCAATGGAATATTCGTGAACATGCAGAAACCCGCGTAGAAGGCGAAAGCTGGGCGCAATATATCTATAACTCGATTGTTATGCCGAATGCCTACATCGTAGAAGCAGATCCGCCCTACGCCGAAAATCTGATGCCCAATAATTACTCGGACTTATTGAGCGATCAGGACATTTATAATTTAATCGCGTATCTGGCGACACTCACCGATAGCGAATAAGTCACAACTTACTGAATAAGCGCAACCCCACCCCGTCACTATTGGCGGGGTGTTTTTCGTCATGCTGATGGTAAAGCCCGTCACCCTTCAGCATCATGATGATCGCGTTCCAACCCACTTTATTTCTCAAGTTTTTCAAATTTGCGTTCAAGCTCCACGAATTCCGCTTCTGAGAGCTTCATCGTGTCGCCGTCCATATCCGCATCAAAATAAGGGGTAATATACATGGAATCCGGCGCGGTGAGTGGCAAACTAAAATATGCCGCCGTGCCGATGCTCTGCGTGCTCCGAATCGCTAATTTGCCACCATGCGCGTTGAAGATTTGTTGCGCGGTATGCAAGCCCTGCCCCATCCCCGGCACACGTAAAATTTCGCCTGTGCGGGTGGTCGGCGTTCCACGGAAAAAGCGCGTAAACACATACGGCAATTCCTGTTTACTGATGCCCACGCCGTTATCACGCACGCGCAGATTCGCCATGCCGTTGCCTTCCGCCTTGATCTCCAACGTCAGCGCACCGCCCGCTGTGGTGTATTTGATGGCGTTATCCAGCAAATTGCCAATCGCCCAGCGTAAACGACGTTCATCACCCAGCACATAGAGATCACGTTGATCGATCATGACGTGCAACTTCAGGTCATTGACCAGCGCCACCTGTCGCCACTCGTTCGCCAATGCCCAGACCAGCGTTTCCAGATGAACAGCCCGTTGTGTACGCTTGAGCGAGATCGAATCAATCTGCGCGATGTCCTGCATTTCCACAATCGTCTTTTGCAGAGTCACGGTATGCCGTGCTAATTCCCGCGCAAAGGCATTCACCATATTCGATTGACTGCGTGCACCAACCCGCGCCAGATTCATCAGCGGTTGTTGAATATCAGACGCGATTCGGTGCAACAATGCCTCACGTTCACGTTCCTGTTGTACCTGTGCGGTGATGTCGTTGAGCAAGATGACGGTTCCCAGACGCGTATCAGTGACGGAGAGTATCGCCGCCGCCTGTGCCGTCAACATGCGTTCGTCAATGCCGATTCGGCGTGGATCGCCGAGTGCATACAAACCCGGTGCAAGTGCCGCGCCCAGATTTTCAGCGACAACATCCGCCAATTCATGCAAACCACTACTACGATACACGCGCTGAGACCCTAATAAGCGTCGGGCTTCGTCGTTCATGAGCATCACGCGCCCGTCCATCGCCTGCACGATCACCCCGTTTGGCATAGATTCTAGCACGGCAATCACATAGGTATATTCACGTCGTTGACGACGCAACACTTTTTCCAGCTTATCCTGACGACGTTGCGCGTACTCACGCTCCACGTCCACCGCATCTGCATACTCGTCGAGCGCCTGCCCGATAGCGCCAATTTCTTCCCGCGCCCGCATTCCGGTACGCACATTCTCGCCCGCCGCCATTGCCACCGCCGCCGTACGGACGTTTTCAGCACGCTTGGAAACACGGCTGATATACATATAGGCGAAAAAGACCACGCCCCCTGTGAGCGCCGCCGCAAATAGCGCCACCAGTTGCCGTCCGACCTCGGTAATAAAGGGCACATTATCGTTCATCACCGCCGCAATCACACCCAGCGGCGCATTGACGGTCAAATCGCCGTAAATAAAGGGCTGATAGGCGGCACGATACACACCCTCGCCAACCTGAACATCGGCAATCGGTACTTCGCGCACACTGCGTAAGGATTGAATAAACAATTCGTTGGAAATTTGTAGATCACTGCGGCTGACCTGAGAGTCAAAAGTGGTCGCCAGCAACGTTCCATCTGACCCATACAGCGCGAGGTCTGTATAAGCGCTTGCCTGCAAATCTTCTAGCACCCTGCTCAACAACTGCCCCACCAACGCCACGCCGACTATCTCATCGCCAAAAATGATTCGTGTAGATGTAAATAACATCACACCATTTGGCGTAATCATCAAGCCCGTCGCGCCGTTATAGCCATCATCCAAAGTGGAGCGAATGAGCGGTTCGGTACTTAAATCTGTGCCGGTGCTCAGTGCATACCGGCTTTCTCCCTGCACATTGACCGCCTGCACACCGAGCACTTCCATGCCAGCGCGATTGGTGACGATCACCGCGTCCTGTTGCCCTGCCGTAGCGCGAACAGTCAACATATCTTCCAGCGCGGTGGCGTTATTGCCGAGCACCGCCTCCGCCGCGCCAATCGTAAAAGCGACCTGTTGCGCTTCATACGCTTGACGGCGATAAAGAGAGGCGGCGCGTTCCTGCGTGGCTTGACTGCTCTGTAACAACACATTCTGCTGAGAAATATCCAGCCCTTGCGTCAGATTACCGGCAATCAAATACGCGCCGATCATCGCAATAATCAACGCGACGATAAACACAGGCAAAGTCATGCGCCAACGCAGGGAAACGAACATGCCACCACGCGGGCGTTTTTCAGTTTTTCGGGTTCGTGAGGTCAGTTTGTTTTCTGTCATAATTGCATTATAAGATGAATTTCGATTTTCGACATGCAAGAACGCCAATCATATTAGGAACATCAAAAATATTTCAGTCTCTTAAGGCACACAATGATAAAATATCTCTATAATTTATTGCATACTGTTAAATTAAGATTGGTGGAATGACGATGGCATATGAAATCATGTGGGACGATGAAGACAAAACGATCTTGCGGCAAATTTTTAGTGAGCGCGTAACGATGAAAGACTATTATGAGGCAAACGATGAAGCCATAAAACTCATCAATCAGCAGGCGCACAACGTTGATCTCATTCTGGATTTGCGAACGGCAACCATTGATATGACCGGCTTTTTAGGTGCGATTCGCTCGGTTGATAAGAAAATCCCGACCAACCTGCGTTTAAGAGTAGTGGTCAAAGCCAATCAATTTATTCGAACGATGGCGGGCATCGCCGGAAAATTCACCAAACGCGCTACCGAGGATCTGCATTTTGTAGACAATCTTGACGAAGCCTATCTGCTCATCAAAAGCCATGAACGCGGCTAACAGGACGGATAGCCTCTACTCTCGAACGTCAGGGGGTCAACCGGCACGTCGTTGATGCGCGTTTCATAATGAACATGCGGACCGCTACTATTGCCCGTGTTGCCACTCCACGCGACGATGCTCCCCCTGCCGACCAATTGCCCCACAGATACGTTAAACGACGTATTGTGCGCGTAATAGGTGATGAATGCCCCGCTTTGAATAATCACCAGATACCCGTAGCCGATCTCGCTCCAATCTGCATACGTCACCTGCCCGCTCTGTGTGCTCAAGACGGGAGTGCTAAGTGGCGCGGCGATGTCTATACCGGAATGTGAGGCATGAAAGCGTTGCGTCAAAATGCCTTCTACGGGATTACCAGACGGCGCACAATCCGCGTTGGGCGCAATGGTGTAAGGTTCGGTACGCGGCGTGCCATCTTCGGTAAAGGGTGCCACAGTGGGCAAAATAAGCTCCGGCACATATGGCAGAGGTAAGGGGGGCGAGGTCGGATATGGCAAGGGCGTGGGCAAGGCTGTGGCTTGTAACGCCAACTCAAATTGTGTATTCCCCGAACGCGGCAAATAGACCCCGATAGGCTGAATATCCAAGCCCAGCGCATCCACCGGCAAAATATCTGTGTTACGCGGGTTGTTATCCAGAAATGCAATAATCGCCGGATCAATTTGAAAAAATCGCGCCACTTCCGTTCCCGGCAAGGGGGGTTGTTGTGTTACAAGTGGCAAAATCAAGGTGGTACTACGGGAATCACCAATACCGATGCGGGAGACAAAATACGTCAGCACACCGAGGACGAGAATCATTAACATAAGGAGGATAAACCGACGAAGCACTCTACTCATAAATCTATTGTAAACTGTTTCAGGGAATAGTGCAGTTGCAAAGCGTTAGCAATCCCGGCACAACGATTTATGAGTACGAGACATTATCAGGGATTGCCTTAATGCACAATCCGGCATTTTTTAGGTACACTATGGATAATCCATTGCGATAAATTACGGTTTGTCGCAGTGCCTGTAAAACGATAAAAAGGGAACTTCATGACGACACCTTCAGGGCGTGCTGATATACACATTCACACTCGCGCAAGCGACGGACTCTACACTGTCCGCGAAATGCTCGATGCAGTTGCGACAGTCGGCACATTAGACGTTATCGCCATTACCGATCATGACCGCGTTGATTCCGCATTGTGGGCATATGAACGCAACGACGAATACACGTTTGACATCATCCCCGGCACAGAAGTCACCAACAAAGATGGGCATATTCTTGGGCTGTGGGTCACGGAAAAAATCCCGAACGGTATGCCCTATAAAGACACCGTTGATGCCATTCACGCTCAGGGCGGACTCGCCATTTTCGCGCATCCGTTTCATATTGAAATCCCCGATGTGCGTAATGGCTTGCTCAAACGTGGCTATTGGCGCAATTATGAGCAATTGATTGAGGCGGGGTTTGACGCAATCGAGGGCTTTAATGCCGCCAGTGTCATTCCGGGAATCAACGTCCTCGCGCAATATTTCGTCAAACGCACCGGATTGTCCGTTACGGGTGGTAGCGATGCCCATACAACCGGCAGTGTGAATTGTGGGATCACGCACTTTCCCGGCAAAAGCGCGGATGATTTACGGCAGGCGATTTTAAACGGCACAACCCGCGTATCAGGACACAAATGGCATCCACAGGAAATATACAAGTATCTCCGCAACAAACAGTGGAACACCTCCGATAATTTTCATCCTGAACCGGAAAACGACCCGAACGAGCACAAACAAGCGGAAGTTGTGGGTTAAAGCGAGGTTAAGTTCGCTCATAAAGCGCGATCAATGCGGTATAATCGGGCGGTATGTTCGCCGATCAACCAGAAAATGAGCCATATATGACAGAGCTAAAGAAAACACTCGCACTTATCGCCCATGACGGCAAAAAAGCTGATATGCTGGCATTCGCAATGCAAAACAAGACTGTGCTAGAAAAATATAATCTCGTCGCCACCAACACCACCGGAGAAATGCTCATTGATAAGTGTGGCTTAGAGGTGACTCGGATGCTCTCCGGTCCAATCGGCGGGGATGCACAGATCGCCGCGATGGTGGCAGAGGGGAAGGTAGAGGCGGTCTTTTTCTTCGTGGATCCGCTCGGCAAGCACCCACATGATCCAGATATTCAAGGATTACTAAGAATCTGCAACGCGCACAACGTCCCGCTTGCTACAAATTCGGCGACTGCGTCGTTCGTCATCTCGGTACAGGCGCTTTAATTAGCAGGACGATAAGACAATAGAGATTAGATTTTAGATAACGCTATGAAGTCGCGCATCATCTCTCGTCTAATCATCTATTGTCCAGCATCTAAAATCGTTAATCTACTCTCGCCGTTCGGCACGCCTTACCGCTAATGCCAGCAAGCCATCAGTGATGAGCGTCTGCACGAAGACGAACACCAGCAGTGCCGCGCCAATCAGGATGCTATATTCCACGTCAATCCACACCACCGCGCCGAAATAACCGAGATGCAAAATACTCAGCGACCAATCGCCAAGCGCCGCAAAGGCGAACAGTAACAACCACAAATTCACGTTGGACAATTCTAGCCCGCCTGTACGAAATTGCGTTACACCGAGCAACAAGCCCAGAATAATCGCCACACGCACCGAAATCAACGCGATTTGCACGAGTGTCACATATACCCGTTGTTGCACCACCGTCGAGACCAGCAACCCTACCGCCGCATCAAAGCCGACACTTGTAAATGGCAGGAGGAAACTCGCGGTCATCGTCAGGGCGAGGAGCATCACCGCGACGGGCAAAGGTAATTCCGGCGTGATGTTGACCGTCAAGTTATTCAGATAGTCGCCTCGGAACGCCGTTAAATCATAAAGCATTGCGCCGATCAGCACCACACGCGCCAGCATCACAATAATCATCGGGCTACGCAGGCGATAAAAGACGACTGCGCTCCAGCGTGCACGGATCGCTAGAGATGCGCCTTCGGTGGTCGTCCGCAGATGATCCCATGTTTGACGGCGTTTTTCTTCGCCGATCACCCCGACAGTCATCGCCAACGCGGAAATGCTTAAAATGATCTGAATGGCGAAAATGGGCCAGAAAAGCATGAGCATCAGGGCTTCGCTGATGGGCTTCTCAAATAAATCTTCAGCAAAAAATTGGCTACCAATTGCATAACCAACAACCGCAACAACGACGCTGACAACCAGCACAAATATCCAGCGAGAATAGGTGCGTTGACGACTGCCTTCGGGTTCTGAGCCAATGATGTATCGGAGTACAGGATGATCGATCCGCGCCCAGGGGGGTAACTGCCGTTGAATCATAAATACGTTCCTCTGCCTATTAACACTCGCTGTTTTAGCACACTTTTACAATTTCGCCACGCCATTGACCAACCATCACAGGGAAACAGGTGGTTAATCGTCAAAGATAACACATTCCGCGCATGAATTCTGTTTAGGTTAAACATCTGCGAAAAAGAGCTTTGAGCCGTTAGCTCTTGGCTTTTAGTTTGAAAAAACATCTCTTTTGCTAAAAGCTAAGAGCCAAAAGCTAGGATACTCACGGTCTTTTACCAAAAAGGACGGTCATTCATGATAGTTTGCTTATCCACAACTGACGCTATTCAATCACATCGACAATGCGCTCAGTCAAACGACGGCTAAGTGCTTTGCGCCAGACGGATTCCTCAACCTTGACGGTATGCGTATAGCGGATGTAATGCACATAGGTTTCCGGCACAATACCGTTTAACTGCTCACTCACTGCTTGAGCGTAGACACCCACCTGTAAATGATAACGCCGCGCATGATCGTCAATATTAGCGGTGATATGTGCCTGCTGAACCGCGCTCGTTTTGTAATCGACAATCACCCATTGCTCGCCGATCCGGTAGAGCGTATCAATGATACCGTGAATGATGCGCCCATCCACTTCGTAGATAAACGGCAATTCCCGATAAACCGCATCCGCCCGCTCTAAACGCTGAAACATCTCGCTCTGTGTAAATTTGAGAATCAGCGCATAGGCTTTATCTGCCGCTTCCTGACACAACCGATCATCGGTGATTCCCTGTCGCCACGCATAACTTCGCAGGAGGCGATGGTAGTCGTATTCCTTATCCGGCTCCGGGAATCGCCACCAGCGCAACACCTCATGCACAATTTCGCCCACCTGACGCGCCCGCACACCCTGTTGCTTTTTGCCGATTTGTTCAATTGTTGCCGGTGCATCATGCAAGACACGTCGCCGGAAGCGATCTTTATAGAATTGGCTACGTTCGCCGATTTCATGCTCAATTTCGCCCAGATTAGCGATGTCCGTTGCGGCGATATGCCGTACCTGTGCCTCCCGCCGAATACTCACCTCTGCCAGAAGGGGCGGTTCAAACAGATCGTCGCCTATCGGCAAACGCGAACGCACTTCGCGGGTTTCCCATCCACTATGGGCATCATCAGACGCGAAGGTAAAGGCTTCTTCCGGCGGAAAATTCTCCGGCATAAACAGATTAATCGTGCCGCGGGTACCATCATCTAACGTGTAATCTATAACGTTGTTGACGACTTCATCAAAGTTTTCAAATAAATTAAAACCGTCCAGCAGTTGTGGCAACCACCCTTTGATCGTCCAGCCACTTGCCTTAGAAGCTACCTGCCCGCTAATCACCAGTGCGTCCTGTGCGCGGGTAGCGGCGACATATAGCAACCGCAAACTTTCGGCTGAATCGCGCAGATTGGTTAAGCGTTCAATATGACCATGTACGAATGTTGGCTGAAATTTATCAGCATCAGGATCGTAAATCGTACACGCTAGCCCCACTGTCTCGTCATACACAAGAGTCGATTTTGCGCCCCCAGCGCCCCGATCCCATGACGCATCCGCCAGCACAATCATGGGATATTCCAACCCCTTGCTGGCATGAATCGTCATGATCGTCACCGCGCCTTCAACATCCAGCGCCGCTTCGCCTTCCCGTACTTCCCGTGCGCTCAAATCGCCCAGATATTGAGCAAATGCGCCCAGCGTGATTTTGCCGCTCGATTGTGCTTTTTCGAGAATTTTTTCCACGTTGCCGCGTCTGCGTGCGCCATCCGGCAAGCCACTGAGCACCGCCAGATAGCCCGTGCGTGCCAGTGCATCACGCAATAATTCGGAGATGGTCACCCGCCCGGACGTGTCCTTGAGCGCATAAAGTGTTTTACGCGCAAATTCAACCCGTTCGACCTCATCTGCGGGGAGCTTATCGTTGGGTAACGCCAGCGCATCCCAGAGGCGCACCGGCACCAGTTTACGTGTGGTATTTTCCTCGCTTGTCGCATCCGCGTCTGATATGCGTAAGCGCAGAGCGAAAAGCGCGTCATCACTCAAGCCAAATAAGGGCGAGCGCAACGCCACCGCCAGCGATAAATTATCGGACGGATTGTGCAACGCCTTGAGCAAACTCAGTAAATCCCACACTTCCTGACGGTCATAATACCCGCGTCCGGCGACAGTCACGAACGGGATACCCTGAGCCTTAAACACATTTTCGTAAAGGTTGACTTGAGAAAGAGACCGGAACAAAATCGCCACATCGTCATAACGCATAACACGCGTGCGCTTTTCGCCCTTGTCATAAATCAGGCGCGTGCCGACCTTCGCTTTGAGTAGTTGCGCGATCTCATAGGCTTCCCATTGCCGTGCTTTTTCTGCACCAGCTCTTTCGCCATTTTCCAGTTCTGTAGCGGAATTAATCAGGATAAAGTCGATCAACGGCGCATCCTGTGGCGGGACGCGGGTGGCGCTCATCTTCTTATCCAGCGTGACCTGATACGCCCCAACCGGACTATTTTCATCGCGCGTCAATAAACGCGAAAATAAGTGATTGAAGGTTGCGATCAACGGCTGATGCGTGCGGAACGATTGTGACAAGGTGAGAGATTCGCCGTTATTGCCTGTAATTTCTTGCTTCACATCGCCGAAAACGCTCACATCCGCGCCGCGAAAAGCGTAAATACTTTGCTTCTCATCACCAACGACGAACATCGCGCCATCTGCCCGCAAACTCGCCAGCCCTTTGATGATGTCCCATTGGCGCTGATTGGTGTCTTGAAATTCATCCACCAGCAAGTGCTTAAATTCATTATCACGATAGCGGCGCTTCACTTCGGGATAGGCGATGAATAAGTTGCGCGTCAGGCTTTCAAGATCATCAAAATCGAGTAGGCTGTTTTGCTGTTTGATCTCCGCAAAACTTGCGCTCACCCGTTGGATCAAATCAACCCACAAGGGCAGAAATTCAGCGGCTTGCGCGTCACGTTCGCCCGGTGGTTCGCCGATCTGCTTCAGAATATCCGTCGCCGCTTCACGGAATAATTTCAAAGTGGCTTTTGCTTCTTGCAGAATATCTTTACCGCCCCAACTGTCTTGCTTTCCGCCCGTCAGTTTAACAGCACAAATGCCCAATAAAGCATCATAATAATGTTCTTCTGTGCCATTCGACAAAAAGCCAAGCCAGCGCAGACAATCCCGCCATTGGTCACCAATAAGATCACCATCTACAGGCTCAAACGTCCCGCTCTGCTCCACAAAGGCGAGAAATTCAGTCACACCGACTCTCGTTGCCTGTAAATGTAGGTCTTGCCACTCCGCCATTAAATCATCCGGCAAAGTGGGCAGATCAAGCGCCAATAATGCCGGATTTGCCAGCGTTGACCGCACCCCTGCCATGCCGTAATGCTCAAATAGGGCTAATGCGTCATCGCCCATTTCGATGACATCCGCCAGCACACGGTCAATCACATCGTCCAGCAAAATACCCGCTTCAACTTCATCCAGCACGGCAAAATCAGGATCAACTCCGGCTTCGGCGGCATTCGCCCGTAGGAGGGACGCACATAAGCCATGAATGGTGTCAATCCGCGCACTGTCCATCTGAGAGACTAAGTCTGCCCAGAGTTGTGCTTGCTCATCATCGCCAGCATCGTTTGCGCTACGCAGGCGATTTTCCAATGCCTGACGGACGCGATCACGCATTTCCTGTGCCGCTTTGCGCGTAAAGGTGATCGCCACCAGTTGATTCAAGCGCCAGCGGTCTTCTTTGGGGATTTCCGGCTTATTGTGGGCATCTAGCAGAGCCAGATAACGCTCCACCAGCACGAAGGTCTTGCCGGACCCCGCGCCCGCCATAACAATCAAGTTACGATCATGCGTGAGGATGGCTTTTCTCTGCTCATCCGTAAATTGTGCGTTTGTCACAGGACTCAATCCTATCGTCTATCCGGCTTCTGCGAGGAAATTCTGTACGGTTTCAAGATATTGGTCAGGGCATTCATACATCGGGAAATGCCCGCAGTGCTCGAATTCCACCAAACGGACATCGTGAATTTCCGAGCAGGCTACCAGACCATCAGCGGGCGGCACCATACGGTCTTGCTTGCCGAAAATAACCAGTGTCGGCGCGCAAATGTGGCATAATTGTGGCGTAAAATCCGCCTCATGCAACGCCCGCGCCGCCAAGAATATGCCTGCACTCGCCCCTTTCTGGAAGAAAACCCGCCGATCCTCGCGCCATGCGTCATAAGGCACCGCGGACATGTCGTAGAACATCACGTCGAAAATATAACGCGCCGTCCAGCGTTTTTTCGCCAGCACGCGCATGAGTGGCATGGCAACCGGCAAATAAAAATTGACCCGCGCCAGAGGAAACAATCGCTCAATATCGTGTCCGGCTCTTTCACGCACCAGCCCGGCAACATCAATCAGCGTCAGCACCCGTTCCGGCGCAAGCACAGAAGCGATGCACAACGCCACTTTACCGCCCATCGAATGCCCGACGAGGTGAAAATGCTGTATATCCAGTGCATCAATCACCGCCAGCACACGCCGACCCTGTGCCTCCATACTGTAATCACCAGTGCGGGGCTTGTCACTTTCACCAAAGCCCAGTAAATCCGGCACGATGCAAAAGTAGTGCTCACTCAACACGTCAATCGTGCTTTGCCAGAGACCATGATAGGAACTCCAACCATGCACCAGCACCACCGCCGGATTTTGTGGCAATCCAGCCGTAAAATAAACGATCTGATCGTCTTGAACATTCAGCGTGTGTCGGGTTAAATTCATGTGTAACTATCCTGATTTAGCAATCACTAAGAGTTTGGATTACATCTACGGTTGCAGATTTATACGAACGAGATAAATCACCGAGTTTCCATCATTTTCTTCGTTGATTTCAATTTTTTCAGGATAATCTTTTACTATCTCCATAGCAATTTTCGAAAGTCGTTTATTTCTTATACCATGATAACTAAACCCATTTTCATAGGTCGCGTATCTCTTCAATTCTTCCCCAATGATAGACAGAAGTACCCATCCATCCCGCTCTCTTACAGGTGCTTGCTTATACGCCTCAATAAAGTTAATGGTGTCGCAGTCCATACGAATATTATGAATTACTGGTTTGCTATCTAATTTTTCATCTATCTCAAGCACACCAGTAGGATAAACTTCAGCTAAACTCTTGATGTGTTCTGCTAATCGGCGAGTATTTTGATAATCACTTGTTTGAAATTCTGGATTGACAGCAAGCATTTGCGCTTTTACGTCAACAAGTGGAACCCATCCATCTTGATCTTTGGGAATAATTTCGTATGCTTGAATAAGCAGCATCTCAAATGTTTGAGTACCATCTGTTTCATTTTCTGAAACGGAAGTATTTTTAAGTTGGTCTATAGGAAATTGTGTTTCTAGCAGTTCAACAATAGACATAAATTTAGAACACGCATTCATAAAGGATTTTGGTGTTTTATCCTCACCAATACCCAATATGAATTTGTTCTTTCCTACAATGTGTGCGGCTAATCTCGTAAAATCACTATCACTTGAGATGATACAAAAACCCTCAATATCTGACCGATTACACAGTAAATCCATAGCATCAATAACAAGAGCTATATCTGCCGCATTCTTCGCCGAAGTATTGTTAGGAACCCACACAGGTTCGAGCGAATAGTCATTTATGATGGTGTTCCACTGTGAAGTAAGTGAAGCATTGTTTAAATAGACCTTCTTGATGATTATCTTGCCAATTTCACTGATTTTATTCAGTATTTTTGTGGCTAATGATAATGACACATTATCACCATCAATAAGTAGTGCAAATACCATCGAATTTTCCGGCATAGTGATTTTAATTCTTTCTAAGCTGAGTGATTAAATACTCATTGTATACCCATAAACGTCCCTTAACTTGTAAGATATGTGTGTTTCCTATGTCGCCGAGCCGATGATGATGCGCTCCGCAAGAAATTTCATCAGCGGGACTTCCGGCGCGACAGATTCACTGATTTTGCTGTAGCTCACCGAACGGGCAGTACGGGAGAAGCGATCCGAAGAAAACAGCAGAGTTGCCCGTAGTGCATGAATCGTCCGTGCGACATTCTCTAGCACGGTGTCTTTATCCAGCCGGACTTCAATATCTTCACCGAACAGGCGACGGCGTTTGGTATACAGACCTTCGCCGAGATGCGCTTCATATTGGCTGATAAAATCGATGACTTCCGCCGGATCAACATATTTTTTGAGCACCGCTTCGAGCATCGCGGTTTCGTCCGCCGCATCCAGATGATCGACGACATCCTGCACGATACGATCCAATTGCGCGGAAGACGGTTTAAAACGCGGGTCTTTAAGCCGATCCGCCAGCCCTTTGTGCAGACTCTCGTCATAGGTCCGCACGAAGAAATATTCCAACACCTGATAATATGCCCAGTATTGCAACACGGGAATCCGGCTACTCATGCCCAGTTGATAAAATGCGACCACATCGCCATTAAAATCTGCGGGCGGCATGGGGAGCAAATTCTCCGCGACATCTTCCTGAAATGTAAATGTATCCTCACCCAGACGGCGACGGGCGGGCCATTCATCCGCCAAGCCCACGGGCAATTGCTTCAAGTAGGACAGTTCAAAAAAGCAATAGTCAATGACCGCGCTTGAGCGTTTGAGCGCCCCGTCAATATCCTTCTCGTTGACGTTATGCACCTGCACCGTTGGCAAGCGATAAAATCCCTGACGGATGTCCAACGGTTTATCGGAATCCGGTGCACGTTCCATGCGTTCAAGGCAAATTTCAAGATAGGCAGGATCAAAGCGGAAATAATTCAAGAACTCAGCAGAGGGCGCACCAATCGTCACATAGAGGTCGTCATCATCCGGCGTGCCGAAGACAAAGCCCATCTCTAGCGGCGGGAGATGTCGCCAGCGAATCGGGTCTAGCGGTTGCACGACCTGCTCTCGATATTCCACGCTGACCACCCCGCACTCACCCGGTAGCGCTTTCCCGCTCAGGCGCAGGGATTCACTATCGGCATATTCTTGAATATCTTCTTCGCTGACAAGGAAAGCGGAGTTTTTATAGCGTAAGATGAGTTGGTTTTCGCCCTCGTCCACAACCTCCATCCCCGCGACGACATAGCCATCTCGCAATGTATTTTTCGCCTGTTCAAACTCCATATTTTTACCCTACCCTCCAAAAAGTCCGTTAAATATGCACTATGTCCGGCATCAGTCCGGTTTGTAGCGATTGGTCATACTCATGCGGCACAGATGCGAATAATCACAATGATGGATGCACTTCCCCTTATCAGGCTTATTGGCATGGACGGCAAAATCACCCTGTCGCCCACGTTCCAGATATTCGACAATATGCGCCTGTGCTTGCCGGATAGACTCGCGTCCTGCGTCGTCCATTTTGATCGTTCCACTTAAGCCGCGATTGTTCAAATGCCAGAACGCGCCACCAGCCACGGTCAATCCCTGACGGGTAAACAACTGCTCCGCCGCCAGCATATAGACCATCATCTGCACATTGCGCCCTTCTTCCATCTCCGATAGCGCAATGGTGGTACTGCCCTTGTAATCAATAATCACCACACGCTCTCCTTCACGATCAATCCGATCTATGAAGCCCAGAAGCCGGAGGGTATCGCCATTTTCAAGCGGTACGTCGATAAAATCTTCGTCGTTGCCGAAAAAGGCTTCCTGTTGATGGGGAATCCGTTCCCGTGTGCCGAACGCCTTATCAATGGGGTTTTTCGCGCTAAAATCTGCCGTCACCAGCGCATGTAAGCGTCGCAAAATGATCTGCTGTTCGATCTCCCATGAGCCGTCCACCCGAAAGCCAAAGTCGTCCGGCGCGGTGGAAAACACTTGCCCGGCGACTGATTCTAGAATAGTCAGAGCTTCGGCTTGATTTTCCTCGGTGATGGTCATGCCGTGCTCGCCCACCTGCTCATAGGTGAGTTCAAGGATTTTATGATTGAGCGACCCGCGTTGCAGATGATCCAAACCAATTTCCGGCTCATCCAGCGGCTCTAATTTGAGCAAGCGTTTGGCAAAGAACTTAAAGCCACACACGCCGTAATCATTTAGACGGCTGGCGCTCCACTTGACATCAGGGCGAAATGCCTGCGCCGCTTCGTAGATCAACGCATCATTTTCCAACACGCCACTATAACGATTATGAGACGCACGCCCTAGCCGCCCGGCATCAATCGCCCGTCCGCTATCAATCTGCGCCCAATACGACGACCCCGCCAGCCAGTTATAGACCCCGCGCCCGTTGGCAGTCAGTTCATCGGCGGGTGACGCAAGTTGATCCGCCACCGCCAGCGCGACCTCATCCCATGAAGCGGCTTCTTCCGGCAAAACCACCTTACCGACGGGTAACCGTTCCCATGTAATCGCGTTCGTTTCCAGTGGAAAGACGGCATTCACCGCCCGCCAGAAATGGCTCTCAATCCACGGCTTGCCATCATCGACTGTGGGGCGGGAAAGCGTTAGGGTGCGCCGTGGCAAACACAGCAACTCGTAAAATACGCCATCATCCGCCGCCCGCTCGGATTGTTCTAGTAGAGTGATGCCGTACGCTTTTAACTTCCGGCGTTCACTATCCAGATAAAGCGGGTCTTCAGGGATGCGTGCCGGGAAAATGCCTTCTGATAAACCAACGACGAAAACATGCTCATGGGGCAAGCCACGCGCATCCGCCGCCGTTGTCACTAGCACCTGACCGGAGCGATTGGGACGGGCATTCACCGAGGCGGCGTTGACGGCAGTCTGTAAATCGGAGGCAAAATCTGCCCATGCAAATTCCGGTTCGTCGCCACCTTCCAACGAAGTCAGCAATTCACGGGCGGCGAGCAATCCACGCAACACGCGTTTAAATTCCTGCATTGCGGTTAAATCGCGGGCGATGATCTCCGGCGGGGCATGTTTATCGCGCATACGGGCGATCATATCGAGCGTATAACCGCCCATTTCAATCTCTAAATCACCCTCGTAATCGAGTTCAATTTCGGGATCATAGCCGATCAGCATTTCTAGCCAGCCGATATAATCTTCTACTGTCGCCGAGTCTGCCGGAGTGATCCAATCGAAAAATTCTTCCAGATCAGCTTGTAAATTGTGTGCCGTGACCGCATCAATGAGCGTTTCGTGAGAATCTGCTGGTGTGGGGTCGTCCTCATCGTCTGATCGGGGTTTGATCGCCAATTGAATCGCATCCAGCCATTGTTCCTTGCCACCGATCACCGCAAATTTCTGGCTGATTTGTTCTAGCAGATTAATCTGGGGTTCGTTTAAGGCGGGAACGGCAAAATAAGGTGAGCGCAATACGTCGAGTAGATCGCGCCGACGGAAATCATTTTCATGCAGTTGCAAGAGCATCATCAACGCATCAATCGCCGGATTTTCCGCCAACGGTTGCCCGTAATGCAACACCAATGGCAAGCCGTAAATCGGCATATCGCTCAGGAAATGCGTGTAATACCGTCCCCAATCACGCAGGACGATCATGATTTCTTCGGGCGATTCGCCATCCAGCAACAGGTGTTTGACCCGACGCAAAACCGCACTGACTTCACTCGCTGTCGACGGCGCTTCGATCATCCGTAAACAATCACCTGAACCATCATCAGCGGGCAAAAGTGAGTGGTCAATACGATGCCGAAAAACCTGTTCAATCAAATATTGCAGGCGTGGATGCCGATTGCCCTGTGCATCTGCGGGGGGTGGCTTGATCTCATAGGTATTTTTGCCCAGTCGTTCGGTTAAAGACTCCAGCGCCCGATCAAAACGTCGCCCGACAGTCTTTTCTCGTTCACTGATGGTCGTCAGGGTGATGAGCGTCTCGCCAACACGTCCCGCCAACAAACTCAGAATATCGGCTTGCACAGGGGTAAATTGATCGAAGCCATCGACGATCAGCAATTGCACATCGCCCGCCAATTCAGCATCCTCTTCTAGCATCCGTTGCGCCAGCCAGCCCTGCCCTTCGATGTCTGCCAGCTGATGATATTGCAATCGTTGCTGATAGCTTTCGTAAATCAGCGCCAGTTCTTGATCTTTGTCACGGTGGGTAAGTGCGGCGGCGGTGGTGAAATCTTCAGGGAAAATGCGATTTTGCTTGAGTTCAAAGATAAAATCAGCGGTGATGCGTAAAAATCCAGGCGTTTCGGCAATCGCGCTAAAGACATGCAACTGCCCTTCACGCTGTAAGTCACCGATCACCGCCCGCAAAATGCCATAGCGCGCTGTGTCACTAAGATCACGCGGGGGTTCGCCTTTCATATCAAGCACACGCTGATACAATTGATAGAAATTGAAAAACTCGACGTTAAAAAATACCGGCTTGCTGGTGTGATGTTCCACAAGACGCTGACGAAAGGCATTTTCCTGTCGTTTGCTGGCAAGCAATGCCCAGACCTTTGCAAAAGGCGCGGTATCCAGCATCTTCGTAAGACGATCAAGTACAACGTTCGTCTTACCTGCACCCACCGGCGCGAGAATAATGGTCGTGGGCATAAATTTTACCAATCGAATAGGACATCAAAAATTGCGGTTGCTCTCTTTACATCAATACGATCTTTCGCCAGAAAACCGTCCCGCAGATACTGCTGTAAGCCACTCAGGTGGGTTACTGGAATAACGGCATCTTTACGATCCAGTTTTACCTGAGGCGTGTCCTTCATGAACACCACCACGCCAAACATGGGAACCTCTTTAAATTCTCGCATTTCAAGATAATCTTTGATGGTTTTCATATCATCAATCACATCTTGGGTGGGGTTAAAACGCATCGTCTCAAGGCGACCACTACGCGCACGCTTCAGCCATTTGCCCTTTTCATTGAGGAATTCACCCTCAATATCGGTGATACGGAACACCAGCACACCGGGCGGACCGATGAGCACGGCATCCACATAGCCGACCCCGCGTTTGTTGATGTTACGGATAAATTTGAATTGCGGCGCACGACTACCGAGTTGCAAAGCAAGTGAATCGCCCACGATACGCGCAAGGCTGTTTTCTGTTTTCAGCGTCATGGCGCGTACAATGAGTCCTAAACCAACCACACCCAGCACACCCGCTAATAAAAACAAACCGCTACGAATGATGTCATACGCACCAAATGCACTGCTATTTTCATTGACAAACGGCACGACAAACATGGCAATGGCTAAAAAGCCAATAAAAATACCGAGGCTGATCGCAATCGCCGCAATCTGTAAATAATCGCGTGCGCGCCGCGTGATTGCCCGCGATGGCGCAACATTGAGCATGGACTCTACAGTTGAGTTGACCATAAATTACGCCTTATTTTTCGGGTCTGTGGTGATTTTCGCCCGCCGCGCCGCAATCGTTTCTTCTAATAGCGTTTGCAGTTCGTTGAATTTGGGGAGCGGTTTATAGACTAATATATCTGCACCAGCATCGGAGATAATTTGCTTTTCTTCTTCAGGCTTGAGCTTATAGGCGGTGATGAGCACAATCGCCACATGCTTCAGAGCGTCACTTTTACGTAAGCGTGCGCCCACATCAGGACCCTGTACTGCACCCGGCAAACGAATATCGAGCAGGGCTAATTCAGGCAATTCACCCTGAAAGCTCCCCTGATCTACATCCTCAATCCATGAAATGGCTTCTTCACCATCTACAAACGCCACGCCTTCAATGCCCCATATCCCGAACATCGCCAAAAGCACTTCGTAAATATCGGGTTCATCCTCGACAACCATCCAAGTAGACAAGAGTTATGCCACCTTTCGCATTTTTCAAACGAAATTCCTACCCTATATAATAGAATTTCCATGATTAATAGGCAACTGTGGAGATGGACTGATTTTCGCAATCGACATTCTCGCCGAAGATTTCAGTCCACATTTACCCTTAATTAGGTAAACAAACGAGAAATTGACTATAATGAAATCATACTTGACGTTGTGCTATCCTAACGTTAAGTCTTGATATAAAATGAACCTAGCGCCAAGCAATGTGATGGAGGCGAATTTTGAACTGGTTAATTGCCGAAGACGAAGCCGATATTCGTAATCTAGTGGCGATGATGTGCCAGGTATGGGGAAATAACCCCATGACCTATGAAAGTGGTCAAAAAGTGTGGGATATGTTGGATGAAATTGACGCGGGCACCTATAAAGGGATTCTGCCGGATTTCGCCTTGATGGATATTCGTATGCCCGGCAGACGCGGCAACGAACTTTCCAAGCGTATTCGCCAAACAGAGCCGATCAAGAATATCCCGATTGTTTTGATGACTGCCTTTGTCCTCAGCGATGAGGATATGCAAATGATGAAACGAGAGTTCGGCATCGACCATGTGATTAACAAACCCTTGCCGGATTTCGACCAGCTTAAACTCATTCTCGATAAAGTTATTGCCAGCAGAGCCTGAGACAACTTATGAGCGACACACCACCACCGTCCAACGCAGAAGAAATTAGCGGGGCGATTAGCAGAGTCAATTTGTTGGGATCAATGACGGAACGCCTCTTTAGCCGTCTCTATACAGGCTTGAATTCTCGCAAAAAACGAACACCAGAAGATACGGAAGAACGTGTTATGCGCGATGATTTACAACAAAAAATCGAAGTGGCGCGCCGGATCAAAGAAAAAAATGCCATGCTCAAGCAAGCCTTGATGGATCGTGCGGAAGATGTGAAGCGCCTGCAAGGGATTCTCAATCGGCTTGATGAAGGCATCATCATGCAGGACAACGAAGGTCGCATCGTCCTGAACAATCAGGCGGCGCGCGATTTGCTCGGCACGATGAAAAACTTCTGGGATAGCGAACTCGGCATGTTATTCGATGCCTACCGCGATGTCGATCAGGTCGATACCGAACTCGCCCCACTCGGCGATCCTACCCGTGTACAGGTCAACGGGCGCATCGTCGGCGCACAATTGGCGGCAGTTGCGGGTGAAAATGGTGAACGACTCGGCACAATGATCGTCTTGCGCGATGTAACGCGGGATGCGCTGGCGGATCGCCTCAAAGATCAATTTGTAACGGCGATTTCGCACGAGCTTAAAACCCCGATGACCGTCATCAAAGGCATGGCGGAAGTCATCGCCGGACAACCGGAAGACCAACCCCCACCCCGTCGCCTGTTAGAAACCTTGACGCGCAATGTCGATATTCTGGATCGCATGGTGGTGGAATTGCTGGACATCTCAGAAATGAGCGCGGGAACGTTCAGCTTGCGCCACGATGTCGTCAATATTGAGCCATTAATCTGGAGTGTCGTTAACGGCATGACACCCGAACTGAAGCGTAATAAGCTGGATGCGGCAGTGATGCCCCGTAATACCCGCAGTTTGCGCGTGCAAGGGGACGATCAACGCTTGCGCTGGGCATTAGGGCATCTGGTACAAAATAGCGTCCGCTACAACGAACCGGGTGGCAACGTGATGATCGCCGCCGGATTAGATGAAGAAGACGATCAGTACATCGTGCTTGATGTGATTGATAGCGGGGTCGGTATCTCGGAAAAAGACCTCCCCCACGTTTTTGAGCGTTTCTATCGCGGAGAGCCACGCACAAGCACAGGCAAATTACTTGATCCGCGTGGATTGGGTCAGGGATTGTTTGTTGCGCGTATGGTTGCAGAAGCACACGGCGGATTTTTACGTGTGCGGAGCCAGCAGGGACAGGGCAGTATCTTTACGATTGTGCTTCCAGTCGCAGATTAATCCATCGCCTAGTTTAGTGACCAGTCAATGTCTTGCAATCATGCAGGGCATTTTTATTTTCACCAGAAATTAGCAGAAACACCTCCGTTTTTTGGACTGCCATCACTCGTTAGACAACCACGTAATTGTTGCACCTTTCCCCTGACACCCGTTACAATCGGTGCTAAATTTTGGTTAAGAAAACGGTTTAGGAGATGGCTAGTGGCTTCAATTGGTGCATTTACGTTTGTACTGCACAGTCATATGCCTTATGCAAGGCTCGCCGGGCGTTGGCCCCATGGCGAAGAGTGGATTCATGAAGCGGCAACCGAAACTTACATCCCCCTGTTACAAACACTTTATGATCTCAAAGGCGACGGCGTAGATTTTAAACTGACAATTGGCATAACCCCTGTTCTAGGTGAACAACTCAACGATCCATTGGTGCTAGAACACTTTGAAGACTACCTGAACATGCGGATTACGGCGGCAGAACGCGATATGTGGTACTTCGATGAGCCGAAGAATATCGCCGTCGCTCAGGAAAAAACCGCCGATGTCGAGACGTTGCCCGGCGCGGAAAAATTCCCGGATTTTCAATCGCTGGATTCAACTCAATCAGACGAACATTTACTCTTATTGGCACGCTGGTACAAAAATTGGTATTCAAGCGTCAAGGATGCGTTTATCAATCGCTTTAATCGGGACATCATCGGCGCATTTCGCACCTTGCAGGACGAAGGCTACATCGAGATTATCACCAGCGCCGCCACACACGGCTACCTGCCCCTGCTCGGTCACGATAGCGCCATCGTCGGGCAACTCAAGACGGCGGTTCGCACCCATGAACGACTTTTCGGGAGAAAACCCACCGGAATCTGGCTCCCTGAATGCGCCTATCGCCCCGCTTACTTTGACGATAATGGCATGACTCGCCCCGGCATCGAACACTTCCTGAAACAACTTGACCTGAAAATTTTCTTTAGCGAAACCCATGCCATCACAGGCGGTCAGCCGGTGGGAATTGCGGCGGGGGATGTGATTGGACCGTATGGCGACATCAAACGGCGTTATGTGATCCCGTCTTCGCAAAATCTAAATGCGCCACGCCGTGATGTGAACACGTTCCATGCTTATTGGGTGAGTGATAGCAGTTCGCCGGAAAACAACGGGGATAATTCCGGTGTGGCGGTCATGGGACGGAATAATCGCACCGGACAACAGGTGTGGAGCGCCGATTGGGGCTATCCGGGCGATTTTGATTACCGCGAATTTCACCGTAAAGCAGGCACGAGTGGCTTGCAATATTGGCGCGTAACGGGCGAAAAAGTCGACCTGCCGGAAAAAGATTATTACCATCCTGATTGGGCAAATTATAAAGTGGATCAACATGCGGAGCATTTCGCCCATCTCGTCGGCGATTTATTGCGTGATTATCACAACGAAACTGGCAATTACGGCATGATCTCCTCCAATTACGATACCGAGTTATTCGGGCATTGGTGGTTTGAGGGTGTAACATGGCTTGGCAAAGTGCTCCGGCATCTGGCGAACAATCCAGAAATCGAATTGACTACCGCTACAAAATATCTTGAAGATTATCCCCCCCAGATGACCTTACATATACCGGAAGGCTCATGGGGCGCGGGTGGCACACATTTCACATGGGATAATGGCGAAACGCATTGGATGTGGCAACCGATCCATGAAAGCGAAGCGCGGATGCAAACCCTCGCGCAGACCTTCACTGAACCAGGTGACGATGAACGGGCGGTGTTGAATCAGGCGGCGCGGGAATTATTGCTCCTGTCTAGCTCGGATTGGTCATTTTTGGTGACGACAGGGCAAGCACGCGAATATGCCATCCAACGCTTCACGCAACATCTGGAACGATTTAATCAGCTTGCAGATGGTTTGGAGAACGGTTCGCCGGATCGTACGCTTGCGGATACACTTTTTGAGATCGACAAGGTCTTTGAAGGCATTGACTATGAGGACTTTGCACCTGTGTCCTAATAAATCGTTAAATAGCACCTGTTATAATCAACCGCGTCGACTACGACAAACAGTAGATCATATCTGTGACTAGCCGCCGCCGCACGAAGGAGACGTTCTCTTCAATGAACATACTTTTTACCACAGCAGAAGCCTATCCATTCGCTAAAGTAGGCGGGCTTGCGGATGTCGTCGGGTCACTTCCCGCCGCATTACGCCAGATCGGGGTGGATGCACGGGTCATCATGCCCGGATATGGATTTATCAACCATGAAAAATTTCAGATCAGCCATCTTTTCTCCTTCAAATTTACACATCACGAAGGCACATCGGATGTAAATGTCTATTCAACTGTGCGCGATGGTGTACCGTTTTATTTCGTGCAAAGCTGGCCCTATTTCGGCGACGACACGACGGTTTATACCGAATGGAACTGGGATTCGCCTCGCTTTATCTTCTTTAACCAACTCACAATGGCGACGGCATGGGAATTGCGGGAACGTCTGGGATGGTTCCCTGATGTGTTCCACGCTAATGATTGGCATACCGGATTAGTCCCCTTTTTGGTAGCGGAAAACCGTTGGAAGCAAGAATGGTCTCATGTGTCTACCATGTTGAGCATCCATAATTTGATGTATCAGGGCGACTTTATGGGCGGGTATATGTGGAAGATGGGCATTCCCGGTAGAAATCACCCCGATCTCGTCTATCAAGACCTGACCAATAACACGCTAGCGATTGCGATTGCCTATTCAGATATTGTGTCCACAGTCAGTCCGCGTTACGCAATCGAAATTCAGTATCCATATATGGGCTATGGTCTGGATGGTATGATTCGTACACGCATTTCCGATCTGTATGGCATCCTCAACGGTATCGACAATGAGGTGTGGAATCCGGAAACCGACCCGCGCATCATCAAAAATTACACGATAGATAATTTTCACGAACACCGGATCGAAAATAAGCGTTATCTACAACGACTCGCGGGTCTGCAAGTCAATGACAGCATTCCACTGATTAGCTTTGTGAGTCGCCTTGTATGGCAAAAGGGAATTGATCTCGCCCTACCCGCCTTACGACAGCTACTTGCTGAGGCTGATGTACAGCTTATTATGCTTGGCACCGGTGATCCCGACCTGGAATATGCTCTGTGGCGCTTAGGACAGGATTTCCCCGGCAAAGTTCGTGCCTACCTCGAATTTGATGCGGCGGTTGCCCAACAAATTTACGCAGGGTGTGATATTTTCCTGATGCCGAGCCATTTTGAACCGTGTGGCATCGGTCAGATGAGCGCCATGCGTTATGGTGCGTTGCCACTTGTGCGTGAAACGGGCGGTCTGGCAGATACTGTTGAGAATTATGACAACGGCGACGGGGAACGGGGTACCGGATTCACGTTTGAGTGGGAAAAACCGGAAGCCGTACTCGGCACGATGCGCTGGGCAATCCAAACATTCCGCGAACGCCCCGACGTATGGCAACGGATGCAACGCCGTGCCATGCAACGAGATTTTAGCTGGAAACAAAGCGCAGAACGTTATGCGTCTTTATATCGCAAACTTATAGACTCAAGGAGAGGTTAATTTTGAAAGTTAAAGCCATTGTTTTAGCAGGCGGTGAAGGTACACGACTCGGCACATTGACCAGTAAACGCGCCAAACCAGCCGTTCCCTTTGCAGGGAAATATCGCATTATTGATTTTACACTGAGCAATTGTGTCAACTCAAACATTTTTGATGTGCTTATCCTTACGCAATATCGTCCCCATAGTCTGAACGATCATATCGGTAAAGGTCGCCCGTGGGATCTTGACCGGACGTTCACCGGCGGGGTGCAATTACTTCAGCCGTACAAAGGGCGCTATGACACGGATTGGTATGCGGGTACTGCCGATGCGGTCAACCAGAATTTGAATTTTGTGCGGCGTGGTCGTCCGGAATATGTGTTGATTCTGTCCGGCGATCATATCTATCAGATGGACTACGATGTTGTCATCCAATGGCACATCGAAAAAGGCGCGGATGCTACCGTCTGCACGATTCGCGTCCCGATGGACGAAGCCAGCCGATTTGGTATTCTGGACACCGATGATGATTATCGCGTGGTGGACTTTGTAGAAAAACCCGCCGACCCGCCCGGCAACCTTGCCAGCATGGGTGTATACGTTTTCAGCTATTCTGCATTAGAAGAAATGTTGGAAGTTGACCAGCAAACGCCGGATTCACCGAAAGACTTTGGCAGAAGTATCGTGCCGATGATGATTGAGCGCGGTCTGGACGTGTTTGCCTACCCTTACGGCGGTTATTGGATTGACGTGGGAACGGTTGATGCCTATTGGGAAGCCCATATGGATCTACTGGCTTCTCCGCCTGCGATGAATTTGAATGACCGGACATGGATCATTCATACCCGAAGTGAAGAACGCCCGCCTGTACATATTGCCAGAGGCGCACAGGTGATAGACAGCCTCATCACGGATGGTTCTGTCATCGCGGAGGGTGCAATCGTAGAGCGGAGTATTCTGTCCCCCGGTGTGTATGTAGGACCGAACGCCGTTATCCGCGAGTCCATCATTCTTAATGATTGCTATATTGAAGCGGGCGCGGTGGTGGAACGTTGTATCCTTGATAAAATCGCAGTCATCGGGCATAACGCGCATGTAGGTAAAATCAGTGATGTGGGTGATCTTGGCATCACGTCTGTTGGCAAAAACACCCATGTACCACCGGGCTTTAGTGTCGGTCATAGTGTGACACTCGGCACAGATCTACGCGCAGAAGACTTCAAGAAATATGCCGATAAAAATGTGCCTAATGGGGCATCAGTGGGCTACTCTAAGAAGAAATAATCACTCTTCCCTCTTAACTTAGCCCTAGAATCACGACGACCTCTCAGAAACTTGAGAGGTCGATCTTTATAAAGCGTGAAAACTAGGCTAATTGAACTAAATCAACTAGGTGCGAACAACGGAATTGTCACCAATGAAGGGGTTTGGAACGTATTCGTCAGCTTCCCAATCATTGTGCCAATCACCGTCTACAAGATAGCGGAACTGATACGCATTACCAGTATCCAATTTTAAGACGAGTTTAAAACGCCCATCCTTAAGTTGTTGCATCGGGCTGGCGGCTTCGTCCCACTCATTAAAATCGCCAACGAGATAGGCGGTTTCCGCCTCCGGCAATGGGTGCGTGTAAAACGTCACCTTATTGATTGTGCCTTTGCTGACCACATCTTTCTTCAACATTGTTTTCCTTTCACACACGTTATCACCTAATAAAGACTAGGCGGTGCTATTCTAGCATAGCACAAACGGAATAATAGAGGAGATTTATGGGCATATATTTGTGCAAAATGCCAGAAAAATCGGCATTATTGTAAAGAAAACGTCATTTTCTACAATTGCCAATTCACCAGTATTCAGGCTATGCTTAACGCTGGTTTTTGAAATCGCTGTATTTTAACAACCAGTTTGACATCATCTATCATTTATCAAATATACAGGAGTCTCCAATGGTTAGACCTGTAGCGACAATAAACGTAGTACCCAAACTCCCTAAACCACTCGGACGTTTACAAGACCTGGCTTACAATTTGCGCTGGTCATGGGATTTCGAGTCAATTTCCCTGTTTCGCCGTATTGATCCCGATCTGTGGGTCAAAACACGCAGTAATCCGGTCTGGATGCTAGGGCTTGTTAGTCAGGAACGTCTGGAAGCATGTGCCAATGATCGATCTTTCATGGCACACTATCAACGTGTATGCGATGCTTTCGACGAATATATGACCTCAAAAACGACATGGTATCAGAACACCTACGGCAAAAATAAGAAACAACCCGTTATCGCTTATTTCTCGATGGAATTTGGACTGACGGAATGTTTACAGAATTATTCGGGCGGTCTGGGCGTGCTCAGTGGCGACCATCTAAAAAGCGCCAGTGACCTCGGCTTACCGCTTGTCGGCGTTGGCTTGCTTTATCAAGAAGGCTATTTCCAACAATATCTGAACACTGATGGCTACCAGCAAGAATCCTACCCCATTAACGACTATGCCAATTTGCCCGTCACCCTGCAACGTGATAAAGACGGCAACCCCATCAAAATCAGCGTACCCATGCCGGGACGTGAACTTTACGCCCAAATCTGGAAAGTACAGGTCGGACGGATTTCCCTCTATCTGCTAGATAGCAACATTGGTGATAATCCACGCGTAGACGATCGTAACCTGACGGATCGTTTATATGGTGGAGATCGCCGGACACGCATCCGGCAAGAAGTCCTCATGGGAATTGGCGGTATTCGTGCCTTAGAAGCACTGGGATTACGCCCAACGATCTGCCATATGAACGAAGGACACTCCGCCTTTCTCGGTCTGGAACGCATTCGCCAATTGATGAACGAAAATAATCTTAGTTTCGATCAGGCGAGGCAGATCGCCAAAACCGGTACTGTTTATACAACCCATACACCTGTGCCTGCTGGTCTGGAACGTTTCGGCTTTGATCTCATTGACGAACACTTCACCAATTATTGGGGTCTTCTCGGCTTAAATCGTGAGCAATTCGTTAATCTTGGGCGCGAGAACATGGGCACTTACGAATTGTTCTCCATGTCCGTGCTGGCGCTCAATCTGTCATCCGCCGCAAACGGTGTGGCACAACTGCACGGGGTTGTCTCCCGCGAAATGTGGAATTGGGTATATCCGGGCGTACCGGAGCATGAAGTTCCCGTCGGCGCAGTCACCAACGGCATCCATATGGAAACATGGGTCAGCGGCGAAATGGCGAGCCTGTTTGATCGCTACCTCAGCCCGGATTGGCGCAACGACGAAACCGATGTGGAAATCTGGAAAGATGTCGATAACATTCCCGACTCCGAGATGTGGCGCACCCATGAACGTCGCCGCGAGCGCCTTGTGGCGTTTGCGCGTCGTCAATTGCAGGCACAATTAAAATCTCGCGGTGCATCACAGCTGGAAATTGACGCGGCGGAAGAAGTGCTCAACCCGGATGCACTCACCATTGGCTTTGCGCGGCGTTTTGCCACTTATAAACGCGCCACGCTCATTATGCGCGACATCGAACGCCTGAAAGCCCTACTCAGCGACGCAGACCGCCCTGTGCAGTTTATTTTCGCAGGTAAAGCCCACCCGCACGATGAAGGCGGTAAGGCGCTGATTCGTGAGATCGTCAAAGTTGCGGAAATGCCGGAATTCCGCCGCAAAATCGTTTTCCTTGAAAATTACGATATGCTGGTCGCCCGCTATATGGTGCGTGGCGTTGATGTGTGGCTGAATACACCCCGTCGCCCCAAAGAAGCCAGCGGTACAAGCGGCATGAAGGTCATCTATAACGGTGGCTTGAATTGCAGTATTCTGGACGGCTGGTGGGCAGAAGGTTATTCACCGGATGTCGGTTGGGCAATCGGCAATGGTGAGCAATACGAAGAGGAACAATGGGAACATCAGGATGAAATTGAAAGCAAGGCGCTGTATACCGTGCTCGAAAACGACCTGATCCCGCTATTCTATAATCGCTCCGCAGATAGCCTGCCCCGTCATTGGATCGAGAAGGTCAAGAATTCGATGAAGAAACTTGCACCCTTCTTCAACACACGGCGCATGGTGCGGGAATATGCGGTGGATTATTATATGCCGGTGGCAGAACGCTACATGAACATGACCAGCCCGAACGTCGAAAACGCGCTGTCCTATGTAAGCTGGCGCAGTAGCCTTGATAATCTCTGGAAGACGGTGCACATTGATGATGTCAACGTCAATAAAACACAGATCACCGTCGGCTCACAAATTGACGTGAGCGCCCGTATCAATCTCGGTTCACTCACGCCGAATGACGTGCTGGTGCAGGTCTATTATGGTCCGCTGGACACCCGTGGCAACATTAATGAAACCGGACAAACCGCCGACATGAAGCCAGAAGGCGAGCGCAATAGCGACGGCACGTATACTTTCGCTGTGAAGGTCAAATATCCGACCAGCGGCGAATGTGGTGTGTCTGTACGCGTCTTGCCCCATCATGAATATCTATCTACATCGTTCCAACCGGGCTTAATTACCTGGGCGTAACGAACGGTAAAAAGTCAACAATCACAAAAAAGAGGCGATCACGAAACTGTGATCGCCTCTTTACTATTTAGCTGTCTTTTACCGGATGATTTTCAGGCAAATTATCCGGCAATCAATTTGGGAATATCTCTGAGCTTCGGCAACTGCCCTGCTAGCAAGCTGTTTGAACGGAAGATGCGCCCTGCTAGCCAGATCATGAAGATGTCGGTCACAATCAACAAGCCAATGCTCAACGCCAACTCCGCAACAGGTACTTCCGTCACCACAAGGCGGATAATCATCGAAATGGGCGATGTCAGCGGGAAGATGCTCAAAATGACCGGCAACGTCGCATTTGGCGTTTCTGCAAAGGCATTCAGCATCAAGAAAGGCAGAATCAACGGCATTGTAAAGATTGCCGCGTAATTCGGACCATTCTGCAACGATGTAGAAATCGCCCCGATAGCCCCATAAACCGCCGCAAAGAACAAATAGCCGAGGATAAAATAGATCACAAACAGAATGATTGTCTCTGCTGAGACCTGTGAATCTACCCCTTGAACGAAGGAGAAAATACCCGGTGCGTCTACCCCACCGACCAATCTCGAAAGCACGAACATCGTCCCTAGCCACGCGCCAATTTGCAACAAGCCAAGCAAGCCAAGCGCGAATATTTTCCCACTGAGCAGTTGAATCGGACGTACCGACGAAATCAAAATTTCCACGATACGGGTTTCTTTCTCTTCGATGACACTTTGCATCAAATAGCCATTGGTGCCGAAGAGTGACAGCATGAACAGCAAACCAAACACATAAATCAACCAGAAACGATCATCCTGACTTTCTTCGGTAATCACTTCACCCGTTGTCTGTTCACTGCCATTGACCTCGCCACCTACAGGTACACGCTCCAGCTGAATTACTTCACCTGACGAAGCCGCGCTCACCCGTTGAGCTAATTCTGCACCCACGGTGTCGCTTACTTTTTCATAGATCAAATCATTGACCGGACCTGACGAAATATCGCTCAGGCTAAATTCCGGCAACACCATCGTAAACATCCCGGTTTCGGCAAAATCCGGCGGGATCAGATAGTATGCCTCGATGAAGCCATTATCCAGCGCATCCTGTGCGGCGGCTTGATCTGGAAATGGCGCGACTTCACCACCTCTTAGCGTACCAACACCGGCAAACACACCGGATTGATCGACATAGCCGACAAGGAATTCCTGTGCATCTTCCGTCAATTGTTCCTGTGAGTCTTCGTTTGCATTCGTGGAAACAATCTGCACCACAAAAAACAGCGCAAATATGAGAATCGGCAAACCGAAAGCCGTAAACAGAAAGGCGCGTCGGCGTACATTCCGGCTCAGTTCATACCGGAATACCCGTAAAATATTGTTCATCGTGATGTCTCCTTTACAGCCTGTCCGGTGGTTTCAATCACGGGGTCACTATAGGCATACGGATTGCCACGTAACACCGCGAGAATCTCACGCGGGCGCAGTTTCTTACCGTATAACAGCAAGCCCCACCGGAATACTTTTATCGATCCCCATGTGAATACAACCGTCGTTAATAATAGCAACCCGATACTTGCCGCGATCTGCCACGCGGGAACAGTCGTCACCCCTAAACGCATCATCATCGACATTGGCGCGGTAAAGGGAATCAGCGACAGTACAACCGGAATTGTGTCATTCGGCTCAAGTAAGAATTGCACCAGAAAGAAGTATGGTACAAACAGCGGGAATGTGATGAAGAATGCCATTTGGCGGCTTTCCTGTTCAGAATTCACTATCGCGCCGATGCCTGCCATCACACTGGCGACCAGCAAATAACCGAGCACGAAGTAGATCAGACCAAAAATCACCATGTCCGGCGTTAAAATCACACCGCTGAGAATTTCCACATCTCGCCCCAAAAGGCTGACTGCCAAACCAGCGCCAACCCAAATGGTCAACTGGGTTAAGCCGAGTAAAAATAACCCGATCAGCTTGCCGGTCAATAATTGCCCCGGCGTGACGCTGGTGACGAGCACTTCCATGATGCGATTGGTACGTTCATCTACCAGACCGGACATTAAAAATCCGCTGGTGAATTGGGTTGCCATGACGAACACAATGGCGAAAATCAACGGAAAGATGATCAGACCGATCAACGCTTCATCGTTAAGTTCGCGTCCGCCTTCACCCAGTTGAACAGTCATTTCTAGTGAATCTAGCACAAGATTTTGCGGTAATCCCAGTTCAACGCCCTGTGTCAAATTCAGTGTAATCAACTGATCTACAACACTACGCATATTTTCTGGCAAGCCATCGTAACTATAGAGATTGACCACACCAGATTGCATATAATTTTCAGCAATCACAGCGTAACCATCAACGGTGCCATCGTCTAAGGCGGCACGGGCGGCGGTTTCATCAGGATAGGCGCTGAACAGATCAGGATAATCTTCCAGCATCATGCCAGCATTCAGCACGCCCGCATTATCCACATAACCGACCTGTGTTAAATCAGCAACGTCGCGTTGGGTTTCTGAGGTAATCACAATCGAGAGCACGAAAATCGCAATAAAGAATATCGGTGTGCCTAGTGCGGCGAACAAAAAAGCCGGACGACGCAGGTTATACAGATATTCCCGCTTTATCACTAACCAGACTTTATTCATTTATACACGCTCCATCTCAACACGTTCCACATCACCAGTTGAAAGCACACGCTCGCCAACCACACGGATGAAAATGTCGTTCAAGCTCGGCACAGCTTCCTCAAAACGGGTGATATTCGTCCCCGGTGTTGCGGCGATGCTTGCCAATAAATCATTGGTACTGACGTTTTCCGCGAGGTGCAACAATTTGCTATCCCGTTCGTTCGGTGCGTTTTCAACCTGCACAACACCCGGCAAACCTTCCCAATTGCCCTCACCATCAACAATAACCGCGTGCAGGGCATATTGACGACGGACATCATTCACAGAGCCGTAAAGCGCCTGCTTACCACGATTAATCATCAATAGACGATCCGCCATTTCCTCCACCTGTTGCATCTGATGGGTACTCATGATAATCGCCGTACCCTTCTCACGCATATCGAGGATCAATTGCTTAATAGTCATCGTATTGACCGGATCAAGCCCTGAAAACGGCTCATCAATGATAACTAAATCCGGCTCATGCAACACCGTGACAGCAAATTGCACCTTCTGTCCCATACCCTTACTGAGTTCGCTCACTTTGCTATTGGCGTTGTCTTGCAGATCAAGACGTTCCAGCATTTCCATTGCACGGTCATGGGCGTTACGATGAGACATGCCTTTAAGCGTGCCGAGATAGGTCATCACATCAATGACTTTCACGCCTTTGTATAAGCCACGTTCTTCCGGCAAATACCCGATTCGGTCTTTCGATGCGTCATTTATGGGCGCACCAAAGACGCGAATGGTTCCGGTATCCGGCTTCATGATGTCCAGAATCATACGAATGGTCGTGGATTTACCCGCACCGTTTGGACCCAGCATGGCGAAAATTTCACCACGATTTACTTCAAAACTCACATTATCGACGGCGCGAAAATCACCGTAAGATTTTGAGACGTGGTCTACTTGTAGTGCAACTTGTTCTTTCACGAAAACTCTCCTTTAGTCCGCGTAACATATTCTTCGTTATGCGATGGTCTTTACGTAGTGGATGTGCTGAAAATCGTCAGTTGTGCGATGACTCTCCACACGGCGTACTCTTATTATTGTGCGCTAAAATTGTGGAGAAGATATGGAGATTATATGCACGAGATATGGAAACAGACAGTGATATCTGCCCGACATTAATCAAAAAGCGATGAGGAGACACGCTCCCCACCGCCAATGGTCGTTTATATTGTGCGATAACAATTCGATCAGAACATTATCGAATCAAGCAGAATTTAGCCCGCCGCTTCTGTGGCTTCTGGCGTGGCTTCCGGTGTCATTTCAGCGTCGCTACTGTCTTCGGCTTCAGCAGGTTCAGTCGCTTCCATTTCCGGTGTCGCTTCCATTTCCGGCGTAGCTTCAACTTCCGGTGTAATCTCAACATCCGGGATGATCGGCGTTGGCACGGTCAAACGGGAAAGTACGTTTGGAATGCTATTCGCAACGCGGAATTCTTCAGCATCTGCCCGCGAGCGTTCGATGAAAATATCAAGATCCACCAGCGCCTCAGAGACATCCGACGGCATCGGATCAAACACGATAAACTCTCTCCAGATGTTGGTTTCGTCAACCAAACCACCTTCGAGTTGCTCCACCTGCCACGCATCCACATAGTCTTGGATGGCTAAATTGCGTTCTTCAGCGGTGGGTGGACGAGTACCGGTTTCTTCAATCCGCACGATGAAATAGCCAAATTGGGTATTCAACGGACCGACAATATCACCCTGTTCAACATCGCGCAGACCCAACGCCAGCGCGGGGAATTGTTCAAACATATCCTCTAATGAGTATGCGCCTGATTGTTGTCCCTGAGAAATAATGGATAACGTATCGCCAGCATTTCCGCCACCATCAAGTGAGTAAATATTGGCTAAAGTGGCGAAATCTTCGCCCGCGTTGATACGATCTAACAACTCCTGCGCCAATTCCCCATTATCAACAAGGATGTGACGGGCAACGACTTCAGCCGCTTCATCGCCATTGGCTTCTGTGACAACCGCCACATGAAAACCGCGTTCTGTCTCAATCGGACCCAATACCTGCCCGACTTCCGCCGCGAAAACCGCTTCGTTAAAGGCATCCGGCATCAACGTGTTGTTCGGGACGAGGTAACCGAGATCACCGCCACCATCGCGGGTGGTTAAATCTGCGGAATACTGTGCCGCCAGCGCGCCAAAATCGACATTATCATCGTTCAAAAGCTGAACCGCTACGTTGGCTTCGTCTTCTGAGGTGAACAGAATATGGCTGACGCGTCTACCGGAACGTTGTTCCTGAATTTCAATAATGTGAAAGCCGAATTGTGTCTCAATCGGACCGAGTATATCGCCCGGTTCATTGGCAGGATCGAAGATCGCCGCGTCAAATTCCGCAACAGTAGCACCACGTTGTAGCGGGGGCAACGCACCGCCACCACCAATCACGCCGGCATCTTCTGTATATTGGAACATTACGCTGTACCACTCTTCGCCAGCATCCAGCGCATCCATCGCCGTCTGTGCTGTTTCTTCTTCAGCAACGCGGATGTGGCTGGTTGTGATGGTATCAACATCGGGTAATTCAACTTCGTCACCTAAAGCGTTGAAGACCGCGTCAAACTCTGATAACACGCGCACATTGGAAACGACTTGCTCTTCCGTCATACCGGAGAACATCATCGCACGATCAATGAAACTTTGTCTGGCGGCTTCAAAGCCTTCAGCAAATTCACATTCGCCAGTTTGCAAGCTCGGATCATTGAGGACGCTCACCCAATTCTGGTTGATCGCACATTCTTCGATTTCCAGACCGCGTATTTCAGCCTCACGATGATACATGCGTTCCAATACCATAGAACGGTACACCTGTTGACCGAAAGATTGAGCATCTGCGATATTCTCTAAAAATTGTGCGATTTGCGGAGCAAGCTGATTAGCAGGATCATCCAGAATCAGAATTTCCGGTCCAGCTTGATCGACCACCGTATTCAGCAGGTTAAAGCGCAAGAAACGCTCATACCGCACACGCTGAAAAAATTCTTCCAGTGTGATGGTCGTATCACCAATGGTTGCAATCACCATTTCAGGATCAGCACCTTCGGGATTATCGGGGATCACATAGGTATCATCCTGCGCGCTGACAAATGAAAATGGCAGGATGATGAATATAACGATCAATAGCAAATTACGTAGGGAAAGATTTTTTGGGTACAAGATTACCACTCCAATGGTTTGAAACGGCTCATTTTACGTGAACACTTTAAGATACCAGCATAGCGTAAAGACAATTAAATATGTACCCCAAATTCGTCATTCGTTGAAGCACTTAAACCTTTTTAAACAGTATTAGTGGCAGATTGTCGGTTTTAACAGTAAAACAGTGACTCAAGCAAGCAAGTTGGGTGAATAGTTGTGCTAGTGGAGGTTGCGCGTAATTCATAATGGATGGTAAACTTCAAAGATAACCTGAACATGAACTATCTTAAGTATTGATAAAGCATGTCAAGCATATGATAAGATATAGTCATGTGGCGATACCGTCTACAAAGGCTCCTAAACTTTGGAGGTTTGAATGAAAAAACACATCCTCGTGGTTGACGATGAAATTGGCGCGCTCACGCTCATCGGCATCATGTTGGAACGCGGTGGGTTTACCGTTTTGAAGGCAAAAGATGCCGATGCGGCACTTGCTGTGTTAAATCAAAACACCCCCGATATGATTATTCTCGACGTAATGATGCCGGGTATGGATGGGATCGAGCTATGTAGTGTGATCCGCGAACGTAACGATACTGCGGATACACCTGTGCTTATCCTTTCTGCACGAGGTGATGCGGAGAGTGTAATGCGGGGTATGGAAGCAGGGGCAAACGATTATCTGCCCAAGCCCATCCTACACCATGATCTCGTGACAAAAGTACGCACCATGTTGGCACAAATAGCGAATTAAACGCGCGGTACGCTACACAGACTGTCTAAATTACTTATTCAGGCTGAGCCGCCACCTTTCTTTTTTCGCAGATAAAAAATAGGACACGATCCCATCCTCTCGTGTCCTATTTATCGTATAGTATGCTCAGGGCATGTTATGCGTCTTTACCATAGAGTGTTCTATAAATTGCATAATGGCTGTAGATGCGTTGAATATACAATTGCGTCGTTGCAATCGTGATGGTGGACATAAACAGGTCAGGATCACCACCGGAAAGCGCCAGCCAATCAATCGCACGTCCCGGTCCGGCGTTGTAGCCAGCTAATGCCGCGTAGGCGTTGTAATCAAAGCGATTAAGTTGTTCGCTCAGGTAAAATGCGCCAAATTCTATCCCCGCGTAGGGACGGAATAAATCACTGTGCTGATAATCGGGCCAATTAAGTTCTCCCGCGATATAATCAGCTGTCCCCGGAATCACCTGAGTTAGCCCTTTTTCACCCGCCGCCGCCGTCGCATTGGTGTCAAACAGGCTCTCATGACGGATGAGTGAAAACATCAGCAGAGGGTCAAAGTTATTCTCTTCTGCGACCCGTAAAACCACATCCAGATAATAAACCGGGTAGCGCATTCGGGCGATATATGCCGGTGCGTCAAGAGTCGTCATATTTGCCGCATTGATTACATTCGCCGCGCCCACCTGTGACGGGTAGAAAATACCCAATCCGCGTAAAAATACCGCCAGTTGATACGATGCCAGTGCGTCGTTTTGATAGGTTTCCAGAATATCGAAAAACTCTGTTTCCGCTTCGTCATATAAGCCCATCGTCCACAATTCGCGCCCGCGCCGGATGCGTCCATCATCTTCGAGCGTTGCAGACAGGGGCCACAGCGGTCCTTCCTGCGTGATAGCAAACGTCGCCCTCAGCCAATTTTCAGCGGTTGTAATATCTGCAACATCATCGAATTCAAACACATACTCAAGTGGTGCAGTAAACGGCGCACGACCCGCCAGCAAATCAGTTGCGCGGGCGCTAAAGTAGCTATCCGGCGCGGCTTCGCTAGCACGTGAAAAAGCCACCTGTGCATTGGTCGTGTCTCCGCGCTGTAAAGCCAACCGCCCTACCGATAAATATGCCGAGGCTTGATCTGTACCGGAAGCCGTCGCCGCAAGTGTGCCGTAAAGGGTTTCCGCGCTGAGTGTATCGCCCGCATTGGTCGCCGCTGATGCCGCGATGAATAAGCCACTTGTCGCCTGTGTGGTGTTGGGATAGGTCGCCGCCAGACGTTGGAAAATCGCCCGTGCTTCGACGGGACGTTCGTTCGTCGCGTGCAAATAACCGGCACGCCATAGCGCTTCAGCCGCCGTTTCGCGTAGATCAGTGTAAGTATCTGCAATGGCGAGATAGCGCGTGATTGCCGTGTCTATGTCGCCATCCAGAAAGTACGTGCGCCCTTGCTCTAGCAATGCCTCACCAAAAAGCACATCCGTCGGGAATTGCTCGATGATCGTCTGGAAAGCCACCTGCGCCGCCGCAGAGTTCCCCACCGCGCGATACGATTGCCCGATGAGCAAGTAGAGTTCTGCGGGAATTTCCGTCAATGCCGCCCCGGTGGTGAAGCGATTAAACGCCTCAATCGCCGCCGCGTATTGCTCTGAAAAGTAATTCACGCGCCCTTCCGTATAGCTGTTGATCGCGATACCGTTTTCGTTTAAGAGCAACATGGCACGATAAGCATACGGCGACGATTGATATTGATTAAAGACCTGCGATAGCCGTTCCAGCGCCAGATCTGTCTCGCCAATCGCCAGCATGGATTCCGCCGCCTGAAACTCAATCTGTGCGCGATAAGCACCGTTCTGTGCGACGGCAAGGATCGCATCATACTGCGCGATGGCATCATCGGTGCGTCCACTATTCAGATAGACCTGAGCGACTTTTTCACGTAATGCCAACTGTGGCACCAGACTCCGATTTGACTGCGTGGCGAGATCATAACTTGCCAGCGCAGGCGCGAATTGCCCCAGAGCAAGTTGTGCATCGCCAATACGCTCATAGACCCAGCTATCAATCCAACCGGGGCGCAACGAGAGATATTGCTGAAAATCAGAGATCGCCGCTTCCCAGTTGGAAACGCCCATATACGCATCGCCGCGCAAGAAAAAGGATTGATGCGTGCGAAAATCTGACGGATACAACGAGATGAGCGTGTTAAAGCCATCCACCGCCGTGCTAAACAAGCCAGCGCGTAATGCCGCCCGTCCCACGCCAAACAATGCGGATGCCCGTGTTTCTGCATCCAATTGATCGCCTAACAGCAAGATATCCTGATAGGTCGTTACGGCATTTTCAAAATACCCATTCAGAAAATAGCGATTGGCAACATTTAGCATGACATCCGGCGGAACATCCGGTGTAGGAGAAGGTTGCGGGGCTGGGGTAGCTTGGGCTTGTTGGAGGGCAACTTGCTGATTCGCCCCGTTCGCGTCCACATTTTGAGATGGCACTTCACCCGTGATGACCACATAGGTCACACTATCGGCGTTGTTCGCATCACAGGCGGTCAGCAGGAGGGTCAACAGCACCATTATCCATAGTATTGCGCGACCCTTACGGGCACGCCCGATCTTTGCGTTGGGAATTTGATATCTATTCATACAGGCATTATGGCAATCAGAGCATCAGCTTGTCAATGCCCCACGCCCGACGATCATCCAACGCTTGATGATGATTCATCATTGACTCATCGAATACATAAAAAAAGGGCAACCAGACTGGTTGCCCCTACGAAACGAAATCTTACACGGGTTTATGCTTTATTTTTTCTTCGGGAAGCGCGTGAGGATGGTCACGGTTTCCGGCACAGAGAGCTTTTTGCCCATGCTAGCATCCTTCGCGGATTCTGGCTTGGCACGGCTCGAACCGGAGAACACACCCAGTTGGGTATTCAGTTTGGCATGATCCAATTTGATGTATGCCTGCCCCAGTTGATAGCCTTCGCTATCAATAGAGCAACTCGTCACAATACCCACAACGCGCCCTTTGCCATCCACCAACGGATCACCTTGATGCGGTGGGCGGGCAACTTTGTTATCCAGCCGGAAGCGCACGACTTTCGCATCGCGCTTAAGTTCCGCGTCAATATAGGTTTTGCGCCCGATGAAAAACGGCTTCCAGATTTTGACGTAACTGCCGAAGCCCGCCCCTGCCGGACTCATCGTCAGTGGACCTTCAAGTTCATGCCCGTAAAGCGGCAATCCAGCTTCCGTCCGCAGGCTATCCCGCGCCGCCAATCCACACGGCACCGCGCCCGCATCCACTAATTGCTTGAACAAATCCGGCGCTTGATCGGGATGGACGAACAATTCAAACGCCATCCGTTCGCCTGTATAACCCGTCCGCGAGACAATCAGATCAAATCCGCCGATTGTCACCTGTGCAACACCCGCCCACGCCAATTTTTTAACTTTCGCGGCATCGGCATCACTTGCACCGAGCGAGAGCAAAATATCACGGCTGGTCGGTCCTTGCAGAGCCACATCCACACGGCATTCCGCGCCATACGCAGGATCACGCAAATCACGCAATTCAAAGCGATCCGCGCCTTCGATGGTCGCATACGGACGTTCCGCGTCAATCATCACTTCACGATTCTTGACGGCGTTCAACCATGTCCAGTTTTTATCGTTGTTGGAGGCATTCACCACCACGAGGAAATGCTCCGTCGCAAGACGATAAATCATCAAATCATCCAGCGGAATGCCGTCAACATCAAGGAAATAGGTGTAATGTGATTCACCGATTGCTAAGCCAAACACATCATTGGTCGTGACGATATTCAAGAAGTTCGCCGCGCCTGCGCCTTTGACATCAAATACGCCCATGTGGGTCACGTCGAAGATTCCCGCGCCATTACGTACCGCGAGATGCTCGTCGGTCACTGATGAGTACCACACCGGCATATCGTATCCGGCGAAAGGAACGGTTTTCGCGCCGAGTTGCTTATGAAGATCAAAGAGCGTCGTGGTTTTCAGATCATCACTTTCGACCTCGCTCCATTCAAATTTGGGGAGCGCATCACCCTTCGAACCGGCAAATTGCTCGCCACCTGCGCCGATAAACCACGCTTTATTTTCCGCATATCCCGCTTCATCACCTGCAAGGCGCGTCGGTCCATCATGGATAATATCTACCGGACCGGGTAATTTGCCATACGGGTCTTTCGCCTCAATCATCACCATGCCATCAGAGAGCGAACGTAGCCACGTCGCCACCTGCGCCGCGTGTTGACCGAGATGCAATAAATAGCCATCTTGCAGGCGTTCTACCGTGCCACGCGTCAATTCTTCACCATCAGCGCCAAGTACCGACGTTGGCTGAGAATCCCCCATCTTGAGCGCAAAAACATCACTCGTCAGGGCGTAATTCAAAAACTCGCCTGCTTTTTCACCCTGCACCAGATAATGTTGATTGTGGCTGTGATCGCCCGGTTCTTCCAAATAATGGAAATGTGGATAATCGTCCGCGACTGCGCTGGTATCAATGCCAACGCTAGCCGCCAGATCGCGCACGCGCAAACGCGAACTCTGAAGCAATTCAAAGTCGATCTTGGCGCGGTCTATATCGCGCCTTGGGCTAGCAAGTTTATACGGCACTGCGCCCAGCACAATGTCGGCGATAATATCGGCTAGTGTATCAATTTCAGGAATGCCAAATCCCCGCTGTGTGATCCACGGTGTCCCGAAACGCACACCGGACGGACGCAACGGGCTGGTATCGCCCGGAATGGTCTGGCGATTCACAACAATCCCCGCAAGATCAAGCAGACGCGCCGCCATATCGCCACTGAGGGCTGTGCCATCCGCGCCAACATTCACCTTGCAATCAATATTCAGCAAATGGGTATTTGTACCACTGAACGGCACACGCACACCGCGTTCCTGCAATTTTTCTGACAACCGGAGCGCATTCTCTATCGTGCGCTGTTGCAACTCGCGGAACTGTTCCGTGGCCGCCAATTTCATCGCCACTGCCAGCGCGGTAAATTGATTCACATGCGGACCGCCCTGCTCACCGGGGAACACAGCACGATCAATTTTGCTGGAGAGGTCTTTACGATGGGTGATAATCACCGCGCCACGCGGACCGCCCAATGTTTTGTGGCTGGTAAATGTCACAATATCCGCAATGCCAACCGGGTTTGGATACACGCCCGCCGCGATCAATCCGGCAACATGCGCCACATCCGCCAGCAAATATGCGCCCACTTCATCGGCGATTTCACGATATTTCGCCCAATCCGCCTGCCATGGATAACTGCTATAGCCGCCAATAATCATTTTCGGCTTGTGCGCTATGGCAAGTTCGCGCATTTTGTCGTAATCAATTTTCTCAGTTTCAGGTTCAACGCCGTAGGAGACGATATTGAAGTTTTTACCACTGCGGTTAACAGGGCTACCATGCGTCAGGTGACCACCTTCGATCAAATCCAGCCCCATCACCGTATCGCCAACCTGTAGCAACGCGGTATAAACGGCATTGTTTGCGGGCGCGCCGGAAAGTGCCTGTACATTTACGAAAAGATGATCTGCGTCGTAACCATTAGCGCTGAACACTTCCGCAACACGCCGACGCGCTAAGGATTCAGAAATGTTGGCGTACTCCGTCCCCATATAATAACGTTCATCGGCAAGGCGACGATACTCCGGCAGACGCTTGTTGTAATCCAGAATTTCCGACTCCGTCAACAGACGATTAGACTCTAATGGATAGCCTTCTGCATAAATATTGTGGAACGAAGACCCGATCGCCTCACGGACTGCCTGTGGCACGGTGCTTTCTGAAGGAATCATGATGAGATAACGTGCCTGACGCGCTGTTTCATGCCGGATAAGCTCGGCAACATCAGGATCAATCTCGGCTAATTCTCCCCTGAACAAGTAGTCTTTTATGTCGTCTCTTGCAACCATCGGCATCATCCTGTTTTTATGTTTCGACCATGAGGCGATTGTATCATGTGCATGGGGACGATGCTATGTCCGTGCTAGATAAGAATTTTCAATTTATACGCACTGTGTATGCTCAGGATCAAGCGATTGAATTTATTTTTGCTGTCACCGCACTAATAATTTGATAGACAATCTCATCGGCAGTTTGCAAACCATCCACAAGTAAATCTGCTTTGGCTTTTGTGTTCTTATCCAGAATATGATACAGGTCGCGTCCGGTTTCTTGATACCATCCAACAAACATCTGCAAATTTTCCACAACGTCAGCTTTAGTCATATGTTCAGGAAATTGACCCAATGTCCGGCTAATACGACGGGCAAACGCAATCTCCAGAGGAAGATCAATATACACCACGAAATCAATCAAGCCACGCATTACATCTCGTAAATTACCGAGCGGTTCCTCAAGTAGGATAATCGGCGCGGGAGCAAGTTTCTCACCCGTTGTAACATGCGTCACGGCAACATTTTTGCGTAAATTAATCAAATCTTCGGTCATCTGTGGCGCTTTAAGTGCGTTTGGATCAGCATCTTGTGCCAACCACTCAGCTAAATCCTGCGGATAAGTCTCTTCGGTTTCGTAATCGTCAAAAAATAAGGCGCTAGCTGGTTGCACCTTTGATAACAGTAACTTCACTGTTGTAGATTTGCCCGCTCCTGAAGTGCCTGAAATGGCAGTGACAAATGGTTTTTGCATCGCTTAACTCCTCTGTAATAAAGACAAAACGCGCATTCGTCCATAAATACGGGGTTGTGGTGATTCGGGTTCAAAAATCACCCTAAACATGACGAACATCACTATTTTTGACAAACCTTTAACCTCGTCTTAAAATCCGAACTATGTTCAACTTAATAAATTGAACGAACAAGCGCGTGTGTAGGCACATCTGCGCCGTAACTTACCAATGTGATAGAGGGACTGTTTATACGCGCTACCCATATAAAACGAGAATTAATTTTATTCGGAGGTTTGTATGAAAGAGTATAAGACGGAGAATCTTAGGAATGTCGCCTTAGTTGGCCACCAGGGATGCGGCAAAACATCGCTGGTGGAGGCGCTATTGTATAATACCGGTGCGGTCAACCGCATGGGTCGGGTCGAGGAAGGCAACACCCTTTCTGACTGGGACGAAGATGAGAAGACACGCGGTATCTCCCTCTCAACCTCGCTTATTCCTGTAGAATTTAACGATCATAAAATTAATATTTTAGATGCGCCCGGCTACACCGATTTTCAAGGTGAAGTCAAAAACGCCATTCGCGTCGCTGATGCGGTAATCGTGGTGGTGGATGCCGTTGCCGGGGTTGAAGTTGGTACGGAACTGGCGTGGGAATATGCCAAAGTGTATCAGCAACCGATTATCGTCGTCATCAACAAGATGGATCGTGAAAACGCCAATTTTGAAGGTGTGCTCGATCAACTCCGCGCCAATTTTGACGATCACAAATTTATCCCCGTTATGCTCCCCATCGGCAAAGAATCGAACTTTAAAGGCGTGGTCAACCTGCTGACCATGAAAGCCTATTATGAAGCCGGTGCGGATCGCTCCGATTTACCGGACGAACTGGCAGATTCGTCTGAAGAAGCCCGCCTCACACTCGTGGAAGCCGCCGCCGAAGCCGATGACGCGCTCCTCGAAAAATATTTTGCGGAAGAAGAACTCACCCGTGAGGAAATTCGTGATGGGATGCGTAAAGCCGCCCGTAATCACGAACTGAATACTGTGCCCGTTTTCGTCACGTCCGGCACGCAGAACATCGGCACAATTCCAGTGCTAGAAGCCCTCATCGCCTATACCGCACCGCCCTCGAATCGCCGTGTGGGTATCCTTAGAGGGGGCGAAGATGCAGAGCTTCAATATCTGACCGCGCCGCAATCTGATGATGGACCGTTGGCGGCGTATGTCTTCAAGACCACGACGGATAAATATGTCGGGACGCTCAATTATGTGCGTGTATTCTCCGGCAAATTGGAATCCGGCAATACCTATTACAACGCAACATCTCAAAACGACGAACGCTTCAACACCTTGATGTCCATGCGCGGTAAAGAAACCGATTCCGCCAGTGTACTTCATGTTGGGGATATCGGGGTGGTCGCCAAATTGAACCACACCAAAACCGGCGATACCTTCTCGTCTAAGAACGATCCCTTTACAATCGTTAAACCAGATTTCCCAGAACCGTTGTATATGGTCGCCGTGACACCGCACACGCAGGCAGACAGCGCCAAAATGGGAAGTGTGCTCACCAGCCTGTGTGATGCTGACCCGACTCTGCGCTGGCGACAGGATGCGGATACCAGACAAACAGTGATCGAAGGCGTGGGTGAAGCGCATGTTCAGCTTGCTATTAGCCGTTCGGAGCATCTCGGCGTAGGGATTGACACGCATATGCCCAAAGTCCCCTATCGGGAAACCATCACTAAAGAGGTCGACACGTCCCATACGCACAAAAAGCAATCCGGTGGTGCGGGGCAATATGGCGCGGTCTCCATGCGGATGTACCCGAATGAGGGCGGCGGCTACCAATACGAAACCAAAATTTATGGCGGGTCAATTTCGCAAGCATTCATCCCGTCGATTGATAAGGGCATTCAACAGGTCTTGCCCAACGGTGTGATCGCCGGATTCCCTGTAGTAGATGTGCGCGTGGAAGTTTATGACGGCAAAGAGCATCCGGTAGATTCAAAGGACATCGCCTTCCAGATCGCCGGACGCGAAGCCTTCAAAAAAGGGTTTCTGGATGCCAACCCCGCGCTGATGGAACCGATCATGGATGTCAAAATCACCGTTCCAGAATCCATGATGGGCGATATTATGGGCGACCTGAACACCCGTCGCGGACGCGTTCAGGGGATGGATACCGTCGGCACAAAAAGCGTGGTGAAAGCACAGGTGCCTCTCGCGGAAATGCTCCGGTACGGCAACGATTTACGCTCCATGACCGGCGGGCGTGGCATCTACACGATGGAATTCAACCGTTATGATCGTGTGCCGAACCATTTACAGGATGATGTCATCCGCGCTCACAAGGTCGAAGCGGAAGCAACATAGGCGGGAGTTTTTAGTCGTTAGTGATTAGTTTTTAGTGGCTGACGATCCATCACAACAGAAATATCTGTAGGGGCAACCAGCTTGGTTGCCCTTTTTTGTCGAAAGTTTTCAGCACATCAATCGTTCAAGAAAAACGAGACCTGTTCGCCCCGCTCAACATCCCAAATATCCACGCGTCGTTCAGAATCAACCGAGCTTGTGTTCGCAATGCGCGTCCCCGAAGAAGTAACCGCAACCATATCTGAATATTGGTCCGGAGTGTAAACATGAACAAGTTCCTCGCCTGTTGTTAAATTCCAAACGTAAACAGACCGATCACGCACACCGTTCCAATCGTTTACTACAACACCAAATAGATAATTTACGCTTTCATTTAAGCTAAAATCATTTAAATTATCGGAAAGCATATGAACAGAAAATCGCCTCCGAAAGGATGAATTACCTATGAATTGCCAGACAAAGACAGTGGCATCAGTACCGTAATAATGACGAACCAACGTCACTTCGTTGTCAGAAGAAAAATTCACATCTGATACAAATCCAAGAACATGCTTCATTGCAACACGATGTCCGGTTAAGGTGTCCCAGATCGTGACCCCGCTGAACTGCCCGATTTCATGGTAACGATCAAGTGTAGCGAGCGCGATGTATCGACCATCATCACTAAAGTCGTAACCAGAAATGACATTGGTTACGCCCCACGAAACGATGGATACCATGCGTCCCGAATTTAGATCAATGAGCCTCATTCCCCATTGCCCACCGGGTTTAGCCTGATAGACCGCAATAAATTGGTCATTAGGGCTAAATTGTAAATTGTTGACCTCAAATTCAAAATCATAAATTTCTTCTAGCAACCGTACACTGAACAAATGAGCGAGTTGAACAAAAGGAAGTCTCTGGTAAGGTTGAATTTCTCACAAAACAGCCTGGAGGAGACCCCCAATGTTCAGCTCTAGAAATTATGGTAAATGGCGCAGTCGTTTAAT
>JAVJSU010000045.1:0-59258 GCA_040219275.1 Aggregatilineales bacterium | reverse complement strand
GTGGTCGCAACGACCCCGCACACGCGGATCCGGCAAGTCACCAAAGCACTGTTCTATACTCGCACCGAATTCTGTTGACATGAGGCTTTCCTTTTTCGCCCCATTGTCTCTCTTTTCCTATTTTGATGCGATTACCCTGGTTTATCACTAACCTCACTTCTGGATAAGCAAGCGATTGAGAAATGCACCATTTTGTGATGAAAAATCCCTTCACGGCAGAAGCTCTTGGCTCTTAGCAAAAAACGGTATCTTTTCAAACTAAAAGCCACAAGCTAACGGCTAAAAGCTATTTTTCACGCCTGTTTATTTTAAGCAGAATTCAGATTGTCACTATATAGATTAGAGGTGTATTCGCCGAAAGCGTTCACCGACTACCAACTCGCCCGCGTTACGTGTAAGATGATAACCATGAGATACGCTGAAATTGCCATCAATACACCGGTAGACAACACCTTCCATTATCACATCCCGCCTGAACTCGATGCCAGATTGAACGTCGGGCATCTGGTGCGCGTGGGATTTCGTACCGCCATGCAACCGGGGATTGTCGTCGCTCTGCATGACACACTCCCAACATTGGCGGACGGTAAAGAAATTGTCACCAAACCGGTCATCGAATTGCTTGATCCTGAGCCGGTGGTCAATGCACGACAATTGGCGCTGGCGCACTGGTTGAGCGAACGCTATATCTCGCCATTGGGGACATGCTTATGGCTGATGCTCCCACCGGGCATGACGGGCAACAGCGACTCACATATCACGCTCAATCAACACAGCGCAAAATCTGATGATCCGCTCCAGCAAAAAATTATCGACATCCTGCGCGGACGCAAAACCAAGTCCATTCAGGGCAAGATGCTGGAACGCAGTATTAAAGATCGGCGCGTAAAAAATGCGCTGAACGCCTTGAAATCACAGGGCATCGTGGACGTACAGGCGATTCTGCGTCCGCCGCGTGTTCGCCCGAAGAAGATTCAGGTGGCGGGGCTTGCCATCGCAGACCATCGCATCGCCGATCATAAACGGCATCTGGGCAAAAACTCACGCGAGGCAGAGGCACTGACGTATATCATCGAAGAGGGTATCGCCACCGCGACCACTTTGCTGGAGCAACCCAATATCGGCAAAGGCACACTGGATCATCTGGTGGACGCTGGTTATGTGACGGTGCATGACGACGATACGCTGACGACTCCCATCACCTATGACACGCTCGACGATACGATTTTGACGTTGCGACGTGGCGAGATTGATCTGCACATTCTCAATTTGCTGGCACGCGAAGGCACGGCGATTGATGTCAGCTGGATTTATGCCCAGACAGGCGCACAACTCGCCGACTTAAAACGGCTGGAAACGCTCAATCTCGTCACATTGGGCGAACAACAAACAATCCGCGATTCACTGGCGGATTTAGTCTATGTTCCGGCAGTCCCGCCCCGCCTGTCTCCCGCGCAACGCGAGGCATGGCACACGATCCGCGAGGCGATGCAATCTGCGGAGTCCGGCACGTCGATTTTTCTGCTTCATGGTGTGACGGGCAGTGGTAAAACGGAAATTTATCTGCGGGCGATCAATCATGCGCTGGCACAGGGCAAACAGGCGATCTTTCTCGTGCCGGAAATCGCCCTGACCGCGCAGACCGTCCGGCGGGTGATCGCCCGTTTTCCCGGCAGAGTCGCCATTTTGCATAGCGCACTCTCGGATGGCGAACGCTTCGATACATGGCGCAGGGCGCGGGCGGGCGAGATTGATATTATCGTCGGCGCGAGATCAGCGTTATTTACGCCATTGCCGGATATTGGCGTGGTGATTCTGGACGAAGAACACGACAACAGCTATAAGCAATCGCCTCCGGTTATGCCACCTTATTATCATACTCGGGATGTCGCCGAATATCTGATGCGCGAAAACGGCGGCACGTTGATTCTGGGCAGTGCCACGCCGGATGTCGGCACATATTATCGCGCCACACGCGGCGATATGACCTATCTGCATTTGCCGGAACGCATTATGGGGCATCGCAAAACGATCAGCGAGCAATCCGCGCAGGCAGGCGTGACGACGCGCTATGAGGGCGACACAGAAGACGATACCGACGCGGTGCATATCGGTTTGCCTCCGGTGGAAGTCGTCGATATGCGCGAAGAACTGAAAGCGGGCAACATCAGCATCTTCAGCGCGGCGATGCAAACTGCTCTGCGGGAAACACTCCAACGTGGCGAACAGGCGATTTTGTACCTCAATCGGCGCGGGGCATCAACTTATGTGTTTTGCCGTGATTGTGGTTATACCGTCGTCTGTCCACGATGCGACACGCCGATGACCTATCACGAACATGGCGGCACGATGCGCTGTCATCATTGTGGCTACACGGGCAAGCACCCGACGACCTGCCCCGAATGTGGGTCGGCGCGGATCAAGTTTTTTGGCGCAGGCACGCAACAAATCGAAGCCGCGTTTAAAGCCATCTTTCCAAACGTGGTCAGTTTGCGCTGGGATGCGGATACCGCCCAAAAATGGGATGAACATGATTTAATTTTGCAACGTTTTAGCAAAGGCGACGTACAAGTATTAATCGGCACGCAGATGATCGCCAAAGGCTTGGATTTGCCATTGGTGACGCTGGTCGGCGTGGTCAGCGCGGATATGGGGATCAATCTGCCGGATTATGGCGCGGGTGAACGGGTTTTCCAGCTATTAACGCAGGTTTCCGGGCGGGCAGGGCGCGGTTTGCTGGGCGGTAAGGTGATTTTGCAGACCTATCAGCCGGAAAATTACGCCATTCATGCCGCAAGCACGCATGATTATGTCGGCTTCTATCAAAAGGAAATTGATTATCGGCGCGAACTCGGTTATCCACCCTTCCGCCGTCTGGTACGGATTTTGTTCACATCGGAGCGCGAAGTGAAGGCGATCAACGAAGCAGAAAACGCCGCCACGCTCATCAAACAACGCCTGCAAGACCTTGATCTGGTCGCCACCGAGATGATCGGTCCGGTGCCATGTTTTTATAGCCGTGTGAACCGCTTGTATCGCTGGCAGATTATCCTGCGAGGCATTGATCCGGCGCGGGCGCTAACTTATGCCGACTTCGGGCGAGGCTGGTATGTGGATATTGACCCCGTTGATATATTATAATTAACATTTGTATAAAGCATTTTAGAATAGAGTGGAGAGGTTTTAAAGAATATTATGGCAATCACCTTCGACGTGCAGAAGTCCGCAGTGAAGGCGAAGGGATTGGTACAACGAACGCTAAATGATCTCACCCGCCCGCAATTCATCAAGCAAATGATCTGGGTAAGTGCTTTCTGGCTGGTCGCAGTGGTTATCATTCTCACCAACATTCATCTACTCCGCACCAACTTTACCAATCCTGTTCGCCCGGATGATCTTATTCTGGACTTAATCCCTGAAACGCCGCAGTTCCTTGTTTTTGGCGAAATTATTAGCACGCTTGGCACCATCGTAATCGCTTTTGCAATGTGGCAATGGCGCTTTGAAAAATTACCGATGCTCCTGTTTTTGCTGGGTGCGATGTATATATTACGTAGTTTCGTGATTTTGATGACTCCGCTGGCGCAAATACAGCCTCCATCTGAGAACTTCACCGAGGCGCATTGGATCGCGCAGAATTTTTATCATGGGATGTATTTTAGTGGACATACAGCGAGCGCATTTATTCAGGCGTTTTATATCAAGGGACATGCGCTCCGTGATCTGGCGTTGATCCTTGCCTGTCTTCAGGTCGTCGTGATTCTCGTCAGCCATTCGCACTATACAATTGATGTGGTGGGCGGGTTGTTCGTCGCCTATTTCTTCACCCATTTTGATTTTATGCGGCTGGTTCCGGCTTCGCTCCGCTATGTGTGGTGGATGCCGTGGTATCAGGAGCCGGTTGTCATCAAACAGGCAAATCGCGCCCTGCGGGACATCAATAGTCGCCAAACAGAAATTGATTAGTAGAGCGGCGCAAAGAACAAAAAACGTAACACAAAGGCACGACGACACAATGGATTCTGTCCCATTCCTGTCAAGTTAAGATGAAGAATAATTCAAATGTTTTCCGTGATCGGTTGAAAACCGATCTCTAGTCAAATCTGTAAGCTCACTAAAGGAGCCATTTTTACAGAACATAGGCAAAATTGGACATCATGTCGAGGAAAATGCCTTTAGTGCATTTCTCGACATCATTACAATAGCCGTCAGTTTTCAACTGATGGCGCTTAACTGTAGACAGACACATTGACAAAATAGAACTAATGATCTACATTTAGGGTAGCAACTAAACCGTAAAAGGACAGTTCTTATGTCAACTACTACAACCACCGCGGACATCATCCGTGCCTCATTCAAAGCGTGGGAAACCAACGATAGAGTGGCAATCGAAGCCCTCATCGCAGACGACTTCACCTTCACAAGCCCCAACGACGGCGACGATCACCTCAACCGCGCCGAATATTTTGAAAAATGCTGGGTGAATAGCGGTCAGATTGAGAAAATTGATATTCTCAATCTGGTCGATAATGGCGACGAAGCCTTTGCGCGGTATGTGGCGACCCTCGAAGACGGCAACCGCTTCAACAACGCCGAATTTTTTACCCTGCGGGACGGCAAAATCAGGTCTGTGGATGTGTATTTCGGAAGAACACTATAGCTATGGGCAAAGTTATTGCAGGGATGTCGATGTCGCTGGATGGGTATGTCAATGATCGCGATGGGAGCGCCGCACACCTTTATCCGGATATGGACGCATTGCATGAAAGTGACGGTCTGCAAGAGTCGATGGAGAATACGGGCGCGGTGGTCATGGGCAGACGTTCTTATGACATGGCACAGGGGGATTACACCGGCTATGAGTATCAAGTGCCGATCTTCGTTGTGACGCACAATTCGCCGGAAACAGTCGCAAAGGGTGAAAACGACAAGCTCAAATTTAACTTCGTCACGGCGGGCGTTGAACGGGCAATTGAACAGGCAAAATCCGCCGCCGGAGACAAACAGGTGACGGTTATCGGCGGGGCAGATGTGATTCAGCAATTGCTCCGTGCAGGGCTGGTGGATGAACTGGAAGTGCTCATCATGCCCATTTTACTGGGCGGTGGCACGCGCTTATTCGGAGATGATGCGGGCGATGCGCTGATTAAGCTCGATAAAGTGGCGGTGAGTGACATGGCGGGTGGTACGAATTTAAGATTTCGTGTGATGAAAAACGGAGCGTAAGCATATGGGCAAAGTGATTCTGGATATGTCGATGTCGCTGGATGGCTATATCGCCACCGCTGATGGCAAAGATGGTGGGTTGAACGACTGGTATTTCTCCCCGCCGGAAAAAAGTAAAGCGATTGTCGATGAGATGATGCGTGACCTCGGTGTGATTATCATGGGACGGAAAACTTTCGATGAGGGTGACGCGCATAATGCCTTTGATGATAGTCCCTTCAAAATTCCACATTTTATCCTCACACATCGTCCACGAGAAACGAAAGATTCTAACGGCAGTTCGTATACTTTCGTCACCGATGGTATTGAAAGCGCCTTAAAGCAAGCTCAGGCGGTGGTAAAAGACGGTTTCTATATTGCAATTGGGGGCGGTGCGCGTGTTGCCCAACAGTATCTAGAAGCGGGTTTGGTAGATGAAATTCAGATTCATCAGGTGCATGTGCTTTTTGGAAGCGGTGTGCGTTTGTTTGGTGATTCCGGTATGGAGGCGACTCCTCTGGAACGGGTGCGCGTGATTGATTCTAGAGGCGTGACGCATCTCAAATATCGTATTGTGAAATAGTTGACTCAGGGAGCAAGTTATGTTCAAAAATAGTCCGGCATTTAGTGGTTTTTCTGTCGATGATATTCCAAAGGCGAAGGCATTTTATGGTGATGTGCTTGGCGTAGAAGTCACCGAAGAAAACGGCATGTTGACCTTGCATCTGGCGACAGGTGGCAAGGTGCTGATTTACCCTAAGCCAGATCATGTTTCCGCGACGTTTACGATTCTCAACTTCCCGACAGACAACATCGACGAATCCGTTGCCGAATTGACCCAACGTGGCATCACCTTTGAGCAATACGACGGCACAGACGAAAAAGGTATTATGCAAGGCGTTAAAATGGGCATGGGTCCGAATATCGCATGGTTCAAAGACCCGGCGGGGAATATTCTGTCGGTGATTGAGCAGTAGCAAAATTATAGAGGGATAGACAATCGAAAAAATCCAGTAAACGATGGAGACTTTATCATGGCAACAAATGATCGTCCAGAAAGTGAATTTCCCCATAGCATCGGTAAACCGGCGACTCGTGCGCTCGTTGAAGCAGGCTATACGCGGGTGGAACAACTGAACGGAGTCAGCGAGAAAACGATTTTGAGCTTGCACGGTGTCGGACCGAAAGCGATCAAAATACTGAAGGCGGTGATGACCGAGAAAGGCTTATCCTTCAGCGAATAAATGTGGGTAATCGGAGCGCATGGCAATTCCCCTCCGCCTTAAGATTTTTAGCTACCTCTCAACTATTTCCCAAACTACTAAGAAACGAATGAACGCACATGGCGAAAGATTGCTCAATGGTATGGTGTAATTTGAATCCGGTTGTCTAGCTGGTACACTTGAGCATACTCGCAAATCGTTTTCAAGATTAAATGATGTTGACTCGGCTAAGTGGTTCACTCTGTGCAACAATGCCGATTTTCTGATGATGTCGTTCTTGAAGTAAGGGAATACAATGGAACTAAGTATATTGAATTTATTGCTCGTACTACTCTCTGCCTGGATTGCCGGTAGCGTAGTAGCACGACTAGGTTATCCTGCTATTTTTGGTGAGTTATTGGCTGGCATCGTTTTAGGACCACCCCTTCTAGGTTTACTTGAAGCGAGCGACACGCTGGCTGTACTGGCAGAAGTGGGTGTTCTTCTGATGATGCTTTATATCGGTATGGAGATTGACCCCAAAGAGTTGTTCAAAGCATCATGGGGGGGCTTTCTGGCGGCTATCGGTGGTTTTATTACACCCTTTGCGCTTGCGTATATCGTCGTGGTCGTCTTATTTGATGGCACGTCCACGGCTGGATTATTTGTGGGTATCGCCGCTGGTGTTACTTCTCTAGCCACAAAATCTAGAATTCTGGCGGATCTAAATCTATTGGATACGCGAATAGCCCATGTCATGATGGCAGGGGCATTAGTTGCCGATTCGCTATCGCTGATTGTATTTGCAGGCATTATCAGCGTTGTTGATCTGGGTACGGTGGAAATCTCGCAGTTAATTACCATCGGTGTTGAAGTCATCGTTTTCTTCGGTCTGGCGATCTTCCTCGGTCTTCGCGTTTTTCCTATCGCATGGGAATGGCTAGCAAAGCTGGGACTGACGAGCCGGACGTTCTATGCAACCTTTCTGTTATTAATCACCTTGCTTTTCGCTGAAATGGCGGAAATTGCCGGACTCCATGCAATTTTGGGCGCATTTCTCGCCGGGCTTTTCATCCGCGAGGGTGTAGGCGTTGAACGGCGTTTAGCGGGTGAGTTGACAGAGCTAGTGCGCGATGTTTCGATTGGTTTCTTGGCTCCGATCTTTTTTGTAACAGCGGGTTTTCAGGTTGATTTGAATGTATTTTCAACCTCCCTGCCATTGTTGATTAGCGTAACGGTTGTAGCGACACTTGGCAAAATCTTCGGGACAACGGCTTTTTATCTGTTGAGTGGGAACGGCTGGCGTGAGGGTATCGTTATTGGTGCCGGCATGAATGGTCGTGGCGCTGTTGAGATTATTATTGCGGAGATTGCCCTGACCGCAGGAATCATCACACAAGAAATTTTTTCTGTTCTGGTGTTTATGGCGATCTTCACAACAGCAACAGTTCCCATCTTTTTGAAAGTGGGTGCGGATTGGCTACAACGGCGGGGTGAATTGACCCGATCAGCCGATCAGCGCAAAGGCGTGGTCATCGTGGGAACGGGTCCTTCTGCCCGTGCGATTGCCCGTGTACTTCATCCTGTTTATCCTGTCTGGCTAATCGACAAAAATCTTGATCGTGTACAGCAAGCGAAAGAAGAGGGTCTCAACGCCTTCTACGGAGATGCCTTAAGTTTAGAAAACCTGCAAGAGATATCCCTTGCGAATGCCCGCTGGTTTCTGGCGCTGACGCACAACACGGAAATCAACATCCTCTCCGCCCAAATTGCGAAGAATGTTTTTGATGTACCGGAGATCATGGTGCTATCGACCAGAAGTGATGAGGCTACTCTGCGGAGTATGTTGTCTGATATTGGCGCGTACTGTATTGATAATAATGTGGTGAATTTAACAGAATGGGATCAACAGAACGAGCAGGGCGATGGTTTTCAGCCCGTCGAAATACAGGTTGACAGTCCACTTAGTGCCAGCGCCTTTTTGAGCCAATTGCAGGGAAAATCTAAACTATTCTTGCCGCTTACAGTCAGCCACAATGGACAGGTTACTCCCTTCTTTGCATCAAAAAATCTGGAGTCAGGGGATACCGTCAGTGTTTTACAATCAGGTGATCAAGTAGCGATGGCTTAACTCAAAAAAACCACTCAACATGGTAGGATGGAGCGTGTAAAATATGTTTGAGCGTGCCGCGCTAGCCGGGTAATGTGAGCCAGGAACGATCGTAATCCATGAGTTTAATATTTGAGGAACGATTGTCAGATTCGCCCTTTGTGGAGCGAGTCTGGCGCAGTCATAGCGACGAAGGCGGGAACTTCATTTCGCTGGCGCTTAGTCACTGGCAAATGGTTGTGTGGGATGAAGATGGCAAAACCCGCCTGAGCATACGCGGACCGGAAACCAAACCTACGGCTACCGTTTATCCGGCGCATGGTGAGTTCGTCGGGGTGGTTTTTAAGCTCGGCACACTCATGCCGCATGTTCTCCCTGGAAGACTTGTAAATACGCAACTCGACTTACCGGATGCGTCCCGTCATTCCTGCTGGCTACACAGTAGCGCTTGGCAATTCCCGACCTTTGAAAATGTCGATACGTTCATTAATCGACTGGCAAAACAGGGCATGTTGATCCGTGATCCGGTGGTGGATGCGGCGCTACAGGGGCAACCCCAAGACCTGACATTACGTACAATTCAACGGCGCTTCGTGCAAAATATGGGCATGACGCACGGCGCGATCCGGCAAATCGAACGCGCCCGTGAAGCAACTTTACTCCTGAAGCAAAATACCCCCATCCTCGATGTTGTTGATCTGGCAGGTTACGCAGATCAACCGCACCTCACACGCGCAATTAAACAGTATACAGGGCAAACACCCGCGCAAATTCAACATGAAGCATTAGCCTCGCAAATGTCGTTTTTGTTCAAGACAGAGACCACGCCATAGCATAAAATAAGCCTATAAACACGCGATAGATTGGACGGTGATATGGGCAAAATTATTGTGTCGCAGTTCTTGTCGCTGGATGGTGTGATGGAAGCGCCGGAAACATGGCATTTCCCCTATATCAGCGATGATATGGCGGCATTCACGGCGAACGATATTAATGCGTCTACCGCTACTTTGTACGGGCGGAAAACGTATGAAATTTTTTCCGGCTATTGGCAGACGCAGAAAAATAACGAATTCGGTTTTGCCGATCATCTGAATAAGATGCCAAAGTATGTGGTCTCTAACACGCTCCAAAATACGGACTGGAACAACACAACCATCCTTAGAGACCTTGACGCGGTTAAAGCTATGAAGGATACGGTGGACGGGAATATCGGCATCACCGGAAGCCGGAAGTTGATCCAATCGTTGATGAAAGCGAATCTGGTGGATCGTTTTCAATTGCTGGTGCATCCGATTGTGCTTGGAAAAGGTCGAAGACTATTCACTGAAGAAATCAATACGATCTCGCTCAGTCTCCTAGATTCAAAAACGTTCCAATCCGGCGTAATCGCACTGACCTATGCACTCGCCGATACATTAACTCAGGCGGAGGATCAATAATGAACGCAATAGGTATTCAAGACGAAGTTAGAGAAACATCAAATCAGATGGAAAAAGGCGCTCTCATGCAACACGTTATTTCAAAAGATGGCACAAAAATTGCCTACGAAAAATCCGGCAATGGTGCGGCGTTGATTCTGGTCGATGGGGCATTTGGCACGCGCAAATTTGGTCCGAATGGTGACCTTGCCAAATTGCTGACCGAACATTTCACGGTCTACACGTATGATCGACGCGGACGGGGCGATAGTGGCGATACTCCACCGTATACGGTGGAACGCGAAGTTGAAGACCTTGACGCGCTGATTCAAGTCGCTGGCGGTTCGGTGTTGCTCTATGGCATTTCTTCCGGCGCGGGGCTGGCGTTAGAGGCGGCACGTCAGGGACTGTCGATTAAAAAATTGGCGATCTTTGAAGCCCCTTACTTCCTTGATGATAGCCGTGCACCGTTGCCTGCGGATTACATGGCGCAGATGAGAACGCTCACGAAAGCAGACAAACGTGGCGATTTGGTGAAGCTGTTTATGACGAAGGGCGTGGGTGTTCCGGCGATATTTGTGTTCATGATGCGCTTTATGCCCGCGTGGTCCAAGTTGAAATCTGTTGCCCACACGGTGCTTTACGACTCGATGATTGTAGAGCCGTATCAGCATGGGAAACCGTTGTCGCCACAAGAATGGGCAAGCGTATCCATGCCTACATTAGTCACTGTTGGGGGCAAGAGTCCGGATTGGATGCGTAACGGAATGCAATCCCTGGCGGAGACCTTGCCGGATGCTAAATTGGTGACGTTGCCGGGGCAAACGCACATCGTCAAGGTGGAAGCACTCGCACCTGAATTGATTAATTTCTTGCGTGCGTGATAAAGTGCAGAAAAAAGTAGATTGAGGCAAATCAACACATGACGAAAACGACATTTACCACCACGATTTTTCAGGCAGAGGGCAAAAACGCCACTGGCATTAAAGTCCCTGCGGAAGCGGTGGAGGCGTTGGGCAAAGGGAAGCGCCCGCCGGTGAAGGTCAGCGTGGGAGACTATACCTATCGGAGTACCGTCGCGGGTTACGGTGATGTGTTCTTGCTCCCCTTTAGCGCCGAACATCGTGACGCATCGGGCTTGGGTGCTGGCGATGAGGTGGAAGTCACGCTGGAACTCGACACCGAACCGCGCACCGTCGAATTGCCGGATGATCTGGCGCAAGCACTGGAAGAAGCAGGCGTAACCGAAGCCTTCGACAAGTCTGCGCCGTCTGCCCGCAAGGAATTTGTGCGTCAGGTGGAATCCGCGAAGGCGCAGGACACACGCGAACGGCGCATCGCTAAAATTGTCGAAAAACTGAGAGAAAGTTAACTCCATGCAACACGTCATTTCAAAAGATGGTACACGCATCGCTTACGATAAGACCGGAAGTGGACAGCCGGTGATATTAGTCGCCGGAGCGTTCAGCTATAGGAAGTTTCCGGGTTCGTTGGAATTGGTTGATTTACTGAAGGATGATTTTACGGTCTTCAATTATGATCGGCGTGGACGTGGTGATAGTGGTGATACGCCGCTCTACGCCGTTGAACGCGAAATCGAAGACCTTGAAGCCGTGATCGCTGAAGCAGGCGGATCAGCTTACGTGTGGGGCTTATCATCAGGTGCGGCGCTGGCGCTTAAGGCGGCGGAAAGTGGGCTGAATATCACCAAACTGGTGTTGTATGAGCCACCTTTTATCGTAGATGCCAATGACCCACAACCACCACCGGATTTTGAAACGCACATTAAGGCGCTGATCGCGGCTGACAAACGTGGCGAAGCTGTGACCTACTTTATGACGAAAGGCATGGGTGCACCCGTTTTCGTCCCATGGATAATGCGGGTGATGCCGGGGGTCTGGAAGCGGCTTAAAGCAGTGGCGCATACACTGCCGTATGATGTGGCTATCGTGAAAGATCACGCAAGTGGTAAGCCATTTGAGATAGCACAATGGAAAAACGTGACCATGCCAACGCTTGTTATCAATGGCGAAAAAAGTGGCGATCTGTTACGTCATACCGCGAAGGCGCTCAGCGAAGTATTGCCCAACGCGCAACATCGCACTCTGGAAGGTCAGAGTCATAACGTATCTATGAAGGTACTTGCACCGATTTTAAAGGAGTTTTACATATGAATGACGCGGTAACCGAATATATTCAGAATATCAAGCAGGATTGGCAACCGGAAATCTGCACCAAAATCCGTGAGATTATCTTTGAGGCGATCCCCGATGTGGAAGAACGCATCCAATATGGCAAGCCACATTATCGGAAAAATAATACGTATGCGTGTGTGCTGGGAACGGCGAAGGGCTGGGTGAGCTTCACCATTTTCAACGCAACCGCCCTCGACGCACCGGAAGGATTTTTTGAAGCGGACGGTCCGCCGGAACGCAAAACCATCAAGATAAAGCAAAATCAAGAGGTGGATTACGCCCTGCTTGCTAAGTTAATCAAACAGGCGGCAGATACCATTTAATGACATCAGGCATCAATTCGGATGATTATGGTTCAGGCACTCTTTAATGGTTGACGTTGAAACCATAATCATCTAAAGGCGCTTTCAAGAGTATCGGGCGTATAGATTAGTATGTTTTGAGTTGCTCGTCGGTGATGACTAACTGGGTGTTAATGGCATCTAGCGCCGCATCCATGGTTTCAAACGCCGCAATTTGTAACCCGCCGAATGCTGGTGCTCTTAAGGTGTTACGCGCGAACGTGATCCATGTGGATGTGCCCACAAAAAATGCCTGTATACGGGGATCTGAAGTTGATCCTGGCTGTCCTTTGCTTGCGATTTTGATAACCCCAAACATTTCGACAAAATTGCTGGTGGCGTTGCTCACATCCGAAATACGATAGATGTGGTCTTCATTTTCACCGATAAGCGTATTGCTCTCTTCGAACATCCCGGCCATGTCGTCGGCGGTGATGTTTCCGGTAAAGGTGGCAATGAGAATGGGCTGGTTTTCAAGACGTTTTACGCTAATCGGCATATTGTTTCTTTCTACTATAACAGAACATTACGGATGACAAAATTCAATTTCGTAATTATAAGTCATTATTTAGAAGAGAATAATTAAGAATTATTAAGTTTGTAGGCACTGATAAACTTGATGTTTGACGATTACGAACAGATGTGCTTCAATATGTAGTGCAGGAGACGGACTTTCCTGTGAAAGTGTATCTTTTGGAGTGCGTTGATTGATGAGTTTTGATTTTGGCTATCGAGAATCGGATTCTCCACTCGTTGAGCACATATGGACGACGACAAGCGAGAGCAACGCCGGGTCGTTTATTTCGTCTGCCGCCTGCCATTTAGAGATGGTGGTGACCAAACAACAGGGCAACATTGTCGTTACCGTAATGGGTCCGGAGACCAGAGCCAAGCCCTCACCCATTCCTGACGATGCTGAATTTTTTGGCATCACGTTTAAAATTGGCACCTATCTGCCACATTTGCCGACGACTCATCTGGTTAACAATGGGATCAATTTGCCGGACGCAACCAGCCGTTCGTTCTGGTTTTATGGCTCTGCGTGGGAATTCCCGACGTTTGAAAATGCGGACAATTTCTTAAATCGGATGGTTAAGCAGGGGATGTTGGTTCGTGATCCAATCGTAGAGGCGGTGCTTGCAGAGCAGGGACAGGGAACGGATTTGTCACTGCGCTCCATTCAGCGGCGATTCGTCCATACTACCGGACTCACGTACAAGATGATCCAGCAAATTGAACGCGCCAAAAAAGCCATGACTCTGTTAGAACAGGGCATGCCGATCCTCGATACGGCGTTTGAGACTGGTTATTATGATCAATCTCACCTGACCAATGCGCTCAAGGAATTGATGGGACGCACCCCCGCGCAGATCGCCCAAATCACCCCATAATCAGCGATTAATCTCACGTTTCTGCCTTATCAAATCACCAAATTTCCTGAATTGCGTAATTCGTAAATTTTGCATAATCCTTTACCTTATATAAAGGAATATTATGTTACAATTTGTAACAAATAACTTTGTTTTAGAGGAAATTAAAATGTCTACGCAAAAAGTGACTATACAGGACATTGCTAAAGAGGCAGATGCGCCAGTTGTTGAGGTAATGCGCGTCATTTTCGGACAAAATAACTTAGGAAACGATGTTCATAACCGAATTTATCGGGCAATGGAACACCTCGATTATGTGTCCATAGCACCCGGCGTACAAAAAGCCACAGGTCAGATCGGACTCATCGCCCCGACAGTGAAAGAAAGTGACTACTTCAGAGGGATTTTTGAAGGTATATCCAACAGCGCCAACGCACATGGTTACGGTATTAGTGTAAGCCTACATAACGATGCCGTTCGCCAAAACCTGAATGCAATTTTCTCTGATGATAAGATCCATGGCGTGATTATTGTCGTACCGGAAGCACTTGATGAAATCGTAGAGTATAGTCGCGCGAGTGATAAACCCTTTGTTCTGGTGGATTACAACGGCGACGATGACATTAGCAACATCCCCACCGTAAGCGTAAACAACCGTCAGGCAATGGTTCAGGCGACCCAGCATCTGATTAATTTGGGTCATGAACGCATTGGTTTTGTGACGGGTAGAATGCAGTTGATTTCTGCTCAGGAGCGTTTAGCGGGGTATCGGGAGGCGTTGAACGATGCAGGTATTGCGTATGATGCTGATCTCGTGACGCATGGGGATTGGATGCGACCATCTGGTGAAGTTGCTGGTCATGCTTTGCTTTCACGTGCAGTTCCGCCCACCGCGGTTATCGCATCCAACGACTTGATGGCGCTGGGTGTGATGACTGTTGCCCTTGAACAAGGCTTGCATGTCCCGCAGGATCTTTCCATCATCGGTTTTGATGATATTCCGCTTGTCTCATCAATCAGCCCCACACTGACAACCATTCGCCAACCACTTATAGAGATTGGTAAAGCGGCATTCAACCTGATTAAAGATGTCGCAAATGGCAAAGCGCCGGATAATCTGAACGTTGAATTGAGTACAGAATTTGTCCTGCGGGAAAGTACAGCCCGCGCCAATCGTTAAATAGCTATGGATGAGGTTGCGTCGCTCATTAAATCACGACCATCACCTCATCCAGCGGTTTTTTGGTGATAACGGGAACCTGTGCATTTTCCGCCGGATAGCCGACAGGAATCACGACGAATGCCCGTTCGTTGGGTGGGCGGTTGAGGATGTCGCTCAAAAATTTCATGGGGCTGGGTGTATGCGTGAGGGTCGCTAATCCGGCTTGATGCAAACTCGCCAGCAACATGCCGACGGCAATGCCTACTGACTCCACGCTGTAGTAATGCTTGACCTTGATCTCTTCGCCTGTATCGGGGTCGGTTGCGATGCCGTAGGATTGCCCGAACACGACGATCAAATAGGGCGCATCTTCGAGGTGCGGTTTATGCCAATCTGTGCCGAGATGTGCCAGCGCCGCCAGCCATTCCTCGCTCATGCGGCGTTCGTAGCTCTCTTTTTCTTCAGCTTCCGCCGCTTCACGGATTTTTCGTTTGATCGTTTTGTCTTTGACGGCGACAAATGTCCACGGTTGCTGATTCGCGCCCGATGGTGCGGTGGCGGCCGTACGGATGGCGTTTTCGATCAGGTCAAACGGCACATCACGGGTAGAATAATCACGCACGGTTCGGCGGGTTTGCATCCGCGCCAGAAATTCCCGCGAGCGAGCGCGTTGTTCCTCTATGCTTAGTGATTCAACCTGTAACGCTTGAAATTCCGCGACTGTCATGCGTCCCCGCCTTTGCCCTATGCCTGAATTTAGCGCCTTATTTTACATCAGATGGGCGGACGACTCACGGATTTATCCCGAACGGGCTTGAATTTCTCGCAACGTAAAGTTGGCTTCATTCATTGATCCGACAGAATAGACATGCGATCCGAGATCAATATTCATGCGCCGGAAAATAGACCGTAGCTTCAAATTAAAGGCTTCACGTCCGGCAAAGATCACGCTATCGCCATTAACCGGGACGACAATCTCAACGGTGGGGGCGGTTTCCAGCATTAATTCGCCGGTCTGTAAGGGTGCGGCGCGGACGAGATTGAAAATCGTGGTTACTGCTTGCCGATAGGGGATTTTACGGCGTAATTCTGCCGCCTCTTCTGCCGCCGCCGTGAGCATCATCCAGTTCCACTGTCCGGTGATTTCCCAGACCATGACGGTGCGTGCTTCATCGTTCCAGAATACGTGAATACCCATGTGTGTTTATGCCTTAACTCTCGTTTGTGTTTGTTCTCCATGACTCTATTTTAGGCGCGTAGGGGGAGATTTAGCGTTAAGGCTTATGAAAAATTTGTTAGTCATGTCAATAAAAAATGCTGTACCTCAACCGAAATCTACAGCATTTTCTCGTATCTACCTGTCAAGTACCCAATTACTGAAGACAATGTCATACACAATAAGCGTTTCTTAAGCGTTACATCGTTATGATGAAATTATCTTCGCCAGTGTGCCCGCCAGCATATCGTGTGTGCTTGCGTCCAAAACTGCTGGCTTATTCTACTTAAGATAAGGGATTCCACCGTGAAAATTGTGAAGTCATACCTGGTATTTCTGCTGTTAACTGGTATTGCCTTTAGTGGTTGTTTCAGCCCGATCCTGCTTGCACAGCCCGATCCGATCTGTCAGATTACAAACTTCGCTCCGGACGATGCCCGTGTGTATGAAGCGCCCGATCTCGATTCAGCAGTCATTGGGACATTACAGCAGAATGATACGGTTCAATCCGCTGGATTTATCCGCATTGGTGATGGAACGTGGTTTGTGGTGGACGCGTATGGCGGCAGGGATGGCGCTTCGATAGGCTTCATCTGGAGACACGATATTATAGTACCATCTAACTGCCCCCCTGCGACCGTACCCGGTTTATCCGTGTCCACGTCAGACCTGTTGATTAGTGAGCCTCTGCTGGCTTATGTCTCCAGCCGTACTGGTGATAACGAGATGTACCTGTGGGACGGCGAACGATCCATCAATATCAGCCCATCTCCGGGCGCATACGCTGGACAGCCGGTGTGGAATAGTCATGGTGAACTCGCCTGGGTCGCTAATCCGTTAGGTGAAACAGGTAACATTTACATCTGGGACGGTCAGCATGTGTTCAACCTTGACCAATTACTGGGGCGGGATTTGGCTCCGACCGATCTGCCTACATGGAATGATGGTGGGCAGTTGGCGTGGTCGGGAGGTGATCTTGAAAATGTAGAAATCTATGTATGGGATGGTGAGCAGGTTATCAACATCAGCCAGAACCCCGCGCTAGATACCGCGCCTGCATGGAGCACCGATGGTCGCCTCGCCTGGACATCTGCGGACAACCTGGACAGTGATTCGGAAATCTATGTGTGGGATGGTGAGCAGATAATCAACATTAGCCAGTACCCGAACGGGAACGACTGGAACGCGACCTGGAGTCCTGATGGTTGGTTGTCATGGGCTAGCATCCGCAATGGCAATCTGGAAGTGATGGTCTGGGATGGCGAACAGGTCATCAACGTCAGTCAGGATGACGGCTGGGATGCGTGGAACGCATGGAGTCCTGATGGTCGTCTCGCGTGGGTTTCCAACCGTGATGAATACTTGACGGTCTATGTGTGGGATGGCGAGCGCACCATACGCGTTAGCGAAGTTGATGCCAACGCCGCTAATCTGGCGTGGTCGCCCGATGGTCAACTGGCGTGGCAATCGGAGCGCGAGTACAGCCACGATATTGTCATCTGGGATGGCGAGCAGGTCATCAACTTTACACAATCGCCTGACGAAGGCGATTACTCACCGCAGTGGAACGCGGATGGCTGGCTGGCATGGATTGTCGATACAGATGGCGATTGGGATATTCACGTTTGGGACGGCGAACAGGTCGTGAATATCAGCCAGAGCCAAGGTATTGATCGCGATCACAGCTGGGCACCCTGATGCAGGCTCCGCATAATAACGCGATAAAATAGTCAGGATATTGAATGGTGGGTGTCCGAAATCGGCACGCACCATTTTCTGCTTATAGGTGTGGTAAATCTAGTCTAAATCGCCTCACTCTTGCGTATCCATTTCTAGGTCTTCGATGGCTTGCCGCGCCCACAACGCCGGATACATCATCTCGGAGGCTTCAAAGACGCTCAGGGCTTCGTTGAGCAATTTGCGTGCTTTTTCGTTCTTGTGCTCATAGGCATAGACGCGCCCTAATTCGAGCTTGCCCAGATTGGCGAACACTACCCCGCCGACAGCTTCATTCATGTCGATGCTTTTTTTAATCAGCAACTCCGCTTTACCGTATTCGGGGTCGGGCAGATGGGCGTAAATTTTGCCGAGCACCCGCAAAACGATCATGGTGTTGCCGCCCTGCTTGGTTTTTTCCGCCACTTCCAGCGCATCTTCCGCCAGCGTGACCGCCTCCTGATACGCGCCTTGATGCAGGTGTAATTCCGCACGACGCGACATAAAATCGGGCAGACCGATATAGATGTTCGATGCCTTGCCTGTGTAGAGCGTGCGATCCAAGAGCAATCCGGCTTCTTCATAATTGCCCATCTGAATCAACGCCGCGCCGAGTGTGCCTTCTGCGTTAAAGCGCAGGACTTCGCTATCGGCTTTATCAATGTAGATCAGGCTTTCCCGTAGCAGATCGACGGCTTCTTCAAAATCGCCACAGTGATAATAAATCGTGCCGAGCATGAGGCGGGCAAAACCGAGTTTGGTCGCGTCGTTGCTATCCTCGACCATCGCAATCGCCCGTTGCGCCGCTTTGATGCCCTCGCTCACTTTGCCATTGAGCGCCAACGCATAGCCATACCATGACAGGCTGTTGGAGAGGATGTTGTCGTTATCGTATTTTTCCGCCAGATGCACGCCCCGCGCCAGCATCCCCAGCGCACCATTGAGGTCGCCGCCCATCATGACGGCACGCCCCACATGCGAATACGGGAGAACGAGCAACTTCTCAATGCCCACTTTCTCCGCCACTTCGATGGCACGCGAGAAGGGACCGAGCGCCTTGCCGATTTCGCCATGAATATAATAATACGTCCCCTGACTGGTCAGCAGGCGGGCGATGCGCGGTTCGTCCGATAAGCCTTCTGCCAGTGCGATGGCTTCACGCAACATCTCGCCCAATTTGCGTCCGGTGAAGTAAATGCCAACCGGCGCGAGATCCGTCACTAGATCAACGAAGATGGCTTGATACGCTTTTGTATCGGGTAATTGGCGGACGGCATCAATCGCCTGCAAATAGAAATTCGTCGCTTGTCGTCCCGCGCCCATTTTGAGCGCCTGTTTAGCGGCGACTGTGGCGTATTGGCGTACTTTTTCGTAATTTTCTACCTGCGCCCAGTGATGAGTCAGGCGGGCGGCTTTGAGTTCATCATCCGCGTAGAGGGTTTCCATCGTTGCGGCGATCATGGCATGGCTCTCGCGCAGAGCGTCTTCGGTGAGGTCGTCCAGCAGACCCTCGCGCAATTTGTCATGGGCGAAGCGCCACGTATCCTCAGAGACTTCTAACACGGCGATCTCGGCGCAATCGGTCAGCCAATGGTCAACGTCAATCGCATGATCCGAGTTTTTAGCCAGCGCCTCCGCCAATGCACGGATCAACGGCAGATCAAGTTCGCGTCCGGCTACAGCGGTCAAGCGGAGCAAAGGCAATGCTTCGTCCTGCACCCGTTGAATGCGACGTTGCACAACCGTTTTCACGCCCCCCGCGAAGACCTGCGCTGGCAGGGTCATCATACCGATGTTCGCCAGATCACCCGCAGAATCCGCCAGCGCACGCACAACTTCGACGATGAAGAAGACGTTGCCTTCGCTCTCCTGTGCGATCAAATTGACCACACCGGGACGCGCACCCGCTTCGCCGAGCATGGATTCGCTCAGGCGGGAGACTTCATCATCCGTGAAGCGGTGCAATTTCATCTGATGGATAAAATCAGGCGTAGACGTGCTGTCGCCGCCGAGAATTTCCTTCAAAATATTGGGGCGTTCATCATCACGATAGGTTGCGACGATCATCACCGGACGCTCCCCCAATATGGGGATGACGTGGCGCAAAACATCCAGACTATCGCCGACCACCCACTGCAAATCCTCAAGAATGATAATCAGCGGTTGTGTTTGCCGTTTGAATATCGCTTCGATGACGGTATGTTTTTGCTCCTGCGTGGTCTGGGCATCATCATGTGCCGCGCCTTCGTCAATGTCCCGCCCCAACAGCGCGTCAATATCCGGCACGACAGGCTTGAGCACACTCGCTTCTTCGTCGGTCAGGTCAGTTTGCAAGCACAGTTGACGCAACACCATACGCCAAACCTGAAACGCCGCATCGCCTTCCCGTGCCGCCTGTCCACGCAAGACCTGCACACCCCGCACCAGCGCACGGGTACGGAGTTCTTCAATCAGGCGGGATTTTCCGACACCGCTCTCGCCACCGACCAACCACAAACTGCCCATGTTTTCATCAAGATCTTTTAGCGCATTACTCAGCTGATTCAGTTCGGCTTCTCGCCCGATAAAGCGCGCCGCTTGCAAAAAGCTCTCACGGATCGAGTTACTTTCTTTAAGCACACTCCGCCCGGTCAGCGTCGTGTAATGTTGGATCAACTCCGCCGCACTGTGAAAGCGATCTTCAGGTTGCTTCGCCAGCATCCGCCCCAGTGCCGCCGCCAGATTTTCGTCCAATCCCAATGACCAGACATCCGGCGTTTCGTTGACGATGTCCTGAATCAATTGGGTGATATTTTCAGTTTTGAATGGATACGTCCCGGTGAACAGTTCATAGCCCATCATCCCGACGGCGTATAAATCCGAGGATTCGCTGGCATTAAAGCCCTGTAAGACCTCCGGCGCGAGATACACCAGCGTGCCGACCACCGCATCGTCTTCGTTGATTTGCTCACGCGCCGCCGCCAGACCAAAATCCAGCACCTTGACCTGACCATCGACCACCAGCACATTGTCCGGCTTGAGGTCACGATGGATGATGCCCCGCCGATGTAAATAGAGCAGGGCTTGCAGGGTTTGTAGGAGCAGATCCACTTTTTCTGGCAGGCTGGCATTTTTACCCGCCTTGAGGATGGTCTGCGGATTTTGCAACATCTCCATCGTGAAGAAGGGATACCCGTCCTCAAAGCCATAATCCAGCACGCTGATGATGTGCGGATGGCGCAACGAGGCAAGCGTTTTGAATTCCTGCCCCAGCGCAACCCGATAATTTCGGGAGCTATTGATCGATGTGGTGATGGTGGAGGTGCTACCGCCACTAATGCTGAAATTGACCTGTTTTAACGCGACGATCTGGTTTGAAAGGCGATCCTGTGCGCGATAGACTACGCCCATCCCTCCCTCGCCGATTTTTTCAAGGAGTTGGTACCGTTTGCCGATGACCTGTCCTATTTCGTTGTTTTGCATCATAGATTTTCCTACTGATCTCTGGCAGTCTTTCTTACAGAGTGCACTAGATTTTAACGCCAGATGGCAAAGAATGCTCAAAATGATTTAGAACCATGATCGGTTTTTTACGGAAAGCGGGTTTGTCATAATTTTGGATTATTGGGAAGACGGGCATAGGTCAGCCGGATTGATGCCCGATATGCGCTGTGGAATTTGCGCGCCATGCCATATAATTGACCCGTTGCACGATTTTGCAACAGAGCAACTAAAATCTGCTCATTTGCAAGGTAATAAACGTGGCTCAACAAAACGCATTAGGCTAAAACCGCAATGCTAAGATGATTTTCAAAACCCTACTGAAGTGGGCTGTTTTCACGAATGTACGCGAAGAATAGCCTGCTTTAAGGGTTGTCCGCAAATTCAGAGGAGGTAAAGAAGGTTCATAACCGCTAATCTCTAAGTCGACAAACAAGGAGATTGAGCGATGGATATGGAAACCTTCTTCACGGTATTATATGTGTTAATCAACGATTGGTATGTAAGCGACATTCAAGCAAGCAAATCACGAGTGGGACATCCTGGAAAACTGACAGATAGCGAGGTATTGACCTTAGCTATCGCCAGTCAATGGCGAGCGGGTGTACCGTGGACGAGTGAACGGAGTTTTGTACGCTATATGAACGCACGTGGACGAGAATTGTTCCCCAATATGATCCAGCGAAGCGCGTTTAACCGACGCGTCAGATATCTAATTGGTGTTATTGTGCGCTTACAACAGCTATTGGCGGACCTGCTCGAAGATGAAAAGGATATTTTTGAGTGTGTAGATAGCTTGGAACTCCCTGCCTTTTCCAATGGACAACAACAGCGCCAAAAGTCGCACTGGTTATACGAGAGTACACACGGACGAGGTGCACATGGCAACTGGTTCTGGGGAGATTTTCTGCTGACCAGTGTGACCCGAAGTGGGATCATCACTGGCTGGATCATCGGGACAGCCGCCATTAACGATCACTGGTTAATGGAAGGCTTATTGAGTGCGCGTGCAGGTTCACCGGGTTTACGTGAACCTGAGCGACGACGACGTGGCGGATGGCAACGCGCTTCACCACCACCTGTAGGTTATATGGGCGGATGGTTAGCGGCAGGCACGGACAAACAGCGTCCTTATTTAAGCGATAAAGGTTTTGGTGGACAACGCTGGAGCGATCATTGGTCTCGCAGATACACCGCAAACGTCATTACCGTGCCGCAAGATCACGCTATTACGCAAGCCAAGTGGAGTCGTGCATGGAAATTGTGGCACGCTCATCATCGGCAAATCGTCGAAACGACCTTTAGTGTTTTGACACAAGTTTTCGACATCAAACATCTCAACGCCCATTCACGTTGGGGACAGTTGACCCGGATTGTCTGCAAAATGGTTGGTTATAATATCGGTATTTATCTTAATCGTTTACTTGGACGCAATGACTTACAACATGCGACATTGCTCTGTTGGTAATTTGCGGACAACCCTTTTAGCAGGGTTTTACATCAGCATAGCTAATGAGTTTGGGTGTGCCATTGGCGGCACTTTGCAACAGAGCAACCAATAACTAACGACTAAAAACTATTTTCACCCACCTTCACGTTAAACAGGATTCAGGTTCATTTATGCACACCCTTGTTACCGGCGGGACAGGCTTCATCGGCTCACACATCGTCCGCACATTGATTGATGCGGGGCATAGTGTCCGCGTATTGCACCGGCAATCGTCGAAGTTAGACGCGCTTGAGGGCTTGACGTATGAGTCGGCGATTGGTGGGCTGGATGATCTTGACGCGCTCAAACGGGCGTGCGAGGGCGTGGATTGGGTGTTTCATGTCGCCGCCGTCGCGGACTATTGGCGGGCGGATAAATCGCTCATGTTTGAAGCCAACGTAGAAGGCACACGGCGCGTCCTGCAAGCATCGCGTGAAATGGGCGTTCAGCGGGTCGTCTTTACGAGTAGCGCCGCAGCCATTGGTATCCGTGACGGCGGTCTGCTGGCGGATGAGAATACCGCTTTTAACCTGCACCCCGATCAATTTGCCTATGGCTATAGCAAGGTGTTGGCGGAAGGTGTGGTGCGCGAAGCCGTCGAGAATGGACAGGATTTGGTCACGCTCAACCCGTCGGTGGTGATGGGTCCGGGCGATCTGAATATGATTTCCGGCACATTCATCGCGCAGATCAAAAAGATGGGCGTGCTTGTTCCGGTGACTTCCGGCGGCATCGGCGTGACGGATGTACGCGATGTCGCCCGTTGGCATCTCGCCGCCGCTGAAAAAGGGCGCACGGGCGAACGTTACATCCTCAACACGGCGAATTATAGCTATCTTGAGTGGTACGGCATGATCGCGGGTGCAGTTGGCGTGCGAAAGCCCTTTTTGCGCGTGCCGGATTTCACCGCGACCCTCAGCGCGAAGCTGATTGCGCTCGCACGGCGGGTAGGCATCCCCACGCCCATCGACGCGACACAGGCACAGATGGGTGCGCGCAAGGTCTATTTTGATGGACGCAAAGCCCATGCAGAACTCGGCGCACCGCAAATCGACATGCGACAATCCATCGCCGATACGTATGGCTGGTATCACGATCATGGATATGTGTAGCGATGAGGTTGTAGTGTCTCGAAAAGTTTTAGAGAAGGTCTTTGTGTTTCTGCGTTATGCTTTTTCGCAGTTGTTACGATAACGCCCTATTAGTGGCAGTTCAAAACCATTTAAACTGCCACTTAATGAGTCACTGAGGTTACGCATAAACGGTCTTTTTGCGAACTTCTCCGCGATGAGCTAAAACCTCATCGCTAGGGTATTTCCAAAACCCCACTGAAGTAGGCTATTTTCACAAATATTCGCTCAAATTAGCCTGCTTTAGCAGGGTTTTATCATCAATTTAGCCAATGGGTTTCAGGCATTGGCGGTAAAATCGTGCAAAGCGCCTTGTTTTAACCCTGTGCGTAAAAACAGCGTCTACGAATCGCCGCCGGATTTACCGAGCAGACGTTGACGGCGTTCTTCCAGCTGGCGGTCAATTTCACCACCACGCACCGCATCTTCGATCTGATCAGAGATATTCTGCGTCGCAACTTCAAGACGCGCGTCTTCCTGATCGATCTTAGCGCGGATTTGCTCTGAAATGCTGGTCATCTCTGCATCGCCCACTTTGGCGATGTCGTCGAGGCTCTTGATGGTCTTGGTGGTGACCTTCTTGGCTTCTGCCAGTTTAAGCAGATCGGAAAGGTGTTCACGCTCTTGCTTGATGGTCGTCAGGCGACTTTCCAGCTTCAACCGCATATTCAGCATGACCTGATACTGACCTTCTTGATCTTGCCACTGCTCGTAATAATCCTGCGAGAGTTGTTGTTTGGTATTGAGTTCTGCCTGTGCGGCGGAGGCGAGATCATCCTTCCCTTTGACGATCAGCGTATCAATATCGCGGTCTAACTTTTCTGCGGCGGCGGCAAATTCTTCATATTTGCGCTTGAGGGTCTTGACTGTTCCGCCAACGGTGGCAGTCGAATCTTCCAGCGCATCAAGATTCTTTTCCGCTTGACGGATATATTCGTCCATCACTTTGAGCGAATTTGATTCTAATGCACGGTCAATAATCGAGTGCAAATTGGCGTTAACAAGGGTATTGATTTTATCTAGCAACGAAGCCATAGGTTCAAATCTCCAGTTAGCAACTACTGTATTCAAGAATTGAGATAGTGATATTATAGCACGGTTAAGCCATCCTGCCCGTGCATCCCGCTCACTATCTTAACATAGCCAATCGAGTTACATCGTCTCTCATTATACGCGAAAAAGAGGCGACTTGTTTCAGATGTGTGGATTATTTGCGCGTTGTCGTAATGCCTCAACAATTTGTGGGGTGATAGGTTGTGTTCCTAAGCGAGGAAAGCCATCAGGATAGCCATGTTCATCGGAGCCACCCGTTGTCACAAGATCAAACGCCTCCGCGATCTGCTTAAAATAGGCATTGGCTTCTTTGTTAGCAGATGGATGATATACCTCAATGCCACCAAGCCCCATATCCACAAGCGGTTTGATTTCCTCAGCAGTGAGCCAGTCCGCACGGACGCGGACAGGATGCGCCAAGACCGCCACACCACCCGATGAATTCACTGTCTGGATTGCATCTTCAATGGAGAGCACACCGCGTCTTACCTCCGACCATGCCGCTCTAAAAATGGCAACCCCTGTCGCAAAATCTGGAATAACGCCTTTGACCTGATAGAGCTGATTGCTTAAATGCACCGCACCTACATAACGTGGATTGCTTAACTCAATCTCATCATAGCTGACTGGATAACCATTGCGTGTAACAACTTCACAACAAAGGGTCATGCGTTGGCGATGATCGTTTAGGGCATCTGTGATCATCGCCTGAAAATTCGCGTTAGTAAAATCGACGAAGTACGCCAACACGTCAACATCCACTAAATCATTCCAGTGGGTGGTTAATTCAACGGCGGGGATCAGTTCAATGCCTGCTTGCTCGGCAAACGGTTGCGCTTCCTGATTGCCACGAATATTGTCATGGTCGGTTATGGCGAGAGTCTTTATGCCGATTTGTGCCGCGTGCTTCACCAACGCTTCCGGTGTGGCGCGTCCATCGGAATAATGCGTGTGTGAGTGCAACTCAATCATCATATGAATTTCCAGTAGATTTTGTACGATTTATCAACACAGCTAACCCATCAACACGCGCCGGAGCAAATCGCCATCCACATTGCCACCGCTGACGACCACCGCCGTTTTGCGTCCATCATCAGCAATGATCCCGCCGAGCATCGCCGCCACGCCCACAGCGCCGCCCCCTTCGACCAGCCAGCCCTGCGAATCCACCATCCAGCGCATGGCATCGGCGATTTGGGTTTCGCTGACGAGCACGATTTTATCGACATAATGGAGCGTTAATTCGCGGGTGATTGATCCAGCTTCGATGTCACCGGAGAGGGCTTCTGCATAGGTTTCCCAGACTTCCGGCAAGTCGGTTTTGTAGAAAAGGTTGTACATCGACGGTGCGGATTGCGCGTTCACGCCGATCACCTCCACTTCCGGCTTGAGTGATTTCACCGCCAGCGCCACGCCGGAAATTAAGCCGCCACCGCTCACACACACAACGACACGCTCCACATCGGGCAACTGCTCGACAATTTCCAGCCCGATGGTCCCTGCGCCAGCGATTACCCGCGCATCATTATACGGAGAGATGAAGGTTAGCCCTGCTTCGCGCTCAACACGGCGGGCTTCTGCTTCGGCTTGATCGTAATTGTCGCCGAACAAAATTGGCTCTGCGCCATATTTACGCACGCCTTTGACCTTACGTTGCGGGGTGTGGGCGGGCATATAAATTTTCGCCGTCGCGCCGGTACGAAATGCCGCATAAGCGAGTCCCTGCGCGTGATTGCCGGACGAAGCCGCGACCAGACCCCGTGTGCGTGCGGATTCATCCAGCGAGAGTACGGCATTAATCGCCCCGCGAATTTTGAAGGAGTGCGTCAGGTTGGCGTTTTCCAGTTTCAGCCACACATCCTCGCCGAGTTCGGGCGCGGGTTCGAGTGGTGTGGGGTGTAAATAAGGCTTCAGGCGTGCCTGTGCCAGTTGAATATCATCTAAAGTAACCATTGAGGCACATTAGCCTTTCATGTTATAGCGGCAGAATCAAGCAGATCACGGGCAATCTGTAGATCAGCAGTCGTCAGCCCTTCCGTAAATTGGTCGAAAATCGTGCGGAGTTGTTCACGTCCGGCATCACCCTTGCCCTGAGACTCCCATAAACGCGCCAGTGAAATCGCCGCCCGTAACGCCCACGATAACCCGCCACGCTCCAAAGCGATGTCCCGCGCACGGATCAAATCCGCTTCTGCATTTTGAAAGTCGCCCTTCTGAATCAGGAATTCGCCCCGCATCCGATAAATATCCGGTTCTGACCAACGTTCGTCGGTTTTGTCGATGATGCTCAGCGCGACATCCATTTCGTTGAGGGCAACATCCACCTGACCGCCGTAAATGCGCGTCTGGGCGATGTTGGTCAAAAAGAAGGGGATGCAGAAGACCGCGCCCGTTTCTTGACAGGCATTCAAGCCGCGTTGCATCAAAGCGAGAATGTCCTCATCAAAGCGATGCTCGATCTGGCTGAGGGCCATGCCGCGCCACATCGTCCCCAGCGCGGAGAACAGCGCGAATTCATGCTGATCGGAAAGCGCGATGGTATCTTCGGCGAAGCTGAGGCAGGTGGCATAATCCCCGCGAAAATAATGGATGATGCCCGTCCAATGCAGGGCGAAGGCGATGCTAATGGGATGCTCTAGCTCACGGGCAACATTGAGCGCATACTCCGCCGCCACGAGTGCTTGATCCGGCAATCCGAGTTGCCAGTAGGTCATGGCGAGTAATTCACCTGCGAACACGCCAAAATCCTGCAACGGATTGCGCTTGATTTTGTCTTTGCGTAAGGTCGGGTCATAGGCGTTGACGACCTGTTCAAGATGATCCGCCGCGACTTGATAATGCCCCATAAAGCCGTGCACCTGTCCCAATGCCAGATGCGCCCACAGCAGATGAATCGTCACGCCGGTGCGCTCCGCCAGAGACAGCATATTTTCCGCGATTTGCTGTGCCGTGTGGAAATCTGCACGGGCGACGTAATAGCCGCTCAAACTGGCAAGCACTTTAAGGGTAATGGCGGGATTTTCCGCGTCTTCGGCGAGGATGCGTGCACGGGCGAACGCAGTTTCAACTTCCGGCGCGGCATAACCTTTGAGCACCATCGCCGCACCGCCCAACGCCAGATGAAGCTGTAATTCCTGCGCGTGTTTATCGGGTAAGGGTAAACTTTCCAGCAATTCCAGCGCACGGCTGAAGTGATTGATCGCCTCTTGATTGGCACTGTTACGGATTGCCTGCTGTCCAGCCGTCCCGCGATACAACAATTCACGGAAAGGATCGCCCGCCTGCCCCCAATGATAGGCGAGACGGGGCGCGACGAGGCGGGTATCGGGATGGGCGGATTCGATGCCTTCCGCCACGCGCTGATTCAAGCTGATTCGTTGCGCCGGAGTCAGTTCTTCCAGCAGGGCTTCACGTAATTTATCATGTGCGAAACGCCAGCGATGATCTTTAGAGCCGGAGTCGTCGGCATTAATCACCATGCAATCGACACAGATCGTCACCCATTTATCGAGGTCGGCATCCGGGACGATGTGGCGGAGCAGGTCAAGGTCAATCTGCCGTCCGATCACCGCTGAGAGGCGCAACAAATCACGCGCCCAGTGTGGCACAGACTCCAGACGGCGACGGATGATCTGCCCGATGCCTTCAGCGAACACACTTTGCGGTAGGGTCATCGCGCCAATTTCGTCAAAATCACCGAGTTCTTCCGCAAGAGCGCGGATCACTTCGATCATGAAATAAACATTCCCGCCCGTCTCGCGCTTAATGAGATCAGCGACCCCCGGCGTGCGCCCGTTATCACCGATGATGCTCACCGTGAGTTCGATCATGTCGGCTTCTTGCAAACGCCCTAAGGTATCGCGTTGCATCGACGGCAACTCTTTGTGGAGTTCCGGCTTACTATCATTGCGATACGTCCCGAAAATCACGACAGGCTGATTTTTGAGCGCCGCGGACAGGTGTTCTGTCAGGCGCAGGGTGGCGCTTTCTGCCCAGTGTAAATCTTCCAGAATGAGCATGATGGGTTGTTCGGTGGATTTGAGCACCTTCACGAACAACGTTTCCACCGTGTTTAGCAGTCTGATTTGTGTCGCCTGCGGATCAACGACTTCCGCTTTAGGGAGATCATGCCCGATCAAGCCATCAATTTCGGGGATAATGGGCTTCAAAATGGCGGCTTCGTCGTCAGTGATGCGCGTTAAAAGCACAAGGCGCTTGAGGATGTCCGTCCATGCGCCGTAAAGCAGATTGCCATCACTGACGGATTGCCCGCGAAGCACCATCACGCCATTAACCAGCGCTATCGCCCGCAATTCTTCCATCAAGCGTGATTTCCCCACGCCACTTTCCCCGCCAATCAGCCATGCGGAGCCGGTTTTCTGCCCAATGGCACGATACAGCTCGGACATGAATTTGGACACTTCACGATCCCGCCCGATGAAATCCGCCGCCTCCAAATAAGCGCGTTTGATTTCCTGCGTTTGCACCGCGGTATCCGCACCGATGGCGATGCGAATATCACTCATAACGGCTTCTGCGGATTGATAGCGTGCGCTACTTTCTTTATCCAACAGACAGCCGATGACATTTTGGAGCGCGGCTTCGGCATCAATCCGGGAAACATCAACATCGTCGGAAATGATGCTCTGGATTAAGCGGGTGATATTCGTCGTATCATAGGGATGCTTACCCGTCAGCATTTCATACGCCATCACCCCGACGGCGTACAGGTCGGATGGAATCCCGATCTCCGTCCCCTGCAACACTTCCGGTGGCATATACGCCAGTGTGCCAGCGGCGATATCGGGATCGGTGTCGGTGGCGCGCTTGCTTAGTAGGGTAGCGAGGCTAAAATCCAACACTTTGACGGTGAGTTCGTCGCTATCGGGATTGCTCACGACGAGCACATTCGCCGGTTTAAGATCACGATGCAGGATGCCGCGCCGATACAAATAACTGAGCGCCTGCAACAGTTGAATGAGTAAGGTCATCTGCGTCTTGAGCGGTTGCCCGAAGCCCGCATGGGTGAGCGTTTTTGCGTCGTCCAGAAGTTCCATCGTGTAATACGGCAGGCGAATCTGGGCATCTTCGTCGACATCAAAGCCGTAATCCAGCACGTTGATGATGTTGGGATGGTGCAATGATGCGAGGGTTTTAAACTCCCGCGCCAACGACATGCGAATATCGCTGGTTTTCCCCTGTGTGATGTCAAACAGCGACCCGCTAACTTCCGTCACCCGTTTAAGCGCGACAATTTGCCCATCCACACGATCCCGTACTCGATAGACCGTGCCAAGACCACCACTGCCGATGCGGTTGAGGATTTCATAGCGATTGCCGATGATTTTGGGATCGTCATTATGAGAACTCACGCGTGTATTCTTGCCTCGTTATAGGGTAATGTTGTGGTGTTTCTGAAAATCGTAAATGTTAGCATCCCCTATTGTAACCCGTCCCTCAAAATCGCACATGCTGGAATTAGGGATTTTGACCACTTTTACGTAAAATTTGGGTGCGCTATAACGCGCCTCGAAATACGAAAAGCATAATAGTGGACTGAAACAAATATTTGAGAGGGGAGTAGGGGCGCAAAAGTGTGTTGCGCCCCTACTGAATTTGAGAAGGGTTTCTACAAAATTTAGGTCAAATCAGCGGCGTTTAAATCGGCACAACCGGATCAATCCGCGCATCAATTTCTGCATGAGATTGCCGGATGCTACGTGGATACAGTAGAAGCACGGGGGACAGAATCAACCCGCCCATTGCCAGCGCCGTCCGCACGCCGAATTGCCGCCCGATGAAGCCGATCCCCGGACCACCCGCGATCTGCCCGATGGCATCTGCCTGTGCGGTGATGCTGAGGACGGTTGCACGGATTTTCGGGTCAAGTCCCTGATTGATCCATGCGGTTTGGAGCGGGTAATTCACGCCGCGTAACGCGCCCAATATCCAGAATGCCAGCATTGCAATCGCAAATTGCCCGACCAGCGCGAAAATCACCACCGAGACGATGATCCCGCTATTGATGACCAGCAGAGCACGCGCAATCGACGGCTGATTCTCCGTGTTGAGTCTGCGCCGGACGACTTCTGTAAAGCCCATGCCGATAATGCTGGACACGATGCCGATGATGCCATACCAGATGATCGGGTCGAATTCGCCAAGCAACGGCAGGGTGAAATTCGTCTCCAGATGGAATGTCCATAGACGATCAAAACCCTCGCTGAACGCGCCGAACACGAAAATCGCGCCCAGCAAAGTCAGCAATACCGGACGGCGGCGAACGGTAGCAACGCCCGCGCCAAACGTGGAGAACATCGCCTTAAAAGTCTCTCGTTCGGCTTTCGGAGTCGGCGTGAATCCGTTTTCTGGCATGAATAGCGCCAGAAAAACACCACCCATCATCAGACTCACCGAGCCTGCGATAATCGGGAATGATAGCGCCCCCATCCCAAGCGTCACGCTCATGATGATCCCGAAAATCCCGCCGATGCTCCCCATTTGTGAGCCACGCAGATAGGCTTTGCCCGCCCGCGCCTCGCCGATTTCATCCGCCAGCCACGCAGAACCCGCCCCGCTCACGAACGTATAACCGATGCCAGCAATGACCTGTGAAACGAGCATCACGCCAAATACCGGAAACAAGCCCATCAGCAAAAAGCCCGCGCCGAGCAACACATAGCCTAAAATCACCGACAAACGGCGACTATACACATCAGCGACCACGCCCGTTGGCACTTCAAACGTGAACGCCGAAATTTCCAGCGCCGTGCCGACCAGCACCAACTGTAACGGGTCTAAGCCTGCCTCGCGGATCATGAAAACCATCGCCAGCGTCCAGCAGAGCGCCAGCGTAAACGAAAACAGAAACTGTTCGATCAAGTAGATGCGGTAGGCATCCCATTTATGAATCACCATCATGGTGAGTTGTACCTTTCATATTAAAGAAGTCAGCAATAGGGGCTGACTCTCATTAAGCAATGAGTTGAAAGCAACGAGTGCAAAGCGGTGTTAGGAACGTTTCAGCTTGTCCGTAAACAGAAAACCATAATCGACAAGTCACTTTATGTCTCGCGGTTATTTGCAAACAAGCTCAGTGGAAACTATCTAACTCATTGCTCATTGCTTTTTACTCAGCACTTAGTTAAGCCAGCTAAGGGTAGGTCGTTCTTCACGACACGCCGCGCCTGATAACGCGGAAATAGCATGGCGCAGACTTTCATAGGCGCACCTCATCGGGTAATCGGATAATATTTAAAGATTATAAAGCATAATAAGGTGTCATGAAAGGTCTATAGAGCAAAAAAAATTAGCCAATGGCGTAACCGGATCCATTGGCTAAAAAATGAGCAACCAAATTGATGACTTGCTTCTTAATTGACAAGATCAACTTTCCCATAGGTGGGTGCATTCTGCGAAAAACTTTTCGTAGTGAAATAGTCCATCAAGCGCCGGAAAAGGGGTTTGTCCGTGCGTGCCAATCTTGCCCTGCGCTGACTTTCCCGCAGAAGGTCTTGCATGGCATAGCGCACGCGATGACTGTTCGGGCTGATATATAACGCACGGCGCAAACAATACACCTGTTCGTCAATCTTTGTAACTTTCGTTGCCACCCACAGCCAATCCATTTCCCGATTGTAATCTTCGTTCAATGATTTTGTAAAAATTGGACTCGGATTTGTTACGTTATTTTCTGGATAGTTCTGTTTACTATTCATGACGATTCGACCCTTTCACAGCCTATTCTAAAATGAGTATGGTCTACAGTGGCATCAAACTGTGTCCTATGGTTTTGGTATTGGTTGATAGTTCTGCGAGTCTTTGTTTTGTATCACGCGACCATGTGAGAATCCGTGTGAGTCGCGTCATGATCGCAATTTAAGGGGCGTTTTTACTAACAACTAACAACTACTAACTCGCCTAGTACTAAAGTCCTAAGTAACCTTTTTGCGCGAATCAACACGTTAGGGGTGAACGTCAAACATTTGCTTTGAAAAGGAGCTTTACCCATGCGGAAACTATCACTCGTTTTACTGTTCGCGGTTATCGTTTCGCTATTCATGGTCGGCGCAGTACAGGCGCAGGACGATGAAGCCACCTGTACCCCCACCCAACCGGACGGATGGATCGTCTATACCATCAGCGCGGGCGACTCCCTGTTTGCGATTGCCCGTCGCGCTGGTACGACTGTCGAGGCATTGCAACGCGCCAATTGTATCCGTGATCCGCAGGTGATCCGTGCCGGACGTGATATTTTTATCCCCGATCCGACGGATGTAGACACCAATCTGGATCATCTTCTGCGCCGATGCTATAACGCGGGCTTATCCGTGCAGGAATGCCGTGAATTGGTTTTCGGGAACGACACGAATTTTGCGGAACGCTGTTTAAACGCGGGCTTCACGACAGAGCAATGTCGCCGAATCTGGAACGCGCTGAATGATGATGACACGATCTCACCATTTTTGCGCCGTTGCGAGAATGCCGGATTTAGCGCACAGGAATGCCGCCGGATTTACAATTGGCTTTACGGCGAAAATGACGGTGGAGACGATGTTAACAGCTTCCTGCGTCGTTGCCTGAACGCGGGCTTCACCGAACAGCAATGCCGCCGCATCTGGAATGCACAAAATGATAACGACACGGACGTAAACGCCTTCCTGCGCCGATGCTTGAATGCCGGATTTACCGAGCAAGAGTGCCGTCGCATCTGGAATGCACAGGATGACGGGGATGGTACGGACACCAATCCATTTTTGCGCCGTTGCTTGAATGCGGGCTTCACCGAACAACAATGCCGCCGCCTATGGAACGCTCAGAACGATAACGATGGCACACGCGAAGAACGCCCTGTCGATGTTGCGCCACCCGTCCGTGATGTCACAGTGGTTCCGCCCGTGCGCGATGTCACGCCGGAGCCGACTCCTGAAACGAACAACACCCGCCCGCGTGGTAATGGGGGGTAAACTGTAAGTCATCTATAATGATTAATGGGCGACCTGACAGGTCGCCCCTACTGAAAACTGTTGACTGAAAACTGACAACTAAAAACAACCAACCCTATGATCGTGATTGTTTTACCGGATATTCCAGACGAAGATCGCCTGTTACGAAACGCCCGTGAGGGAGACAAACAGGCAGTCCGCGATATATACGAGCAATATTTCCCGCCGGTATTTAATTTCATCCGTCTGCGGGTCGATAGTGTCATGGTCGCGGAAGACCTCGCCAGTGATGTTTTTATCCGGCTATTGGAGGCGATTCGTAGTAAGTCCGCACCGCATCATAGCTTGCGCGGGTGGTTGTTTAAGGTAGCGCGTAACGTGCTCTATGAACATTATGGCAAGAAACAACAATTTACGGAGAGTGCCTTGAGCGAGTGGCAACCCGCGCCGGACGAACATCTGGAAATGACCTTCATCCGCAATGTGGATGTGCAAGCGGCGCGTAATGCCCTGCAAAAATTATCGTTCGATCAGCAGGAAGTTATTATTTTGCGCTTCGGGCAGATGCTCTCTCTGCGGGAAACTGCGGACATTATGGGACGTAAGCCGAACGCCATCAAAGCGTTGCAGTTCCGCGCGATTCAGGCATTGCGGCAAATTTTAGGCGAAATAGCTTAGGAAAATGAGGATCGATTATGGCGGGTAGGGATATACTGGAAGCCTTTAATGACTGCGTAGACCGTCTGGCGCGTGGTGAGGGCATCGAGGATTGCCTGCGTGCCTATCCGCAATTCGCCGCCGAACTTGCCCCGATGCTAGAAACTGGATTGCTGGTGCGTCGTATTGACGTTAGACCGGAGGAACTGCAACCCTCACAGGAACGGGTGCGCTTCCGGTTGGAGCATGAACTCGCCCGTGCGCCCCTCGTGCAACCGTCCACACGCTGGACTCTACGATATGTTGCGGGCTGGATAATCACCTTCGCGCTGGTCTTGATGCTCATTTCTAGCGGGACGGCGATTTATGCACAGAACAGCCTGCCGGGGGATGCGCTCTACGGCTATAAACGTTTCAGCGAAAACGTCCGCCTGAGTCTTGCGCCCTTGCCCTTCACAGCGGATGCAGACGCGCTGAACGCCACCTTCGCCGAAGAACGCCGTGACGAAGTGCGGGAAGTCGTCGCTATCGGGCGTGAAGTTGAGGTTGAATTTGAGGGCGTGGTGGAAGCCGTCGGCGATGTGACCGTGCTCGTATCGGGCTTTGTGTTGCGTGCAGAATTTGAATTGCTGGATTTTGTAATCGGTGAACGCGTGAACGTCCGCGCCCGTAGTACAGCAGACGGAGAACTGATCGCCATTTCCATCACGCGCCGTAACGCATCGTCGATCAATATGCCACAGCCGACGCAAACGCCTGCACCGGTTGAACCAACGCAAACAGGAACACCGACTCCGCGCCCCACCAACACCGACACGCCAACGCGTGAAATCCGCCCGACTGAAACACAACTACGCCCAACCGAAGCACTCACGGCAACTCCCTCACGGCAGAGTCAAACCCCCGTCACAGTGAGTTCGACTGCCTGTGTGATTTCTGCGCCTGCGGGCTGGATGCGCTACACGATTCAATCCGGCGACACGCTCTCATCGTTGGCGGCACGCACGAATACCAGCGTTCAGCGTATCATGACAGTCAATTGTCTGGAAAATGCCAATGTGTTAACCGTTGGACGGGCGATTTTCTTGCCGAATGTGACTGACTCACCGCAAAACCCGACGGTTACGCCAATCGTGCGCGACGGGGGAAATGCAAATTCCGGCGGAAACGGGGAGGCAACTACGCCTCCACAGCGCGACATTCCACCCACCGCCACCCGTCAGAATAACAATGGCGGCGGACGCGGTGATTAAGTGTTTTCTAATCAACGTCAGTTCTGGATACGCATACGATCATCAATGACAGTCGTTTTGCGGCAAAATACCTTGACTATCGGAGCTTTTGGCTCTTAGCTTTTAGCAAAAGCATTGTTTTTTCAAACTAAAAGCCAAAAGCTAACGGCTAAAAGCTATATTTCACGAATGCTCACCTTAAACAAAAAAGGGGCATGGCATCACGCACCATACCCCTTTTTATATGCAGTCAATCGCTGTTAACGATTAATGCGGAAGGTCACATTCACCTGCACGGTGACGGAAAGCTGACCGGGTTCGATGACGGCGGAATTTCCACCACCCATCGCCTGATCGGACATCGCCAGATTGCTGGTATCAAACGGGCTAAATCCGCCGCCTGTTTCGTTGATGACCACAATATCACCGACGCTCACACCGGCTAATGCGGCGAGTTCAGCGGCACGGTCTTGTGCGTTGCTCATCGCGTTTTCACGGGCGGAGGTTTCTAAATCGGTGCGATCACTAAAGCCGAATTCCGGTCCGTAGATGTTGTTCGCGCCGGAAGCAACCGCCGCAGTAATAACATCTTCAATTGTGCTCAGGTCACGGATGACGATACGCACGCGATTGGAGACGCTATATTCGCGCAACGGTTGGGACATGCCCTCTGCCATGCCGGAGGAAGCCGGATCGACAGGCATCCCGCCGAACGATTCGCGGGAATAGATGCTTAAGCCGGTGGTGCGAATGTCCTCACGGGCGATCCCTTGCTCTACGACGGCATCAATCACCATTTGCAGAGTCTCGTTCGTTTGCGAAAATGCGGCGCTGATATCGCTGTTGATAAATTCCACGCCGACTTCCATCGTCGCCATATTCGGTGCGCTGGTTGCGATTCCTGTTCCGGTTACGGTAATGGTATTCACAGGGTAGTCTGCTCCGTCATCCTGCGCGGATACGATCCCCCCGCCTAACGCGAGTATCACAACCATCCCCACAGTCATCATCATCATCAAATACTTGTTTTTCATCTTTTCTCTCCTCAAGACAATTAGATTGGTCGGTGCATCCCGTCATCGTGGATGCCCTCACTCTATATGACGACACCCATGCGCGAATCGTTCCATCGCGTTCCAAAATTGCTTACATAAGATTTTGCCAGACAAAAAAACGGGATCGGCAATTGTGTGCCGATCCCATTTTGCTATTATGTTCTTTGAGTTTGCTGAACTTTACCGTGTGACGGTTAGCGTGTCACGCTCATCGGCATGATGACATGGATGAAGTCATCCCGATTTTCTGGACGCAACACCCCCGGATTCGCCGCGCCGTTGCTCTGAAGCACGACCCGCTCATCAGGGATGACGCGCAACACCTCGATTAAATATTTGATGTTGAAGGAAATATCGAGCGGTTCACCTTCTACAGAAGCATCAACCAGACCTTCGTTGTCGCCACGTTCGGCGCTCTTGCCTGTGATGATGACCTCACCCGGTTCGCCCGGTGCGCTCGGTGGAGTGACCGCCAAACGCCCGCTATAGGCGCTATCCCGTGCGAAGATTTCCGCCCGCTGGCACGCCCGCAAGAGATCAGATGTGTACATGATGGTCGCCGTGTTGTAATTGCGCGGGATGATCGCCGTGAAATCCGGGAATTTACCTTCCAGCAATTGCGAAGAGACAATCACGTTGCTGGTGCTAAACAGGATTTGATCGCGCTCATTCGGCAGGGTAATCATCACATCTTCGTCATCATCGCTAATCACACGCGCCACTTCGCTCAGGGCTTTTGCCGGAACGACCATTTCCAGCTTCGGCTCAAATTCCTGCTCCAGCTTGGTGGTCCGGACTGCCAGACGATAGCCGTCCGCCGCCGCCAGCGTGAGCACATTGCCGGAAAATTGCATGAAGATGCCCGTCAAAATGGGGCGATTGTCTTCGGTTGCCGCCGCGAACACGGTCTGATTAATCATCTCGCGCAGAACTTTGCCGTTGATGGCAACATCGCCGCCTGCGTCTTCTTGAACGGGCGGGAATTCGTCCGCGTCAATGCCCTTGATGTTCGATTTTGTGCCGCCACATTTGAGATGCACGGTCTGCGTCGCTGAGTCCAGATCAAGATCAACCCGTTCCGGTGACAAATTGCTCACCAGATCAGCAAAGGTTTTGGCGGGCAGGGTGATAGAGCCGGATCGTTCTATTGAGGCACCGATCCAACAGGTAATGCCCAGACCAAGACTCATGTTGATCGCCGCTAATTTGAGGCGGGAGTCTTCTGTTTGCACGAGCACGTTGCCAAGCACCGGCATGGTCGGGCGGCTTTCGATGGCTTTATTGACGATGCTCAATCCTTTGGCGAGATTCTCTTGTAAAACGCTAACTTTCATAATCCGTATTTATCCTCTTTGCGCGAACGGAGCGAACCGCCCTTCACATCCTCTATTTATCCCAAAATTATCCCAAGAGTATACTTCAAAGCGCCAAAAAAGCATAGCAAAGATGTTCGTTAAAGTTTAGGTGAATGTGTCTCCGTGCAGATCGTTTGAACACGAGACAAACAAAACAAAACGCATTTGGCAGTAAAATATAGAAAACGATATGGGATTTCTAATGAATCATCCAGTGAATCTGATTATTAGTATCTCAATGGTACTTATTTGGGGATATTTTATGAAGTGGACGGCAATCGAATTGGGCATTGCGCTTCGATTGTATAGCGGGGGTAAAAAGATCGAAGCGCAATTTGCAGAGGCGCGAAAAGTTAAGATGAGCTTCCCACTAAAGCATTACTATCGTTATCGCTATGTTGTAGAAAATGAGACATATGAATTCGTGCGAATTGTAGGACGGGTTGACAGAGTTTTTGACAAAAAACTTGATCGGATGGAACTTCTTTATTTGCCCCGCTATCCATCTGTCTCACGTCCCTATACGTTTCCATTTGCACGAATCCTCGTAATCGTAATGTTGTTAGGATTTGGACTCGTTAGCACGACTATAGTTTTTGTAGTCATCAAATCCCCGCTAGTATATGGTGTTTGGGTATTTGCGGTACTTGTCATGTTAGCGTTTCCGAAAACTGCAAATCAAATACCGTTTACACCACAATGACGACACACCACCCTATACCAGCGAACTCATCACTTTCGCCGCCAGCACACACGAGGCGATCTTGAGCGCATTTTCGATGATGGCTAAATCCGGCATGAATGGGGCAAGCGCGTCGCAATCCACGACGATCACATGATTGGCATGATCGTTGAGGGCTTCCACGCCACGTTTCGCCAGATCAGCGCGTTGATGCCCTTCGTACTCAAACGGTGTGGAGACAATCGCCGTCGTGTCCGCGCCCAGTTCGCCAGCAATGCGGGCAATCACCGGACTCGCGCCCGTGCCTGTGCCACCGCCCAACCCCGCGATGATAAACACCCGTTCCGCGCCCTGTAACGCCGCTTTGATGGCTTCATAGCTGGATTCCGCTGAACTTTCGCCCATTTCCATGCGTCCACCCGCGCCATGCCCTTTTGTGATCTCCTCACTGATGAGCAATTTGGTTTGCGCCATTGACGTTTGAAAGCCATCGTCATAGGTGTTGATGGCGATGAAGCGGATGCCCTGCAAGCCACAATTGACGATATAATTCTGCGCGGCAATGCCACCATCCCCCACGCTGACAATGACTGTCGTTGATTTTTCGCTCATGGTTTCTTTCCGTTAGATACGCCTCGCTATAGATTTCGGCGCGTTGGGTTCATTATGCCATTCTTTAAAAGCATAACCCAGAGACACAAAGAGCGCGAAGAAACATATATCAAATAATTCGGAAACCTTTAATGTATTGTTATGTAACGTAATGTATGATGTGTATATCATCCAGATTTATCGTTATGTTGCACTTTGTACAGGAGTATTTCTATTATGATGAATAATGCGCCAAGCCGTACCCACTTCAAGAACTTTGAATATCGCTATCTCGAAGAACAAAAAATTCATGTGATTACGTTTCTAGTCTCATCCCGCGAGTGTACTGACGAATTCATGAGCTTCCTGACGCAACTCTATGATGGGCTGACCAGCGAAGACGAACTCAGTATGCTGGTAGATTATCGTCAATCCGGGATGCAACCCGTCGCCTATGTGCTCCGTAAAGGGGCGAGTTGGTCGAATAGTCTCGCCACGCATCCAAAAGTGCACATCGCCTTCATCCATAAAGGGGATTTCGTCGTCGGGATGTTCGGCGCGTTGCTGAATAGGTTGAACTTCGGGCATCTACGCGCCCAATTTTATGACGGCATTGATGGCTACGACAAAGGCATCGTCTGGCTGGAAAACGAACAATTCTAATCAATCCGCCTCAATAAACGCCCGAATTGCCGCGCCGATCTCATCCGGCGAGTCTTCCTGAATAAAGTGCAAGCCTTTGACGGTCACTTCCGTCTGGTTGTGCCACGTACGGCAGAAATCGCGCTGTTTGCCGATCAGGATAATGCCCGGTTCTGCATTGATGAACAATTTCGGGATGTCCGTATCTATGGCGATCCAACCGCTATATTGGCTGACGATATTATGCACGTCGAGCGGTTCGCCATCAAACGGAATCTCGCGGGGCCAGGTGAGCGTCGGTCTGCGATCTTCGCCTTTTTCGGCGAACGGTGCGCGATAGACCGCCATTTCTTCATCGGTCAACGGGCGCATCACGCTTGCAGGCAGGATGCGCTCGATAAATACATTTTTCTCCAGCACAATTTCTTCACCCGCAGGCGAACGCATGGCTTCAAAAATGCCCTTTGCGCCCTCATTCCAATCGTCGAAACTCATCGGCATAACAATCGCTTCCATATAGACGATGCGCTTGACGCGGTCTTGATTACGATACGCCCAGTTGAAGCCGAGTGCTGATCCCCAATCGTGAATCACCAGCGTGACGTTGTGTAAATCCATCGCCGCGAACCACGCGTCCAGATAGCGGGCATGATCGACAAAGCGATAACTGCTGGCTGGATTTTTGCCACTTTTCCCCATGCCGATCAAATCCGGCGCGAGACACCGCCCCAAATCACTCACATGCGGGATGATATTGCGCCACAGATATGACGATGTCGGGTTACCATGCAAAAAGACAATCGTATCACCGTCGCCCACATCGACATACGACATCTCGCTATCAATCACGGCAAGGCGCTTGCGTGGGTGCGGATCCTGTGCAGAAATTGGCATATTTTGAGTGTCCTTTCAATAATTTCTTTGGAATTTTTCGGTGAGTCTCTTAAAATCAGAGCAGAGAATAACCTAAATCCATATCAGCGCAAATAATTTTTCGGCGAGTTAAATACGTTCTTACGGGAAATTTACACAAGCTTCATGTTGTATATCGCACCTTTATGCTAAAACTATGAGACAATTGTAGACATAAATGTGCCGTATTATTACACGATCATAAAAATATCTTTGGCAATTAGATTGATCTCATCTCGAAACTATAACGCACGTCTGAAGCATCCTTCATTAGTACCTTTTTAACAATTAAGGTAAAATGTAATCATTGTAATTGTTAGGGATTATGGCATGAGCTATCTTCGTCAGGACTACAACGCAAACCTCTTCAACAATAGTTTAATTCTCATTGTTGACGATGATCCTTCTAGCCTCGATATTGTGCGGACACTTCTGGAAATGCGGAATGGACGGACATTAACAGCCGTCAATGGTAAGCGTGCCTTAGACGTATTGGAAAACCATACCCCCGCGTTTATCGTTTGTGATATTTCGATGCCCGTGATGGATGGCTGGGATTTTCTGAAATCTGTCCGTGCAGACGAAAAACTAGCCGAGATTCCCGTCATCGCCCTCACCGCCCATGCCTTGCGCGGAGATAGGGAGCGCGTGCTGGAAGCAGGCTTCAGTGGTTACATGACCAAGCCGATCATCCCGCGTGTTTTTGCGGTAGAGATCAAAGACCTTGTTGAAAAAACCCCCGCTATTCGCGTCCGTATCAGCAGTTAATCGGCTGTACAACCAACCCTATTCCATGTAACACTTGCACCGCAAAACGCAAAGTCATCTTTACGGCGATTATTGGCGCGTAAGTGCTCCGTTGCAGGACAAAATAACCGGACGTTTACCCGACGTTCCCTTGTTAATCTGGTCAGAAAGGCGTAGCATTCTCAGACGATATGTTGAGAATAGCGGTTAATAACGTATGACAAACCAATTTCAAGAACCACCCATTCACCCTTTAGACGATACCCACCCCACGCAGACCGTCCCGTTAGTCAGCTTTGATGAGCAAGGCAACATCGTGCGTGAAGTACCGATGTGGCGACGTGCATTCGGGCTGGTGAGTTTGCTCGGCGCGTTCGGGCTGACCATCGCAACCGTGCTAGTGTTGCTGACCGCAGACGGCTCATCCGGCGACCCAACACCCGTCGCGCCAACGCAAGAACAGGAAATCGCACAGGTGGCGACCAATACACCGGAAACTCTGCCGACTATCACGCCGGAAGACGACACGCCTCCTGCCGAAACGGTCAATACACAGGCGGTCATCTTACCAACGCTTGACCCCGAAACGGCGCAAAACATTCTCGCGCAACCTGTCCTTGACCTGAGAAGCGCCTCCAGCGATTATGCACAGGTGGAGCGCCAACCCTTGAACCCGTTTACCATCATCCCGGATCGTCCCCGCAACGAAATCATCACTTATGAAGTGGTGCGTGGCGATACCATCAATAGCATCGCGGAACGCTACGGTTTACAACCGAATACCATCGCATGGTCAAACCCGCGGCGCATTGTGCAGGCATTGTTCCCCGGCGATATTGTGAATATTCCGCCTGTGGATGGGGTGCTGGTAGATGCCATCGGTGGCACACGGAGCGTCGCAGATTATGCCGCGCTCTATAAAATTGACGATCCCTTTATTGTGCTGGATTCGCCGTATAATGCGGAGTCTCTGGCAGGTTTATCCATTGATAGCATCCCGCCGAGTGGCACGCCCATCTTCATCCCCGGTGGCGAGGCAGAGCAAATCTCGTGGAATCCAACCGTTATCCGCGAAGAAGGCGGTGGCGCGGGCGGCTCTCAGGGCAATTTCATTACCTTTGCACCGGGAGAACCCGGCAGTTGTGGTTCAGTCGCCAATCCGGGCGGTGGGGCGTTTTGGGCAGTTCCGGCGAGAGGCACGATCACGCAAGGCTACTCTGGCTATCATACCGGCATTGATATTTCCTTACCGGTTGGCACAGGCGTTGCCGCCGCCAATGGAGGACGCGTGATTTTCGCTGGATGGAACTCCTACGGCTACGGTTATACAGTTGTGCTGGCACACGGACCTTATACCACGCTCTACGGGCATCTTGAAAACAACTTCTATGTGGGCTGTGGGCAGGATGTCTCTCCCGGACAGATCATCGCCGCATCGGGTAATTCTGGCAGATCATCCGGTCCGCATCTGCACTTTGAGATTCGCTTCAACGACATACCACAAAATCCGGCGGCGACCATCGGCTTTTAGTCCGCTTCCGGCATAACTTCAATCTACACACAATGGGCGCTCGGTTTCTTATGATAGAGCGTCCATTTTTTTAGGCAAAATTAAAAATTTCTCCTTTGCGTCTTTGTCTCTTTGTGGCTTTGTGATACGCTTTTTTCTTTTTGATAACATACGCTGAAACTTACCAAAGGACGAACGATGCGTTTAATTCTGGCTTCTGGCTCACCGCGCAGACGGGAGTTAATCTCTACTCTGGGGATCCCGTTTGAGGTGATAAAATCTGACATCGACGAGACGCAACACACTAACGAAGCTCCGTTTGATTATGTGGAACGCCTGAGCATAGAAAAAGCGCACGCCGTCGCCTTGAAAACAGGGGACTCCCTGCCGATTCTGGCGGCGGATACGATTGTTGTGCTCGGTGCGGAAGCCAATGGTGTGGATGAACAGGGCGAGATTCTCGGTAAACCCGCCGATGCAGACGAGGCGCGGACGATGCTCAAGCGGTTGCGCGGGCGGGCGCATCTGGTGTGCACGGCGGTGACGCTCTATCGTGGCGGTGATGATCCCAAACAGCTCACCCAACGCGCCGTAACCACCGTCACAATGCGCGACTATAGCGATGCTGAAATGGATGCCTATATTGCCAGCGGTGATCCATTTGATAAAGCGGGCAGTTACGCCATCCAGAACGAAGCCTTTGCTCCGGTTGAGTGCATTGACGGCGATTACAATAACGTGGTCGGCTTACCCCTTGAGATGGTCAAACCGATGTTGAGCGCGTTCGGATTTTTGTTTTCCGCAGACTCTTAAACGCATCAACGGCTAAAAATGAATTTTTTGTCGGGCGAGTTTCTCAATAAAGTTTATAATTTCACAAAACAATGCCTACGCTCTGCACTTTCGATAATCCAATCGCACGACTCTCAATCAAATTTCCGCAAAATCAGCCCGAAATTACAGTCTTCATTTCTCCGCACCAACCCTATCTCAAGTCTATTGCTGTAAAATCTGCGCTATTTTTAATCGGTTCATGTCATTCATTATTACGAATTCTTCGCGTGAATTAAACAATATATTACGAATTTGCCCCTGTTCTAGCCTTGTTAATAGAAGCATAGAGCGGAGTGAAAAATAATTCACAATTAATTTATAAAATCTCAATGAAATAGCGTAATGTTGTTTAATTTATGTGCTAGAATGAGATTGTTGTAGCTAGTTCATTATGTGAAACGGGGGTAAACCTCCGGCGGAAAGTAAAATTTCCGGCACAAAGACAACCCAATATTGCCTCAACACAAAAAAAGACTTGTCATAAACATAAGAATAGGCTAAAATAATTTTAGGAGATAGAAAGTTCATACGGGGATAGCATCATGACTTATTTCACACAGCAAGATCATACCGCTCTGCTCGAAGCAAAAGCGAACATGCAGGATGCCGATGTCGCATTGCAACGTTTGTACCGTCGTTTTGAAGATTTACATCAAGCACTGTATCCGAAACTGCGTAAGCACGGCATTGACCTTCATGCTAATCTTGAAAAAAAGGGCGAAATCACGTTTTCATCATGCGCCTCACCTTTCCCAACAGAACTGATGACCCTCACCTACACACGCTCGCATAATCAAGCCGAGATCATCGAAGCGATTATGGGACGCGAAAACCGCCCGATTGAAACCCATTGCCATCCGGTGATCGAAATTCGCCTCACTGAAAACGCGTTTGCTGTGGAATTTGTTGTGTCCCCGCAAGCCCGTCAGGATCAGCAAAATTTCGCGGGTAAACTCAGCGTTGAAACCCAACGTGAGAATTTCTACAAGCTCCTGCGTGGCATGAAACATGATTATTCTATGGGCTTCTGGAGTGGCGCACATCTCGAAGATATGCACCTGTCCACCGGCAACATGCCCCCCGCCCGCATCATGAACCAATGGCTAGAAACTTTCGCCGCCGGACGTGACTGGTTACGCATCGGTGCATGGTTCACCGTTGAAGATGACAGCCTCACACCGGATAATTTTGTGAACGAAGTTTTCCAGCGTATCAGCGAACTCTACGCCATGTATGAATTCGTCGCATGGACGAGCAACAATAACTTTCAGGAATTTTATAAAAGAACCCTCGCCAAGACTCGCTAGACCGTTAGCTTCTCACGGCGCTAAAAAAGACTTTCAGCAGGATACCCTTTTCGGTGTCCTGTTTTTTTGCGTGGTCGTGATGAACGTGAGGCGCTTCTATATTTCAATTCTACTAACGAGTTATATTCCCACATCTTGCTTTTTTTAATATAATGGGCAGAACAAATGTATTAGCTAGTAGGTCAATAATGCCCAAATCTCCCAAAACCCATACATACGATGGTCTTGCAAACGACTATTTAAAGAAAGTATTTCCCCGTCATTGGCACTTCAAGCAATCTCGTGAAATGGATAGCGGGAGAGAATATGGCATTGATTTAATTATCGAGGTTGTTGACGACCAGAATGATGAAGTCACAGGCTACGAATTTATCGTACAAAACAAAAAGGCTACTGTACGAAACAAACATATCAGCGTAAGCATTGAAACTGATTCAATCAGATATTTGTGTACACGACGAGGTGAAGCGGTTTTGCTCCATGCTTTTGATGTAGATAAAAAAATTGGCTACTGGATTTGGCTAAAAGATTGGTTTGCCAAAGCAAACAAAAGCAAAATCAATAAGCAGGAAAAAATTAATGTTCAGATCCCCAAATCCAATTTGTTAACCTTGGACACAGTTCCTGAATTACTTAGGTATGTTCAATCAAAACATCGAAAGACAATGCTACGGGATATGGCTGATTATCATTCAGACGCTGATCCTAATTTTCGATTCGACTTTTTTTATGATGAAACTTTTGACCAAATTAGTTTTCTATCAAAAAAGGCGTTTCCAATTTCTGACCCTATATCCAATTTTGAACCTTTATTAGATTCTAGTCAACAAAAGTATTTAAATGAAGCTATTGAGTTTGGAAAACGGATCCAGTTAAACACTTTTAAACCGCCAGAATTTTTGGAGTGGACTACAGAAGTTATAGGTACAGATGTTAATTGGTTTGTCGAACTAATCCCAGAATTACCTGAATTTGAAATGCCACTGAAGATTCAATTTCTCGATTCTTCGGGAGCAACTCTATATGAAGTTAATTATATAAAACTGAAGTTGGTACAACGTGGTTCAAAGTACAGTTTGTTGAAGGGATCAACACATAGGAAAGATTTTGAACTTGGACTTGAAAGCGAAGATGAATTACCCTCAAATTTGCACTTTGCTTTGCATCCCATTATCGAAACGAACAAGGATAAACTAGACTATTTATTAACACTTAAGAATCTCAAAAATACGATTTCCGTTGTACTGACTAATTTGGAAATAAACGGAACCGTTACAGTTGATGCAAGAAATCATGAATTCGACATATCTTGGTTAAATGATCAATTTATTGAACTGCTAGAATCCCTAGTCACTATTGAAGAAAAACTCGATGTGAAATTCACTATTCCTGATGAAATTTACGACAAAGACCACCAAAAAGCAGTTGAAATTGCAAATATTGTTAAATTTGGGAAATCCTACCAAAACTACTTTTTTCCACCAGAAATGTTAGAAACTGAAGCAACGAGTTTTGATGGTCGTTTACGTGGTGACCTAAGTTATGCTGAACAATTCTATAATGCTGACGACCCCTCAGAATCAAATTTATTAATAGTTGACCAAACCAGACTAGAAGCAATATTTTCACTATTCGGTCAAGAGATCAACTTAGGGATAGCTTATCAGGTTCTTCATGTTACCAAATGGCTCTATATTGATGAGCTACGAAAACTTATTGATGAGGATATACCTAAAGACACAGGGTTTTATATCTTTTTTGAATTTGATCCAAAATTGTCCTTCACTGAATTTCCCGACTGGTTACCTGAAACCGAAGATTAATCCCCCCATCCGCAACCTAAAGACGTTTTTCGCGTATAGATTTAAAGAGTCTGATAAAATAGTCATAAAGTAAGGAACGGATTTAATGGCAAACATACTCGATACTCTTATCACCGTGATTGTCGGCTCAATCACCGGTGTCTCTAAAGCAGTCACTGATGGCGTAAGTTTACTGGAAGACTTCTTCTATGTCCGCATAGACGGTCTGCCGTTTATCGTGCTTGGCTCGCGTCAGGTCGGTAAAACCACGCTCATCGAATGGCTAAAACACAACATGAAGGACATCAGCGAATTTGAACCCGACCCAACCGCGGCGGGTGGCGTTGCCGTGCCGGATTTCACCTCGAAAATCGGCGATGGACACATGAAGCTCAAGCCTGCGCGGGATGTCGGCGGTGAATATGCCATGTGGGAAACCGATTGGATCGAATTATTCCGTGAGGCGCAACCGCGTGGGATTATTTTCGTGATGGATCATACCGACGCACATCTGCAAAAGGACGCGCTCAATTTCGTCATGCAGATGATCGACGATGAGCCGGAAGCCGCCAAACATCTCAAGGCGTTTTTCATCGTGGTCAATAAATCGGACTTGTGGAGCGAGGAAAAATCACTCGACGATGTCATGAGCCATTATCGCAACGAGCAAAAACGCTTACGTGCTCAGGCGGAACGTGCCGATTATCGCTATGCAATTACACAGGGCAGCTTGATGACCGGCAAGGGAATCAAGAATACGATGAAGGAATTTTTCAACGCGATCCGCCCGAAGCCCAAAGCAGGGTAAGGCGCTAGTCGAGTCAAGTTTTTTCAGGGCGATCTGTTCAGCAGGTCGCTTTTTTTGTTTGGATTTTTTCGAGGGGATTTTATCGTTTGAGCTTTGTTTTTGCCTTGAGCAACGCCATCATTTCATCTGCACGCATAAAATCATAGAGTTCCTGTTGTTCATCAAAGGTGAGTTGACCCTCGCCACTGCGTTCAACCAGTTCGTCCACGCGTTTTTGTAGATCATCAGGAAGATGATAGGCGATAAGTGCTTCTGATGTAGGGTCAGATGCTAGAAAATCTGTAATCACATCAAAAACTGTACGCAGTGCTGTTGTGTGCATGGGATAGTTCCGTCACTTGTGAATCATTACGCTAATTATACGACGTAATTTACTATCCCGCGAAGACGGTGTTGAAGAGTGTGATGACTGCCCGTTTGACCTGTGAACGGTCTGTCGCCACACACGGCACAACCGGAATAGAATCGGGGATGCGTAAGCCGAGACGAATATCATTCGCACTCCACGCGCCGGGATGATCCTGTTTATTAGCGACAAGAATCAGTGGCATATCGGGCTGAGTATTCAGTAGGGCTTGTAGGATGCCGACGGTTTCGCCGAAACATTCAGGACGGGTGCTATCAATCATCACCAGACAGGCGGAGGCTTCTGTATCTTCGATGATGTCACGTAACCACATAAAGGCGGCGTGGGGCGGTTCGGTAAAGCGGGCATCGAGGGTTTCATCCACGCGCAATCTGCCTGCCTTCCAATCCCCATCCTGATTCACGGTGCGGCAGAGGGTTTCCAACAGGGTCGTTTTCCCTGAAGAAGCGGTACCTACAATGAGAATTTCGATGACCTCTACACCAACGGACATGGGATTGCTCCAAACAACCGTCACGTTGCCAACGTAACGTCTCTTAATACAATATTTGATTATAGTCTATCACGGAAAAAATTTTAAACCCTCAAGACGTAACAAAAATTTAGGAATTGTAATAAGAGCATGACAACTGCTCACATTATTCTCCCGTCACATTCAAAATGATCTCGTAATCCGCCACACCATATAAGCCCATCCAGAACGGACGGAGCAGTTCATACGGGCAGTCCCCCCCGGTGATGAACTCTGCTGTGATGGTCAGCGTTCGGGCGGCATCATCGCGTACAAATCCTGTGACTTCGTGCCGTGCCGTACAGCCGAAGCCATAACTCCACAATCCAGCTAGAATGCCTCCGTTATTGAATTCAAACATCTGCCGTTCTACAGGTCGCCGGCATAACCCGCTGTTATCCGCGAGATCAAAAAAGCGAATCAGTTCACCCTCGTCCCGAAAAATAAACACCTGCTCACGGGCATCAAACGCGGATTCAAAGCAAATGCCATATAAAATTTCGCTGGCATCAATCCAACCGTCCGGCGGGATTTCCGGCACACTTACGGGAGGATTATCCTGCTGTTGTACAGGGGTAGAGGTAAGCATACAGCCAGCAGATAGCCCAATCAAGACGATCACTAGCACAAGCCTCAAGATAAGGGTAAAATTTTCACAGCGATTTCGTAAATGGAACAGTCGCGTCATACTCTAAACCATGATAAGATTATCGTCACAAAGTTTAATCTAAAACACTTACGGGTATCGCCCAATGCGGATTCTTGTTATCTCTGATATTCACGCTAATTATACGGCATTTAAAACCGTGCTCGAACATGCAGAAGGACAGTGGGATTATGTCTGGTGTTTGGGTGATGTTGTGGGTTATGGACCGGACCCCAACGAATGTGTCGACAAGTTAAAAGAATTGCCCCATCTGTGCCTTGCGGGGAATCATGACTGGGCGGCGCTTGATCGTCTGGACATCCGTACCTTCAATCCTGACGCACGTCGCGCCGTGGATTGGACGCGTGAAACCCTCACGCCGGAAAACACAGAATGGTTGAAAGCCCTGCCGACAACCTTCGTCATCGGGAATTATACGTTGGTTCATGCCAGCCCGCGCGAACCCATCTGGGAATATATCCTTGAGCCGCTGGTCGCCGCGCTGAACTTCCCGCATTTCGAGACTCCCTATTGTCTCGTCGGGCATACGCATCAGCCCGTCATCTACGAAATGATTAACGACAACGGCGAAACCGAAGCCATCAAACCGACCTATAATCAACCGCGCACTCTCAACGGGCATCGCCAGATCATCAATCCGGGCAGTGTCGGGCAACCGCGTGACGCTGATCCGCGTGCCGCCTATGCCATTCTGGATTTTGACAATAACGTGTGGGAGCATCGCCGTGTTGAATATGATATTCAGGATGTGCAAAACCGGATGCGTCGCTATGATATGCCGGATCGCCTGATCGCACGCCTCGAACACGGCTGGTAGGTAGCGATACGTTTTTAGTTTTTAGTTGTTAGTGATTAGTGATTAGTTTTTAGTAAAACGCTTCCTAACAGCAAGGGCGACCTGGCAGGTCTCCCCTACAGAAGATAATCAACGTGGGCAGGCGAAAATCTGCCCTATTTTTTTGCCAAAAAGCGAAGGAGTTCGTGCTGGTCTGCGTTGAAAATCGTCTAGCGACTGGAAAATCGCTGAAGTATTTCGGGAAGTCAGTAGGTCAGTAAATCAGTTGTGGCAACAGCATGATCTCACAAATCAGGGATGTCAGTTAGATAATATGATACTGGATTCTTATGCTCAAGAATCCATACTTTGATCTGACTAAATTCATCCTCCATAAAAGTGCTTTTGATCGCTTCCCACTGCTTAAGTTGTATTCGCATTCTTCCTTCTATGAGTATCCATGTTTTCGCGCCATAAGCACGCAAGGCAAGATCATCCCAGAACGTCTGTCGTGTGTTGAACATATCCTCTATTGTTATTCGTAACCTTAACTTTTGTTTTTCAAAATCCAGAACAATCGTTTGTAACTGACTTTGGTGTTCCGCAGGCAAAGGAAAGGGCTGAAATTGAAGCGGTTTGGAGTAGCTAAAAACCCGCAAGCGGTCTTCAAACAGATCACTCCACTCGTCAGAGTATGGTTCAGTCTCTGGTGATGGAGCATGTTCTCGCCAGAATTCAGTTGCCCAATGTAGCAGAAATATGCAAACATTATTGAGCTTATTCAGTTCTAAAAGTTTCTGCCTGTTCTCGTATTTATGATATGTATGGGTTTGTGACACCCATTCATAGATCACTGGATCACAACTTAGTGTTTTCAGTTCACCATCCATCAACTGAAAAAATGCGTACTGGCGTTGTTTATAGGAATCCGACGACGATAATTGTTCTAAAAACTTGTAATTCAGGGGTTCAACTTCAAGGCGCTCAAACAAATGGGCGTATTCTGGATTCCGCATAAACAGCATATGACTGACTGCGAAATCATGCGCTAATTGTTGAACATCTTTTGAGGGGATAAGCGGAAAATCCAGATACGACTGTACTTCATCAAATCGCGGAAGGCTGAGGGACGCAAATGTATTACACCACGCGAGGCGCGTAGATAGCTTGATCGGGTATTCCAAAATATTTTGGTTCACCGCGCTTCACTCAATTCAACATCGAGGCTGTGGAGCAGGGTCAGGGCTTCTGGCAATTGGAATTTCGCCTTGCTGATACGGTTGATTCGCGCATCGATTCGATAATTCGTCGCGCCGGAGAAGTCCGCCCCCGTCAGATTGGTCTCGTGGAAACGGCTTTCGTCGAAGTCCGTATCTGTAAAATCGGCATTGTGCAGATCCGCCTCCATAAAATCGACATCTCTGGCGATGCACCCGCGCAGGGTGAATTTCGGCAGAGCCAAGCCGATAAACGTCGAATAATTGACCGTACACTGTTCAAAATGCAGGGCGTTGAGCAATCCCTGTTTTCCCCACACGGCGACTGTCCAATCCACACCGAGCAACTTGCACACCTTAAAACGCGCATTGAACGCGCAATCCGGCACTTTAATCATGCTCAGGTCGCACTCTTCAAATTCACAATCCAGAAAACGACAATAATGAAAGACCGTTTCGGTGAAATTGCAGTGTTTAAACGTACAACTGCGGAAGGTCAGGTCGCTGAGTTGCGCGTGATCGCAGGTTAACTCCTTGAACATCTCGCTTTCAAATGTGTCCATCAGCCCAAAACAATTCACGGCGCACTTTTCCTGTCTGTATAGGGTTGCCATTATATCAGATGTCCCAGGGTGGTTGGCTTGAATCAGGTGCAATTCAATATTTTGGCAATGGTGAATTCGTGAGTAAGCCCTCACCCCCTAAATAGGCTTGTCCGGTACTTGCATAACAGACGACACGGGAAATTAAGCAGTCGATTTGAGACCTCACCCCCAACCCCTCTCCAGATTTTGGAGAGGGGAGGGAGAACGACAGCCTTTAGCTGGAGTTCGGAAGGGGTGAGGTCAATATCTTACGCAAATAGCGCGTATCAAGAGTACCGGACAAGCCCTAAATCCCCCTCTCCCACAAGGGCTAGAGGGGACTTCAAAAACTCACTTTCTCCACTTGTGGGAGAAAGGGCGGGGATAGAGGGAAAACTGCCAAAAATAAAAAAGAACGACCTATAAAAGATCGTTCTTCGATAACTCATTTTGCCGCAATGAACTTATGCAATGTCTTCTGTCAGGCGATCATCAACATGTTTCAACAGAGCACGCGCTTCCTGTAATGACTGCACAAGTTTGAACTTATCTCCAAGCAATTGGCTTAAACTCGTGGCGAGAAAACCGAGCATCGCATTTTCATACCCGATCAACACCACATAGCCCATGTTCGGATGCGTCGCAGAAATTGCCGTACAATCCTTGAGCGTTCTGAAATTTCGCGGGAAGCCGGAGAATCCCGCCGTGTCAATAATACAATGTACCGGCGGATACCCCGTATCGAGATAGGTATCCCGCAAATATCGGTTGAATTCGAGAAGTCCCTGCTCATCAAATTCGCCAATAATTTCCAGAAAGGCGACTTTGCCTTTCGTAAGCCAGAACGACTTATAGAACCATGATTTGCTCTGCGCCATTGAATACTCCGGGTTGCACCATTAGTGAGTTAGCCTCAATTCAGGGAATGGTGATGTCGGAGAACAGTAACGATCTGTTGAGAGTTGCCAATACCATGTCGCGTTAATTTGATGTCCCATGCCTTCCACAAACAATTCAACCATACGGTTCATTTCCGGTGAGCCAAAATCCGGGATGTTTGCGGCGCGTTCCAGATAATCGTCTGTATATTTATTGACGATACAAACGCTTTCGTGCACGGCTTCGTCAAAACTTAGATAACGGTAGTCTTGTAATATTGCCACAAGATTAAATCGTGAATCGCAGAAGACAACCTCTTTCTCATAGGAGAAGATGTCATTCATCAAACCGCCGATAAGCGCCGTTGGATATTCGATACTCTCGATATAGTCGCTTTGTTTAACTTCATCGGGCAAATAAATGCCCAGAGCCAACTCCGCCATATCGATCGCCGGGCGCATTCCACAGTCTAATTCACGTAACATGATGTACTGCTCAATCGGGTCACCACCCTTTGTTTGCAGTATATCATCAAGTGTATAGGTCGTAGACTTAAGATGTTGTAACATTGAGAAAACTAGACGCTTCATCCAGTTCTCGCTAACCAGCGGTGAGACGATGTTGTAAATGACGAGACACGGCTGATACAGCACATGATCGTCATTCGCTGGCATTTCCCCACGAAGCAGAATCGGCACACAGTTATCAAACACACGACGCAAATATAAATCCTCTTGCGCGTCCACTTCATCGCGTGCATGGCGATCATACACTTCATCTATAAAGTACAGCATGTTCATCATCATGATGATGGCGATAAGACGCTCTTTAGACGCAGTAGGATAAAGATACGCCGACATTGTATTGTATCCATCGAATTTGTCATCAAGGTGGATACCAAGTTCCGCGCAGAGCCGTTTTGCGGTTTGCTCTGCCTCTTTTGCATGTGGATTAACAAGCTTAGGTGCGATTTTGTGAATGTCGGACAGTGTGAAGTATTGCTTGTCTGTGGCTGTGCCTGTGTTTTGGAACACCAAGCGATCTCTCCTTTACGCTCTTGTCATCTCATGTATTGAGATAAAATTTTGAGTGGTTGCCACTCTTATTAATAATTAACTATTTACTTTTTTCATAATTCATGCAATTGTATATAGGTTTTGATAGAAAAAAGATTAAAATTTCATGAGAAATAAACCGAAACTTTCTTGCCTAACAAGGGGGTAATATAGAGGTTATTATATACATTGATAATCGTATAGATTAATAAAAAGTGAGAATCGCTTGATTCCACTTTTTTTGGAGCACGTAAACATAAGGTGAGAGGGGTATATGTCGATCTTTCGGGATGATTTTTATCGATAGCTTATTATCATCCGGACGACCAATATGATCCCACGCTTTTAATAGAGCGATGTATTCTTGTGCGAGATTGTCTCCACTTGTTCCATAAGTGCGTATCCACAATGGAAACGCTGAAGTGAAATCCGGTTTCTGTGGAATAGGCGTGTTCGGCGGGCGCATCAACGCCATCAATCCGTTTTCATTGATGACACAATTTGTTTGACGCATGGTGGTCGTCGATCCCATAAAATAAGGAAACAATCCAGTTTCTGTGGCGTTTCCGGTGGCGTATAAATCGCAATGATGCAGGGGCTTTGCATCTGTCATCAGTTCAACGATCTTTAAGCCAGCAAGATCATTTCCCTGTAAGATAAACCCCGTATTGATGTCGTTCTGTGGATGAAGCAACCAATCGTTGACGGTATCTACATCAATCAACGGTGCCTGTTCGTCACTGGTGGTCATCGTCAGGCTGACTTCCGGTGCAAGCTGGAGCGTGACTGCATAACTGCGCCCCGGTAAGTCGCCACGCATCGGCATAAAACGACAGCGTGTGATGGATTGGCTGACGTATTCGTCACCTTGCCGTTTGAAAGTGACAGAAAATTGCACCTGATTAAGCACAATCGGCATGACGATCAGACCATCTGGCTTAAGTTGTGCGTCCCATGCCGGTGAAATATCCCAGCCGGCGGCGGTTAAGATAATGCGATCATACGGTGCGCCCTTCGGGTAACCTGCAACGCCATCAGCCGTCACAAGTGTCACATTTTTATCATAGCCGGATGCGACCAGATGTGATTGTGCCGCGCTAACAAGATCATCGTCAATATCAATGCTGACCACATGCCCGCTGTCACCGACAATATGCGCCATCAACGCGGCGTTATAGCCTGATCCGGTGCCAATCTCCAGCACGCGCATCCCTTGCCGCAGATTAAGTTGTTCCAGCATAATCGCCATCATGGTTGGCTGGGACGATGAGCTAATCGGGTAGCCCTCCTCATCCACTTTGACAACCACAACCTGATCTTGATAAGCCTGTTCGGGAGATACAGTGGGGACGAAGCTATGGCGCGGTACTGCACCAAAAGCACGCTCTACACGTTTAGAGGTGACGACGCGGTTACGTTTTAGTCCGTTTACCAACGCCTTACGGAGGGCGTTTTTGCGGTTCATGCGTAATTTCCCGTCTGCTACATTAAATAAAGTTATGCTGAGTATGTGATTTTTACGGGTAGATTGCAACCCGCCTAAAAATCCTGACGCGACAGACGCTTTTCTTAGATGCTTTTGCGCGGTAATTTGTTATGAAATAGTTGCAAATGTAAAAAAATGAAGTATTGGGAAGATTGTACTTTTACGAAAAGGTTACATATTGTTATAATCAGGTGAAATTTTCGTAAGAATCTGATTATAGGGCGCAAAATGACTAGGTATCGCTCCACTTTTATTATGCTATTGAGTTTGATCTTGACATTTTTATTCGTATCGCCTGTACTGGCAGAAGGTAGCCGTGACCTTTATCCGGGCGGTCCGGTGGGCGATAGATCCCGCGCCAATCTGGAATGGACGACCCAAACGTATGGTCCGGCTGGTCTCATTGCACGGCGCACCATCTTGAATGTGTACATGAATGCTGGCGAAGTCCTCTTCATGGGATCAAGCGCGGTTGGAATCATCGATGGCAATATTCTGGTGTATGCGCCCGGAGCGATTACCGGTCCCATTGGCGGTGAAACGATTAATGCACCGCTCTATGATTGTGAAACCCAACGCGGTTTGACGGCTGAAGCAGATCAGGGACAAATTACATCTCGTGCCATGGAGCTTGCCGGTGCTGATACTGACGCGGGTGGTGCGGTGGCGGGCGCTTATAATCCCTGCACGTTTACCGCACTCGCAACCGGCATCCACAGTGTAATCTTCTACGGACCGCAAGGGGCTACTCCGCCTAACCCGACTGGCGGACCCACCGCCGAACTCGATTTAGCCTCAGCTACCAATTTCAACGCAACTCAGAACTCCAGCATCGCCGCGTGGGATGTCACTGTTCGTAATGGGTTGAATAGTGTCACCGATATTAACGGGCGGGTGTTCTCCTATTATTTGTCTTTCTTTACAGGGGGCAACGGACGACGGGTCTATTCCACATTTTTCCCGACGACCTTAGACGGCTACATTTACCGGACTGAGACCAATGGTTTCGACCCGAACGGCTATCTTGTATACGGCAATCAGGCAGGCTTCTTCGATAGTGATGGCGCTACCCCACTTTATCGTGACGTACTCAGTACAAGCCCCGGTGGTTTTGATCTCGCGAGTCTGGATGGTGGTGCAGGGATGCAACGCCCGCAATATCCTATTTTCTTCGCACAACCAGACCCTATCGTATTGACTCAACTTGGTATTCCAATCACACCCGTAGCGCCTATCGTCAGCAACATTGTGTTTAACGGGAGCATCTCCGGCAATACGAGCCTCGTCGCCGCCGGGGGAGTCTTCAATTTTGATGCCAACGTTGCCGGTGTGTTTGAAATTGTGATTAGCCGCGATAGTGTCAACTATGATCCGACAGTACTGACGAATCGCGTGTTGCGTGGCAACAATATTGCTGGCACAAATTCGGTAAACTGGAACGGCTTAGACAATACGGGTGGAACTTTCCCCGTCGGTACATATAGCGTTCGCGTGAACATCCGCGCCGGAGAATATCACTTCCCGCTGATCGATGCCGAGAACAGCATTAACGGTGGTCCCAGTTATAGGTTGATTAATCCGCCCGGTGGTGTGTGCCAGGCATTAGTGGGTGGCTGTAACGCTGGATTTTACGATGATCGTGGCTATACGACCCTGAACGGTTCAATGGTGGGAACGGTGAACACACCCCTCTGCGGTACTAATCCGCCGGCAATCGCCAATAGTGATCTCATCAACGGCTTTGATACCACCACCACCCAACGTGGGTTTGGCGGCAATACGGGCGGCAATACGAATGTCACCTGTACCGGCGCATTCGGTGATGTAAAGGGTGTCGACCTATGGACGTATTACCCCGGTAACGCCGCATTTGCCAATCTCATCATCGTTGATACAGTCCCGCCGCTACCTGCGACCCCTGTTCCGGGGATTGCTAGCGCCTCTTCCGGCACAGTGCCGACGATTACCAAATCCGTCAATCCGCCTTTTGCCCAACCCGGCGAAACCGTGACATGGACAATTGTAGTTGGCAATCCGGGTGGCACACCGATCAGCAATCTCGTCGTCACGGATACCATGCCCGCCGAATTGACTGTGATTTCCGCTGTGCCGTCTTCGGGTAGTGCGACGGTAAACGGGCAACAAATCGAAACGACGATTCCATCACTTGGCGCGGGCGAATCGGTGACGATCACCGTAACGACGCGTGTACGTGACAATGCGGTTGTTCCGTTTATATTACGCAATCAGGCGTGCGTCACATCCAGCGCCAACAGCACACCCTATTGCGCCAGCGCAACCGTACTCAGTATTGCCCAGTTACCCGCAACCGGACAATCTCCCTATAGCGGCACACGGGATTTGCTCGTGATGCTCATTGGCGTGGTGGCTATTCTGGGCACGCGCCAGCTGTTTATGCGGAAACAAGCGGCATAATTAGGATAGATTTAGCAGAATTCAAAACGGGGACGGACAAAAACAGCCATCCCCGTTTTTTGATCCCATGTTCAGTGATTTGGGTTCGCCAGCTTTTTGACTAAAAACTAACAACTTGAAACTAACCACTTCCAACAACTCCCCTAAGTGGCGGATATTCAATTCCACTGACATGACATATAATCGAAGGCGACCTGCTTTGTAGAACGCAGGCGAAATATCACAACCGTGATTGTAGAAAGGTTGGATACGCGATGTTTGATATTATTCAGTCCGTAATTTTAAGCGACCTCATGATTTTGTTCGTGTTCGGCATGATGCTGTTTGCGGTGACTTCATGGGCGTTTCGCTTAGGTGAATATCCGGGATACATTCTCGGCTGGTTAATCGGCATCTTCTTCATCGTCATTTACACCTCACTGACAGGTGATGATGGTCAAGCGACGCTAGAGATGACGGATACCACAGAGGTGACCTTAACCGCCTTCGGGGTATTGGTGCCGGCATTCTTCGGACTGGTCTTCGGCTTTGGCTTACTTTTCGCCATCAGAACATGGGGAAGTGTATCTGCGCGGCAGGGTGTGTTGATCGCCGCATTAACCGCCACGTTGGTCAGCGTCATTTTTTTCCTTGCCGTCAGCGGGGATTATTCACGGCGGGTCGTCGGGATTTTCGCGCTGGCATTCAGCATCGGGGCGCTTTCGACCTATGTGTTGAAGGTAGGCACATCTCAGCGGAGCTTTACCGCATCAGCGTCGGCGGCACGTCCTCCCATGCGCTCTACGCAGGACATCCCCGAAGCACAGATCGACAATTCGCCGTATCAAAGTCGGCTGGATTCTATCCGGCGCTTCTTTAATGGCGAACGATAAACGGCGAACGCTAAAATAACGTTAGTTCTGGATAAGCAGACCATCGTGATTAACAGTCATTTTTTGGTGAAAGACCCTGAATATCGTAGCTTTTGGCTCTTAGCTGCTCAGTTGCAAGGTTATAAAGTCGCTCGTGAAAACCGCATTGGGCTGAAACCCCAATGCTAAAATGATTTTCAAAACCCCACTGAAGTGGGCTGTTTTCACAAATATACGGGAAGAATAGCCTGCTTCAGCAGG
>JAVJSU010000044.1:0-29886 GCA_040219275.1 Aggregatilineales bacterium | reverse complement strand
GGTCGCAACGACCCCGCACACGCGGATCCGGCAAGTCACCAAAGCACTGTTCTATACTCGCACCGAATTCTGTTGACATGAGGCTTTCCTTTTTCGCCCCATTGTCTCTCTTTTCCTATTTTGATGCGATTACCCTGGTGTACAGAGCTAAAACTTTGTCGTGCAATGAGGGGTGCGTTACACTTTTCCTTCGTTAATTTTGGTGGGTGTTATGATGACGAATATCCCAAATTGAATAAATGGGGCGGTGAATGTCGAGTTCGGATGCACTGATAAATCTGGCAATCTGGTGCGTAACTGTCGCGCCGTTTATGGTATTAGCATGGTGGGTTTTACGCAAAACTCCTGTGCAGGGGCTGACCGGTGTCAAAAAATGGCGAGCTTATCGTATTCGCGTTGGTGCAGGGGGCATGATACTGCTCGGTGTCGGTTTATTGCTTTACTTTGCATTCAGTCTGCTGATGTCGCTTTGAGGCTCTGCGCTCCACTAGAGTTGTTCGTGTATGTGGGTTGCGTTACACTGTTCTTCTTTAATTTGAGGAGGGGAGCGTAATGACGACGCTTTTAGCAAAACATATTCACACGCTGGTCACGATGGATGATGACCGGCGTGAGATCAAAGATGGTGCGCTGTATGTGCGTGATGGCGTGATCCAGTTTGTGGGTGCGATGGCGGATTTGCCGGACGACATGACGCGTGCGGATGAGGTGCTTGACTTGCCGAAGCACATCGTCATTCCGGGGCTGATTAACACGCATCATCATATGTTCCAGAGTTTGACGCGGGTTATCGCGCAGGATAGCGAGCTTTTCGGCTGGTTGAAATCGCTGTATCCGATCTGGATGAATTTGACAGGCGCGATGATTTATACGTCGGCGCAAATGGCGATGTCTGAATTGATGTTGTCCGGTGTCACGTCGTCGAGCGATCATCTGTATTTGTATCCGAATGACGTGAAACTGGAAGATACGATCCGCGCGGCGCAGGACATCGGGATGCGCTTTCATCCCACACGCGGCGCGATGAGCCTCGGCGAGAGCAAGGGCGGTCTGCCACCGGATGCGCTGGTGGAGTCGGACGAAAATGCAATTCTGGCAGATATGCGGCATCTGGTGGAGATGTATCATGATGCGAACCGCTATTCGATGTTGCATATTGGCATCGCGCCGTGTGCGCCGTTCACCGTGTCGCAGGATTTGATGCGCGAATCCGCCGCGCTTGCCCGTAGCTACAAGGTGCGTCTGCACACCCATCTGGCGGAGAACATCAGCGATATTGAGTATAGCCTTGAGCATTTCGGGATGCGTCCGGGGGATTATGCGGAGGACATCGGCTGGGTGGGGGATGATGTTTGGCACGCGCATTGTGTTCAACTGGACGACAATGAAATCGGGCTGTTTGCGCGCACAGGGACGGGGGTGTGTCATTGTCCGGGGTCGAATATGCGGTTGGCTTCGGGAATCCCTCCGATCCGTCAGATGCGCGACGCGGGCGTGAAGGTCGGCTTGGGCGTGGATGGATCGGCATCAAATGATAGTGGCGATTTGCTGAATGAAGCGCGGATGGCGATGTTGCTCCAGCGGGTGAGCGGCACACCTGATCCGTCCCGCATGAGCGCACGCGAGGCGCTGGAACTGGCGACGCTGGGCGGGGCTTCTGTACTCGGACGGGATGACATCGGCGCACTCAAGCCGAACATGGCGGCGGATTTCGCGGCGTATCGGGTAGATAATCCGGTATTTGCGGGCGCACAACATGATCTGGTGGCGGCGCTGATTTTTTGCCAGACGGCGAAGGTTGATCTGTCTGTCATTAACGGAAACGTAGTGATTAAAGAGGGGCACCTGGTCACGGTTGATTTGCCTCTTCTGGTGGAACAACATAATGGGTATGCTAAAACGTTGATTGATGGTGATTAGCGCATGAATCAAAAGACGACCCGTTGCTGGATCGTCTTTGATTGGTAGATGTTGCTTTACTGAAGTTCCGCTGTTTTCGCGGCAATTGCACTGGGGCGCATCAACTGCCATGATGTCCAGCCGATTTCGATTTCCAGCTTGGTGGGGACTTCGCCATCGTCTTCGTCGGCATCGTCGGTCACCGCTTCGGTTTCGACTTCGATGCTAAGTTGTGGGGGTAGGATAATTTCATGCCCGCCGAGTTCGAAGTGTTCGCCCCAAATTTGCGTGGAAAGTTGCAGTATCCGTTTGGCGGCGGCTTCACGGGTCATGAGTTGGGCTTCATAATAGAGCACCCATTCGGTATCATCAATCTTGCCTATGTCGTCTTCGATGTTTTCATTGGAGGGCAGGGGCCAGATGACTTCGACTTCAATCTCGAATTCGGATTCGCCATCATCAAAGCGTTCTTCGAGTTCTAGTTTGAAAAATACGTGATCGGGGATGTAATATTCCTCACCGTCAATGATGATTATGCCGTCCGTGAGGGCTTCTGCGATATTGCGAACCCGTTCGGCAACGTGCAATGGTGTTTGGAGTGTTTCCTCAGCCATGTTCCTGTCCTTTGTGTTAAATGGTACATTAACACTATAGTATCAAACAGACAGGTAAGATTGAATACAGTCCTACGTTAAAGGATGGTGTGAACGTATGAGTTTTCTACGATTAGGCGCGGCTTGCGTGGTTTTGAACGACGAAGAACAGATTTTGCTCGCCCGTCGTGGTGATTTGAATGTCTGGAACTTGCCGAGTGGACGGCTTGATTCCGGTGAAAGTTTTCAGGATGCGGCAATCCGCGAGGTTTTTGAAGAGACCGGCGCGGAGGTTGAACTTCTGCGTCCGGCGGGGTTGTATTACACCACACGCTGGAATCGGCTGACGATGGTCTTTCTGGCGCGGATGGTCGGCGGGGAATTGAAGCCACAAAGCGCGGAGACGCTGGAAAATCGCTTCTTTACATGGAGCGAAATTCCACACGATTTGTTCCACGCGCAACAATTGCGGGATTCGTTGATCGGCAAGACGGTTTCACGCGTGATGGAAACGAATGATGAAGAGTATGCCCGTTTGCGCCGGACGTTTGCGATGCGCTGGGTTAAAAATTTGATTTCCGGCAATCCTGAACCGCGTTATCCGCAATTTACGGTCAATGCGGTGGGGTTGATGTGGGATCCGCAACATCTGGGCGTATTGAATAATGGTGACCAATTGCCGCGTGTGACGTGCGATGGGGAGTCCGCGCCGTGGGATCAACTCGCCGCGATGTATATGCCGGACGGTGTGTTTGAGTGGGTGGGGTTGTATCAAGACCCGGCGAATAATTTGATCGAATTCATATTTTCGACCACCGTTGGCAACACATCGTCCGTGACTAATATGCAAGGCGGGGATGAGGCACGGGCAAAGGCGACGCGCATCGTCTTTAAGGAAAACCCATTTAGTAAACTGGATACGCGCTATATTGATGCCTGTACGCCGGATAGCACCGGACGCGGGGTATGGATGTTGCGTTAGGAGAACAGTTTTTAGTTGATTTTATTCATCCGCGTATGGATACGGCGTTGATCTTCTTCAGAATAAGTATCGAAATTGATAGGGAATTTGCTGTCATCTGCCAAAATCTGAAAGAGGCGACGGCTGTTGAAGGTGCGTTCGTAAATTTGACCGATGTCTACCGTAATGGCTTCATCGTCCGCAAGCGGCAGGCTGATCGTCGGTAGGGCTTCATCCACGTTAAAGCCGAATACCTGCGTTTCTCCGTCATGGAGCGTGGGATGTGGGTTGCTCACGATGATGCTATACGGATAGGACTCCGGTTCACGATCAATGTAGCTAGGGATTTTGCTTAGAATCGGGCGTGTTTCGTGGAGATAATCAATTTCAATGAGCGATAAGCCACTTTTTAGGGTTTGCTGGCGCTTGAGCAGGTAATTGCGGTAATGTGCGCCCGATGGTTTGTTTCCGGTAGAAAGCACTTCTACACGTGTGACTGGCTTCCCCGGTACATTGCCATCCTCAATACGATAAATAATGACGGCGTTCATATCGGCTTCTTCATCGAAGGTTTCACTGACAGGAAACACAAGCGTTGGTGTGCTGATGGGCGAATTTGCAGATGTAGTTTGTGTCTTGTTGGTTTGATACACCGAAACATCCGGTACGGTTCGTGATGGTCGGACGGTGGGTAAATTTGGTGGTAGGATGGTGTTGATCTGTAGTGATTTTTCTTCTACAGCATAATAATTGGGCGGGAGCATGTCATCAAGCGTGGTTGCAATATCGCTGATGTGACGTGCGTGGAACGTTTCCCAACCGCCATCAGGTTGCTGTAAATAACTATTCAAATGTGGATTGATGCCTGCGAATTGATTGCTCATCGTGCTATCCAATGTGATAAGCCTCTTCATTAAAACCATTATAGTGCAAGATTTTCCCGGTGCACGAAGGAGTTGAAGTTATGACTGACCCCAAAGAAATTGTCTCCCAAATACGTGCGCGAGTTGATGCACAGCGCGAGGACATCCTCACATTTTTGCGCGAGTTGATCGCCATTCCAAGTTTTGACAGTCAGATTTTGGAAGCGGGACAACGGGCAGAAGCCGAGATGAAGAAGCTCGGTTTTGATAAGGTGTGGTGGGATCGCATGGGGAATGTGGTCGGCGTGATTGGCAATGGCGAGAAAAAATTGCTGTATGATGGTCATCTTGATACGGTGGGCGTGGATGATTATGAAAGTGTAGATTTCGACCCGTTTGAGGGTAAGGTCGAGGATGGGGTGTTATTTGCACGGGGCGCGTGTGATGAAAAAGGCAGTGTGCCGGGCATGATTTATGGGCTGGCGATTGCCAAAGAACTCGGTTTGCTGGACGGCTATACCGCTTATTATTACGGCAATATGGAAGAGTGGAACGAGGGGAGCGCACAGCAAGTTTTGTGTGAGCTTGAGGGCGTGAAACCGGATTTTGTCGTCATCGGGGAGCCGACGGATATGCGGGTGTATCGCGGGCAAAAAGGGCGGGTGGAATTTGAAATCACGGCGAAGGGGCGGAGCGCACACGGCGCGAGTAATCATCTAGGCGACAATGCCATTTATAAGCTCGTGCCGATTATTGACGCAATCAGCAAGATGCAGGCGGATTTCGCGGATGATCCGTTTTTGGGCAAGGGGACGATCACGGTGACGGATATGACTGTGAAAACGGTGAGCGTGAATGCTGTGCCTCATGAAGCGACGATTTTTGTGGATCGGCGGTTGACGCATGGCGAAACATGGGAGGGTGAATTGGCGCGGATGCAGGCGCTCATTGGCAACCGCGAGGACATCACGATTCGCGTGCCTGTGTATGACGTGCCGAGCTATAACGGGTTTACGTTTCCGCTGGAGAAAATTTACCCGACATGGGTCACTGATGTTGAGCATCCACTGATTCAGGCGGGGCAAAGGACGGGTGAATGGCTGTGGGGTGCGATGGATGCGCCGCAAAAATGGGATTTCTCGACGAATGGCGTGTATTGGGCAGGCAAGGCGGGGATTCCGTGCGTTGGGTTTGGTCCTGGTGACGATCAAAATGCCCACACCACCCGCGATCAGGTGATATTGGATGATGTGGTGCGGGCAACAGAATGGTTCGCGTTATTGCCTGCGATTCTGGCAGACGCTTAGCGATTGCTTGATCTAATTTTGTTCGGCGGGAAGCTCGTGCCACAGTTCCCACAGATTGCCTTCAGGATCGGCAAAGTAGGCGGTGCGCCGTCCCCAATGCTGGCTTTTCGGAGGTTTGATGAATGTCACACCTTTGTCTGTAAGGGTCTTGTAAGTTGCGTCCACATCGTCAACGGCAAGGCAGAGTAGGACGCGGTAACCCGTGTCTTTACGGAACGCAATCGCCTCTTCGCTCATCATATCTGCGGCGGCGGCGAATTTGAGCAAGACGAGATCGTGACCGTCTATCTGGTAGCCGGTGGACACATCATCGTCAAATAAGGGCTTAAGACCGAGTGTATCCTGATAAAACGTCCTACAGTTGTCTAAATCCTGAACAAACACTACGGTTGCGCTGAGTTTATTGAACATGATGCGCCTCGCTTTTAAGAGTGTTACCCGGAAAATGTTATTTAGATTAGTTTATGAGAACATTTGATCTATGTCAATTGCGTTAGTTGATAAGCTAACCAATTCCGTCATAATATTAGAGAATTCTTAGAAGCGGACTACAGTCCGTTTATGAGGTAATAATCTGTTTCTCAGCGATGTCTAGTACAGTATAAGCGCGTGTTGTTGAGCACAAGAAAACGAGGAGTACGAAATTAATGGATATTCTGGGATTACACCACATCACGCTGGTCAGTTCAAATGCACAGCAGACCGCTGATTTTTATACACGGGTGCTGGGATTGCGATTGGTCAAGAAGACAGTCAACTTCGATGATCCGGGCAGTTATCATCTGTATTTTGGGGACGAGACGGGAAGCCCCGGCACGGCGATCACGTTTTTTGAGTGGGCGCATGTGCCTAAAGGCAAGCATGGCATCGGCGGGACGCATCACTTTGCTTTGCGCGTCGCGGATTACGACGGATTACTGAAGTGGAAGCGGCGTTTGACTGATATGGGCATTAGCGTGGCGGGTCCGTATGATCGGCATTACTTTAAGTCGATCTACTTCAAAGACCCCGATGGTGTGAATATCGAAATCGCTACGGATGGTTCCGGTTTTGCAGTCGATGAAGCACTCGCGGAACTTGGTCAAATTCATCTGCCGCCGCCTGCGGAGATGATGAGCGCTAATCGTGACGAGGAAAAAATCCGTGCGATTACGTGGGATCAGCCCATTACAGTGATTACGGCAGATATGGCGCTCAAGTTCGGGATGCACCACATCACCGCGATTGGCTCGGACATTAAGGCGACGAATGCTTTCTATACCGATGTGCTTGGTTTGAAGCGGGTGAAGATGACCGATAACTTCGACGATGCAAATTCTGCCCACTGGTATTGGGGCAGTGAGGATGGTCGTCCGGGGACGATTATCACCTACTTTGAGCACAAAGCGCGCCCGGGTTATCGTCCACATTATGCACAGGTGGGGACGGGGATGACGCATCACTTCGCCTTCGCGGTGCAGGATGAACATGTTCAGGGCGAATATATTCAACGGTTGAGCCGTGCAGGGTATCGCGTCTCGCAGATTCTGGATCGTACGTATTTCCGGAGTATTTATAGCCACGATCCTGATGGGCATATTGTCGAATTGGCGACGGTGGGACCGGGCTTCTTGATTGATGAGGACGTGAATACACTCGGTACGGGCTTGATGTTACCGCCGTGGCTGGAAAGTCAGCGTGAACTTATCGAAGCGCGACTTAAGCCAATTGACATCGAACCATGGAAAAATCCGATAGCGGAAGTGAGTGAATAATGACAGTTGATAACACAGTTCATCAAGGTCAGCCAATACTGACTGCTGGCGCACCGTTGGATCAGGCGAAAGCAGTCATGGTGATGGTTCACGGGCGGGGAGCTTCTGCGCGGGATATTCTCTCGCTGAGTGCAGAATTCGCCCGCGACGATGTAGCCTATATTGCGCCACAAGCCTACGGGAATACGTGGTATCCGCAATCGTTTTTGATGCCACTCGGCGACAATGAGCCGTATCTCACGTCGGCGTTGCAGGCGGTGGGCGATGTGGTTCAGCAGGTTGAAACAGCAGGTATTCCGGCGGAAAAGATCATCATTCTCGGCTTTTCGCAAGGGGCGTGTTTATCCACAGAATTTGCGGCGCGAAATGCTAAACGCTATGGCGGCGTGGTCGCGTTGAGCGGTGGATTGATCGGCGCGGAAGACACACCGCGAGATTATGCCGGTTCGCTGGAAGATACGCCTGTTTTTCTGGGTTGCAGTGATGTGGATTTTCATATTCCGCTCCAACGCGTACACGATTCTAAAACGTGGCTGGAGGCACTGGGCGGGGATGTGACGGAACGCATCTACCCGCAGATGGGGCATACCATTAATGAGGATGAACTGGAGTTTGTGCGCGATCTGGTGAAGCAGGTTGCCGAAAAGTAAGGTTGTCTATCAGCAAAACGTACAAATAGTCCGCACCCCGACAATCATATGTGTTATGATTTTCGGGGTGTTTTGATTCTGGATGGCGACCATGATTTACGTGATGCGACACGGAGAAAGTAACGTCAATGTTGAGCGCAAAATCAAATGTAAATTGCGCGATGGTGATTTGACCGAGAACGGGCGATTACAGGCGCAACAGGCGGCGGATTGGCTAGCCGATAAAAAGATTGACCGGATTTATGCCAGCCCGTTTGATCGTGCACAGCAGACGGCGCAGGTGATTGGCGATCATCTTGGATTAGATATCAACACGCTTGATGGACTCGCCGAGAATGATTGTGGTGGGTTTGAAGGTCGCACCGATATGGATGCGTGGAAAGCATGGGGGCGGATTTTTGATCGCTGGTTAAACGGCGAATGGGAGGCACGGTTTCCTGAAGGCGAAAGTTATCGGGAGGCATATGATCGCTTTCTGGGGGCATTGATGACCGCAAAACCGGATGAAAACACACTCATGGTGACGCATGGCGGAATCACCCGCGCCGTTGTGCCGTATTTGTGTGTGAATGCGGCGGCTCTGCAACGGGTGCTTAGCACAGGATATACCGGCTTTATTTTGCTTGAGCCGTATGATTTAGGGCGGTTTGAGTGTGTGGCGTGGGGTTTAGAAGAACATTTACTTTAGAAAAGGAGTCAACATGGCAGAACTTAATGTACAAATGACAAATGATTTACAATTTTCGCGTATTATTCCGGGCATTATGCGTGTGCTGGAATGGAAATTGACCAGCGCAGAATTGGCAGATTGGGTGCGGGCGTGCCTCGATATGGGGTTGACGACTTTCGACAATGCTGACATTTACGGGAGCTATCAGCAGGAGGCAGTCTTCGGTGCGGCACTAGACCTCGATAAATCACTGCGACAAAAAATGCAATTGGTGACGAAGTGCGGGATCCAACTGGTCTCCGAGCGTCGTCCTGATACCTATCGCCATCACTACAACACGACGAAGGATCATATCGTATGGTCTGCGGAAAATTCGCTCAAGATGTTGCGGACGGATGTGATCGACGTGCTGTTGATTCATCGTCCTGACCCGTTGATGGATGTGGATGAAATCGCCGCCGCGCTGGAAATTCTGCATCAAGCGGGCAAGGTGCGCTATTTTGGGGTATCGAACTTTACGCCGTCACAATTTAACCTCCTGCAATCACGTCTGGATATGCCATTAGTGACGAATCAACTGGAATTCTCGGTGGTGCATATGGATCCAATTAATGATGGCTCCTTTGACCAATGCCAGCAAAAGCGCATCAAACCGATGATCTGGGGACCGTTGGCGGCAGGGCATCTGTTTAGAGGTGAAAGTGAGCAAGCCAGACGGATCATGGCAAAACTGAACGAAATAGGTGAGAAACATAACGGTGCAGGTGCGGATCAGATCGCGCTGGCGTGGACGCTGTTGCATCCGGTGAAGGCGCTTCCGGTGATTGGCACAGGCAAATTAGAACGGGTGAAGGCGGCGGTGGATGCGCTGGATATTCAACTGACGCGGCAGGAATGGTTTGATCTGTGGGAAGCCAGCACAGGGCATGATGTTCCGTAGCCTTCGTTCACCGTAAAATAACGCTGTAAGTGGGGAAGATGACGCAGTAATCTACAAACCCAACCTGGTCGTTACGATGGGTTGGGCATACTTTTTATTTTGATACCACGGCAATATATTTTCCATTGGCGAAGCTAGACCTATATTGTGTAGACAATGTTTGCGCCTTTACAATAAAAAGGTGGTGTTTTACTAATCAGTTTATTTATGGGGTGGTTATGTTAAAAAGCAGACGTTTTTGGGTTCGTATTGTCCTCATTGGCTTAATTGCCGGTATGGCGCTATTTGCACTAAGTTTGCGCGAAAGCCCAAAGAATGATGATTTTGAATTTCGTGAAATTGCAGACGGGTTTACAAACCCCACCTTTCTTGCAGACGATGGTACCGGAAGGTTGTTTGTAACCGAGCGTACGGGGAAGATCTGGATTATCGAAGACAATCAGCGCCATGAAACTGCCTTTTTAGATATTCAAGACCGCGTTGTAAGTGCACATATCGAACAGGGCTTATTGAGCATTGCCTTCGATCCTGAATTTTCTGAGAACGGTTATTTTTACCTCAACTATACGGGAGAGAGCGGTATGACTCGTATTGTGAGATATGTGTTGGATTCACCTGATTCGAATACCGCTGATCCGCAGACAGAGACATTAGTGATGAGTATTGACCAACCTGGACCGAACCATAACGGCGGTCTACTCATGTTTGGTCCTGATGGATATTTGTATATTGGTGTAGGTGATGGGGGTGGAGACTTCCGCGCTAACGCACAGGATTTAACTACACCTCTTGGCTCAATCTTGAGGATTGATGTAGCAGAACTTCCTTATTCGATCCCCGAAGATAATCCATTTGTAGATTTAGAGGATGCTCGTCCTGAAATTTGGGCATATGGATTACGTAATCCGTGGCGATTTAGCATTGACCAACAAAGTAATATGATATTTATTGCGGATGTTGGCGATGAGCAATTTGAAGAGATCAACGCAGTTCCGCTTAATGAGGGTGGGCATAATTTCGGATGGTCGGATTACGAATCATTATCGCTCCGCAATGAATCGCTGTCTGAATCCGAACGTGCAGAAATGACGTTCCCCATTTTTGAGTATCCCCATGATCGTTCCGGGATAGACGCGCGCGTTTGGAATTGTTCCATCACGGGTGGACAAGTATATCGTGGTGATGAATTGGAGGATTTTCAGGGTCATTATATTTACGGAGATTGGTGTTCAGGAACAATATGGACACTACGACAGAATGACGGGGCATGGGTCAACGAAGAATTTATGCAAACGGCTTTTCGAATCAATTCTTTTGCACAGGATGCTGAAGGCGAACTTTATCTTATTACCCATTTAGGGGCTGTCCTTAAGCTCTATAATCGATGAACCATCAGGAAGCTAGATTGAATGAAATTACATTGGATTGAAGATGGGACGATAGGCGCGGGTGCTGTTCCGGTAAGTGTGGATGACATCCGCGCTTTACATGCAGACGGTGTTCGGGCGATTCTGACGCTGACGGAGCATCCGATCACGCGCTTTGATGGAGTAGATGCCGCGTTATTTGAGTCGCTGGAAATTGACTATCTGCACACGCCGATTGACGACCACACCGCGCCGACGGTGACGCAAGCCAGCGAAGGGGCGCAATATATCAACCGCATGAAGGCGCTTGGAAAACCAGTTTATGTGCATTGTGCCGCTGGAATTGGGCGCACGGGGACGATGCTCCATGCCTATTATGTGATCGAAGGGTTGAGCCTTGAGGATGCGAAGGTGAAAGTGCGCGAGGCGAAACAATCCAGCCAATATATCCTGCTTTCCGGTGTACAGCAGACGTTTCTCGAAGACTTATCACGGGAGTTGAACCCATCGACGCAGAATGTGCTTGACCTGTGGCATGTGCCGGTGCTCCCCGGTGCTGAGGCGGAATTTATGAAGGTGTTCAGGCGGGGCGAACGCTGGCTGATGGATGCAGACGGCTATATCGGCTACGAAGTGCGGCGCAATGCTGAGCAACCGAGCATGTATTTATTGCTGATCCGCTGGACTTCTTTCAACGCGTCGGAGGCGTTTTTGGAGTCGGCGGGCTATCGGGCTATGGAACGCTCTTTGCAACCGTTTTTGATGGACGATCCGTTGATTGAGCGTTACGAATTCGCCTGAGTGTGTTGAGTTTACAAAAATATTATTCTAAATAGAGGCAAAATTAAATGATAAGCAAACTGGCTATTATCGCTATTGGTGGTAATTCGCTAATTCAAGACCCCAATCATCCTGAAATTCCAAATCAATGGGAGGCGGTGCGCGAGACAAGCCGTGACATCGCCGAGATGGTGGCGGCTGGCTGGCATGTGGTCGTCACGCATGGAAACGGTCCGCAGGTGGGGTTTAATTTGCGCCGCTCGGAAATTGGTGAGCGTGAAGGCTTGCATAGCTTGCCGCTGGATTTGATCGTCGCGCATACGCAGGGGAGCATCGGCTATATGCTCCAACAAAGCCTTGATGATGCGCTACGTAGGCTAGGAATCAACCGGACGTGCGCGACAGTGGTGACACAGGTGCGGGTGGATGCGGATGATCCGGCGTTTGGCAAGCCGACCAAGCCGATTGGCGGGTTTATGGACGAGGCGACTGCCCGTAAGTATGAGGACGAGGGCTGGAACGTGATGGAAGATGCCGGACGCGGTTGGCGGCGGGTGGTTGCCTCCCCACAACCACGCGCCATTCAGGAGATTAACGCGATTCAGGCGTTGATGCTGAGTGGCTATGTGGTAATTGCCTGCGGCGGGGGCGGAATTCCGGTGGTGCGTGATGAAACAGGGAGTTTGCAGGGTGTATATGCGGTAATTGATAAAGACCGTGCGAGTAGTTTGCTGGCGCTGACGTTGCGGGCGGATTTATTCATCGTGTCTACAGGCGTGGAGAAGGTCTCGCTGAATTTCAACACGCCCGATCAGGTTGATCTTGACCGAGTGACTCTGGCAGAAGCACAGCAGTATATTGACGAAGGACATTTCGCGGTGGGCAGTATGTTGCCGAAGATGCAAGCGTGTGTCGATTTTATCAAGAATGGCGGTCCACAGGCGATCATCACCGATCCCGCCCATTTGAAGCAGGCGCTATATGGCGAAGCGGGTACGCGCATTGTGCCGGGATGAGTTTGAGAGTAACCGATGAAAGTCACGATCTGGCATCAGTTCAGTAGTAACCATAGCGCCTCGTATACCATTGTAGGGGAATTCCCTACGCCAGAACGAGCACAAGAGGTGCGGGAAATTGTCGCGGATATTCTGATAGAAATAATGCTGCGATATGCAGAGAAAGACGAATTAGTTATTCCTGTTCCGATGGAGATTGAAACAGAAATCGGAAACCGGTACGGATTTGACTGGCAACAGCCGGTTGATTGGCTCGTCTATGAGTATGGGCAGCGCAGAGATCCTCGCAAATTTGTTGTTAATCAAGGGAATTATGTCGTGGTGGGGTCTAATTACTGGGCAACATGGCAAACTGGACACCAATTTAAGCATTTATTGCAGGTGTTAGGTGCGGAAACTAAAGCTGAAATCGTGGAGGGTTACGCTCCAAATGAAGATGAACCAACGTTTGAAAATCTGGATTGTCAATTTACGTGTGTTGCGCCGTCTGAAGAAGTGGCTGAACGCCTTGCAGGTATCTTCGATAAAGTTAGCAAGAAATGGATACATATTGATCCGAATTTTCCGCGCGGGTTGCTCTTGTATCATCCGCAATTTGATGTGATTACAAAGGGTATGCAACAGGACGACTTCTTGCGAGAGGAGAGCCTATATTTTGAGCGCGCACAGGTCTCGGTCAGTGTTGATGGGACAATTGATGAAGAAAAATTATTGGAACTCGTTCCACAAGATCCGGATATTGCTTGGAATATCGGTGTTTTGAATCGAGATTTGGCTTTCCGAGTACGTGATGTTGTGCGTGATGGACGCACGATTGAGGTTCATTTCAGTGATATAAGCAGATTATGGCTTTTGATGCCCGCGCTGAGCGGATGGTTGGAAAGTCAAGGCTGTGAGGTGGGCTGGAAAATTACACAGCGCGAAAGTTTGTCATAATCCCACTACCCATAACCATTCGGCGCGGAAAGTTGGAAAAACTTGTGTACAATATGTATAGATTTAACCCATATTCGCAACGTATTGTTTGAATTGGGTTTAAAATAGGTAGCAACAGGTAGTGTGAGCAACTATGAGTCAAAGACCGCGATATTCAATTGTTACGCCCATCCACGACGAAGAAGGCAATATTCCTCTGCTGTATGAGCGTGTATGTGAGGTGATGGATTCCACCCATGAAGCGTGGGAACTGGTGATGGTCAATGATGGCAGTCGGGATTCGTCTTTGCCGATGATGCTGGAATTGGCGCAGTCGGATGAGCGTGTGAAAGTGATTAACTTCGCCCGTAATTTCGGGCATCAGATCGCCGTGACCGCCGGCATGGATTTTGCCGATGGGGAAGCGGTTGTGCTGATGGATGCTGATTTGCAAGACCCACCGGAAGTCATCCTGGAGATGATCGAACGCTGGAAAGCTGGCTTCGATGTGGTGTACGCGGTGCGTGCAGAGCGTAAGGGCGAAGGCTGGTTCAAAAAATTAACCGCGAAGGTCTTTTATCGGCTGATTTATCGCATCACGGATGTGAAAATTCCGCTGGATACGGGCGATTTTAGGTTGATGGATGAGCGCGTGGTGATGGTGTTGCGGCAAATGCGCGAACATAATCGGTTTATTCGCGGATTAACGAGCTGGGTGGGCTTTAAGCAAACTGGCGTAAATTATATCCGTGAGCCTCGTTTTGCCGGAGAGACTAAATATCCGCTTCGTAAGATGATCGGGTTCGCATGGGATGCGATTACGGGATTTTCATTTTTCCCTTTGCAGATCATGATTTATTTTAGTCTGGTGCTGGGTATTCTGGCGATTTTGACCATTCCGGTGATTGCGGTATTGAGAATTACGCAAGGACCGGGATTTTTTGGTGGGCAGGCATCCACGATTGTGATGATGTTGTTGCTCAGTTCGTTCCAATTGTTCTTCCTGTTTGTGATGGGGCAATATGTTGCGCGGATTTATGATGAAACGCGAGACCGCCCTTTGTATGTGGTCGCTTCGAGTATTGGTTTCGACGACGAAAAACAGCATCATCCGTCCCGCGTGTCCGGTCAATATAGCCGTCCCCGTATTTATCCTGATCGCGTGGATACCCGTGAAAATGACGAAACACTTACAGAATGGGATGAGGCGAATCCCTCCCGTATAGAAAATTAGAGGACTTGTGGGATGGCAACTTCTGAAGATGTGTTAGGTAAAGTAGAGCAGTATCGGCAGACCGTTTTATTGTATGAGGATTTACAGCATCAAATTAACGGTTTGCTAAAAAAACATAGCGGGAATTCAGACTTGATGGACGAAGCAGATCGCGTTTTATATCGTGATCTGGCGCATCGGCGTGACGACGCGATGAACGAGATGCGCTGGCTAGAAAGCCAATTGCTTGACGAGGATATTTAGTGCGCTTGACATCGCCATTTGCACCCACATTTGAAGAGATGCTCCATCCGCATCTGGTCGATCCGGCAGTGCGTCAGCGGGCGTTGACCGCGCTGGAAGTTGATCCGCTTGATCCGGTTAATCTTATGAATATTCATTGGCGCACTCCTGACGGTGGGGTGCGCCATTTTGTTTTGCCACCTGTGCTGACCGGGGTAGAAACTCCGATTGTGGTGTTGATCGGTAAGGGTTTTCCGACAGGTAGCCACAAGGTCGGTCCGGCGTACAGCGTCTTGATCGAGAGTTTGCTGGCGGGCGAGTTTGACCCGGAGCAACACACGCTGGTTTTTCCGTCAACGGGGAATTATGGCATCGGCGGGGCGTGGGTGAGCGGGCGGATGGGCTGTAAAAGTCTGGTGGTCTTGCCAGAAGCGATGAGCAGTGAACGCTACGATTTAATCCGGCATTATGGCGCGGGAATCATCACGACGACGGGGAGCGAGAGCAACGTTAAGGAAATTTACGACGAGGTTAATCGTTTACGGCGTGATGAGCCGGATATGCGCGTGCTTAATCAATTTGATGTCATGGGCAATTATCGCTTTCATTACTATGTGACGGGTAATTCGATTGTCGAACTGGCGGATGAACTCGCCGGAAAAGGGATCGGACGGGGCAAGGTAAGCGCATTTGTGAGCGCGATGGGCAGTGGGGGGACGATTGCCGCTGGAGATCGCCTGAAGCAAGTGTGGCGCGATCACAAAATCGTCGGCTTAGAACCGATTCAATGCCCGACATTATACGCGAATGGCTACGGCACGCACGACATTGAAGGCATTGGCGATAAGCATGTGACGTGGATTCATAATGTGCGGAACATGGACGCGCTGATGTGCATTGATGATTTGGCGTGTAAACAAGGTTTGCGGGTGCTGAATGATGAGGTGGGGCAAGACGTTTTAAAATCACGCTATGATATTGACCACAATACGGCGCATCAGATGGGTGATTTATTAGGAATAAGTAGCATTTGCAATATTTTAGGTGCAATAAAAACCGCTAAGTATTACAATATGGGCGTAGATGATTTGATCGTCACGGTGGCAACGGATGCCGTTGATCGGTATGAGTCTGTTATGGCGCGGATGCGGGTTGACGATGGCGCGATGGACTCAGCTACCGCAGTGGGTTATATCGAGCGTGTTTTTCTCGGTGTGAGGACGGATTGGATTATGTCCGGCACGCTGGATGTGCGTGAACGCTGGCACAACCTGAAATACTTCACATGGGTTGAACAGCAGGGTAAATCTGTTGATGCGTTGGATGCACAGCGCGATCCATCATGGTGGGAGATGGAGCAACAACGGATCGGCGAAATAGACGCACACTTATCACAACACAGACGGACAATGAGTTAATGGGGTGAGCTAGCATCGCACGGAAAGCATGGGTGATGGCATCATCCAGAAAAGCGTGAATGATGTTTCCTGAAGATCGTGTCCTTGTCGGCATTATAAATCGCAAGCGTGATTTTAAGATTTTGCAAGAGCAACACTGGTATCGCATTCCTCAGCGGCAAATGCCCCGTGGGATTAACGCGGAATATCTGGCATTTTTCCTCAGTGGTAGCGTCTTCAAAGAACAAAGTGGCGGTGTTCATTACTTTGCCCGTTATCGTGGCGTGGAACTGGTCTATCGGCGCGATCTTCTACCCGAACAGCCGGATCATGTCCGTGCGGATGATCCGTATTATAAAGTGATTCTGGAAGACATTCAGACCAAGATTCCCCCTGTTCTCAACACTGATAAACGCACCATCACGTTTGTGCGTACCACATGGGATCGCTTCACACAGGCGCGGTCTATCCGTGATTTATATAGCACCTCGGATTATTTTGTGGATCGTATTTATCACGCCTTACGCAATCGTGGGATTCGCTCCGAACATTTCTGGGAGAATGAATCCAAAGATTATGATTATGCGCCTGCGGTTCGCGTGGTGTGTGAGCAGGGCGCGTTTACGGCGACGACGCAGGACGACAGCGAAGGCTTTTTTAAACTGGATGCGTCTCAGGATGAAGACAGCATCCTCAAGGAAATTCTGGCGCATATTAAATCACTCGGTGGTCCGGTGTCTGTGCCTCTTTTTTATGACTAAATATTCGCTGATGAATTAGAATTACGCGGGGTTTGGCGTGTATTTAGGTATTGTAACCTCATGGATTGCGGGTTTTACGTTGCCTCTCGCCTGTCTGCGGTGTATGATAAGCGCCATTCTTTTGACGACTATCTTGTTTATTACTAGGACACCCCATGAGCGAACATAATGGAATTGTCGTGACGCTGGCTGTATTGGGCGGAACGGGTAAAGAAGGCTCTGGCTTGGCGATGCGCTGGGCATTGAACGGCTACAAAGTGATTATTGGCTCGCGTGATGCCACCCGTGCGGCGGAGCGTGCGTCAGAATTGAACGAACAACTGGGCGGTGATTATTTGCAGGGCAAAGACAATAATCAAGCCGCCGCAGAAGCCGATATTGTGGTGTTGAGTGTGCCCTATAGCGCCCATAAATCTACATTGGAAGGTGTTAGGGCGGAACTTTCTGGCAAGATTCTGGTGGATGTGACTGTGCCGTTGCAACCGCCGAACGTCCGCACGGTGCATGTACCGGTAGGGAAATCCGCCGGATTAGAGGCGCAGGCATTTCTTGGTGATGATGTGCGTGTGGTATCGGCTTTTCAGAATGTGAGCGCGGTGAAGCTCAAAGACCCTGAAACTGATGTGGATTGTGATGTGCTGGTGTGTGGTGACGATGACGACGCAAAAGCACAGGTCATGGAACTCGTCAAGGCGACGGGGATGCGTGGTGTGGATGCCGGTCCGCTGGCGAATGCGGTTGCGCTGGAAGCACTGACTCCGGTCTTGCTGTACATCAACAAAACTTATGGCGTTAAAGGTGCTGGCATAACCATTACGGGACTGGAATGATTTCCGCACAGCGTCCCAATACATTAGAAATTGTCGCCCTTGAAGGTATTCCGCTGGTTGATTCTGGTGACGATCTGGTCGCGATCATCCTCAAAGGGCTGGCAGATGCCGATATTCAATTGCATCATCATGATTCGCTGGTGATTTCGTCGAAGATTGTGTCTAAATCTGAGGGGCGACGCTTCGATTTAAAGCAGGTTGTTCCATCGGAGCAGGCAGTTGCGCTGGCGGAAGCAACGCGCAAAGACTCGCGCATCGTCGAACTGGTGTTACAGGAAAGCGCCTCCATCAGCCGAAGTGCGCCGCATGTGCTGGTGACACAGCATCGGCTGGGATTTGTGAGCGCGAACGCTGGCATCGATCAATCTAACGTGGGTGAAGACCAGGATTTCGTGTTGCTGTTACCGCTTGACCCTGACAAGTCCGCGCAGAAAATCCGTGAAGGCATTCTGGCGCAAACAGGTGTAGAAGTGGGTATCGTTATTAGCGATTCGCATGGAAGACCGTTCCGTGTGGGCAATATTGGTGTGGCGATTGGTGTTGCAGGAATGCCTGCCTTGTTGGATTTGCGCGGTCAGCATGATCTTTTTGGGCGCGAATTACGTATAAGTTTACAGGCATATGGCGATTTGATCGCATCTGCCGCGCATCTGGTGTGTGGGGAAGGCGATGAAGGTCGTCCGGTGGTGCTGGTTCGTGGCTTGAGCTTTAGCGCCGAGGACGGCAAAGCGAGTGATCTCAACCGTGCACCGGAGCAGGACTTGTACCGATAAATGGCAACTTCAGATAAAACACAAAGCGCGGTACTGCGGGCAATTGCCGATAGACGTTCTATCCGGCGTTATACTGAGTCGCCTGTTCCGCGTGAGATTATCGAAGGTATTCTTGAAGCCGCGATCTGGTCACCGTCCGCCCACAATCGTCAACCGTGGCGTTTTTGTGTGATTCAAGACGATTCGATGAAACATCAATTGGCGAGCGCGATGGGTGCGCGGTTACGGCGTGATTTGCAAGCGGATGCCGTGCCGCAGGCGGTCATTGATGCTGATGTGAACCGTTCGTATGACCGCATCACTGGTGCGCCGGTGTTGATCGCGCTGTGTATGACGATGGCGGATATGGACAGTTATCCTGACGAAAAGCGCGCCACAAATGAATATATGATGGCGGTGCAAAGTGTGGCGATGGCAGGGCAGAATATCTTGCTCGTCGCCCATGAATTCGGGCTGGGGGCGTGTTGGATGTGTGCGCCGTTATTTTGCCCCGATGTGGTGGTCTCGGCGCTGGAATTGCCGGAAGATTGGCAACCGCAGGGATTGATTACACTGGGCTATCCGGCGGAATCAAAAGAAAAGAACCGTAAACCGTTGGTCGATAGCGTGATTTGGCGATGAAACTCTGGCATATTTTGCTCGTGATCTGCGTTTGTGTATTGACCGCGTGCGGGGACGATGGGCGTATTTCCGCGACGACCACCCGCAACATATCGCCGATTAACCGGACGGAAATCGCGCCGTTTCGTGAGCTTTACGAATTTCCCGGTAGTATTTCTGGATTTACGTCAAATTTTACGTTGTTCACATTGAACTCACTGGAAGTGTGCTTCAATATTGATGCAGGGCAGATTAACGCTGAATCCGGTGAATTTCCGCTGGCGGTGAGCATCGCAAATATGGATTATTCGCCTGAAATGTTTCGTTTTTTCCAGACTGAAACGTCTGATCATTACTGCTTTAATCCTCTGGTGCAAGAAGGCGTGTATAATATTAATGTCGAATTATTGCTGGATTCTGGCTTAGAATTGTATAGCTGGAACTTCCAGAGCACCTTACCACAACCGTTTGAACTCTCCACTTTTACGGGAGAATTGAGCGGATTGGAGTGGATTACCGGCGATATGCTGGCGGCGCTGGATGTTGAGCTTGGTCGCAATGTGCGGTATCTCATCAACGCCGGAACGCAACTGTGTATTGAAGTTGCCGATGATGAGATTATCGGCGGGACGGTGCGCGAACAGGTGCAAATTGCGCTGGATAATCGTCTGTTATCGGTGTCGTCCGGTGAATTATCGGTGGGACGGACGAGCGACGGAGAACGTTTTTGCATAACAGATGTACCAGGAAGTGGGGTGCATGAACTTTATATCTTGATGACAACTTCGCCGACTTTTCCACCGAGTCAGTTGGCGTTTGTGGGGGAATTTCTTGTTGTTGAAGCCGAATAAGGTCGTTTTGCTGGTTGGTGGCGTGGGTGGGGCGAAGCTAGCATATGGCTTATACCGCGTGATGCCGCCCGAAGATTTGACGATCATCGTGAATACGGGTGATGATTTCTGGCATTATGGATTGCGAATTTGCCCTGATCTTGATACCGTGATGTATACACTGGCTGAGTTGGTGGATAAGACCAACGGCTGGGGTGTGGCGGGTGATACCCGTAATATGATTGAAGGACTGCGCCACTTTGGTGAAACACCGTGGTTTGGTCTGGGCGATAAAGACCTTGCAACCCACTTGCTCCGCACACAAATGTGGCATTCTGGTGAAACTTTAACCAAAATCACCCGTCGTCTAACGTCTTCTTTACACATATCTTGTACGATATTGCCGATGACTGATACTCCGGTAGCGACTATATTTAATACGGTCGAAGCAGGCGAACTGCCGTTTCAGGAGTATTTCGTCAAGCATCGCTGGCAACCGACTGTCACCTCATTGCGTTTTGATGATATTGAGAATGCGGTGGTCTCCACGTCGGTAAGGTCCGCGATAGAAAATGCCGATACGATCATCATAGGACCATCAAATCCCTGGTTATCGGTTGATCCTATTTTAAACATACCGGAGATGCGTGATCTCATTGTGGCGCGAGATGTGCCACGTATTGCCGTGACTCCGATTATTGCTGGAGATGCGGTCAAAGGTCCGGCGGCGAAATTGATGCGCGAATGGGGCTATCCTGTAAGCGCAGAGCGGGTCGCCCAACATTATGGCGACGTTATTAATGGATTTATTCATGATGTGGCAGATGCGGACTTTGATACCGCGAAGCTCACTGATAGCGTGGTACATAGCGTGGCGATGGATACCATGATGACCACCTATGAGAAGCGTGAACAACTGGCACGTCAGATTTTGAAATGGACGGAGGAAACTTACCTATGAGCATCTGGGCGATTGTACCTGTCAAACCACTACGCCTTGCCAAGAGCCGACTCTCCGGTATCCTGACACCTGAAGAACGACAAATTTTTGCAGAAGCTATGCTCCGGCATGTGTTGACGGTTATCAGCGAAGTGCCGCAAATTATGGGTACACTGGTGATTAGTCGTGATAGCCATGCGCTGGCTTTAGCGCGTGAGCTGGGCGCGAAGACCGTGCAAGAAAGCGGGACACCTGAACTGAACGCCGCGTTGATGCGGGCGACCTCCATTATTGGTAATTGGCGCAGTGATGCGGTGTTGATTTTGCCAGCCGATTTGCCGTTGGTGCAGACTGAGGATATTCGTAATCTGGTGACGTATACCGAGGCGGATGATAGCATCGTGATTGCGACGGATCATCATAAGGACGGCACGAATGCCCTGTTTATCCGTCCACCGGGGCTGATCCCATATGCGTATGGGACGGGTAGTTTTAGCCGCCACACCAGCCTTGCACGCGAAGCAGGCGCGATTGTTGAAGTTTACGAATCAACCAATCTCTTACAAGATATTGACTTGCCAGAAGACATTGAAAATTATTATCGCACCATCGAGCAAAATGGTTACGAAGATATATTCCCCGAATTTTTGCGTTATCTTGATGAACGCGGCACCCATCGTCAGGTGGAGTAGCCGTGCCGGATAGAGTCGGGTTGTATTTGCAGGACACCTATACCCTGCAAGACTCAATCAAATATGTGCAACGGGCGGAAACACGCGGTTTTTATGCGGTGTGGCAGGCGGAAAGCCGCTTATCACGCGATGCACTGGTTGCGTTAGCTTCGTATGCTGTGGTGACGAATCGTATCAAGTTGGGCACAGGTGTGATTAACCTGTGGACGCGTAACCCCGCCACGATTGCCGCCGCCTGTTTATCGCTGGATGATCTCGCGCCGGATCGGATTATGCTTGGTTTGGGCGCATGGTATGATCCGCTCGCATCTCAGGTAGGGATCAAACGAACGAAGCCCCTCTTTGCCATGCGCGAGGTGGTGCGTGGTGTGCGCGAACTGCTGACGCTGGAACACGTTAATTTTGCTGGCGAATTTGTTCGATTGAATAACGTTGGTCTTGATGTGGTGGATGGACGTACCCAACCGCGCCGTGTGCCGATATTTGTCGGGGCGACTGGACCGCGCATGATGGCGGTTGCGGGCGAAATTGCCGATGGTGTGATCCTCAATCATCTGGTGTCACCGCAATATAACGTCGGGGCATTGCAACAGTTGCGTTTAGGCGCAGACAAAGCCCGCCGTTCCCTTGATGACATCGAACGTCCGCAGATTATCGTGATTTCTGTGGAACGCGATAACCGTGAATTGGCGTTGAACCGCGCCCGTAAATTGGTGACGCAATACATCCGCCAACAACCGGAAGTGATGCGGGCGAGCGGGGTACGGGCGGGGTTGATTGATGAGATCGCTCAGGTGCTTCCGCTATATTTTACGGAGTCGCAACTCAACGATGCGATGCGCCTTGTGCCTGATTCTGTGGTTCAACTTGTGACCGCGTCGGGGACACCTGATGAAGTGCGGGCGAAGGTCAAAGCGTACATGGATTCCGGCGCGACATACCCTGTCCTGTATCCTCTGGGGGATGTAAACTACACCATTGACGTATTTTCCAATGGATATTCGAAAGTTGATGACCCTCTTCAGGAATTCTCCAACTGAGCCAACCGCGCCTAAAACACCCATAATTCTTGCCAATCATCGTGCAAATTTGTTGTTGTGGATGCTGTGTTGCCTGCTTGCCGCGCTGGTCTTTTTGACGTATGCGGGTAGTAGTGTAATGGTCGGGCAGGGCGACGTTATTATGCCGCTGGACGATGCCTATATTCACTTTCAATATGCACGCCAACTCGCTAGTGGTGAACCCTACGTGTATAACCCCGGCGATTCTCCGACTTCCGGCGCGACAAGTTTTATCTATCCCTATGTGTTGGCGACAGGTTATGTCCTCGGCTTTCAGGGCTTAACGCTCGGTTTGTGGGCGTTGGGCATCGGTGCGCTGGCATTGCTCGCGTCGATGTGGCTGGTGATTTTGACTGTGAGTGCTGTGGATGATGAGTTGCCGATCTGGTTCGCGGGCGGGATAGGGCTGGCATTCGGACTAAATGGCGCGATTTCATGGCATTTTATGAGTGGCATGGAAACGGGATTGGTCATCACGTTTTCTCTGGCAACGCTTTATCTATTCATAACGCGCAGATTTTATGGTTTTGTGGTCGTAACATCATTGCTTGCACTTGCCCGCCCCGAAGCGAGTGTGATGGCACTGATCGCCGTCAGCTTGTTCGTCGTCCGCGCTTATTTTGCTGGTGAGTTGCGCCGTCATTTTATCTGGTTGATATTTCCTATAGTCAGTGTAGGGGTGCAACCAATAGTGAACATGTTACTCACTGGTTCACTCTCATCAACAGGCAACCAAGCAAAATCCATTTTAAGCGTTGTGCCGTTTTATTGGGATGCGGTCATCCGGCGATTTTTCGAGCAATTCGCGCGCATCTGGGCAGAATTGTCGACAGGAACGGATGGGGTCTACTTGCCCGTGATTATCGCGCCGTTAGCGTTTATCGGCTGGCTTGTTATGAGTTCACGGCGAGAAACGCGCTATGCTGGCATCTTGATTTTGCTGTGGTTGCTGATGTTGACGGCGGCAATTGCAACTTTGGATACGGCGTTCTGGCATTTTAAGCGCTATCAGATGCCAATGATGGCGCTATTGTTTCCGTTGGCGGGGTGGGGCGTGTGGTGGTTGATCGGGCTGTTCCGGCAGGAATCACAGGGACGGTTGGCAACGCTTCTGACTGTTTTTACTCCCGTTTTGCTGGTGTTGATGATGTTGCCGTCATTTGCGGAATTTCAGCGCTTGTATCGCGTTAATCTGAATAATATCATGGCGCAACCCTTGCCGATGGCGCGCTGGTTGGCGGAAAATACACCGGAGGATGCGGTGATCGCCGTGCACGATGTGGGGATGATGCGCTATGTTGGGGATCGTACCACGCTTGATATGGTCGGATTGACTACGCCCGCCGCCGCAGATTATTGGCGCAATGGACCGGGGGCTGTGGCGGAATTTCTGCTGAATCATAATCCTGTGCCGGATTATGTCGCCGCCTATACCACTGCACGCGGGTTGAATTATCTGGAGGCGACGGGACTTTATGGCGAGTTGCTGGCGGGATTCAGCGCCGAGTATGATCCGGCGGATAATGTGGCGCTGGGCGCGGAATTTCAGGGGATTTATCGCGTGGATGTGCCGGAACGTACAGAGTTTCAACCGTTACAGGGCAACTTATGGCGCATCTTCAATCAACGTGCGCCGATTGGTCCGCCGTTTGTCGTTGATACGGTGAATGTGGCGGATTTAGCATCGGAACAGGCGCACGATTATCGCTGGTCGGATGTGAATGAGGCGGTAGGTTTCCCGACAGAGGCGTATCAATTTGATTATGCGGATTGTGTTGTGGATACGGCTGATGCTTGCTCGGTAATTGATGGTGGGCGACGCATCAACGGAGAAGAATCGTTTGTGCTAGCGCTTGATCCTGAATTGGGTGGGGCGTTGTTGGTAACGCGCTTGCATCCGGCGTTTAGTGGGACGTTTGATGTGTATGTTGACGATCAATTTATTGCGCGACGCTGGATTCCTGAGATGGCGGGGCGCTGGCTAGAAGTGGCGACGGTGATTCCCGAAGAAATGGTCATGGCAACGACGCAAGTTCGGATTGTGCCACAGATGGCGAACGAAAACGGCTTTTATATGCCGTATACGCATTGGGCGTTGCAGGGAATTACGCAGGGTGACCTGTATCGGGCATGGATGGAAGACACCCCACTGGCGACCTATCAAGACGGTGAGATGGCGCTGATGCGTTTAGATCAAGATGTGCGGGACGGCGCGTTGACACTCAATCTGTTGTGGCAAACGGATGGTAGCGCAGAAGGGGACTATAAGGTTTTCGTGCACATTTACGATGACATCAACGCCGAACCTGTTGCACAATGGGATGGATACACCAATGGAACTCTCCCGCCGGGCAACTGGCTTGCGGGGGTGATTACTGACACGATTATGGTAGACTTAGGAAATGTGCCTGCGGGGACATATCAGGTCGCAATTGGCTTTTATGAAGCAACAACATTTGATCGATTATTGCTGGGTGCAATTGGCATGAATGACAGTGTTGTGGATGAAGCTGGACGGCGCTTATTTATCGGGGAAATAACACTGCCATGAGTGCAGACGATCATGCCATCGTTTACGAGGCGATTTTGCAGGCACAATCTGAAGGCATATCTGCCGCGCTGGTGACGATCATCAAAACGGCGGGTTCGATGCCACGCCACGCCGGAAGCAAGATGCTGGTGCGTGGGGATGGGGTCGTTGTGGGTACGGTGGGAGGCGGCGCGATGGAAGCGAAAGTCATCGCGGCGGCACAGGCGACCATTCATGATGGGCAGACGCGCATCGAAAGTTATACGCTAAATAGCCTTGATGATGGAGACCCCGGCATTTGTGGTGGGACGGCAGATTTGTTTGTTGAGCCTGTGGATACCGCGCCAACATTGCTGGTCATCGGTGGCGGGCATGTGGGCAAGGCGCTGGTTGAACTGGGTAAATGGGCGGGCTATCGTGTGGTGCTTTCTGATGATCGGGAAGCCTATTGCTCGCCGGACTATGCGCCAAATTTAGATGGTTATCTGGTGTGTAAACCGGCGGACGTTCCCGCACAGATGATGATTGATCGACGGACTTATGTGGCGGCGGTGACGCGTGGATTGCCGGTTGATCTTGATCTGATTCCGGCATTATTAGCGACTGACGCGGCGTATATCGGGTTGATCGGGAGTCGTCGTCGGTGGGCATTGACGATGAAGGCGTTACAAGAAAACGGTTTGGATGCGGAACAATTGGCACGGATTCATGCGCCCATCGGGTTGGAACTAGAAGCAGAGACACCCAAAGAAATCGCCGTGAGTATTCTGTCGGAAATTATCATGGTACGGCGAGGCGGTACTGGTGCGCCGATGCGTGACTCAGGTGACTACAAATAAATCAACGTCATAAATAAGGCTTATTGGGTAAAGGTTATTGCGTGAAAATTTTGTTTGTGAGTGATACAGTGATGCCGCAGATGGAAAGTGCGGCAAATTTGAGACGGCGCTATAACGACATCGACTTGCTGGTAAGTTGTGGCGATATGCCGTCGGTGTATCTTGAATTTATTACGTCTGTGCTCAATATTCCATTGTTTTATGTGCGTGGTAATCACGATGAAATGTACGACGCGTATCCGCCGGGTGGGGAGAATTTGCATCGGCGAGTGTTGAAGTTTAAAGGGTTGACGTTTGCAGGATTGGAAGGCTCGATTAAATATAACAAGGGCAAAATCCAATATACACAAACCGAGATGTTGAGTCAGGTAGTGAAGATGGCACCGCACATGCTCTATCGGCGCTATCGCTATGGGTATGGTGCAGATATTTTCGTCACGCATTCACCGGCGAAAGGCATTCATGATGCGGAGGATTATCCACATACCGGATTGAGCGGATTATTGCGTTTTGTACAATGGTATCGCCCGCGCTATATGGTACATGGGCATGTGCATACCTATGATCGGCGCAAAACGACACGCACTGAATATTATGCGACACAAATTGTAAACATAAATCCAATCACCGTCATGGAGATTGATCCCGTTTAATCGGGTATGGTGGGGGGCTATCTGGATGGAAAAATCGCAAACGGAAATTTTACTGCTGTTACAAAGCCCGAATTCGCAGGAGCGGGCGCTGGCGCTAACCTTTGCCGGAAAGCAACATTGCTATACGATGCGCTCACGGTGCATGGATGCGCTGGAAGACCCGGATACGGATGTGCGTGGCATGGCGGCATGGGCATTGGATCGGCTCGGTAGCCCGGAAACCGTGCCTGCGCTGATTAATGCGCTGAATGACCCGTCCTTTGGGGTGCGATCAAACGCGGGTTGGGCGCTAGTACATCTGGCGCAACGGATTATGCCGGAAATTGTCGTGCCGGATGTGATCGAGATTTTACGCTTTGGTGATAGTTACGATGCGCGTCAGATGGCGTTTCTGGTTTTGCATCATATCGGCGGCGAAGTGCCTGAAGAAGCCATTCAACTTTACTGGCGACGTTCACAGTAACCGACCTGCGATATAGACGATGACAAAATATGTCCTTCCGGGTGAACATTGGCTACAATTGATGAGCAGTTATGGATGATTAGGTTGTGTTGACATTTGAAATAAATATGTAAAATAGTCTCATGACAGACGTGAGACTAACCAACGACCAATGGACAAAAATTCGGGACTTTCTGTTGCAGGATCCGAATGCCTATGTGGGCAAGGATGAAGATGCTTGCCGCCGCTTTATTGAAGCTGTGAAATGGGTCGGTCGCAGTGGTGCACAATGGCGACTGTTGCCCGGCGAGTACGTGAAATGGAATACGGTGTACAAACGCTTTATGCGTTGGTGTACTCAGGGTGTTTGGGAACGGATGTTGGTTCATTTCAGCAACGATCCTGATCTGGAAAACGGCATGATCGATAGCACCATTGTCCGAGCGCATCCGTGCGCGGCGGGTGCCGAAAAAAAACGGTGAACAAGCGCTGGGACGCAGTCGGGGTGGGTTTAGTTGTAAAATCCATATCACTGTGGATGGGTTGGGTAATCCCCTGCGCTTTATCTTGACTGGCGGACATCGTCATGACATCACCCAAGCCTATGACTTGTTGAAAGGCTTTGATTTTGACCGCTTGATTGCAGATCGCGGCTATTCGGCAGAGCATTTTATCAATTATCTGCTGGAACGTGGCATTCAAGCGGTCATCCCACCACACCAGCGTGCCAAAATCTTGCGTGACTACGACACTTGGTTGTACCGTGAACGGCATTTGGTTGAATGTTTTATCAATAAGATCAAGCATTTTCGACGTGTCTTTTCACGATTTGAGAAGTTAGACCGTTCATTTCTCGGTTTCCTGCAATTTGTTAGCACATTGATTTGGTTACGCTGAAATGTCAACACTACCTAGTGTTGACCGGAATATCCCACAAGAAGTTCGCGCCATTCACCGTGACGAAGAATGAATTACTCTCGCCATTGTTCGCCCAGACCCAGCCGCGCAACTGATAAGTACCCGCCTCAGCCACGTTGAAACACAGCGTCACATGCGATGAACTGTTTGGCGAATACGCGCTACCGGAGCCATCCGGCGTATGTGCATACTGCCCACCGCTAGCATTGGTGTCGTTGCCGACCACAAAGTTGCCACTCATCACCCCTGTCTCCGCCTCAACAATCAGGCTAGAGCAGGTTGTCGTTGGGACATATGGCGCGACATTAATCGTGACCGTCGCGGGAGCAGACGGTGCACCATTATTATCGGTGACGATCAACGATACCGTGTTTGCACCATCGTTCAAGCTGACTGTTGGGGTGGCGGTAGTATTGGCTACGGGAACCCCGTTGACTGTCCACGCATAGCTGGCAATCGTCCCATCCACATCCGCGCTAGATGTGCCATTCAGTTGGACATTTTCGCCCGGAACAGTGTTCGTATCGGCGATCGGGTTCGGATAAGTTCCCGCGTTGGCAACTGGCGCTTGATTGACCGCCACACCCACCGGCACGAGTTCCAGCTTATCCAACCGTGCGCCATCTTCTCGCAACCGAACAATGATTTCAACATTGCCCGTGGGCAGGGTCACTTGTACTGGATCCGCCACACCAAGATCATTCATATAGTCCTGTACAAAACTTGCCGTGGTCGGGAGATCCCATAAGAAGGTACTTCCATTCACCGTGACAAAGAATGTATCACTACTGCCGTCGCTCGCCTGTACCCAGCCGCGCAACTGATAAGTACCCGCCTCAGCTACGTTGAAACACAGCGTTACAAGCGAGGGACTGTTGGGCGAATATCGACTACCGGAACCCTCCGGTGCATGAACATACTGCCCACCACTGGCTGTCGCATCAGTGCCCACTACGAAGGTTCCACCAAGTATTCCGTTTTCTGCTTCCTGAACCAACCCACCACAGGCTAACGAGGGTGCCTCGATCGTAAAGCTGATGGTGCGCGGAATGCCCATCATACCGCCAGCGTTCGTACCGCTATACGGGGTTGCTGTCAGGGTATAAGTACCTGCGACGGGTGCCCAGTTGGCATAATTCCCGCCGTTATCGCTAAAGAGTGCATACGGCGCGCCGCTTTCGGTCTGAACACGCGTCAAAGCTCCGGTGAGGTTAAGGCGCACGCTACCAACGGTGGATGGGTTGGTATTGGCACGATTTTGCGACCCATGATGAGGCACGTGTTGCTCTATTAAGTACGCGCAGAGTACCCGCCAGCTTGCTGGTGGGGTGAATGCGTTAAAAAGCGAGTTGAACAGACAGGATATTGGATTAAGATAGGGTGATGAGTCCTATCAGAAAAACTAAACATACAGTCTACGATCTGAAATATCACTTTGTTTGGATACCC
>JAVJSU010000043.1:0-84189 GCA_040219275.1 Aggregatilineales bacterium | reverse complement strand
CAAAATCGCATTGGGCTGAAACCCCAATGCTAGAATGATTTTCGAAACCCCACTGAAGTGGGCTGTTTTCACAAATGTACGGGAAGAATAGCCTGCTTCAGCAGGGTTTTACACTATAGTTAGCCGATGGGTTTGAGCCATTGGCGGCACTTCGCAACAGAGCAAATTTTCCCTTTACATTAGCAGATTTATGTCTCATAAGGGGTCATAAAGGTTTACACAAACAAATTTCAGGTGTATACTTCGCGTTATGGTTAAATAGCGAAAGGAAAACCTGATGGACGATGCTGTAAAACCTTATCTTGATGCACAGGGTCGCGTGACGCGCTGGCCCGCCCGACGGAATCGCTCTGATCGCGCGCCGTTGCTGGCATATTTCACGAGCAAATTTGAATCCGGTAAAATTTATACCGAGCGCGAAGTCAACGAAATTCTTAAAGCGCACCACACCTTTGATGATTGGGCGTTACTGAGGCGCGAGATGGTGATGCAGGGTATTTTCGGGCGGAGTTCTAGTGGGTCGCAATACTGGTTAGAAAAACAGCCTGATCCCAACCTCGAATATACCGAGCAGGAGTTTTGAGTGATACAATTAGGGTCAAATTAGCGGTTCGGGTAAATATAATGCTGAGTACCCGAACCGCCTTCATTTGAAACTGACCTACACTTAAAACAGCTGGAGCACCCCATGCAAGAGAGCACAGGCACGCTACAAACCCCGGATAATCAAACCCTCCACACGATTACATGGAAACCGGATGTGAACGCCCCACGCGCCGTTGTGATGCTGGTGCACGGCATCGGCGAACATTCAGGGCGCTATGTGCATGTCGCAAAACACCTGACCGATCACCGTTTTGCGGTTTATAGCCATGACCATCGCGGGCACGGCAGAAGCACAGGGGAACGCGCCTATTTCGACAGTTTTGACGCGCCTGTGAACGACCTCAAGCTGTATTTTGACCGCGTACAGGCAGAAGTTGGTGATCTGCCGATTTTTATGTATGGGCATAGCATGGGATCACTGATTTCATTATTGTTCTGCTTAGAATATCAACATGATCTACGCGGATTGATCTCCACTGGCACACCCATCAATCTGGATGAAACCGCCGCGCCGTGGATGATCCGCGTGGGGGATTTTCTGAGCAAATATGTTCCGCGCTTGCCGTTTGGTTCGTTGGATGCCAAATCACTCTCGCATGATAAAGACGTGGTTCAAGCCTATATTGATGATCCTTATGTGACGTATGCGCGGGTGAAGCTGGGCATGGCATCGAATTTCGTGCATAGCGGGCGGGCGGTGCGTGAGAAACTCTTTACCCTGCGGTTACCGCTTCTGATTTTGCATGGCGAAAAAGATTCTATCGCGCCGAAATCCGGCAGTGAGTTCATTTTCCAGAATGCTGGCTCACCGGATAAATTCCTCAAAATTTACCCTGAACTTTTTCACGAAATCCATAACGAACCGGAACAAACCGTCGTCTTAAATGACATCACCGCATGGTTAGATGAGCACGTTTAAATGCGCAATAGGTAAGCAAAAAATGAATAATCTGGAAGTTGGCGTAAAATCCGCTTGCTAATCTAACCAAGAATAGGTTATATTCGATTTAATTAACGCTGATTCGATTAATTTGGTCATAATGGGTTAAACATTACTTAAAAATCACCGTTTAATCCGTATTATTGACCCAAACTATATAAATAGTAGATTCTTTGTACAAAGGGTTTTCATGGCTAAATTGCATGTAAAAAACATCTCGCTGAGTTTCGGCGGGATTAAGGCGTTGCAGAACGTAGATTTTTCGGTGGAGGAAGGTCAAATCTTCGCCGTCATCGGTCCTAATGGTGCGGGCAAAACCAGCCTGATTAACAGCATCAATGGATTTTATCGCCCTCAGGAAGGGTCTATTATTCTGGAGGGGAAGGATATTTCCAACTCCCCGCCCTTCCAACGTGCCAAACTTGGCATTTCCCGCACATTTCAGAATATCGCCCTCTATACCAACATGACCGCGCTGGATAACCTCATGGCGGCGCGTCACCTCCACATGAAATCCAATATGCTGACGGGTGCGTTATTCTGGGGACCCGCCCGCAATGAAGAAATCGCGCATCGCCACCGTGTTGAAGAAATTATTGACTTTTTAGAAATGGAACGCATCCGTACCGAGGTGGTCGGTAATTTAAGCTACGGGTTGCGTAAGCGTGTGGAGCTTGGACGGGCGCTGGCGCTGGAACCGTCGTTATTGTTGCTCGATGAACCTATGGCGGGGATGAACGTGGAAGAAAAAGAAGATATGGCGCGCTTCATCCTTGATATTCACGAACGTCAGGGCATGACCATCATGTTGATTGAGCATGACATCGGGTTGGTGATGGATATTTGTGATCAGATTGTGGCGCTGGACTTCGGCGTGAAGATCGCAGAAGGCACGCCGGAAGAAATTAGTCACGATGACGCGGTTATTAAGGCGTATTTGGGACAGGAACAATAAATTATGGTTGTTAATGAGAAAAAACAAAAAGAGATTAAACGCTATACCAATAAGCGCGGTCAACAGCCACCGGATATTCCGCCGAAAACCAATACCTTACCCAAAATCTTCCTGCAAAGTGTGAAGACACATGGCGAACGCGTCGCCATGCGGAAGAAGCGTTTTGGCATCTGGCAGGAATATACATGGAACGAAGTGTATCGCCATGTGCACGATTTTTGCCTCGGTCTGGTGAGCCTCGGTTTGCAACGCGGGGAAAAAGTCGCCATTGTCGGCGAAAACGATCCCGAATTTTACTGGTCAGAATTGGCTGTATTTAGTGCGGGCGGCACGACGACGGCGGTCTTCACCGATGCCAACCTGCAAGAACTCGGCTATGTGACGACCAACTCGGATTCCATGTTCCTCATCGCGCACGATCAAGAACAGTGTGATAAGGCGCTTGATTTGCTGGAAGACCCCACATTTGGACCCGGCTTTAAACAAATCCGCAAAGTGATCTACTGGGAAGAGCGCGGTTTGTGGAATTATGAGGGCGATTGGCTGATTAGCTACAGCGAGGTTGAGGCGCTGGGGCGGGAATATGCGAAGAGTCATCCCAATTTATTTGAGGAGATGATCGCGCAGGGTGACGAGAAAGACATCGCCCTTTTTAGCTACACCTCCGGCACGACCAGCCTGCCGAAAGCGGCGATGATCTCGCATCGTAATTTGATTTATGCCAACTCCAACATTGAAGGGGTTACGCCCCGCCGACCATCGGATAATTATGTGTCGTTTAGCCCGCTAGCATGGATTACCGAGCAAAGTCTGGGCTTAACCTCGCATCTGATTTATGGCTTTCAGGTGAACTTCCCCGAAAGTCCGGAAACGGTGCAGACGGACATCCGCGAAATTGCGCCGAGCACCCTGCTTTTTCCGAGCCGGTTATGGGAAGGCATCGCCCGCACAATGCAAATGCGAATCAACGATAGCATCTGGATCAACAAGGTGCTGTTCAGCATGTTTATGCCGATTGCCTATCAAATTATTGACCTTGAGGACGAGCATAAACCCGTCCCACTGCATCTGCGCTTTCTTCGCTGGATCGGTGAGTTCGCGGTGTTCCAACCGCTACGTGACAAAATCGGCATGGTGCGGATGCGTGATGCGATTACGTCCGGCGCGGCACTCAGCCCGGATGTCCTGCGCTTCTTCCGTGCGGTGGGTGTGGAACTCAAGAGTTTGTACGGCTCCACCGAAATGCAAGGCGTGACCATGCACTATCAAAATGAGGTCAAGCTGGCGAGCGTGGGCGAAGTTTTGCCGGGGATCGAAATTAAAATTATGGACGATCAGGAAATCCGTGTGAAGAGTAACGCGGTTTTCGCTGGCTATTATAAAGACGACGAAAAAACCGGTGAATCCTTCGATGACGATGGCTTCTTCATGACAGGGGACGCGGGGTATATCGACGAAGACGGGCATCTCATCTATCTTGACCGCGTGAAAGATATGATCGGTCTGGCGAACGGCGAGAGTTTTAGCCCGCAATATATCGAAGGACGCTTGAAGTTTAGCCGCTTTATTCAGGATGTGATGGCGGTGGGCGGTTTTGATATGGAATTTGTGACCGCGATTATCATTATCGACTTCGAGAATGTCTCCCGCTGGGCGGAGAAAAATCGCGTTCACTTCACGACGTATGTTGATCTGACGCAAAAGCCGGAAGTCTACGAGATCATCCGTAAAGAGATTGACCGTGTGAACGATACCCTGCCGGAACATGCCCGCATCCGTAAATTTGTGATTTTGCACAAAGCCTTTGATGCGGACGAAGCCGAATTGACGCGTACCCGTAAGTTGCGCCGCCGTGCGCTGGAGCAACGCTACGGCGAAATGCTGGATGCGATGTACGGCGATAAAGACGCGGTGACGGTCAGCGCGGAGGTCAAATATCGTGATGGGCGCAGTGGTGTGATTGAAACGTCGGTGAAGGTGGCGACGGTTAATGTTTAGCGTGGTTAGTAGATTAGTAAAAAACACATCAAGGCGACGTAGCACGTTGGCTCGCCCCTACAAAGTTAACTGTTTACTGGAAATTATGAAACAAAGGGCGACCTAACAGGTCTCCCCTACGGACATCAATGTCTTTTGTCTAATATCTAACATCTGAATACTGTTTACTGAAACTATTGAACTAAGGACTTATTACTGTGACGCAAGCTGTTAAGCCCAAAACAGAAACCTCCACTCCGGCGGGGGTGAATTGGAAAGAATACGGGACATATGCGGGTGCGGCGATTGCGTTGCTGATCGCCTTCGCTCTGCTGTGGCCCGAACGTGTTGGCTCTGCCCCGAACCTCGCCCGTATGCTGACGACGACCATCACGGGATTGCTGGTCGGTGGAATTTATTCGCTGATCGCGCTAGGGATTGTGGTCATCAACAAGGCATCAGGCGTGTTTAACTTCGCACATGGTTACATGATGCTGACGGGCGCATTGATCTTCCATACCTTTTTCGCCCGTACCGATGTCTCATTAGTGGCGGTGTTTGTGCTGGCATTGGTCACGGTCATTACGGTCATCAGCATGAACGGCTTACGCGATCTTCGTAATCCGCGCAATTTAGCGATTGGCGCGGTGGCAGTCATTGTGTTGACGGTTCTGATGTATTTTCCGTCCGGTGACCTGAAGTTGTTTCGTGCGGTGGTCGGCGCGGGTGTCGGCTCGGTTCTGCTGGGGTTGCTGACGGAACGACTCGCCATTCGCCCGTTGATCGGTCAGCCGTTATTCGCGGCGGTGCTAATGACGCTGGCGGTCAACGAATTATTGCATGGCTTCACGCAATTGTTCTGGGGCAGTGTGGAAATTCCGCTACAGGTCTTCAACGGTGTGAGCAGTCTGGGCATTGATTATCCGACGTATATTTACAACGCCTCGGATACGTTCCTTGAGGGGCGGGTGATTATCAACACGCAGTTGAGTATCGCCTTCGCGCTGTCTTTGCTGGCATTTGCTGGATTTGTCGCCTTCTTCCGCTATACCAACGTCGGTTTGGCGATGCGCGCGACGGCGGAAGATCAGCAATTGGCGCAGTCTGTCGGGTTGCGGGTGCGCTTCATCCTCGCGGTAGCATGGGCGATTGCGGCATTACTGGCGACTGTCGCCGGTGTGTTGCAGGGTGGTGCGACGAGCCTATCGCAAAATTTACCGCTCATCGCCTTGAGCGCGTTTCCGGCGGTGTTGCTGGGTGGGCTGGAGTCTATCGGCGGGGCGCTGATCGGCGGGTTGGTGATTGGTCTGGTGCAGGAATGGGCGAATTTGATGTTCCCCGGCACGCAGGCAGGCACGGAACTCGCGCCGTATCTGGTGTTGATGGTTGTGCTGGTCATCCGTCCTGATGGGTTGTTCGGTCAGAAGCGAATAGAGCGGATTTAGAGAAAAGCTATTGGCTTCTGGCTTTTAGCTAGAGAAATCATGCGGATTATGGAGATGCAGTTTGATTTTAATCCCCCCTCTAAATCTCCCCCCGCTTCGCAAGGGGAGACTTACAAACCTCCACTTCTTTACTAAGGAGGGAAGTGCATGGGGTGGATGATTGGAAACCGTGTTCAGATACTAAAAAGCATTATTGCATCTTTGGTGTCAGAGAGATTTTCAAAATCTAAGACGCGCAAATGCGTTGCAAAACGAACAAAAAATAGTCAGTTTATTGTAGTAGCTAACGGCTAATTGCTAAAAGCCAATAGCTGAATGTCTAAGGAACTTATTACATGGCTTCAAATATTCGCCCTTCAGGGGTATTTGACACAAATTACGGTCAAAATATCTCCATCAACCGGACACTGTGGGATAAACTCGGTACCAATGTGTTGTTCGTGTTGCTTCTCATTTTACCCCTGCTGACGCGGGCGGGTCCGTTCGATTTGAACATCATCCCGGAAGCATGGATCGGCACGATTGTACGTATCGCCATTTTAGCCATCGCCGTGCAGGGCTTGAACATCCTCATCGGTTATACGGGGCAAATTTCGCTCGGTCACGCGGCATTCATGACCGTTGGCGCGTATTCCGGTGCGATCCTTGCGCGTGAACTGGGCTTTGCTTTCTGGATTGCCGTCCCGTGTGCGGCGCTCATCACCGGATTTGTCGGCTTGCTGTTCGGTCTGCCGTCGTTGCGCGTGAAGGGCTTTTATCTGGCGATGGCGACTCTCGCCGCCCAATTTATCATCCCGTGGGTGTTGCGCTATCCGATGGAAGGGCTGACCAACGGTACACGTCCATTGGAAGTGCCAAATCCAGAATTTTTCGGCATTAGTTTCGGTCCAACCGCGTCGTTTTATTATGTCGCGGTGATTCTGGCGGTCATACTGTTTCTCGCGGCGCGGAATATCGTCCGCACGCGTACCGGACGGGCGTTTATCTCCGTGCGGGATAATGACCTCGCGGCGGAGCTACTGGGAATCAACGTGTTTAATTACAAGTTGCAAGCCTTCTTCCTCAGCGCGATGTACGCGGGGATTGCGGGAGCGTTACGCGCATTTGAAGCCGGTACAGTGCCGCCGGAACCCTCACTGGTACAATTTGCCGCCTCCATTGAAATGTTGGCGATGCTGGTGATTGGTGGCGCGGGCTTCTCGCTGGGTCCCTTGTTCGGGGTCGGGTTTGTGAATATCTTGCAGGAGCAAATCATCCCGAATGTCAATTCGTGGATGCTCGGCTGGTTGCCCACCGTGCTTCCGTTTATCGGTGTTGCCAACATTCAAGCCTCGCTCACCCGCATCCTGTTCGGTGGTGCGTTGATGATCTTCCTCATTTTGGAGCCGAGGGGCATCGCCTATCGCTGGGAGATATTGAAAATTTCATGGAAAATCCGCCCGTATTCTTATTGATCTTGCTTAAAGCATTTTCGCCGACTCACGGAATACGGTAAAATAATGGATCAACACAGGTTAATTAAAAGGAGGCATCCTAAAGATTTCGCAATCAAGAGTGTAAGCAGTTCACAAATAAAATTTTGACCACACTAATTAGTAAAGAAAAGGACTTAAAAATGCGTAAATATGTGCTTTATGCCCTTCTTATCGCCCTTATCGCGGCATTTGCTTTACCCGCCGCCGCGCAAGATGACGATATGGCAATGCCTGATTTCATCACCCATACTGCCTGCGAAGTTGATCTGACCGGCGAAACCATCACCATTTACCATTTCGGTGACATCAGTGGTTCGTTTGCCTTCATCACCCAACCGTTGCTGGCTGGTTTTGAAGATGCCATCAATTACTTCAACGAACGTGGTGGCGTGTGTGGCGCAACGCTGGCACAAGATAACCGTGATACTGGCGGCGACCTTGCCCAAACACAGGCACATTATGATTACTACTCCACACTGGATGATACCCCTGATCTGTTCGTGCTCTATGCCTCCGCAGATTCCGAACTCCTGCGTGCACAATTGGTTGAAGATCAAATCCCGGCTATCATTTCTGCTGGTTCTGTAGAAGGTCTGTATGGTGAAAGTGGCGACGATCCGGGTTGGATTTTCGCGACAAACCCGCTTTATGCCGATCAATTCGGTGCCTTCTGTGATTTCGTTGGTGCAGATACGATGGATATGTATCCAGATAATCCGACTATTGGGTACATCAGTTGGCCCGGAGCCTTCGGTGAAGCCGCCTATACGCCGGATACCATTGCCTACTGTGAAGCCGCTGGCGTTACTGTGCTGGATACGCCTGAATACTTCCTGCCCACCGCCACAGACATCAGCGGTAATGTGTTGAACCTCGTTGATGCAGGCGCGAACATCCTCTACACCAACTCACTTGCCAGCGGTCCGGCGGCAGTCGCCCGTACCGTCACCGAACTCGGGCTGGAAAATGAAGTCATGCTTGCCGGTGTAAACTGGGCACTGGATACCTCGGTGGGTCTGGTGAGCAGTGGTCAAACACTGGGCGAAGACGGATTGCCATCGGTCAACGGTTTGATCGGCTCCTTGCCCTTCAACTGGTGGACAGAACGTCAATTGCCGGGTATTGCCCTGTTGAACGAACAAGCCGCCCTCAACGAACGCTCCCTGCCGACCCAGAACATTTCATACCTGCTCGGCTGGTCAACCGTTGATCTGTACATCGAACTGTATACACAGGCGGCAAATGCGGCGGGTAGCGTTGCGGCAGTCGATGGTGCACAGATTTATGATTTACTGGAAAGCGTGGAATATTCACCACTTGGCTTGACCCCGATCAGCTTCGCGGGTGGTGAACTTCGTTCTGTGCCGAATAACCGTATGGCGATGCTGGCATTCCTGAATGCTGACATGACCGGTCCGGCGACTTCCGGCGAAGATGCACTGATTGTCCCGACTGAAACAGGTCAAATCTTCGTGCCAATTCTCGTGCCGTTGACTGACTTTGCATCTGCACCTGACTTACGTCCGGGTATGATGATGGATGGCGGTTAATCTGACCGTTTAGCGTAAAATCTAAGGGGCGCGGGACACTTTCCGTTGCCCCTTTTTAATAATAAGCGCGACTGGCTTTTAGCTTTTAGCTTTTAGCTTCTGGTTATTGGTAAAAAAATAGCGAAATTCTGCCTTAAAACAGTAACCTAAAATACCAGAACGCAATAAAGCCTTCACAAATTGAGAAAGCTAATAGCCAATAGCCAATAGCTAAGGGCTAAATAAATATATGTTAAGCATCAACAATATTGAAGTCATTTACAACAGTGTGATTCTGGTGTTGCGCGGGGTGTCGTTTCAGGTGGAGGAGGGACAGGTCGTTTCGCTTCTCGGTCCGAACGGCGCGGGCAAATCCACCACGCTTAAAGCCATCAGCGGTTTGCTGAAAGGCGAAAACGGCGAGATCACACGCGGCAACGTCACATGGAACGATGAGCGCATTGATACTAGTACCGCCGAGGACATCGTGCGGAAAGGCATCGTGCAGGTCATCGAAGGTCGTCCGCTGTTTCGCCATCTGACCGTAGAGGAAAATCTGCATACGGGCGCGATGGTCTTCAAGGGGGGGCGGCAGTATAAGCAAGATTTAGAGATGGTATACGCTTATTTCCCGCGTCTGCGTGAATTACGGAAGCGCGTCAGCGGGTATCTTTCCGGCGGTGAAGGGCAAATGCTGGTCATCGGGCGGGCGTTAATGGCGCACCCCAAATTGATTATGCTAGACGAACCCTCGCTGGGACTCGCGCCGATGCTCGTGCAGGAAATTTTCGAGATCATCCGCGACATCAAAAGCAAGGAAGGCGTTTCCGTGCTGTTGGTGGAGCAGAATGCCCGCGCCGCGCTGGAACTGGCGGATTATGGCTATGTGATGGAAAACGGGCGTATCGTGCTGGACGGTCCGGCGGCGCAATTGCGCGATAACGAGGATATTAAAGAGTTCTATCTGGGGCTGAATACCTCCGGCGAGCGCAAAAGCTACAAAGATGTGAAGCATTATAAACGGCGTAAACGCTGGTTGGGGTAAGATTCAAGCCATTGGCTTTTGGCTTTTAGCTGAAACCTACAGCCACCAGAAACTGTGGATAAGGGAAATTTACAAGTGACCGAATCCAACCCGAAAGACAAGTGGACGCAATGGCTTCTTGAACGGCGACATGGTGGCGATGAAGCCCTGCATCGCCGCATGTTGGCATGGCTGGAGCCGATGCGCGACAAGGTGCTTGAGCACGCCTCCCTTGCTGGCGACGAAACCTTGCTCGATGTCGGCTGTGGCGACGGCTTGATTGGATTCGGCGCGCTGAATAGCCTGCCCGATGGTAAAGTGATTTTCAGCGATATTTCTCAGGATTTGCTGACGCACACGCAAGCCCTCGCCGCTGAAATGGGGGTGGACGTTTCTGCTCGATGCGATTTCGTGCAGGCAGATGCGGCGACGCTCGAACCTTTCGGTGATGCCTCGGTGGATGTGGTGACGACGCGCTCTGTGCTGATTTACGTCAAGGATAAACGGGCGGCGTTCGAGTCGTTTTATCGCGTCTTGAAGCAAGGCGGGACGTTTTCACTGTTTGAGCCGATCAACAGTTTTGGACATCCGCAACCGCCACACCTTTTCTATGGGTTTGATGCCTCGCCCGTGCAAGAATTAGCGGAAAAAGTAAAGGCGATCTATCAGGCGATTCAACCTGACGATGACCCCATGCTGGATTTTGACGAGCGCGATTTGATCCGTTTCGCCGAAGAAGCCGGTTTCCGTGAGGTAAATCTTGAATTGGTCGCGTCTATCACGCCCTTCCGCGCCAGCGAAATGCCCGATTGGGACTCCATGCTCAATACCGCGCCCAACCCACTCGTCCCCACTTTACGCGAGGCGGTTCAACAAGCACTCACCGCAGATGAACAACCCCGTTTTTTGAATTATATGCGTAAGCAAGTCGAAGCGGGTAACGGGCAATCCCGCCGAGCCGTCGCCTATTTGTGGGGCGAGAAGTGAAGGGGAGCTATTGGCTATTGGCTCTTAGCTCTTAGCAAAAAGCTATTTTCACGACTATCTAACGTCACCAAATATCAGGTTACATAGGCGCAATCGAGATGTTACTGGTTGTGTTACAAAATGCGTAAAGTTCATTACAGTTCATGAAAGACCAATTTAGCTTATTAAGTTGACTCAGGGTCGTTTTTCGTGCTATTCTTTTGTCTGATTGACCAATTTTAGCAAGCAAGTAGTGACGCAGGAGAAGTGTTCGATGGTTAATATCAATCCGCAAGGCATCAAATTCATCACCCTTCAAGGAATTCCGGCGAACGTGCCACCTCCTGCTGATTGCGTGCGATAGAACCCTAACGAAACACAGGTTCCTATAGCGATTACGCAGTCACGGAGGAAAGGCGAGCCGCCTCCTCTTACGTGGCTGTTTTGTGATTCAGTTCATAGGACACTTGCGATCTGAGCGCCAGCAAAAAACCTGCGCTCATTGACCAGCAAACCGACAGCCACGACGACTCGTGGCTGTTTTTATTTGTAGCAAGAACGACATTAACAAACAACGATGGACGATAGACAAAATGAGTTTTAAAGAAGCGAACAAAGCAGGACAACTGGCACAACTGAACACCCTCGCACGCAACGCCCTCGCCCATTACGGCATGGTGGATGCGCGCCTGACCTTGCTCAATTACACCAATAACGCGGTGTACGAGGTCAACGGGGATGTTCACGCGGTGCTACGCGTTCATCGTCCTGAGAACCGCACACAGGCAGGTATCAACGCGGAACTGGCATGGTTAAGCGCCATCCGTGAAGCGACTGATCTGATCGTGCCACAGCCACTCGCGCCCCTTTATGAAGGCGCATTGGGTGATGAGGGTCTGCAATCAAGCGTCGTCCTCTTTGGATGGATCGACGGGCAGAGCATCAAACCATTCGAATTAACATTAGCGCAGGCACGGCAGATCGGTAGATTCGCCGCTCACCTGCATACTTTTTCGGAACGGTTCACGCCAGATAATGGTTTTGACCGTCCACAACTGGATTGGGAAGGCTTGTTCGGTGCACGCTCACCGTATCAATCTGACACAGAAAATGAACTGTTTAGCGCAGATCAACGTCAGATTATGCAAGAGGTAGCGCAACGTACACAGGACGTTATGCAGATGATCGGCAAAGAGGCGCACAATTACGGCATGATCCACGCGGATTTGATCGCCAAGAACATTTTGTTCAACGGCGAGCAGATCGCGGCGATTGACTTCGACGATTGCGGCTTCGGCTATTACCTGTATGATCTCGCGCCGTTTTTGTGGGGCGCACACTATGAGCCTGTGTACCGTGAACAACGGGCGGCACTCTGGGAAGGCTACACGGAAATCCGCCCACAACCCCCCGCTTATGGGGACTATGTGGAAGCCTTTGTTGCGGCACGGCACGTCGCCTCTTGTAGGTGGCTTGCAGGCAACATTCACAATCCGAACATCAAAGGACGCGCAGAGCAAATCATCGCCGATCGCGTCGAAGAAATGAAACACTTTCTGACTACCGGCGAACTAATAATGGGGAGGGGGATGCAATTTTGACACTCAAAAGTAAAACCGCAAGGCAGAGACGAAAAACCGGCTTCCAGATCAGGGTCGAAACGAAGACCGAACTGGAAGGTAGCACACTCAAACAACTGGCTAAAAAATGTGCAAATACCTTGCCTGAGGATTAAACCTTATGTCTAACAAAATTCTGCAACTAGGGTACGAATATCGAGACAGCGGCACTTATCAGTTTAACGTTACCAGCGAAGAAGATGTCTTCTTTCGTAAATATCTGGCACGCCGCATCGGTGATGTGCTCCCGTTGTTAGAAGATCATAACCCGGACGCGTTTCCGGTGGACATCAGCATGGATGACGTGGAAGGTGATGTCATGGCGGGGATTTCTGCCGTGATCTTTCAGGATGTGCTGGTGATCGACATGCTGTGGGTGCAGGAGAAATTACGCCACGAAGGAATCGGGCGTAGACTTGTGCAGATGGCGGAAGATGTCGCCCGCAAACGTGGGAGCATCCGCGCACGCGTTCGCACGACCAACATCGTCCCGTTCTTCGTTGATCTGGGCTATAGCATCACCGGTACCGTGCAAGATGTGCCGAAAAACGTGGTCAGCCTCTTCGAGACCGGCGCGATACGACGCAGTGTCTATTGGCTGACGAAAGAATTCTAAGCGCCGTTGACGACCAAGAAGCAACGATGACGACTGTTTTCAAGGGGTAGGTAGTAGGAGCGCAAGCGGTTTGCACGCCTACCCTGCCCCTTATCAGTTGTGACGCATCTAGCCTCATGGTCGCCATGTGGGGGCAACGTGGATCGTATTTTCCGGCGTGATTCTGCGCGGGGTTTCGTCCAGCAGATCAATCGTGTAGAGCGCGTCCGGTAGTCCACTGGCTTGACTGTACACAAACACCAACCGTCCGCCATCCGGTGACCAATCTGGCGAATAAGCGAACCCGCCCATGCGCGTCATCTGGCGTGAATTTTGGGCGGTGGCATCGGCGACATACACCTCTGATGTACCGTTGCTGTACACATCGAACGCGGTCAAGGTGCGATCCGGCGACCACGCAATGCCACTGACATCCCCGCAGGTGTTCGACTCATAGATGCCAGTATCAACAGCAATCCACAGGACACACACGCCAGCGGTCTCATATTTTTCGACGATCACCGTTTGCCCGTCATTTGTCCATACCGGACGACCCTCCGTCGAATTTGAGCCGAAAAAGAGCCGTGTTTCCCCGCTCACCAGATCAAGCAGATAAATATCCCAATCGTTGCGGAATTCGTCAAAATGCTGGAAGACGAGTTGTGTGCCATCCGGCGAGGGTTGCGGCACGTTGTTATCCGGTGGGAAGTCCGTCAGCCAGCGAAATTCGCCTGTGGAAATGGTCAGCGCGGCGATATCACGCCGGATATTCTCCGCCCGAAACAGCCCGAAATACAAAATCTCTCCATCCGGCGACCAAGCTAGCTCATCAATCCGCCCGAAACGCGTGAAAAGCGACGTAAACAGACCGCGTTCGAGGTCAATCAGACGAATCGAACTGGTGGTCTCGAATTGGTCGAAGGCGACATAAGCGATTTCGTCTGTGTGGGGCAAGCTACCACCGACGATTTGCATATAGACGATAAACGCGCCAAAAATCAGCACACCATCACGCGCACGCAATAGAAAAAAACGGGTAATGAGCATAAGCGGGTGGAAAATCTCCGACTTTAATCATAACGCCTATGGTACCGCATTCAAACGTCATCAGGCGGTTTTTTTGCCGAACTCAGTAGCCAATGATTTTAAGACAATTGCAGTAAAGTAGTGTACAGTGTTTGCGTACGGGTGCGTTATTCAGCAGACGAAAGCAGGCGCATGAAGTTTGTCTTTAGACAGTTATTGCTCTATCTGATCGTCAGCCTAATCCTATCAATTCTGAGCTTTTACATCATAACAAGCGGGGCGGATATGGTAGGCGACATACTTTTAGCCATGTTCTTAAGCCCGATTGCAGGATTCTTATTGGGTGTGCCCATCTCAGCGTATCTCTATCGGTTTATCGAGGCGACATAGCCTAAAGAATTCAAACCTACCCCCGTTCGAGGGCGAGTTCTTGCCAGAGCGCGACCACCCGTTCAACGATGGTGTCGTCGTCGATGTAGGTGGTATCAATCTCGTGGACGTTCGGCAATTGGCGCACCGACCACTCGCGTTTGAGATCACCGAGCGCCAACGCCCGCTCATCGGGACTGTGAAAGCGTGCGCCCATGCTGATATGCAGGCGTTGGAGCATCGCGTCGAGGTTAATCGTCAGGCAAATCACCGGACCGGTTTCGCGCAGACGTTCGAGGTTATCCCCATTCGCTAGCGTGCGCCCGCTAACGCGAATCACCGTGCTCCGGCGCAGAGCCGTTTCTTGAATCAACTCGGCTTCGATGGACTTTAAGCGTGTTTCCCCGTAATACGTGCGGATTTCCGCCACAGGCAATTGCATCCGCTCTGAGATGACTTCCTCGAAGTTCACCAGACGCATCCGCAAACGATCCCCAATCTGCCGCCCTAAAAGCGGTTGATTGGGTCCGATGTAGCCTGTGAGGATTAAATTCCGCTCGGAAATCGATAGAAAATCAACCATTGCCCCATCCGGGATAGAGCGCATCAAGAATGGGCGGCAGTTGCTTTAGCGAATCAATCGTGCCGTCCGGTACAACCAGCCCTTTTTTATACGAACGCGTGGAACGTTTGGAGCGCAAAATCGCGTTCATCCCCGCAGATTGAGCACCTGCAACATCGGCAGTCGGGTTATCGCCGATAAAGACGACCTCTTCCGGCGGCAGATCAAGGCAGTTTAGCGCGGTGGCGAAAATATCCGCATGGGGTTTTAGCCGTCCCACATCCGCCGCAGAAAAACGACATTCGGGGAAGAATTCTAGCAAGCCGTGTTGATTCATCTCTTCGTCGCGCATCCACATCGGCTGGAAGGCATTGGTGACGATGCCCATGCGTAAACCGCGCTCCCGCAGAAGGGTCAGACTTTCAATCACATCCGGGAAGGGACTCGTCCCCGGCACAGCGCCCCACTGATACGCCTTTAAGCAGGCTTTTTCGTCGAGCATTTCTGCCGGAATACCGAGCGCGCTGGCGGTTTCGATGATGATGCGCCCGAGATGTGGTGCGATCAACGTGGTACGTGCATTCGACCACGCCTCACGGGTGCGCTGAATATAGCCTTCGGTAAAGTTGTCTTTCGTGCTAAACGGCTGAATCGTATCGCATAAAAAAGTGTACAGCCCGCTCAGGTGACGGGATTCTACTTCTTCCCAATTTGAAGAAAAATGCGACCAATCTATCAGCGTGTCATCGAGGTCAAATAAGATCGCTTTCAGCATATGTTAGATTGCCTCGTTGGTTTCTGCGGCGCGCCATTTCAGCAAAATTTGCTCCAGACCGGCATCCACCGATGGATACACCGGAGACCAGCCCAACGCCGTTTTTGCCTTGTCGCTGTTGACATTCGTGCCGAGTGCCATTAACGCGGTGGCGGATTTGGTGGTGAACATCCCGCGCAAAAAGCCGGGTACTGATCCGGACGCTCCAATGCCGGTTAAGGCTTTGAGTTTCGCCAGAAAATCATTGGTGGAAACGCTCACGCCATCGGTGATGTTGAGCACCTCTGCATCGGGGCGTTTTTCTACGGCGAGCGTGATGGCGCTGGCAAGATCACCCGCATGAACCCAGCTGGACGGCGTGTTACTGCCGACCACCGGACGACCTGCGCGGAGAAAATTCGGTAGCTCTGCTAATCCGGCGGAATCCGCGCTGTAGGCGTAACCGGCGCGTAAAATGATGCTCTGAATAGACGAATTCTTGACGGCTTTTTCTGCGTCGAGCGCCGCTTTGACGACAGGATTTGTTGATGCACTGATGAGCGCCGCACTTTCATCCGCGGAGTCACTCTTGGCATAGAGGAAGGCGAAGCTGACATACACGATATAACTCACGCCCGCTTCTTCCGCCGCTTTGACGATGGCGCGGGTGTTGGTTTCTACGGCATCAGCGTCCCACTGCACGTTAAACGGCACGGTGTTAAACGATTGTGGCTCTAAATGAATGAGGATGTCTGTCTTTGCCATTTTGAAGGTGCTGATGATTTCGGAGGCACGCGTTAAATCTGGATAGACCGGATGCCCGCCTGCGGAGCGGATTTCGCCTGCGCCCACTGTCGTCGGCGTGGTCGCATAAACTTTATGCCCCTCAGCGACGAGCTTTTTAATGACAGTTAGCCCGACGATGCTATTCGCCCCCGTAATCAGGACGTTTGGTTGCGCTACTTCGTTATTTTCCACGATTTCCCACCTTATCAATCGGAACGGAACAACTCTGTACTGATTATGCCACACGTTCGCTTATCGCATCAACATGCGTTCCGGCTGGGCTTGGGTGTCGGCGGGTGTGAGGTGAGCCGAGTCTAATGGTCTATCGGGTTGCCGTAGCGGTCATCCAACCAGCCTATTCCCTGTTGCCAGCGCCGTTTCGTTCCATCGGCAAAGGTATAAACCAAATACATTTTACGATTTTCACCCATGTGAACATCCATTTCCAGTATGTCTCGTGTCTCAGCACCAAACTCGGTGAGATCACGTCCCTCTGACCACAGTGATCCGTCCTTAAGAATCGTGGTCTCATCAAATTTTGCGTTGCTCAAAAGTACATCGGCAAGATTAGCCCCCCTCAAATTCGCCCCGATAAGCAGTGCATCCTCTAGATTTGAACCCTTGAGACTACTCGATTGCAGGTTCGCGCCTTCTAGTCGAACATCTCTCAAATCTACGTTTTCCAGATAAGCATGGTCTAATTTTACGGCGCTCAAATTCACAAAGCGCATAAACGCCCCATCGAATCTTACGCGTGTCAGATGTGCCTTTGTTAAGTTCGCAACATAGAGATCGGCATTATTTAATTTCGCACCACCCAAAATTGCACCAACCAATGTCGCATTTATCATCTTTGCATGCGTCAAATTGGCATCCATTAGCACTGCCTCATCGAGATTGGCACAGGTTAAATCCGTACCGGACAAGTTTGCTCTTATCATCTGAACAGTCCGCAAATCTGCGTAGGATAAATCTGTACCTGCCAGCACCGCGTGCGTATGGTTATACACCCCTTCACCGTTTAACCAGCCCTTTTTACGAAGGACATCAATCGCACGGGTAGCTATCAGATTGACCGAACTGCCCGCATCAAGCACAAGTTGCTCCTGCAAATCACGGAGTCTGCGCTGTTCTTCACGGCGTTGGTAAAGTTGGTCAATGAACATCACAGTCAAAACAATACCAACAACGAGCGGTACAAGGGTTTGCATCAGATTAAGCAAATCGTTCACGATCAAATTTAACAGAGGATAGAGAAACAATCCGATGATAATTCCGGCAATTACATATAAACCTTGATGAGTTTTCCAAATGTTACGTATCGTTTCCGTATGATTCTCTGGTGGGAGTGTGTTTTGTTCTGACATTTTGCCTCCATCTGTCAATAAAAAAAGCGTGACTCGCATCACGCCTCTAAGGGATTGGCTATAAATTTACGGCACGCGCAGGGTGAAGAGTGCCGTTTGTGACGGTGCAGTTTCAGTTTCCGGTAGGGTCACATAGGCGTTGATGATGTCTTCGGTACGATCCCAACCGAAGCTCACCTCATAAACATCCTGCGTGATTTCAAGTGGTGTAATTGTGCCATTGTTAAAATTAGCGACGCTCAACCCGCCGCCGTAGTCTGTATAATCAACGATGAAGTTTTCGCCGGAGGGTGATGGTCTAAAGAGGCTTGTCGTCAAACTTGTAATCTCGCCGGATGGCGGGAAGATGATATAAGTTGGTATCTCGACAAATGGAGAATCGCCCAATGTGGCGACAAAGCAATTTTCCCCGCACACATACGTGGTCACATCAGACCAGAAAGTGGCGCTACCCATCGCCTGAACCCGTTCTCGTGTCTGGAGATCAAACACGATCAGATTTGCCGCGCCAATCTCCCTCATTTCAAACTCATTGGGGTCGTAATAATCAACACGATCAATAGCGTCACTGCCAACGGCAAGCAAAATATAACGGTTATCATGCGTCACGGTGAGCACACCTTCAAATGAACCGCTAATCATCTCTGTGATTTCACCTGTGACGATATTTAAGCGAATGAGCGTGGAGGATTGTGCCGGATTGCCGTCAACGCGCACCGTATAAACAAAATCGCCCGCGCTTGCGAAATCCACGCCGGGGCAATCATAACCGAGATCATAACGGAAAATCCCGCGTGCTTCATAAGCGAAGAAACGACAGGGTTCGTGTGTTTGATACATCGTCCCGGTTTGCCACTCTAAGAACGCTGTTGTTTCCATGTATTCATAGCGCAACTCAATGGGGTTGAAGTCATAAATATTCATCCACCCCCTAACGATCAATTCCAGACTCTCAGGCTGATCTAAATCAAATCCATAAAACGCATGAGATAAACCCCGTTGTGTTGGACCATAAAATATCGACCCTTGTGAATCATTAATCCATCCAAGTCTCGCACTAGGCGGATAATCTGACGCACTGATAGAGGGGATGTTCCCAAGATAAATGAGTTGATCGTCGGCGATGCTATAGCCGTACGCTTCGTAGGACTGCGCCATTAAGCCGCGATCATCAAGCACAACGCCAAAAATCACCAATCGTTCGTCATCCGGTGATACATCTGGTGTACCACTTTGATAATGATCCCACACAATCCCTTCCGGCAATGGGATTGAGCGTTGATCCGTTTCCGTAAAACACAGGTTAGCCTGTCCGGTTGTTTCATCATTGACAAAGACCCATGCGCCATATCCCTCAAGAGCAGGAATCTGTGTGCCACAGACAAATTCAAGCGGAACATAGTCAAAAGCGCCATCTTCAAGTAGCCACGCGCCACCATCTCGCACCAATAAATAATAATCGCCACCAGAACCCCGCCGATAATCTAAAAATGGGTGGCTATCTGGCGGAGTGCCTTCAGGATAGGGTAACTCACGCCATGTTTCGTTCGTGCGGTCATACACACGGACGACGCGCTGTTCCGTGTCTACTTCAGGTGCAAAGCTCTGTTGGTTTCTTGGAGGTATCATCTGTGAATCAACCACTTCGAGATTCTCAGGGAAAATTTCAGAAGGGTCAGGTGGAAACGCGCTCCCATCGTCCTGCCCTAAGACCACACCTGACCCCAGAACCACAAAGACGAGCATAACCCCAAAAAGTCTCAACTTCACTAGAATTACTCCTTTGCTTATGCTGTTCGTCTCCGTATTATAGAGGCAAAACGCAGATTTTTGTCATGATGTTTTCTAACAAAAAATCCCTCTCAACTGTACGCCAGTTATAGTGGATTAACTTTAGATGATATAGCGAGGTAGGCAAGCCGGAGGAAAAGTGCCGAATAAGCATAGAAAAAGGCGTGACTCGCATCACACCTAACAGAATTGAGTCCTTTTGGCGGAGCATTTGGCTCACTATGCGCGGGAAATCTGTGCTACCCTGAGCAAACACCAATGCTACACAGAATGGTCAAAGGATGATGAAAAACCGCCAATGCACTGCCACACCGCCATACACATTGGCGAGATTTCCCCTCAAAATGCCAATGTTGGCAGAAAAGTTATTCTTTGGCAATGGCACCCATAGCCTCTTGCCGCATATAAATATTATGCACGGCAACCGCAACAAGATGGGCGGTGCAAACGGTCTTACGTCACATTAATCAGCACTGCTTTTTACTCATTTTTACGGCATGACCATCACGGAGCCGATTTCAACTCGATCTGCGCCATCGTCTGTTAGCAATCGCCGGAAGCCATTTTCCGCGTCATACATGCCTGCGATTAATTGTGCGTCGCCGTCATAGTCGGTGATGTTCCATGTTAACGTGTGTGAATCGCTGATGAATTCCCCCGCGACCCAACCAGTCGTCGGGCGCTCGGCTTGGGCGGGTAGCGAATCACTTTGCGCCAGCACCCGCCCATCAGGGTCGATTAGTTGGACGAAGACAGTATACGATCTATCCGGCGTGGCGAGACTTTCCCAGAGCAAGGTAACATCAAACGCTTGATTGGTGCTGATTTCCGCCGGAAAGTCCGCGCCAGTCAGCATCGCAAAATCAGCTAAACGTGTATTTAGCGTGATGGGCATGGGCGGCGCATCAAAGGTGCGCGGTGGGTCGGTGATGGTGAAGGTGGCGAGTGGTTGACCGTCCAGCATCAGGGTCGCCTCGCCTGCATTGCCCGCTGGAATCGTCAATTGCACCCACGCCAATTGATCGCCCGCTAAAGCGATGGTTTCCGTCAGCGACCAGCCTTGACCGGAAAGTGTAAGTTCAGCATCACGCACGGAATCAGATGCAATTTGCAGGGTGAATTCTAGCGGAATGCCCGTCTGAACCATGTTCACATTTTCGGTTAGCAACCGAGACTCCCCAAAATCCGCCGGAACGCCGTCTGATCGGATCGCCTCCACGACGCGATAATCTTTCCCCGCCGGATTGCCGCCCGCGTCAAGCACATCAAATCCGCTCGGTTGTGACGGCGTATAGACGTTCAACAGCAGATCATAATCGCCTGCGGGTGTGCCTTCCGGTAAGCGCAGAAGATGATACGCCGCGCCCTGTTCAGCCTCCGACCAAGTCGCCGTGCCGACATTATCATCACGGGCGATTTCGCTATCCATACGGGCAATTGGCGCACCGAACGGATTGAGAATTGAGACAGCAACCTGCACGTTTTCGGCAATCGGCTGAGTCAGCGTCCATGTTGTTCGCAGGCAAATCCCCCCCGCGCCACGCATCACGGCGGCAGTTTGTAAGCCCACCTGACGATAAGGAGAGTCCATGCTGATCGGCTCGAATTCCGGTAGTGTTTCCGGCAAATTATAGCCTTGCGTCGATAAGCCAAATACTGTGACGGACGCTTCAATAGTTGTGCTCATCGCGCCGAGCATACAGTCATACATCCCGCGTGGATCAGCCGGAAGTTGAAACCATGTTAGCAATTCGACCTGTCTGCCTGCAAGCGTACGAATGGTTTCTAAGGCGGTAGCTTCGTCGCTATAGAGTGGCACATTAATGAACTCGGCGCTGATTTGGTCGGCGAAGGCATATTCCAGCGCGGGTTCATCGTTGAAGGGAATCACTATTCGCGCATCGGCGGGCAGGGTGGCGTAAAATTCCGCAATCGCCTGAAAATCATCATGCTGATATTGGCGCGTCGTGCGGATTTGCTGGATGCTCCACGCGGAAATGATGAGTGCAATAAAGATGATCCCCACCCTAAATCCCTCCCCGATTCTCAAGGCGGGACTTTTTTCTCTACCCCATATCGCTGAAATATTCGTGCGACTCGTTACCAGCAGAATCAGCGTTCCCGGTACGGCGGCGATGTAATAACGCGGATGAAAGTCGATATTTGCGGCGAGCATCAACGCGGTGGAAAATATCGGCACGAGGAGCGCATGGGTCAGCAGGAGATAAATTGCGTATTTGTAGGGGCGACCTGCCATGTCGCCCACTTTACCAACATTGCCCACAACCAATCCCGCAATCCCGACCATGCCCAACACCACAATCAATCCCAACAGCGTAGAATTGGCGTTCAGCGCGTCCTGCAATTGCGGCAAAACGGGCAAAAAATAACTCGCCCAGATGTCACGGATGAGCGCCAAACCAATTTGTGGCGGGGTGTTGAGTGGTGTGCCGGAGGGCGCTTGAGTCAATAACCACGGGATATAGGCGACAATCAACGCGATTTGCCAACCCGCCCATGTGACCATAACGCGAAAATCTCGCCGCCAAAGCCACGCCAAACCGAGCGCAACATTCAGCCAGACGATCAATGGAACGGTTAAATTATGGGTATAGAGTCCGGCAACTTCCACGATGAACACGAATAGCCACACGCGCAACGGCACACGTTCGCCCCGTTGATGACGCAAAATCTCGCCCGCGCCGAGCAACAATAAAAGGGCGATCAACGGCACCGCCACATAAGCCCGCACTTCCTGCGCGTAATCCCACAACAGTGGATTGACCGCCACCAGAATCCCCGCCATAACTGCCGTGCGCGGAATCAACCATCGGCGCGAAAGCAGAATCGCCACGGCAACCGTCACAACACCGAGCAACACCGACGTATAGCGATAGACAAACGGTGAGTCGCCGCCGATTGCCCGCCACAGCAGATGTCCGGTCAAATAATAGAGGAACGGGGTGTTATCATCCGGCGTGGTGAAAGGCGATTCGATAGCACGAATTGACCAGCCTTCGTCGTGCCAGAGCGATTCGGTATCCAACTGCCACAGGCGTAGAGCAAACGCGCCCAATAAAATGGCGATAATCAACGTGAGGAATAGTGTGCGTGTCTTCATGCGGGGCATTATAGGCGGAAGGAAGGGAAACGTTCACCCCCGAATTTTACGCACTTTCTTCAGCATCATAGACTTCGATCTGTTCTGTCCGCGTGGGTTGTTTGCTTGTTACCGCATCTAAAACAAGATCGTGTGCCTGTGGCGTGTAGTAAATTTCGCCACATTGTTCACATACCAGCGCGGGAACGTTTTCAACTAAAACCCAATGTCCGTCAAATCGCTCCAAACGGGTAATTTTTTGATTTTGGAGGTGCCCATCACAAAGGCGACACAGTTGGTCATTCATGTTTTCTCGTTTTCCAATCTGCTTCCCATTCATTTGATGAAGGCTCATAAACAGTTATTATTTTAACATTTGGTGGGTAACTCGTCTGTATGTGCAACATTCTTTGAGACGTTGTTTTACCCATTATAAGGCAACTTGGTCCATATTTATCATCAGGATAATCTTCAATCACTTCACCGGTAGAAATTGCTTCTTCAATTTCCTTAGATCGGATATTACGCTCTATGGCTCGACTTGAAGCGTGAGCAGTAAGCAAATATGATTGTTCCGCAAAGTGTTTTCTTAGTAATTCAAGATTTGGGGGCATAGGATACTCAAGCAAATTAGGGCTAAATTACTCAAAAGTTGTGGCGGCAAGCTAACACAGAACAACTCACCGCCATTTAAATCGGCTACCCGCTTGTGTCGATTTCACCCTCGCCGACAGGTTCTTGCGACGTGGTGACGCTCGTCCAATCGGTGCGATCCGCCCGCAGATGCCCGTAGATCGGCTTTTCGTTGCGGAGAATATCAACAAATGCCAGCATGTCGCTCATCGGCAAGAACATATAGCCTTTTTTCTTGTCCAGTTCGATGACCGGATCAGGATAGGGGCTTTCCGGCGCATAGAAGATCACATCCATTGAGTATTCATCACCCGTGCAACGCACAATGCCCCGGATGACCACTTCGGTTTCGCCGAACATGCGCTTTTCTGCTTGCCGCCAGATGACCATGTAGTTTTTAATTTCAAAAATCTGGAAATTTTCCATCGCGTATTTTGTTCCTTTTCTTCGCCTTAATTTACACCAGAACTATACTACGATCATGCGCGATTAGCGACAAGCGTGGGTTCATCGTGGAAATACCCGGCATAACCCGCCCAAACATACACATTTCATAGATGCCATTTTAGCATTCATGCCCGCATGTTAAATCCTGTTGATGATTGTGTTAAATCGCTTGACCTCCCCCTTCTACGTATGGATACTTAGGGTAACCAATCACAGCAAGATTATGGTTAGGAAATAACACCTCATGCGGCGCATCTATTTGAGTTATTCCAAGCATGATAGCGAGGCGGCACTGTATCTATCCACCCAATTGCGCGGGCGTGGGCTGGATGTGTATGTTAATTATGACCGCCTGATGAATGGGGGCAGTTTTACCCGCCGCGCCGCGAAAGAGCTACAGTCACGCGATGATCTGATTTTGATTATCAGCACACCTGCGTTGGCTTCCCCCACCGTTGAAGCCGAAGTGATGTTCGCGTTTGACCACAATATCAATGTTGTCCCGATCCTCATTGAGCAGATTTCACTGACGGGTGATCTGCAATTCCTTGCCGATCTCCGCCCGATTGATTTCACCTTCTGGCATCTCAAGCAACCGCAGGAGATGATGCACCAGCTTGAGCGCCGTTTGCTTGATCTCCATGACGACACTATTTCAGTAGAGACGATTGGTATGCTCACGGAAATCGCCACCCTTAGAGGACACACCAGCTGGGTGCGTTCTGTCGCCTTTTCGCCGGATGGGACGGTGCTTGCCTCTGCCTCTAACGATAACACCATTCGCCTATGGGATAACCGTGCCAAAGACCCTTCACAAAATCCGCCACGTCTGATGACGACGATTGACGCGCATGATGCTTCCGCGTGGGATGTGCGTTTCTCCCCGCGTGATGCCCTGCTTGCCTCCTGTGCCAATGACAATTCGATCCGTCTGTGGGCGATGGAAACCTTGCCGGAAACCTACGAGTTCAGCCGTTTTACCGATCATCATGATTCGGTTCATGCGCTGGCGTTCTCCAACGACGGTAAATTATTGGCTTCTGCATCGTCGGATAATAGCGTGCATGTGCGCGATATTCGCTATCTGCGCCAGACCGGACGCGCCGAAACCACCGTTCCGTTACTCCATGCCGCGCAGGTTTATTCTGTCGCCTTTTCGCCGAATACGCGCTGGTTAGCGTCTGCTTCGCGGGATAGCGGGGTACGCCTGTGGGAAGTGGATGCCAATAATCTGCGTGAATTACCGCGCTCCAAGCCGTATTTTCTGCGCGGGCACAAGAGTTGGGTCAATGCGGTGGCTTTCTCACCGGATGGGCGCTGGCTGGCTTCGGCTTCGCATGATGCCACGATTATTTTGTGGGACATCGAAACCCGCCAACCCCGCCATATTCTCAGCGGACACCGTGATTCGGTCAACACGGTCACATTTTCGCCGGACGGGGCGTTGCTCGCGTCTACCTCGAAAGATAACGCCGTGTGCCTATGGGATGTCACGGGTGGTCGCCAGATTAGCATTGTACATGGACACACCGGTTGGGTGAATTCAGTCGCTTTTTCACCCGACGGCATGTGGATGGTTACGGCATCGGGTGATAACACCATCAAATATTGGGGCGTGGGCAAATCCGCGCTCAACAGATAAGCCAGATCGAAAAAATCGTATATAAAAAGGCGCGATGACAACCACGCGCCTTTTTGATTTCGCACATCAGCGGATGAGTTGCGCTTCCGTTTCCGTCACCAATTGATCCAGCCATTCCATAAACACCGTGCCGCCCGTGCCGTAGGGACTATCGACCTTTTGCGCGATATAGGTCGTGGCGTAATGCAGATGTTGCTTACGGAATTCGGTCAGCTTGAGCAGGCAGTCGTTATAACCATCCACCAGCGCACCGTTATCCAGATGTGCCTTAACGACCTCACGCGTCCTCGACCCGCCGATTTCAGCGATGAATTCACGGTGTGGTTTCGGCATGTAATCCTTCATGATGTCCAGATGGTGCATGAGGGCGGTCTTTTCGTGCTCTAAACCGAGTCCGGCGACCAGCGCCGGCACAATGCTACTCTGTGCGCCGGTTTGCCCGCGAAACGATTGTGGCTGACCGTTAAATTTGTCTACGCCTTCGTAAATCACATCATTAAAGCCGAAGATATACGGGCGCACACGGAAATAATACACATCGGAGTCGCAATGTTCGGGCATCCGGTAGAACGTCTTGAGCATCCCGTCAATGCTGGCGCTGATGTTGGCAAAGGCATCTTCCAGCGTGGACAGATCATGATTTTCCGCCGCGTCTCTAGCATGAATCAATCCGGTGAGCGCACCAGCCGCCTGTGCTTCGATGTCGGTATGAATCAAGATAAACCAGTGCTCATCCCGATTCCCAAGAAATTTCTGTACCAATTCGAGATCATCCACGACGATCTGTTCGGCGGTGCGTTGCCAATTCGCCAGCACATAACTGGTATACGACAAAATCGGCGGGCGCTCGACCATTTCCGCCAACTGCACCAAGGGCACGGCAATTCCTGCGGGGATGTGATGCTCGGCTTCTTGATTGGTGGCATAGACGAACGCACTCGCAAAATAAGAATACATTTGCATCAGCCGTTCAACGATGCGGAAATCCGGCGTTTCTACCAGCTTGTGCATATCGTAAACCGGAAAACGTTCAAGCGTGGTGCGGATCGTGCCGCTTTCTAGCAGAGTGGGCAGGGCATGGGCGGTCTGCTCTATATGGGCAAGCGCCTCCTGCGGTATGAGCGCATCCAACCCTGCGATTTTAGATAACTTGTCCAGTGGATCGGGACGAATGAGGAATCCCCGATCTTCCCAGATACCCCAACAATGCTGATTTATTTGTGCAATCCCTTGTTGCATCATTACCCCCTAATGTCAAAGCGAATATCTTTTATGCAATTATAACAGCATTTCTGGTGTGAAAACTATGCACTATGCACAATATATATTCTTTTGATGGGAAAATTAGAAAAATTGAACTGCTATGGGGATTTCTAAGCACAGGCGCGAACGTTAATCTCTAAATCGTGGAAGGTAATGTTAGAATTGTAATAGCTGTTTATGGATGTAGCGCGGGGTGCATGTGTATGCCATTCATCACGGAATGGTTGATTCCGGATAAGATTTTATATAGTCGCTCCTATGGTGTGCTCACGGCGGAGGATCTTCACCAGCAAGTTAAGGCGATGTATCCGTTTGCGGAAGATGCGCGTACACCATTTCACTATATGGTTGATGGCACCTATATCGAATCGAGAAACTTCACGCTTAAAGATATCCGTAGCCTCTTTAGTGACAAAAACCGTGATCCAAATTTACGCTTGATTGTCGCAGTCGACCCATCCGCAATTGCCCGCTTTTTCGCATCCATCGTCATGTATGTGAGCGGGCGGGACGGACGGCAAGTCGCGACAGTTGAAGAGGGTTTACGCTTCCTCACTCTGGTAGATTCCTCCTTACCGCCACTTGAAGACCTGCTCAGTACGTGGCAAGCCTTTAACGCCCGTATACAAACTCAGATAGGCAAGGCAGAGCAATAAAGTCGCTCGCCAAGTTTTACGATTTACGTCAGGGCGATGACCAGAATCACCACGAACAACACCAGCATAATCACCGCAACCGCGCCAAAAATGATGAGTAAGCGATTCTCGACGGCGGCGCTTTTGTTTTTCATCTGGCTCAACGCAGTTTTGGCGGTTTCGTTATTGGGGTTCAAGCGCAAAATGCGATCCAGCCATTGTTTCTGCTCTTTGGGGGTTTTCGCCAACCTTGCCAACCACATGAGCGCCCGTTCGTTGCGCTTATTGCGATTCCACACCTCGCGGAACATATTGCGTGCCGCTTCTCCGTTCCCACGTTTAGCGGTATCAATCGCCATTTGTAGCAGTTGTTCGTCGTTTGTTTGTCTCTCTTCTGTTGCCGCCACGATAGTTACCTCAGCTTATTTAGGCTCACTTATAGAGCAAATTTTAAACAATTCCCTAACAATTGCAAAGTAGACCACAGTCCTATGTTATTGTGATCTCAATGCACGCCCTATTATACGATAATTCTTTGCTGAAAAATAATCTAGCAAAAAGACCCATTTTCAAGGCGTTAAGGGTTATAACTTAATTTTAGCGTGTTTACAGGGGCATGAAACTGATTTAAGGGTCTGCGGGACGATTATATTCTGCTGAAATTTATCAAAATTGTAAATTCTTCCGAGATCGCCAATGCGACTGACGCGTTGCTTTAGAGGGCTAAAATCCATTTCAAAGGGTCATGAAGGATTTTTGGAATTCAGGAAGTCCGTGTTATACTGTGCCGCCGAATAGTGAATGAGGTTATGTGATGCCGGAATTTATCGCAGGGCTTGAACTCGGACGGATTTTTTACACCGAAGCGGTCAAACCGATTCTTGATGCGGATTTCCCCGATTTACGGTACGCCGCCGCCATCATCGGGAGTGGCTCCGAGGTGTTGGGCTTTGATACCGCCCTGTCATCCGATCATCATTGGGGACCGCGGGTCATGCTATTCGTATCACCGGCGGATCATGCCACGCTGAAAGATGACATCCACGAAGCCCTCGCCAACCGCCTCCCATATCACATTCGCGGCTACACGACCAATTTTGGCGCACCACAGTTCAACGATAATGGCGTGCAACTGCTGGAAGCGATAGATCGCGGTCCGGTTAATCATCGTGTGGAAATTGATACGCTGGAAAATTATATCCTGCGCTATCTCGGCGTTGATCTTGCGGACATCCTCAGCGACACACTCACGCCCGTTCATTGGCTGACTATGACCGCGCAAAAGCTCCGCACGGTGGCTATCGGTGGCGCGGTCTTTCATGATGACAGCGGAGATTTGACGCGTCTGCGAAAAAAATTAGCCTATTATCCACAGGATGTCTGGTTGTATTTGCTGGCGGCGGGATGGGTGCGTGTGGCGGAGGAAGAACCGTTCATGGGGCGCACGGGATCAGTCGGCGACGAAATCGGATCACGGGTGATTGCGTCGCGTCTGGTGCATGATCTGATGAATTTGTGCTTCTTGATGGAAAAACAGTATGCGCCGTATAGCAAGTGGTTCGGCACGGGGTTTAAGCAATTACGATGCGCGAAAGTTTTGTCGCCCATTTTCGAATCCGTGTTGGATGCGCCCGTGTGGCAGGTGCGCGAGAAGCATCTGACGCACGCCTACGAAATCGTCGCGGAGATGCACAACGCGCTCAACATCACCGCGCCGTTGCCGACCACAACCAGCAAGTTTCACACGCGCCCTTTTCAGGTGATCCATGCAGAAAATTTTGCCGATGCGATTCTGGCAAAAATCAGCGATCCCGCCGTAAAACGCATCGCGGACGACACGCGCATCGGTAGTGTGGAGCAATTAAGTAACAGCACACCGTTTTTAAGCAATACGACCCTCACCCGCCGAGCGCGCCTGCTTTATTGCGCGGATGGTTAATTAAGTGAATTGGGTGACGAAAAAGCCAACCGCCAATGATGCGAGAATCACGAAGAACAAGACCGTCGCCAGAAAACGCACCATTTGTCGTAATTGGTCGCGCTCCTGCTGGCTGAACGGTTGCCGGAAATAGCCTTTTTTCTCTGAATTTTCGCTCATCAGATGTGCCCCCATGTGCGATAGTACCTCTATTATAGCCGACAACCTGCCACCCGTTAAGGCAATCCCGTGTTACAATCGTCATGATTCTGCGACGCAGTGAGGACGACTATCACCATGCTCGAATTTGCCTGCCACACATGGGCGTTTAATGACCTCAGCCTGACCGATGCGCTCGGCACGATTGCTCGCCTCGGCTTCCGGTATGTTGATATTGGCAGTGGACCGCACCTGAATGTGTCTGCGATTGCGCGTGATCCTCGTGGGGCGGCGGCGAAGGTCAGGGCGGAATTGGCGCTGTTTAACCTCAAACTGAGCGACCTCTATTTGATGCTCCCGCGTATCTCACTGGCGGACGAAGATCAGCGTGAAAAAGATATTGATACCTACCGCGCTTTGCTCCCGTTTATCGTCGCGCTGGAAGCCACCGGCGTGACTCTCTCGCCCGGATTGGTGCATCCCGACGATGACGAAGAAGCCTTTGATCGCACCGTTGAGTCTCTCAATGCGATGATGGATGCCTCGCGCACCGCCACCCCCGCCACCCATTTACACGTCAGCATCGAGCCGCATCTGGATTCGATGGCGCAAAAGCCGGAAACCGCGCTCAAACTTATTAACGCCGTGCGCGAGTTGGAACTCACCGTCGATTGGGCGCATCTGGTGTGTCAGGGCGTGGCGCATGAGGATATTGTCTCGCTTCTGCCGCATACCCGTCATGTACAGATCCGGCAGGCGGCGGAAGGCAAATTGCAAACCGCGTTCGACGACGGCAAAATCGACCTGAAACAGGTGATTTCCACGCTGGAGGATGCCGATTATGAAGGCGTGCTGTGCGTGGAATACATGAAGACCAAAAGCGCCCGTCACGGCATGGCAGAGGTCGACTCCGTCACTGAATCCGCCAAATTGCGTGATGCCCTGCGTAATGCGCGTGATGGGGTAGTGTAACTTTAAGATCAACAAGCCCACACATAAATCGCGTCATCTCAAAATATGATATATGGTCGTGATAAGGGGAAAGTTGAACCCAACAAAAGCTAATGTTTAGAGGAGGATTTTTATGCGACATCGTCCACTACACTTGTTTATTGCTTTACTGCTCCTGAGTTTGGGAGTCTTGAATCTGATGGCTCAGGATGACCTGGAGAGCTTATCATGGGAACTTATTTATTATGATGCCGCACAACATACGCTCGTCACTGTGACTGCTGAGGGTATCCAGGAGACGGTATCCCTCGATTTCATCAATGTGACAACGATATATCAAGCCAGCATTTCCAATGATGGTCGCTATCTGGCAGGTACAAGTGGTTATCGCGGTACGGGCTTTGTAGCCGATGTACAAGAACAAACAACAAGCCGTATCGGTTCAGGTGTTTATATTGCAGGACCCTTTAGCCCGGATAGCCAGCAGGTGGTGTTTGCTCACATTAGCGGTGACACCTTCCCCGAAGAACCACAGGGGGAAATTTTCATTTATGATCTTGAAAGCCAATCAAGAATACGGGAACTCATGCTAGAAGATGAATTTCCGGTTGCATTTGGTAGTTGGGAAGGTAGTGAGATCGAGATTGGCAATATTGGATGTTATAACTGCGATCAACCTCATCAGGGTTCCTTTGATGTGTGGGATATAGACGAAAGAAGCTACGAGCAATCGACACGCCGATTTGGTCGCGGGGTCTTGTCCGCTACAGGCGAAAAGGTAAATTGGGATTACAGCGCAATCGACAGTGAACGCAGGTACTGGTTGCAATTTGCTTATTATTCTTCAGAAACAGGGAACGATGGCATCATCATCAGGATGCCCGTCTATCAAGGGATGCCATTTCCACGCGACTCGATCTTTCTTCCCTCACCTAAATGGGTTTTAAATGGAGAGGCACTGCTTGATAATCAATTATTGTTCGATCCTCCTGAATGGCGCTTATTTTTCCCTGATGGTACCTGGCGTAGCATTTCAGCACCTGAAACGGCGCGATTTTTGGCTGGAACAACTGACGGTTGGTTATTGTACGACACGCAGGATGATAATTTACTGCATTATTCAGAAGCAAATGATTTTGAAGCAGTTACCCTGATATCTTCCATAGAAAATTATCCCCTTGTCGTACAGATAACACCGCCCCTGGGCGAAGGAATCGCCAGAATATTTGAATTGGATCCGTGTTCTCTGTTAACACTCGAACCGCATCTGGTCATTGGTGTGATGGGACAGGTCACACCGGGCGCACCTAATACTCTGCGTTCCGAACCTCAGCGTAACGGTGAAGTTTTAGGGCAGATTCCAGGCGAGGGCGAATTTATGGTACTGGATGGACCTGTCTGCGCTGATGGATTGGCTTGGTGGCAGGTCGAATATGGCGACCTCATCGGCTGGACAGCAGAAGGTGAAGGCGAAACGTACTGGCTCGAACCGATCTTTGTGCCGCGTTAATTGGTTATCTCCCCTTGAACAATCATGCTGAATGGTTCGATAATTCACAAATGACTTTGACGACTTAGTGAAAGACCATTTAGCATGAAAACGGTACGACAATTTATCCTCATCGGGGCGGTGTTGGGCTTCACGGGTGTTGCGCTCGGTGCGTTCGGCGCGCATGGGCTGGAATCCATATTGGTGGAAAACGGACGGGAAGGGACATTCCAGACGGCGAGTGAGTATCAGATGGTTCATGCGCTGGCGTTGCTGGCTGTGGCGTGGATGCTCTCGTCGGGAAAGTTCGCCTCAACGCTGTTGATGCGGGCGGGTTATTTTTTCGTCGCGGGGACGGTGATTTTCTCTGGAAGTTTATACATTCTGGCTATTCTTGACCTGCGCTTCATGGGTGCGATTGCCCCGATTGGTGGCGCGTGTTTGCTGGTGGGCTGGGGCTTGCTCGGTTATGCGGGCTGGACGATGGATGTAAAGGATTAAAATCCCCCTCTATAATCTCGCGAACAGCAGTTCCTCACACTTCGTATGGGGGGACTTATTGCACCCCTAAAAAATACGAGTTTTAGACGAGATCGAATTCTTGTTGGGTGCAGACGCGTAAGATTCCAGCGAGTTCATGACCGATGAAATGCGTCTCCTCGCCGACTTTGAGCTTGATCGGTCCTTTGAAGGGCGCACGCTCGATGAGGGTGAATTTCGCGCCGGTTTTTAGACCGAGTTGGTTGAGATATTTGAGCTTGTCTTCGTCGTGAGAATTGGCACGACTGACGATCCACTCTTCGCCCTCTTCGACTTCGTTGAGGGAATAATCCACCACATCCGGCATGATTCCGTCTCTGGTGGGGATGGGTTCACCGTGCGGGCAACGACGCGGAAATCCCGCCATTGTTTCCATCCGTTCAACGACGACATTGCTGACCGCCGCGCCAAGCTCATCCGCCGCCTGATGGACTTCATGCCAGCCGAACTGCATCACATCCACCAGAAAACGCTCGACCAGCCGATGACGACGAATGTTCATGAGGGCTTCGCGTTCGCCGTTAGGGGTGAGGAAGATGCCCTGATAGGGTTCGTGTTCCAGATAGCCCGCATCTTTGAGGCGTTGCACCATGCGCGTGACCGCCGGGGCAGACACGCCCATCACATCAGCCAGCGCGGAGGTCGACACGTAGGGACTCTCCTTCTGCTGATGTGCGAGACGGTAGGTTTCCGCCAGATATTCTTGCATTGCGGTGCTTACGCTCATAAATTGCCTGCTAACCTAAATAATGCTTATCCTCATCATAAATATACAATTCAGCGAGGAAGATTGCAAGCGTGAAACTCTAAATTTAGCAGACATTAAACTATTAAGTAGGCAGTTGTTGGTGATAAGTTTTTAGTTAATAGGTGTTGGCTGAGTATGGCATTTTGATGGCAGACTGCCAAGGCGCGGTGGCTGAGTTACGGGAAAAAGTGGGGATAAAGTGCCAACAAAGTGAATTTATTTTTTTTCTGCCAACAGTGTCATTGTGTGGTGGTGGAAAAGGGATAGTTCCGAGTGCTGAGAAGGCTTATATTTGGATGGTTGACTGACCCGTTATTTTAGCACACTTGTTCGTATCGTGTGGTTAGAGTTTGCAAACAGAGGGGTAATATGTGCTTAGAATTGAAAAGCATAATACAAGAATATCGCTCTTTGCAAAGAGGTTAGATTTACGCCTATAATTTAAGTAGATCAGCGCAAACTTTGTGAGACACAATGCCAAATGAAGATCGTTATCATCCTGTTGTTCTGAGATGTTTGCAAAAAGCAGGTTGGTCTATTATCAAAGAACAGGTATACATCTCGGTTGGTAAGTATGATGATACTAACCGCCGTTTGTATATAGACATCAAAGCGCAACGGTATGATGACCAACTTGCGCTTATTGAAGTTAAAGGTTTAGAACGATCACCTGTCCACGAATTAATGGAATTGTTAGGTCAATATTTGATGTATCGGATAGCACTGGATTACTTGTCCATTGAACTACCTCTCTATATCGCGCTTCCTGAGAACGTCTATAAGGGCATTATTCAACATGTTCTCGGACAAGAGATGATGACCCGCTACGCTATTCCGCTTCTTATTTTTGATCCTGTGAAAGAGGAGATTGTCAAATGGATACCGGAACTTTAAAGCATGTTTTGATTGAAGAGATGGGTAAATATGCAGGTGAGGGATTGAATGCTTACAGCTACCTGACCGAAAATGAGGCGGAGAGCCTCTATACCGTTGTGGATATTGCCAATGTGCGCGGAAAACGTATCATCGGGACGGTTCTGGTAGCGCGTGTACAGGACGACAAAATTATCATTGAGCTTGACCACAATAATAAGTTATTGGTGGATGCGCTTAAAGGGCGCGGTATTCCTGAAGAACAAGTCGTGCTCGCGTATCTGGATACAAGTGTTGTGGCGTAGTGCCGCAAACCGCATCATGATTCACGATTTGACTTCTGGCGGGCAAGTAAGCGTTCACGGATGCCTGTAGATGGAAATTCTTGCTCCAACTTTTCACGGATTGTCTCCGCTTCGGCTTCACGCTGACGAATATAGGCATCCACCTCGTCACGGCGCTGTAGATAGTAGCCGAGCACCAAATAGACATCCGATAAATCTAAGGCGGAGTAACGCTCAACGATGGTCTCCGGCGTTGCGCCTTCCCGAAAAGCATGGATGACAAGATCAAGAATGACGCGGGTTTTGCCAATGCGGATTGTGCCGTCGTCATCGGTTCTTAAGGGGATGGTTAAGGTTGGCGTTGCGTCCATTGGCGGACCTCACATTACATTTCAGCTTAGTTTAGCACATGCGCTGTGACAGCAAAGTTAATCATCTACTTGATATACAACGGCATGTCGAGATTCTGCTGAAAACCGGAGGGTAAGGTATCGTCCAATGGATACACTTCGTCAACTCGCGCAAACACAAACATCATGAAATTTCCGCGATGATAGACTAATTCTTTCCGTTGAATTTGCGCTTCAACCCGTTCAATATGCCCTTTATTGATGGAAAATCGAAACGTTAACGTCAGGCTCGTTTCACCAATGCTGATTTGTGACAATCCCTCGAACAGTCGTTGTCCTACTGTGCTCTGGATAGCGTTCAGAACTATTTCCATAACATGCACGGTTTGGGTGGATGTGATGGGTGTTTGAAAGCCTGATCGCAGTGTTGTGTCAATGCGTTCATTTGCTTCATCCCATTTGGTTTCAAAAACCATTTTCGATTCTTACCTTATTTATTGGGTGGCGACCATCATGCAACCTCTGGCATAATCAGCCGTATGATTTCAAGTTTAGCACAGGTTTAGGCACATTATGTCCGCACAGGTAGACGCTATTTCACTGGCTGTATTTCGGAGTTTGTTCGCCGCCGTTGCGGAAGAAATGGGCGTGACTCTGCAACGCGCGGCGTTTAGCCCCAATATCCGCGAACGGCTGGATTTTAGTTGCGCCGTGTTCGATTCGTCAGCGCGGATGGTGGCTCAGGCGGCACATATCCCCGTGCATCTGGGGAGTATGCCCGCGTCCGCGCAAGCCGCGATTGGTGCCTTCGAGTCGTTTGTGGCGGGCGATGTGGTGGTGCTGAATGACCCGTATCGCGGCGGGACGCATCTGCCGGATATTACGATGCTCTCGCCCGTGTTCGCGGACGGTGAATTGGCGTATTTCGTCGCGTCGCGGGCGCATCATGCTGACGTGGGCGGGATGTCGCCGGGGTCGTTGCCGTTGAGCACGGAATTGTATCAGGAAGGGGTGATTATCCCGCCGATCAAGATTATGCAAGCGGGCGTGATGAACGAGGGTGTGCTGGCGTTGTTGACGGCGAATAGTCGCGCACCGGAGGAACGACTCGGTGATTTATCAGCACAATTGGCGGCGCATCGCGTGGGCGAAAAGCGGCTGATTGCGATGATTGGCGAACATGGCGCGGAACGGGTCGCGGCTCATGCGGTGGCGTTGATGGATTATTCACGCCGGATGACCGAAGCGGCAATCCGTGCGATCCCTGACGGCGAGTATGCGTTTGAGGATGCGCTGGAAGGCGACGGTCAGCGCGAATTTCAGATTCCGATTCGGGTCAAAATCTGCGTCGATGGCGACAAAATGACCGTCGATTTTACGGGGAGTGCGCCACAGGTCGCGGGGAATGTGAACGCGGTTTCGGCGATTGTGCGCTCCGCGACGTGGTATTGTGTGCGTCTGTTAAGTAGTGAGGATATTCCGGTGAATGAGGGCTGTTTCGCGCCGGTGGAAGTCATTACCGAAGCGGGAAGCGTGCTTGATCCACAATTTCCGGCGGCGGTGGCTGTCGGCAATACGGAGACGGGTCAGCGGGTGGTGGATGCGGTGCTGTGTGCGCTGGCGGGGGCGTTACCGGATGCGATTCCGTCGGCGAGTCAGGGGACGATGAACAATATCACCGTAGGCGGCTTCGTGAATGGGGTGCAATTTGTGTATTACGAGACGATTGCGGGCGGTCATGGCGCGGGCGTGCTCGGTGACGGAATCGGCGGGCGACACAGCCACATGACGAACACGCTCAATACACCTGTGGAGGCGCTGGAATATGCGTTGCCTCTGCGTGTTTGGACGTATACTCTGCGCGAGAATTCCGGCGGTGCGGGCGAATTTCAGGGCGGCGATGGGGTGATTCGGGAGTATGAATTTTTGTCTCCGGCGACGGTCACGCTGAACACCGAGCGACGGGTGAATGCGCCGTATGGTTTGCGCGAGGGTGGCGCGGGCGCACGCGGAGAAAATGTGTTGACGAAAGATGGACAGACGGCGACTGTGAGCGGGAAATATACAGCGCAGGTGAATGTCGGGGATCGGCTGACGATTAAGACTCCCGGTGGCGGTGGCTGGGGTAAGGCTGACGAGTAGCCGATAAAAAGCGTAACACAAAGGCGCAGAGAAAAAACCATTAAGACTCCCAATAGCGATGCTTGAAGTAAAATAGAAGTTACTTAGAGAAAAGGGAGTTGACATGGCAGAAGCGGCGACTGTAAAAATCTTTCTTGCTGATGGATCTACTAAAGGCATTCTCACGGCAGAGATATTCAACTGGACAGGCAGAATTACTGTTGCACCTCGTACTACGCATTTAGCCACTTTATTGCGTAGACCTGAATTAGAACGTACAGGTTTGTATGTGCTCGTTTCAGATGACATACCCGCAAAAATTTACGTTGGTGAAAGTGATAATATTGTCGAACGTTTACGGTATCATGCAGGCGATGACAAAAAGGATTTCTGGGTAAATACAGTTGTTGTCACTAGTAAAGATGAAAATTTGACTAAAGCGCACGTACGATATTTAGAGGCAAAACTGATTAAAATAGCTAACGAGGCAAAAAATTCAGACGTTGCTAATGGAACAAGTCCTGAACCCACACCCTTACCTGAATCAGATCGCGCTGATATGGATTCTTTTCTTGAAAAACTACTGATGTTATTTCCTCTTCTCGGCTTTTCATTTACGACTTCGGTTGTGGAGAAACGAGATGAACTAGAAACTATTTTAACAACAACAACCAAATCATTGTCGCCTCTCTTTCAAATGACTTACGGCGGAACTAATGCGAAGGCGCGGTTAACAGAAAATGATTTTCTTGTTCTGAAAGGGTCTACGGTGCGGATTGAGGAAACTGCCTCACTTGCACAATCCTATCGGGACAAGCGCAAAGACCTATTTGATAAAGGATTATTGGTTGATGCACCTGATTCTGCCTATTGGTTACTGAATGCCGACGTTAAGTTTTCCAGCCCCAGTACAGCCGCAACCATTGTCGCAGGTTCGTCGCGTAATGGACGTACCGAATGGAAAGTAGAAGGTTCAAATCAAACTTATGGTGAGTGGGATCAGGCTCAACTTGAAGCCGCTACCGCGAGTCTACCAACGACAGAATAAATAACTTTATAAAGCCAAGAAATTCCGGTCAGATGGCTTTGATCTGACCGGAATAAACCGCTATTTTCCCCTTACCTACACTTTCGCCGCAAAAACAGTGTGACTTCTTTTTGATTATGCACGAGTTGACGCATATGAATAATATCGTATGCCTGTCGGAGGATGCGGAGCGCGTGGTCGGTGACGGTGCGGCGATTGTGCTGGCGGAGCTTGAGTGTCATGATGGCGCGTCCGTCTGTGCGGAGGCGGGACGCATAATCGACCATGAGGCGGGCGGAATCCTGCGCGTCGAGGATCATATCGTTGGTGATGAGGTCAAACGTCCGGTCACATTTTGCGAGATAATCCTCTGCGGTAAGCGGAAAATAACGCACCTGCGGCGAGTCCATCAGCCACGGATACATGGCTCTGGGCGCGACGGCGGTCACACATGCGCCGTGATCGACGAAAATCAACGTCCATGCACCGGGCGCGGCTCCGAGATCAAGGACTTCCATGCCGGTTGAAATGGGGATGTGAAAGGCGCGTAATGCTTCTAGTAGTTTGAAGCCAGCGCGGTTGGGCAGATGCTCGCTAAAGGGTTGGACTCCGCGCAGGTAGGGGGAAATATTCTGGTTCGCCCACGACACGCCGAGATAGACGCAAACGGAGTCTGCGTGGGAAACGGTTAAGACGGAAAGCATCCGTGCATCCGGTGTGATTTTTGGCGAGGCGCGGGATTTTTTGCGTGAGAGCGCGGCTTCGATCTGGCGGGCATCATAGGGCAGGAGGTGCGTGCCGGTGATGCGCGCTTGCACGGTAACATCACGCCGGATGAGTTGGCGGGCGGAGCGGCGCAGTCCGGGTAAATCCTGCAATGTGCCTTCTAGCGCGGATTGATAATGTACAGGAAATAAATGGTGCAGATAGACGGGAAGTTTGTGTCGCCACGGACGCGTCAAATCGTCGAAACTGCCACGATTCTCGATAAAGATGTGTTGCGGGGAAAGCTGATTAAGGACGGTTAATTGCGGGTGATAACGGCGGAGTTCGTTGAGGGCGAGTTCTGTAAAATGCTCTGAACAGGTAAGAATTGCACGTGTCATTGCTCCTTCCGGGTTCCACTAACCCAATATTGCTGTGGACTCTGTGTACGATGGGATTATCGTAACAGATGATTTAGGGATGTGGCAAGTTATTTGTTCAGTGATGTTACGGACGTTACGCAAAAATAATCAATCAGGATAGTTAACTTGTAAGCAGTATTTCAGTGAGTCAGTATTTCAGTGAGTCAGTACTTCAGTAAATCAGTACTTCAGTAAATCAGTAAAAACAGTCAATGCACGTTGGCAGTATGTGTTTTCTGACAAACTGATTACCTGACCAACTGACTTACTCATGTTTGAGCGTCTACTTTATGCCCAACATCATCCTAATAGTTACTCTGCGTAACGTCAGTTATTCGTATCGGTTTGCACCGCGCCCGGATAATTGTGGACATATTCTAGGGTGGTGAATTCTTCCGCGTCGGTGTGGCGAATGACGGTGAATGAGCCGTCCGTTTCTAAAATTACGGCGCTTGCCCCTTCTTCTGTGGACATACCGGAGTCGCGCATGGCGGCGTGGATTTCCTCACGGGTGACGCGCTGATGCTTCATGGTTGAGTCGATATAGCGCCCCTGATAATAGAGCAGACTCGGTTCGGCTTTGATGAGGTCTTGAAAGCGTTCCGAGCGTACCTGTAGCCATGTGATGCTAAATTGTAAGAAGATGAGCATCCCGAATGCGGTCACCCCTTCCAACAAGGCAACCTCCTCTGAGAGTAAAACTGTCGCTAAAGTAGACCCCAACGCCACCGTGACGATGAAATCGAAGGCGTTCATCTTGGAGAGGGTGCGTTTGCCGGAAATGCGGAGCAAAAAGATGAGCGCGATGTAAGCTAATGTGCCGACGATGACGACTCTTAGAATATCTTCCCATGAGCTAAAAAACATGCGGTGCTTTCTCTGATATGTGTGCTGTGTGATTTGAGCATATCTCAGCATGAAGGCGAATCCAATGAAAATAGGCTGGCTGTAGGGGGTAAGTTGGGTCATGCGACCTACAAATCCTCATGATGTTAGACATTAAGACTCCGTAAAATTCTACTCCGAAGACTTCATTAAGCGCTTTCTAGGCGCTTTATCCCTACCATGATGAATGTACGTACATCAAACAAATCACTGAGTCATGAAAAGGATACCCATTATGCAGAAATCTAAACTTTTGTTCGCTGTATTGGTGATTGTGGGCGTGCTTACCGTTTCCGGCAGTGTGTTTGCAGGGGACGATGAGTCACGCGGTGGTCAGGGCGATGATTTTGTTGCTGAACCGATTCTGCAACAAATAGGTGGCAGTAATGGCGGCGGCGGAGCAGACATCATCCTGTTCGATCTTGTCAATACGGCTTTCCATGAGGCGCGGTCAGGGCAAGGTGGTACTGGCTCAACGTATACCGTGTGGCGTGGGAGCGATCCTTATTAAGGAATGTATCCCATCAAATAAACAATTGCCTGAAGCGATGCGCGTTCAGGCTCACCCATGATTGCAAGACCGATCATTTATTTGACTTATAGAGGAAACAAAACTCATGAAACGACTTTATCTTATTGTAGTGCTTATCGTGCTGGCGTTCGGTGCGACCAGCGTACTCGCCCAACAACGTGGGGATAGCGACGGGGACGGTGTGCCGGATTCACGCGATAATTGTCCAAATACAGCCGGTTCGGTGGATAACAATGGCTGTCCGGTGATTGTCATTGCACCACAACAACCTGTCGATAGCGATGGCGATGGACTGCCGGATAGTGAGGATCAATGTCCGAGATCATCTGGTCCGCGATCAAATGGCGGTTGTCCGCTTACGGTGATCGTGACTCCGTCTGTCGCGGATGCGGATGGTGACGGTGTGGCTGATCCGAATGATGCGTGCCCGACTGTTGCCGGTGTGCCACAGAATAACGGTTGCCCCGGTGCAAGCCCAACGCCGAGTGGCATTGATGATCTAAGTCCGAATCCGGTACAAATCACCGTGACACCGCCGCCATTCAGCCCGCCGAACTTGCCAGCAGATGGCTGTTTTGTGACACCGATTTCAAGTGCGAATGTCAATGTGCGTGAAACCCCTGATGCGGGTGCTAGCATACTGGGTGCGTTGATGGCGGGGAGTGTTTATGGTGCAGATGGCATTCTGACAAGCGATGGTGGCATTTGGTTTGCGCTGACGAATTATGCGGGCAGTAGTGGAACAACAGGCTATTCTTCGAGGAGTGTTTTGCTGGCGACGAGTGGCTGTCCATCCATTGATGTGCCGACAGATGGCGGTCTGATTATCAATCGCGTTTTAGACACATCGGATGCAGGCGTAATGGAGATGCAATGTTTCCCGCAACAGGGTACATCACTGCTTGAATCCTGCTGGTGTGATAGCAATGATAGCGATTGTGTCGATCAACTGGTGAGTATGTGCTGGGGTGGCGATGCGTATATCGATGCTGGACCGGATATGACCGCTTGCTGGTGGGTGCATGATCTGGATGTGGGGCTGACTGACCTGCCTGATGAAGACGTTCCCACTGTTGTGATTTTGCAATTTGTGTATGGCACTACCTCAGATCATGATTGTAACAACAATGGCATTGATGATCGGGATGAGTTCTGGCCCCCCGATTGCATTGGTCAATTGACCAGCGAGGGTGGTGATTCGTCGCCTGATAGTGGTGTCTATTTTGACTATGCCATCAATGCACTGAGTATTTGCGTGCCCGGTCAAATCTTTCAGGTGTTCCCGTCGCGCCCTGATGATCCCATTTGCATCAACCCGATTGATGATTTGCTGGGGACGGGTCGCCCGACTGATGGCTCTATTCTAGTGGGTATTATCCCTGATGATGATCCTTCACCACTCGTTTTACCGGTGCCTGTTTGGGAGGAGTTTCTGACGACACACTGCTATCCACAAAATTGGTGGTCGTCGGTGGACGATGATGGCAATGTAAGCGGTGGGTGCTGGCGAGATGATGATGAAGATGCCAGCGACAATGCTGAACCACAAATTGGGATGCAAATTCGTGAGGTTGAACCGGGCATCCCAACCGGTCCACAGGCTTATTTCCCGGGGCGCAATGTGGAGGAGAGTGACACAACACCGGAAGGGCTATGTGAACCGAATGAACCCTTTTTCACATGGTTAGAGGATGAAAATGGTGATGTCATCCCCGGCTCGGTTGATCTGGAGTGTGTGCCACCGGATTTCTGGGATTAGGTTTCGCTATAAGGCAATAGTTGATGAGGAGGGATGCCGCTTGGTATCCCTCTTTTTTGTGGAACTCTATCCCTATAAAATAGTCCGTTTGTGCGGGATTGCTGAAAAAGTGTTGCCGGAATTGGCATGATATTGTGCTGGCAATCGGCTGGCGGGATGGGCATAATGGGGACTGTAATTTTTACTTGATCCCAAAACAGAAGGCGTTTTGCTATGTTTGTTTATGCCGTTGTGCTGATTAAAGTCAAGCCCGGACGCACCCTCAAAACCATTGACGAAATCAAAAAGATGGAGCATGTCGGTCTGGTGACGGCGATTACCGGCTCGCATGATCTGTTTGCGTTGATCCGCACGGATAGTTCTGTGGCGCTCGGTCAGACGATTGTGCGCGGATTGGAAGACATCGAAGGGGTAGAAGACACGGTGACGCATGTGGTCGTCAGCGATGTTGAGCCGATTAACTGGCTGAAAAATCTGTAAGTCGATTTCTGAGCGCGTGAATGCTCTGTTGGTCGCCTCCGTTCACGCGCTTTTTATGCCTCAAGCCGTCCACGATAAGCAGGAGTTCGTAATTTATGACTCCCCTCAACTTCAACTTATTCATTTTATCATCGGGTTTTCCACCTGCTTCGTTTGAGGTGATATTTAGCCCGACGATCAAAAATTCGGTTTCTAATTTCACTGGTTCACGTATAATAAACGTATCGGAATGATCTCTTTATAGAGGAGTGTGTTAATGACGAAATCACCTTATCTGGTGGTTATCACTATTGTGCTCAGTTTGCTGGTTTTTGGTGTGGTGTTTGCAGGGTTTGATGACGAGGGCAACCCGAATGATCCTCGCATCAATGAGCGCGCCAATGCCTGTTATGAGGGTGGGACATTGGAGGGTAAATGTTCTACTGAGGCAGAATGGCAAGCTGGATGGTATTTGATCCGTTATCAAAATGGCATGATTAATCGGCAGGGTATTCCCGAATGGGCGCAATGGGTATTGCAGGAAGAACCTGGCATCTTCGGCACCACGACCCCCACGCCGTTCCCGACTACTACACCGCTCCCACCCTAAACGGGGAAGATAATTAACGTCAGTTCTGGATAAGCAAACCATCGTGATTGACAGTCATTTTTTGGCAAAAGACCATGCGTATCGTAGCGTTTGGCTCTTAGCTTTTAGCAAAATGCGATGTTTTTTCAAACTAAAAGCCAAAAGCTAACGGCTAAAAGCTCAATTTCGCAGATGTTCACCTTAAACAGAATTCGGGTTAATTAAAAAAGTTTGACTACTGAAAGGTGACTCATAGACGGGTCGCCTTTTTGTTTTGAATTCACTCTTGCAAGCGGGGGGCATACACGCCGAGATGGTTGGCGATGGGGCGTTCTCTGCCGGGGATGCGCCCGTGAACCGGCGAGTTGAGCAATTCGGAGGTGCCGTCTTCGCTTTGCATGGCTAATGTCACCGAGCCGCCGCCATCTAAATTGAGCGCCGTATACCCGCCGTAGTCGATCACGATTTGCGCGACTTCGTAGAGGGTTGCGCCTTCGCTGTAATTGGGTTGTCTGCCATCGACCAGCACAAAAATGAGTTCTGTTCCGGCTTGATTGAGCGCGACGACGGTGCGCGGGTGGGGCGTGGTTTTGTAGGCGACATCACGATTGGGGGAAATGTTGAGTGCGCCGTCACGGACGATGGTCAAATAGCCGGAGATGGCGTTGTAGACCGCGCCGACAGGCTCGTTAAACGAAACGCGATTATCCGCCGAAATATAGAGCGTGCTATAAGCGTTGCCGTTCATGAAGCCCCGCGTGTAAATCGTGCCGATGGAGGCGCTGAGTCCCCGCGTGTTCACGCCGTCGCCGGAATGCGGGTAGTAATCCCACGGACCGTAATCGCGCCACGGGTCGAAAAAGTCGCCGTTGATGGCGATCTGCAAGCCGAAATCATCCAGAAATTGGGAGGTTGTGCGGGCGGGTAGCGCGAAACCTTCGATGTTGTTTGTCGGCGTGACGAGAAATTGGATGCGCGGGTTGGTCAGGTCTACGGTGATGATGTGGGCGATCATCGGGCGGGGATCGTTTCGCACATCACGGTGATAGGTGATGCCGTCGAAGAGCAGGCGCATTTCACTATTCGGGCGATCCCGGTGGGTATACCAGAATGCGGCACTCACAGGAATTGTGACGAGTAGGAGCGGGATAATCAGCAGGAGGTAGCGTTTTTGGCGCGATTTGATGAAGCGCCAGAGCACGACTGACCAGCCAATGATGCAGATGATGAGAGAAAGGGTTGCCGCTTGAGTCATAGGCGAAAGAGGTGCGTGAGTAGTTATCCCACAAAATTGACGAGAGATGCGACTAAATTGCCGCATCTCAGAATAGCATAATTCGCGGCGTTTGCGAGTAATCGTCGGGAATTAGGAGGCTGGTTCGGTGAGTGTGGCACAAAGGTAAAATATGATAGGGCGATTGCCAGAGTCTTACAGTTAGAAACTTTGTATTCATGCTAAGATGACAAAATAAATAATCAACAATGAGGCAGATTTTATGCGTAAATTCTGGTTGTTCCCTGTAGTTGTGTTTGTTTTAAGCATCAGCGTGGTTGCACAGACGGCAATGACGTGCTCGGCGGAAATTGAGCGGGTGATTGCCACAGTGGATGATGTGTGTGCGGATACGGCGCGTAATCAGGCGTGTTATGGCAACGTGTCGCTGAGTGTGATTCCGCGTGGGACTGCAACGGACTTTACGTTTCAGCAAGTGGGCGATGTGATGGATGTCGCGCAAATCCAGACACTCCGCACTCTGCCACTGAACGAAGAGACGGGACAATGGGGCGTGGCGATGTTGCGCTTACAGGCAAATTTACCCGCCACAATACCGGGACAAAATGTGACGTTTCTGGTGTTCGGTGATACACAACTCACCTCTGCTGTGTCCGAAAGTAACGCCACCGCAAGACCGATGCAAGCCTTCTATTTGCAATCCGGTTTGGGGCAACCTGCCTGTAATGAAGTGCCGGAAAGTGGCTTGCTGGTGCAAACGCCGGACGGTGCGGGACAGGTCACTTTTTCGATGAATGGCATGAACGTTAACCTCGGCTCTACGGCGTATTTTTCCGTGAATGGGGACAGTGGATCGCGTAATTTGAGGATTTCGCCAATCGAGGGTGCGGCAGGCGTGCGCTATCACGGGCAGTCGTACCCGATTGTGGCAGGCACACGCTTTAGCATTGATCTGGATGACCGCCTGTTGCCGATTGATGGCACGGAATTCATCGAGTCGTATGATTTAGATTTCCTTGATGATCTGCCACTCGACTTGTTGGAACGGGAGATTGACATTGAAGAACCGTTTAGCGATGACGAGCTTGATGATCTGTTTGACCGCTTTGACGAGGGTTTGCCCCTGTGTGGCGAAGACCCTTACCCTGATTGTTCGCATCTGTCGCGGTTTTTCGGTGGCGATGGCTGTGCTTTCGATGACGAAGGCGTGTGTTTAGAGGACGATTTCGAGTTTTTGTGGGGCGATGACGGCATCGGTGATGATGATTTTGAATGGCTGGACTATGAGGATTTTGACGAATTCGATGAATTTGATGAGGATTTTGAAGAAGACCTTGAAGACATCGGCGACGAGTTTGATGACTTTGATGACTTTGATGAGGAACTTGACGATACTTTCGACGAGCTTGATGACACGTTTGATGATGTCGATGATAGCCTTGATGATCTCGGTGATTTTGACGATGATGAGGGGTAAAAAACTTAGCTTTGGGCACGCGTGGATGAGCGTATCAGAACAGATATTGTATGAAAATCGGCTTAGCGAATGCGTCAATATGCGTAATGTTGGTTACACTTAAGGGAAATTAAATGGAGGAGACTTTCAATTATGGCGACAATTACTTTAAAAAATGGCGATTCATTTGATGCGAAAGACGATAAGCGACTGGTGCTGGCGATCCGCGATCATGGCGTAGATATTTTGCATCGCTGTGGTGGATTTGCGAAATGTACGACCTGTCGCGTTAAGTTTGTTGAAGGTGAGCCGGATAAAATGACGGAAGCGGAACATACGCGCCTGACTGAAAGTGAATTGATGGGAGAGATTCGGCTGAGTTGCCAGATTTTGTGCGACCATCCGATGACGGTTGAACCGTTAATGACGCAAACCAGCGAAAATCGCTCGACACCCGGGAACCGTCCGCAGGATCACATCACACCACCACCGGTCTGGCGGGATGCGGTGAATGAGTAGGACAGTTTTAAAAAAATTCACCACAGAGCCACAGGGAACACAGAGAATTAGAGAATGTCCGACGGAGGTTAAAGCCGTCCGTCTAGCCGGTTCAAGCCCCATAAATGGGACTATTTAGAGTCTCTCAGGCGAAATAGCCACCTTTGTAGATTAAAAAAAATTAAACGTATAACGAAAATCGGTGGACAACCGGGTTTTTCAAACCTAATAGGTTGCCCTACAGATCATACGTTTATTTTCTTAAAGTCCGTAAACAATTTAAACATTAGCGAGGTCGTATAACAGTTGTGTTCAATCGTCCTGAACCGATTCATGTGTTGCCAGAAGATTACCGTGAGGTTCGCTATTTGCGCCTGACCGAGCCACAGTTGTTGCTGTGGTTGAATGTGCTGTCGTTTGTGTTGCTGGTGCCGTTCTTCTTCTTTATGGTGTGGTGGACGGGACTGGTGCAGGACATACGCGGGGCGCAAACGAGCGGTGAAATTTTATGGTGGGTGGGCTGGTTCGGTGTGTTGCTGGTGTTTCCGTTGCATGAATGGTTGCACGGGGTTGCGATCCGCTGGATGGGACATCGTCCGCGCTACGGGATGAAAACCTTCACTGTGTTGATCGTCAAAGTGCCGTATGTGCTGTTTGCGACGGCGGATAATGCGCTCTTTCGGCGGGGTGAATTTGTTGTGATTGCGCTCGCGCCGGTGATGGTGATTACCCTTGTGGGCATGGGTGTGATGCTGATTGCACCCTATAGTTTGCACACATTTATTGCGATTGCCGTGATCTTAAACGGGGGTGGTGCGATTGGGGATTTGTGGATGACGCTGGTTGTCCTACGCCATCCATCGGATTCATTGGTGCGTGATGAAGAGGATAGCCTCCGCATCTATGAACGTTACGCCGCGTCCTGATTTTTGTTTTTGCCAGCCGGAAACTCTACCCAGAAGATCGAGCCGCCGTCTGCCGGAAATTCCACACCCACTGTCCCTTGCATTAACTCTACAAGATTTTTGACGATCCATAAGCCGAGTCCGGTGCTGTTTTCCTGCGCGGTGGGTCGGTTACTGACGCGCCCAAATTCGGTGAAAAGCAAATGGCGTTCTTCCGGCAAAATCCCCGGTCCTTGATCGGCGATGTTTAACCGGACACGATCACCCATGTTTTCCGTCCACAGGGAAATGGTGGTGTGTTGTGGGCTGTATTTGATGGCGTTGCTGAGCAGATTGTTGACCACCTGTGTCAGGCGGGCAGGATCAGCGACGACGGTTGCTTTGGTATCTTCGATCCGCAGAGCGATGTTCTTTTGGGCGGTGCTGATGTTGTATTGGATAGCCGAGTTGTAGACGATCTGCTCGACGACCACATCTTTCATTTCCAGATCAATTTTGCCACTTTGCAACACGACGACATCCATCAAGTCTTCGATGACTTCCTGCATGGCATCCAACGACACACTGACGGTATCCATCATCTGTGTTGCAACCGGATCATCGGTCATGCAATCGCGCAGGACAAATTCCGCCATACGGATATTTGCCAGTGGATTCTTCAAATCGTGCGATGCGACGCGGAAAATCCGATCACGGATCATCTGTGCATTGCTGAGTTCCACGATAGTTTGTTCATGCTTGTCTTGTAGTCGCTTGAGTGTCAGTTGGGTTTCGATACGTGCCATCGCAATTTGACGGTCAATTGGCTTGGTGATGTAATCATTCGCGCCGAGTTTTAGCCCGTCAGCGATATGTTTGCTATCGGATAATGCAGACACCATAATAATCGGCAGAGTCATGATCTCCACCTGCTCACGGATGAGCTTAAGCAATTCCATGCCGTTCATTTTTGGCATCATAATATCAAGCAAGACAGCATCAAAGCGTGTTTCCTCCAGATGACTGAGGGCTTCCTCGCCACTATTCACCGAGGTAACGCGATATTGTTTTTTGAGCATTTGTTCCAAAAGAAAGCAATTATCGGGGTCATCATCAACGATTAGGAGGTGTGCTTTCATAGTGTCAGCGCCAAGATCCGCTTGTTCCGCGGTGGATACGTAAACCATAGTCTCTCCAGACAGGTATAAACCTTCTTATATTAAGGATACAGCAAAAAACTTGAAATACAATTAATATTGTAAAAATTAAGAATTGTCTTATGTTACTCTTTACTGGCTATCACATTCCATTCTCTATACTCTGAGCTAAAAATGGGCAGAAATGGTGTAATGAGCGCGGATGTGCGTTTTTTGCGTTAAGTGTTGACGTTCGGGTGCAGAGTGAATTTTTCTTATAAAATACTTTGTAACTGTTGCTTGAGTTTGAGCAGTTTCCCCATCCCCTAGCCCCTTCCCCGCTTCGCAATGAAGGGGAACAAGTCTCCCCTTACGCAGTGGGACGACCTTTAGTTCGCGAGATTATAGAGGGGGGACTTTCTCTATCCTTTTCAAAACATTAAAGAAAATAACTTTATCAAAACACGCGCATAAGTGCATGGGGTTGGATATGATTACGAAAAATACTTTTTTGATTGACACATAAAGGGTGGCAAATAATGCGTATTAGCGTATTTGACATGATGAAAATAGGTGTAGGTCCCTCTAGTTCGCACACCATGGGACCGTGGCGGGCGGCGGAACGATTTTTAAGAGAACTCGACACGCTCGGTCACTTTGACGCGATCAGGCAGGTGACGATTGATCTGTATGGCTCACTGGCGAAAACTGGCAGAGGGCATGGTACGGGACGCGCCGTGATTATGGGCTTGCGTGGGGAAAATCCGGTGACGTGTGATGTGGCGCAAATCCCCAATTTATTGACGACTACGCGTGCAGATGGATTTCTGAATTTAGCGGGTCGTAAATCCGTGCCGTTTCAGCCGGATACGGATCTGGTCTATCATCTGGATAAGACCCTCCCCTTTCATCCCAATGGCATCCGGTTTAATGCCCTGCTGGACGATCAAACGACAATCAGCCGGACGTATTATTCTGTCGGGGGCGGGTTTGTGGTCAGTGAGCGGGAAGCAGAAGGCATTGATGAAATTGATGTGACTCTGCCGCATCCGTGTGATTGTGCGGAGGATGTGCAGGCGCATTGTACAGAACATGATTTCGCGATCTGGGAAATGGTGTGGGAAAACGAGCGCGTGTGGCGGGATGATGCCGAAATTCGGGCGGGATTGCTGGCGATCTGGGAGGCGATGGTTAGCTGTATTTATCGCGGATGCCACACCGATGGCGAGTTACCCGGTGGATTAGAGGTGCAACGCCGTGCGCCGAATATGCACCGCAAGCTGATCGGTGACGCGGACTATGATGGGCGCGATTCATGGCTGGCGTTGATCCGTGCGCGTCAGTATGGCTTTCAGGAAGTGGTCAAGTGGATTAGCTGTTTTGCGCTGGCGGTGAATGAAGAAAATGCGGCATTCGGGCGGGTCGTCACTGCGCCGACCAATGGCGCGGCGGGGGTGCTTCCGGCAGTGTTGATGTATTACGTCGCCTTTTATGATGCGACGGATGAGGACATTTTGCGCTTTTTGCTAGTGGCGGGGGAAATCGGCAGTTTATTCAAAAAAGGGGCGACCATCTCGGCGGCGCTGGGAGGCTGTCAGGCGGAGATTGGTGTATCGTCGGCGATGGCGGCGGCGGCACTCACGGAATGTCTGGGCGGTTCGGCGGGGCAGGCACTCATGGCGGCGGAGATTGCAATGGAGCATCATCTGGGGCTGACGTGTGATCCGATTGGTGGGCTGGTGCAAATCCCGTGTATTGAGCGCAACGCGATGGGCGCGATGAAAGCCGTGACCGCCGCGAATCTGGCGCTGGTCAGCATACCGCAACATGCCAAAGTCTCGCTGGATATGGTCATCAAGACGATGTGGCAGACGGCGCTGGATATGAACGACAAGTATAAAGAAACCTCCGAGGGTGGGCTGGCGTTTCATATTCCGGTGAATGTGATTGAGTGTTGAGGAAGCGCCGCTATCCATCATTGAACAACGCGAGTAGCCCGTCCACGATGGTGAGTTGCCACCAGATATGGTCATGGTAACCGACATATTCCTGATACGTCACCGGATAGCCCTTTGCGATCAAGACATCGCGCATATGGCGATTCAAATTCCGGTGACTCCAGCCTTCACCGTCGTGTTCATAACGTCCAACATCCAGATAAAATTTCATCTTTAGTTTTTCACGATAGGCAAATTGGCGGATGAGCCAGCCTTCTTCACGATCATCAGGGTCGCTTAATTGCGGGTTGTTGGTTGCAGGAAACCACCAGAATGAGCCGGATTGCGATAGCACATTGCCGAAGATGTGCGGATTTTTGAAAGCATTCCAAGCCGCGGCAAGCCCGCCAAGACTCATGCCACCGATGATGTTGTGTGCCGGATCGGTGCATATATGATAGGTATGCTGGACGAAGGGAATCCAGTCATCCTGAATGGCACGGTGTAGGATTTCATTGGGCATTAGTTCTTTAGAGCGATTGTCGGGTTCGCTATTGAGCATCACGCAAATGAGGGGCGGTATTTTCCCTTCAGACAGAAGATTATCCAAAATGGTGGGCAGTTGAATGGCTTCCAGATATAAATACCCATCAAACACAAATAAGAGTGGATACGGTTCAGCGCGTTGGGGGTCATAATTTGGCGGTGTGTATACCCAGAAGACATGCTCATAGGCATAAAATTGACCTGTCAAATTATGTTTTGTCAGCGTGCCTTTTGCAATTCCTGCGCGTTGTGTGGCATAGGTTTCTGGTATCGCATCCGGTGCTTCAAAGATAGACTGTAGAACAGTTGCGTTCTCACCCTGCAATTGACCCGAATGCAGTGGACGCTTGAACACCTTTTTATTTAACGGATCAGGCAGGCAAATGGCTTTGAGAAATGCGTGTCTTTTTTCCGGCGAATCGAGATTTTCGGGAGCGGGATGATTGGGTGTGATGAAGTACCCGGTGCGTAAATCTCTGGCGATTTTTTCCGTCCAATACCAGATGTTCGTATCCGGGATATGGTGCATAACCCAATTGATGGGGTCGTCATCCATCCGCCCCATGAAATTTGCGCCGAGGTTCACCGTTTTCGTGGTCTCGTCACCCTCATAAAGAAAGGTTACGAGGATGTGTTCGTCATCGGGGATTTCATACGGCTCAAAAAAAGGGACATCGCCGGCTTTCATTTCCTCCCAGAATTGAGCGATGATCTCCCCGTGAACGTTGAGCGGTTGTTGCAGATCATCCAGAAGCCTCTTGATCCGCGGGCTTTCGTAAATCGTTTTGTCCGGCATGTTTAGAAACCCCGACTTCTATTATTACACATTTACGGGCTTTTATGACCCTAAATAACCCGTAGCCGCCCGCTATTATAGCACCCGTCAGCATAAACAAACAGGTCGCTATTCTGTATCAAAATCCACGCTGTAGTAGCCGCGCAGATTCTCGAACGCGACCAGAATCTCATATTCGCCGCCGATCTCGACGGGAATTTCTTCGGTCTCTTCGGCGCTTTCGGTGATGACCCAGCGCGTCACTTCATCGCCATTGGGATCACGCACCACGAAGAACACGCTCCCGACTCCGGATTCACGTAATTCCACCAGATAATTGACCAGCAGAGTACGTCCCGCGCCGACGGTAGCGGTGTAGCGATCCGAGAAGGTCGCTGGAAAGGACCCGGTTGGCGTGCCGGTGGTGTCCGACTCCGTATTATTGGTGGTTACGTTGCCGCCGGAACTGCCGACATTGGCGGTTGCTGTGGTATCCACACGCTGACCGACAGGAACAACACCGTCATCCGTTTGCACACTGCTCTGCGTGGTCAATGGGATTAATGTAGGGGCGCTATCGACAATCGGCGTGGCGGATGCTGGAATGATGGGCAATGGAGTCAGGGTAAAGGTTGGGCTTGGCGGTAGGGTCGGGGTTTCTGTGTTGATAGGTTCGACCTGTTCATCCGGCGTGGTGTTCAAATTGCAGGCGCTGAGGATGCCGCTCAGGATGAAGATAACGATGAGAAGCAACACGCGCCATCCGTGTGAAAGCTGAAACACGTTCAAATTAGCACTCCCTCGTCTATCTAAAACTGTGTGAATTCTGGCTGATTTTCCCAGTCAAACTGTAAACGGTTCTGCGTGTGCGGACAAGGGCAATAAAGAATCGTTTATTGATCGTCGGGGTTGCGTTGGTTAGATTTTGGCGCGGGCAGGCTGTTCGAGCGTTTTTTGCGGCGTTGATTATCAAACAGGTTGGTCACGTCGATATTGTAGTAATTCAGCACATTCATCAGCAGGATGGTCGCACCGGCTTCGTCGATACTGCCGATCAGCGGAATGGCATCCGGTATGAGTTCAAACATTCCAAATGACGGATACATCAAATAGATCAGTGAGAATGCACCGAGGAAGAGTACCATCATGTCTTTAAATACGCGTTGCATACACGTTTTGCTTTCTGTACCAGTTGATTAGATTGTGTTGATAGTCCGGGTTTTGCGGTGTGGTGGGGCGATGAAGTGAACCTTCAACACATCTATTATACGTGAGAGGTCGTAAGAAAGTTATAATTTTGAAGATTTACCAGCAGAACTCAGGGGTTTAGGCGAAGGATGCAAAACTAGAGCGTTAGACACGCTCATTTAGGCAGGCTTCGATGGTTTCTAGGATGCGTCTTGGTGGGCAGGGCTTCTGCAATGCCGCATCTGCCCCGATGTGACTGAGGAACGACGCGCTTTGAATCCGCATTCCGGCGCTGTGCATGATGACGGGAATGTGGCGTGTTTTGTGATTCTCCTTGAGGATCAGGCACACGTCGCCGCCGTCAGGTTCGCCAGGGAGCATATCATCAAGGATGACCACATGCGGACGTTCACGGTTGATGATCTCTAGCGCCTCGCGCCCATTGATTGCAAAAAGTGGCTCGTAGCCGGCTCTTTGCAAAATAATCCCTAATACCTGAACGATACCGGGTTGGTCATCTACCACGAGTACTTTTAATGCCACAGTGCGTTGCCCCGAAATCTAACAATTCTTTTATATCTTAAACGAAGTCAATCTTAATTTTAGTCATGTTTCTCGATCTTACGCATAAATTTACAATTTACATATCACAAATTTAGAATTAATTAAACGTGTGGAGACAATTAAAGCAAGGATTTTACGCTCAAAATGGAAACTTTTCGGAGGCGATATCGGTTGTGGCAAAAAATGAAATCACACGTTATTGAGTGCATTTCGGAAAACGGTATCGAGTTCGAAGGTGCGTCCGTGTGCAAAAGCGGCTTCCAACGGGTCAATATCAAGCTGTGTTTTGAGTTCTTCGTACATGGGTTGAAAACGCAGGGACATAAAATCGGAGTCTAAATCCGGCAATTCCAGCATAAAGCCGAGTAACTCCGCGCTGGCTTCTATCGTGCCATCGTGAAGATACAAACGGGCAATTCCCATCAACACATGCGGCAGAATATAGCGCGTTTCGATGATTTGTGTCAGCAGGATGGATTCGCGTAAGCTGGTGCGGGCTTCTGTGATTTTGCCCAATTTTATCGCGGTAAACACCCGATTCGCCAGACAATGTGCCGTGCCACGCCGGTCTGCGATGTCTCGCGTGATTCGCAAGCCTTCGGTGTAATAATAATGGGCGGCGGTGTAATCGTTCAGGCGTTCCGTGACCACGCCCAGATTATTGAGCAAGACCGCTACGCCAAAACTGTAATTAATCTCGCGGCAAATTTTGAGGCTGTGCTGGTAATAATCGCGCGATTCGGCATATTCGCCCAGACTATCCGCCACCGTGCCGAGGTTGTTCAGGCAGGAGGCTTCTCCGCGTTTGTCGCCAAGATTCTGGAAGATCATCAAGCTCTGGCGGTAAAATTCGCGGGCGATGATAAAATCCTCTTCCATTTCCGCCACCACGCCCAGATTATTGAGCGCCCGTCCGCTGTTTTTATCGTCCTGCGCGGATTGTGCCAGCATCAAGGCGGCTTCGCTGTGCACCCGTGCCTGTTCAAAATCATCTGCCAGATACTCGACGAATGCCAGCCCGTTGAGCACTTCGGAGATTCCGCTAGGATCGCTATAGGCGTTTGCTAATTCCAGACTGTCGTTATAGAGCGAAATCGCCAGCGGATAATTGCCCAGCCGTCCCTCAAATTCGCCGAGTAAATTCAGAAGTGATCTGCGAATGTGATTGTGTCTGCCTTCAGGGAGCAACCCCAGCGCACGGTTGAGCAATTCGCGTCCCTGCAAATAGGCACTTAGCCCCAGCAGACGTTCGCCGGAGATCACCGCGTAATGCCCGACTTTTTCCGGTACTTGCGCGGCAAACCAGTGTTCCGCCAGTGCGATGGCGCGATCATCGTCATTGGGATAGAGGCTCTCGACTGCCTGCGCGACCTGTGCATTAAAATCGATAATTTCATCTGCGGTCAAATCGACGATCAGGGCTTCGCGCAGTTTATCATGGGTGAATTGCCAGATGCCATCATAAACGCCCAGCACCGCCGCCGATTCACAGACGCTCAACCATCTACCGAGGTCGACATCGCCGCGTAGATGTTCCAGCACCGCAAGATCAAGCTGACGACCCACGACTGCCGCCAATTTCAACATGGGTTGATCGGCTTGCGGGATGCGGTTGAGGCGGCGACGGATCACCGCGTTGATTCCGCCCACGACCACGCTGGTGGGCAGGGTCATCACGCCGATATTTTCCAGATTGCCCGCGTCTTCCGCCAATACGCGCACGACTTCGATGATGAAAAAGGTGTTGCCCTCGGTTTCACGCTGGAGTAAATCCACAATCGCGCGACTCTTGCCAATCTCGCCGAGCATGGACTCGCTCAGTTGGGCGATGGCGCTTTTGCTCAGGCGGTTGAGCTTAATCCACTTCATGTCCGGTAGTATATCCGGTAAATCTTGCCGTTCATCATCGCGGAAGGTGGCGACGATCAACACGGGCAACGTGTCGATAAATTGAATAATCTGCTTGAGCGGTTCGAGGCTTTCTATCGACCATTGTAAATCTTCTAGCAGGACGACGATGGGCTGTGTTTGGCGACGAAATACTTCGGTGATCGTCAGGACGAGGCGTTGCTGACTCGCCTTGCCGTCTAATGCGGGGACATCCGGCACGGGACGGTTGAGCAGGTCGCTGATGTCCGGCACAATCTCCTTGAGGATGCCGGCTTCTACGTCGCTGATTGTCGTGAGCAAAATCAGCAAGCGCATCGATTCGCGCCACAAACGATAGGGCAAGCCACCGCCACTCACGCTTTGCCCGCGCAGGGTGATTGCCCCTTCTACCAGCGCCAACGTGCGAAGTTCATCGAGTAAGCGGGATTTACCTACGCCACTTTCGCCGCCGATTAACCACGCGCTACCCTGCATATTTTTCGTGTGTTTGAGCGCCGTGCTGAGGCTACTCATCTCTGCTTCCCGCCCCACAAATTGCGCCGCCTGCAAAAAGCTCTCGCGGATGGTGATGGTTTCTTCAGGGGTGGGCAAGCCAAACGCATGGCGTAAATCCGTGACGACCTGTGCCGCGTCCTGATAACGACGTTGTGGCGAATGCTCCAAAAGTTTGCATAACACCGCTTTGAAGGCAGGGCTGATGTTCAATTGCTCGACATCCGGCGGCGCGGCGAGCAGTTGCCGGATGAGGTGGGGAATATCACTGGTCTTAAAGGGATAATATCCGGCAAAAAGTTCATAGGTCATCATGCCGACCGCGAATAAATCCGAGGCTTCGCTGATGTAACCGTCTTGCAGGACTTCCGGTGCCATATAGGCGAGTGTGCCGACGATTTTATCCTGCGCCGGATTTTTGTAATCACGCGCTACGGCGAGACCGAAATCCAGCACTTTTGCTTGATGATTGACGACCAGCACGTTCGCCGGTTTAAGGTCACGGTGGATGATTCCGCGACGATGCAGATAACTGAGGGCTTGCAACACCTGATTAATCAGGTCAATTTTTTCTTCGGGTGATCGTCCGCGCATGGCACGCAGAAAATTTTGCGAGTTTTCCAGCAGTTCCATCGTGTAGTACGGGATGCCGGCGGTATCAAAGCCATAATCCAGCACGCTGATGATATGCGGGTGACGGAGCGAGGCGAGCGTTTTAAATTCTTGCGCCAGCGCCAACCGCAAATCCACCTGTCCGCTGACGCTTGAGAGCGAAATGGTCTTGAATTCCAGCGATTGACTTTCTGATACGGTGACGTGCTTAAGGGCAACCGGGACGCGTGTGAGTAAGTCCTGAGCACGGTAGACCGTCCCCATCCCCCCCACGCCGATCCGATCCTGAAGGACGTAACGCGCGTTGATTTGTGGTGCTGATGCTGTCTGCATGAGTACGCAACGGGTTCGATTGGCAAGAATTACGCATATTGTAACGAATAGTTTGCAAAAGCTATAACGAAAATTGGTTAATTCGGGGTAGTTTGCTGATTTTGATAGGTATTACTCATCTTATTGTCGCCAATTCAGACAATATTCAGACGGTCTATTGGTGCAAGAGGGTGTAAAATCTCAGTACAATAAGGGTTGTGCTTTTAAAAAGGAGCAGATGACCATGCTATCGTCGATCTTTTCCGTGCGCGGATATGTGTTTATTGGGGTGGGTGTTGGATTTATTGTCTTTATGATGACTCTGTTGTTTGGTCCAGACATTGCGAATTGGGCGGTGAATTTACGCTTTGATTCGGCACTTGCCGGACAAGCAGGGATGGGACGGCTGGTGGCAAATCCGATTATTTACATCGCTGAGAACGGCGTGGTGGGTGCGGCATTCGCGGCGGTTCTGTGGCCCCTTATTTTGATCTGGATTCTGCTGATTATTTTCCTGTTTCTGGTGATCGTCGGCTCGGATGCGACGGGCAGTGCGACCAGCGCCATGTTGAGTATGTGGACATAAGCGGATGCAAAATCACCTGAATACGCTCTCTACAGTACATGCCAGCGATGTACCCGTTTTACACACGCGTGATTTGACGATTGGCTATGCCCCTGCCCGCAAACCACAGATTGTCGTTAAGGCGGGGATTGATGCCACGCTCCAACGGGGTGAACTGGTCTGTTTGATTGGTCCCAACGGCGCGGGGAAATCCACCTTATTACGCACGCTGGCAGGGATGCAAAACGCGCTTTCCGGCGAAGTGTTGCTGATGGACACGCCGATTCAGTCATTCTCCGTCAGTGAACGGGCGAAGCATCTCAGCCTTGTACTCACGGAACATCCGAATACCGGTTTCATGACGGGTTATGAATTGGTGACGCTCGGCAGGCATCCCTATACGGATTGGTCGGGGCGGTTGAGCGACGATGATGAGCGCAAAGTGATGTGGGCAGTAGAAGCGGTTGATGCCGTCGATATTGCAGAGCGTCCGGTGAGTGAACTGAGTGACGGTCAGCGTCAGAAAATCATGATTGCACGGGCGCTGGCGCAAGACCCCGATGTGATGCTACTGGATGAGCCGACAGCCTTTCTGGATTTGCCGCGCCGTGTGGAAATTATGCAGATGTTACGCACGCTTGCCCACACGACAGGGAGCGCGATTTTGCTTTCCACGCATGATCTTGACCTCGCGCTGAGGACGGCGGATCGCATCTGGTTGATGGCGGAGGGCTTGCCGTTGATGATCGGTGCGCCGGAAGACCTTGTGCTGGAGGGTGCGTTCAGCAAGGCGTTTGATAGCGAAGGCGTGCAATTTGATCCGGTTACGGGGTCGTTTGTTTTGCGCCAAATCCAGAGCGCCAGCATACATTTAAGCGGGAACGGATTACCGTATGAGTGGACGCGACGGGCGCTGGAACGGGCGGGGTATCGTCTGCACACGGATGACTCGGCGGATGTGCCACACGCGCAGATTAGCATCAATGAAAGCGCGAACGGGGCAGTTTGGACGTTGCGTGTTGGCGAAGTTCAGTCCACGCATGAGAGTATTTATGGGCTAATTGATGCGTTGCGGTGAGCCACTAAGACTATAAACATGACGTTGCAAGCACGACAGCGAGAGCGCACTCAGGTGGAGAATCGATTGACCGAAAACAGCGCACACAAGACAAAGCGTGACCGATCTTGACGACCACCCGACCGCTGACCGGATGGCGCTATGTGCTCTCGCCACAACTGCTCATCATGTGCATCATCGGCGTGGTGATGGCGTGTGTGTGGTGGCAACTCGCCCATACCCTGCGCGATAATCCACAATTCCTCGTCTGGGATGACCAGAAAGTGACCTTCTTGCGCGATGTCACCGATCTGCGTGCGCCCTACACGACGATTCCGGGCTTCGTCAATCCACCGTGGACGTTGCTCATCCTCGCGCCACTCAAAGTTATCCCACAAGACACGGCGATATTTTTGCAGATCGTGGCGTATTTTGTGCTGATTGCCATGCTCATCCGTAAATTTGGCGGCGGCGTGTTCTGTGCGCTGATCGTCTTTACCGCCCCACTCGCGCCGGACGCGGTCATTAACCTCAACATTGATTGGATTATCGTGCTCGGTTTGCTGATTCCGCGGGCATGGAGCGCACCCTTTTTACTCACGAAACCACAGAACGCGCTCGGCTATGTCTTGAGCTTTGATCTGCGTACGCTGGTCTATTGGAGCATGGGCGCGGGGATAGTCGTATTGTTCTCGTTTGCTATCTGGGGATGGTGGATACCGGATTGGCTCACCAAGCTAGATGTGAGTCCCGTTACATGGCTGATTAACCTCGCCCCGCGTGCGCTCATTGGCGATGTGCCGGCAATCGTGCTGGGTAGTCTGCTGGCGCTGGTTAGCCTGTGGCGACGTGACCCCATCCTCGGCATTTTTTCCGGTCTGTTTTTCGTGCCTTATATCGCGTCTTATAGCCTGTTGATGCCGTTCGCATTGCTGGCGGTGCGCTCAAAAATTATTGCCTTTACCGCTAGCGTGAGCATCTGGGTGTTGGTGATTATCGTCGTTTTGCGCTTCTTCGCGGTGGCGTAACCCATTTTGCGCAACTTTTGTGCTATCCTTATGCCACTTTCGGATCATTTTATAGGGCAGTGGGTGAGGAACAAACTAACCCGCACGTAGGAGACATTACTTTATGACACAGGTACTCATTACCGGCGGGGCGGGCTTCATCGGCAGTCATCTCGCGGAGCATCTTTTAGCCAAAGGTCAGCATGTCACGGTGATTGACAACCTCAGCACCGGACGCTTCGAGAACATCGAACATCTCGTCAGCAATCCCAATTTTCGTTATGCCATCGAAGATATTCGCAACATCCATGTGATTGACCGCCTCGTTAGTGAGTGCGACATTATTTATCATCTGGCGGCGATGGTGGGCGTGCAGAAAATTATCAGCGAACCGATCAACACGATTGAAGTCAACGTGGGCGGCACGGAGGTCATTTTGCAGACCGCGCGCCGCTATCGCCGTAAAGTGATGATCGCCTCTACCTCTGAGGTCTACGGTAAGGGCGTAAAAGTGCCGTTTCAGGAAGATGATGATCGTCTGCTGGGACCGACCACCCGCAACCGTTGGGCGTATGCCGCGTCTAAGGCGATTGATGAATTCCTTGCACTGGCGTACTATAAAGAAGTGAACCTGCCGATTGTGCTGTTCCGGCTGTTTAATACCGTCGGACCGCGCCAGACCGGACAATATGGGATGGTCGTGCCGCGCTTCGTGCAATGGGCGCTCAACGATGAACCTCTGCGCGTGTATGGTACAGGTGACCAGACCCGTTGTTTTGGCAATGTGTTCAATGTGGTGGAAGCCATCGGCACGCTGGCGGAAACACCCAACGTCGAGGGACAGGTGTATAACATCGGCAGTAACGAAGAAGTGTCCATCATGACGCTGGCGCAAAAGGTCATCAAACGGGCAAATAGCAACTCAGAGATTCAGCTTATCCCTTATGAAGAAGCCTACGAACCGGGTTTTGAAGATTTCCAGCGCAGAGTACCGGGAATTGATAAAATAAAACAGGCGATCAACTGGCAACCGACCACCGAACTCGACGAAACGATTGACCAGATCATCGCATTTTATCGGCAATAGCAATGCGCGACTTTGCATATTGAAACAGCATTTGAGGTGATCATATGAGGCAAATCCATTATCACCAATTAGTAGCACTGATTCTTGCCATCGTGATGTTGCTATTCCTTTCAATAATAAATTCATCACGTTCTTCGGTTGTCTCACAGGGAGAGGCAACCTCGAATGTGATGTCATCAGCCACATCATCGACGAGACCTCCGCCAACTTTACCGCCCCCAACGCCTACTAATGCTGACATTCCATCGGGATGGAGCGCAGAGTCGATAGCCATTCTTGCCCTTGAACAAAATAGTAGTGTGCTTTATCAAGTCAATGCCAATGGAGAAAATTTACAACTTCTTGCGGGTAGAGATATAAACCCCCTTCATCCCTCCTGGTCACAAGATGGTTCACGCATCGCATTTCTACGGCGTTTGCCCGGAAGTAATTCTGATTCATCAACGCATATAGCATTATGGATCATGAATGCTGATGGCTCGAATGCGCGTTCATTAGTGGATAATTTGGATAGTGTGGGAAATCCACAGTGGACACCTGATGGCGAATGGATTGTGTTTTGGGGTATAACAGAGTCAGGATATAGTATATATCGTATCAGACCGGACGGGTTTGACTTACAAGAAGTTGTGCGGATTGACGATACAACCGGACTCACATTTGCGTTTCTGCCCTCTGTCTCTCCAGATGGAAATTGGTTTGGTTTTATTGGTAGCGAAGATGACATAAGTGACGCGCCAATATACAATTATTATCTCATGGACACAAACACAAACCAGATAACCCTTTTGGCAGAGAATATTTTGAACGATTGGGACTGTAATGATTGCCCTCACCTCCTTAGTTATTTTATTCAAGGGTATTCATGGATGATATGGTCGCCGGACAGTCAATATATCGGTTTATTGCTGGCTTTCGGTACAGAGCAACCGATTCTGGAGATTCGGACTGTGGATGGGAGTTTCCGTGAGCGCATCAATGGTGAGCGAAGTTTGTATCCTATGGCATGGTCACCTACCGGTGAATGGATTGCGGTGAGGGATGCTAATAGTGATATTAATATCATAAGACCTGATGGCAGTGATTTCAGGTCTTATGTGGTACCTGAATTTAATATTTATAATTCTTTTTCAGCACCTTTTAACACTCCTAAGTGGTCACCGGATGGTGAGTGGTTGGCGTTTATCACCCATCCTGAAGATGAAGAACTTCAACGAAGTAATGGCTCATTAAGTTTTCTGAGCATTAACGAGTCGACGATCATCAATATCCCTTTACCCTACCTAGGATCCGAGTTACCACCCAATACCATTTATTGGTTGCCCTAAAACTGGATTATCGCATCTTACGAGTGCTATTTGAATTTTTGTATCTCACTGCTTCATCTTTTACCCATACCGAAAGGAACGATTACCGATGGCTGAATTGACCCGCAAGGAACTTATTATGGTGATTAACGGCGGGGGCTATCCGCGCCTCGCTGGTCTGGATTTAAGCGCCCTTGATATGGTACGGCTTGATCTGGAAACCGCCAATTTACGCGGTGCAAGTATGCAGGCGAGCAAAATGCAGGAACTCATCCTGCGTAATAGCAACATGACCGGTGTCAATATGACCGGCGCACAGGCTCCCTATGCCGATTTCCACAGAGCGATTATGGTCGCGGCGAATTTGACCCTTGCCAATCTTCAGGGCGCACGTTTGACGGAAGTCAACCTGACCAACGCCATCTTGAACGGCGCGAATTTGCAAGGCGCGAACCTTAAAGGCGCGACAGTCACGGGTGTTCAGTTCGATAGCGCGACAGTCTGGCCCGATGGTAAGCGTGGCTCTGCTAGCAACCCGAACAACTACGTTTAACGCAATTAATCACCCAAATTCGGGCGCAATGCTGATTTTATTGCGCCCTTAACGATGATCCGTTAAATAGAGGTTATCGATTGTTATCTCGTCCAGTGGCTTGCAGAAGGTTGCTGACCGGGCAGTGCGTAAATTATTGCTAGTTGTGGCATTATTAAAACATCAGACGTGGAAACCATACGATAAGATGCAATATCGATATGTCACTGAAAAAGAAAATTACGAAGATTTCGCGGCGGGAAGGGTGCTACTCTCCCAGAGAGGTATGACCTCGTTTCCCGTACGATTAGCCAGCGAAATTTTCCAGCGGTGTGCCGATTACTTCCCAATAGAGCAACGTCTGAGTATCTATGATCCCTGCTGTGGTGGCGGATACCTCCTGACTGTGATCGGTTTTCTGCACAGTGCTTGTATACAATCCCTCCATGGTTCGGACATTAATTCAGACACAGTCAGGCTGGCATCTGATAATTTGCGATTGTTGACTGCTGAAGGCTTAGACGCACGGCGTAACACTTTGTGCGACTTAGCAAAAACCTACAATAAAGCCTCCCATCATGACGCACTTGAAAGTGTAGAGCGACTTCGTCAGTATTTACCCGCTTCACCGATCCCCACACAAACATGGGCGGCAGATGCTCTACAACCAACCGCCGACACCGTGTCAGTTGACCTCATCATCTGTGATGTACCCTACGGAAATGTGACTGACTGGCAAGCTGATGCTGATGACAATCTCATAACATCCTTATTGCAAGCCCAATATGATGTTCTAGTCGCTGGCGGGATTATCGCCGTGGTGAGTGACAAATCACAGAAAGCGACCTATCCCCGTTATAAACGCCTCCAACAGGACACCATCGGCAAACGCCGTTTTCTAATCTTGCAGAAGGTATAACGCCTATCACATGACAATACTTGGTATTCAATTGACAGAGAGCCTTACGGTTAAAATTATCGTTTATTGTTGACGGTTTTATGATGTCAATCTCTGGATATGCCGTAAATCAAGCCCACAACCCACCAATTAACCCGTTAAAATCAACTTAAAATCAATTGAATTAGATACATAAACGCCTGTATGATGGTATGATTATTAGGAAAATTTTCGTAATATCAAACGCAATTCAAAATAGGGTAATTAATCTCAGCCTTGCTTTACAAAGACAATAAATATTAAGTAGGAGACTTATGCGCTTCCAAGACCTGAACTGGATGGATGTAGAACGTTATTTAGAACGTGACAGCCGCATTATCTTGATTACCGGGGCGACAGAACAACACGCTTATCTCAGCTTACTCACCGACATCATCATCCCCGAAAAAATCGCCGATACCGTTGCCAAGCGGGAAAAAGTGCTGATCGCGCCACCGTTGAATTTTGGCTACAGTCGCTATTTTCTTGAATTCCCCGGCACCATTAGCTTTAGTCGCCTGACATTTGATTATGCGGTGCTGGAGATTGTCGAGAGCTTGTTGCATCAGGGCTTCCGCAAATTTTTCGTCATCAACGGGCACAGTGGCAATGAAATTCCGGAACGCTTAAAAGACTTTCAGATGGAGGGCATTATCCATGTGAAATGGTATGACTGGTGGGGCAACGAAGCCGCCCGCAAATTTTCTGACCGTCACAATCTACAGATTGACCATGCCAACTGGGGCGAAAACTTCCCCTTTAACCGCGTGACGGACTCGCCGGAAGGTGAGAAAGAACCGGTGAACACAGACGCGCTGAATATGGGGCATTCCGCACGGGCAACACTCGGCGATGGTTCCTTCGGTGGACCGTATCAGATCAATGATGAACTCATGTATATGCTGTTCGACGAAATTTGCGACGAAGTAACGGGCATGTTAAAGCGATTGGCAGAAGAAGAATAACGTTTTTATGGCACAGCTAGAAAATCCCACAACACTGGTGCGTGAGCAGGTGCTAGACAGCGCGCACTTTGTTCAGTTGAGCATGAAGGGCAAAGTACGCCTCGGTTATGAGACACCGTGGCGCATGATTACCGTGCGTCCGGTGGAAATCAAAGGACTGCGGCATCTGCAATTCGCTTATTTTGACCAGCGCCAGAACATCACCAAAAATTATGCGGACGAAGAAGCCATTGAACAGCTAGATGCGGTGTTAGATATTCCGTTTAGCAATATCCATGTGCGGACAACGCTACAGGACACGCAAATTCAGATCACCAAAAAGGGCAAAGCGTTCATCAATACCAGCGAACCGCCGCAAGATGTGCAGGTCGAGCTTGCTCATGATGCAAAAAAAGCCCTGCCCCTCGCCGAAGACGCACCGAACGCCTATTTGCAAGCCGTCGGCATCATGAACGCGAATGGTGAAATCCGCCCGAAGATGCGTGCAAAGTTCAACCAGATCAACGAATTTCTGAAGATTCTGGAGCACACAGGCGAACTTGATTCACTTCATAACCGTCCTGTACGGATTGTGGATTTTGGCTGTGGCTCGGCATATTTATCGCTGGCGGCATATCATTATTTAAATGAAGTGCGCGGCATCCCGTCCATGCTGGATGGCGTGGATAATAACGGCACGCTGATCGACAAAAACAGCCTGCACAGCCGTGAATTGGGCTACGATGATGCCTGCTTTACGGACTCGGCGATTGCTGATTTTGAATTGACCTTTCAGCCGGACATCGTGATTTCGCTCCATGCCTGCGATACCGCCACTGACGACACCCTCATGCAGGGCATCCGTAATCACGCGCAGATTATTTTGTCCGCGCCGTGTTGCCACGCCCATCTGCATCATCAACTGGAAACCGTTGATCCATTGCGCCCGATCCTGCGACACGGCATCCTCAAAAAGCGTATGGCGGACATCGTGACGGATTCATTTCGTGCGCTGATTCTACGGATTTATGGTTATTCCACCGATGTGATCGAGTTTGTCGCCTCCGAACACACAGACCGCAATTTGATGATCCGTGCCATACGCCGTGATCCGGTAGATACCGCCGCCTTCGTCGAGGAATATCTAGCGCTCAAAGCATTCTGGGGCGTGACTCCCTATTTAGAAACCCTGCTCGGTGAAGATTTTCAGGCGACGTTAGAGGGATGAATGAAAGTGTAACGGCGAAAGATCTTTCTTTGCGTCTTTGTATCTTTGAGACTCTGCGTTACGCTTTTTTGTTCTTCTGATTTACTACATTAGCCTTGAAATCCCACGCTAAACGATTATAGTAGGGGTGACGAAAATCAATCTCAACAACCCCCAACACAAACAGCCCTCAAATCTTAAGCCATTGTTAGCACTTGTATAAGAACTCTGCTAGATATGCAGGTTAATATTGACTAACCTTCCGTGTTGTGCTATCTTTCTAACATAAATTAGCACTCGAACACGCCAAGTGCTAATAAAGCTGAAAATTCAATTTCACACAAACATAAAAGACTTTTAAGTCAAGGAGGAACTGGGCATGGCTACATCAATTCGCCCTCTCGGAGATCGTCTGCTCGTAGAGCCGATTGAAAAAGAAGAAACCATCGCTGGTGGTCTGCTTCTGCCGGAAACCGCCAAAGAAAAACCACAACAGGGTGCTGTTCTGGCAGTTGGCGCAGGTCGTCGTGACGACGCTGGCAAACGTATTGAGATGGATGTGAATGTTGGTGACAAAGTATTGTTCGCCAAATATGCCGGTACCGAAGTAAAACTCGACGGCAAAAAACTCATGATTATGAAAGAAAGCGATATTCTGGGCGTAATCACCGAATAAGCTGGCTTTCTCTGAACAAACAGAAAAATCAGTGATCGGTAGACCATCGCACAGAATTTTTTTTGCCGATTAATCATGCGTGATGAGCGGCAAACTTGTAGAAACTATAAACAAACACCTAGAAAAACCATCTGGAGGATAACCAATGCCTAAGCAACTGGTATTTAAAGAAGATGCTCGCCGTAAGCTCCAACGCGGCGTGGATGTTCTGGCAAACGCCGTCAGCACCACACTTGGTCCTAAGGGACGTAACGTGGCGCTGGACAAGAAGTTCGGTGCGCCGACAGTCACCCATGACGGCGTGACAGTCGCCAAAGAAATCGAACTGGAAGATCCCTACGAAAACATGGGCGCGCAACTCTTAAAAGAAGCCGCCACCAAGACCAACGACATCGCCGGTGATGGTACAACCACCGCCACCGTATTGGCACAAGCCATCGTCAATGAAGGTCTCAAGAATGTCGCCGCCGGCGCAAATCCCATGCTCCTGAAGCGTGGTATTATGGCAGCTGCCCAGCGCGTTTCTGAATTCCTGCTGGAACAAGCCACCCCCATCGAAACCCGTGATGAAATCGCCAGCGTTGCCAGCGTCTCCGCGCAGGACACCGAAATTGGTAACCTCATCGCCGACGTAATGGACAAGGTTGGTAAAGACGGCGTTGTGACCGTTGAAGAATCACGCGGTCTGGAATTCGAAACCGAATACGTTGAAGGTATGCAGTTTGATCGTGGCTACATCAGCCCGTATTTCATCAGCAGTACAGAAACGATGGAAGCGCAGATCGACGAACCGTACATCCTCATCTACGACAAGAAAATCAGCGCCGCACAGGACATCGTTCCCGTGCTGGAAAAATTGGTACAAATCGGCAAGCGTGAACTGGTCATCATCTGTGAAGACGTTGACGGTGAAGCCCTCGCCACCCTCGTGCTCAACAAATTGCGCGGTATGCTGAACGTGCTCGCCATCAAAGCCCCCGGTTTTGGTGATCGCCGTAAAGCCATGTTGCGTGACATCGCCATCCTGACCGGTGGTACCGTCATCAGCGAAGAAACCGGACGCAAGCTGGAAACCGCCACCCTGCAAGACCTCGGTCGTGCGGCGAAGGTCGTCAGCACCAAGGAAGACACCGTGATTGTTGACGGTGCCGGTGAAGAAGGTGACATCAAGGGTCGCATCAACGAAATCCGCAACGAAATCGACAGCAGTTCCAGCGACTATGATCGTGAAAAACTTCAGGAACGTCTGGCGAAGCTCAGCGGTGGTGTTGCAGTCATCCGTGTGGGTGCCGCTACAGAAACCGAACTGAAAGAAAAGAAGCATCGCGTAGAAGACGCACTGAGCGCGGCGCGTGCCTCTGTTGAAGAAGGTGTTGTCCCCGGTGGTGGTGTTGCACTCGTGAACGCCGTTGCCGCCCTCGCCGACTTCAAGCTGAACGGTGACGACGAAAATACCGGTGTCGCCATTATGCGTCGTGCCTTAGAAGCACCGATGCGTAAGATCGCCGCCAACGCGGGTGAAGATGGCGCGGTCATTATCGACAACGTCCGTCGTACCCAGAAGAGCAAGAAGAACCACCGCATCGGTTACAACGTCATGACCAACGAATATGTGGACATGATCGAAGCCGGTATCCCTGATCCTGCTAAGGTGACCCGTGGCGCAGTTGAAAACGCCGCTTCCATCGCCAGCATGATCCTGACCACCGAAGCACTCATCACCGACATTCCGCAGGACGAACCTGCAATGCCGATGGGTGATGGCGGCATGGGCGGTATGGGCGGCATGATGTAAGATCGCTTTTAGCTGTTAGCCTTTGGCTCTTAGCTTTTAGCAGCTCGCTTAAAACTTTACAGGGACGATCCACACGGGTCGTCCCTGTTTTTGATTGTCACGTTTCATTCACCTGAGCGGATACGTTATACTCGGCATTCTTCTGTACGTGAGATAGTCTGAGGTAATTCTGCAATGGCAATCGACAAAAATACTCCGGTGGGCATCCTGCATCCCGGCGCGATGGGGAGCTTTATCGCCGCCATGATGCGACAAAGTGGCTACCGCGTTTTATGGGCATCCGAAAAGCGCAGTGATGACACCAGAGCGCGCGCAAATGAGTCAGGCTTAATTGATGTCGTCACGCTGACAGCACTCTGCGAGCAATGCGCCGTAATCGTCAGTGTGTGTCCGCCCCACGCCGCAGAGCAACTCGCTGAGGGCGTGATCGCGCATGGTTTTCAGGGCATGTATGTGGATGCCAACGCTATTTCTCCGCAAAAAGCAAAACGTATCGGCGATAAAATGCACCAGGCTGGAATCACCTTTGTCGATGGCGGAATCATCGGCGGACCGACAACCCAGCCCAAACAAACATGGTTGTATCTGTCCGGTCAAGCCGCGCCGGAGGTTGAAAGTCTATTTTCAGGGGGTGTGCTGGAAACCGAAGTCATCGGCGACGAGATCGGGAAAGCCTCCGCGTTGAAGATGGTATTCGCCGCCAATACCAAAGGCACAACCGCTCTGCTCAGTTTGATCCTCGCCGGAGCAGAGGCGCTCGGTGTGCGCGACGAACTTGAAGCGCAATGGTCGGAGCGCGATCCTGAATACGCCACCCAAACGGGCGAACGGGTGCGCCGTGTGACCGCCAAAGCGTGGCGATTTGCCGGGGAGATGGACGAAATCGCAGAAACTTTCGCCTCCGCGGGCTTGCCGGACGGGTTTCATAGCGCGGCACATGAGGTTTACGAGCGCATGGCACACTTCAAAGATGCGCCGGAAACGCCGGATTTACTATCCGTGTTGCAGGCGATTGTTGCGCGTCCCGACGACGGCTCACATGACCGATAATCGCCCTACGCAGACCGCGACGCGCCATAATCTTAATGCTAACCGCTTGAACTGCGTGCATTCTCCTGCCAGAATAGAGTGTAGAGACAGGTCTTCTGGATGAAACAAGGACAGCCATGTTACGACTGTTAAAAACTTATGCCAAGCAAATCGTGGTGGTCTGCTTCTGGATTGGCGCGATTGGTGGCATTTATTTCATCCTCGACTCACGCCAACTCACGCCCACGCAACTCATTCAAGACGCACAACATTATTTGACCTCGTATTGGTACGGTCCGCTGGTGTTCTTATTCGTGGCGACGGTTCTGCGCCCGTTCACGCTCATCCCAACGATCATCCTGATTGCGGCGGGTGGCGCGATTTTCGGCGTGTTCTGGGGCTTTGTCTATGGCATGATCGCCACCACACTCTCGGCGATTTTGCCGTATTACGCCGGACAAGTCTTCGCGGTGGAAATCAAACAGGATGAGCAGGTCGGGTTATTCAGCCGTCCCGCCCAGAAAATCGCCCGTTTTATGCGCCAAAATGCCTTTGAATCGCTGGTCGCTCTGCGCTTGATTCAAGGTCCGTATGACATCGTGAGCTTCGTCGCGGGGAATATCCACATGCCGTTTCGGGTGTTTATGCTCGGCACATTCGTCGGCAATTTGTCCGCGGTGTATGTGTTCGCCGCGCTGGGTGCGTCGGTGGATGTCGAGTGGACATCCGGTCATCTGCAATTTGACGGGCAACTTGTATCATCGTCGGTGATGGTGTTTATCGCCAGCATTGTCGCCGCCCGTTACCTCAAAGTCCGTCAAGCCCGGATTGACGATGAGGTTGAAATGGAAGAAAAGCGCAAAACCGATACCCACGCCATCACGCCGCCTGTAAATCAACAAACGCCAGTGAGCGATTAATCCATGCCCTTCCATCCCACACAAATTGGACGCGGACTGGTTGAACGCGACGGTGAAGCCTACGTGCTGACTGTCCCGCCTGCTGAAAAATCCGCCTATCATGACGCACAACTCAGCACCTATTTACGGCGCGACGCGTTCGATTGTTCGCCGCCACTCGTGCTGACTATCCGCGCCCGTTTTGACGGAGACATTCGCGGCACGGCGGGCTTCGGCTTCTGGAATCATCCCTACGCGCCCAACGAACGCCATTTTAGCTTGCCGCGTGCGCTCTGGTTTTTTTATGGATCGCCCCCGAATAACATGCCACTCGCAAAAGGCGTGGCGGGGCATGGCTGGAAAGCAGGCGTTTTCGATGCCACCCGTCCGCTGTTTTATGCGCTGGTGCCGTTCGCTCCGTTCGCCTTCGTGATGATGCGTGTGCCGTTTTTGTATCGTGCGCTATGGGGATTGGGTCAGCGGGCGATTGGAGTGGATGAATGCGCGCTAGACGAGTCGCTCATGGCGGATTTCCATGATTACACGATTGATTGGCGGAAAGATCGCGTGATTTTCAGCGTGGATGGCGCGGTTGTGCTGGATACCCCGCGTTCGCCAAAAGGGGCGCTCGGTTTCGTCGCGTGGATTGATAATCAATATGCTGTCGTCACACCACAGGGCAATTTCGGCTTTGGTCTGATTGATGTACCCTCCCCGCAAAAACTCATCATCGAATCGCTAGACATTGTGAAGTAGAAGAAAAATTCTAACCACATAGGCACAAAGGACACAGAGAAAAGCTCAAGTTTTTTCTTACATCATCACCCTCTCCAAAATTTTGGAAAGGGCGTTGGGGCTTTCAGTGGTAGGTTCAGGTGTTTAACTGTTTGGTTGAATTTGTCCCACATTGAGCTGAAACCTCAATGCTACTCTGATTTTAGAAACCCCACTGAAGTGGACTATTTTCACAAATGTTCGGGAAGAACAGCCTGCTTCAGCAGGGTTTTACACTAGCGTAGCCAATGGGTTTCAGCCATTGGCGGTAACAGTAAGAAATCGACCACAAAAAACCTATCCCTGAAAGGCATTAGTTGGGGCGGTGATTTAAAATCCCGCTTCTTAACGCTTCGTAACCTCTGTTCACGATTATGATAAAAACACCTAACCTTTTTTGACCTCATTATCGTAAACAAGGATGCAAGCGTTATGCTCAAAAAGTTCAGTGTAAGTGCGGTGATTTTGCTGGTGATGCTTGGCGGAGTCGTCAGCGCACAACCGGGCAGTGAAGAAACGATCAGCCAGTGGGCGAGCAGTGCGACTGCTTCCAGCCAATATGATGACCCCGACTATAGCGCCAATCAAGCAACCGGCGCACCGAACGCGCTCGAATGTGGCGATTCCGTGAATGCGTGGGCATCGTTGGATTCCGGCACGGTGGAAACTATCACACTCTATTATGGCGAATCCGTACAAGCCCGTGAAATCAACATTTACGTGAATTATAATCCGGGGACAATCACCTCGGTGTCGCTACTCACACCGGATGGATCACCCGTAGAAATCCCTGATAGCGCCATTGATGATACGACCTGCCCAGGCGTTTTCTCGCTGAGTATTTCCCGCTTATTTGGCAACGAGTTCTTCACCAACGGCGTGCAAATCGAGATCGACCAGCAGAGTGAAGGCATCTGGACGGAAATCGACGCGGTCGAACTAATTGGTGTGAGCTTGAATGGTTTAACGCAAGACGATATTGATGCAAGCGCAGGTACATCGAGTACATCATCAACCACATCGACAACAACCTCTACCGTCAGCGTGCCGGATGGACCGATTGGCGAACCGATTTACTGCAATGGCAACCTCGTCGCGGATAATGGCGTGGTCGTGACTGTTGTGCAGATGCGTCCTGATTCCAACTACACCGCAACCGTAATCGGCTTGAACGGCTTCGACCCGATCCTGTCTATCCGTGATGCGGCTTCCGGCGATGGGCTGTGCAATGACGATAATGCCGATGCCAGCTACTATAGCGTGAACCTGCCGACTACCGGATTAGTCCCGCCGAGTAATGTCACATCGTCGCAGACCTTCAACACCTTCAACTATAGCAATATGGCGAATATCGAAATCGTGGTAGGCGGTTTCAACAGCCAGCCCGGCGAATTCGTGCTGATTCTTGAAGGCATGTTGCTTTCGTCAGCAGATGGCGCGGGAGATCCGCTGTCATTGGGCATCACGTCCGGCATGGTGCTTTCGGGGGTTAATCCGTCCGTATATATGTTCTCCGTCGTTCAGTCGATGGATCCGCTGATCGGGTTGATCGACAACGAATATAACTTTATCGTCGATAATGACGGTGCGACAGTCTTTTGCGATGATGCCGGTTCTGCGTCCTGCTGGGGAGAAAGCACCAGCCTCCGCAACGCAACGGTCTCACGGACAAACCGACGCACATTGAGCGGGAGCAACACCGATTCTATGCTGACCTTGCCGATTGATGCAGAGTCCATCGGTTTTGCCTACACGCCGATCATGCGAAGCTACGAAATGCGGACTTTCGGTGATTATGTGGTCGCATTCCACATCGGCATCGGCTCCAACGACTAGCATTTTGCTGGCTTAAACACGGTAAAAATCAAAGCGGGTGGCTCATAAGTATCATGATCCACCCGCTTTTTTGGTTGTTATGTTACGCTTTTCCGTGTTTACGAAACAGGTTCATTCCGGCTCAATAATCGTTCCCATCATGTTGGAGATGATCTGCCCCGGATAGGTGTCGGCGAATTCCGTAATCATCAGATAACCTGCGGCGAGTTCATCCTGTAGATAGGTACCGATCCAGATGTTATAGGTGCCGACCATAGGCGCATTAATCAGCACTGCCGGATCAAGCGGGTTCGCGCCAGAGATGCCACTATCATCGTTACAGAGGAAGTTGCCTTCAGGGTCGCGGATGATGATGGTTGTGTCTGCGAGTGACATAAAGAACACCCGTACCGCGCCCGTACTTTCTTCCAGCCATTCAATGTTGACATCCGGCACTGCCGCCACACCGCCAAAACAGCCTTCCGCCGCTTCGTTCGCCATATTCACCGGACCACCCGCCAGCACAGTGACAATCCACGGATCCGGCGAGAAGCCATTGGTCATCGGCACGGTGGCGAAGGTCGGGTCTTCGTCCGGTTGCAATTGCCCGCCATCGTCCTGCGCCAGCACAGGCACGATCATCATAATCAGCATCAAAACGCAAATGAGCGCGAAGTATTTTTTCATTACGAGACTCCTCAGGATGTGTCAGATTTTGTTCTGCATTTTACCTGAATAAGTGATTTAACCAAAGTTAAGTTAGCCAGAATTAAATTATCGCGGTGTAAAGCTCTATTTGAGTGATAACCTCATGTGCAGGCGCTATGAATCTCTTGAAGTCATCATGAACTAACGCGATCAACAAAAACGCCGCACGCGGGTTGTGTACGGCGTTGATCTACCGGAACGCACGTTGGTTATTGGGGAAGGGGTTAGGCGATAGGGAAAATCCAGTCACCTATTGAGAATGCTATAATATGGTCTTAAACATCAATTTTGCGCCACATTTTTGGCGATGAGCACATCCTGTAACGCTTCAATCGTCAGGGTGATGTAATCGTCCCATTCCTGACGGTTGAGGTACATATAGGGACGTTCTAAATCCCAATCCGGCGGGTTGAGATAAAAGGATTGGGTATCTTTGACACGTTGGGTAAACGCACCTGCGGGGAACACATCGTCGATATAATCCGGCACAGCGCCAATGTGGACGAAATCGGTGTAAAAGATGCTCTGCGGATTGTCTTGCAGATAGAGGAAATCCAGCCCGTACCAATCTTTCTTGATCTCCCATGCAAATTGGGGATCGTCTTTTACGGGGGCATAGAGCGGGGTTTCTTTTTTGGGTCGCCAGATGTGCTCCGCCCAGAGTTGATCTGCGATCAGATGGCAATAATAACCCATGCGAAAGGCATATTCATCCGCGCTAAAGGTCTGATCTGCGAGATGATCGGCGTAAAATTGCTCCGGTAGAATATCCCGTCCCGTGCCGCGCCAATGCGACACATCCGAGGACGGTTCATAGCCGGTTTTATCCGCCGTCAGCACACCGGAATCCGGCGCGATGTTGCCGACCAAAAATGACCGGCGCTCAAAATCAAACACGCGTTCTAGCAAGGCTTCTACCAGCCGAAAATGTGCAACCCATGTTGCCATGTGACCCTCCTGATGGGTATTTAGGCGATTTAGGCATTATACAAAGGGAGTCGGTTAAGTCCTCAACGGGTCGCCTACGCTCTAGTCATTGATCGTAAAGTTACTGTGCGAGCATTTGCGAAAAAATTAACACAATTCTTGCACGCCAGGCATTCCATTCCGGGGCGTTCGCCACTATAATGCCCGACTGTTTGACCCGTGTTTCGGTGGTCAGTGATTTTGAGGTAAATAACACCTATGGCAACAACCACAGTAAGTGAAATTAAAGACGGGGTCGTCGTTGGTATTGCGTATGTCTTGACCGTAGAAGGTGTCGAGATGGACGAAGCATCTGCGAATGAACCGCTTGAATATCTGCATGGTGCGGAAAATATCGTACCCGGACTGGAAAACGCATTAACCGGCAAGAAGGTCGGCGATAAATTCAGCGTCACACTGCAACCCGCAGACGCATATGGCGATTATGACGAAGAAAACACCGATACCATTGATCGTGATGACTTCCCGGATTCAGACACCATCGAACCCGGCATGGAACTGCTTCTGGAAGATGAAGACGGTTACATGATCGAAGCCCTCGTTAAGGAAGTGCTGGACGACGCAATCGTGCTGGACTTCAACGATCCGTTGGCTGGCAAGGTCGTCACGTATGATGTCGAAGTTGTGACCCTGCGCGCCGCTGATGCAGAAGAACTCGAACATGGTCATCCCCACAGTTTGATGGAAGATGACGATTGGGACGACGAAGATTGGGATGATGACGACGACGAATAAACAAACCGTCCGTCTGATCCAAAATTAATGATAAACGACTGTATCTTCACGGATATGGTCGTTTTTTATTGGCTTAGCTGTAATCTGGAGACGTTTGTTCTTCATAAATAATTGATTATTTTTCAATTGTTTTATCAATTAACCAGTGTAAAATATTAATTAATCAACAATTATTAATAGAGGAAGCGATCATGAAACCCATTTTGATCGTTGAGAACGATAAATCCAATCGTGATTTATTCGGTACACTGCTAAAAATGTACGGGTATGCGACAGTTGAAGTCGAGACTGCGGAACAAGCATTGAGCTACATCGAAACGACCCGTCCCGCGGCGATTCTGTTGGACATTCTCCTGCCGGGAATGGATGGCTTCCTGTTTACGAAGATTATCCGCAATCGCGCCCAAACAGCCGATATTCCGATTATTGTCGTCACCGCACGCAACACCCGCCCGGAAGATAAAGAACTCATTGTGAGTGGCAACTACGAAGCCTACTTCCATAAACCCGTCAGCGTCGAGTCGATCAAGAGTCAACTTCACGCGACGTTGGGCTAGCGGGTCGGTTCATAACGATCCAGCACCCAGCGCAGAATCGTATAATGCGCCGCTAGTCCGGCATACTCGCCATAGCGGACGAATGTTTCCGTCACCTGTGCCTCCGGAATTTTACCCGTTCCGCCGTAAAAATAATGATTAACCGCCGCCTGTAACGCCACATCATTATGCCCGACATAGGCAAAACTGCCCTGTGTCCGCGCCAATGTCCACGCCGCCGTCCAATGCCCGATGCCCTTAATTCCTGTTAACACCGAATACGCTTCCTGTGGTGATGTCTGCTTTAAGCGTTCGAGGTCAATCTCACCACGCACGACACTCTGCGCGACGTGAATCAACAGGCGCATCCGTCGAAATGTGATTTTTAGGGGCGTGAGTTCTTCTTCTGTACTGTTGGCGATTTGCTCCGCCGTCGGGAAAGCAAAATAAGGTTTTCCGTCATAATTAAGCGTATGTCCGCCCCATTCCACCAGCCAGCGTTGAGCGCGTTGTGCCGCCGTCCATGCGATCTGCTGTTCGATAATCGTCATGCAAAGCGCCTCGAACGTCGTCGCCGTGCGTAACCAGCGCACACCTTCCAGCGGCGCGACGACCTGCCATAATTCCGGTTGTGTGCGGGCATATACATAAAAGGGTGGGACGTTCATGTCCAAGCCGAGAATGTGGCGTACTTCCGCCAGCAAATCGCTATCGTCAATGGAGTCAGTTGAGTCCAATGTTGTAGCCATTAGCGCAACGCCTAAATCATCATTCTCCAGCAAGTTCACGCGAATCAGTGCTAAACCATGTGCGTTGCCACTGCTCACATGCAACGCACGCCAATAGGCATCTTGATGGACATGGTCAAGCGTGGGATGGGCATATCGCCGGAGGATTTCCAGCACGAGTGGAAAATTATAAGGCGCTTGTGGGGAAAGTGTGCCGATCTGCCTGTGCATCATATCAACTCTTTAGCGATTTCTAGAAATTTCCTCACCCAATTGTAACGTAAGACGTGCATCCTTATTTACATCTGTACTCATAACGAATGCGTACAAACTTCGAAATACTAATGTTAATGTTTGTTTTTTGTTTGTTTATGGTATACTTGTTACAGAGTGAAATGCTTAAGGAAAACGTGGTGAAACATGAATTATACCACCGATAATAACGCAAATACCAACTATAATTCCGATGTCCCAACAGGTGAAACCCTGGAGATTAACCTTGCAGAGCAACAGAGGCGTTCTTTACGTCGCGCCCTCACCAAATCGCCCGGTGATCCTGCCTTGCATGAAGCCTATACACGCCTAACCAACGGGCGGAATTTGATCCGTTCTGCGGACAATGGGGTGTTTATCAGTTACACGCGCTCCGATGAGCTTTTCGCGGTTGATTTAGCGATGGCATTGCAAGATGCGGGCGTTAATGTCTGGCTGGATAGCCTGCATGTGGTGGATAGTCAGGATTGGCGCAAGCAGATCGAAAATGCTTTGCGGACGAGTGGTCTGGTGCTGGCGATTATCTCACCGGAATCCTTTGCCGACCAAGAAGCCACTGTTGAACGCGAGTATGCGATCAGTTCAGGCAAAATGTTGATGCCGGTGATTAGCCAGCGCGTCCGTTTGAACGAAGTGCGCTTCTGGCAACCGCCGATTGACTGCACCCGTAATTTTGATATTGGCGTAAAGCACATCATCAGCATGATTACAACACGCGGCGCGACGGTATAATCCGTACAAAAATTATCGCGTTACGATTTCACAATAACATCTCACCGACGGCTAAAATTCCGTCGGTTTTTGATTCTTGCGGGGCGTGTCTGCATAGTACACGCCCCGCAATTGCGCTTAGGCTTTCGTCAACACATCGACAGGATGCAGGTGCATGAATTGCATGGTTGCTTGCTCGATGAAAGCACCGAATTTCTGTCCGGCTTCCAGCGTCATAATTGCCTCCGCCGCTGATTGCGCTTCTTCCAATGAGTCCCAGTAGACAATATCGACCCATTGCTCACCGTTACGCAGTAAGCGCCGTTCGATAAAGCCGTGCATTTCTTCTAGTTGCGGATTAATGCCCTGCGCGGCAGAAAGAAAATCCTCCTCATTTGATCCACCGACCAGCTTAAACAGGACAAGTTCAACGATTGCAGATTGATTCATCAGATGTCACTCCATATTCGGGTTAAATTTAAACGACATCCCCAGCATACAACCCGCAACTGACAACCCTATGTCAGGATGTTGAGCATCTTTTGCACTTCTGCACGTATTGCCTCCCGCGCTTTCGTTGGAGAGACCACTTCCACCTGCGCGCCCCAGCCCAACAGCCACGCCTTGATCTCGAATAGGTCTTCTATCGTGTAGATCATCTCAACATCACCGTTTTCCAGCGTTTCATCACGGACAAACCCATAATGCTGACGTTCCCGCACCCAGCGCACAGCCGTCGCCTTCACCCGCAGATGTATCGTGACTACGTCCACTGATGATCCGTCTGGCATTGATTTGCGCGGAATAAATATCTCGTCCAACACACGAAGACTCTCAATTCGATCCAGCCGAAAACTGCGCTCACCCTGCCGAAGACGACAATAACCGGATAGATAGCTCGTGCCATTAAAATAACTGAGCAAGGACGGTTCCACCTCGCGCTCGGTGAGTTCGTCGGTTCTGCGCCCGTGATAGCTGAGGCGAACGACCTGCTTTTGTTGGATGGCATGAATCAGGGTGAGCAATTGTGGTGATTCAAAATTATAGCGCCGCCCCAGCGCGAAAAAATCAATCACGGCATTCAGCGCGTCGACATGCTCACGGGTAGCGGTGGGTAGGATGGCGGCAATTTTGGTGAGGGCTTTTTCTGCATGATCGGGCAAGTCGCCTTCAGCCTGACGCATCAGCAAGCGTGCACCTAGTGAAAGCGCGGTTGCTTCTTCCGGCGTGAAGATCAACGGGGGCAGATAAAAACCGGGCATGAGTTCGTATCCCTCACCCGGTAACGAGACAATCGGCACGCCCATTTCATGCAAGGCGGCGATGTCCCGATAGACTGTCCGCACCGTCACATCGAAAATCTGCGCGAGGTCTTCCGCACGGATGCGCCCTTTGCGTCGCAGATGGAGCAGAATATCAAACAGCCGATCAACCCGATTCATTTAATCGTCTGCGTCCGCCGAATCACGCGGGGGCAATTCACCGATGACGACAATCGCATAGGCTCCGGTTGCGCTTTCCGCACGGCTGGAAAATTCAATCGTTTGCGGATCGGTGTTACCGGGGTTGAGCATTACGCCCGCATCGAAGCGATCCCCGATGAGCGTGTCTTCCGCATCAAAAATAAACCCTGCACCATCAAACGACAGCACATCTTCACAATCCCGCCGTCCGGCATCATCACAGGCTAGACTTGGCACATCGAAGTCGTCGTCCGTGTACACTTCGATCAATGGGTCAAGCCGATTAGTCCCCTGCGCCACCATATACACGGTCATGGACGTACTCGCCGCGACCAACGGACCCAGCCGGAATTCGATCACATCTAACGCCCCGGCAGTCTCAATATCAAAGCCGGTCATCACCAGCACGTAACGCCCCGCGCTCCCATCAATACTGCCAATGGTCAAGGTAATGCGGTTGATTTGATCCGCCAGCCCCACGCCAAATTGGGCGGCGTTTTCCGGTTCGCCTTCCGCATAGGTGAGTGTCTCGCCATCCGGTAACATCAACACATGCCCGCCGAGCCGTTGTGAATCGGTGGAGCATTCTTCAAAGCCCTGTTCAAGGTCAATTTCCATGCGGATGATCGGCTGAAAATCATCCAGCCCATACACGCTGAAGGTATAACTTTCCCCCGGCGGTTGAGAGAAATCAAGCGTGGCGACGCTCGTGACATCCGTTGTGCCACAGCGGAAGGTCACATCCTGAAAGGGATTGATGCGCGTCCCGCTTGCGGAAGCCCGCCGTAGGAGCAAGACATAACTGCCTGTCGTTGTGCCTTCATCCCGCCCGACGCGAGTCACGTTGATGACATGCTCGCCAGTGGTTTCTACTGTATATTCAAGTTCGATTTCACCGTTCACCTGCCCATCATCACTGACGGCGACCAGATTCCGCCCGCTATCCAGCAAACCGATGAGCGGGGCTAATCCATCAGAAGCGGTCACCGTAATCACGATGGTTTCCCCCGCAATCCCGTTAAAGCGAAACAGGTCGAAAAATGTCCGCTCGGTGAGGGTATCGCTTACTTCGTCATCATAAGTGATGGTGATGTCCGTCGCCTGTTCGACGGGTTGCCCGTCATCGTCACCATCATCCTGTGCGTGGAGCATTGAAAGTGGGAGCACCGCCCACAAAATCATCGTGCAAAGTATCAGCAAGTTACGCCGCATCATGACCACCTTTTGTCGATTTACCGTCAACACACCCTAATCATACGCCAATTTGCTTAACGTGTGGTGGAATCATCGTTGAAGATGCCACTCGGATGACAACCCAGATTCTGCTGAGTCGCCTGTTGCTCCAACTGAACGAAATTGTCGTGTTCGCGGTTATCAGGGTTGTAAAGTACCGCTTCTGCAAAGCCCTGTGCCACCAGCAATTCGTTGACGAAAATATCGCCCACATACACATAGCGCAGTAGACGATCAAAACGATCTGTCTCGCTGACATCGCGCACAAGGATGACGTTCTGCCCGCCGACCAGCGCCCGATTCGCCGCCCCCGCTTCGGTGTAGCAGGGTTCGTCACGCTCCGGCGTATTCACACCCACATAACGCACACGGAAGGTTTCGCCGTTAATCTGCACATCAATGGTATCGCCGTCGATGACATTTGTTACCCGTGCCGCTTGTCCGTTGATCGTGCTACCGCCGTTATTGGTGGAGGTGGTCGGCGTGGGGGCTGTTTCTTCGGCTGTATCTTCAAGGTTACAGGCAGAAATACTCGCCAGCAAAAGCAGACATAATAGGATCGTTTTCTTCACTAAAGTTTCTCCGTATGTGTTCGATGGCTATAGCTATCAGTGTAGAGTGTGTTATCAGCGCCTTCAAGACTCACTCAGGCAATCGTAGAAGTCTGCCTGTTTAATTTGCTTATCGTCCACTTGCGCTATACTATCAAGCAAACATTCCGGTAATGAATATGGGATACGCCCATGATCGATATTGCCACGCGTCGCATCGGCAACACAACACTTCTGGCGCTTAAAGGGCGGATGGATAGCACCAGCAAACAAACCCTCATGGATGTCATCACCCGTGAGATTGGTCGCCCTGACCAGCAAATCGCGCTTGATCTCGCCGATGTGAGCTATATCAGCACCTCCGGCTTGAAGATTCTGCGCCAAATTTACGAAGAAACCGGCGCGGTTCGGCTTGTACAACCTTCGGAGCGGGTGAGCGAGGTGCTCCAGATCACCGGCTTGAATAGCGTCTACCAATTTTTCAATTCACAATTACAGGCGATCCATGCGATTTCGCCGATTGTTAATGCCCATACCCATCTTGAACTCGGATGGCTGGATGAATTCCGCCCGGATGTGACCGGACAAGCCTTTTTTGAGTGGATTCTGAAAACGGTGGCGAATGCACGCAAGGCGCTTGGCACTCGGCTGGATGCAGTCTCTAAAGAAGCGGCGGTCAAAAGTGTGCAAAAGCTGATCGCACAGGGGACGACCACCGTCTGCGACATCACGACCACCGGTGCAAGCCTCGCCCCGTTGATCCACTCCGACCTTAAAGGCGTGGTCTATGTGGAAGTATTGGGCTTGACTAAAGAAGACGGAGAAGCACGCCTCAAACAAGCGCGTGAACTGATCGACGAATGGCGACCCAAAGAACGCAAAGACGGCGTGAAGATCGGCTTATCGCTCCATTCGCCTTATACTGTGCTCCCTGATTTGTGGCACGACGCGCTGGATTATGTGCGTGATGAAAACCTGCCCCTGTGCATCCATGTGGCGGAAAGTCCCGCTGAGTATGAGTTCTTTACTAAAGGCACGGGCGAAATTGCAGATGCTAACATCCGCATGGGCTTGAATTTTGAATCTCCCAAAGTGACCCCCATCGCTTACTTAGAAGACATTGGTGCGCTGGATTTGCGTCCCTTGCTAGTACACGCGGTGCATGTGGACGATGAGGACATCAAACGTATCGTCGCCAACGAATGCAGTGTGGTGCATTGCCCGCGCAGTAATTTGCGTCTGCGCTGTGGCAGGATGCCGCTGGAAAAATATGTCGCCGCCAATGTTCCCGTCTATCTCGGTACGGATAGCCTCGGCAGTAGTCCGTCGCTGAATGTGCTGGATGAAATCGAAGTCGCCGTCGCCCTGCATTATGGTAAGGTGGAGCCGGAAAAGATCAAGCAGATGGCACACCGTCCGCTGGTGATTTAGCTACGAAACGAAAAAAATAGCGTATCCGGAGTCAGGATACGCTAAGGCACTAACAGAAATGCTAGTTATGAAGGAATGCCTCTTGAGGGATCGTCTGCTGAATGAAGGTCATTCCTCGCGCAGGGTGCTGTTTACTCAACGTTCGGGATGATTTCCAGAGCGATGATTACAGCAGTTCCATCAACATTGCCATAAGCCGCATCGTCCATTTCAAAGCCAATTTCATTTTCAAGATCGACGAAATTGAACGGACGAACCACACCGCGTACGGTTACAGGGTCGTCTTGCGTTAATAAGGCAATAATTTCCTGAAGTTCTTCGTCAGGCACCAGAACCAGCGCATAATCAGGACTAAGGAAGTCTTCATCGGAAATGTAGAATGCCCGATCTCCATCGATAAATTCTGGAATGTCGCCACTTACGTTAACAATCTGTCCATAATAAGCCGCCGGGTCGCCAATGACATCACCAAGGTCGGTATCTGCTTCAGGATAATCAGCATAGTTGGACGCATCAAAAGTGGTTGTAGCACCGTTTGTATCCGCGCCCTGCATATTCTGATTCATCACATCACTTTCTGCGCCCTGTTCCACAGAACTTGCCACAATGACTGGTAAGCCTTGATGTGGAACATACAGAGTGTCGCTTAATTCATAGCCGACTTCACTTTCGAGATCAACAAGGTTGAACTCTTGCACGTCGCCTGTAACGACCACACGATCACCCTCAGTGAGACCCATTGTCATGCTATCCGATCCCATGATACTGGCAGTATCTTCGGAGAGCACGAGCACACGTTCTGTACCAAAAGTGGCATCATCAAAAAGGATAAAGTTGCCTGTCTCTAGGTCAACATCCCGACCAATGTAACCGGCAACCGTCAGGGTTTCACCGATGTAGTCATCGGGTGCAGAGACTAAACTGTTGAGTGAGGCGGCGGCGGCGAGATAATTCGCTTCAGAAAGAAGGGTTACGTTATCTGCGACGAGAGCATAGTCACTACTATCGTAAGCACCGAAGGCGCTATCATCGTAATCGAACCCTACCGATGCTTCTAAAGCAGGCAGGTCATAGGCATTAAACGTACCCTGTACCCGAACCCGTGCGCCATTGTTGATGTCAATGCCAAATTCGTTATCTGCACCGGGGAATATCAGAACGGATTCTGGAGCAAGATCAAACGGTTCGGTCTGGTTAAGCACGAAAACATTCGGTGAAACGATATCTACCACACCTTCTACGGTCACCGTCTCGTCAAAGTACGTCGTGGGATCTGCCATAAATTCACCTACAGCCACAGAATCCATCAGGCGCATCCGACCTGTGGTTTCGAGAATCTCTACAGCGCTTGCCGTAAGCGTGTAATCGTCAGGGCTGAATTGCGCTAAGGCGTTGTCATCAAGATCCATCTGTATTGCCGCTTCCATTGCCACGAGGTCGTATTGATTGAAGACACCCGTCACGCGTACGCGTTGTCCGTTGTTGATGTCAATGCCAAACGAACCATCGGTCGCGGGGAAGGTCAGCAAGGAATCGGGAGACAGGTCAAAGGGTTCGGTTTGGGACAGTACAAAGGCGTTCGGTGAAACAATGTCTACAACACCTTCTACTGTTACGACTTCGCCAAAGTATTCATCGGGGTTTTCGTCAAGGTCATTCTGTGCAAGGATGTTGCCTAATCCTAAACTAAGAACAAGTAAAATGAACAATAATATTCGTTTCTTCAAAAGTTTACTCCTTTACTTATCATTCGATATATGAATCCTAAGTGAAGGCAAGGAAATTTTACACAGGTGATAGATGGGTATTTCGTTATCAGAATGTGCCATCTTTGGTGTTAGGGGTGGGCAATCGAGGCATAGTACAGTCCACCCGGTCTACATAGTTCCTCCGTTCTAGTCTATATGGGTGATCCAGATGAGCGCACAATAATGAACAGAGCGGATCGTGGCGTGTGACCGTTGCGCTGGAACCGCTCGTCCCGCTCAGTAGCAAGCAACAACGCCTCGGCGATGCAATCCATGCCAACCTGATCCACGTCGAAGGCGACGACATCGCCCGCGCTGATCTGCTGGCATGGGTGGACGGTTAATAATGTCAGTTCTGGATAGGCAAACTATCGTGATTGACAGTCATTCTTTGGTAGAAGACCATGAATGTCGTAGCTTTTGGCTCTTAGCATTTAGCAAAAGCGGTGTTTTTTCAAACTAAAAGCTAATGGCTGCTCTGTTGCAAAGTGCCGCCAATGGCTGAAACCCATTGGCTACATTGGTGTAAAACCCTGCTGAAGCAGGCTATTCTTCCCGTATATTTGTGAAAACAGCCCACTTCAGTGGGGTTTTGAAAATCATTTTAGCATTG